>NZ_JBITJE010000004.1:0-728289 GCF_044459685.1 Kribbella sp. NPDC050241
AACCTGCAGGAGCCGGCGCAGCAGGCTGTCGACAAGGTCAAGCAGTCCGCATCCGAGGCTGCGACCGACGTGGCGGACGAGGGTCGCTCGGCGGCGCAGCAGGTCGCGGACGGGGCGAAGGACTCGGCGGACAACGTCCGGCAGGCCGGTTCCTCGACCTGATGAACGACGAACGGCGGCACGTTCCCGGGCTGGATGCCGCGAAGCCGACCGCGTACGCCGTACTGCTCGGAGCCGAGATCACGGCAGAGGCCGAGCGACGGCGGCGCGGTCGCCGTCCGTTGCAGCTCGATTACGCGCAGGAGGGGGACGAGACGAGGTCTTCCTTCGTCTGAACTCCGGAGGGGTCGGGGCGATCACTCGTGCGACGATCCGAGGACTTTGGACTCTGGTCGAATCGCTGTGCGCGGGCCATTGTGAGGAGTGCAGGGGGAGCCGAAGGCGTTTGCTACCGACGCCGTCGAGGAGTGCGCGATGGGCAGGGCGGGCAACCGGAACGTGCCTTCGTGGGGGCTGATGCTCGCGCGTCGGCTGGGGCTCGGCCGCAACCCCCTGCGCCGCGGGCTCGATCGAATCCAGTCGCTGGTCGTGCTGACCGCGGTCCTGGTCGCTGTTGTGATGATTCCGGTCGCGGTGGCGGTGAGTAGTTCCGTCACGCGCTCCATCGAACGATCTGAGGCCGAACGCCGATCGACGATGACGCAGGTTCAGGCGCGAGCGTTGGAGGACACGCCGCCGATGATCCCGGAGGCCGGCGCGCAGGCGACAGCGAGGGTGCCGGTGTCCTGGACCGATCCGGCCGGATGGCCGCGCCAGGCACGAGCCAATGTGCCGCTCGGAACGGCGAAGGACTCCGAGGTCACGATCTGGCTCGATCCGGCCGGTGAGATCACCACGCCACCTCGACGGCCCGGCGACGGCGCGGCGGTCGGTGGCGGGGTCGGTCTGAGTACGGCGATGCTGTCGTGGCTGCTGATTGCGGGCCTGGCCAGGCTGTCCGTCGTGCCCCTCGACCGCCGCCGCCTGCGCGACTGGGACCGTGAATGGGCCCGGGTCGGACCACGCTGGCGGTACCGCAGCACCTAGTCGGCACTCTCTCGTCAGCACCCGAGCAGTGAAGGAAAGAGGATCGATGGGCAAGTTCATCATGGTAGGTGTCGATGAGACGCCGGAGAGCCAGATCGCGCTGCGCTGGGCGGTTGAGGCCGCGCGGGAGCGTGGGTCGGCGGTGCGGGTCGTTCGCGCCTATCTGCAGGAGTCGGGCAGTTGGTCGGGGCTGGGTGTCGAAGGGTATGTCCCGATACCGGCGCCGGTCGACAGGTATCAGGAGGAGTTGGACGCGGCGGTTCGCTTCGCGCAGGACCGACTCGGCTACGAGCGCGGGTCCGGGTGGCTGGCGAACCTGGCCCCGGCCGACGCGATCCTGGCCGAGGCCGCGGAAGCCGACATGGTCGTCGTCGGTACGCGGTCGCGCAACAAGATGTCCGCCGCGGTACTCGGCTCGGTGGCGACATCGGTCTCGGCCCAGGCGCCCTGCCCGGTGGTTGTTGTCCGCGGCGAGCGTCGTACCGGACCGGTGGTCGTCGGCACGGACGGCTCGGAGGACTCGGACGAGGCGGTGGCTTTCGCGTTCGAGCAGGCTTCTGCGTCCGGTCAGCCACTGACGGTCGTCCACTTCTGGCACCCGCAGGAGCGGCATGTCGAGTCGGCCGAGAGTGCCAGCGAGTCGCTGAAGAACCGGCTCGCTGAGAGCCTCGCGCCGTACCAGGCGAAGCATCCCGCGGTGCACGTGAAGACCTCGCTGCTCGAGGGACGAGCCAGTGCGAAGCTGGTCGACCTGTCGAACGATGCGTCGCTTGTCGTCGTCGGCTCGCGCGGGCGCGGTGGGGTCGCCGGCCTGGTGCTCGGGTCCGTCAGTCAGAGCCTCCTGCACCACGCCGACTCTCCGGTCGCGGTCGTCCGCCGACGGCAGAGCTGAGCAGATTCCATCGCCGGCAGCGGGCGTCTATGTCATCAGGGTCGCCTGAGCGGGTTGGGAGTGAAGGTGACGTGCTCGGCGAGCTGGACGGACCAGAGGGTCACCGTCGTGGCGACGGAGACAGGCAGGAGGGTGCCTGCGGCTGAAAGGAGTGACAGTGCGGCGCACGCGACTGCGGCGGTGGCGAGGATCGGGGTGAGCCACGAGGCAGCGTCGGAGCGGTCGTCGTCTGCGAGCAGGATCACGGTTGCTCCGGTCAGGATCAGGACGGCGCAGGTCATCTCGTCGGTGCTGCCGATGCCGAGGAAGGTGCCGAGGGCAAGGAACGGCAGGTAGAGCGCGAGCAGTACGACGATCACGGCGGATGCGGCCAGGTCGCGTCGGCGGAACACAGGCATGGGACTCAGCCGCCGCGTGCGGTGGCGACGTCGCGGCCGGACAGGATGGCGCCGGCCGGTGCGTCCAGATCGAGGGCGTCCAGAGCGGTGCCGTATCCGAATCGCTTGGTCAGTCTCCGAGTTCTGATCACGACGTCCACGGTGCGGCTCCTCAGGAATTCTCGACTTCCAGTCAAGGCGGGCTTGCCCGGCGCCGCGAGGGCGGAAGGTCCTGCTCGGTGGGCACCGAAGGTCCCACTGGGAATGTAGTTCGGCCGCAACGCCGCTTCAGGATCGGTCTGGGCGGGTGATCAGGGGTGATCGCAGTTGTCAATGAGGTTCGGGCCGACCAGGGGCACGATGTTCCAGGTGGTGGTGACCCGGTCTGAGTCGATGACGACCCGGACTCGGCTCGGGGTGGTGATGACGAACAGGTCGGCCTCGAACACGTCGCCGTACCAGCCGCCGGCTGCGACGACCGGTCGGCCGAGTGGTGAGCTTTCCTGCCAGTGGCCGTGGCCGACGGGGACGTCGAAGGTGTTGCCATCGGCATCGATCCGTAGCGACCAGCCATCAGGGCGTGGTTCGATCGAAACCGTCGATCCCGACGGCAGGGCCGACGCTTCCGTTGCGGCGTCGACAACTCCGCCGGCTGAGGTTCGCGGACGGTGGTCGCCGGTGACGACGGGCAGGGTCAGCTGCCGGAGACGATCGGCGAGAGCGCGGTCGTCCGCTGCGGAGCCGGGCTTGTCCACGCTGGGCAGGAGCTGATCCCAGATCAGTGCGAGCAGAGCTTGCGTGTTGGTTGTTGCCGCGGTGACGGCTACCACCAGGTCCTGCTCGGGGACGACCAAGCACAGTTGCCCCATTGCACCATCACCTCGGTATCCGTAGCGCGATCGCCAGAAGTGGTAGCCGTACCCTTCCAGCCAGTCAGGCTCCCGCGAGCCGTCCTCGAACTGGAGGGTCTCGATCTGGCGCCGCGTAGCCGTCTCCACCCAGCGTTGCGACACCAATTGGTGGCCCCGCCATTGCCCGCCCTGCAACAGCAAGAGGCCGAACGCGGCAATCGCCTCGGTTGTCAGGTAAGCCCCGTGGAAGCCGAAGGTGACCCCGCTGCGCAGGCGTTCCCAGTCGACGATGTTCACTTCCATCGGGCCGAACAGCCGTTGACTCAGCAGCTCCGGCAGGTCGCGACCGGTGACACGCTCGATCATCCGCGCCAGCACGAAGGTGGTCGGGTTGTTGTAGGCATGGAGCGATCCGACCGGTGCGTCGGGAGCGATCCGCAGGAACCCTCGGACCAGATCGTGTGGCTCGAGTGCCCACGCGGCTTCGAGAACGTCGTCCTCGTGCCCTGTCGACATACTCAAGAGATGGTGGACGGTCAGCTCCGCGGCACGGGCGGACACCGGGTCGGGGACGTGCTCGGGGAGGATGTCGACCACGCGGTCATCAAGCGCGATGAGACCGTCGTCAACTGCCAGACCCACCGCGACGCCGACGATCGACTTCGTCAACGAGTACAGCAGATGCGGGCGTTCGGCCGAGTACGGCGCCCACCACCCTTCCGCGATCACCCGGCCATGGCGCACCACCATCAGGGAGTGGCACTCGATCCCTTGCTCCTCGAGCCGCTCCAGCAAGCCCGACACACCGGTCGCGTCGACACCCTCTTCCGACGGCACCGACCGCGGCAGCAAAGCCTCCTGATCCATGGCCAGACAGTCGCGTCCCACCGGGGGCACCCCTTGGGTCACGAGGATCTGTCGTGTGTCGCCAAGGCTGCTCCGACCTGGTCTGCCAGGGCGACGGCGACCTGTCGTTGTGCGAGCGACGGAAGGGCCAGCCGGGTCGACGCGACCAGAAGGAAGCGGCCGCGGGTGACGCCGTTGTGGTGCACTCGAAGCTCGATTTCGCAGTCGGTGGGCAACCCGAATCGCTCGACGTCGAGATCTCGACCGCGGCGCACGACTGTGCCGTCACGGACCAGCGCGGCAGGCGCTTCGTTCCGGATGTCACTGTCGAAGTAGCAGTCGTCGATTCCCAGCAACTCGACGAGTTGGTCTGCGACATGCTCGATCACACCCTCGGTGTGTGAGCTTCCAGCCGCGACGATGCCCGCGGTTCGGAGAATGCCGCTGAGCTGGGCCTGCTGCTCGTTCGCGTGGGTGTGCCGCTTGCGCCGTCCCCAGAGAATCAGCGCGGCCGCGATGCCTACCAGTGTGAGTAGAGCTGCAGTCTGGATGTCAGCCCGCTCGGTGATGATGATCTGCTGGTACGGCTGAGTGAGGAAGAAGGCCCAGCATGCCGCGCCCGACAGGGCGGCAACGATTCCTGCCCAGCGGACGCCGGTCGCCGCAGCTGAGACCACGACGAGGACGAGCAGTAGGGCGATACTGGTGTTCTCGATCCGTGCCCGGAACGGCACCATCGCCGCGCACACCAGCGCCGGAACGGCGCCGGCTCCCGCGACGACCGCCGTACGGGATCGCTCGGAGAGATGGACTCGCATCCCACCATGATGCTTCGTCGTCGCGAAGCGTCCGGGCTCGGGGCCGGTCCGACCCAGGTCCGAGTTCGAAGCCGCGCGCGAGGCACCGACCGCGATTATTGCTGTGGCCTCGAGGAAGGGCCCCCTCCTCAAATACCTGCAGGTGAACTGGTGATTGGAACAGGCCCCGACCTCCGTGCGGTGGGGGAGGGCTTCGGTCTGGTCTGCGACCGCCTCGGCGGTTTTTCCGGTCCAGACAGGCGTACTGTGGGAGTAGTTCCGGAATCGACGACATCCCACCTTGAGGCTGCCAGCCACACCGGCCCTCCCGTAGGGGACGTCATGTCGGTACTTCACCGCACCCGAAACACACCCAAACCCCCAGCAGCAGCCACGCCGGCAGATGGCGCGCCGATGTCGGCCGTCGACGAGCTCTCGAAACCGTTGCCGCCCCGGGTGCCACGCACCCGGATCAGTGCCGCGTGGCTCGGGATCTGCGCCGCCGTGGTCGGACTCGTCGTACTGATCATCTTCATGCTGCAGAACACCGGCAGCGTCGACGTCCACTTCCTCTGGATGGAGGGCTCCCTGCCGCTCGCCCTGGCCCTGTTCATCGCCGGAGTCGCTACGACCATCGTGGCGACGACGATCGGTGCCGCCCGCATGACCCAACTGCGCCGCCTCATGCGCCGCCGCAGCGCTGAAGCCTCGTCCTGATACTCACCGCCAACGACGGCAGAGCAGTCTTCTCCGCTTGGCCATCGACGTCCTGCACGGGCCGATCACCCGGCTGATTCTCCATGACAGCCTGACCGCAGATCAGGTCGCCGGTTCCTGGCGACTGCGATAGGTGAGCAGGCCTTCGATCCCGCGCAGGAATGTCTCGCAGATGGGTTTCGGATCGGTCAGGCAGCCGGCGGCCATGGCACCGTCTCGCAGCATGACGAAGTGCCGGGCCGCTGGTTCCGGGTCGATCTTCCCGGTGCCGGAGAAGAGTTCGGTCAGGGTTTCCAGAAACCACTGCCGGTGCTTGAGAACTGCCTGGTGCACCGGATGGGCCGGGTCGGGGTATTCGGCGGCGGCGTTCAGGAACGCGCAGCCTCGGAAGCCGGCTCTCTGGATGTCATCAGTGATGGTCCGGCCGACAGCGCGAATGATGTCGTCGGGGTCGGCGTCTTGAGCCCGCGCGGCATCTACCTGCCTACGGATCGCCTCGTCGGCTTGCACCAGGTAGGTGACGATGAGGTCATCCTTGCTCGGGAAGTGCCTGTACAGCGTGGCGCGAGTCACCTGTGCCTTCGCGATCACGCGGTCGACTCCCACGGCATGCAGGCCCTCGGCGTAGAAGAGCTCAGTGGCAGTGCCGAGCAGTCGAGACCGTGCTTCCGACATCCGTTTCCCATCCGATCTCTTGAAGTGCTCTGTCGAGACTAGCAGACAGAACGATCGGTCTTGACAACGATCGACGCTTGCTGCAAAGCTCGGCAGTACCGATCGTTCTGTCTACACGAGTGGCGTCGGGGGCATTCGCCCAGTTCGTCCATCTCGAGAGGAATCTGGTGTCCACTTCATTCGAATCCATCGGCGCCACCGGCTCAATGGTTGGTGCCGCCGCCGGCACCAAGGCGCTGCGAACCCTGTACTACGTCCGCTTCGGATTCGCCATCGTCTGGGCGGTCCTGATGATGGCGATCGCCACGACGATCAACCCGGGAGCAGTCGCCCTGCTGGTGATCTACCCACTGTTCGACGTCGCCGCGGCCGTGATCGACTTCCGCTCCTCGGGCGCTACTCGGCCGAAGGCGCCGCTCTACGTGAACATGGGCCTGAGTCTGCTCGCCGCCGTCGGATTGGCCGTCGCGGTCACCTCCGGCATCCCGAGTGTGTTGCGGGTGTGGGGCGTGTGGGCGATCACTGCGGGCATCGTCCAATTGATCGTCGCGGTTCTGCGCTACCGGCTCGGTGGTCAGTGGGCGATGATCCTCAGCGGCGGCATCTCCGTCATCGCCGGCAGCGGTTTCATCCTGATGGCAGGCGGGCCGAAGGCCTCACTGACCACCGTCGCCGGCTACGCGATCCTGGGCGGGGTCTTCTTCCTGATCTCCGCGATCCGTCTGCACCGCCTTGCTCTGAAGGGCTGAGCTCCACGCTGGCGCATGGGAACAGTCTGAGCCGCTCGTCCGGTTCAGTTCAGCGGGACCTCCACCTCGGCGACTGTGCCGTGGGGTTCGGCATCCCGCAGCCGCATCCATCCACCGGCTGCCTCCACCCTGATCCGCCGCGACGCAAGGCCGAGGTGCCCGTTCCTCAACCGGGCGTCGAGATCCACGCCGCCGAGCCCCCGGCCGTCGTCGATGACCTGAAGCCGGGCAACGCGTCGGTGCGCGCCAGCTGGACGACGACCTTGCGGGCGGCGGCATGCTTCACCACGTTCGTGAGCAGTTCGCGGGCTCAGGAGGCCGGCGTGCGAATGGCTGCTTAGGACCGCGAGTCGCGCTGGCACGAGTGGTGGATCCGGAAGCGGGACGTCCGGAATGGGGCCTAACATCTGGCCATGGAGCAAGAGTTCAGCGGCACGGTCATCGAGTGGCGTGGTCCTGCGCCGTACTACTTCGTCCCCGTACCGGAGCAGGAATGTGTCGCCCTGCGGGCGGCGGGCTCGGCCGCCAGCTACGGCTGGGGGATGCTGCCGATCCGCGCTCGGATCGGCAGCGCCGAGTGGAAGACGTCGCTGTGGCCGAAGGACGGGGGCTACCTGCTCCCGCTGAAGGACGCCGTGCGCAAGCCTGGAGGACTGGATGCAGGCGACGCGGTGGATGTTCGGCTCACGTTCGACGCGTCACCCCGTCAGCAGAAGCGGCGTCCGGCCGAGCGGGTGCACGTTCCTCGCCCGACGGGCTCGCGGGAACCGGTCACCGCCGAGCAGCTCACGATCGTTCCGGCCAACCAGGCGACCTGGGAGGACCTACAGGCGGTCTTCGGCACGACCGGCGACCCCGCACGGTGCTGGTGCCAGCGGTTCCGGATGCTGCCCAAGGAATCCTGGGACTCTGAGGGTCCCGAGGAGCTCGCGGCCCGGCTCCGCGACCAGACCGCCTGCGGAGACCGGAAGGCGCGGGCGACGAGCGGCCTGGTCGCGTATCTCGACGGCGAGCCGGTCGGCTGGTGCGCCGTCGCGCCGCGAGCCGATCACCCGAGGCTGCTACGCGACTTCCGCATCCCCTGGCTGGGTCGCAACGAGGACAAGACCGACATCAGCGTCTGGGCCGTGACCTGCTTCGTCATCCGGGTCGGCTACCGACGCCGAGGAGTCGGCCGCGCACTCGCCCGCGCCGCCGCCGGTTTCGCCCGTGAACGCGGCGCCCGCGCCGTGGAGGGCTACCCGGACTTCGTGGACGGCGGGTCCGTCGGCACTCTCGCCATGTTCGCCGATGCCGGGTTCGCCGAGGTGAGCCGGCCTGGCACCCGTCGCGCCGTCATGCGCATCGACTTCTAGGTGTTGTGGAGCAGGTCGCCGTACTCGGGGTTCTTCTCGATGTAGCTGCCCACGATCGGGCAGTAGTTCGAAACGGTCACGCTCTTGGTGCGGATGTCGTCGAGCGCGTGACGTATCAGGACCGACGCGAGACCTTGTCCGCGGTGGGATTCAGCGATCCACGTGTGGGTGATCGTCAGCTTGGTGCCGATCACGTGATAGACCAGCATGCCGACTCGATCGCCGCCGCTGGTGACTTCGTAGTACTCGTCCTCGGGGTGATCGAGGATCGCGATCACGTGGTCGTTGTGGTCTGTCGGGGTCGTCAATTGTGGGCTCCTGTGGAGGTTTCGCGGTGACGCCGCCGGGTCGACTCGGTGGACGTCGTCGACCACGAGTGTCGCTGCGAGAGGTGCCGAGAAGCGGTCGGATCCGTCCAGGCCGGGGCGGGCCAGGCAGTGCCAGGTCAGCTGGCGGCCGGCGCTGTCGGTAAACCACAGGCGTATGTGCCAGTCACCGTCTACGCACGACACGGATGCCGGGGTGGCCTCGATCCGGATCTGAACGCTCGCTGGAAGGGAGTCGAGCGGGAGGGGGAACGTCGTCAGTGGGAGGACTGAGTCCGCGGCGGCGGCTTGGCCTTCCCAGTTGGCCAGCATCACGTCGAGATCGAGGATCCGGGCGGTCACGCTGACAGCGCTTCGTCCAGTGTGCTGCCGGGTTGTCTGCCCGATGACGTTTCCGACTGTGACCTCACCGCCGGTGAGCCGGTAGCTGCCCGGCAAGTGTCTGGAATTCTCAGTCACCGTTTCGTATCTTTCTTCATCCTCTGCGTGGACTAGAGAGTCCATTTCTGCGTAGGCTACACCGCCGACCTGTTGGGTCAAATCCTCGGGGGAGGACCTCTTGCGGCTGACATAGACAGCTCTGGAGTGCCTTTGACAGCCGTAGCAGTGGACTGTATGGTCCTCATCGATACGTGGGCGAGTGGCATCGCAACGAGACCGCTGGAGGAGCCGAACGGTGGGTAGCGACCTGCAGATACGGGACAACCCTGAGACGCGGCAGTTCGAGGCGATCGCCGACGGACACGTCGTCGGGCACTTGAAGTACCGGCCGCACGGAAAGCGCATCATCTTCACCCACACCACTGTCGACCCGGATCGCAGGGGCACCGGCATCGCGACCGAGCTCGTCCGAGTCGCTCTCGACGACGCCACCGCCAAGATGCTGACACTGACGAACTACTGCCCCTTCGTCGCGGACTACATCGCCGACCACCCGTCGTACAGGCCGATTGTCGACACCGAGCATCCGGGTGCGGCGCTGGTTCCGGACAGGGCACCGCGGGCGGGCGTGAACGAGGAGAAAGCCTCGACCCCGGTGCTGGACGTACCGAAGATCGACGGCCGGCGCATCCGTACGTCGCGCCTGCAGCTGGCCCCCTGGACCACAGACGACGCCGCTGTGGCCCTGCCCATCTTCGGCGACGTGGACGTCGCTCGGTGGCTCGCCCCGGCCATGGGCCGGATCACCACCGAGACCGAGATGCGGGATCTGCTCTCGCAATGGGTCAGCGAGGATGCGACCCTGCCCGCGCCGCTCGGTCGCTGGAAGGTCGACGATCTCGAGACCGGCAAGACGATCGGCGCGGTAGCGCTACTCCTTCTCCCTCCGTACGAGGTCGACTACGAGATCGGTATCCAGGTCGCGGCGGCGCACTGGGGCCGCGGCGTGGCCGCCGAGGCCGGGCACGCGCTCGCGCACTACGCGTTCGACTCCGGCGTCGACGAGGTCTTCGCCGTCACGCGGCCGCGAAACCGGCGGGCCGCTGCCGCCGCCCGCCGGATGGGAATGGAATGGGTCGGCGAGACCGACAAGTACTACGGCGTTCTGCTGGACGTCTATCGCCTGCGACGCGGCGACCTGGACCTCCCGCGCTGGTGAGTGAACGTGAGCTCAGCTGCGAGCGAAGGACTCGATGTGGTCGAGGGCCATGTCCAGCCCGATGGCCATCGGCGCGGAGTTGTGGGCGTTCTGTGCAAGCACGTAGCCCCCTTGGAGGGCAGCCAGCAGGCCGGTCCCGAGGCGTTGCGGGTCCGCGTCCTCGGTGAGGACGCCGAGTTCGCGGAGCCGGGTCAGGGTTTCGACGAGTATCCGCTGCCAGGCATCGAACGATGCGTTGAGCGCTCTTCGTGACTGCTCGTCGTTGTCGGACAGCTCGATCGACATCGCGCCCAGCGCGCACCCGTACGACCCGTCCTGTAGTGAGTTGGCCTGCACCAGAGCGTCACGCCAGCGGCGCAGACCGCTGAGAGTCTTCACACCCCGCAGGCGCTGTTCCTCGCGGGCGAGGACGAACTTCGACTGCACGTCGATCACGGCGTGGATCAGCGCGAGTTTGTCCTCGAAGTGGTTGTACAGCTGGGACTTGCTGGTGCTGCTGGCCAGTCGGACGTCGTCGAGGGTCGTCGCGTTGACGCCTTTGACGTAGAACAGGTTGGCTGCCGACTCGACGATCCGTGAACGGGTCTCCAGGCCACGCGGCGTGCGGCGTGTAGCGGTGGTTCCGGGCACGGTGTCTCCCTCGGGCATGTTGCTCACTCGTTCTGTTCGGCCGCCTGGTGTGTCACGACTGCGGTGACCTCGATCTCGAGGCGCAGATCGGGCCGGATCAGCTGTGGCACCACTGAGAGCATATAAGCCGGCCGGTGAGAGATGACGTCGTTGCGAACCTTCACGTAGGTGTCGACGGCGTCCGGGTCGGTGAGCCAGGACCGGACCTGAACGAGGTCGCTCAGCAGACCGGGGGTGCCGGACAGGACAACCTGGGTTGCGCCGGCCGGGATCGCGACGGCGGCGACGAACTGCGGTGCAGCGCTCATGTCGGCGAAAGCCCTCCTGCGGATGGGGCCGTGCCCTTGTCTAAAAGTGGACCATGCTGTCCATTTAGAATCAAGCAATCGACGGGCGATCTGTCTCGTAGGCAAGGCTTCGTGGCTGGCGGGAGCGAGGATTGCGAGCGTTGTTGTGGTCTGTATAGTCCTTATTCATCGAAGGTCGATCACCAGCCGTCAAAGGAGAACGAGACGATGCGGACAGACGTCAAAGCAACTGCCGACGGAACGCTGCTGGCCGAGGCAGCCGCCGGCGCGGTGGTTGTTATCGAAGGCAGCCGCTATTTCCCGCCGGACTCACTGGTCATCGGCACCCTTCAGCCGTCGGCGACGCCGTACGTGTGCCCGTGGAAGGGCTCTGCGGAGTACTTCGATGTGACGACGCCGAGACACACGCTTCGTGACGCCGCCTGGACGTACCCGGCCCCGAAGCATTCGGCCATCGAGCAGGTCGGCCACGACTTCACCGGCTACGTAGCCTTCGACACCCGGCAGGTGCACGTCGGATGATCGGCGGACCGGCCAGCAGAGTGCCGGCGAGGGAGACTGATGCAGGGAGGTGCCGGATGAAGGCGATTGTGGTGACGGATCAGGCCGCGGGAACGGCCGCGATGACGTTGGCGGAGCGGCCGGATCCAGAGGCGGCGGGGAACGACGTCCTCGTTCAGGTTCATGCCTCGGGATTCACTCCGGGTGAACTGACGTGGCCCTCGACCTGGACCGATCGCCTCGGCCGGGACCGGACGCCGTCGATTCCCGGGCATGAGCTGGCCGGGGTGGTCAGTGCTCTCGGCTATGGAACGACGGGGCTGTCGGTGGGCCAGCGGGTGTTCGGACTCACGGACTGGACTCGCGACGGCACGCTGGCGGAGTACGCCGCAGTTGAGGCACGTAACCTTGCGCCGCTGCCGGGCGACGTTGACTTCACGGTGGGCGCGAGTCTGCCGATCTCGGGCCTGACCGCGTGGCAGGGACTGTTCGAGCACGGCCGTCTTCAGGCGGGCCAGAGCGTCCTCGTGCACGGTGCGGCCGGTGGTGTCGGTTCGATGGTGACGCAGCTCGCGCGTGAGGCGGGCGCCTACGTCGTTGGCACCGGGCGCGCTGTCGATCGGCAGACCGCGCTCGACTTCGGCGCACAGGAGTTCGTCGATCTCGAGAACGACGTTCTGGAGGACGTCGGCGGAGTTGATCTGGTGTTCGATGTCTTCGGCGGCGACATCGGGCGGCGGTCCGCGGGTCTGGTTCGAGCCGGGGGAACGCTGGTGACCATCGCCGGCCCACCCGAGGCGCGTCCCGTCGACGGCCTGGCGATCGACTTCGTCGTGGTGTCTGACCGTGCCCAGCTGGGCGAGATCGCCCGGCGCGTGCGGGACGGACGACTGCGGACAGTCATCGGCACCGTCGCGACCCTCGACGACGCCGTCGCCGCCTTCAACCCGACCGAGCGGGTCAGGGGAAAGACGATCATCCGCGTTCGTCCGTAAGGACTCGGGGACAGCGACCGGTCCTACCCTCGTCGTGGATCAGCTTCAGCCACAGAGTGCTGTAAAGATCTGTAAGGGATTACTGGTTTTGGGGGCCGTGTCGATCCGCGGGTCGCTCGTTCGACCAGTGGATGCGAGGGCCGAGAGGCGGCCCCGCCGGACGAGGAGAGCGCGATGCCGAAGTACATGCTGATCATGCGGGGCACCGACGAGTCGAACGCGGCGATGATGGCGAACATCGACGAGATGATGACCACGACCCGCCAGTTCATCGAGGACATGTTCAAGGCCGGCGTCTACGTCGCCGCCGAAGGGCTGGACGATCCGGGCCTGGGCGTCGTGGTCGACTTCAGCGGCGAGGCCCCGGTGGTCACGGACGGGCCGTACGGGGAGACCAAGGAACTGTTCGGGGGATTCTTCCTGCTCGACGTCGCCTCGAAGGAGGAGGCGGTCGAGTGGGCCAAGCGGGTTCCGGCGGCCCGCGGGTCCAAGATCGAGGTCCGGCGGGTGCCGGGGGAGGACGAGGTCCCGCAGGACAGCGGGGAGTTCGTCAAGGAAGGGGCCTTGGCCGAGAGCGACGGCCAGAGCTGATGAGTGCGGCCGAGGTCGAAGCCGTCTGGCGGATCGAGTCGGCGCGGATCGTCGCCGCGCTGACCCGGTTCACCGGCGATTTCGGCCTGGCCGAGGACGCCGCCCAGGAGGCGGTGGCCGCGGCGCTGGTGTCGTGGCCGCTCACCCCTCCGGCCGATCCGGCCGGCTGGCTGATGGCCACGGCCCGGCGGCGGGCGATCGACGCGATCCGCCGCCGTACCGCCCTGAAGGACCGGTACGCCGTCCTTGCGGCTGACCCGGTGGTCCACGAGGACATCGACCCCGACCGGATCGACGACGACATCCTGGCGCTGATGTTCGTCAGCTGCCACCCGGTGCTCTCCCGCGAGGCCCGGGTGGCGCTGACCCTGCGCGTGGTCGGCGGCCTGTCCACCGAACAGATCGCCCGGGCGTTCCTGGTACCTGTGCCGACCGTGCAGGCCCGCATCACCCGGGCGAAGAAGACGATCGCGGCCGCTGGGGTGCCGTTCGAGCTGCCGCCGGCCGATGAGCGCCGGGAACGGTTGGGCGGTGTACTCAGCGTCGTCTACGTGATCTTCACAGAGGGGTCGACGGCCACGTCGGGGGACCGGCTGCTACGCCCCGACGCCGCGTACGAGGCGATCCGGCTGGCGCGAACGCTGGCCGCGTTGCAGCCGGATGAGCCGGAGGTCCACGGCTTGCTCGCGCTGTGCGAGCTGACGGCCGCGCGCTTCCCGGCTCGGACCGGCCCGGACGGTTCGCCGATCCTGCTGGCGGACCAGGACCGGCAGCGTTGGGACTTCTCGGCGGTCCACCGTGGACTGGCCGCGCTGGCCAAGGCATCGGTTCGCGGGCTCGGCCCCTACGGCCTGCAGGCTGCGATCGCCGCCGTCCACGCGTCGGCTCCGTCGGTGGAAGCGACCGACTGGGACCGGATCGTGGTGCTCTACGAGGCGCTCGGCCGGGTCGCGCCCTCGCCGGTGGTCGAGCTCAACCGGGCGGTCGCCGTGGCCATGGCCTCGGGGCCGGCGCAAGCCCTGGCCATCGTGGACGAGCTGATCGCCTCGGACCGGCTCTCCGGTTCGCATCTGGTTCCGACCGTACGCGGTGAGCTGCTGGCCCGCCTCGGTCGGCGACCGGAGGCGCGCGCCGAGCTGGAGCTGGCGGCCCGGCTGTGCGCCAACCAGCGCGAACGCTCGGTGCTGCTCCGCAAGGCAGCCGCGCTGGACTGACTTGCCTCAAGGTGTGAGAGCGCGCGCGATGGGCCAGGCGCCGGGGGAGGTGTTCGAAAGCACGGTGCAGGTGGTGCCGGTGTGTGGGTCGTGCGTCGACTTGAACGACGCGCCGGCGTCGTACCCGGTCAGGATCGCCGTGTCGTTGCTCTCGTGCAGCCAGAAGCCGAGGCCGTAGCGCCTGGACTTCTCGGGTACGTCGCGGCGTGGCCGGACGACCTCTTCAACGGAATTCACGATGTCGCCGGCGAAAAGCGCGCGCCAGAAGGTGGACATGTCGGCGGCGGTGGTGTGGATGCCACCGTCGCCGGTGGCCAGCACCGGCAGGTGGAAGACGTTGGAACGGTCGACCCCGTCCAACGGCAGGTAGCCCACGGCCGCGTCAGCAGGTAGCTCGTCGGAGCGGAGGAAGTCGGTTCTGGTCATGCCGGCGGGCCGGAGCACCCGCTCCCGGACCAGGTCGTGGTACCCGACGCCACTGGCCCGCTCCGCCAGCAGGGCGAGGACCACGAAACCACCATTGCAGTAAGCGAACCGCTCACCGGCCCGGAACTTGGTGGGATGCCCGTCCAGCAGCGGGAGGAAAGCCTCGGTCGTAGTCAGCTCGTGCGCCGCGCCGACAATGTAATCGGTGATCTCAGTGTCGGCCTCTTCGTCCAGGTAGTCACCGATGCCAGAGGTGTGCGTGAGGAGATGCTCGACGGTCACGTCATCCGCGATCAGTGGTAGATCCTCGCCGAGCAGGGATCGGGCGGTGGTGCTCAGCTCCAGCACACCGTCCTGCACCAGTGAAAGCACGGACAGGGCGGTGAACCCCTTGCTGCCGCTGGCGATTCCGAACCTGGTGTCGAGGGAGTTGGGAACCTGATAGGTGCGGTTGGCCAGCCCGTAGGCCTTCGCGAACTCGACCTGGCCGGCACGGTCGATCCAGACCACACCGGAGAACCCGGTCTCCTCAGCGACCTTGTCAATTTCCCCCTGCGCCATTTCCGCACACTAACCCAGCCCCGCGCCAACCGGCGCAACTTCCCGATCGCTGTTGGCATCGTGATTGGTAACTGAGCTTCGGCACTTCGGCGGGCTCGTCGTACGGCATCTCCGTCCAGTCGAGGATCTCGAACCTGGCCTCGATGGTCTGTGAACTCATAGGCCGAGACTAGTCATCCACCGGCCGCGGTCAGACGGTGCCAGGTGTCTCGGGTGGCCTGATTTGCGGGGAAGAACGCCTCGACGCGGAGTTCCTGGGCGGTGACGTCGACCGGGGTCCCGATGGTGGACACGACCGAGAACAGCTCGACCACCAGATCACCGAGCGCGAACCGTACGTCGATCACGGGTACCGACGGTGCCGTGACCGATGGCCCGGTGAGTACGGCGCTGACGTCCGGGCGGGAGCGCAGGCGGCGTACCAGCTCCGCTGTCTCCCGGTCGAAGACGCCGCCGACGGCCTCGCGGGCGGCGCGTTCGAGCAGCGCCGGTGCGACCGAGGACCAGTTCAGTACGGCCGCGCGGACCGGTCCGGGCTCGATCATCAGCCGCAGCACGTTCGCCGGGTCCGGTAGCGGGTCGGGGGCGAGCAGGGTGCCGAACAGCTGCGAGGCGCCGCGGTTCGCCCGCAGCACGTTCCAGCCGCGGTCCATCACCACCGCCGGGTAGGGCTCGTGCTGCTCGAGCATCGACGCCAGCGCCTCCTCCACCCGGGCGAGCTGCGCGCTGCCGAGCGCCGCCACCGGGTAGAGCGGTGCGAACCCGGCGGCGAGCAGCAGCCCGTTCCGTTCCCGCAGCGGTACGTCGAGGGCCCGCGCCAGCCGCACCACCATCTCCCGGCTCGGCTGGGACCGTCCGGTCTCGACGAAGCTCACATACCGCGGTGTCGACCCGGCGGCCGATGCGAGGTCCAGTTGGCTGAACCGACGGACCGATCGCCAGTGCCGCAACAGGTCGCCGAACTCCGGATCCGCCGGTGCTGCCCGCATGGGGCCAAGGATAGGCGCCGCACCGCGGCGATTCCCTTCCCCACGAGGGAATCGCGCCACCACACCGCCGCGCAGCACGCTGTCCTGGCATGGCCGCGACCGTCGGCCGCAGGGAGAGAATGATGGATCTGACTGTGCACACCACGAGTACGGCACCGGCTGAGTCGAAGGCGATGCTGGAAGGCATCGCCGAGGACCTCGGTTTCGTGCCGAACCTGGCCGCGACGACGGCCACGTCACCCACGCTGCTGGCCGCCTTCGACGGACTGCGGCGAGCGGTCACCGGCGGTGCGCTCGACCCGGTGCTACGGGAGACGGCCGGCCTTGCCGTCGGCGTTGCGGTCGACAACCGGTACGGCGTTGCGTTCCACAGCACCGTGCTCGCAACTCTCGGCGCCACAGCCGCAGACCTCGAGCGGATGCGCGCCGGTGACGAGCCCGCGGATTCCGCTGCGGCGGCGGTCTACGCACTCGCGCGGGAGCTGGTGCTCACCCGAGGGAAAGTTGCTGAGGGCACCGTTCGGCGTACGGCCGAAGCCGGACTGTCCGAGGCGGACGTGCTGGAGGTCGTTGCCGAGTGCACCTTCGCGGGACTGGTAGGCACCCTGGACAACCTGGCCGGCCGAGTCGAGCTCGACGAACCGCTTCGGCCGGCAACCTGGTCGGCGCCGTAGGGGTCTGTCCAGGCCGGCGCCGGCGGACTCGGCGGAGCCCACGACCCGGATGTACGCCGCTACGGTGAGCCACGTCTGGCCAACGCCGTCAAAGCCTGCCCCACCCGAGGAACCGACGCAGCGGGCGTCACGAGACTCGCATCGACACGCCCAGCTGTGACGAGGTATGGACCCGTGGCGAGGACTGTCCTTACCTTTGACGTCATGAGCAATGCTGGTCCGGCAGGTCTCGACGGTCCGGGCAGCGACGCGCTTCTGAAGCTCGGTCGCTTCTTCACGCGGAGGGAGGAGACCAGCGACGGGCGTGCGGTGTTCCGGCAGGGCGGCCGCGCGGGCGACGTGTTCTACCGGGATCGCTGGAGCCACGACAAAGTCGTGCGCTCGACTCACGGCGTGAACTGCACCGGTTCGTGCTCGTGGAAGGTGTACGTCAAGGACGGGATCATCACCTGGGAGAGCCAGGAGACCGACTATCCCTCGGTGGGACCTGACCGGCCCGAGTACGAGCCTCGCGGATGTCCGCGCGGCGCCGCCTTCTCCTGGTACACCTACTCGCCCACGCGAGTCCGCTACCCCTACGCCCGCGGGGTGCTCGTCGAGATGTTCCGCGAGGCACGCGAGCGGCTCGGTGATCCGGTGCTCGCCTGGGCGGACGTCGTGAACGATCCGGAGAAACGCCGCCGCTATCAACAGGCGCGCGGCAAGGGCGGTCTGGTACGTGTGAGTTGGCAGGAGGCCGTCGACATGGTCGCCGCTGCCCACGTGCACACGATCAAGACATACGGCCCGGACCGCTGCACGGGCTTCTCCCCGATTCCGGCGATGTCGATGGTGTCGCACTGCGTCGGCACCCGGTTCATCCAGCTCATCGGCGGCGTGATGACGTCGTTCTACGACTGGTACGCCGACCTGCCCGTGGCGAGCCCGCAGGTCTTCGGTGACCAGACCGACGTTCCCGAGTCGGGTGATTGGTGGGACGCGACGTACCTGATGATGTGGGGCTCGAACGTCCCCGTCACCCGCACGCCGGACGCGCACTGGATGGCCGAGGTCCGCTATCGCGGGACCAAGGTGGTCACGGTCAGCCCGGACTACGCCGACAACACCAAGTTCGCGGACGAGTGGATGCCCGCACAGGCAGGCACCGACGCTGCGCTCGCGATGAGCATGGGTCATGTCCTCCTCAAGGAGTTCTTCGTCGACCGTCGTACGCCGTTCTTCGTCGACTACGTCCGCACCTACACGGATCTGCCCTTCCTGGTGCGGCTCGACGAGTACAACGGCGAGGGCCTGGTTCCCGGCAAGTTCCTGACCTCCACCGATCTGGGCGGCACCGCACCCGAGGACGCGTGGAAGACCGTGTTCCTGGACGGCGCGACCGGACAGCCGGTGGTTCCCAATGGCTCGATGGGATTTCGCTATGCAGACTCCGGAATAGGACGGTGGAACCTCGACCTGGAGGAAGCCTCGCCGGCGCTGACCCTGGCCGGCGACGGGAGTGAACCCGTCGAGGTGCTGCTTCCCGCGTTCACCGATCCCGACGGCAGCGGCTCGGTCCTGCGCCGTGGCGTGCCCGCACGCCGGGTCGGCGGCCACCTCGTCACCACGGTCTTCGATCTGATGCTGGCACAGTACGGCGTGGCTCGCGACGGGCTGCCGGGGGAGTGGCCGACCGGGTACGACGATGCGAGTACGCCGTACACGCCGGCTTGGCAGGCCGAGCGCACCAGCGTTCCGGCTGAGCAATGCATCCGGATCGCGCGCGAGTTCGCGCGCAATGCCGAGGAGTCCGGTGGCCGGTCGATGATCATCATGGGCGCCGGAATCTGCCAGTGGTTCCACGGTGACGCGACCTATCGCGCGATCTTGTCGCTGCTGATCCTCACCGGGTCGATGGGTCGAAACGGCGGCGGATGGGCGCACTACGTCGGACAGGAGAAGTGCCGTCCGATCACCGGCTGGATCTCGCTGGCCAACGCGCTGGACTGGAGCCGGCCGCCACGGACCATGACCGGTACGTCGTTCTGGTACATGCATACGGGTCAGTGGCGCAACGACGGCTACTCCGCCGATTCGCTGAGTTCGCCGCTCGCGCGCGGCCATCTCAAGAACAAGCACACTGCCGACACCATCGCGCAGTCCGCACGACTCGGGTGGATGCCGTTCTATCCGCAGTTCTCCGCGAATCCGCTCGACGTCGCGGAGGAGGCGAGCACCGCCGTCGAGGAGGGGCGTGCGAGCGACCCGGCGTCGTACGTCGTGGACGCGCTGCAGGACGGGCGCCTGCGGCCGGCGATCGCCGACATCGACGCGCCGGAGTCCTGGCCGCGCACGCTGGTGCTCTGGCGCTCGAATCTCTTCGGCTCGTCGGCGAAGGGCAACGAGTACTTCCTGAAGAACCTGCTCGGCACTCACTCGAACCTGCTGGGCTCGGAGAACCCCGAGGCGCCGCGGCCGGCCGACGTCGCCTGGCACCAGAAACCGCCGGAGGGGAAGCTCGACCTGCTGGTCTCCGCCGACTTCCGGATGACCTCGACGACGCTGCTGTCCGATGTCGTGCTGCCGGCCGCGACCTGGTACGAGAAGCACGACCTGTCCTCGACCGACATGCACCCGTTCGTGCACGCGTTCAGCCCTGCGATCGACCCGCCGTGGGAAGCGCGCACCGACTTCGACGCCTTCCATGCCATCGCTCGGCGGCTCTCGGAGCTCGCGGTCGAGCACCTCGGCACCCGGCGCGATCTGGTCGCTGTCCCTCTTCAGCACGACACCCCGGGTGAAACCAGGCAGGCCGGCGGCGTCGTCCGGGACTGGCAGGAACCAGGCGTCGCTGCGGTCCCAGGCGTCAACACTCCCGTTTTCTCTGTGGTGGAGCGCGATTACACCGCGATCGCCGACAAGCTCGCGTCGGTCGGTCCGCTCGCGGACACGCTGGGGTTCACGGTCAAGAACGTCACCTACGAACTCGGGGAGCAGGTCCAGGCGCTGGCGCGCAGCAACGGGGTCATGCCGACCGGCGCGGGGGCCGGGAGGCCCGCGATCGACACGGACCAGCACCTGGCAGAGGCGATCTTGCGCTTCTCCGGCACCACGAACGGCGCCCTCGCGGTACAGGGTTTCCGCTCGCTCGAGGAGCGGGTCGGCAAGACGTTGCACGACCTTGCCGAAGGATCGGAGGAGAAGCGGATCAGCTTCGCCGACACCCAGGCCGCGCCGGTGCCGGTGATCACCTCGCCGGAGTGGTCGGGGTCTGAGACCGGCGGACGCCGCTACGCGCCGTTCACGGTCAACATCGAGCGGCTCAAGCCGTTTCACACGCTCACCGGACGGATGCACTTCTACCTCGATCACGACTGGATGTCCGACGTCGGCGAGGCACTGCCGACGTACCGGCCGCCCCTGGACATGCACCGGCTGTTCGGCGAGCCCGCGCTCGGACCGGACGGACGGCTGCAGATCGTGGTGCGCTACCTGACGCCGCACTCGAAGTGGTCGATCCACTCCGAGTACCAGGACAACCTCTTCATGCTGTCGCTGTCGCGCGGCGGTCCCACGGTCTGGATGAGCCCGCAGGACGCCGAATCGATCGAGGTGCACGACAACGAGTGGGTCGAGTGCACCAACGCGAACGGCGTACTCGTCGCGCGGGCGGTCGTCAGCCACCGGATGCCACGCGGCGTCGTCTACGTGCATCACGCGCAGGAGCGGACCATCGACGTGCCGAAGTCCGAGGCGACCGGGCGCCGGGGCGGCATCCACAACTCTGTCACCCGTTTGCTGGTCAAGCCCACGCACCTGATCGGTGGCTACGCCCAGCTGTCCTACACGTTCAACTACCTCGGGCCTACCGGCAATCAGCGCGACATGGTGTCGACGGTCCGCAAGCGGTCCCAGGAGGTGACGTACTGATGCGCGTCATGGCCCAGCTGGGCATGGTGATGAACCTTGACAAGTGCATCGGGTGCCAGACCTGCTCGGTCACCTGCAAGCAGGCGTGGACGAACCGTGCGGGCACGGAGTACGTCTGGTTCAACAATGTCGAGACCCGGCCCGGCCAGGGGTACCCGCGCCGCTACGAGGATCAGGACCAGTGGCGCGGTGGCTGGGAGGTCAACTCCCGTGGCCGGCTCCGGTTGAAGACAGGAGGCCGGCTCAAGCGTCTGTTGTCGATCTTCGCCAGCCCGGTGCAGCCGGAGCTGAGCGACTACTACGAGCCGTGGACCTACGACTACAAGACTCTCGTCGATGCTCCCCTCGGTGACGACTTTCCGGTCGCACGCCCGAAGTCCCTGATCACCGGCGAGGACACCAAGGTCACGTGGTCGGCGAACTGGGACGACAACCTCGGCGGCGCCCCGGAGCTGGGGCACCTCGACCCGATCGTCGCGAAGATCCGCCGCGAGGCGGAGGACAAGATCAAGTTCGAGTTCGAGCAGACGTTCATGTTCTACCTGCCGCGGATCTGCGAGCACTGCCTCAATCCGTCCTGCATGGCCTCCTGCCCGTCGGGCGCGATCTACAAGCGCACCGAGGACGGGATCGTGCTCGTCGACCAGGATCGCTGCCGCGGGTGGCGGCAGTGCATCACCGGCTGCCCGTACAAGAAGATCTACTTCAATCACAGGTCGGGCAAGGCAGAGAAGTGCACGTTCTGCTATCCCCGCGTCGAGGTCGGCATCCCGACCGTCTGTGCGGAGACCTGCGTGGGCCGGCTGCGCTACCTCGGCCTCTTCCTGTACGACGCCGACGCCGTCACAGCCGCCGCGTCGGTGCCGGAAGCCGAGCTCTACGAGGCGCAGATGGACCTGCTCCTCGATCCGGAGGACCCCGCGGTGATCGCCGGCGCGCGAGGCCAGGGGATCCCCGAGGACTGGTTGGACGCGGCGCGTCGTTCACCTGTGTACGCGCTGGCGAAGAAGTACCGGGTCGCGCTGCCTCTGCACCCGGAGTACCGCACGATGCCGATGGTCTGGTATGTCCCGCCGCTCTCGCCGGTCGTCGATCTGCTGTCCGGGCAAGGCCATGACGCCGAGGATCGCGACGTGCTCTTCGGGGCGATCGAGGCGCTGCGCATTCCGATCGAGTATCTCGCCGAGCTCTTCACGGCGGGGGAGACTGCCGTTGTCGACGGCGTGCTGCGCAAGCTCGCCGCGATGCGCTCCTACATGCGCGCGGTCAACCTCGGGCGGGATCCGGACGACTCCATTCCCGCATCGGTCGGGATGACCGAGGAAGCCATGTACGAGATGTACCGCCTGATGGCTATCGCCAAGTACGACGAGCGCTACGTGATCCCGAAGGCCCATGTCGAACAAGCACATGACCTCGAGGAGATCGGCTGTTCGCTCGATTACGACGAAGGGCCGGGCATGTACGGCTCCGCGGCGTTCGGCGAGGCGAGCGGCCGTCCAGTGCCGGTCGCCGTCGAGACTTTCCACGCGCTCAAGCAGCGCCAGACCAGCGAGACACCGACCAGCAGCGAGGAACTGCGCGGCAGAGTCAACCTGCTCAACTGGGACGGCAACGGTGCGCCGGAAGGGCTGTTCCCACCCCGTGACCGAGGGGACTCGCAATGAACCGGCAGGCTCGTGCCCGCGTCGTCCGGCAATCCGCGTCGTGGTGCTTGGGCTATCCCGATGCGCAGCTGATCGAGCGGGTGCCGCTGCTGCGGACTGCGCTCGCTGAGCAGGGCGTGGCGAGCCTCGACGCGCTGCTCGAACAGCTGGAGCAGCTTCCTCTCGGCGAACTCCAGCGCAGCTACGTCGACGTCTTCGATCTCTCCCGTCGGCACGCCCTCTACTTGTCCTACTGGACCGACGGCGATACCCGGCGACGCGGCCAGGTGCTTGCCGCTTTCAAACAGCGCTACCGCAACAGCGGCTTCCACGTCGACACCCGCGGCGAGCTGCCGGACTACTTGCCATTGGTTCTGGAGTTCGCGGCGATCGCCGATCCTGACGCGGGCGAGGCGTTGTTGCGGGAGTACAGGCCCAGCCTCGAGCTGCTGCGGATCGGCCTCGAGGAGGATGGGACGCCGTACGCCGGTGTGGTCGCGGCCGTGTGCGCCACCCTTCCGGGACCGTCACCGGTCGATCGTGCGGCGGTCCAGGCCATGGCCGGCGGGCCGCCTGTCGAGACGGTCGGCCTGGAGCCCTTCGATCCGCGGCTGCTGCCAATGGCCGGCAAGCGATGAACGTGCTGCTGTGGGGCGTGCTGCCCTACCTGGTGATCGCGACCCTCGTGCTGGGAACCGTGTGGCGCTACCGATTCGACAAGTTCGGCTGGACCACGCGCTCGTCACAACTCTACGAGTCACGGCTGCTGCGGATCGGGTCGCCGCTGTTCCACTTCGGCATCCTCGTGGTCTTCATCGGGCATGTCGGCGGCCTGATCATCCCGGAGAACTGGACCGAGGCGGTCGGGATCTCCGAGGGCCTGTATCACTTCAACGCGCTGCTTTTCGGTGGCATCGCGGGAGTGTGCACGCTGGCCGGCATCGTGATCCTCGTCGTACGTCGTCGTACGACGGGTCCTGTCTTCATGGCGACCACCCGCAACGACAAGCTGATGTACGTACTGCTGATCGGGGCGATCACTCTCGGCCTCTGGACCACCCTGGTATCAGTAGGGGCAGGGTCGGAGGCTCACAACTACCGGGAGACTGTCTCCCCGTGGTTCCGCTCGATCTTCCGGCTGGACCCCGACGTCGACGCGATGGCCGAGGCCCCGATCCAGTTCCACGTGCACGCTCTGGTCGGGATGCTGCTGTTCGCCGTGTGGCCCTTCACCCGGCTCGTCCACGCATTCACGGCGCCGGTGCACTACCTTTTCCGGCCGTACATCGTCTACCGAAGCCGCGACGCCCGTACGCCGGCACCGACTGGTCGCGCCCGGGCCGGCTGGAATCCGGTCGGGACACGAGATCGAGACCGGAAGTCCCGATGAGCTCGGCCGGTGTCGAGCTCTCGCTCGAGCAGGGGCAGGCCAGGAACCTGGCCTTGGCGACCCTGGCCTTCACGATCAGTTTCTGGGCCTGGAACATGATCGCTCCGCTGGGGGTCCGGTATGCCGACGAGATGGGGCTCACGTCCGGTCAGAAGTCGCTGCTGGTCGCGACTCCGGTGCTCGTCGGGTCGGTCGGCCGGATCCTCGCAGGTGCCCTCACCGACCGGTTCGGCGGTCGAACGATGTTCACGGTGCTGCTGCTGGCGACCTCGCCGTTCGTGCTGCTGGTCGGCATCGCCGGCGCCCTCGACTCGTATGGACTGCTGCTGCTCTTCGGCTTCTTCCTCGGCATCGCCGGAACAACGTTCGCGGTCGGCATCCCGTTCGCCAACGCGTGGTTCGAGGCCGACCGGCGCGGATTCGCGACCGGCGTCTTCGGCGCCGGCATGGGCGGTACCGCCCTGTCCGCGTTCTTCACGCCCCGCTTCGTCCAGTGGTTCGGCTACGGAACCACCCATGTCATCATCGCCGCGGCGCTCGTGGTCGTCGCGGGCATCGTCTGGACGATGATGCGTGACTCGCCGATCTGGGTGTCCAACGCCGATCCTGTCGTGCCCAAGCTGGTCGCGGCCGCCAAGCTGCCCGTGACCTGGCAGATGGCGTTCTTGTACGCCGTCGCCTTCGGCGGCTTCGTGGCGTTCTCGACCTACCTACCGACGTACCTCAAGGATGTCTACGACTTCGACCTGACCGGTGCCGGGACACGTACGGCGGGATTCGCGATCGCAGCAGTGGTTGCGCGCCCACTGGGCGGGGTGTTGTCCGACCGGGTCGGGCCCCGGGCCGTCGCCGCGACGGCGTTCGGCGGCGCGGCGATCCTCGCTGTCGTGGTCGCGCTCCAGCCGCAACCCGAGATTCCTGCCGGTATCGCGTTCGTGCTCCTGGCCGCATTCCTCGGACTCGGCACCGGGGGCGTCTTCGCCTGGGTGGCCGCGCTGGCACCGAAGGAGCGGGTCGGCAGCGTGAGTGGCATTGTCGGGGCGGCCGGTGGTCTCGGTGGGTTCTTCCCGCCGCTCGTCATGGGTGTGACCTACGACGAGGCAGACCACAGCTACACCGTCGGCCTGCTCCTGCTGTGCGCCACCGCCCTGATCGCCCTGCCGTACACGATCTTCGGCGTGCGCAGACGAGAGGCGACAGCCAAGCCCTGACGGATCCCGTCAGCGGGTCAGGATGCGGGATCTCAGGGCGAGGTCGTCCATTGTCTCCAGGACGTGGAGGCGGGCGACGCGGACCGGGATTCGGAGGGGTTGGAAGGTTGCCACGATCTGGCGGAGCTCGGTGTAGGCGTTGCCGGTGACGTCTGCGGTCAGCTGGAGGTACCCGGCCAGCAGCGGCCGGTCGACGGCAAGTGCGAGGGCGGCTTGTTCGTCGGCCGGTTCGACCGGAAGGTAGATCCGGCCGGTGTTGAACTGCCCGATCCACGGTCCGCGGATGACGAGGTCGATCGGTGCGTCGAGGTTTCGTGGTTCGTCACTGCCGTGCGCCAGCGTCGCGTGGACCCGGTCGGCCCTCAGCTCGAGTCCGCGCCACCACACCAACTCGGCCAGACTGGAAGCAGCCAGCGCCGACAGGAACGGCTCTGGGCGCGGGTCCGGTAGTGGGACGACCAACGAGCGCGCGGGCGGCCAGAACTCGCCAGGCCCAGGATCCGGCCCGAGCAGATCGCGAGGCCGGTCGGTGAGTAACGGGAGATGCCGCGTCCGATAGCGCTCGTCCAGCCGCAACGAGTCGTGCTCGTCCCACTCGTACTGCTGGCCGGCCAGCACGCTCAACACATCAGGCATCGCGATCCCCCAACCGGCCGAGGAGTCTTTCGAGTCTGAGCCGAATCTCGGTGTCGTCGCCCTCGACCTCGACCAGCTTGTCTCGGCTGGTCGCGCCTCGCACCAGTGTCACGGCCGAACGTCGTACGCCGAACGCCGCCGCGATCGCATCCAAGACGGCTTTCGTCGCCTGACCTTCCACCGCACGGGCCGCCACCGCGACCACCAGGGCCGGGCCGGCCGCACCGTCGTACCGGCCACCGACGGCGGTCCGAGAGGCACCCGGTTTGACCCGCAGCAGAATCCGCATGGCTGAATTCTCGCCCGACGGATCCCTGGTCACGCACGCCAGCGGTCGGTCAGTTCGTCGTTGGTCGGCGGCGGTCCTGGGAGTTCCGACGCGCCGCCCGGTTGTTCTCCGGACCGATGCATCGCCTCCAGCATCAGGGTGAGGTACCGATGCCGGAGCTGGTTCGTCCGAGCCTCGTCGCCGAACTTGATCGACGTGATCTGTTCGAGGATCACCCCGAAGTCCTCGACCACGATCCCCGGCCGGAGGTGTTCCTTCGTCCGCGTGTAGATGGCCTGGTTCAGCTCAGCCGCCCGGGCGGCGTCCTGCCAGAGGTCGGGAGTCGGGGTGAACGTCCCCGCCAGCCGCTGGGTCAGTGAATTGGTGTCGGCGTCGACCAGCGCGTGCAGGAACGCCCCGAACGCAACCCACGGCTCGCGGTCGTCGGCCAGGGCCTTCTCCGACTCCTCGATGTACCGGGCCAGCCCGTCGCTGCAGAGCTTGCGGAGCAGCTCCTCCTTGCTCGCGTAGCGCCGGTAGAGCGCGCTGATACCCACCCCAGCACGCTCCGCGACCGCGGAGATGGGGGCACCGGGATCGGCGATGAACACCGCCCGGGCCGCGCCCAGGATCACCTCGTCGTTGCGGGCCGCCTGGGCCTGCCGGCCACTCAGAGCTTTCGTCATGTCACCAAGACTATCACTTGAACGGAATGCTCCGTTCCGCTAGAGTTGGAACAGAACAGTTCGTTCCGTTCGAAGCTGGAGCCGATGATGACCGCAGTCGCAGTACTCCCCAGCAGCACAGCAGCAGTCGAGGCCGCCCCGCAGCGCCGGCGCTGGCTCGCCTTCTCCGCGGTCATCACCGCGTCGGTGATGGACCTGCTCGACTCGACCGTGATGAACGTCGCCGCCCCCGGCATCCGCGCCGACCTCGGCGGCTCCTACGCGAGCCTTCAGTGGATGGCCGCCGGGTACACGATGGCTCTGGCAGTCCTGCTCCTCGTCGGCGGCCGCCTCGGTGACATGGTCGGCCGGAAGCAGGCGCTGCTGATCGGCGTCGGCGGGTTCACCGTGATCTCGTTCCTCTGCGGCCTCGCGGTGTCGTCGGAGATGCTGATCGCCGCCCGCGTCGCCCAAGGTGCGTTCGCCGCGATCATGTTGCCGCAGGGCTTCGGACTGGCCCGCGACCTGTTCGAGCCGGGTGAGCGAGCCAAGGCGTTCGGGTTCTTCGGTCCGGTGATGGGTCTGTCAGCGGTGATCGGCCCGATCATCGGCGGCACGCTGCTCGACGCGGATCTGCTCGGGACCGGCTGGCGAGCGATCTTCCTGGTGAACATCCCGGTCGGCATCTTCACCTTCGTCGTCGCGGCCAAGTACCTGCCGAACACCAGGGCCGCCGACGGCCGCCGGATCTCGCTGGACATTCCTGGGCTGCTGATCGCCGGGGCCGGCCTGGTTGCCCTGGTCTACCCGCTGGTGCAGGGGCACGAGATCGGCTGGCCGCTGTGGTCGAAGGCGCTGCTCGTCGCGTCGGTGCCGATGCTCGCCGCGTTCGGTGCGTACCAGTCCCGCCGGCAGCGCAGCGGCGCGACTCCGCTGATTGAGCCCGGGCTGCTGCGGAGCCGCTCGTACTTGTCCGGCGTACTGTTCGCGGTGGTCTTCTTCGGTGCGATGGCCGGCACGTTCGTCCTGGGCATGTTCCTCCAGGTCGGCCTCGGCTACACCCCGATCCACGCCAGCCTGGCGATGGCGCCATGGGCGTTCGGGGCGCTGATCGGTTCGGCGGTGTCCGGGATGGCGATGCAGAAGTACGGCCGCAAGCTGCTGCACATCGGCCTCGCGCTGATGGCGATCGGGCTCACCGGCCTGTACGGCGTACTCGCGCTGACCGGGCTGAACGTCGGGCACTGGGACCTGGTGGTCCCCAACCTGATCGGCGGCGCCGGGATGGGTATGGTCTTCGTCCCGCTGTTCGACATCATCCTGGGCGGCGTCCGCGACGAGGAGGTCGGCTCGGCCACGGGCATGCTGGGTTCGCTCGAGCAGGTGGGGATCGCGCTCGGTATCGCGGTGATCGGGACCATCTTCATGGGCAAGGTCGCCGACGCCGAGCCCGCGACCCGTTCCCTGGCCGCCCTCGACGGCGCCCAGGTGGCGCTGCTGGCAACCCTCGGCGGGATCGCACTCGCGTTCGCCGTCGGCTTCCTGCTCCCCAAGACCGCCCGCCCCGGCGTAGAGCAGTGATCCCCCGGCTCAGGTGGTGCGAGGTTGGATCTTGGGGTGCCTCACCGGGGGCTCACTTGGTCTGGGGTTACTCCGGTCCACTCGAGCACAGCGGCGAGGTCGAAGGGCAGGTGCTCTGGTTGGGCCGCGGCGGGCGCGTGCAGTGCGCGAGCCGCTGCGGTGATCCCAAAGGTCGTCGTACGGAATCTCAACTCGAGTTCGGGGTCGTCGTTCGGCTCGCAGAGGAAGACCTCGAGGCCGTCGGGATAGACGATCACGGGGGAATCGGAGATCGCACACATGCGGACCAGCCGTTCGTGGGTCGGCTCGAACATCATGCCGTCGCGGGGGATCTCTCGCAGTCCGGCCAGATAGCGCTGAACTGCCTGGGCCGTCGCGATCGTGATGAGCCTGGTGAAGCTGGTGATGATGTCGGGGTCGGTGCGCGTCGACAGCTGCCTCTGCTGCCACTCGTCGACCTCGCTCAGCGCGACGTCGATCTCTCTGCGGCGGTCCGGCGGAACATCGACGAAACCGGGCCGGATGTCGCCGTACGCCGCGATGACGGCCTCGACGAGTTGCCGGGCTGTCGGATCGGGGACACCGTTGCGATGGAACGCCTTGGTGAGCAGAGGAAATCGCTGCAGTCCGAGGGCGAAGCGCGCATACGGCACGGCGGACTCGAGGTAGTCAGGAGGTGGCGGTACGCCGTACACGTGCGTCAACGGGCAGGCGAGTGCCCAGTCGGAGAGCCGCAGGAGCGAGTCGTTGTCGGCGTCGCTGCGCGCGACGGTGGCAAGCTCTTGGAGGGTGCGGTAGACGTCGACGTGATTCGTCGCGACGTACTCGTCGAGCCACCCTCGGGCCCGTTTGCGGGACACGCCGCGGAGCAGCTCGACGGCGAAGGTGCTCGCATGGCTCTCGAGGATGTTCTGCGTGCTGGTCAGCTTCTCCGGGCGGCCGCTCGCATCGTAGAGACCTTCCGACCCGAAGGTTCCGAACGTCCCGAAGTGCAGTGGGCTTGCGTCGTCGAGTGCGGCGCGGGCGACGCGCAATGCATCGTAGAGTTCGCCGATCGGGTGGCCCAGGGGCTGCCCGAGGAGGTATCGCTGGGTCGACTCGATGGCACGGATCGCCGTGAGGTGGCGTGCCGCTTCCGTGTCAGCGGGAAGGTCTCCGGTGAGCCATGGCGTGGGGACCCGCAGCGACGCGTCGCTTGCGAGCAGGCGCAGTAGTTCGAGGGTGTGGAGCACCTGCACATGGCAGCCGACGCGGTACACCATGCCGACCGCGGTCAGCGACCACTGCGCGCGATGCACGAACTCGTCCAGCAAGCCGGCCATCGGCGTAGCCATGTCGGCCGAGGTCACGGACAGTTCGATGTACGGGAAGGCGTCGGGGATGCGGTGCGTGAAGGAGAGGTGGTCGGTCCGAGGGGAGTAGCGACCACGCAGATCCTTGTCGACCTCGTCAGTCATCGTCGTCGGCACGGCATCGGCACAGCTTCGACAGACCCTTCTTGACCAGCAGCGTCGCCACCGTGCCGGCGGGGATACCGCCCAGCACCGTGACGATGACGTCCGCCACGGCCGCGGTGAGGGTCAGCGTGTCGCCGAAGTTGGACGACTTCTTCTTCGCGCAGTAGTTCCACTCGTCGCAGATCCGATGGCGGAGGGGTTCCTCGAGGCGGTCGAAGGTACGGCGACCTGTCTCGCGCGCCTCGACCGGCGAGAACATCACGTCGGCGTTGGCGGGATCGGACCGAGCCAGCGCGATGTAGAGCTGGTCCTCGTCGAGCAGCAGCAACTCGCCGAGCTCGTCCTCAAGCGCAGTCATGTCGGAGTCATACACGCCAGGATCTGCGAGCACAATCCCACGGCTCCGCGCCGTACAAGTCAGCGCGGGAGTACGTCGGGGAAGCCGAAGGTCGTGACCAGCGTGGGGTCGTGGAACTTGATGACGGCGGAGATGCCGGTGGGGGTGGGGGCCAGTACGACGGCGCCTTCGGCTCGGAGTGTGCCGTCCGGGATCCGGTGGTACACGGCGGCGGCCGGCTGGCCGTTGGCGGTGGTCGGGATCATCCTCCAGTCGCCGGGTGCACCCAGTACGTACGCGTCGAGTATGTGGATGCACGTCGCCCGGCCCGACTGCCAGTCGCGGAACGGCGTCGCCTCCAACGTGGCGTCCGCGCGCAGTACCTGTTCCAGCAGGCCGGCGTCGGAGCGCTCGAAGGCCGCGATGTAGCCGTCGAGCAGTGCGCGTGCGCGTTGGTCGGTCGGTTCGAGCAGTTCCGCGGGCTCCGGCTGCAACGCGCCCAACCGGGCGCGGCCGCGCTGCAGACCGCTCTTGACCGCTGCGACGGTGGTGTCGAGAACCTCCGCCGTCTCCGCGGCGGAGAACGCCAGTACGTCGCGCAGGATGAGGATCGCCCGTTGACGAGCGGGCAGGTGCTGCAGACTGGCGATGAGCGCGAGCCGCACCGACTCGCGCGCGACGACGACGGCGGCAGGATCGTCGGCGGGCGGGGCGATCCACTGGTCCGGCAACGGTTCCAGCCAGGAGACCTCACCCGGCGCAACGAGACTCGGTTCGCGATCCGGTCCGTCATACGGGCCTGCCAGACCCGAGGGCAGCACCCGGATCGGGCGCGGCTTCAGCGCTCTCAGGCAGACGTTGGTGGCGATCTTGTAGAGCCATGACCGGATCGACGCCCGGCCTTCGAAGCCGGCGTACGACCGCCACGCCCGCAGATAGGTCTCCTGCACCAGGTCCTCGGCGTCGTGCGCGGAGCCCACCATGCGATAGCAGTGCGCCAGCAACTCCCGGCGGAACCGCGCGGTCTCGGCGGTGAACCTGTCGTGATCCGCTGCCGCCCGCAGATGCGATGTCACGCCGCGAGCCTAGCCATCGAATGCCGCATCCTCAGGGCAGCAAGGCCAGCTTGCCCACGGTTGCCCTGGCTTCCAGTTCTGCGAGCGCTTTCGGGCCGTCGGACAGTTCGTACGCCGTGGGCCGGCCGGGCGGCAACACGCCGGCGGCGATCAGCGCGGACAGCTCGCCCATGACCTCGCCGAAGACCTGCGGTGCGGCCTCGATCAGTACGCCGAGGTTGAAGCCGATGATGTGGACTTGGTGTTTGTACACCAGCTCCCAGTTGGTGATCGCCGCCTCGCCGCCCGGCAGACCAGACACGATGACCCGGCCGGTGACCCGCTTGGCTGCGGCCAAGCTGGCCTCGAAGGTGGCGCCGCCCGCCGACTCCAGCACCAGATCGGCGCCATTACCGTCGGTCAGCTGCAGCACCTCGGCGGCGAGGTCGGTGCCGAGAGAATCCAGGACGTGGTCGGCACCGGCTGCCAGCACCGTCTCGTGCTTGCTCGGCGAGGCGGTCGCTATGACCGTCGCACCATAGTGCTTGGCCATCGTGACCGCGGCCTGGCCGGTCGCGCCCGCGGCCGCGTGGATCAGCACGGTCTGCCCTGCGGTGATGCCGCCCAGAGGCTTGAGTGCGGCCAGTGCGGTCGGCCAGTTCACGACGAGGCCCAGCGCCTGCTGCTCCGTCCAGCCGGCGGGCAATGGCATCGCCGCCGCCGCGGGGAGCACCATGTACTCGGCGAAAGCGCCGTTGCCGACGCCGACGACGCGAGTCCCCGGCTTCGGGCCGGTCACAGCATTGCCCACGGCAACAACCTCCCCAGCGGCCTCGAACCCGGCCAGGTATGGCGGCCGCGGACCGTCCAGGAAGGTTCCGCGGGCCCTCGAGATGTCGGCGAAGTTGACGCCCGCGGCGGCGACGCGGATCAGGACCTCGCCCCCGCCTGGGCTCGGCACCGGAGCGTCGGTGATCAGGCGCATGTCCTGCGGGCCGTTGAGGGATGTCTGCTGCAGCGCGTGCATGGTCGCGGGAGCCTTTCGTTCTCGGCGTACATGAGAGAGGCCTGCGCCTCCCACCATGTAGATCCCGGTCACCGCACAAAGGAATCGATCGTGCCTGATCCTACTGGTCTGGCCATCAGATCCGGCGCCAACGAGTGCCTTGGATTGTATGATCCTGCCCATGGAACGGAGCGCTGCGTTCGACTCCCAAGGCGCCGGCCGCGCCCGCCGACTGGCTGAGCTCGTCGATCTCATCGCCAGGCACGCTCGTCCCGACCAGACCACGCGGATCGACGGCGTGCTGGCGTCCGCGGAGACACGAGTCGGGGAGCCGACCCCGTCTCGATCCGGGACCGTGATGGCGTTGATCGCCCAAGGCGCGAAGCGGATCGCGTTGGGCGACCGCACGTACGAGTACCGCCAAGGGCAGTACCTCGTCGCGTCCGTGGACCTACCGATCACCGGCCACTACGTCGAGGCTTCGGCGGCGACACCGGCCCTTGGTTTCGGACTCGTCATCCGTCCCTCGGTCGTTGCGACGCTGTTGCTGGAGGCTTCTCGAGGGCCGAGTCAGCCGGCTGTGGCGGCCCTCGGAGTCGCCGATGCCAGTGAGGCCATGATCGACGCCGCCGTACGCATGCTGACGTTGATCGAGCGTCCGGGGGATCGTGATGTCCTCGCGCCGATGATCGAGCGGGAGATCCTGTGGTATCTCCTCAACGGTCCAATGGGTCCGGCGATGCGGCAGATCGCGATGACCGACAGTGGACTGACGCAGATCAGTCGTGCGGTTCGATGGATCACCGAGAACTACGATCAGCCGCTGCGGGTGCAGGAACTGGCCGGCATGTGTGGAATGAGTGTGTCGTCGTTCCATCGAAACTTCCTGGCCGTCACTGCCTTCAGTCCGCTCCAGTTCCAGAAGCAGGTGCGGCTGCAGCAGTCCCGGTTGCTCTTGCTGTCCGGTGCGGGAGACGTCGCCACCACTGGATTCCGCGTGGGGTATGACAGCGCTTCGCAGTTCAGCCGCGAGTACCGACGCCATTTCGGCCTGCCGCCCGGACGCGACGCCGCGCGCCTCCGAGCGTTGGCAGAAGCATCAGCGCCGCCGGTTCAGCGGGGTTGGAAGGCTCGGCGGTAGGCGAGGGGCGACATGTTCACTCGACGGGTGAAGTGATGGCGCAGGTTGATAGCGGTGCCGAATCCACAGTGTCTGGCGATGTCCTCGATCGACAGGGCTGTGGTTTCGAGGAGTTCCTGGGCGTGGCGTACGCGCTGGGTGAGTAGCCATTGCAGTGGCGTCGTACCGGTCTCCTCGCGGAAGTGGCGGTTGAGCGTACGCGGACTCATGGCCGCATGCTGCGCGATGTCGGACAGCGTCAGCGGCTCACCGAGACGGTCCCGCACCCACCGCATGGTCGGCTCCAGCGAACCACTGGCGCCGGTGGGGTCCCGGTGGACGATGAACTGTGATTGGTCGCCGTCGCGCTGAGGTGCGATCACCACATGGCGGGCGGCGTCGGCTGCGACCGCCGCGCCGAAGTCGTTGCGCACCATGTGGATACACAGGTCGAGTCCGGTCGCTGCCCCGGCCGACGTCAGCACATCGCCGTCGTCGACGAACAACACGTTCGGGTCGACCTCGACCCGCGGGAAGCGTTCGGCGAATCCCGCGGCGGAGGTCCAGTGCGTCGTCGCCCGGCGTCCGTCGAGCAGGCCGGCGGCGGCCAGGATGAAAGCGCCACAGCAGATCGAGGCGATCCTGGTGCCACGGCCGTGCGCCTGTCGAAGGACATCGAGTACTTCGATGGACGGTTCCATGTCCGTGCGTGCGCCCGGCACGATCACTGTGTCGGCGGTCAGTACGGCGGACAGGTCGTACGGCGCGGTCATCCGGAACATCTCCACCCCACCGCGACCGCACACCACGAGGTCAGGTCGCTCCCCGCACACGATCACGTCGTACAGCGGATCGCCGAACACCGCCCCGGCCGGTTTGTCATGGGAGTGGGCGGTCCCGAACACCTGGCCGGGGATCGCAAGCTCGAGGCTCTTCACGTGGTTGACGGCAACGACCGCGATCCGATGCATGGCGACAATCTATCGGAGGTGGGCATTCTTGCCACTGTCGAGCTATGCCGAGCGTCGCGACGATGATCTGCGTGCTCATCGTCATCCAACTCGTCGTGTACGTCGTCGCCGTCCTGTGGCTGGCCCTGTTCGGCTGGATTGCCCACCAGCTGTCACGCCCGGCAGACCACCTCCGACACTTCAGCCGCCCAGAACGGTGAGGGGCCTCCTGTGCTGTGCGGTGGAGCGAAGGAGGAGGTGCAGGGAGCTGTGGTTGGCCAGGCCGCCGAGGGCGCCGAGGGCTCGGAACGTCAGGGTGATGTCCACGACGGTCGGAGCGTTGAAGCGGACCCGGAAGCCGCCCTCCTGGCGTGGTTCACCGGTGAGTTCGTGGAGGGGAAGGTCCAGTTCGACACCGGGCACCGGGTCGCTCTCGATCGCGAGCTGACCCGTCACGTAGCCCTGGTTGACGATGGTGACGTCGATCGTGTGCCAGTCGCCCGCGGTCAGACTCGCCACCCGGGTTGCGGTCCGGGCGACGTTCACCCGGGCCTCCGGGTTGATCGCGACCGAGATCGGCGCCGCGGTGTCGACCGGGCCGCAACAACCGGCTGCCTCGCCGTGAATCATCAGTCCACCTCGCATTCGTCCCGACGGGTCAGGTAGGCGACCTGCGCGGCGTCGTACGCCTCTCGCGCTTCCGCTCGCTCGGTCTCGCGGATGAAGCCGGACTTCGCCTTCCACAGCGCGTCGACCGAGTCGTGCAGCCACTGCGCGCTGCGACGCGAGGCCCGGATCGGCCGGCCTGCGATCTCGACGAAGATCGGCTGAGTGTGCACGCTGCGCAGGATCCGCAGCGCCACCCAGGACGACCGTTCCAGCGGTACTTCGAACTCGACCGCCTGCTCGTTGCCGTCGGCAAGCACCTCCTGGGACCCGACCGGTACGCCGTTCACCAGCACCTCGACCAGCACAGTGCGAGTCTGGCCGATCCGGGCGCGCTCGATGTGCCAGCCGACCGGTGCGCTGTACGCCGGCTGGCCGGCCGCCGGAGCCGCGGGCGGCTGCTCGGGCAACCACGCCGCGACCGTCGCGCTGACCCGGACCGGTCCTGACGCATCGACGCTACGCTCCCGGGCCGTGTCGCCATCGACGGCGAAGTCGTACATATGGCTGCGGCCGTCGCCGAAGTACGACGCGCCCTCCCTCAAACCACCGAGCCACGCCTCCAGGGCCTGATCGCCCTGCGGCGGCTCGGGCAGCTGGACGTACGTACGCCCGACGCCCGGGCCGTCGTCGTAGATGCAGGGGTAGTCGGTCTCGCCGAGCATCAGAGTGCGGTAGCCGACGTTCAGCAGGTGGTACCAGACGTTCATCTCGGCGGCGGGGGAGAACTCGGCGCCGCACTGGAAGTCGGCGGCACCGAGCGGTACGTCGACGATGATCTCGTTGGAGCCGATCGACTGGAACTCCGGGATGATGTAGTTCGGCAGGTCCTCCGTGCCGACCGCGAGGCCGAGCCCGCAGTGCGCGTACCCGACCATCGCGTTCTGCGCGTGACCCCAGCGCATCACCGGCAGGTTCCACGACGGCCAGTCCTCGATCAGCCTGGTGCCGGGATAGTCCTGGTCGGTGAGGCCGAGCAGGATGACGTGACCGGAGTGGCTGGACGGGAAGCCCGACACCTCGAGGTCGTACCGGAGCAGGCTCTGGCCGTCGTGGTCGGTATCCTGTGGATCCCAGGTCATGCCTTGCGCCCGCTGCATGTCGGGGTACTCGAGCTCGGCGCGCGGACTGATCGACGAGCCGCTGAAGAACTGCTTCTGGTGGTAGTAGCACGGCCCCCAGGTGAGCACGCTGCCCATCCACAGTCCTTCGCCACGCACGTGCCGGATCATCGTCTCCGGGTTGACGCCCTCGGACGGCACGCTGTAGTGCGAACAGCCGCCCGCGTGGATGTGCGGGTCGCCGGAGTAGTAGCCGCGGGTGGCAGGATCGGCCCAGCGATCCAGCTCGATCGTGACCGCCTCGGTGTCGGCCTCCACGTCGACCTCGACGCGGACTTCGCGGTACTCCGGTCCGCGGCGTGCCGAGATCTCGTACTGACCGGCAGGGAGTGTGATCACCTCGCCGGTCGCCCGATAGACGTGTTCGTGGAAGAACATGTCGGGAGCCAGCCGCATCGCCTTCGACGGGTACGCCCGCCGCTGCGAGTCGCGGACGGTCAGCGCCGCCACGCAACTGCTGCCGTCGGGCTCCCGGATGTCGAACCGGACGTCGCGGGCCGGCAGGCAGTCGAACTCGATCGCCGCGCCGTACTGGCGGCTCTCGAACCCCATCCGCTGGCCGGCCTTCGCGAACGGCGGCCGGGTCAGGCTCTCCGTCGCTTCCTCCACGGCCAGGATGAAGGCAAGCTCGCCGCGACGGCTCCCGCCATCGCGGCTGTACAGACTCATGACCTTGTACTCGACATCGAGCCCTGACACGTCGGTCGGACCGGCGAGCTTCGCCTGCAGCCAGCTGCTCTCGATCCGCGGTACGACGGTCAACGTGTCGTGCAGCGTGATCCGCGCGGCGTGGCTGTGGTGGTCGACCAGTCCGAGTACGCCGCCCGGACCGCCGGCCAGGTCGCCCAGCAGGCGATGCGGGTTCACGACCCGGACCAGGAAGCTGCGCCACCCGTGCTGGACCAGTCGCGGTGGCGCCGCGCCCGGCGTGCTCGCCGTGTAGCCCCGCTCGTCGATCTCCACGTCGACCAGGACGTACGGCCGCAGCAGCTCCTCGACCGCGGCGGACCGCACGGTATCGGTCTGCGAGTCGTCCGCCAGCTTGGCCAACCGGCCGGCGAGGTCTTCGGGGAGCGGTTCACCGATGTCGCGCAGTTTCTCGACGGCTCGGGTCGCGGACGCATGCAACGGTTGGAACACGAGGCCTCCTCATGGTGCACCGGACTTCGACCCTATGGTCGAACGCCTGCCTCGTCATCTCCTTTGTTCGGCCGGGAGCAACCGCGACCGACCGATCACTTCGACTGATCGTTTTCTGGTCGCCGCTCGGCGGCGGTCCTAGCGTCGGCCTCGATCTGGCTGGTTCTCCAACCGTGCTGTGAATCGAGGGATGAATGCCCGAGCCACTCGCTGATGTCCGGCTGCGCGACTTCGCGCCGGTCTCGATGATGACCACCGCAACGACCACCGTGACCGATCCGGCCGCGCCGATCGTCGACGTACACAACCATCTCGGACGCCGTAACACCGGAGTCTGGCGGGCGCCCGATCCGGACACCCTGATCAAGACGATGGACGAGGCGGGCGTGGCAACCATCGTCAACCTCGACGGTGAATGGACCGATGAGCTCGAGGCGAATCTCGATCGCTACGACCGTCGGTACCCCGGCCGCTTCGTGACGTTCGCACGCCTGGACTGGGGCGACACGGCGACACCCGGCTGGGGCGACCGGATGGGTGCCTCGCTGACCGACTCGGTACGCCGTGGCGCGGCAGGACTCAAGCTCTGGAAGGACATCGGCCTCCGGATTCGCGACGAGAACTCCGAGCTGATCTTCCTCGATGATCAACGGCTCGAACCGCTCTGGGACGCGCTGGCCGAGTCGGGTGTGCCGGCCCTGATCCACACCGCCGACCCGGCGGCCTTCTTCCAGCCACTCGATCGTCACAACGAACGGCTCGAGGAGCTGCTGCGCCATCCCGACTGGCACTTCCACGGGCCTGAGTTCCCGCCGCTGCAGCGGCTACTGGACGCGCTCGAGGCCGTCATCGCCGCACACCCGCAGGTGCGCTTCATCGGTGCCCATGTCGGCTGCTTTGCGGAGAACCTCGACTGGGTTGAGCAAATGCTCGACCGCTACCCGAACTACCGCATCGACCTCGCCGCGCGGATCGCCGAGCTCGGCCGCCAGCCACGACGTACCCGGGCGCTGATCGAGCGGCATCCCGATCGCGTGCTGCTCGGGACCGACTGCGCGCCGCCCGAGGTCGCCGACTACCGGATGTACCAGCGCTTCCTGGCGAGCGCGGACGAGGGCTTCGCGTATTCGTCGATCGAACCGCCGCCGAACGGGCGCTGGACGATTTCGGGCCTCGGGTTGCCGGACGAGCTGGCCGCGCGGGTCGAAGGCGACAACGCCCGCGCGTTCATCCCGGCGCTCGCGCAAGCCCCGGCGGGGAACAGCGATGGCGGACTGTGACCTGATCATCCTCGGCGGCGGCATCGTCGGAGCGAGTGCGGCATTGGCCGGCGTACGAAAGGGCGCGCGGGTCGCGCTCGTCGACGCCGGCCTGGCCGGTCGTGCGACCGATGCCGGCGCGGGCATCGTGTCCCCGGTCGCGCTCGATCGTGGCGAGCAGCGGCCCGACTGGACGTCGGTGATCACCGAATGCGTCGGCTACTACCGCAGTCTCCTGGCCGAGCTGGACGCGGTCGATCCGTCCGGAGCCGGCTCTGCGACGTTCGAGCAGGTCGGCGAACTGGTGGTGGCCGGCAACAATCCGCACGAGCAGGCGGCCCTCGACGCGGTGACCGAACGCCTGTCTCGTCCAGAGGGGCGTCGGGCGCATGGCGTCACCAAGCCGGTCGAGACGGTCGACGGCACGGACCTTCGCAGGTACTGGCCGGAACTGCGCGGCGATCTGCGCGGAATCTTCATCGCCGAGGTCGGCCGGGTCGTCGGGTCGCGACTGCACGACCGGCTGATGACGGCGGCGCGCCGGCGCGCTCAGGCCCGGTCCGACGGTGCCCGACTCGAGGTGATCCCCGGCACCGGGATGCTGGACCCGCAGCATCCGGTACCGCGGGTCCGCGTCGGTCACCGCGTGATCGAGGGGCGGGCCGTGCTGCTCGCCACCGGTGCCTGGGCGGGCGCAGACCTGGCCGCGTTCGGCGTACGGGTCGACATCCGGCCGATCCGTGGGCAGCTCGTGCACCTGCGACTCGACGGCCAGCAGACGGGCATGCGACCGGTGGTCAACACACCCGGTGCCGGCTATCTGCTCGGCTTCGACGACCGCATCGTCGTTGGCGCGACCCACGAAGATGTCGGCTTCGACGCCCGCGTCACGGCCGGCGGACAGCAGTCCGTCCTGAATGCCGCACTGAACCTGGCGCCCGGTCTGTCCGACGCCACGGTCCTGGAGACCAGGGTCGGTCTGCGCCCGGCCACCAGCGACGGTCTGCCCTTGGTAGGGGCGGTAGCGCCCGCCATCCACGTCGCCACCGGCCTGGGGGCGTGGGGACTGACGCTCGGGCCCTTGCTCGGCGACCTGGCGGCCCGGCACGCACTCGGCGACCAGATGCCGGCCCGCCTCGACTTCCTCAGCCCAGGCCGCCCACTCATGAAGGAGTCCGCATGAAGCGTCTACTGAGTCTGTTGCTCGTCCCACTGTTGTTCGCCGCGGCCGCCTGCTCGGGATCCTCCGAGTCCGGCGGCGACAGCGACGAGCAGGTCACGCTTACCTATGCCGTCTGGGACCAGGCCCAGGCGGCTGCCATGAAGCAGATCATCCAGGAGTTCCACACCCAGCACCCGAACATCGACGTACAGATCCAGGTGACGCCCTGGGAGAGCTACTGGACGAAGCTGCAGACCAGCGTCACCGCGGGCAGCGGCCCCGATGTCTTCTGGATGACCATGGTGTACGCCCAGTACTACGCCATCGGCGGTGGCATCGCTCCGCTCGACGATCAGGTCAAGAAGTCGAAGCTGGACACGAGCGTGTACGTGCCGGCCGTCACCAAGGCCTACACGGTCGACGGCAAGCTGTACGGCATCCCGAAGGACGTCAACGGCTTCGGGCTCTGCTACAACAAGAAGCTCTTCGACGCCGCCGGAGTGAAGCACCCGGACGCGTCCTGGAAGTGGACCGACGTGATCGCCGCGGCCCAGAAGCTGACCAACCAGAAGAAGGGCGTCTACGGGTTCGTCGCACCGGAAGCCGACGAGCTGAGCTGGTACCTGACCGTGCCGCAGGTCGGCGGGCAGGTGATCTCACCCGACGGCAAGAGCTCCGGGTACGACCAGGACGCGACGATCCAGGGCATCCAGTTCTGGACCGACATGATCACGAAGTACCACGTCTCGCCGACGTTGCAGCAGACCACCGACACCGATCCGCTCGCGATGCTCACCTCCGGGAAGGTCGCGATGAGGTACTGCGGATCCTGGGAGCCCGAGGAGATCGCCGCCGTCCCGTACGGCAAGGCCAACATCGGCATCGCGCCGTTGCCTGCCGGTCCGACCGGGAAGCGGGACTACTACAGCAACGGGCTGGCGAACAGCATCTCGGCCAAGACCAAGCATCCCGAGCAGGCGTGGCAGTTCCTGCAGTTCCTCGGATCCGAACGGGCCGCCGAGATCCAGGCGAAGACCGGCACCGTCATCCCGGCGTACCAGGGGCATGCCGACGCGTACGCGAAGGCGATGCCGGAGTTCGACCTGCAGGTCTTCGTCGATCATCTGAAGTACGCCCAGCCGTTCCCCGCCTCGACCGACACCTCCGTCTGGCGCGACGAGGTGACCAAGCAGTTCGCCGAGGCCTGGACGGGCAAGGCCCCGGTCGGTGACGTCTCCCGCCGTGTGGCGGAGACGATGAACAGCGCGCTGTCGAAGGAGAAGAAGTGAGCAGTCAGGGCACCGCGACAGCGCCACCCGATGTGCTGACCGGCGGTGAGACCGGTCGGCGGGCCGGCCCGGCTCGCCGCCGGCGGCCGCGACCGCCGACCCGGGACAGCGGCTGGTGGGCGTTGATGTTGCTGCTGCCGGCCGCCGCGGGACTCGCCGTCTTCGAGATCTGGCCGACGTTCCAGACGATCTACTACTCCTTCACCAGTTGGGGAGCCTTCGGTGGGCACGCCTGGTCGGGGCTGGAGAACTACCGCACGCTGATCGCCGACTCCGACGTCTTCCATGCCATCGTCAACACGGCGATCATCACCGCGATCACGCTGCTCGCGGTGCCGCTGTCGGCGATCGTGGCGGCACTGCTCAGTCTCCCCGGGATGCGCGGCGTCACCATCTACCGCACGCTGTACTTCCTGCCGGTGGTCACGTTGCCGGCCGCGGTCGCCCTGACCTGGAAGTGGCTCTTCAACGGGGACTACGGCCTGATCAACTGGCTGCTGTCCAAGATCGGCATCGACGGTCCGCACTGGCTCTCCGACCCCGCCACCGCGATCTTCGCGATCAGCATCGTCGGAGTCTGGGGGTCGATCGGCTACAACATGGTGATCTTCCTGTCCGGCATCCGCGGCATCCCGGTCGACTACTACGAGGCCGCCGAGCTGGACGGTGCCGGCCGGCTGGCGCAGTTCTTCCACGTCACGGTTCCGCTGCTGACGCCGTCGATCTTCTTCGTCACGGTGATCACGGTGATCAACTCGCTGCAGGCGTTCGACCTGATCTATCTGATGGTGGGCCAGCAGTCTCCGGCGATCGAAAGGACCGAGACGCTGGTCTACCTCTTCTACCAGCGCGGGTTCGCCGAGCACGACGGAGGTTACGCGGCGGCGATCGGCGTACTGCTGCTCATCGCGACCCTGATCCTGACCGCGGCGCAGTTCCGGCTGCAGAAGAGGTGGGTGCACTATGGCTGACTCGATTCAGCTGACAGCCCGGCGAGGCCGCAGGCGTTCTCGGCCGCGGCACCCGATCGCGCATCTGGTGCTGTGCCTCGGTGCGATCTTCATGGTCGGGCCGTTCCTCTGGCAGCTCTCGACCTCGCTACAGACCTTCGGCGAGTCGGTGAGCGTGCCGCCGACGTTCCTGCCGCACTCACCGCAGTGGTCGAACGTGACGACGGTCTTCAGCGCCTTGCCGTTCGGCCGGGAGTTGATGAACACGACGCTGATGACCATCGCGCGGACCGTCGGCCAGGTGCTGTTCAGTTCGCTGGCCGGCTTCGCCTTCGCCCGGATGCGGTTCCGCGGCAACGCCGTACTGTTCGCGATCTTTCTGTCGGTGACGATGGTTCCGTACCAGGTGTTCCTGCTGCCGCAGTACCAGATCATGCAGGGTCTGGGCCTGCTGAACACACTGACGGCCTTGTTCCTGCCGGGCATGTTCAGTGCGTTCGGTACCTTCCTCATGCGGCAGTTCTTCCGGCAGATCCCGATGGAGATCGAGGAGGCCGCGCGGATCGACGGTGCGAACATCCTGCAGATCTTCTGGCGGATCATGCTGCCGATGAGTGCTCCCGGGATGATCGCGCTCGGCGTACTGGTGATCATCTGGTCCTGGAACGACCTGCTCTGGCCGCTGGTGGTCAACTCGGATCCCCGGCAGATGCCGGTCTCCGCGGGACTGGCCAGTCTGCAGGGGCAGTACACGACGAACTTCCCGGTGCTGATGGCCGGATCGCTGCTGGCGAGCCTGCCGGTGATCATCGTGTTCATCGTCTTCCAGCGTCACCTGATGAGCGGCATCGCCTTCTCCGGGGTGAAGGGCTGAGCGGCGTCAGCTGAGCCTGAGCGAGACGTCGGCGGAGATCCGGGCGAGATGCACAGTGACGCCCAGTCCGGTGAGCCGGGCGAGTTCGTCCGGATCCGCCGACGGATCGGTGACCAGGATGTCGATCTCCGACGCGTCGGCGACCTTGGCCACGGTCGTCTGACCGACCTTGGAACCGTCGGCCACCACCATCAGCCGGTGCGCATGGGTCACCATGGCGTGATTCGTGCGGGCCTCGGTGTGGTCGTGGGTGGTGACGCCGTGGGCCGCGCTGACGCCGTCGGCGCCGAGGATGGCCAGGTTGACGTTGATCCCGTTGAAGGCGTTCTCCGCCAGACTGCCGACCAGCTCGAACGAGCTCGCCCGGATCACTCCACCGGTCATGATCACCTGCAGGTTCGGCCGCGCCGCCACCGCGGCCGCGGTGGTGAGCGCGTTCGTCACGATGGTCAGCCGCTGCCGGTGACCGAGCTCCCGGGCGACCTCGGCAGTCGTCGATCCGCCACCGATCGCCACGGCGAGCGGCCTGTCGGTCGGCAGCAGGGCAGCAGCCGTGACGGCGATCGCGTGCTTGGCCAGCGGGGACTTCGTATCCCGCAGCCGGACCGGCAGTTCAGGCCCCGTGTTGGCCCGGGCACCGCCGCGGGTCCGGGAGACGAGGCCCTGGTCCTGTAGATGGGTCATGTCCCGGCGCAGCGTCGCCGGTGACACCTGGAGCTCGCCACACAGGGCGCCGACGGACATCGCGCCGCGCGTGGTCAGCAGGTCGAGGATCTCGGCCAGCCGTTGAGTACGGCGGGGAGAGGGGGCGGACGGTTGCCAGGAGTGGTGCGCGGGGAGGGCTGCCGTACTCATGACGATCACCTCGTTCCGGCCTGGACGGCGGGATGGATCGCCTCAGTGTGAGGGACCGCGCACGCGCCGTCGCGGTTTCGCTCAGTCAGGGTGAGCGCTAGCGATCAAAGGGCTTGCCTGCCAGGTAGACGGTGTGAACGGTGAGGTCTTCCGAGAGGAGGACGAGGTCGGCGGACCGGCCGATGGCGATGGTGCCGCGGTCCTGCCAGCCGTAGTGGCGGGCGGCGTTGGTGGAGACGAGTGGGGCAGCTTGTGGGGGAGTCAGGTGGAGGAGGCGTACCACGTTGGCCAGTGCGTCGGAGAGGAAGTGGACCGAGCCGGCGAGGGTGTCGGTGCCGCGGAGTTTGGCGATGCCGTGGTGGACGGTGACGTGGCGGTCGGCGTACGAGTAGTCGCCGTCGCCGAGGCCGGTCGCGGCCATGGCGTCGGTGACGAGGATCGAGCGGTCCGGGCCCGCGGTTCGGGTCGCGACGGTCAGGGCTTCCGGGGACAGGTGGGTGCCGTCGGCAATCAATTCGCAGGCGACACGGTCGTCCAGGAGGGCGACGCCGACCGGGCCGGGATGGCGGTGGGTCATGGTGGGCATCGCGTTGAAGAGGTGGGTCGCCGTACGGGCGCCCGCGTCGAAGGCCTGGCGGGTGTGGGATCCGTCGTCGTCGGTGTGACCTACGGCGAAGGTGATCTGCTCGTGGTGGCGGTGGATGAGGTCGGTGGCGCCGGGGAGTTCGGGGGCGATGGTCATCGAGACGGCCAGGCCGTCGGCCGCGTCGATCAGGTCGGCGAACACCTGCTCGTCGGGGGTGAGGAGGGCGGACTCGGTCTGTGCGCCGCGGCGCTTCGGTGACAGGAACGGGCCTTCGAAGTGGATGCCTCGGATGTTCGGTGCCTGGTTGGTGGCGACGGCTCGAGCGATGGCGGTGGCCGCGGCGAGCATCCGATCGAGCCGCATAGTGGCGACCGAGGCGATCAGCGTGGTGGTGCCCTGCGCGAGGTGAGTACTGGCGGCCTGGATGACGTCGTCGGTGTTGCCGGAGTACAAGGCAGCTCCGCCACCCCCGTGGCAATGCGTGTCGACAAAGCCGGGCAACACCCACCGTCCCCCGGCATCAACCACTCCCTGCCCCGGCTCAACCTCCGCGCCCGTGACGCCGGCAGAGCCGGCGTCACGGGCGGGTGTTACGAGCGGCCGGCCGGCGTCGTGCGGTGGTTCTCCGGGGCCGAGGGCGGTGATGTGGCCGTGCTCGAGCTGCAGCCAGCCCTCGAGGAGGGTCGGCGTGCAGATGCGGGCGTTGGCCACGGTGATCATGAGCCGAGTAGCCGCCGGGTGGCCGCTTCGGCGCAGACGCGAGCGCTGCCGAAGGTTTGGATCCAGCCGGCGAAGCCCGAGTAGTCCGTGCCCGGGACGCCCATGTCGACGACGATCATGTCCGGGTGCTGTCCCTGCAGCTCCCCGATCAGCTTCTCCTGCCAGTCGAACCGGTGAGCGCCGCGAACCATCAGCACCACCTGACTGCCCGCGCCGTACTCAGACCGGAATTCGCCGACCCCCGCCCGAGCCATCCCAGGCCCGTTGTACGTCTGCCCCGACAACCCGATGCTCTCGACAACCTTCCCGGCGTCCCGCAGCAGCTTCTCCACGCCCCAGCCAGACGAGCCGGCCGCGGGGGAGTGCGTCGGCTCCAGCCGGATGATCAGTACGGCGTCACTCCGCAGTACCGGATCCCCATGAGCTACGACCACCTGCTCGGCAAGCCGCCCACCGAGTGCGTCGTCCCGCAAACCGACATCCGCCTTGGGCCGAGTCCCGAGCCGAGCCAATCGATCGTTGGCACTCTGCAACCGCTCCAACGGCAGCCTTCCACTCTCGACGGCTTCGACCAGCGCAGCAGCCGCCACGTCCACGTCGTCGAGGAACGCCCACGATCCAAGGCACAGCGCGTCGGCTCCGGCCTCGATCGCCCGTACGGCGGCCTCTGGCAACGGCGCCACGTCGGCGATCCCATACATCTCCAACGCATCGGTGATCACCACTCCGTCGTACCCGAGCTCTCCGCGCAGGATGTCGGTGAGCAGCACCTTGCTGATCGTCGCCGGTACGTCGTCCAGCTGCGGAACCAGGTCGTGCGACACCATGATGCTGTCGACCCCGGCCTCGATCGCGGCGCGGAACGGATCGAGGTAGCTCGCCAGCAACTCCTCCCGGGAGACGTCGACGAGCGGCGTCGCCAGGTGCGCGTCGGTCCCGCTCATGCCGTGGCCCGGGTAGTGCTTGGCACATGCACTGACCCCGGCCGCCTGCAGGCCTTCCACCCAGGCGGCCGTGTGCCGGCTGACCAGGTCGCGGTCCGCTCCGAAGCAGCGGATCCCGTTCGGGCTCAGCGGGTTGACGGCCGTGTCCACCGCCGGCGCCAGGTCCCAGTCGACCCCGGCCTCGACCAGCGACAGGCCGATCTGGAACGCGGCCTGCCGGGTCAGCTCGACGTCGTTCAGCTCACCGAGCGCCCGGTTGCCGGGCATCGAGAAGCCGCCGAGGTTCGCCAGCCGGCTGACATCACCGCCTTCCTCGTCGATCGACAGCAGGACGTGGTCACGCAGACCGTGCAGCTCGGCGGCCAACCTCTGGAACTGCGGGCCGTCGACGATGTCTCTGCCGAAGATCACGAAACCGCCGAGGCCGGCCTCGATCCTCGGCCCGACCCAGTTGGGGACTTCGGGCCGGCCGAGTGCGGGGAACAGCACACCATGGGCGAGCCGGTCGAGCTCTGAACTCACAACATCCTCCTGAGGGGATTCATCCTTTGACGGCGCCGCTGGTCATCCCGCCGACCAGCCGGCGCTGGACCAGCAGGAAGACGACCAGCACCGGGAGCGAGAAGATCGCCGACGCCGCGATGGTGGCGCCGTTGTCGATGCCGTCGGAGGTCTGGAACGAGACCAGCCAGACCGGCAGCGTGTAGTTGCTCTGCGACTTCAGGAACACGTAGGCGAACAGGTAGTCGTCCCACGCGCTGATGAAGGCGAAGATCGAGGTGGCCACGATGCCCGGGGCGAGCAGCGGGAGCTGGATGTGCCAGAAGGCACCGAACCGGCCGCAGCCGTCGACCATCGCGGCCTCCTCCAGCTCCAGCGGGATCCCGTGCACGAAGCCGCGCAGCGTCCAGATCGTGAAGGGCAGCACGAAGGTCATGTAGGTGATGATCAGACCGGGGACGAAGTCGATCGCCCCGACCGAGCGCAGCATCAGGTAGAGCGGGATCACCATCGCCGATCCCGGCACCATCTGGACCAGCACGAGCCCGATCAGGAAGGCCCGGCGGCCGACGAACCGGAACCGGGCCAGCGCGATCGAGGCGCCGAGGGCAACGGCCAGTGCGATCAGTACGGTCGACACCGAGACCAGCATCGAGTTGCGCACGTAATGCAGGAACGAGCCGTGGGTGAGCGCCGTACGGAAGTTCTCCAGACTGATCGGCCACGGGATGAACTCCGGCGTCGCCGACAGGATCTTGCCCGGCTCCTTCAACGCGGTCGCGAACATCCAGTAGACCGGGAAGATCACGATCAGCGAGACGACGACCGCGATCACGTTCGGCACGGTCCGCTTCCGGCCAGGCGCTCCCGCGGCCCTCATGCGGTCACCTCGCCTTGCGCGAACAACCGTCGTACATAGAGCACGGCCAGGGCGGCGAGCAGAATGACGGTGATGATCGCGATCGCCGCGCCGCCGCCGTAGTCGTTGCGGGTGAAGGCCTCGAGGTAGGAGTAGACGCCGAGCGTCGTCGTACCGCCGTCCGGGCCGCCCTGGGTGAGCACCCAGAACGGCGTGAACGAGTTGACCGACCAGATGACTTCCAGCAGCACGAGTACGGCGAGCACCGGGCCGAGGATCGGCAGCGTGACATGGCGCGCCATCGACCACCGCCCGGCACCGTCCAGGCTGGCCGCCTCGTACAGGTCGTCGGGAATCTGGCCCATCGCGGCGTACAGGGTCAGCGCCACGAACGGCAGCCCCTTCCAGACGATCAGCGCGATGATCAGGAACAGCGCCTGGCCCGGCGACCCGAACCAGTCGTGCGCGGAGAAGTCACCGAAGACCTTGAGCTGCGTGATCACCCAGTTCAGTACGCCGTACTGCGGCTCGAACAGCCACCGCCAGATCATCGACGCGGACACCATCGGCATCGCCCAGACCAGCACCAGACAGACCGACAGCATCACCCGGGCCCAACTCGACACCTGGCGCAGCAGCGACGCGAGCAGGAACCCGATGACCATCAGCGCGGCGACACAGGCCACGCTGACGATCAGCGTGCGGAGCAGGACGGACCAGAAGTCGCTGTCGCCGAGCACCCGGGTGAAGTTGCCCAGGCCAACGAACGGCGCCTCCCCGGTGAACAGCGACCGCGGACCGAAGTCCTGCACCGACAGCCAGATCAGCCGCACCATCGGGTACCCGAGCACGACCGCGAACGCGATCACGGCCGGCCCGACCAGCCCGTACGGCGTGAAGCGGGCATGGCGGTTCGTCCGGACCGCCTCGTCGCTGCGTGGTGGCGTCGGCGCGGCGGTTCCCGCCTCCGGCGCTTGGGTGAGCGAGGTCATCAGCCGCTACCGTCAGCGCGGACCGGACTGGGCGTTGAACGCTTCGGTCGCGTGTTTGTCGTACTCCGCGGCGGCGCTGCCGATGTCACTGCCCTTGGCGATCTTGGAGAAGAACTGCTCGTTGTAGCTCTCGGTCTCCAACGTCGCCTCGCCCGGAGTCGCCGGCAGGGCCTGGCTGACGGTCGCGGCCTGAGCGCCGAGCTTCAGCACGTCCGGCACGTTCTGGGTCGGCAGGAAGTCGGTGACGACCGGGAGTTGGTGGATGGTCTGCGTCATCGTCTGCTGGAAGGTCTTACCGGTGACGATCTTCAGCCAGTCGACCGCGGTCTCCTTGTTCGGGCTGTTCTGCGCGATGCCGATGGTGGAGCCGGCAACGATCACCGGCAGCGGCGAGCCGGCCTGGTAGCCCGGCATGATGAAGTAGCCGGCGTCCGCGGCGGCCTTGGCGTTGATCTCCTTCACCGCGCCCGGTTCCCACGCCTTGACGTAGATCATGGCCGCCTTCTGATCGGCGAAGAGCTGGTCCTGATCCGGACTGTCGGTGTTCGCGCCGATCGAGGAGGGCGTCGAGCAGGCGTTCTGGAACTTCTTCCACTCCGCCAGGCCGGCCTGGTTCTCCGCGCTGCTCATCGTCGCGGTCCATTTGCCGTTGTCGTCGGTGGCGATCTTGCCGCCCTTGCCGAACAGGAACGGCATCCCGGCGAACCAGTACTGACCGGGCATGTAGAACGCGGAGAAGTTGGGGATCGAGGTGTGCGCCTTGGTCAGCGTCGCGCAGTCCGCGACCAGCTCGTCAAGGGTGGCCGGCGGCTTGTCGATACCCGCCGCGGCGAACATCTTCTTGCTGTACATGACCACCTTCGTCCCGCCGTACAACGGAGTCGCGTACAACTTGTCCTGGTACGTCGATGGTCCGGCCAGGCCGGCCAGCCACTTGTCGGACGACTCGAAGCCGGCCTTGTCGGCGGTCAGCTCGGCTAACGCGCCGGAGGCGGTCAGCATCGGGGTCTGGGTGTTGCCCATCTCAACGATGTCCGGCGGATTGTCCGAGGCCAGCGCGGTGGTCAGCTTGGTGACGATGTTGTCCCACTGCTGCACCTCGACCTTGACCTCTACGTCGGGGTGCTTCTGGTGGAACTGCTTGGTCACGTCGTCGATGATCTTGTTGTCGCCTGGGCCGCCGGTCATCATCCAGACCGTGAGCTTGTTCGTCGGGGCTGCCTTGCTCGGGTCGGACCCGCCGCAGGCGGCCAGGCTGACGAACGCGGCTGAGATCGACGCGATGACACCCAACGTCTTCCAACGCTTCATGTCGGTTCCTCTTTCGCTGATTGGTCGACAGCGCAGCCGTCCAGCTGGGCCACGACACCGGGGGCGGACGTGGTGATCGAGGCGACCTGATGGCTCGCCACCCCGATCGCGGTGTAGTAACCGCTCAGTGCTGCGGCCATCGCACCCAGCAGGCCGCCGGACTCGCCGAGCACGGATCGGTGCAGATCGCTGTGCACACCGACGGTCTCGTACGTCTCGGCGCTCACCGTCTCCAGCACGGAGTCGCTGAACGCACCGGAGAAGCCGCCGGTGAAGACCACCGTGCTCGGCTCGTAGGCCAGAGCGACGATGGACACCAGGTGCAGCAGCGCCTCGTGGATCTCGTCGACGAGGCCGCCGAAACGGTTCGGGTCGGCGAACACATCGTTGGCCGAGCCGAGCTGATGGCCGGCCGCCTGCGCGAGCGCGAGCAGTCCCGCACCGGACAGCAGGTCCCGCAGGCGTTCCTTGCGGCCGGGCAACCGCAGCCGGCCGAACTCGCCGAGCAGACCCTCGGGTCCGGCCAGCACCTGCCGGTTGATGGCGACCGCCGAGCCGAGACCGGTGCCCAGGCTGAACAGGACGACAGTCTCGTCCCTGGGCAGGTCGCCGTAGTGCAGCTCACCCAGCAGGGCCAGGTTGGAGTCGTTGTCGATGATCGTCGGTACGCCGAGCTCGGCGCTGACGGTCTCGACGAAGGTGGTGCCGAGGATCTGCGGCAGGTTGAACGCGCCGACCACCCGGTCCTTGCTTGAGGCAACCACACCGGGCAGGCCGATCGCGACCGACGTCAGCGGTACGCCGTCGCCGTACCGCTCGACCAGACCGAGCACCCGGGCCGCGATCCAGGACGCCAGCTCGGCGGCGCCCAGGTCCCGCGGTGTCTCGTCCCGGCAGCGGATGATCGCCGAACCGATCCCGTCGGCGATCACCATCCGGCAGTACGTGCCACCGAGATCGATGCCGCAGACCAGCCCGGACCGCGGGTTGAACCCGAGCGCGGCAGCCTGCCGGCCCGGCCCTTCCCGGACGATCTTGTGCTGCTCCAGGGCCAGCCCGTCGGCGAGCAGGTCGTCCACGATCCGGGCCACGGTCGCCCAGCTCAGTCCGGTCTGCTCGACCAGTTGCCGTCGGTCGATCCCGGCACCCGACAGCAGCGCGGCGATGATCGCCCCGCGGTTCGCCGTCCGGGTCCCGGCACTGCCTCGCACCAGCTTCGTCATTTATTCTCACGATGAATAGAATTAGTTGAGCTGAGACAGTAATCCCGGGATGTGGTCCCTGTCCAGGCATTCTGCGAATCAGTCGGTCGCCGTCCGGTGGCGGCGAAGTCGCTGGATCAGGAGGGCCAGAGCGCACAGTGCGATCAGGCCGATGCTGTAGACGATCGCGGTCGAGCGCAGGCCGAACTCAGCGGAGGCTAACCCGGCGATGACAGCGGGGATGCTCAAAGCCAGGTAGGCGACTGGTCCCGACTGGGTCCGCGACGTCGTCGCGTCGTACCTGTCCTGACGGGCCTGTCGCTACTTGTCGGGGGTGTCTTCGGATGGTTCGGTGGCGGGGGCCGTGACGACGCGGTTTCGGCCGGCTTGCTTGGCGACGTAGGTGGCGGTGTCGGCGGCGAGGATGAGTTCCTCGAGGGTCGTCCCGCAGGTGGGGTAGGTCGCGGTGCCGACGGAGCAGGTGAGGCCGTCGAGAGTGGTCTGGCCGCGGGGCGTGGTGATGGTGACGGTGAGGGCCTCGATGCGGTGCCGGATGCGCTCTCCGGTCGCGGTGGTGTCCTTCGGGTCGGTGGTGGGCAGTAGTACGGCGAACTCTTCGCCGCCGAACCTGCCGACCAGATCGTCGGTCCGCACTTCACGGCGGAGTTCGTCCGCGATCGCCTTCAGGACCTGGTCGCCGGCCGGATGTCCGTGCGTGTCGTTGACGGTCTTGAAGTGGTCCAGGTCGAGGAACACGATGCCGAGCGACGTCTGGGTCCGCGCCGCCCGCGCGAGTTCCTTCCCGGCCATCTCGTGCCAGAACACGCTGTTGGCCAGGCCGGTCTGCGGGTCGGTGCGCGCCGCGGTCTGGAACTGGCCGACGAGGAGCGCCCGGTGCAGACCGAGGATGGTCAGGAGCAGTACGACGACCGTCCAGGGCTCATGCCTGAGCAGGCTGGCGGTGGCAACACCCAGGCCAAGTGATCCGGCGACGATCAACTGATCGCTCAGCCGGCCGAGCGCCTTCTGGGCCGCGGAGTCCGGATTCGACAGCAGGACGGCGCCGACCACGAGTGCGTAGTTCACGAACCAGTACGCGAGCCCGGCGACGGTGACAGCGACGAGGCCGAGCGGCCCGGGCGGATAGCCCGGGTAGGTGTCGGGGGAGAGCGCGACCAGGGAGACCGCGGCGGCGGCGCCGGCCAGAACGATGGTGGCGGCGGAGAAGAACCAGCGGTACGGGGTGACGCGGCGGAGCCGGAACCACGAGTGGGTGTACGTCAGCGCGATCAACGCGAAGGCCAGCGGCGGTGGCAGGACCAGGACCCCGGCGAACGTCCACATGCCTTTGAGGTTCACGTACGGGACGCCTTCGGCGGCCACCTCACGGAGACGCTCGATGCCGCGCGCCGCTTCGACGTGGACGGCGGAGCCGACCGCGAGCATGCCGAGCCAGATCCAGTCCTGGACCCGGATGTCGATGGCACCGACAGTAGCGATCAGCAGGGCGAACGCGCTCAGGTCGATGGCCAGGACATAGCCGACGACTACGGTCGGTGCCGACCACAACCCCCAGCGGCTCAGGCGCCAGGCGCCCAGGCGTGCGGTATCGGTTCGGCGGCGATGCCGCCGCCGCAATCGCCAATGCCGGATACTCGACATGAATCGGTCCCCCAACAAGCCTCACTCGTCCACGGACCAGGGTAGCCGCGAAATCACCCAACGTCACCACCTCAGGCTGACCGGCCGGCGGACGATCCGGATGCCGGGAGGAGGTGTGTCGCCATGCGCAACAACGACTGGCACTGAGCAGCCACGCTGTCCTGCCCCCACAACCCTAGCTAGTGCGGCGAAGTCGTCGTACGCCGGTAGCCGATGGCCGCGCCGAGCGCAGCGGCAGTCCCGAGGGCACCCGCGATCGCTACCACCGACGCGGGGTGCCACCGGTCTGCCGCGGCGCCGGCGGCCAGGACGCCGAGCCCCTGCGACACGATGAGCGCAGTGCGGGCCAAGCCGAAGGCCTGGCCCCGCTGCGCGTCCGGCACGTTCAGCACGAACGACGCGTTCGCGGCGAGTTGGTACGACGAACACAGTCCCGAGACCACCCACAGGGCGACCGTCACCCAGAGACCGGGGTGGATCAGACAGACGATCAGTGGGACACACGACCCGACAGCCAGGGGTCCCATCAGGGCCAATCGACGTGCGGGGGCGAGTCGGGTGAGCAGCAGCATGCCGACCATCTGGCCGGCTGGGTTCGCGGCGAGCAGCAGGCCGACCGCGAGCGGCCCTCCGCCGACGACTGCGGCGTACGGCGCGGCAAGGCCTTCGACACTCACGTAGAAGCCCGCCACACAGGCGAGCGCGATCAGGTAGCGCAATTGTCGATCGCCCCAGACCAAGCGAGCACCAGCCGACAACGAACCCCACCAGCTGACCCGGTCCGCCGAACTGGAGGCCGTAGGCAACGGGCGGTCCCGGACACCGAGCCGGACCAGCACCGCGGACAGGAGGAACGTGGCCGCATCGACGGCCAGAGCCTGGCTCGTCCCGAAGGCAGCCACCAAGGTGCCACCAGTCACGAAACCGGCCAGCTGTGCGGCCTGTGCGGTCACATTCGACACCGAACTCGCCAGCACATAGGTGTCGCCGCTCAGGATGTCCGGCAACAGGGCCGCCCGAGCGGACTGGAATGGTGCCGCCAGCAACTGAACGGCCACCAGCAGCACGCACAGCAGCCAGATCGGCGCTCCAGGAATCGCCATCAACGCGACCAGCGCGGCTCGGGCGACGTCGCACCACACCATCACCCGGCGCCGCGGGAAGCGGTCCGCAAGCCACGACAGCAGTGGGCCGGCGGCGATGTCCGGCAGGAACGTCAGTGCGTACGTGACGGCCGACAGACCGGCCGACCCCGTCCGGTCGAACACGAGCACCGCGAGCGCGACCCGAGCCAACTGGTCGCCGATCACGGACCCGAGCTGGGCGCCCCACATCCACCGGAACTCCGCTACGGCGAACACTTCGCCGTACGTCGCGGGTCTGTCCGCCGGATCGGGACGAGCGGACTCGGCGGAGCGGGTCATAAGGACGAAGTTACCCCGCCCCCGAGGCCCACCGACCCGGTGCGGCGAGTCGGGGGGCCGCTCTGGTTTCAAAGCAGCTCGAGGTGGTCACTGGGTCCGCTAGAGTGCTGACGGCCGACTCGTTGCCTTCGGCGCGTACTTCGACTCAGCGCCGTGTGTCTCGCGAACAGAGAGTGCTTACGTGGTAATGGCTTGGCGGTTCGGCGCGGTCGGCGCCGAGTCCGTCATGGCCGTCGTGAGCGATGCGAGTCTGTTCGGTGCGTGGATCGTCGCCGTACCGCCGGTGGGGCACATCGACCCGAAATGGCCGTACGTCGGCGCGGTCGTGCGGAAGGCCACCGATCGCGAACCGCATGGCAGACATTCCTACGATCGGCATCTGACCATCGCGGTCGTCGAGGCGTGGGACCCGCCGCACGAGTTCGTTCTGCGGCTGCGGAGCGGCCTGGGTGGCTGGATCCGGCTGTCCGTCAGAGTCCAGCCGAGACCAGGGGGATGCCTGGTCGAAGTCCGATCCGATCCGCTCACGGTTTCCGCACGGCTTCGGTACGCCGGATCGGCCCGATCCCACGCTGAGGAGCGTTGCGCGGCGGTCGCCGAGAACCTCCTTCGCCTCGCCACAGACCTCGAGGCGGACAGCGGTTGAGGCGGCAGTTCCGTACCGTGACAGCTTTCACTCAACGTCACTAGATGCTCCGGGGCGATGCTTCTGGGCTGCGAGCGGAGGTATGGTGCCTGGAAATTAACGGGGAAGGTGGTCAGAAATGACTGCTGACAATGCACGGCACCGACGGTCAAAACGTCATTCATTCATCCAGCGACTGACGCTCCGATGGCATCGCGAGAGGCCCACGGACCCACCGCCACGCGACAATCCCAGGGCCAAGGAATCGTCGGAGCCGGATTCCGCCTAGGTCTTGTCCGGCAGGAGGACGATTGCGGCCTCTGAGAAGCCGGCCTCCAACGCCTGGTGCGCCTGGACAACCTTGGACAGTGGGTACGTGCGGATCGGGCGGGTGCCGAAGACGCCCTCGCGCCAGGCACGGAACAAGTCCTCGCTGGCTTGGAGGAGGGTGGCCCGGTCCGGGAGATGGTCGCCGGTGCTTGATCTGGTGACTCGGATTCGCCGCCTCTCGAGCGCGGAGGCATCGATGTCGGGCGCCCCGGAGGCGGTGCCGATGAGGTCGAGCGTTCCGCCGTCTCGCAGGGCCGCTACCGCTTCGTCGAAGGTCGCGCGACCCACGAGGTCGTAGACAACGTCGGCGCCCGCACCTGCTGCGGAGACCTCCTTGGCGAGTTGCCCGGTGCCCGCCACCACAACATGCTTCAGTCCGAGAGCCTGCGCGGCCGCGACTCGCTCGTCGCTGGCAACGGGCGTGATGACGGTGGCGCCAAGGTGCTGAGCCCACGGTGCGAGGAGTGAGCCGACGCCACCGGTCGCGCCGGTGACCACGACGATCTCACCGGGCTTGACGGCATGGACTCGATGCAGCCGTCCCCAGGCGGTCAGTCCGTTGGCGAGCAGGGATGCGGCCTCTTCGGAACCGAGGTCGTGCGGGAGCGGGATCGCATCCGTTGCCGGGAGCAACCGCGTCTCGGCGTACGCGCCCGGAGAGAAGTAGTAGCCGACCCGGTCCCCGACAGAGATCGAGTCCACGCCGGCTCCGACCGCGTCGACCACTCCCGCACCTTCGCCGCCGATGACCGCCGGCAACGTTGGCAGGGGAAAGGCGCCGCTCCGGAAGTAGGTGTCGACGAAGTTCACTCCGATGGCCTGCTGCCTGACCCGGACCTGGCCAGTGCCAGGCTCGGCCACTTCCTCCGACTCGTACTGCAGAACCTCAGGTCCCCCAGGCTTGTACATCCGCACGACCGCACTCATCACAATCCTTTCGTCGAAACAGGGTTCTTGTTCTGCCGGACGCCTTCGGTCGCGGCGATCACGGCGGCGGCGATCAGTACCGCGCCCGCGGTGACGAACACGGTCCGCAGGCTGGTCGAGTCGACCAGCAGGCCGCCGAGCGCTGACCCGCCCGCGATCGAGACCTGCATCGTCGCGACCGCGATCGAGGCGGCCGCCTCCTGGCCGTCCGGCACGGCTTGCAGCAGCCAGAGCTGTGCCGCGAGCGGTATGACGCCCCAGACCAGGCCCCAACCGACGATCAGTACACCGACCACGGCCGGAGCCGGATGCAGGATCGGCATGGCCAGCACGATCACGCCGATGATTCCGGTGGCGCCGACGAGGCTGAAGACCAGACTGCGGCCGACCAGTGCTCCGCCGATCAGGGTGCCGAGGATGCCGCCCACGCCGTACGCCAGGAAGACGACGCTCACGGATCCGCCGCCCAGGTGCGCGAAGTCTTCCAGAAACGGGGTCAGGTACGTCGACGCGGCGAACTGACCGACGAACGCGATCACGGTGACGGTCAGCCCGATTCGGGCAGTCCCGCTCCGGAACACCCGGCCGAGGTCGCGAGCCCGGGTGGTGGCCTCCGGGTGGATGTCCGGCAGGAAGACGAGTTGCGCGATCACGACGACAGCGCTGACCGCGGCCGCGACCGCGAAGGTGACCCGCCACCCGACCGCGTTGCCGAGGAACTGTCCCGCCGGTAGTCCGACGACGGTGCCGGCCGAAACCCCGGCGATGACGATCGACTGCGCGCGGGTACCGAGGCGTTCGCCGACCAGCTTCGGACCGAGTGGCGGTACGACGGTCCAGAAGCCGGCGATCGCGATTCCGAGCAGGATCCGGGCGAGCAGGATCTCGGTCAGGTTGGACGCGAAGGGCGGGATGACATTGGCAACCACCACCAGTCCACCGAGTACGGCGATCAGCCGCCGCCTGTTGTACGAGCGGGCGCCGAGGTAGAGCAGCGGCGCGGACACCGCGGCGGTCAGGGCGGGGACGAGCACCATCAACCCGCCGAGGCCGAGCGAGACGTGCAGGGACTCGGTGATGTTGGGCAGCAGGCCGACCGGGATGAACTCGGTCGTCACGATCACGAAGGCGACCAGTGCGAGGGAGGACACCGCGAGCCAGGCCCTGGTCGAAGGCCGGTCGGTCGGTGCTGCTCCACGTCTCTGCACGATCGCGGACATCGGGACTCCAGCGGCTAGGTGGGCGGGCGCAAGCAACTATAGACAGTAGTTGTTGGCACAAACAAATACCGGGAGAGCAGACGCCGCCCCTGGATGCGGCGGCCGGGTGGGTCAGGTGTGCTTGGCGCGTCGTACCGGTGGGCCGAGCTCGATCGAGGCGACCTCGGTGAGCGCGGCGGTGAGTGCCTCGAGATCGACGCCCTGGAGATGGTCGATCACGTTCCGGCGGACACTCGCGAGATGGACCGGCCACGCCTTCTGCAGGCGCTTCAGTCCGTCCGGGGTCAGGACGGTCACTTGGCCCCGGCCGTCGGCGGTGGCCCGCACCCGCTCGACCAGGCCCTGCCGTTCCAGGCGCTCCACCACGCGGGTCAGGCCGCTCATGGTGATCGAGACGTAGTTCGCCAACTCCCGCATCCGCAGTGACCGTTCGGGCGCCTCGGAGAGGTTCATCAAGACGTTGTACTCCGTGACGTTCAGGCCCTCCTTCTGCAGCAGATCTGCGTCGAGGACCCGGGGGATCACCAGGACGGCGCGCGCGAGCGCCCGCCAGGCCGCGTCCTCCGCGGGGGACAGCGGCTCGAGGCCGGCTGGGAGTGCAGGGCGTCTGGCCATCGGCTCAGGCTAGCGCGAATTTGCTTGCTCCAGCAAAGGAACCGGTAAGATGCTTGCACAAACAAACATTTGCTGGCAAGGAGCCGGACATGGGCAGCAGCGCAGTCGGTGACGCGGCGATCGCCGTCGTACGCCGGAACAGTCTCGAAGTGCAGGGCGGAGGGGACTGGGACCTCTTCGACGAACTGTGGTCCGATGACTTCGTCGACCACACGCCTCAGCCGGGCGCCGGGGCCGACAAGGCCGGTGTGAAGGGGCTCTACCTGGGGATCCGCGAAGCGTTCCCGGACTTCTCTCCCGAGATTCACTGGCAGGTTGCCGCCGACAACCTTGTCACCACGTACAAGACGTACCACGGCACCCATCGGGGCGAGTTCCTCGGCATCGCGCCGACCGGCAGGAAGGTCAGCTTCTACACCGTCGACGTGATGCGCGTCGTCGACGGCAAGATCACCGAACACTGGGGCGTGGCGACGCTGCTGGATCTCCTGCAGCAACTAGGAGCCGTACCTCGGTTCGGAGCGTCAGCGGAATAGGTCGAGGCCCTGGCCGATCAGGACCGTGGACAGGACGGCCAGCAGGATGACGAGGATCGTGTTCAGATTGGCCAGGAGCCATTGCTCCAGGGATGCCAGGGCCGGGGCGGATCTCCGTGGGCCGGCGATCACGACTGCCAGGAGGGGAAGGAGGACGGTCAGGGACGCGGCGAGGACGAAGAGGGCGGCGGCGGTGAGTTGCTCGCCGAGGGTGAGAGGGGAGCCGCCGATCTGGGCGCCGGCGCCGATGACCAGGGGGAGGTTCTTGACGTTCGCGAGGGCCGCGCCGGCGCCGGTCAGCGCGAGAGCCGGCCCGGAGAGGGTCGTGATCTTGTCGACGATGGCGGGGCGGGGCGGTGGCTCACCGGGCCGCGGACGCTTGCGCCAGTAGCGGACCGCCAGGACCGCGAACAGCACACCGATCGCCAGTTTGACGAGGTCCACGCCGTCGCGCGCGCCCTCGCTGCCGTCCTCGGCGACCGCGTCCGTCAGCATCACCACGAGCCCGGTCGCGATCGCGAGAGCCACAGCCCAGCCGGCGAAGAAGCTCAGACCGGCCCGGATCGGTCCACTCGACATCAGGACCAGCACGATGCAGATCATCGGCACCGGGCTCAGGGCGATCCCCATCGCCTGCGGCAGTACGGCGCCGAAGACCTGCCACAAAGTCACCACCCCCAACAGTGCTGGGCCCACGCACATCATGCCCGATCGCCACCGCGAACGTTGACCAACCGCTCGACGACGCGCCACTATCAAAGTCGTGCCCTAGGGAGGCGGCGATGAATCAAGGCCTGCTGAACTCGTTGACCGAGGCCGAGCGGCTGCTTGTGGCCGAGACGGAGCGGGACGCGTTGAAGAGCCTGGACGAGGACGAGCTCCTCGAGCTGCACCAGCGGATCCGGCGGGCTCGAACGAAGTACGTGAAGAACTATCGCCGTGGTGCGAGCGCGAGTGTGGCGAAGGCGGGCGGACGCGGCCTGTCCTACCCGAAGAACCAGCGGGACCGCGACAAGGCGGAGCTGTTCGAGACAGTGCTGGCGCAGGTGAGCCGGGCGGTCGCTGCGGCCGCGAGGCGATCGTCGATGGAGTTGCGCAGCGAACGGCTCGAAGCGGCGCGCTCGGCCAAGTCCGCCGCTCCGGCGGCACGCGCTGCCGCCCAGCCTGTCCCCGCCGCTCAGTCCGGGTCGGTGGCGTCCCGGCGGGCGACCAAGACCACCGGAGGGTTGAAGAAGGACGCGTCCACCCGTGCCGCCGGCGCTCGCCGCCAGGCCAAGCGAGACGCACGCTGAGGGTTCAAGGCAGAGACTTACGACGAGAAATCGCCCGAATCGGGTGATCCCGGCAGACGCGGCATCGTGTCTGCTGGTCGGGCGGCAGCCGGGAGGAGCGGAGATGCGCAGTGCGGACAGCGCGGGCGCACGGCCGTTGCGCCGAGGCCGACTTGCCAGGGCACTGCTCATCGGTGCCGCGCTGGTGACGGTCGGCCTGGCGTACGCCGTACTGGTGCCGAACGGCGCGATGGGTGCCGACGGACCGCAGTCCCAGCAGATCGAGGAAGGCCGGAAGCTGTTCGCGGTCGGCTGCGCGAGCTGCCACGGCATCCATGCCGAGGGCGGGGCCGACGGCGAGGGAAACTTCACCGGACCCTCACTGATCGGCGTGGGCGCGGCCGCGGTGGACTTCCAGGTCGGCACGGGGCGGATGCCCGCGACGCAGCCCGGTGCCCAGATACCGGCGAAGCCTCCGGTGTACACCGAGGAGGAGATCGCGGCGCTGGCGGCGTACGTCGCCTCTCTCGGACCGGGGCCCGCGATACCGCCGGAGGAGTACTACGACGTCAGCAACGCGACGCAGGAGGAAGTCACCCGCGGCGGTGAGCTGTTCCGGACCAACTGCACGGCCTGTCACAACTTCGCCGGCAGCGGTGGCGCGCTGCCGAACGGCAAGTACGCGCCGTCGTTGATGGAGACGTCACCCAAGAACCTCTACCAGGCGATGCTGACCGGCCCGCAACAGATGCCGGTCTTCTCCGACGCGGTGCTCCTCCCCGAGGACAAGCGGGCCATCATCGCGTACGTCGTCAGCCTCCAGCAGCAGCACAACCCGGGCGGCTTCGGGCTGGGACGGCTCGGCCCCGTCTCCGAGGGCCTGTGGGGATGGCTGGTCGGAATCGGCGCGCTCATAGCAGTGGCGGTATGGATCGGGGCGAAAGTTCCTCGCGCCTGAGGTCCACCGGCGCGCGGGCGAGCGATGCAAACGCTTGCGTGCGTCCAGAAACCGGACGACATGCCGTGCTCAGCATCTGCCGGAATCGCCGTAGACCGGTTAGTCTCGGTTTTTGGGAACGCAGGATCGAACAGTCCAACTGCAGAGCCGCCCAGCCAGGGGGAGGGGCGACGCGTGTGACGAGCCTGAAGCCCGACCGAGTGCAGCAGCAGTCCCAGCCCTCGGCGTCGGGTCGCATCCCGCGGCCACCGTTGACTCTGGTGGCCCGCGAGCGGTTGCATTCTGCCCTCGATCTCGGCGTACGGTCGCCGCTGACGATGCTGATCGCGCCGGCCGGTACCGGCAAGACGGTGCTGCTGTCGGACTGGGTGGCGCGCCGCAGGCGGTCGGGCCAGTCGGTGCTGTGGGTGCCCGGGCAGGCGCCGGACGCGCTCGCCGGAGCCCTCGAGCATCTGGCCGGTCCCGACGTGGCGACACCGCCGGATCCGATCGTCATCGACGACGCCCATTTGCTGCCTGCGGCAACGGTTACCGGCCTGGCCCAGATCCTGAAGAAGTCGCCGCACGCCGTCCGGCTTTTGCTGGCCAGCCGGTACGACCTGCCGCTGCCGGTGTCCGAGCTCGAACTGCGCGGGATGGCACTGACCTTGCGGTCACGGGATCTGCGCTTCACCGACGCCGAGGCCACCGAGCTCGTCCAGGCCCATGCCTCGAACGCCACCGCCGCGGACGTCCAGCTGTTCCAGGAGCGGACAGCGGGCTGGGCTGCCGCCCTGGTGCTCGCGGCGCGAACGCTCGCCGCCTCCGGGGACACCGGGTGGTCCTTCGCCAACCAGCAGCCGGTGCTCGATCTGCTCCTGGGTGAAACGTTGAGCACCCTCGACGAGCGGGTCCAGGCAGTCCTCCTGAGCACGTTCGGGGCCGCGTCGGTGACCGGACACCAGGCGGCCATGCTGAGCGGCGATGCGGACGCCGGCGCGATGCTGGGGGATCTCGCCGGCAGCGGACTGCTGATCACCGCGTACGCCGACGATCCGGGCAGCGAGCCGCTCTACCGGTTCCACCCGCTCCTCGTCGAGTTGCTCCGGCGGCGGGTGGCCGGCCACAGCGAGAACGCACAGATCGTCACCGCGGCGCAGCATCGGTCGGCGCTGTACTACGAGAACCGCGGCGATGGCGGCAGCGCCCTGCGCGCCGCGCTCGGCGCCGCTGACCCGGCGCTGGTCGCCCGCATCCTGCTCGGTCATGGGCCGGCGATCCTGGCGGCCGGCGACCTGAGCCTCGTCGCGGACGGCTTCGAGAGCCTTCCGGAAGGCTATGTCGAGCAGCATCCGCACCTCATCGGCGTCCGTGGGCTGCTGCGGCGTGCCACTGGCGACGTGACCGGCGCGATCATGGATGCGGCATCGGCGGACGACCTCGCGTGCGCGGCAGACCCGCAGCCGGTGACACCGGACGACAACGCGTTGGAGGCGGACGCCGTACTGCTGCGGTTGTGGGAATCGCGCTACGGCTGGCACGACGTCCACGCCGCGATCGGACGGGCGAGAACCCTGCTGGCGCTCGATCCCACGGACGCCTATGGCCGGCCGCGCGCCGTACTCGGACCTGAGCGGCTGGCCTGGTTGCTGATCGAGCTCGCGGCGGCGGAGACGTGGGCGGACGAGCTGGACGCCGCGCTCAGCCACCTGGACGAGGCACTCGTCACCGCGCGGATGGCCGGCCATCGGCGGCTGATCGGCGGGGGACTGGCTCACCGGGCCGTCGTGCAGTACGCGCGCGGCCAGGTGGAGAACGCGGCCGGCTCGGCACAGGCCGCCCTCGACGCGGCCGGCGAGCAGGGGCTTCCCCAGGAGTACGCCGTCCGCGCGCACGTCGTACTGGGCTTCGCGGCGCTGGGTCATCTGGACCTGGACAGCGCGTGGCGCCAGCACGAGCTGGTGGTGGCGACGGACGTGGCCGGCTCCGACACGGTGGTCTCGGGGCTGCGCGCCATCCTGCGAGCGGTGCTTCTCCTCGAGGCGGGCCGGCTCGAGGAGGCGCTGACAGAGCTCACCACCGATCCTGCGTCAGCCGGGCCGCTGCCGTCGTTCCTGTCGCGGGATCTGGCCCTGCTGCGGTTCCGGATGGCGACCATGGTCGGGGACCACACCGGTGCCGAGACGCAGTGCGACGTACTCGACCGGACCGGCAACACGTCCGAGGCCGACCTGATCCGGGCCATCACCTCGATCGTCCGCGGTGACGTCCAGACCACGCTGAAGCTGGTCGACGAGGCCCTCAACCGGCCGGACGTCTACCCTCCGCTGGCTTCTGCGGCCGCCTCGTTCCGGACCGTCCTGCTGGCGCGAATGGGCGACGAGGCCGCCGCCGACGCCGCGCTGGTGGACACGCTGAACCGGGCCACGCCGCAGCGGATGCTGTACGCGCTCACCCCGGTCGGCCGCGAACCGGACTTCCTCGACCGGTTGCACAGGCATGTCGCCGGGCCCAACCCCCATCCGTTCGCCGCCGCCACGCTCGAGCAGCTGTCGTCCTACCGGGCCGCCTGGAGCGAGGTCGGCGGTACGTCGCTCCTGGCGCGGGTCCGGCCGGACGCGCAGGTACCGCCACCCCGCCGCCTGGACGCGGTGATCGACGGTGCCCGGATCCGGCTGACGCCGCGGGAGGCCGACGTACTCGACCAGCTCGCGCTCGGGAACTCCTACACCGAGATCGCCCGTGCCCTGTTCATCACCGAGAACACCGTCAAGACCCACCTGATGTCGCTGTATCGCAAGCTGGGCGTGGAGAAACGATCCGCGGCCCTGCGAGTCGCCCGCACCGTCGGCCTGACGCAGCAGTCGAACTAGGGCGTTGGATTCATCCCCCGGATCAGGTGATCCGAGGGCCTCGGCGGCGGACGAAGGTGTTGGCAGGCGGAGCAGACAGGCGGACACCGGGATGCGTCACAGCGGCTGCGGGACCGGACCACGGTGACGACGCCGCGCCCTGTCGCAGCGCTCGGGCGGCTCGCCGGCAAGGTCACGGGCCGGGTCGTCGAGACCGTTCCGCCGGACCTGATCCTCGACCACATCGACGTCGACGCCCTGGTCGACCGCATCGATGTGAACCGCATCCTGGACCGCGTGGACCTGAACCATGTGCTCGACCGCCTGGATCTGAACCGCGTGCTCGAACGCGTCGACGTCAACCACCTCCTGGACCGCATCGACCCAGATCGGCTGATCGACCGGATCGATGTCGACAGGCTGGCCGGGCGGCTCGACGTGCAGCGCCTGCTGGCCGGCGTCGACCTCGACGAACTGCTCCGGTCGGTCGATGTCGAGGCCCTCGTACGCCGGTCCGGCGTACCCGGTCTCGTGGTCGAGAGCCAGACCCAGTTGGCCGGCTCACTGCTCGATCTCATCCGCCGGCAACTCGCCGGGCTGGACGCCGTACTCGACCGGGTCGTGAACCGTTTGCTGCGCAGAGACATCGGATCGCAGCCGACGACCCCACGCCTGCTCGAGGTGCGGGAATGAACGAGCGTATGACCGTCACGGGTCACTACGCCGGCGCCGTGAGCAGGCTCGCGGCCGCCGTACTCGACGTACTGATCGTCTTCACGTCGTTCACGATCGGCTTCGCGGGCCTCGATCTGCTGACCACTGCCTTCTGGGGAGTGTCGGTACGGCGCGAGTCGACGGGGGCGACGATCGCGCTCGCAGTCCTGGCGTTCTCCTACGCGTTCGGGTTCCTCGCGGTCGCCGCACGGACGCCGGGGCAGGGGATCGTCGGACTCCGGGTGGTGCGGTCCGACGGCGGGACGATCGGACCCGGCCGGGCCTTCCTGCGGGTGTGCGCGTCCGTCCTGAGCGTGCTGGCGGCCGGACTGGGGCTCGTCCTGATCGTGTTCCAGCGCGAGCATCGCGGCTTGCACGACCTGATCGCCGGGACCGCGGTCGTCTACGACTGGGGCGAGCGGCCCGCGGAGCTCCCCGGCCCGCTGTCGGACTTCCTCAGCCGGGCCGGCGGCAAATCACCCGAATAGGAGGAGGTCGCCGCCACGCCCGGTTGATGGGATTGCCTCCAGCGCGCGACCCCGACGCGCCAGTCGCCCCATGGAGGAGTTCCTCATGACCCATCTGGTGGTGCTCGGACTGGACAGCCGCGAGGACGCCGAGCGTGTCGTCCAACTGACCGAGGAACTGGCCAAGCAGCAGCTGTTGCAGCGGGAGGATGCCGCCTATGCCTACAAGGATGCCAAGGGCAAGGTTCGGATCCAGCAGTCGATGAGCCTGACCGGGCCCGCGGCGCCCAGCGGCGCTTTGTGGGGCACGCTGGCCCTGCAGTCCTGATCAGGTGTCAGAGGAGATTTCGTGAACGCCACCCCGGACGACTTCGACCCAATCCCTTCGACCCGGCACCGGATACCGGTCACCGTCGGCTCCCTGAAGCAGGCAGAGCAGGAAGCGGACGCGCTCGCGGTACCAGTTGCCTCTGGCACCGAGCCGCCGGACGAGCTCGGCACCGACGCGGCCGGGCTGGCTTCGGCCGGCTTCAGCGGCACGCGCGGCCAGACCCTGGTCCAGACCCGGTCAAGTGGTCCTGTCCGGGTTGCCGTCGGGACCGGCGTACCGGATCACGTCGACGTCACGCTCGCGCGTGATCTGGCGGCCGAGTTCGCCCGCGCGGTGCCGTGGCACAAGCGCCTCGCGATCGAGGTTCCGTCCCGGGCGACCGGTCTTTCGGCCGGCGACTTCGCCCAGGCGGTGACCGAAGGCGTGCTGCTGGCGCGCTGGCGGTACTTCGTCGGCCAGGGTGCGGACACCCCTCAGCTCGAATCGCTCCTGGTCGTCGCCTCCGACGAGGACGCCGCGGAAGTCGCTGCCGGAGTCGAGCGCGGCCGCATCATCGCCGAGGCGTGCTGCCTCGGCCGCGATCTTGCCAACTGCCCGGCGACGACACTGTCTGCTGTCCGGATGGCTGAGGTCGCGGTCGAGGTCGGTGCGCGGACCGGCCTGCAGGTGGAGGTCTTCGACAAGGACCAGCTGATCGAGATGGGTTGCGGCGGGCTGCTCGGCGTCAACCGTGGCAGTGTCGAGCCACCCCGGATGATCCGCCTGCGCTATGAGCCCGCCGAGCCCACCGGCCGGATCGCCCTTGTCGGCAAGGGGATCATGTACGACTCCGGGGGGATCAGCCTCAAGCCGAGCGACGAGTCGCACGCGCAGATGAAGAACGACATGACCGGAGCCGCGGCCGTGCTCGCCTCCATGACCGCCTTGCAGGCCCTGGGCTGTACGACGGCAGTGACCGGCTACCTCATGTGCACCGACAACATGCCGTCGGGATCCGCGATGAAGCTCGGTGATGTGCTCCGGATGCGCAACGGTACGACGGTCGAGGTACTGAACACCGACGCCGAAGGCCGTCTGGTGATGGCCGACGCGCTGGCACTGGCGACCGAGGAACCCGTCGACGCCATCGTCGACATCGCCACGCTGACCGGTGCCTGCCTGCGGACGTTCGGCGTCGAGATAGCCGGTGTCATGGGCAACAACTCGGCCGTGGTGGAGCAGCTGCGGAGTGCGGGTGAGCTCGCCGACGAGCCGGTGTGGGAGCTTCCGCTGCATCGGTCCTACCGGTCGCAACTCGACTCGTCGATCGCCGATCTCACCAACATGGGCGGGATCAACGCCGGTTCGATCACCGCGGGACTGTTCCTCGAGGAGTTCGTCGACGGCAAGCCGTGGGCGCACGTCGACATCGCCGGGACGGCTCAGCTGCCGGCGCCGAGATCCTGGCGGAACAAGGGCGCGAGCGGATTCGGCACCAAGTTGCTGATCGAGTTCGCCCGCGCGTTCGCCACCCCCACCGGCGACAGCCGTCAGGCGGCGCAGCGATGAGCGCGGTCGAGGAGGCGCCCGCCAAGAAGGGGACGATGCAGAAAGTTCTCGACGGCATCGAACGGGCCGGCAACAAGGTCCCGCACCCGGCCATCATCTTCCTCGCCCTGATCTTCATCGTGATCGTGCTGTCGCAGGTCCTGGCCTGGACCGGGGCGAGCGTCACCACCGAGGTCGCCGAGCCCCAGACCGCGCAGGTCATGCCCGAGTACGAGGCCGGGTCGAGCGTCGCCGGCTCGGACACGCCGCCGGCGCCGGCCATACCCGACTACGAGTTGCACACCGAGAAGATCACCGCCGAGAGCCTGCTGGACGGTGACGGCATCCGCTTCATCTTCACGACCGCCGTCCAGAACTTCAACGACTTCGGCGTCGTCGCGGTGATCCTGGTCGCGATGATCGGCGTCGGCGTGGCCGAGGAGGCCGGGCTGATCGCCGCGCTGATCCGCAAGATGGTCAAGGTGGCGCCGAAGGGCGTGATCACGTTCATCATCGTCCTGCTCGGCGGCATCTCCAGCGTCGCCTCCGATGCGGGCTACCTCGTGCTCGTCCCGCTCGGCGCGGCCGCGTTCGTCTCGCTCGGGCGACATCCGCTGGCCGGCATCGCCGCGGCGTACGCCGGTGTCAGCGCCGCGTTCTTCGTCAACATCCTGATCACACCGGCCGACGGCATCATCACCGAGGTGACCAACGAGACGATCGCGCTGGTCGCGCCCGACGTACATCTCAACGTCACCCAGAACTACTTCTTCAGCATCGCCTCGACGATCTTCTGCGCGATCGTCATGACCATCGTCACCGAGCGCCTGATCGAGCCCAGGCTCGGCAGGTACGACGCTTCGGAGGCGCCGGTCGACGCGCCGGTCGACCACCAGCCCAGCGACGACGAGATGGCGCTGGAATCGCGCGGACTGCGGTGGTCGGGGTACTACCTGCTGGTGGCCGTGGCCATCGTCTCGCTGCTGACCTTCATCCCGGGTGCTCCGCTGCGCAACCCCGACACCGGCGAGATCTTCGGGTCGTCGCCGTTCATGAGCAGCCTGCTGTTCATCATCTCGATGCTGTTCCTGGCCGCCGGGCTCGGCTACGGCCGGGGCTCGAAGTCGCTGACCGGCAGCACGAACATCATCAACGCGATCGTCAAGACGTTCAACGGCCTCGGCGGGCTGATCTTCCTGATGCTGCTGATCGCGCAGTTCATTGCCTACTTCAACTACTCGAACATGTCGACGCTGGCCGCGACCGGCCTGGCCGACCTGCTCGAGCGTGCCGACATCGGGGCGTTGCCGCTGTTGATCGGCTTCATCCTGCTGGTGCTGGTCATCGACCTGATCATGCCCGGCGTGATCCCCAAGTGGGCGATCCTGGCGCCGATCTTCATCCCGCTGTTCTACCGCCTCGGCATCGCGCCGCAGACGGTGATCGCGGCGTACCGGGTCGGAGACGGACCGGTCAACGTCATCACGCCGCTGATGGTCTACCTGCCGTTCATCGTGCTCGTCTGCCAGAAGTACCGGAAGAAGGCCGGTATCGGCACGGTGGTGTCGATGATGCTGCCGTACACCTTCATCGTCCTGGTCACCTGGACGCTGTTCTACGTGCTCTGGTACGTCCTCGGCATTCCCTGGGGGCCGTCCGCCCCGGTCCACCTCGGCTAGGGCGGTACGAGCGCAATGGATGACGGCACGATCAGCCTGATCATCCTCGGGCTCACCGTCGCCGTGTTCGTATGGAACCGGCTGCCGGTCGACCTGGTGGCGGTCCTGACCGCGCTGTCGCTGTGGGCGACCGGAGTCCTCGACTTCCCCGGCATCATCGCGGGCTTCGGGGATCCGGTCGTCATCTTCATCGCCTCACTGTTCGTGGTGAGCGAGGGCATCGACTCGACCGGTGTCACCACCTGGGCCGGTCAGACGATCGTGAAGTACGCCGGAACGCAGCGGACCCGACTGCTCGTCGCCGTGACCGCATTGTGTGCGCTGCTGACGGCCTTGATCACGTTGAACGGTGCGGTCGCGGCGCTGCTTCCGCTGGTCGTCATGCTCGCCGTACGGATCGGGGAGCCGCCGTCGCGGATGCTGATGCCGCTCACCTTCGCCGGCAGCGCGGGATCCTTGCTGATGCTGACGGGTACGCCGGTCAACATCATCGTGTCCGAAGCGTCGAGCGATGCCGGTGCGGGCGCCTTTCCGTTCTTCTCCTTCGCGGTCGTCGGCGTACCGCTTGTCATCGGGACGATCGCCATCTCGGTGTTCCTCGGCCCGCGGTTGCTCCCGGCCGCACGCCCGGCGCACCCGCCGGCCGACCTGGCCGGGCATGCGCACACGCTGGATCTGCACTACGCCCTGACTGACGGCTTCTACCGGCTGCGCGTCCGCGAACTCTCGCCGTTGCTGGGCCGTGGCGTGGCCGACGTCGACCTCACGCCGTACCCGGGTGTGCAGATCGTCGGAGCCCAGGACGGGAACGGAGTGTCCCGGGTGCGCGACGCTCTTGCTGTTGGCGACGTACTCGTGGTGACCGGTCCCTCGGAAGAGGTGGGCAGCCTGACGATCGACTCCCTGCTCGCGGTGTGTATGGCGCCGACGCCGGTCGACGATCTCCTGACGGGGGAGGCCGGGGTGGTCGAGGTCGTCATCCCGCCGCGGTCGTCACTGGTCGGGGAGACGGTCTTCCCGGGGATGCACCGGGCGCACGACCTGGTGATCATCGCGGTGCAACGGATGGCCAAGGACCGGGGCAACCAGCCCACCGAGCTCGCCGAAGGGGACGCGCTTCTGGTGCACGGCACCTGGGCCGCCTTGGACGAGCTGACCAGGGACCGCGATGTCCTGCTCGTGGACTCGCCGGATCTCGTCCGGCGCCAGGCCGTGCCGTGGGGTTCGAAGGCGTCGATCGCCGTCGCGATCCTTGCCGGCATGGTCGTTCTCCTCGCCACCGGTGTGGTCCCGCCCGCCTTGGCCGGGCTGTTAGCTGCCACGGCGATGGTGGCGACCAGGGTGGTCGGGCCGCGGCAGGCGTACCGTGCGATCTCGTGGCAGATCGTCGTACTGATCGGCGCGCTGATCCCTTTGTCCACAGCGATTCAGACCAGCGGCGGCGCCGACCGGATCGCCGACGTGATCATCGACGCCGTCGGGCCCGGCCGCCCGTATTTGTTGCTGCTGGCACTCTTCGTCCTCACGGCCACGCTCGGCCAGGTCGTCAGTAACACCGCGACCGTACTGATCGTCGCACCGATCGCGGTCGCGGCCGCCCAGGGAACCGGAACCTCGGTGCAGCCGGTCCTGATGCTCACCGCCGTCGCCGGTGCCGCGGCGCTGTTGACCCCGATCTCGACTCCCGCGAACATGATGATCATGAATCCGGCGGGGTACCGCTTCGGCGACTACTGGAGGCTCGGCCTCCCGGTGATGCTGTGGTGGTTGCTGACGGCTCTCGTGATCATCCCGCTGGTCTGGCCGTTCTGACATGCCGGCCGACGACAGGTACGTATCCACCGGCGGGCTGCCCGGAACGGTCGCGGTCGTCGAACTGGTCCAAGCGGCGTACGAGCTGGGCCGCGGGATCGGCGACGGTGCGGTGTCGGACGTGTACCCGGCGCTGGCCCGGGTCGACCCGGATGCGTTCGGCCTATGTGTCGCGGCCAGCGACGGCCGGTTGGCCGAGGCGGGCGACTCGCGGAGCCCGTTCACCATCATGAGCGTCGCGAAGCCGTTCGTGTTCGCGCTGGTCAGTCAGGCGATCGGTGTCGACGCAGTGCGCAACCTGGTCGGCGTCAACGCGACCGGTCTGCCGTTCAACTCGGTGCAGGCGGTGGAACAGCCCCCGGCTGGACGCACCAATCCGATGGTCAACCCCGGGGCGATCGCGACCACGAGTCTGACGCCGGGTACGTCGCTGGAGGACCGCTGGAGGTTCATCGTCGACGGCCTGTCCCAGTTCGCGGGTCATGAGCTCGCCCTGGACACGGAGGTGCTCGAGTCCGCGCTGCAGACGAACCATCGCAATCGTGCCCTCGCCGAGTTGCTCCGCAGCGATGGCGGCCTGGTCGGCGATGCGGTCGAGGCGACCGTGCTCTACACCAGGCAGAGCAGTCTGGCGGTCACCGCAGTGGATCTCGCGGTGATGGGGGCCACGCTGGCGGACGGCGGCGTGTGCCCAACAACCGGCGTACGGGTCATCGACCCTGACATCGCCCGGGTGACGCTGGCCGTGATGACGATCGCGGGGTTGTACGAGACCTCTGGTGACTGGCTGCTCGACGTCGGCGTTCCTGGCAAGAGCGGGATCGGCGGCGGCATCGTGACCGTTTCGCCGGGCAAGGGCGCGCTGGGCACCTTCGCGCCGCGGTTGGACCACGCGGGCAACAGCGTCAAAGGCCAATGGACCGCACGCTTCCTGTCCCGTCACCTCGGCCTCGATCTGCTGGCCTCACAACCGGTCCCACCGGCCGCCGACGTGTCGTAAGGGCTCAGGGCGCGGCGAGCGTCAGCGTGGTGGTGGCCGTCTGACCTGCTCTGGAGTAGGTCAGCTCGATGGTGTCGCCGACCTTGCGGGTCAGCGTCGCGACGACGATCTGTTCGCTGCTCTGGGCCGGCTGGCCGTCGATCTTCGTGATGATGTCGCCTGCCTTGAGACCGGCCTTCACACCCGGGCCTCCGGGGTCGACCGAGACGACGAAGAGACCAGCCGGGTTGCCCGACGCATTCGCGAGGGCAGGCGGGATCTCCTGGACCTGTAGCCCGGTCGTCGGATGTCCAGGCTCCCCGGTACGGACGAGTTCGTCGGCGATCGGGCTCGCCAGGTCCACCGGGATCGCGAAGCCGAGGCCGACGCTTCCGCCGCCGGCGACGCCGGACGCGTTCGGGACCGTGGCGATCGCGGCGTTCACTCCGACCAGACGGCCGGAGCAGTCCACCAGCGCACCGCCGCTGTTGCCGGGGTTGATCGCCGCGTCGGTTTGGATCGCGCCGATCAGGTGATGGGTCACCCCGTCGCCTGGCACCGGTACATAGCGATCCAGCGCACTGACGATGCCGGACGTGACCGTGCTCGCGAGTCCGAGCGGAGCGCCCAGGGCGACGACAGGTTGTCCGACCTGCAGCTCAGCGGACGAACCGAATTCGATCACTGGGCGATCCTTCGCGGCATCCGCGGCCTTGAGCACCGCAAGGTCGGTGCTGGGATCACGGCCGACGATCGTGGCGTCCGAACTCGTGCCGTCGCTGTACTGGACGGCCACCTTGCCGCCGTTGGCCGCGACCGAGATGACGTGGTCGTTGGTGAGAATGTAACCGCCGTCCTTGAAGATCTGCCCCGAACCGGTGCCGGCCGAGGCGCCGCTGCTGGCCGAGATCGTCACGATCGACGGCAGGATCTGGTTCGCCACCGGGATCGCCGCGCACATCGCCGTACTGGCGTCGGTCGAGGCGGAGGACGAGGCGTTGGCGGATCCTCCGTCGCGATCCACGAGCACGAAGATGAGGGAGGTGATCAACGCGCCCACGACGGCGCCACCCAGGATCGCCAGGGACAGTCCGCGAGTGAGCCGGAAGCGACCCCGGCCGTCCGGTGGTGTGGCTGCCGGACCGGGCTGTCCGTTGTCGGCCTGGACCATCTGGACCTCCTCTGGCCCACTCAGGAGTCGGAGCGCACCGATGGCACGTCGTGCTCGACGCTCCCGTCGCCCACCCGAGAATAGGTTCGCTGGGCGCCGGACATGTCACCCGATCCAGGTGAAGCCGGTACGGATGTGGCACGGTCGAAGTACAGGTAGGCGACGGCCGATCCGGTGAGTGGCATCGCGAGTGCGAAGAGCAGCGATGAGACGACGTTGATCAGGACGGGCGACAGATCGGTGGCCAGGAGCAGGACGATCCCGGCGATCGGTCCGACGGCCAGTCCCAGCCCGATGATGATCGCGAGCGGTACGGCGGTCCGCCACCAATGGCCGCGGACGAGCCTCCGGCTGCGTCTCAGCGCCGTACCTCCGGAGCAGTGCTCCGCCACCACGACCGGTATCGCGAACGCTCGGCTCGCCGCGTAGTAGACGGCCACCGGGATCGTCGCCACGAAGAAGGCGAGTACCGCGAGTACGACGAAGTACTGCAGGGCCACCCGGGTCAGTGGCCGCCGGCGCGAGAAGACATCGCGCAGCACTCCCATCGCGGTGACGGACTCGCCTCGATCCAGCTGGTCGAGCATCCTCGTGACGGCCGCGAGCAGTACGACGTACGCCGCGATCGTGAGGATCGTGACGGCCAAGGTGGTCAAGGAGGCCCAGAAGCCCGGGGCGTTGTCGGTCGGCGCGCCGAGGTCGGTGGGTGCGTCGCGCCTGGCCACCTGGAACCTGGCGAGAGTCAGAGTCGCCAGACTCAGGACGATGAACGCTGTCGCGAACCCCGCGAACAGGCCCGGCCGGTGCCGCAACAGGCGCAGCGCGGCGACCACTGTCTGACCCCAGGCCCGCCGTCGTCTGGCGGGCAGCGGGGCAGCATCGGTCCACCGCGTACGGCTCGCCGCGAACCAGATCAGCCCGATGAGTGCGGCGAGTACCAGGCCCAGCAGCCAGGGCCGGTCGAGGGTCTCGCGGACCAGATTGGATCCGGTGGCGACCGCGGCGCAGAAGGCACCCGTGCTGCTCGGACCGAGCAACGTGCCGGCCGGCACCGTACCGCTGTCGTCCCGCCAGGTCTCCTCGGCGTCCTGGATCGGTGTGAGCCACGACGTTTTCATGTTCGGGCCGGTCGGCCCGTCGAAGAACGAGCGCTGCCGTTCGCCCCATCGGCCTTCGAATCCAAGCCAGGGGAACTCCTGCAGGTAGTCCGCGCGGGTCAGCGGTACATAGGCGACCCGCGGACGGATCGCGGCCTGAGGCCGGGTGGTGTCGTCGCAACCCAGTCCTTCCGAGCCACGACCGAGGTACAAGCGTTGGCCGTACTTGTTGGCATGTGAACCGGCCGCCGGGTAGACGACCGGATGGGTTCCGTCGACGACCTCGAGCTTGGCGTCGCCCCATCGGGCTCGCTCGGCGCCTCCGTGCTGGCTGAATCCGACCGCCGTCGGCTCCGTGGTCAGCGCGGCCGCGGGGCTCGCCGCGTCGAAGATGAGCTGGATCGATTCCCAGTCGCCTTCGTGGGTGTTGTTGTAGTCGTTGAAAACGTAGAAGAACCAGTACTCCAGCGAGAGCTTGCCGGGGAACGCCGGATCCGCGACGACATGAGCATAGACAGTGGCCGGGTGGACCGCGTTGATCAGCGCCGACCACTCTGCGTAGGTGCAGCCCGGACGCAGCGGATCACCCGGGAAGTCGAGGAAGTGCCCCGGGAACCCCGGGCTGATGTCCTTGCCTCTCGGCTGCGTCTTGACCAGGTCCGGCGGTCGCCACGGGCCGCGCAGCGCGACCTGTTGATCGCCGAGCACGGCCTCGACGTCGGTCGGCTGGAACTGCTCGCCGTCCTCGCACCTCGGCGACGCTTCCTGCAGTTTGACGACGGGGGAGTAGCGCTCGGCCAGTGCTTGCGCGGCGGGGTCGTCCGGCGAGGCGGTGGTGCCGGCTGCTGCTGAGTCCGGCAGCCAGAGCATCGTCACGGTGAGGAAGGCGAACAGCAGTGGCGGCAGGGATCGTCTCCAGGCGCGGGCCGTCATTTCCACAGCATGCGCACGACGTACCGCTCCCCACACCATCCGGCTCTGGCGTCACTTCGGCGGCCGAGGTCACCCGATCCAGGTGATCCTCGCGCCCGTCAGTGATCCCGTCAGCACACAGCGCACCGGGATGCGAGTTGCCGCCACGAATCGGGGCTACCGGACGCCGGGCCGCGTTCGGTCTCCCCCTGTCCGGGGGAGGCCGAAGGCCCCGGCCCGCAGCAGAGTCGTGGTGACGGGGCGCGAAAGGGGGCTTGCCATGGGCCATTACGTCATCAGGGTCAAGGGCGAACTGTCGCGCGACCTGACCGACGCCTTTCCCTCGATGACCGCCGATTCCGAGCCGGCGCAGACAGTCCTGCACGGGCACCTCGACGATCAGGCGGCGCTGGCCGGCATCCTCAACCACCTCGACATGCTCGGCATCAACATCATCGAGGTCCTGCAAGTCCCCTCGACCCGCCCGCCCGACGACGACCCCGCATCCAGCACCGCTCAGTGATTACTCCAGCCCCGGGTACACAGGACCAGGCGGTACGAGTCCGGATCGGCGATCGTGACGCCCCAGGTGTCCCAGTACGGGTTGCGCGACGGAACCACCCGGCCGCCGGCCGCGACCAGGCGTGCGACCAGTTCGTCCGGCACCGGACCGTCCAGGTAGACGACCAGGAGGTCCTCCTCGGTCGGCTGCGGTTGCACCGGATCGCCGTCGATCTGCACCAGTTCGAGATGCCAGCCCGCCTCGGGCCAGCCGACCATCAGGAGATGGTGGCCGTCCTCGGACTTCCGGTAGATCACACTGAGCCCGAGACCGTCGACCCAGAACCGCTCGACGGTGGTCAGATCCCTGCTGGGACGGGCTATCCGCACGTGGGCCTGCTGTTCGATCGCCATGGGGCCACGCTAGGCAGCCGCCGGCGGATCACGTCACCGCGGCCCCGGCAAAGGCCTGCTCTGGCGGGTGGTGTATTGGCCGCCGATTGATGTGTCCTGACGTGTCAGCGAGGTCACAGGGATCTGACTGACTGATCAGTCAGTTATCTTGCTAGGCTCGACAGTGCTGCATTTGGGGCATTCCTGTCGATGGAGTGAGGTGCCGACCATGGCGCTTGCGGATGTGTCTTTGTCTCGCCGGAGAAAGGCCCGGCGGGAGGAGTCGAGGCTGGCCGACCATGTCGACCGGCTGGGGGAGGAACACCCACCGATCCCGCTCGACAGTGTCGACTACACGATGAAGCGGCCCGGCCTGCTCGCCGAGCGGTTCGGGTCAGTCCTGGCCTACATGTCGCGGGTCGAGCTCGAGGTCGAACGGAATGTTCTCGAGCTCAACATCCTGCTTCCCGACCCACCCGAGGTCGACCAGCATTTCTACGCAGACGTATGGATGCCGCAGGAGACGCACCACGGCCTGATCCTCGACCGTCTCCAGGTCCTGGCCGGTCTCGAGCCCACCACACCCAACCTGACCGATGTGTCGTTCCGGCTCAAGCTGCTCGGGGCGCTCGGCCGGGTGGGTGCCGTACAGGACGTCAGCCGGATGCTGTACTACCTGACCGGGCTGGCCACCGAGCGATCGGCGGTGCTTGCCTACAACAAGCTTCACGCCGGCATGCTCGAGCTGGGGGAGCGGGCCGTCGCGAGAACCGTGGTCGCACCGATCCGCCGCCAGGAGCCTGGGCACTTCGCGTACTACCAGATCGCCGCCCGTGGTCTCTGGTCGCAGTTGGGCGGCTGGCAGAAGTGGCTGGTGCGCACGCTGCGGCGCACGACGTTCGGCCCGGTCGGTGCCGAGAACAAGCAGCAGCGGCTGGAGTTCGGCAAGGCGATTCGCGCGTTGGGCATCGTCACCGGTGACGACGCGGATCTTCAGCACTATGCCGATCAGGTCGGGCGGGTCGAGCACGAGTTGCTCTGGGCCCACCGGCGAGGTCTGCGGGTCCCGAAGTACGTGTTCGAGTCCTTCCGTCGTGCCGCCCACGCGGCCGCGGACCTGGACGGTGATCACCAGCCCGCCCCGGGACGGGCCTGATGATGACCGCCGCCGCTTCCGGGCGCCCCTCCAAACGTGAGGCCATCATCGAGACGGCCGAGCGTCTGTTCGCCGAGCGCGGGTACGACGCGACGTCGACAGCGCTGATCGCGCACGAGGCCGGCGTACCGACCGGCCTGGTGTTCTACCACTTCGCCACCAAGCTGGATCTCCTGCTGGCCATCGTGCACGAGAGGCCGACACCAGGTGAGGTGCTCCGGACCGCCGCACGCGGCCGGTCGGTTCACCGGCGGTTGCGGGCCGTCGTGTCGTCCATGGCCGAGGAGCTGGAACGTAATCGCGCGGCGCGGATCATCGTCTTCCGGGAGGCGCAGGCCCGTCCCGAGATCGCCGACCGCGCGGCAGAGTTGTTCGACGAAGCCACCACCACGGTCGCGGAGATCCTCAGCGGCGCCGAGGACGTCGTCGCCGAACCGGATCGAGTGCGGACCGCCGCGGATCTCATCGTCAGCCGCGTCTTCCTCGACATCATCGCCCTGGGTCAGGCCGACACGGCGACCAAACGCCACGCGGCCATGATCGACCTCATCGAGGAGTCACTCACCACGCCACACGCCAAGTGACGTCGGCTCAGACGCCGTCCGGTTCGCGGGTCTGCCGGACGTACGCCGGGATCACGAACCAGAAGGTCAGGAACCACACCAGTACGGCGATCACGACGCCGATGGCGACCGGTCGGGACACGACGACGTCCAGCGCGAGCAGCACTCCACCGCAGACCGCCGTGACGAGGAAGACCAGCCCGGCGCGCAGCAGGTAGTCGGCGATCGTCACCAGCCGATCGCGCAGCCCCTGCCGGTACACGATGCGGTGCAGCGAGATCGGTGCGAGGAACAGGGCGACCGCGAGCGCCGAGGCGATCAGCGTGCAGGCGTAGACGAGATGGGTGAAGGTGTCGGCGGCCTGGAAGGCGTTCTGGAACGCGATGCTCAGCAGGAACGCGAACAGGATCTGCGTGCCGGTCTGGGCCAGCCGCAGTTCCTGCAGCAACTCGTTCCAGTGCCGGTCGAGTCGCTCGCCGGAGCTCTCGTCCTCGCGCCGGTAGGGCTGGGTCATGGCTACCCGATCGTCCGGTGGTTTCCAGGTCTGGTACCCCACGTCACCTGCGCGTATGCGAGGTCGAGTACTACGGGAGTTCGCGGGTGTCGATCAACTGCTGGGCGACGTCGCGGAGTTTGGTGTTGGTGTCCTGGGAGTAGCGCTTGAGGATGGCGAAGGCCCGGTCGCCGTCGACGTCGAAGCGTTCCATCAGGATGCCCATGGCCTGGCCGACAAGCTTGCGGGCATCGACGGCCTGCGCCATCGATTCCTCGTGCCGCGCGGAGGCGAGGGCGACGGAGGCATGCCGCGCAAGGATGTGGGCGATCGCCTCGTCGTCGGGACTGAACGCGTCAGGTGACGGGCTGTAAAGCCCGAGTACGCCGACTGTGGAGCGACTGCCGTCACCAGTCACCATCGGTACGTCGAGCACGCTGCGCACCCCGAGCGCGGCAACCTTCGCAGCCCACTCCGGCCAGCGGTCGTCGGTGGTGGTGTCACGAATCAGCACGGTGGTGCGTTCACGGAGCGCGGTGACCAGCGGCCCACATTCGGAGGTGAGCTGCAGGTCGTACACGTCCGCGACGACCGGGTCGGTGACCGCGGCGATCTCCGCCTGCGATCCACGGGAGTACAGCGCCACGCCGGCGTAGGTGCAGTTGAGTGCGTGCAGGGCGAACTGGACGACGGCGTCGACCGTCTCGTCCACGCCCGAGGCGTCGTGCAACTCGACCGCCAGGCGGGCGAAAGCCATCGCCGCGTCGTTGGCGTCCGGGTCGATCATGGTCACAGCTCCTGGGGGTCACCAGGGACGCCCGCCTGTGAGCGCCCGTGGTCATCATGCCGGTCCTATGACCGATCCCGCCGCGCTGCGGGATAACAACTCAGTGACCCTGCCAGGATTGTCGTTCTCCGGCCGTCGGAGGGTGCGTTCTCCGGATTGTGCCGTCGGAACGAGCCGTTTGGTGCGGTCTGGGCCCGCTGCGCCACTGAACGGGTCCAGACCTCGAGGCTTCCCACCGCCCGAGCGTTGAGCAACCTCTCTCCCCTCCCTGTGCCCCGAATGCCCAGATGGATGCATCGCGCCGCTTGGCGTACCTTGGGGTCGGCTGAAGAAGTCGGCCGCTGGGGACTGTTCGCAGGATGGGTGCATGGAGTCCCTCACATTCGAGAGCCGCGATCTGGCGCGCACCGAGGAGTTCCTCAACCGCGCGTACACCAAGATGCGGATCGGCGGCGGCACGGACGACGTGAGCGCGCGGATCACCCGCGAGGCGGTGGGCTCGATCAGTGTCGACCGGCTCGACATCGGCTTCGAGATGAAGTACGACGCCGACCCGCTCGGCAAGATCTGCCTGTGCGTGGTCGAGGCCGGCACTGTGCAGGACCACGCCACCGATGGCTGGCAGGACGCCTTCGGCCCGGGCGATGTCGTCTCGTTCGCCCCGCCGGATCGCCCGTACGTCGGCAAGGTCTGCCGGTCGCGCTACAGCATCACCATGTTCGATCCCGCGCTGCTCACCCGGACCGCAGGCGTTGACAACCGAACCGGTGGGCCGGTCCGGCTGCTCGGCCATCGCCCGCACTCGGCCGCGGCCGCCCGCCACCTGGTCAGCACGATCAACTATCTGGGCGATCAGGTGCTGCCGGACTCGACAGTACGGACGTCGGTGCTGCTGCAGTCCTCGGTCTCGCGCCTGCTCGCCTCGAGCGTTCTGGCCGCGTTCCCGAACACGGCGCTGATCGCGCAGGATCGGGCCGACGGGCCTGACGCGCATCCGCGGACCGTGCAGCGGGCGATCGCCTTCCTGGAGTCCAGTGTCGATCAGGACGTCGCCGTCGGTGACGTCGCTGCGGCCGCCGGGGTGACTGTGCGTGCCGTTCAGACCGCCTTCCAGCGGCATCTCGGGACCACCCCGATGGCGTACCTGCGCCTGTTGCGCCTGGCCGAGGTCCGCACCGAACTCCTCGCCGGCGATCCGGCCAAGCTGTCCGTCACAGCCGTGGCGGCGCGCTGGGGCTTCCACCACCTGGGTCGCTTCGCCGCCGCCTACCGGGAGCAGTACGGCGAGTTGCCGAGGACAACGTTGGGTCGCTGAACCCGATCGTTGCCCTGGGCGACGGTCAGCGATCGCCGTCGAGTTGCAGTCGGCGACTGACGATGAGCCGGGCCACCCGCGACAGTGTCTCGTCGCGGGCGTAGGCGCGGGCACGCAGGAGGGCCGAGGCATCGTCGATGGCCAGGCCCAGATGGCCCGCGATCATCCCGGTCGCCTGATGGACGACGGCGCGCGACATCCACGGGCTGCGGTCGTCGGGTTCGTCGCCGGTGGGTGGATCGTTGAGCAGCGCGACACCGAGTGCGTCGGCGACGAACTGCGAGGTCTGCGGACTCTCCGTGAACGTCCGGCCGTTGGCGACGTACGCGCTGAGCACACCGAACGGGCGTCCGCCCGGGCGGATCGGGAAGCACCGGATGGTCAGCGGTCCGACTGCGGCCAGCGCCGAGCGGACGAACTCCGGCCACCGCCTGTCGGTCTCGAGGTGCGCCGCGACCGCCTCGCCGGCGCCGTAGGCCGCATGGCCCGGCCCCTCGCCGAGGACGTCCTGCAGATCCTCGAGCCGCGCGGCTGTCGAGTCGGTGGCGGTCAGCGTGACGCGGTTCGTGGCCGAGTTCTCGATCGTGATCGACGTACCGACCGCGCCGAGCAGGTCACGACAGGTGCGCCCCAGCTCATCGGGACGACTGCGCGCGGGCGCCACTGTGATCGCCTCGATCAATCGGGCGAGAATCGCACCGCGCTTCATGTCAGGCCCAGTACCCGCCCGGCCGCCGACCATGCCCGGCTGAGATCCACCGTTTGTGCGGGGTTGGGCGCGGGCACCGGATCGGAGCACGGGGAGTTCAGTTGCCGGGTGTTCGCCCGGCCCGTCTGATGGGAAGGGCCATGGTTCTCATTCTGTGGATCATCGCGGTGATCCTCGTGATCTCCGGGATCGTCTCCCTGTTCCGCGGCCAGGTGCTGTGGGGCGCGGCGCTGATCGTGATCGGCCTGCTGGTCGGGCCGGGTGGGGTCAGCATCTTCACCTAGTTGTTTACCGGAAAACCGGTCGCCTGCCCCCACGTCGCCTCCGCGTGGGGGCAGGCGTCGTTCGGGGTGGGCAAAAGGAAAGGCAAGGAGATTTTGCACTCCCTGCCACTATCAACCTATAACGCACCGGGGGACTTGCCGCAAGCCCCGGGTTCTGCTGGAGAATCGCCGACCGGAACGCAGAACCTACGGAAATCAGGGGGATTGCATGATCGACGTGATCGTTGCCGGTGGCGGGCCGGTCGGCATGATGCTGGCCGCGGAGCTGCGGCTGCACGGTGTGGACGTGGTCGTGCTGGAGAAGGCGCTGGAGCCGACCAAGATCGTCCGCTCGCTGGGTCTGCACGCACGCAGTATCGAGGTGATGGACCAGCGTGGTCTGCTGGAAAGGTTCCTCGCGCTCGGCACGAAGTACCCGGTCGGCGGCTTCGCCGGCATCTACAAGCCGGCGCCGGAGCGGCTGGACACCGCACACGGATACCTGCTCGGCATCCCGCAGGCCATCACCGACCGCCTGCTGGCCGAACGTGCCGCCGAGCTGGGCGCCGACATCCGGCTCGGCTCCGAGCTGGTCGGGCTGAGCCAGGACGACGACGGCGTGACCGTCGATCTGGCCGACGGCACCCAACTGCGCTCGCGCTACCTGGTCGGCTGCGACGGCGGCCGCAGTACGGTGCGCAAGCTGCTCGGCGTCGGATTCCCGGGCGAACCCAGCCGGGTCGACACGCTGCTCGGCGAGATGGAGGTGACCGCTCCGCCGGAGACGGTCACCGCGGTGGGGACGGAGGTCCGCAAGACCCAGTTGCGGTTCGGTGCCATGCACGTCGGGGGCACCGTGTTCCGGTTCGTTGTTCCCGGCGCACCGGTGGTGTCCGAAGACCGTGCGGAGGCGCCGACGATCGAGGAGTTCAAGCAGCAGTTGCGGCTGACTGCCGGCTCCGACTTCGGCGCGCACTCACCGAACTGGCTGTCCCGCTTCGGCGACGGCACCCGGCTGGCCGAGAGGTACCGGTCCGGTCGGGTGCTGCTGGCCGGCGACGCCGCGCACGTCCATCCGCCGATCGGCGGGCAGGGGCTCAACATGGGCGTCCAGGACGCCTTCAACCTCGGGTGGAAACTGGCCGCCGAGGTCAACGGCTGGGCACCGGAGGGACTGCTGGACAGCTATCAGATCGAACGGCATCCGGTGGCGGCCGACGTACTGGTGAACACGCGCGCGCAGATGGAGCTGCTGTCCACCGAGCCGGGTCCCCAGGCACTACGCCGGCTGCTGGGGGAGCTGATGGACTTCGAGGACGTGAACCGGTACCTGATCGAGAAGAACACCGCGATCGCGATCCGCTACGACTTCGGCGAGGGTCACGAACTCCTCGGCCGCCGATTGCGGGACGTGGAGCTGAAGCGCGGTCGCCTCTACGAGCTGATGCACGAGGGCCGCGGACTCCTGCTCGACCAGACCGGCAGGCTGTCGGTGGCAGGCTGGGCGGATCGGGTCGACCACGTCGTCGACGTCAGCGAGGAACTGGACGTGCCCGCGGCGCTGCTGCGGCCGGACGGCCACGTGGCGTGGGTCGGTGAGGCTCAGGAGGATCTGCAGGGGCACCTCCCGAGGTGGTTCGGGGCCGCCGCCGGCTGAGCGATACCTTGTACGGGCGTCCAACGAGGAGGCTGTATGCGGATCGCGGTGATGGGGACCGGAGGGATCGGCGGGTACTTCGGCGGCCGGCTGGCGCTGGCCGGGCATGACGTCGCGTTCATCGCGAGGGGCCGCCAGCTCGAGGCGCTGCGCACCCATGGCCTCCGCCTGGAGAGCCAACTCGGCGATGCGCGACTGCCCACGGTCGCGGTCACCGACGATCCGGCGCAGCTGGACCCGGTCGACCTGGTCTTGTTCGGCGTGAAGCTGTGGGACACCGAGGCATCGGCCAAGCTGATCGAGCCGCTGCTCACCGAGCGTACCGGCGTGGTGTCGTTCCAGAACGGTGTGGTCAAGGACGACATCCTGCGTAGCGTTCTCGGCCCCGAGCACGTCATCGGTGGCGTCGCCTACATCGCCGCCACGATCGCCGAGCCCGGTGTCATCCGCCATTCCGGACCGCTGCAGAAGCTGGTCGTCGGTGAGTACGACGGCAGCACCTCGGCGCGGGTGCAGGAGTTCTACGACGCCTGTGTGGCCAGTGGCATCGATGCCGAGATCAGCGGTCAGATCGAGCAGTCCATCTGGGAGAAGTTCGTCTTCCTGGTCGGCCTGTCCGGTACGACGACCTCCGCCCGTACGCCGATCGGCCCGATCCGCAGCCACCCGCGGGCTCGCGCCTTCCTGCACGACGTGATGGACGAGGTCGTGCAGGTCGCGCAAGCCCAGGGGGTGCCGCTGCCGGCCGGCTTCGCCGACGGACGGCTCGCGTTCATCGACACGGTGCCCGCCGACATGACGTCGTCGATGCACCACGATCTCGACCGCGGCAACCGGCTCGAGGTGCCGTGGCTCAGTGGGGATGTGGTTGCCCGAGGCAACACCCTCGGCATCCCGACGCCGTGCAACCGCGCGATCACCGACATCCTGTCGGTGCACAGCGAGGGCCGCGCGGGCTGACCACACGCGCAGTCGCCAGGTTGTCGCCGCTCCTGGACAAGCCGGGCTAGGGTCGGAGAGTGAGTTCCGGGCAGGAGGCTGCGGCTTCAGGTAACGGGGAGAGCTTCGTCACCGTACTGGTGGCGTTGACGGCCAATCTGCTGATCGCGACGGCCAAGTCGGTGGTGGCTGTGATCACCGGGTCGGCGGCGATGCTGGCGGAGGCCGCACACTCCTGGGCGGACACCGGGAACGAGATCTTCCTGCTCATCGGCGAGCGCCGGGGCGCGAAGCCGGCCGACGCGACGCATCCGCTCGGGTACGGCCGGGTCGGCTACGTCTGGTCGATGTTCGCCGCCTTCGGCCTGTTCATCGTCGGTGCGGCGGTCTCGGTCTGGCACGGCATCCAGTCTCTGCACGGTGGCGAGGGCGGTACGTCGTACGGCTGGGCGTACGCCGTACTCGGGATCTCGTTCGTGCTGGAGGGGATCTCGTTCGCGCAGGCGCTGCGGCAGACGAAGGCCGGTGCGTTCGAGCGGATGCTGCGGCCACTGCGGTACGTCCGGCTGACCTCGAATCCGGCGCTGCGTGCGGTGTTCGTCGAGGACCTGTCGGCGCTGATCGGCATCGTGATCGCGACGCTGGCCATCCTGCTGCACCAGCTCACCGGCGACCCGGTCTGGGACGCGATCGGATCGATCGTGGTCGGTCTGCTGCTCGGCGGTGTCGCGCTGTTCCTGATCAGCCGGAACATGGACTTCCTGACCGGCGAGGCTGTCTCGCCCTTGGGCCGCAACCGGGTCCTGCGCGCCCTGCTGGAGCACGACGCCATCGAGCGGGTCAGCTTCCTGCACATGGAGTGGGTCGGCGCGGACAAGGTCTTCCTGGTCGCCGCGGTCGATGTCACCGGCAACGATCGCGAGTCCGACGTCGCCGTCCGGCTGACCGCGGTCGAGGACGCCCTGAACGCGCGGCCCGAGATCCAGCGAGCGGTCCTCACCCTGAGCCGCCCCGGCGACCTCACCGACCTGCGCCCGGTCCAGCTCCCCGCCTGGTACGTCGACCCGTCAGCCTGAGCGCGCTCAACCAGATCCGGAAGGTAGACGTCCGGAATGGGGGCTAGCATCTGCCGCGTGGACCTTCTTGAGCTGCACTTCGAGGGCGAGATCTGGGAGTGGCGTGGGCCGGCGCCGTACTACTTCGTCACGGTGCCGGAGGACGAGGCTGCGGAACTGCAGGAGGTCGCCGCGGCGGTCACCTACGGCTGGGGTGTGGTGCCGGTCCGCGCGACGATCGGCGGCACCGAATGGACGACGTCGCTGTTCCCGAAGGACGGCGGCTACGTGCTGCCGCTCAAGGATCGCGTCCGCAAGGCCGAGGGCATCGGGGAAGGCGACACGATCTCGGTCACGATGACCCTGGCCTGACTGTGACCTGACTATAACCTGACTAGGGCCAGATGGCCTGACTGATCGCGACGCCGAGGAAGACGCTGCCGAGACCGGCGACGATGCTGACGGCCACGTTCGCGACGGCGAGGAACCGGCCGCCGTCCTCGTAGAGCCGCAACGTCTCGTAGGAGAAGGTCGAGTACGTCGTGAGCGCGCCGCAGAACCCGGTGCCCACGACGAGCTGGACCTGATGCGGCAGTGCGGACGCCGTACTCGCGCCTGCCACGACGCCGAGGATCAGCGAGCCGACGACGTTGACGCAGATCGTGCCCCACGGGAACGCGGAGTCGTGGCGCTTCTGGACGGCGCGATCGGTGAGGTAGCGCAGCGGCGCTCCGATCACGGCGCCGGCGATGACGAGGAGAACGCTCATCGGATTCTCCCGGCGACCAGGGCTCGGGTCGCGGTGACGGTCGCCCAGACGGCGATCAGGGCACCGGCGACCGTGGCGGCGAGGTAGAGGAGCGCCGTTCCGGGATGCCGGCCGGCGATGAGTTGCTGGATGTCGAGCGCGTACGTCGAGAACGTCGTGAACCCGCCGAGTACGCCGGTGCCCAGAAAGGGGCGGATCAGCCGTTGCCGGGTCAGGACCTCGCTGACCACGACCATGAGGATCCCGATCAGGCCGCAGCCGACGACGTTGATGACCAGGGTCGCCCAGGGGAAGGAGCCGGGTGTGGTCGGCCACGCTTGGCCGACCAGATACCGAGCCACTGCCCCGATGGCACCGCCGGCCGCGATGACGCTCAGGACAGCGGTGTCCCCGGTACGGCGTACCGGGCGGTCGTGGCGCAGGTCGACATCGGGGTCGACGGGTTCCCAGGCGGCCGGGTCCGTCCGCTCGTGCTGCATCCGATCGATCTCCTACCTGGACAGGCGTCGGCGCCGAGCGCCGCACGGTTCGACAGGTAGGGACTGTTGGCCGCCGGGTGGCGACGGTTCGGTCCGGCGAGCCCCACCGCCGGTCAAGCCCCGCCAGCATACCTAGCCCGCCGGCCGCGCCGATCCCCCAGTCCGCCTGCCGGCCGGTCGGCAGGTCAGAACCGATCGAACGGGAACTCCCGCGAATGGACGCCGAAATGGGTGTCCAGCAGTACGTCGTCGTCCGCCGCCGTGGACTGGGCGCGCTCCCCCTCCAGAAGCCGCAGTAACGCCATCATCCTGCGGGTCGCCTCGCACATACCGGATCACCCCCTCCTGAGACCTATCGGTCATAGCCCCAGAAACGTTTCGCCCGACCTCGTTGCAATTGGCAACAGGCCGCGCTCTCCGGCTCAGGGCGTGATGTCCGCGGTGCCTCGGTCGAGGAGGTCGAAGGCGGCGGCTGAGGCGGACTCGGGCTGGGCGGTGTACATCAGCAGACGGTGGGCCGAGCCGTCCGGGAACTGCACTGCCTCGTAGCCGAGCTCCAGCCGGCCGACCATCGGGTGCTGGAAGACCTTCGTGCCGAAGGAGCAGTTGAGGACCGAGTGGCTCGACCAGAGCCGGGCGAAGTCGGGGCTCTTCATGGAGAGCTCCCCGATCAGCTCGGCCAGGTAGCGATCGTCCGGGTGCCGCCCGGCGACCAGCCGCAGGGACGCCACGGACCGCTCGGCCTCCAGTTCCCACTCGACGTACAGCTCGCGGGTGTGGGGGTCCAGGAACAGCATCCGGGTCAGGTTCGGCCGGGTGTCGGGCGAGTCGGGGCTGTGCTCGTCGTAGTGGCCGGCCAGCAAGCGGTGGGCCGTGGAGTTCCAGGCCAGTACGTCGCTGCGCCGGTCCATCGCGACCCCGGCGACACCGCTCATCGCGGTGACCAGGCGGCGGGCGCCGTCGCGAGCCGCCTCGGGCTCCGGTGCCTGTGGGCGGCGGTGGTTCGACGGGCGGGCCAGGTTGCGCAGGTGGGCGGTCTCGTCGTCGTCCAGGCGGAGCGCCCGGGCGATGGCGAGCAGGATCTCGTCGGAGGTCTGTTCGCTGTGGCCCTGCTCGAGCCGGGTGTAGTAGGTCATGCTGACCCCGGCCAGCTGAGCGAGTTCCTCCCGGCGCAGTCCCGGCACCCGGCGGGCGCCGTACGAGACCATGCCGACGTCCTGAGGCTGCAGCCGGGCTCGCCGGCTGCGCAGGAAGTGTCCGAGGTCGGTCTCCACGAAGTCCATCGTAGAGCCGGTGCCTGGGTCCCACTCGGCACAATTCCGGCACATGGTCACTCGCCGCCCTTCGCCGGCCGCAGCAGAACGCCAGTCAGTACGGCGCCCAGCACAGCCAGGCCGGCGTTCACCCAGATGGCTGTCGTGACCCCGTTGATCACCTGATCCGGGCTGTCCGCGCCGTGCATCGCAGCCGTGGCGATGGCGCTCATCACCGGGATGCCCATTGTGATGCCGACCTGCTGGCTCATCGTGGTCAGACCGGTCGCCAGGCCCTGCTCTTCGTCGGGCAGGTTGGACGTCGCGGTGACCATGAAGCCGACGATGGCGATCAGGTTGGCCACGCCGCCCACGAACGTGGTGATGAGCAACAGAACCATCCAGCCGCTCGAGGTGCCCAGCAGTACCAGGGGGACAGTGGCCGCTGCCTGGAGCACGAAGCCCGTCACGATCGTCTTGCGGGAGCCGATCCGGCCCAGCACCTTCGGTGCGACCAGGCCGCCGAGGACTGTGCCGATTCCGAGGACCGCGAACGACAGACCGGTCGTCAGAGGCGAGTAGCCGAGCACCTTCTGCAGATAGAGGGTCAGCAGGAAGACCAGCGAGGTCTCGGTGGCGAACGCGAGCAGACCGGCCAGGTTGCCCCACCGGACCGACGGACGACGCAGTACCGGCAGCGGGATCAGCGCGTCCTGGACCCGCCGCTCGACCAGGAGGAAGCCGACCAGCAGGATGACGGCCGCCGCCAGCGCGATCAGAGCATGGGCGTCGGTCCAGGAGGTCTCGCCGACCCTGGTCAAGCCGTACACGAGGGCCAGCAGGCCGCCGGTCGCGGTCAGTGCGCCCCAGACGTCCAGCCGCAGCCGGTCCTTCGGCCGGCCCTCGACCAGGGTGCGCGGGCCGAGCAGCAGCACCATCGCTGCGACTGGGATGTTGATGAAGAAGGCCCAGCGCCAGCTGAGGATGTCGGTCAGCAGGCCGCCGAGGATGGCGCCGGTGGTGAAGCCCGCAGCCATCAGAGCGCCGTTCAGGCTGAGCGCGCGCTCCCGCAGCGGCCCTTCGGGGAACGAGGTGGTCAGCAGCGACAGCGCGGCCGGGGTGACCGCTGCGGTGGCGAGGCCTTGAGCGATCCGGGCGGCGATCAGGATCGTCGGTGTGGTGGCGAGTCCACCGACCAGCGAGGCGATGCCGAGAACGGCCATGCCGATGAGGAAGAGGCGCTTGCGGCCGAACAGGTCGGCGACGCGGCCGAACAGCAGCGTGAAGCCGGCGGCGCAGAGCGCGAACGCGGTGGCGATCCACTGCAGGTGCGCGAGGGGCAGCCCGACGTCCTGACCGATGGTCGGCAGCGCGACGTTCAGGATGGAGAAGTCGACCGCGAGGGTGAAACCTGCGGTCAGCAGCACCAGCAACACCAGTCGCTGCCGCGAGGGGCTGACCGTGGGGGTGGTCAGGCCGACGACACTCATGGGAGAAAGTCCTTTCGGAGGTTGGTTTCTCCACTGTCGTGACATCGGACCCGCCGTACCTCACTCCCTTCTGCCTAGCACTGACAGTGACAGGCACAGCCACGGCCGGACGGCCTGATGGACGGCATGAGTGCGATTCGTGAGCTGCCGAGAGCGGTGCCGGCCGAGCCAGCCGAGCCGGTCCGCAAGGAGGCAGCAGCCAGCCAGCAGGCGTCACTCAACCTCGCGGTACACCCGTCGTGGTCGCAGGACCAGGCCGACGAGGCCCGAACAGGACGACGCGCCTTTCGCATCCGGTGCCCGGCCGGTCGGACGTAGGGTTCCAGGGTGACTCTCTCCCGGCATGTGGTCAGCTCCGTCACGACCGCCGAGGTCGGCTCGCGCTATCTCCGGGCCGTCGGACGGAACTCCTTCCGCGGTCATCACGGCAGCGGCAACACCTCGACGGCGTACGTCGTCGAGACCGATCGCGGAGCCAGCGGCTGGGGACTGCCGCTGTACGACGGTGATCCGGCGCGGCTGATCGGCAAGAACCTGGCCGAGCTGATCGATCCGGCCCGGGGAGTGGTCGATCCGGCTGCGGAGTTCCTCGACTATCCGCTGCACGATCTGGCCGCGCGGATCCTCGACGTACCGGTGTACGCGATGCTCGGCGCGGCCGGGTCGCCGCGGGTGCGGAGCTACAGCGGCGGGATCTACTTCGACGACCTGGACCCCGACGACGCGCCTGCCGGGACGGATGCGATCCGGGCGAACCTGGCGCAGGACTACGAGTTCGGCTTCCGCGACTTCAAGCTGAAGCTCGGCCGCGGCTACCGCTGGATGGACCCGCAGGAAGGCCTCGAGCGCGACATCGAGGTGACGCTGCTGACCCGCGAGCTGTACCCGGACGCGGACATCCTGGTCGACCCGAACGACGGCTACACCGCGAACGCGCTGACCGCCTACCTGGCCGCCGTGTCCACCTGCCACCTGTACTGGATCGAGGAACCGTTCGCCGAACGCTGGGAAGACTTCCGCTTCCTCCGCGAGCACCTCGCGACGCTCTCGTGGCAGCCGAAGATCGCCGACGGCGAGTTCGATCCGGACGAGGACCACATCCTCCGACTCGCGCAGGAAGGCCTCGTCGACGTCGCCCTGATGGACGTCGTCGGCCACGGCCTGACCGCCTGGCGCCGCACCATGCCACGCCTCGCCGAGACGTCGGCCGAGGCATCCCCGCACGCCTGGGGGATGCCGCTCAAGTCCTTGTACGCCGCCCACATCGCAGCTGGACTCGGCAACGTCACCATCATCGAAGGCGTCCCGGGCAACACAGTGGGCACCGACGGAAACGGGTACACACTCGCCGACGGCCACCTCACGCTGTCCGACGAACCCGGCTTCGGCATCACGTTGAAGTAGCCAGCTGCTCGTCGTACGCCAGCTGGATGGCCTGGTTGAGGACGGGCAGGTCTTGGGGGCCGTCGTGGCGGTGGTCGTTGATGAAGAACGTCGGGGTGCCGGCCACTCCGCTGCGGTCGGCGGAGTCGACGTCCTGCGCGACGCGAGTGGTGTGGTCGTGCTGGACGAGGTCCTCGCGGAAACGGTCGACGTCGAGGCCGAGGTCAGCGGCGTACCCGAGGAGGTCGTCGAGCTCGAGATTCTGCTGGTTGGTGAGCAGGAGGTCGTGCATCTGCCAGAACTTGCCCTGCCGGCCGGCGGCCTCGGCGGCCTCTGCGGCGAGCTGGGCGTGCGGGTGTACGTCGGGCAGCGGCAGGTGCCGCCACACGTAGCGGATGTGATTGTTCTCGGCGAGCAGTTCCCGGGCCGTCGGTGCGGCCATCTGAGTCCATGGGCACTCGAAGTCGCCGTACTCGACCACTGTCACCGTCGCCTCGGCCGGACCGCGGATGTGGTCGCGGGACGGGTCGACCGGTGGCGCGAGGTCGATGGGCAGGGTGGCGGTCCCGAGCAGCGCACGGGTGCGGGTGCGGACCGGCAGCAATCCGATCAGCCGGTAGAAGCTCACGCTCAGCACTGCCGCTGCGATGGCGGCCGCCAGCACACCGAGCTTCGCCTCCTCCAGCGTCGGGCCGGTGAAGGCCAGGTCCGCGATCAGGAACGAGACGGTGAACGGCACGCCCGAGATCATGCCGCTGCCGAGTACGCCGGCCCAGCCGACCGACGGACGTACGGCGCCATGCGTGGTCCGAGTGAGGATCCACGAGGTGCCCGCCACGGCGACGGGCTTGCCGATGACGAACGCGACGACGATCCCGACCGTGACCGGCGCGGTCAACGCTGCCTTCAGCAGGTCTGCGTCGATCACGATCCCGGCGTTGGCCAACGCGAACAGCGGAACGATCACGTAGCTGGTCAATCGGTGAAAGGCGTGCTGCAGCCGCGCGTTCGCCGACAGCGTCCCGGTGAGCTCGCGCGTCGCCGAACGGACGAGCTCCGGCGTCGGCTGCTCGCGGAACAGCCGGACCAGAGTGGTCGCCTGCTCCAACGCGTCCCGGCGCGGCACGTACGCCGACGTGGCCAGGCCGACCGCGAGACCCGCGACGACGGGGTCGATGCCGCTGGCAAGCAACCCGGCCCAGACCACGAGCGCGAGCAGGGTGAAGACCGGCCGGCGGTAGCGGTATCCCAACCGCGTGCTGGCGAGGACCCCGGCGTACGCCGCGATCGCGACCAGCAGCCCGGTCAGGTGGATCTCGCTGGTGTACGCGACCGCGATGACGAGCAGGGCGACGACATCGTCGACGACGAACACGGTGAGCAGGAACGTCCGGATCCGATCGGGGACGTGCTGCCCGGCCACCGCGAAGACACCGAGTGCCAACGCGGTGTCGGTCGACATCGCCGCGCCCCAGCCGTGGACACCGGAGCCCGATCGGTTGATCGCCAGGTAGATCAGGACCGGGATGACCATGCCGGCCAGACCGGCCGTGACCGGGAGGATCATCCGGCGCCGCTCCCGCAGTTCGCCGAGGTCGAACTCGCGCCGCGCCTCCAGTCCGACGACCAGGAAGAACAACGCCATCAGCCCGCTGTTCACCCAGGTGCGCAGATCCAGCTCGGCCGACCACGGCCCGATCCGGACCGCGAGAACCCAGTCCCAGAAGGCGTCGTACTGGTCGGTGGCGACGTTCGCCCAGATCAGCGCGAGCACGATCGCGCCCGCCAGGATCGCGGCGCTGGCCGCCTCGGTCCGCAGGAAGGCACGCAGCGGACTGCTGGCCGGGCCGACCATGGACATCGGCAGGTCGCCCGGGTCCTTCGGCTTCATGAGCGCCTGATCTCCTGCAGGGTCCAGGTGTTGCCGTCGGGGTCGGCGAAGTCGGCCATGCTCGCGTAGCTGCGGCGTTCGGGGTCCACACCGGGTGCGAACCCGCCGTCCCAGGTGTCCACCGGAGACTTGTGCCGGATGTCGGAAACCTTGATGCCGCGGGCAACCAGTTCGCCGTGCGCTGCCGCCAGATCAGCGACCACGAGGTAGTTCGCGCGCGCCGAGCCGGGCGCCGCGTCGGTCAGCCCGTCGCCGAACTGGATCGAACAGGCCGAGCCGGGCGGGGTCACCTGGACGACCCGGAAGCCGGCGCGCGGGTGGTAATCGACGTCGAGGGCGAAGCCGAGCTTCTCGGTGTAGAAGGCCTTGGCCTCGTCGACGTCGCGGACGGCCAGGGTGACGACTTCCAGAGAAAATTCCATCACATGTCCAGAACTAGATCGGTGGTCGGTCGGGCGCAGCAGACCAGCGTCTGACCTTCGGGCGGTGGCTCCAGCGGCGTGGGGGAGTAGGTGACCTCACCGGACAGCAGTGGAGTGATGCAGTTGTGGCAGACACCGGTACGGCAGCTCCAGCGCGTCGGTACGTCGCAGGCCTCGGCGAGCTCGAGCACACTGCCGTCCCGGAACGGCGTGGAGATGCCGCTGCGGGCAAAGGTCACCAGAGGCCCGCTGCCAGGCGGTCCTGGTGGCTGGTGCGGCGGTCGTGTGGTCTGGTCGGTGATGCCCGGGTTCGTCGGCGGCAGTGCGCCGAAGAGTTCGGTCCGGATACCGGCCGGATCGATGCCGATCGCGGTGAGCGCCTCGCGCATGTCCGTCATGAACCCGGCCGGTCCGCAGATGTACGCCGTCGCGTCGACCGGGAGGGCCAGGTCGACCAGCTTGTCCTTGGTGAGGCGACCCTCGGTCGCGGTGTAGCAGATGTACTCGTGCGTGTTGGGCAGAGACCCGAGCAGCTCCCGCGCCTCAGCCGCCAGCGGATGCTCGTCCGGCCCTCGAGCACAGTGGATCCACCAGACCTCGCGCGTACTGCGTCGTTCCGCGAGGTCATGCAACATCGACAGGACCGGTGTCAGCCCGATCCCAGCGGAGAGCAGCACGATCGGACCGGTCGATTCCTCCAACACGAACTCGCCCCGCGGCGCAGCAACCTCCAGTACGGCGCCCGGCCGCAGGTTCGTGGTCAGGTAGCTGCTCCCGACACCGTGCGGTTCGTGCTTGACGCTGATCCGGTACGAGCCGGTCCCGGGCGAGGAGGACAGCGAGTAGCTCCGCACCGGGACCGGCAGACCGGCGTCCTCGAGTTTGAACGTCAGGTACTGACCGGCGCGTGCGGCCGGCAGCCGGCTCCCGTCCGACGCGGCCAGGCGGATCGAGGAGACGGTCGCGCTCTCCGGGATCACCTCGGTCACCCGCAACGGACGGAAGCCGTCCCAGGCCGGCTTGGGGGTGGTGGTCTCTTCCAGCAGATCGCGGAACGAGCCGAGCCAGCCTGGACTGAGGGCCGGGATCTGTGTCGCGACGCGCAGCTTCGCGACATCCCGGTTCGGTAGGTAGAGCAGGGCGTCGATCTCGGCGACGCTCAGGGCACCCGGACCGGTCCTGGTCTTGATGATCTGGTCACCGGCCTCGATGTGCCCTTCCGTGATCACCCGGCAGTAGAAGCCGGGCCGGTGGTGGCTGACCAGCAACGCGGGCAGCTCGGGTTCGCCCACGCGCATGCCGACGCGGTAGCAGGTGACCCGCGGCTGGGTCACCTCGAACTCGGCCTCGCCGATCCGGTACCGGTCGCCGATGCACACCTCGTCGTCGGGCAGCCCGTCGACGGTGAGGTTCTCGCCGAACTGCCCGTAGACGAAGTCGTCCCGCCCGAAGTGCTGCTCCCAGTACCGGTACGAGTCGATCTGATAGACGAGTACGGCGCGCATCTCGCCGCCGTGCCCGGCGGTGTCGCCCTGCCCGTCGCCGTCGATGTTCAGCCGCCGGACCATGACCGGGCCGTCGACCGCCGCCTTCCACACCCCGGTGTAGACGGTCTTGCCGTTCCAGCCGACGTCCTTCGGCCGGCCGACGTTCACCGCCAGCACTGTTGCCGCATCGCTCATCCGGACAGTTCCTCCACGGTCAGATCGCGGTCGACCCCGTGCGAGATCACGCTCTGTCCAGGCTCCAGCCGCAGCCGCGTGCCGTCCAGTTCCACCTCGACCTTGTCCGGCTCGAACGAGATCATCCCGGAGATCCGCCGTACCTCGGTCCAGGCGTCCTCGTAGCCCCAGGCCGCACCGCGGGCGTCGCCGATGTCCCAGTAGCTGCACAGACCCTTGTACGGGCAGAAGGTCTGGCCATCGACCGGGGTCAGCGCCGAGTCGTCCACGTCCTCGCGCGGCACGTACCACCGCGGTGCGAAGCCCGATTCGTAGAGGGCGAGCGGCCGGGTGGACTCGGCGACGACGCGGTCGCCGTCGCGGACGACGAGATGGCGGCTGGTCTGCCGGATGTCGATCCGGTGGTAGGCGTCGGCAGCGTGGCCGACGATCCGTTCGTCCTCCTCGTAGAACGCGTCCATCGCCCGCCACGCGAACGCGACGCGTCCCTTCAGATCGCTCGCGTGATCGGGCAGAGCGGTGTGCTGCCAGGCCGCGCGGGTCTTGCTGCTGTCGCCCGCGGTCACGGTGTACCAGGTCGTCTCGCCGAAGTCGCGATGCTGCGTGGTCCGCTCGGCGGCCTCCAGGACACCGGTCACGATGTCACCGATCGGGAAGTACGCCACCGGATACCGCGCCGGCTCATGCAGCAGTACGACGTCCGCACTGTCGGCGATCCATCGGTCGCCGAACTTCACCCGCATCCGCCGGCGCAGCGGCTCGGCGAACAGCAGTCGCTCGGGCAGTGGGTCGGGGACCAGGAATCGGCCGATCGCCGCGGTGGCGAGCGGACCCTGTTGCCAGGAAAGGCCCATGGTTCGGCTCCTCTCAGATCAGCGGTTCGCCGCCGTCGATGCGCAGCGTCGTACCGGTCAGGAAGGTGTTGGTCATGGCGAACAGCACCGCCGCCGCGATGTCATCGGTGGTGCCGATCCGCCGGGCAGGGTTGCGGGTGCTCATGTCCTCGAAATAGTCCGCTTTGCCCGCGTCCCCGAGGGCGTCCCAGGCGCCGGTGTCGATCACGCCGGGGGAGACGGCGTTCACCCGGATGGGAGCCAGCTCGAGCGCGAGCGACCGGGCCAGTACGTCGGCTGCGCCGTTGGTGATGGCCACCGCCAGGGTGCCGACGGCGATCTTGGCCGCGGCGACGCCGGAGAACAGCGTGAACGAGCCACCCTCGCTGATCCGCACCGCCAGGTGCTTGGCGAGCATCAGCGGGCCGATCACCTTGGTGTCGAACGACAGCCGGACCTTCTCCCGATCGAGGTCGGCGAGCTTGCCGCGCGCCCGGGCCGAGGCGGTCGAGACGATGTGGTCGACGCTGCCGATCCGTTCCCCGAGGGCGGCGATGGTGGCCTCGTCGGTGAGGTCGACGTACTCGGTCCGGACGCCCGGATCGTCGGCGTACGCCTTGGCGAGAGCCTCCTGGTCCCGGCCGGCCGCGATGACCTGTGCCCCCGCGTCGCGCACGGCCGTGGTCACGGCGCGGGCGATCCCGCCGCCGCGCCCGATCACGAGCACGGTGCGGTCCTGGAGTGGTGTGGCCATGGCGAGGGTCCTTTCGGGAGGGCAGCGGATTACCGGACGCGAACGGATGGCTGCGGCGATCCGCGGCTCGGAATGCGGGCCCGGGCGCCCGGCATGAGCCTGCGGGACGGGGATCCGCGTCCGCATCCGCCACTGGCCAGCCAGGTCCGCCCGTGCTCGCCAGCCGCTAGCGTGATGACGTGCATGGGCAGGCCGAGCCGCCGGGTTGGCGGCGTGCGATCGAGTTGACGGGCCGCGACCTGGAGTGCGGCGTGCTCGACCGGCTGATGGGCGCTGTCCGGGCCGGCGAGAGTCGCGCTCTGGTGCTGCACGGCGAGGCCGGCGTCGGGAAGAGCGCACTGCTCGACTACCTCGAGACGCAGTCGGCCGGATGCCGGGTGACGCGCGCCGCGGGGGTGCAGTCCGAGATGGAGTTGGCGTTCTCCGGTCTGCACCAGCTGTGCGCACCGGTGCTGGACCGGATCGATGTGCTGCCGCCACCACAGCGGGAGGCGCTACGGACGGTGTTCGGCATCAGCGCAGGCCCCGCTCCGGACCTGTTCCTGATCGGACTGGCTGTGCTCGGGCTGCTGTCCGAGGCAGCCGAGCAGGAGCCGCTCGTCTGTCTGGTCGACGACCAGCAGTGGCTCGACCGGTGCTCGGCGCAGATCCTCGCCTTCGTCGCCCGCCGGCTGGACGCCGAGTCGGTGGCGATGGTCTTCGCGACCCGCGCGGTCGCCGGCGACCTGGCCGGCGTGCCTGGGTATCCCATAGGCGGTCTGCGCGACACGGAGGCGCGCCGGCTGCTGGACGCCGTACTGACCGGGCCGATCGATGCGCAGGTACGGGACCAGTTGGTCGCCGAGGCACACGGGAATCCGCTGGCGCTGCTCGAGCTGCCGCGCGGGCTGACTCCGGCGCAGTTGGCCGGCGGATTCGGTCTGCCAGGTGCGGGGACCATCGAGGAGAGCTTCGTCCGCCGGGTGAACGCCGTACCCGACGAGACCCGGCGGTTGCTCGTGCTCGCCGCCGCGGATCCGTCCGGTGACGACCTGCTGGTACGACGTGCCGCCGAGCGACTGGGGATCGGTCCGGAGGCCGCGGCAGCGGCGGCCGACGCCGGGCTGGCGGAGTTCGGGACGCGGATCCGGTTCCGGCATCCGCTGGTGCGATCGGCGGCGTACCGGTCGGCGTCGGCCGGGGAACGGCGTCAGGTGCACGGCGTACTGGCCGAGCTGACCGACGCCGAGGCCGATCCGGATCGGCGGGCGTGGCACCGGGCGCAGGCAACCCCCGGACCCGACGAAGAGGTCGCTGCCGAGCTCGAGCTGTCGGCCGGGCGGGCGAGTGCGCGGGGTGGCCTGGCCGCGACCGCTGCTTTCCTGCAACGCGCGGCCGCGCTGACGTTCGACCCGGCGAAGCGCGCGGACCGGGCGCTGGCGGCCGCGCACGCGGAGCTCGGGACCGGCGCCTTCGACTCTGCGGCGGATTTGCTCGCGATGGCCGAGGCAGAGCCTCTGACCGACCTGCAGCGGGCCCGGGCCGACCTCGTTCGTGCGCAGCTCGCCTTCTTCACCAACCGCGGCAACGACGCACCACAACTGATGCTCAAGGCGGCCAAGCGGCTCGAGACCATCGATGTCGGGTTGTCGCGGGCGACGTACCTGGATGCCTTGTCGGCCGCGATCTTCGCCAGCCGGCTCGCGACCCCGGGCGGCGACGTCATCGACGTCGCCCGCGAGGCAGCCACGGCACCGCGGCCGGTGGTGATGCGGTCGGCGGACCTGCTCCTGGACGGTACTGCGCTGTACTACCGGGACGGGTACGCCGCTGGAGCGCCGACACTGCACCAGGCTCTGGCGGCGTTCGGCACCGACGTGTCCGTCGAGGAGGAGCTGCAACTGCTGTGGATGGCAACCACCACCGCACTGCGGCTGTGGGACGCGGACCGGTGGGAGCAACTGTCCAGGCGGCACCTGCAGCTCGCCCGCGAGACCGGTGTGGTCAACGATCGGGCGCTGGCGCTGACCTCACTCGCCTATGCGAGGTTGTTCGCTGGCGATCTGGACGCGGCGGCGTCGCTGACCGACGAGGTCCAGGCGGCCAACGAGGCGACCGGCGGGAACCTCGCGCCGTACGGGCGGCTCGCGCTGGCCGCGTTCCGGGGCGACCGGACCGAGACGCTGGCCCTGGGTGAGGCCACCAAGAAGGACGGGTCGCGGCGTGGCGAGGGGATCGGGATCGCGTTCGCCGAGTGGGCGGCCGCGGTCCTCGACAATGGACTCGGCCGCTACCGGGACGCGGCCGAGGCGGCGCAGCGAGCCTGTGAGGATCCGCGCGACGCCTTGTCGGTGATGTTCGTACCGAGCGAGCTCGTCGAGGCCGCTGTCCGCAGTGGGTCGATCGACACGGCGTACCGCGCCTGCGAGCGGCTCGGCGAGATGGCGACGGCGACCGGCACCGACTGGGCGCTCGGAGTCCACGCCCGATCGCTGGCACTGGTCAGTGCGGGTGACACCGCCGAACGGCTCTACCGCGAAGCGATCGCCCACCTGGACAAGACCCGGGTGCGGGTCGAGCTCGCCCGCGCCCACCTCCTGTACGGCGAATGGCTGCGGCGCGAGCGTCGTCCCAGCGACGCCCGGGAGTATCTGCGGACGGCGCACGGGATGTTCGACGCGATGGGGATGGCCGGCTTCGCCGAGCGGGCCCGCCGGGAGCTTCAGGCTGCGGGGGCTGCCGCGCGCAAACGCGTCGTACCGGCTCAGAGCGAGTTGACCGCGCAGGAGGCGCAGATCGCGCGGATGGCCCGCGACGGCCTGTCCAACCCGGAGATCGCCACCCGCCTGTTCATCAGCGCCCGCACCGTCCAGTACCACTTGCGCAAGGTCTTCACCAAGCTCGGCATCACCTCCCGCAGCCAGCTCGACCGAGTGCTGCCGCCCTAGCCGATGGGCGGCGGCTCGATCAGGGTCGCCTGGGCGTCGAGAACGTCGATGGCGGCCAGCGACGTCCGGTACCACCGCACGCTGCGCTGGAAGACCGACTGGAAGAGATTGCTGATCACCGAGAACCGGAAGTCCCACTCGCAGAGATCCCAGCTGTAGTCGTCCACACCGGCGGCGCGCAACGCCTCCCAGTAGCGCCGCAGCAGCTCACGATCGCGGGCGAGCCGGTCGCCGGTCGGGACCACCGACAGGCAGTAGGCGAGATCGTGCGGCCCGAGCCCGGGCTTCAGCTCCGACCAGTCGATCACCTTCGGCCGTGGATCGTCCGCGCTGAAGAACACGTTGCCGAGGAAATGCAGGTCGCCATGGACGAGCGTGATCGCGCGACCGCCGGCGACGCGGGCCAGGAACTGGCGCTCCCACCGCTCCAGGATCTCCTCGAGCACCGAGCGCTCCGCGTCGTCGAGCTCGGTCGCCGTCGGGAAGAACTGGGCGGCCTCGTTGCGCACCGCCGCGGCGTTCCGCTTGATCACCTCGCGCGGTAACGCCTGCGCCGAACTGGTCACCGACGGCTCCGATGCGCTGAGGAGATACTCCGGTACGTCGTTCCAGAATCGCGCGTGCAAACCCGCCAGCATGTCGATCGTGCCGTGCAACTGGGCGTGCGACACCTCAGCGCCGACCACGCGGTAGCCGGCCGCCTCCAGGTCTTCGCTCAACAACAGGACTTCGTCACCAGCATCCGTGGCCCCCAGCAACCGCGGCGCCGGATGGTCCCACCGTGGTGCGAGCTCCACGAAGAACCGGATCTCACGCCGCGCCGCCGCCACCCCGGCGCCGGTCGCGCGCTTGGCGATGACAGTGGTCTGGTTTCCACCCGCCGAACGCACTCGCAGCCGTACGACCTCGGCCTCCGACGCCGCAAACGTGTCCAGCACTTCCACACCGGACACCGGCGTACCCAAGGCTGCACTCACCTCGGCGGTGCTGGTCATGAGGCCCACGGCCAGTGCGGGTGCGGCGTTGTCGGGCCGGCGTACGGGATGTCTTGGTAGTGCTGCTGCAGGTCGGCGAGCCGCTTGGTCAGTGCGGTCCGGATGTCGGCGTACGACGGGTGGTCCGCGACGTTCACCAGCTCCTCGGGGTCCTTCAGTAGGTCGTAGAGCTCCCACTCCGGTTCGGACAGCTGCTCCGACGACCCGGGTACGCCGAGGCCGGCGCCGTAGTAGTGGATGAGCTTGAACTCCTTCGTCCGTACGCCGTAGTGCGCGGGCGCATGGTGATTCGGATCGTCGTGCTCCCAGTACCGGTAGTACATGGCGTCCGGCCAGTCCGCGACCTCCTCACCGCGCAGCAGCGGCAGGAAGCTCCGGCCCTGCGACGTGGGCAGAACGCCGGCGGCGTCCATCCCGGTCATGTCCAGGAACGTCGCGGCGAAGTCGACGTTGGTCACCATCGCATCGCAGGTGCTGCCGGCCGGGATCCGGCCCGGCCAGCGGATCAGCATCGGCATCTGCAACGACTCGTCGAACATCAGCCGCTTGTCGAACCAGCCGTGATCGCCGAGGAAGAACCCCTGGTCGGACGTGTAGACGACCACCGTGTCCTCGGCCAGCCCTTCGGACTGCAGTACGTCGAGCAGCCGGCCGACGTTGTCGTCGATCGACTGGACGCACTGCAGGTAGTCGCGCAGATAGCGCTGGTACTTCCATCGCATCCGCTCGGTGCGGTTCTCCGGCCCACGCAGTTCCTCCGGCAACTCCTCGCCGAGCTCCTCCGCACCGAGGTCGTCCGCCACGGACATCCGGACGCTGCGCACCGCACGGCTGCGCGTGGAGTAGTCGTCGAACAGCGTGCTCGGCTCGGGGATCGAGCCGACCGGATAGAGCTCCTTGTGCTTCTCGTCCGGCACCCACGGGCGGTGCGGCGCCTTGTGATGCACCAGCAGCAGGAACGGCCGGTCGGGGTCGCGCTGCCGCAGCCAGTCGATGCTCTGGTCCGTGACGATGTCGGTGGCGTACCCGGCTACGGTCTGCGCTCCGTCCGGTCCGATCATCAACGGATCCACGTAGTCACCCTGCCCCGGGAACACCTGCCAGGAGTCGAAGTGCCGCGGCGCGGACTCCGGCCGCTCTCCGAGGTGCCACTTCCCGAACAGGGCGGTCTGGTAGCCGGCCCCATGCAGCACCTCCGCGAACGTCGGCACGCGGTAGTCGATGTCGGTGTAGATCGAGGCGACCCCGTTGATATGGCTGTACGTACCGGTCAGGATCGAGGCCCGCGAGGGCGAGCAGATCGAGTTCGTGCAGTAGGTGGCGTCCATCCGTACGCCGTCCTGGGCCAAGCGGTCCAGGTGCGGGGTCTGGTTGACCTTGCTCCCGTACGCCGAGATGGCGTGCGCGGCGTGGTCGTCTGACATGATGAACACGAGGTTGGGCGAAGGCATGGTTCCACCTTAGGTTTGTTGCCCATGGCCATGTTCGATTTTTCCCTCGACAAGCTCCGCGCGTACCGGCCCGAGGTGGCCGCACCCGCCGACCTGGTCGATTTCTGGCGCCGCTCCCTGGAGAAGGCGCGTACCGACGACCTCAACGCGACGTTCACCGAGGTGGACAACAAGCTCGCGGTGATCGACACCTACGACGTGACGTACGCCGGCTTCGGCGGCGCCCCGATCAAGGGCTGGCTGCACGTGCCGGCCGGGGCGACCGGACCACTGCCCACGGTGGTCCAGTACTTCGGCTACTCCGGCGGCCGCGGGTTCCCGCACGCGACCAACCTGTGGGCGCAGGCCGGCTACGCCCACTTCGTGATGGACACCCGCGGTCAGGGCTTCAGCGTCGGCGGCGGCAGCAGTACGGCGGACGACAGCGCGTACGCCGGTCTCAACCACACTCCCGGCTTCATGACCGCCGGCATCACCGACCCGGAGACCTACTACTACCGGCGGGTCTTCATCGACGCGATCCGGGCACTGGAGGCGGTCCGGACGTCACCCTTCGTGGACCCGGACCGGATCATCGTCACCGGTGGCAGCCAGGGCGGCGGCATCGCGATCGCGGCCGCGGGGCTCGCGGGCCTGGCCGGGATCGAGTTGCTCGGCTGCGCTCCCGACGTACCGTTCCTGTGCCACTTCCAGCGGGCGCTGCAGATCACCGACAAGGACCCGTACGGCGAGATCACCCGGTTCCTGAAGGGGTTCCGCGAGCACGTCGAACCGGCGCTCCGGACGCTGAGCTACTTCGACGGCGTCAATCTCGGCCGCCTGGCCACCGCACCGGCGTTGTTCTCGGTCGCGCTGATGGACGCGACCTGCCCGCCGTCGACCGTGTTCGCGGCCTACAACCACTACGGCAGCGCGCAGAAGGAGATCGAGGTCTACCAGTACAACGAGCACGAGGGCGGGCAGACGTACCAGCAGCTCGCCCAGCTGAACTGGTTCGCGGAGATCTTCGCCGGAAAGGAGTCATCGGCGGACCGATGAGTTTCCGCCGCGGCTGTCGTTACACGGTCAACAGCGTCGGTCAGACTGAGACCGACCCGACCGCAGGAGGCAGCAGATGGACTGGAAGCTCGAACTCGTGATCGTGCCGGTGTCCGACGTGGACCGGGCCAAGAAGTTCTACACCGAGCAGCTCGGTTTCACCGAGGACGTCGACCACCGGGCCGGTGACGACTTCCGGGTCGTGCAGTTGACGCCGCCCGGATCCGCGTGCTCGATCACCATCGGCACCGGACTGACCAAGGCCGCGCCGGGCACGTACGAGGGCACGCACCTGGTGGTGAACGACGTCGAGGCGGCCCGGACCGAGCTGGTGGAGCGCGGTGTCGAGGTCAGCGAGCCCTTCCACTTCTCCGCGGCGGGCAAGCAGGACGGAGTACACCCGGACCGCAGCGACTACGGCACCTTCCTCAGCTTCCAGGACCCGGACGGCAACGGCTGGACGGTCCAGGAGGTGGGCAAGGCGTCATGAGCACGGTTGAAGAGGCGGCGTTCGCGGGTGACGAGACCGCGTTCGCCGACCTCGCGGGCCGGTACCGGCGCGAGCTGCATGTGCACTGCTACCGGATGCTGGCGTCCTTCGACGATGCGGAGGACGCCGTACAGGAGACGCTGCTGCGGGCCTGGCGCGGCCGGGACTCCTACGACGGCCGCACGTACTTCCGGGCGTGGTTGTACCGGATCGCGACCAACGTGTGCCTGGACGAGACCCGGCGGCACGCGCGCAGGCAGAACGCGTCGCCGGGGGAGATGGTGTGGCTCCAGCCGTACCCGGACCGGTTGCTCGACGAGATCGCTCCGTCCGCCGACCAGCCGGACGCGGTCGCAGTGGACCGGGAGACGATCGAGCTCGCCTTCCTGGTCGCACTGCAGGCGTTGCCGCCGCGGCAGCGGGCCGCACTGATCGCCCGGGACGTGCTGGGCTGGCCCGCCACCGACACCGCCACACTGCTCGAGACAAGCGTGGCGGCGGCGAACAGTGCCCTGCAGCGGGCCCGGGCGACGATGCAGCAACAGTTGCCTGCTCGCCGTACCGACTGGACCGCCCCACGTCCGACCGCCGCCGAGCGGGAGCTCCTCGATCGCTTCATCGACGCGCACGAGCGGTGCGACGCGGCGGCCGCGGTCGCCATCGCGGCCGAGGATCTGCGCGTCTCGATGCCGCCGGACCTGTTGTCGTTCGAGGGTCTGGACGCGTGCCTGCCGTTGTTCGAGCGGGCGTTCGGCCCGGACCGCGACGGCGACTGGCGGCTGGTGCCCACCTTGGCGAACCGGCAGCCGGCCGCGGCGTCGTATCTGCGCCGGCCGGGGGACACGGAGTTCCGTGCGTTCAAACTCGACGTACTCCGGGTCACCGCCGACGGTCTGATCGGTGAGATCACCACGTTCGGCTACTCCCGCTTCCCCGCCTTCGGGCTGCCGCCCCTCTTGTCTGACTAATCTGGAGGCACGCTCACCGGACACGAGAAGGTGGAAGATGCTGGGACTGCCCACGGGGATCCGGGCCTGTCTGTTCGACCTCGACGGTGTGCTCACCGACACCGCGGCCGTCCATGCCGCGGCCTGGAAAGAGATGTTCGACAAGTTCCTCCAGGCGTACGCCGACGAGCACGGCCGGCCGTTCACACCCTTCGATGCCCGTAAGGAGTACGACGCCTACGTCGACGGCAAGCCGCGCGTCGACGGCGTCCGGGACTTCCTGACGGCGCGCGGGATCAGCCTGCCGGACGGGACCCCGGACGACCCGCCGGACGCCCTGACCGTCAACGGTCTCGGCAACCGGAAGAACGAGGCAGTCCAGCGGCGGATCCGGACCGAGGGCGTGCACGTGTTCGAAGGCTCCCGGCAGTACCTGCAGGCCGTCGAGGCGGTCGGACTCCGGCGGGCGGTGGTGTCGTCGAGCGCCAACACCCGCGAGGTCCTCGCCGTCACCGAGCTGGCGCAGTACGTCGAGGAGGTCGTCGACGGCATCACGATCCGGACCGAAGGGTTGCACGGGAAGCCGGCGCCGGACACGTTCCTGGCCGCGGCGAAGAAGTTCGGCGTGGATCCGTCGGAGGCCGCGGTGTTCGAGGACGCGTTGGCCGGCGTGTCCGCCGGCCGATCCGGGCATTTCGGGCATGTGATTGGTGTTGACCGGGTCGGACAGGCCGATCAGCTCAAGGTCCACGGTGCCGACGTCGTGGTCCGCGACCTGGCCGAGCTTCTGGAGGGTCGATGATCGATCGCGGGCACCATCCGATCGAGCCGTGGCGGCTGCGCGAGACGCGACTGCAGATGGACCGGCTGGCCCAGTCCGAGTCGCTGTTCGCGCTGTCCAACGGGCACATCGGGCTGCGCGGCAATCTGGACGAGGGCGAGCCGTACGCGATCCCGGGCACCTATCTGAATTCGTTCTACGAGCAGCGCCCGCTGCCGTACGCCGAAGCCGGGTACGGCTATCCCGAGTCGGGGCAGACGCTGGTGGACGTGACCAACGGCAAGCTGATCCGGCTGCTCGTCGACGACTCGCCGTTCGACATCCGCTACGGCTACCTGACCCAGCACGAGCGCTCATTGGACTTCCGCACCGGCATCCTGCAGCGCGACGTGGACTGGACGTCACCCGGTGGCAAGCGGATCCGGGTGCGCAGCCGCCGACTGGTGTCGCTGACCCAGCGTGCGATCGCCGCGATCGAGTACGTCGTGGAGCCGGTGGACCAGCCGGCCCGGTTCGTGGTGCAGTCCGAACTGGTCGCGAACGAGAGCCAGCCGAAGCTGTCCGACGATCCGCGGGTGGCCGCCGTACTGGACAACCCGTTGAAACCGGTCAGCCACGACGGCGGTGAGAACGGCGTCGTGCTGATCCACCGGACCACGCGAAGCCGGCAGCTGATGGCGGCCGCGATGACACATGAGGTCGAGGCACCCGCGCGGTACGCGATGGACCTGGATGTGCGGGAGAACTGGGCCCGGTCCACGGTGATCTGCCAGCTGCAGCCGGGGGAGAGCCTGCGGGTGGTGAAGTACCTCGCGTACGGCTGGTCGAGTCTGCGCTCGGAGACGGCGATCCGGGACCAGGTCGCCGCCGCACTGTCCAGTGCGCGCTTCTCGGGCTGGGACGGTCTGGTCAAGCAGCAGGCCGACTTCCTGGACGACTTCTGGGACGGCGCGGACGTCGAGGTGCACGGCCACTCCGAGCTGCAGCAGGCCGTCCGGTTCGCGCTCTTCCATGTCCTGCAGGCGGGTGCACGCGCGGAGCGACGCGCGATCCCGTCGAAAGGCCTGACCGGTGCCGGGTACGACGGCCACACGTTCTGGGACACCGAGGGTTTCGTGCTGCCGGTCCTCAACTACACGATGCCCGACGCGGCGGCCGACGCCCTCCGCTGGCGCCACTCCACGCTCGGCATGGCCAGGGAGCGTGCAGCGGTGCTGGGGCTGCGCGGTGCGTCGTTCCCGTGGCGGACCATCCGCGGCCAGGAGTGCTCCGGCTACTGGCCGGCGGGGACGGCGGCGTTTCACATCAACGCCGACATCGCCGACGCGGTGATGCGGCACTACACCGTCACCGGCGACGACCAGTTCCTCGAGGAGGTCGGGCTCGAACTCCTGGTGGAGACGGCCCGGTTGTGGATCTCGCTGGGCCATCACGACCGGCACGGCCGGTGGCATCTGCCCGGCGTGACCGGACCGGACGAGTACAGCGCCGTTGCCGACGACAACGTTTTCACCAACCTGATGGCGGCACGGAATCTGCGGTCGGCGGCCGAGGTGGCGGTCAAGCACCCGGCGAAGGCCCGTGAGCTCGGCGTCGACAGCGAGGAGGAGGCGTGCTGGCGCGACGCGGCGGCCGCCGTCCATGTGCCGTACGACGAGGACCTCGGCGTCCATCCGCAGTCCGAAGGCTTCACCGGGTACGCCGAGTGGGACTTCGAGGCGTACAAGGACAAGTACCCGCTGCTGCTGCACGCGGCGTACTTCGAGCTGTACCGCAAACAGGTGATCAAGCAGGCCGACCTGATGCTGGCGACGTTCTGGTGCGGCGATGCGTTCACGCTCGAGGAGAAGGCGCGGAACTTCGACTACTACGAGCGGCTGACGGTGCGGGATTCGTCGTTGTCGGCGTGCGTCCAGGCCGTGATGGCGGCCGAGGTGGGTCATCTGGACCTGGCCTACGACTACGCGTACGAGGCCGCGCTGATCGACATGCGGAACCTGCACCACAACACCGGCGACGGCCTGCACATGGCGTCACTCGCCGGTGCGTGGACCGCTCTGGTCTCCGGCTTCGGCGGACTGCGGCAGGTGGACGGCGATCTGTGCTTCGATCCGGCCCTGCCGGAGGGCCTGCCCCGGCTGGTGTTCAGGATCCGCTGGCGCGGCGTGCGGTTGACGGTGGACATCAACTCGGTCGACGTGACCTACAGCGTCCATGACGGTCCGGGGGCCAGCATGACGTTGCGACATGCAGGGGAGCGGATCACCGTGACGACGGATTCGCCGGTGACCCGCTCCCTGGAGAAACGTCAGCCCCTGCTACCGCGGCCGACCCAGCCGGTGGGCCGGGAGCCGCGGTCGGCCATTGCGCACAACGACCACTGAGCCTCGGACTGACAGCTTGGTTGAGTCAGCGCTGCGTGATCGAGTGCTTACGTCGGGCGGAGAGGGACTCCGCGGTGCCGACCAGCAGGACCGAGGAGATCACCGCGACGACGAAGCCGAGGACGTTCAGTTCGAAGATGCCGCCGGTGCCGAGAACGCTGGCGATCGTGCCGCCGATGACGGATCCGGCCAGGCCGAGCAGCAGAGTGGCGAGCAGGCCGAGCTTCTGCTTGCCGGGCGTGAAGAGTCGGGCGAGCGCGCCGATGATGAGTCCGGCAACGATGAAGCCGATCATGGTCTGATTCCTCCGGGTGCGAACGATTCTGTCTCCAGTGTCCGGCAGACAGGGTCGCCGCGCAGTTGGAGTTGACCCTGATCGCACCCGGAGCCGACCCTGGGTCAGCCGCGTGCCAGAGCCGCGAACAGTCTGGTCGTCTCCAGCAGTTGCGGAGTCCGTTCCAGCAGGTTCAGCACCGTGGTGCTGGTTCGCTGGGCGGCCCGCTCGTCGTTGGAGAGCAGCGCCTTGTAGCTGGCGCGGCAGTCGGACTCGGCGCCGAGCACTTCCGCGTAGAGCTGGATGTCTCCTAGGTCCGGCCGCTCCTTGAGCAGTTGCAACGTGCTCTTCGCGCACTCCAGCAGCGTGGCGCCGGACGTCCTCGTCCGCGAGACCAACTGGTCCGCCAGTCCCTTCACGACGAAGTACTCCGCGCTGGACGCCTTGTCCCTCAGATAGCGCACGCTCGCCGGCTCGCGGACATCGTCGGACAGGGCACACACTGCCCAGCCCGGCGGAACGATGACCGCCTGACTTGCCGGGAATCCCGTCGGCAACGCGGACACCGCGCTGAGACTGCCGCTGCCGATCACCGCGGCTAGCGCGGCCACCGAGGCCGGATCGGTCGGGTTGCCGTGCCGCGCGACCATCAGGCGCGTGGTCCAGCTCTCGTCCGGGATGACGACGACCGACAGGAGTCCGGTGTTCTTGAGCAGCAGTGACGTCTGGGTCGCGTCCGTGCTGGCATCCAGCCGTACGCCATCCATCGCCGACGCCGGCTCCAGCGGTACGTCGGACTTCGAGCAGTCCGCCGCGGGCCTCAGTGGAGCTGGATTGCTCGGCGGTGGAACCAACGGAGTGATCTTGTCCCCACTCGATTGATCGGCCCCCGTGGCACTCGAACATCCCGCGACCAGGCTGAGTACAGCAACACACGCCAACGTCCATGCTCGAACGACCACGATGCCCCCCCATGCGACCACGCCACCGAGCTCACCAGGTCCCCACCTGCTCGGGCGTGTACAACACCAGTTTTGCATCGCGATGCAAACGACTTCAACGTCCTGCGCGGCGGGTTGTGAGTGGACCCGGCAGTGTCGAAATTCCGCGCGGCCGGAACTGTCCGCAGGGTGGATTAGCCTCGGGACGTGACTGTTCATCAGCTGTCCCGGCGGGATGCGCGGCGCCTTGCCGTGCGTGCACAACTGCTCGGACGCGAACGGCCGGCCGGACTGATGGAGATGGTTCGTGGCCTGACCGCGGTGCAGCTCGATCAGACGGCGGCCGTCGCACCCAACGCCGACCTCGTGGCGTGGAGCCGGCTCGGATCGTCGTACTCACCGGCGGAACTGGCCGAAGCGCTCGCGACGCTGGAGCTGCTGGAGTTGCGGGGGTTCGCCCGGCCGAGCGAGAGCCTGGTGCTGTTCCGCGCCGAGATGGAGGCGTGGCCGGGGAGGGGTCCGCTGCTCGACTGGCAGGAGGACCGGCGCGACTGGGTGAAGGCCAACGAGGGCTGCCGGCTGGACATCCTCGAGCGGCTGCGGCAGGACGGTCCGCTGATCATGCGCGAGCTGCCGGACACCTGTGTGGTGCCGTGGAAATCGAGCGGATGGACCAACAACCGCAACGTCTCGCAAATGCTGGAGTTCATGCTCCAGCGCGGCGAGGTCGCGATCGCGGGCCGGGACGGGCGCGACAAGCTGTGGGATCTGGCCACGCGGGTGTATCCGGACGAGCCGGCGATCCCGATCGAGGAGGCGCGGCGGATCCGGGACGGACAGCGGCTGCGATCACACGGCATCCTGCGCGTCAAAGGTGAAGCGTGCGCCGGCGAGTCACTCGACGCAGGCGTCGCGGGGGAGCCGGCCGTGGTCGACGGCGTCCGGGGTGAATGGCGCGTCGACCCGGAGCTGCTGGGTCAGCCGTTCTCCGGACGTACGGCGTTGCTGTCGCCGCTGGACCGGTTGGTCTACGACCGCAAGCGGATCCTGGAACTGTTCGAGTTCGACTACCAGCTGGAGATGTACAAGCCCGTCGCCAAGCGCCGCTGGGGGTACTTCGCGCTGCCGATCCTGCACGGTGACCGACTGGTCGGGAAGGTCGACGCGACCTCGGACCGGAAGGCCGGTGTGTTCCGGGTCGACGCCATTCACGAGGACGCACCGTTCTCCAAGGCATTGAGTACGGCGGTGCATCGCGAGCTGCGGGACCTGGCCAAGTGGCTCGAGCTGCACCTCGTCGTGAAGTCTTGACGAGGCCCTATGTTTACGTGAACATCGCAGCGTGAGATCAACCGCCCGCCGTATCGCCGCCGCCCTGTTCGCCGCTGCCACCCTCACTACCGCGCTGACCGTTCCCGCCGTCGCGGCACCACCGCCGCCTACGACGAACGACTTTCGCGGTGTCAACTGGGCCGATCCAAGGGACAACTACGCCGACGACGAAGTGGTCCCGTCCGGACTGAGCACGGCTGACGACTACGAGACGACGTACGGGAAGGCGACCGGCATCGTCGGCGAGTTCCGTCACGAACTGAAGGCCAACACGATCCGGCTGCCGATCAACCCGTCGAGCGTGGGCACGGCTTGGTGGAATTCGTACCGTGCCGCGATCGACGCGTCCGTGGCGAGCGGCTTCAAGGTGATCCTGAGCTACTGGGAGGCCGACAACGCCAAGGACGGCCGGGTCGACGACCCCGCGAAGTTCGACGCGATGTGGGACACCGTCTTCAAGGCCTACGGCAAGAACCCGCGGGTGTACTTCGAGCCGATGAACGAGCCGTTCGGCTACTCGCTGCCCGAGTGGGTGTCGCTCACCTCGTCCTGGATCCAGCGGCACCACAGCGTTCCGCGCGGCCGGTTCGTCATCTCGGGCACCGGCTACAACGACAGCGTCACCGGAGTCGGCGCGGCTCCCGAGCTCGAGGGCACGCTGCTGTCCCTGCATTTCTACGGCTTCTGGGCCTCCGACACGACCGAGGCTGCGTGGCTCGCGAACCTGCGGCCCCGGATCGGTTCGTACGGCTGGCGCACCGTGATCGACGAGGCCGGCTCACCGATGACGATCGGCTTGAACTACGGCAACCACGAGGGCAACGTCTATACGGCGTACCTCGGTGCTCTCACGCAGGTCGCGCGCGAGAACAAGATGGGCATCGTCTACTGGCCCGGACTGCGGACCGGCGACTCGTACTCGATGACCACGCAGGTCGGCCCGGCGGACCTGGAGGTCAACAGCCAGAGTGGTCGCGCGCAGCTGTGGTGGGGCTGGGGTCTGCTCAAGACGGAGCCGACGAACGACCTGCCGCCCGCGCCTCCGGGCGCACCGCTGCGTGGAGTCGCCAGCGGCCGGTGCGTCGACGTACCGGGCTTCTCGACCAGCCCTGGTACGGCGCTCGACCTGTGGGACTGCAACAACGGCGGTAACCAGTCGTGGAACTACACCGCGGACAAGCAGCTCACCGTCTACACCGACAAGTGCATGACTGCCGGGGCAGCCGCCGGGAGCGCGGTCACCATCGAGAACTGCACCGGAGCCACCAACCAGGCGTGGGAGCTCAACGCCGACCAGACCGTCACCAGCGTGGCCGATCCCGACCTGTGCCTGGACGCTGCCGGCGCTGGGACAGGCAACGGTACGGCGGTCGACGTGTGGCTCTGCAACGGCGCGGACAACCAGAAATGGACTCGCTCCTGACTACAGTCCAGCGGGTGGATCTGTTTGATGAAGACCTCGCCCGGACCGCGGGTGAGCGCGAGGTGCTCGAAGCCTTCCTCGACGCGCACCGGCGGGTCGCGGTCGACAAGCTCCGCGGCCTGTCCGAGGCGGACGCCCGGCGCCGGCTGGTGCCGTCGCTGACCACGCCGATCGGGTTGGTGAACCATCTCGCCGGCGTGGAGCGCAACTGGTTCCAGCACAGCATCGCCCAGCGGCCCCGCGAGGAGATCGCGGGTGACGCACGCGGCGGCGAGCAGAGCTGGACGGTTGCCGACGACGTGACCATCGACGACGTCATCGCCGCCTACGAGGAGGCGTGCGCCGAGTCCCGCCGAATAGCGGCTGACCTGCCGCTGGATCACGTCGTACCGCACGAGCGCCTCGGCGAGGTCTCGCTGCGCTGGGTCTACGTACACATGATCCGCGAGCACGCCCGCCACGGTGGCCACGCGGACATCCTCCGCGAACAGCTCGACGGCGCGACCGGCGCCTGAGCGGGCCTGTCTAGGCGAAGCCGCCGTTGCTCAGCAGCAGCTGGCCGTTGATCCACTGGCCCCGCGGGGAGCAGAGGAAGTCGACCAGGTTGGCCGTGTCCTGCGGCGTACCGAGCCGGCCGAGTGGGGTCTGGCGGATGCCGCTCGCGCGGATCTCGTCGGTCATCCAGCCGGTGTCGATCGGCCCGGGGTTGACGACGTTCGCACTGACGCCGAGGTGGGCCAGTTCCTCGGCCGCGGCCAGGGTGATCCGGTCCAGCGCGCCCTTGCTCGCGCCGTACGGGAGATTGCCGACGGTGTGATCGCTGGTCAGCGCGATGATCCGGCCGGTGCCCGGCGCGCCCTTGAACCGCAGGCCGTATTCGCGGATCAGCAGCCAGGTCGCTCGCGCGTTCACGGCGAAGTGCCGGTCGAAGCTCTCGAGGGTGGTGTCGAGGATGCCGGAGTTGACCGACTCGGTGTGGCACATCACCAGGGCGGTCACGCCGCCCAACCGCTCCTCGGCCGTGGTGAAGATCCGCTCGGGAGCCGCCGGGTCGACCAGGTCCGCCTCGATCGGGACCGCGGCCGCCCCGAGGCCGCTGAGTTCCTTGGTGATCTCTTCGGTCGCGCCCGACTGCACGCCCCACGTCATCCGCTCGTCGTACGCCGTCCAGTAGGTGAAGGCGATGTCCCATCCGGACGCGGCGAGTTGGCGGGCGATGCCCGCGCCGATGCCGACGGTGCGGCCGACGCCGGTGACGAGCGCGACAGGACGGTTCGAGGTGGGGAGAGTCATGCCGCGATTCTGCCGGTCCGGGCTTGCACATGAGAAATCTGTAATGTTCGGCTCATGCGGTTCACCGGGAGGGATCGCAGGCCGTGAGCATGCGGTCTCCACGTCTGATCTACGGGCTTGTCGCCGGCGTGCTGGTGGTGGCCGGGTTCCTGCTGCCGCGGTACCTGGCCGACCGGTCCCAGCCTGAGCTCGGCGACACGGTCGTCGTCCCCGCCGCCACGAGTCCGTCGACGCCGCCACCGACCGCGAACCCGCGGCCGACTGCGGCCGTCGCTCATCACGACGTACCGGCGGAGCACGTTGGTCGATCCGGTGGAGCATGCGCGGATGACCTGTGACGTCGGGCTCCGTTCTTCGACGCGGGGAAGTCGATCGCGGTGCTGCCGGACACCGTGCTGGTGGAGAGCAAGACGGCCGGGCGTGCGGGAGTCGCGGATCGGGTCCTGCGCGAGCTTCAGGTCCGGCCGATCCATGTCAGCAAGTACTATGTCGCCGCCGCGCTGCTCAATCCCGATCTGCGGTCCAATCCGTGGCACCGGACCGTACGGCTGTTCACCCAGCCGGGATGATGTGTGCGTCCGGGCCAGGGAAGAACAGGGACTCGGTGTCGGTGTCGGACCAGTGCACCAGGTACGGCGGTGCGCCGCCGGGGTCGTGGACCTCGACGATCTGGCCCTCCCGCCGGTGTGCGCTCAGGTGGTTGCTCTCGACAACTACCTGGTCGCCGGCCGCCGCCTTCACCGGGCCCACCCGCTCGAGTCGCACATCTCCTTCGCTCCCATCACAACCTCCGTCGCCGCTGGTCGGACGGCGATCCCCGTTGCCGCCCCGATGCCCCCAGCTTGGCCCGAACCCTCGCCCGGCACCACCCCCTGCGCCCGGTCAGATCACCGCGATCGCGACCGCATCGGCCGTCAATGGATGTCGGTGGCGAGGCGGGCGGCCAGGGCGGCGAAGATACCGGCGCAGACGCGTTCCAGGCGGCGACGGACGGTGCTGCCCGCGCGGAGGAACTTGCTGGTCAGGCCGCCCGCGAGCAGCGCGACCGACGCGTCGACCGGGAAGCCGACCAGGATGAAGATCGCGCCGAGGACCAGGAACTGGACGGTTGCCGGCCAGGCGCCCGTGCCAGTGCTGATGAACTGCGGGACGAACGCCAGGTAGAACAGGATGACCTTCGGGTTGGCGAGGTTCGTCAGCGTCGCCATCACATACGTCTTGCGCAGCGTCCGCTGTGGCACGTCAGGCACCTCCTCGGGCTCACCGACGTGTTGCCGGCTGGCCCGCCAGGTCAGATAGGCGAGGTACAGCAGGAATGCCGCTCCGGCGATCCGTACGCCGTTCAGCACCTGTGGCGCCGCCTGGATCAGCGCACCGAGCCCCAGCGCCGCTGCGACGGTGTGAACCGCCAGCCCGGTCGACATCCCCGCCGCCGCGACCACCCCGGCTCGTCGGCCCCCGACCGCCGCGTTCGCCACCACGAACAGCATGTCCGGCCCCGGCACCACACTCACCAGGAACACGGCCACCACGAACCCCACGACTACCGAAGTCTCCATCTCCCCATCCTGACCCGGCCTCGCCTGCCCTCACGCGAATTTCCACGTCGTGAAACGTCAGGCGGCGCTCACCCGGATGATGCGGGCGGATGGCTCGGGAACGGCGGTCGTGACGGTGAGGGAGTCTCCTGACCAGCTGTAGGTCCAGCCGTCGAGGTCTGTCGGGAAGATCGGCGTGATGGTGCCGTGCGGGAGAGAGAAGGTGACCTCGGACGGTCCGGGGGACCGGTGCCAGAGACTCAGATAGGTGGTGGACGAGTCGCTGAGGCCGAGGGCGATCCACTCGTCATCCCAGTCAGGAAGGCCCAGCGGCCAGCGGGGGAGCAGGCTCGGCAGGTCCTCGAGTACGCCGCGGTGCGCGCTGACCGCGGATCGGACCAGCTCCCGCTCGGACTCGGTCATCTGGTTGAGGTGACCGGACAGATACAGCCGTCCGAGGATGCCGTTGGCCAACGCGAGGGTGAACTCCTCGCGCGTGGTCCCGGTGATCGGGTACGCCCAGTGGCCGGCCTGTTCGGGGAGTACGGCGGCAGGTGCGGCGGCCGCGATCGGGACGTAGAGCAAGGGGTGTTGCTGGTCCGACGTCGACTGCAGATGGAGCCGCGACAGCATGGCGTAGTCCATCCGCATCGCGCCGGAGGCGCAGTTCTCGATCAGCAGGTCAGGGTGCCGAGCCTGGATGCCGTCGAGCCAGCGGAGCAGTGCGCGGTTGTGTTCTAGCAGTCCGTGGCCGAGCGACGTACCGCCCTTGTCGGTGCCTGGGCCGGTCATCGTGTTGTTGTCGAACTTGAAGAAGCCGATGCCGAAGTCGCTGACCAACCGGTCGACGGTGTCGTCGAGGTGCTGGCGCGCCAATGGGCTGCGCAGGTCGAGGAGGTAGCGACCGTGTTCGGCGACGCGGATGCCAGCCCGGGTGAGGAACGCGTCGTCGGGCAGGCTGCCGGCGATCGGGGAGTCGACACCGATCACCTCCGGTTCCAGCCACAGACCGGGCACCATGCCGCGCTCGTGGATCCGGTCGATCACCTCGCCGAGTCCCTTCGGGAAGCGGGTGGTCGACGGCTGCCACGCACCGACGGTGCTCCACCAGTCGCCCTCGGCGTACCAGCCGGCGTCGATGCAGAAGTAGTCCGCACCCGCCTCGGCCGCGGCGTCGATGAGCGGCAGTAGTTTCTCCGTCGTCGGGTCGCCCATCAACGTGTTCATGTAGTCGTTGAAGATCACCGGCATCCGGTCATCAACCGGCCGCCGCATCCGCAGCGCACGCCGCTGCCGGGTGAGAGCGCCGAGAGCGCTGTCTGAGTCGGTTCCGACGACGAGCGAGACAGGCACAGTGGTGAACGGCGCGTCCGCGGTCAGCCGCACGGTCCACTGGTGTTCCTGATCGGTCGGCCCGCTGAGCAGCAGGTAACCGCCCTGCCGGTTCTCCCCGAGTTCGTAGTGCCAGGGTCCGTTGTGCTCGATCTGCCAACCCAGGGCGTACTCGCGGTCGACCAGAACGCCGACCGGCAACGACTCACCACTCGACCACGAGCCGGTACTCGTCACCGCGTGCCGGCCCTTCGCGACCGGGTAGTGCGGATCGCGGACGATCTTCGGGACCCGGCCCGATCGGAGTGGTTGGACCGACCATCGGTTCTCGGCCATCCAGTCGTTGGCGGCCGAGTGCAGCTCCGCGTCGACCGACTGGAGACCGACGACCAGCGATGACAGGCAGGTCAGTTCGAGCTCACCCGGTCCGGTCAGCGACGCCTCGGACCACGCCCGTACGCCGGCGCGCGCCTCGAACACACTGGTGATCCGCAGACCGGTCCCGGCGTCTTCCTGGACGATGCGCAACGTGGATCCGTGGTCGTCATGGCCGACGTACCGCAGCCGCTGGCCGAGGATCGTGTCGACGTGCCGGTTCGTCCCCGGGGAGCGTCCGTACCCGAGCGCCGAGACCTCCACCAACGCCTGCCCAGGCACCGGGGACTCGTGGGCCGGTGCCTCAATGGCTTGGACGGCGATCAGCCGGACCGGACCGTCGTCGAGCGTGAAGGTCAGGGTCAACTCGGGCGTGCTCCAGCGCAGGAGGTTCATCGATAAACCTTAGAAGGTTCCTCCGTCCGCACTTCAACCCGCGATCCGCCTCGTGGACGACTCAGCGTGATCCCCGCCAGAACCAGCGCCAGCCCCGCCACCTGGCGCAGCGTCAGCGCCTCACCCGACAACGTCAGCCCGAGCAGTACGCCGGTCACCGGGTTCAGAAGCCCGATCAGCCCGACCGTCGCGGCACTCAGATGGCGCAAGCCGGTGAACCACGCCGTGAACGCAACGGCCGTCGCGATCAGGCCGACGTACGCGAACCCGCCGACCGCCGCGAGGTCCAGCGCCGGCGGAGCGCCCTCGAAGACGACGGCGAACGGAATCAGCACCAGACCGCCCGCGATGAGCTGCCACGAGGTCGTCGCCAGCGGCCCGTCGGCGCGTCCCCATTTCTTGGCCAGCACGTACCCGCAGGACGACATCGTCATCGCTGCCAGCGAGGCGACAACACCCCGTACGTCGACTGCCGTCGTACCCGCGCCGAGCATCAGGCAGACGCCCGTGAGGCCGGCCGCGGCGCCGACGAGCACCGGCAGCGTTGGTCGCTCGGAGAGCAGGCCCCAGGCGAAGAGCGTCATCGCGAGCGGCGACGCGGACATGATCGTGGACGCAAGGCTGACCGGCAGCAGTTGTGACGCGAGGTAGATCAGCGCGAAGAACGCCCCCATGTTGCAGACGCCGAGCAGCAGCGACCGCCACCACCAGATGCCGCGGGGGAGGCGGCGTGCCAGGCAGAGCAGCAGCAATCCGGCGGGCAGAGCGCGGAACACCGCGCCGTACAAGGGGGATCCGGCCGGCAGGTACTCGTGGGTGACGAAGTAGTTCGTGCCCCACGCCACCGGCGCGATCGCGGTGATCAGCACCCATCGGAAAGTAGGTTCCACGGAAGACACTATATCTTCCCAGGAAGATATAGTCTGCGGTGTGACCGAAGACCACCCCGAAGACCACCCCGAAGACCACGTGGCCAGGATCCAGGCGGAGTGGCGGGCAGCCCGGCCGGATCTCGATGTCGCGCCGCAGGGCGTGATCGGCCGGCTGCACCGGATCGCCAATCATCTGACCGGCGAGCTGACACTGCTCTATGCGAAGTACGGCCTGACCGAGGGAGAGTTCGATGTCCTCGCGGCGCTGCGGCGTGCGGGAACGCCGTACGAGCGGGCGCCGGGAGAGATAGCGCTCCACACGATGGTGACGACGGGCGCGGTCACGAAGCGGGTCGATCGCCTGGAGGAGGCCGGTCTGGTCCATCGCCGGCGCAGCGATGCCGATGGCCGCGGTCGCGTCGTACGGCTGACTCCTGCGGGCCGGAGGCTGATCGACAAGGCGTTCGCCGCCCACATGACCAACGAGCGGCGGCTGCTCGGCTCTCTCAGTCCGGCGCAGGCGGATCAGCTGGAAGAACTGCTCACGACGTGGCTCGCGGACCTCGAGCCGCCGGAGGATAGTCGGGCCGTCACGGAATGACAGCAAGCCCCTGGGACTCCGGTACGATCCCTAGGCTGTCCGTGAAACCGTGCAACCGCTCCTGTGCGTTCGGCACGTTTCCACAGTGCCGAAGTCTCATGAAGGAGAGTACGTGGTCGGCCCCCATGTCGTCATGATCGTCGCGAACGACATCGCCAACGACACCCGAGTCCTGAAGGAAGCCGTCGCTCTCGGGCAGGCCGGGCGGCGGGTGACGCTGCTGGGTGTCTCGGCGTCCGGTGAGCTGAAGATCGACACGATCGACGCCGGCGTGGTGATGATCCGGCTGCCCGGGAAGTTCCTGCTGCGTGACGACCGGAACCGGCGCCGCCGGGTTCGCCGCGCTCGCCGCCTGCTCATGGTCAGCAAGCCGGCGCCGGTCCGGAAGGCGCTCGTGACGGCCCGGTTGGCCGACCTGAAGGCGGAGTCTGGCCGCGCCGTCGCCCAGCGCAAGGCCGGGGCGGTCGGTCCGCTGGCCTTCAAGGCCGGGACGGTCCGCCGGGCGCTCCAGCGCCGGCAGCTGTCGTTCTCCGGGAAGGGCGCCGGCCTGCTGAACCGCGCGGCCCAGCTCGAGGCCCGTAAGGCGACCCGGTTCTGGCAGCGGTGGGACCTCTGGATGACCCAGCAGAGGCGGCCGATCAACTGGCGCAAGGTGATCCCGGAGGCCGACGACTACGAGACGATCTTCGCCTCCGTGCTGGACCGGCTGATGCCCGACGTACTGCACGCCCACGACATGCACGTCATCGGTGTGGCCTCTCGTGCCGCCGGGCGGGCCGCGCTGCGTGGCCGGACCGTGAAGGTCGTGTACGACGCTCACGAGTACGTCCCCGGCCTGTCGACGTACCCGCCGCGTACGCCGCGGTTGGTGGCGGCGTGGGCGCAGCACGAGCGTGACTACATCCGCACCGTCGACCGCGTTGTCACTGTGAGTCCGGCGATCGCGCGGACGCTGCACACGCGGTACAAGCTGGACCGCGAGCCGAGCGTGGTGATCAACAGCCCGCAGCTGGTCGAGCTGGATCACGATGCACCTGACATCCGGAGCGCGATCGGGCTGGCCGACGACGTACCGCTGATCGTCTACAGCGGTGGCATCACCCGTGCGCGCGGCGTCGAGACCGCGATCTCGTCGCTGCCTCAGCTGCCGGACGTGCACCTGGCCGTGGTCTGCGTGCCGACGACCGAGATGAAGCCGGTCGACGAACTGCGTGCGCTCGCGGCGAAGGTCGGCGTGGTGGACCGGGTGCACTACCTGAACCCGGTCGCGCCGAACGATGTGACCAGCTTCCTGCGCACCGCGGACCTCGGGCTGATCCCGATCCTGCGCTACCCGTCGCACGAGATGGCCCTGCCGAACAAGGTCTTCGAGTACACCTTCGCGGGGCTGCCGGTCGTCACCAGCAACATGCCGACGCTGGAAGAGTTCGTCGGCAAGACCGGGATCGGCGAGGTGTTCGAGGCGGAGAACCCGACCGACCTCGCCGCCAAGGTGTCGAAGGTCCTGGCCGACCCCAAGCCGTACCGCGAGCGTGCCGCCTCCCCGGAGCTGCGGCACGAGATGTCATGGGAGGCGCAGGCCGACAACCTCCGCGCGCTGTACGACGAACTCCTCGGGCCGGTGGACGGCGTCGAGACGGTCAAGCCGCGGCTGGTCATCGGACCGGTGGATGCCGACGGCGCGCCGAGCGCCTGGGTGCGGGAGATCGACGAGGCCGAGGTGGTCGGGCGCCGGCTGACCCCGGCCGACCTCGACGGCATCACGCACCTCGTGATGGAGGACTGGAAGTCCGTGCTCGGGAGCTCCGACATCACCACGGACCTCCCGCTGCTCGCCGCGGCGCGCATCAAGCACGGAGTCGTCGTCTACGGCCGGCCCGATCGGCCGGCGACGCGGGAGCGCGCGAAGACCTACAACGGCACGGTCTTCGTCACCGACGAGGCGATGCTCGACTCCCTCCCCGACAGCGAGTGGCTGCCGACGGGCGAGCAGGGCACCGAGATCCTGCGAAAGTTCATCGCCGACTGACGCCGATGGACTTTCTGACGGGGGTCGATGGACGTCGGCTGGACTACGTACGGCGCGGGCGTGGCGAGCCGTTGCTGCTGATCCAGGGAATGGCGGGCCACCACGCCATGTGGGGCGACGAACTGCTCAGCCGCTTGGAAGACCGGTTCGACATCGTCGCGTACGACCATCGCGGCGTCGGACGCGGCGACCGGGCGGACGAGCCGTTCACCGTCGCCGACCTGGCTGACGATGCGGCCGCCCTGATCGCGTCGGCGGGCTGGACATCCGCGCACGTCTTCGGTATCTCACTCGGCGGGATGGTCGCCCAGGAGCTCGTACTGCGCCATCCGGACACGGTCCGGTCGGTCACGTTGGGCTGCACCTGGGCAGGGGGAGCGAGCGGGGTCATCGCCGAGACCTCGAGGGACATGGTGGACGCGATCGCGAGCCGGGACGTGGAACGCGGGCTGAGGATCAGCTTCGAGGCGAACCTGTCTCCGCGATACGCCGCGGCGGTGCCGGACGCGCAGGAGATCTACCGCCGGCGAGCGCTCGCTGTGAAGGTCCCCGTGCCGGTCGTGCTGATGCAGTGGCAGGCCGCCAAGGCCCACGACACCACGCAGCGGCTCGGTGCGATCGCCGTACCGGTCCTGATCCTGCACGGCACAGCGGACGCGGAGATCCCGGTGGAGAACGCCCAACGGCTGTCCAGCCTGATCCCTGCGGCGAAGGTTGAATTGTTCGACGACGCGGGTCATCTGTTCTGGTGGGAAGATCCGGACCGGACCGCAACGCTGCTGGTGACCCACACCACGGCCTGACGGCGCGCGGGGGACCGGGTGCGGTCCCGGATGGTCGTGGGTGGGTAACCTTCCCTGGTCGTTTGGGTGAGCGATAGGAGATGATGCCCACCGTGACCGGACCACGTAGCCAGGACCCGCAGGACCGGCTGACCCCGTCGGAGGCCGACCCTGCCGTTGCGGGTCTGACCGTGGGGCTCGGTGGGCCGTCGGGGCGGTTCGCCCGGCTCAGCTCGTCCTGGTGGACGCCGCTGCGGATCGCGCTCGCGGTGTGCACGGTCACCTTCGCGCTCGGCGTACTGCAGAAGGCTCCCTGCATGGAGGCCGGCTGGGACCGGCAGAGCTGGCGGCCGTTCAAGGCGCTGTGCTACTCCGACATCGGCTTCCTGTACCAGGAGCGCGGGTTCGCCGAGGGCAACCGCCCGTTCCTCGACACGGGCAACTACCCGGTCCTCGAGTACCCGGTGCTCACCGGCGGCTTCATGGAGGTCGCGGCGCGGATCACCTGGGTGATCACCGGTGACCCGAAGAACGACCACACGGCCGAGCAGAAGCGCGCCACCGCGGGCGTGTTCTTCGTCGTGAACACCGTGATGCTGTTCCTCTGCGCCCTGATCCTGGTCGGGCTGACCGTCGCCACCGCGCGTGGCGTCGAGTCGCGCCCCGGTGCGGCCCGCGGCCAGCCGATGAACGCCCTGTACGTCGCCGCCGCGCCGGTGCTGGCGCTGACGTCGACGATCAACTGGGACCTGTTCGCGGTCGTGCTCACGGCCGGGGCGATGTTCGCCTGGTCGCGCGGCAAACCGATCTGGTTCGGCGTGCTGCTCGGGCTGGGAACGGCGGCGAAGTTCTACCCGTTCCTGCTGCTCGGGCCGCTGCTGATCGTGTGTATCCGCGGCCGCAAGATGTGGCCGTGGTTCCAGGCGGTGATCGCGACGGGCGTGTCCTGGGCACTGGTGAACGCGCCGATCTACCTGCTTGCCAAGAACGAGTGGATGTCGTTCTGGACGTTCAACGATCAGCGCGAGAGCGACTACGGATCGATCTGGTATGTGCTGAAGCTGGCCAAGCACGAGGTCGCCGACGTCAACCAGCTGAACATCGTGATCTTCGCCGGGTTGTGCCTGTCGATCGCGATCCTCGGCCTGATGGCGCCACGGCCGCCCCGCTTCGCACAGCTCGCGTTCCTTGTCGTGGCGGCGTTCCTGTTGGTCAACAAGGTCTACTCACCGCAGTACGTGCTCTGGCTGCTGCCGCTGGTCGCGCTGGCGCGGCCGCGGTTGCGGGACTGGCTGATCTGGCAGGCGTGCGAGTGCTTCTACTGGATGCTGGTGTGGATGCATCTGGCCCAGTTCCTGGCGCCGGGCAATCCCGACGTACCGGACCGGATCTACTGGTTCGCCGTGATCCTGCGGATGGCGGGGACGCTGTGGCTGATGCTGATGGTGGCGCGCGACATCCTGCTGCCGGAGAACGATCCGGTCCGGCAAGGTGATCTGGTCGACGATCCCAGCGACGGCGTCAAGTCCGACGCCGCACCACGTCAGCTGGCCACCGCTTAGAGCATCAGCTTCGATACATCGAGGTTGCCGCCGCTGATCACGCTGGCGGTGACGCCGGCCGGTTGGATGCTGCCCTCGATCATTGCGGCGAACGGTGCCGCGGCCGCAGGCTCCAGTGCGAGCTTGGTCCGCGACATGACGAGCCGCGTCGCCTCGAGCAGCGCGTCCTCGCTGACGCGGACGACCTCGTCGACGTACTGCTGGATCAGCGGGAAGTTGCGCGTGCCGCAGACCGGCGCGGCGAGGCCGTCGGCGATCGAGCGTGCGGTCGGGAGCTTCTGAGGTTCGCCGGCCGCGAGGCTGCGGCTGACGACGTCCGCCTGCTCGGGCTCGATGCCGATCACGCGGATCTCCGGCTTGACCAGCTTGACCGCCAGCGCGACACCCGAGATCAGGCCGCCGCCTCCCACCGGGACCAGGACCGTATCGAGGTCCGGGCGGTCCTCGAGGAGCTCGAGGCCGAGGCTTCCATGGCCGGTGATCACGTCCTCGTCGTCGAACGGGTGGACGCCGGTGAGCTTCCGCTCGTCCCGGATCCGCTCGTACTGACCCATCAGGTCACCCTCGACGAGCTCGACCGTGGCACCGTACCCACGGGCCGCGTCGATCTTGGCCTGTACGGCGGTGGTCGCCATCACCACGGTGGCCGGTACGCCGGCGTCCCGGGCGGCCCAGGCGAGCGCGCCGGCCGCGTTACCGGCCGAGACCGTGATGACGCCGCGCTCGCGCTCCTCGGGGCTCAGCCGCAGCAGCTTGGTGAGCAGTCCGCGGACCTTGAAGCTGCCCGTCTTCTGGAACAGTTCGGCCTTCAGGACCAGATCTGCGCCGAAGCGCTCGTTCAGCGCGGTGGAGGTGACCATCGGCGTGCGGTGAATGCGGCCCCGCAGCTGCTGCGCGGCCACACGGATATCGTCGAGCGTCGGCATGGTCCCGACCTTATCCGCCTCGGATTTCTACAAGCGGGCGGCGACGGTGGTGGCGAGTTTGTGGGTTGCTTCGGGGGACTGGGGGAGGTACAGGTAGGGCTCGATCAGCTCGAGCTCCATCAGGAGGAAGCGGCCGTTGACGACGACGCCGTCGACGCGGGCGTAGGCGGGGCGGGGACCGGCGGTGGCGAGTGCTCTCTGTGCGTTCTCGAGAATGTCCGGCGACGGCTCGGTGACCGTCGCGTGGCCGCCGTACTCCTCCTGGACCCGGTAGTCGCCGGCCGCCGGGCGCTTCACGACGGCGTGAGTGAACTCGCCGTCGATGAACATCAGCGACCACTCGCCGTCGGTCTGGATCTCGGGCAGGAACGGCTGGACCAGGTACACGATGTCGGGGAGTTCGTTGATCGCCTGGGTGAGTTCAGGCGAGCCGGCCACGCCGCGGACGGTGAGGCGGGCGGTCGCGCTCACGGTCGGCTTGATCACGATCTCCTGGCCGTCGAGCCCGGCGACGACCTCGCGCAGGCACGCGCCGGCCGCGATCTGCGACGGCACGATCGCGACGCCGCGCTCGCGCAGTTCCAGCAGGTACCGCTTGTCGCCGTTCCAGCGGACCAGACCACTGTCGTTGAAGACCGGTACGCCGGCCTTGTCGACGAGCGCGAGCCATTCGGTGAACTCGTCGTACCGCAGGTGGTAGTCCCACACCGAGCGGAGCAGGACCCCGTCGTAGGCGGACCAGTCGACCGACGGGTCGGTCCAGACCTCGGCGACCGGGTCGAGGCCGGCGGCACGGAGGGCGTCGACGAGCGGGAGGTCATGCGCGTGCAGCTCAACGTGGTCCGCCGAGGTTGCGAGGGCGATGCGTTTCGTCACGCCGATCAGTGTTGGTTGGTGGTCGCGATCGCGTCAAACCGCTTTGTTGTAACTGATCTGTGACGCAGCGTGAGTCCGGTGAGGACGACGACAGCCGCGGTGAGGTGGATCAGGCCTTGCCGGGTCTCGTGCCCGAAGCTCGCGTAGGCCAGGTACGACGCCAGCGGTACGGCGAGCCATTCGGGGCGGTGGGCGAGGGCCGCGAGGGCGATCAGGGGGAGGCCGTACCACGGGTACGTCGGGGTGGCGACGAGCAGCGCGGCGCCGTACAGCCAGCAGCAGGTGATCGCGATCGGTTCGTGGCGGGCCCGCTGGAAGGCCAGGGCGGCGAGGCCGATCGCGAGGGCGGCCGCGAGGAGTTGCCGGGCCTCAGGAGGCAGCAGGAGCGCGAGAATCGCGGATCGGGAGCTGCCGTCGGAGAACCCTTCCTGGGTGAGGTAGCCGGGCAGGAATCCGAGGACCAAGGTGCCTGCGGCAATCAGGTACGGGAGGTAGGAGGCGAGGAAGGTGCCGATGGCAACGAGGCCGGAGCGTCGGCGGAAGGCGGGGAGGAGGAGCAGCGGCAGGAGTTTGACGCTTGCGGCCGCGCCGAGGATCAAGCCGGCGAGTTTCGGGCGGCGGGCGGCGGTCATCACTGCTGCCGTGATCAGGACTGCGGTGAGGACGTCGAGGTGCGCGGCGTTGCCGGCTTCGAGGGCGACGATCGGTGACCAACCCCACAACGCGGCCCAGCGAGGATCGCTTACCGTGAGTAGCCAGGTGAGCGCGATCGCGAGCAACGCGGCAGCGATCTGCAGGCCGAGGGTGCCCGCGGACCACGGGGTGAGGAAGGCGACCACGGTGAAGTACGCCTGCGCGACGGGCGGGTAGATGGTCGGCACCCGGGGGCGGTTGATCCTCGTTCTGGGGTCGTCGGTGGATAGGGCGGCGAGTGCCGCCGGATCCTTCGGGAGGCGCGGGGGACCGGTCACTCCCGATCTCTCTGTGGGTGACAGCCCTGGAAACAGCACCGGATCCCTCAGCTGCGCCAACGCGTCATCCAACGGCACATGCGAGTACGGCGAACTCCCCGACAACTGCACCCGCCCGTCCCACACGTACCGGTAAGCATCCGTGCTGGTGATCGGCGCATGCACCACGCCCGGCACCTGACAAACCCCAGCAACCGCCACAACCGCCACCACGCCCAGCCGTCGTCCGAACCGCCACACCACCCCCGCAACCACCAAGCTTCCCGCCACCAACACCAAGTTCGGCCACCACTGTTTCGCAGCCGCCACAACCACACCGCTGGCAACCCCCACCGCCACGCCTCCAGCAATCACCCCACTGCTTCGCGAGATCGCTCCTCCGACGCCCGGTGCCATCTCCGACCTCACCCGTTCAGGCATCAGGCGGTGGGGCGGAGGGTCAGGAAGGCACGGTGGCCGGCGCGCCAGTCTTCGGTGGGGTGGAGGTGGACGGCGTGCGCGTGCCGGAGCAGAGCGCGAGTTCCCACCCTTGCCCACGGCAACGGAGTCGATCGCCGCCCGGTGGAGCTCCGCAGGACGATCGGCGCCGTCTCGTCCAGATCGTCGTCGGGATCGACTTCGACCAGGACCAGCCCGTCGGGTCGGACCAATTCGGCACAGCGCCGCAGGAGATCGGCCGGGTCCCCGCCGATGCCGATGTTGCCGTCCATCAACAGCACGCTGCCCCAGCGCCCCTCACCCGGAAGCCGGTCCTGGACGGGTCGCCGGAGCGCAGCCGCGCCACGCGAGGTGGTGAGCGACACCGCGCGCGGCGAGATATCGACCCCAAGAGCGGGGATGCCGCGTTCCGCCAGCGCTGTCACAATCCGGCCGGGCCCGCACCCGACGTCCAGGACCGGCCCCTCGCACCGGCTCAACGCCAGCCGATCCACCTCGTCAGCAGGAGACCTCCACCGATCCAGCTCCGACAACGACGGCACAGTCCGCCCGTCGATGCCAGTGGCGACCACTCTCGTCGTACCGACCAACGCCTGCTCGAACAGCAGCCCTGGATGCGCCGCGTGCTGCAACCGCCGGTACAACCGCGACACCCGCAACGACGGATGCGCCGCCGCGATCACTGACGCGTCCCGAGGCGTGTCCATGTCCCGCAACGTCGGCAGCAACACCACCCGCAGCCCGAGATCCTGCAGCCGCCGCAGCTGATCCCGGCCGGTGTGATCCGTCGACATCGGTACGCCGATCAGCGCGCGAGCATCCGGCTCGCGCAACCCGAGACACCAGTAGCCGCCGTCCTCGGTCAGCCCGAGCATCGCGTCGTACCCGGACCATGGGACGCTCAGCAGGCCGGCCGTGAGTTGCGGCGTGTCCATCCCGACAAGCAGCATCGGCGTACCGTCGAAGGCGTCCTCGAAGGCCGCGGCCAGCCGCTCGTCCAGCCCGTCGCCGCGCTGCCCGATCACCTCGAACCCGTCCGGGAGCCACGGCCCCGGATCGCCGTCGAGCGCAAGGACACGGCGGGACGCGCGCGCCGAACGGACCGTGTTCAGCGTGTCCACCAGCGACGCCCGCGCCAGCGCGGCGGCTTCGTGCGCGGTGAACTCGGTCTGCAGCCGCGTCTTGACCCGGCCCGCCACCGGCTCCTTCGCGATGACGATCAGAGTCCCGCGGTTCATCCGGCCAGCACCTTCGACATGTCGAGCACGGCCCGGGCAGCACCGAGCGGCGTGCCGGTGACCTTCGAGCGTCCGGATCGAGGCAGGTAGTCCACGTCGACCTCGCCGATCCGCCAGCCGGCTTCGGCGGCGCGGACCACGGTCTCCAGCGGATAACCCGATCGCCGGTCGCGGAGGTCCAGGTCCAGCAACGCCGACCGGCGCGCGGCCCGCATCGGTCCGAGATCGTGCAACGCAACGCCGGTACGGCGTCGGATCCGACGGGACAGCTCGGCGTTGGCCAGCCGCAGATGCCACGGCCAGGAACGCCGCGAGAGCGTCCTACGGCGTCCCACCATCAGATCGGCCGTGCCCGCAAGGACAGGCGCCGTCACCCGGCCCAGCTGCCGCGGATCGAGTGATGCGTCCGCGTCCATGAACGCCACCACCTCGGCCTCGGCCGCTTCCAGACCGGCATGACACGCAGCGCCGTACCCGCGGATCTCGCACCGGACCACCGACGCGCCGAAGCGCGTGGCGATCTCTGGCGACCCGTCGGTGGAACCGTTGTCGACGACAACGGCCCGGACGCCCACGGGCAGCCGTTCGAGCACCCAGGGCAGCGCCGCCGCCTCGTTCAGGCACGGCAGGATGAGATCGACTGACACTCTTCGACCGTAGGGACAATCGCCTGCCGCGGGGTGCCGGACCTGACTACGGCTCGCTTACGGCCGCGGTCACCCAGGGAGCCCGGGGCCCGGCCCCTGCCCGGAAGAACTAGGCTCTGATCGTGGCTACTCGTGTACTCGTGGTCGATGACGACCCGACCGTGTCCAATGTCGTCTCGGCGTACCTGACCAAGGCCGGGTACGACGCCCGGATGGTGGCCGACGGTGCCGCGGCTGTCGAGGTCTGGCAGCAGTGGAAGCCGTCGGTCGTCGTTCTGGACGTGATGCTGCCCGGACTGTCCGGGCTGGAGGTGCTGCGCCGGATGCGCGCGGCGGACGACGGGGCCGCGGTGATCATGCTGTCCGCCCGGGGCGAGGAGGAGGACCGCCTGGTCGGACTCGAGGTCGGCGCGGACGACTACGTGGTCAAGCCGTTCAGCCCGCGCGAGCTCACGCTGCGGGTGCAGGCGATGCTGCGCCGCGAGGAACGCCTGGCCGGCCTCGATCTGACCCCGACGAAGCTGAGCTCAGGACCCGTGACGATCGATACCGCTGCCCGGCTGGCGTCTCTGGACGGCAACGAGCTGTCGCTGACGCATCGCGAGTTCGACCTGCTGGCGTTCCTGGTGTCGCACGCCGGCAAGGCGTTCACGAAGGCCGAACTGCTCCGGCGCGTGTGGGGCTGGGACTTCGGCGACTCCTCGACGGTCACGGTCCACGTCCGCCGGCTGCGGGAGAAGATCGAGGCGGATCCGTCCGATCCGCGGCTGGTGGTGACCGTGCCGCGGACGGGCTATCGGTTCGTCGGGGATACCGAATGAATCGAGACATGGTCACGATCCTCGCGCTCACCACGCTGTGGACGCTGGTGGTCGCGGCGATCGGCGGCGCGATCCTGTGGCAGTTCCGCCGCCGCTCACTGCGCATCACGATGATCGTGGTGGCGCTTGCGCCGATGGCGGCCGCGCTCGCGGCGGTGCTGCAGAGCGTGCGGGCGATGTTCATCTCCGAGCACGACTCGTGGGTGGTGCTGTGGACGCTGGCATTCGCGGCCCTGCTCGGGCTGGGGATGTCGGTGCTCCTCGGCCAATGGATCAGCACCGGATCGCGCGAGGTCGGTCGGCGGCTGCGCCACCTGGGTACGTCGTACGAGCCGTCGGAGGTGGTCGGCGGCGCGGTCCCGGCGGAGTTGGCGGCGCTGACAGAAGAGCTGGAGATGACGCGACGCAAGCTCGCCGCGTCCCACGAACGCGAGCGTGCGCTCGAGTCCAGCCGGCGGGAGCTGGTCGCGTTCATGTCGCACGATCTTCGTACGCCGCTCGCCGGTTTGCGGGCCGTCTCGGAGGGACTCGAGGACGGCGTGGTCGACGACGTACCGGGAGCGCTGCGGCAGATGCGGTCGACGGTCGATCGGATGACCGGGCTCGTGGACGACCTGTTCGAGCTGTCGCGGTTGTCCGCGGCGCCGGTGCCGCGGCGGCGGTCCGCGGTCAGTCTGCGCGAACTCGCCGAGGACGTGGCGGGGGAGAACGGTGAACACGCACGAGCGTCCGGGGTGCGGCTGGCGGTCTTGACTCCGGGTGGTGACGATCGGCTCGCCGTGCAGGGCGATCCGGACGAGCTGACCCGAGCGGTGACGAACCTGGTCGGCAACGCGATCCGTCACACAGAACCCGGCGGCACGGTCATGCTGACGGTGGACCGCGAGCCCGACGGCCGCGTCCGCCTCGCCGTGACGGATGCGTGTGGCGGCATTCCAGCCGATGACCTGGAGCGAGTCTTCGACGTCGGCTGGCGCGGCGACGAACAACGCACCCCCGCCAACGCAACCAACTCGAGCGGCGGCGGCCTGGGCCTCGCCATCGCCCGCGGCGTCGTCGAATCCCACGACGGCACCATCGGCGTTGCCAACGTCGCGGGCGGCTGCGCCTTCCAGATAGACCTCCCCCCGGTCTCCGCCAGCAACTGAAGCCCTCAACCCCGACGTCCTCCGGTTGCTCCAGGGGATCCGAGGAGATCCTCGAGGCCGGTGGCCAGGTCGTAGGTCGGTTTCCAGCCGAGGTTGTGGCGGAGGCGGTCTGAGGAGGCGGTGATGTGGCGGACGTCCCCGAGGCGGTAGTGGCCGGTGGTGACTGGGGCCGGGCCGTTGTAGGCGCGGGCGAGTTCGGCGGCTACGTCGCCGATCGTGTGGATGGTGCCGCTGCCGACGTTGTAGGCGGTGAATGGCCCGGAGAGCGCTCCTGCGGCGGCGCTGACGGCGGTGGCGATGTCGTGGACGTGGATGAAATCACGGCGTTGCCGGCCGTCCTCGAAGACCATGGGTGCCTCGCCCCGCTCCAGCGCGGACCGGAAGATCGCCGCGACCCCGGCGTACGGGGTGTTCCGCGGCATGCCGGGGCCGTAGACGTTGTGGAACCGGAGAGCGCTCACTCGGCCGTCTGTCTCGCGCGCCCACGAGGCTGCTAGGTGTTCCCCGTTGAGCTTGCTGGCCGCATACGCGTTCCGCGGATCAAGTACGGCGTCCTCGTCGACGAGACCGGGCCGGAGTTGGGCGCCGCACCGCGGGCAGGGCGGCTCGAACCGCCCGGCGTCGAGATCCTCGGTCCGGCGCGGGCCGGGTGCGACCTGGCCATGTACGTCGCAGTCGTAGCGGCCCTCGCCGTACACGACCATCGAGCTGGCGTAGACGAAGCGCCGGATCTTCGCGTGTGCGAGTCCGCGGAGGAGGACCGCCGTACCGAGGCTGTTGCTGGAGACGTAGTCGTCCAGGTCGTCGAGGTCGACACCGAGACCGACCTTCGCGGCCAGGTGGACGACGGTGTCGATGCCGCGAAGCGCTCCGCGGACGATCTCGGCATCGCGGACGTCGCCCACGATCAGCCCGGGCCGCGGCGTGGGCTTGTGTGCGTGGACGTCGGGGCGGAAGGAATCGAGAACGACGACCTCGTGGCCCTCGGCAACGAGCTGGGTCTGGACGTGCCGGCCGATGAAGCCCGCGCCGCCGGTCAGCAGAATCCTCACCAGAGGTCCTCCGCCGCCGTACCGTCGAGCACATGCCGGCAGCTGCAGTCCGCATCCGGCTTCGGCAGCTGACCGATGACATCGGTGACGAGACCCCTGAGTCGCCCGATGCTGTGCTCGAATGCCTGGAGGACCTCGGCCTGCGTGACGCCGGTGCCGGTTTCCACACCCGCATCGTGGTCGGTGACGACCGCGATCGAGGTGTAGCAGAGCGCGAGTTCCCGTGCGATGGACGCCTCGGGTACGCCGGTCATGCCGACGACCGACCACCCTTGTGCGGCGTGCCACCGAGACTCCGCGCGCGTGGAGAACCGCGGCCCGTTGATCACCACCATCGTGCCGTCCGGTACGACGTTGCCGGTAGCAATCACCGTGGCCCGGCCGACCGGGCAGTACGGGTCAGCGGCCGATGTGTGGACCACCGGCGTCTCGTCATACACCGTGTGCGCGCGTCCCCAGGTGCGGTCGACGTACTGATCTGGGACGACGAAGGTCCCGGGCGTGAGCTCGGGTTTCAGCGAGCCGACCGCGCACGGCCCGAGGACCTGGCGGACGCCGAGCGACCGCAGCGCCCACAGGTTGGCGCGATAGTTGACGCGATGCGGTGGGAAGCGGTGGTCCGCGCCGTGCCGGGGGATGAACGCCACCTCGCGACCGTCGAGGTCACCCACGACCGGCGGCTCGCTGGGCGCGCCGAACGGGGTGTCGACCTCGACAGGTTTCGCGTCGGTCAGGAACGAGTAGAAGCCGGAACCGCCGATCACACCGATATCAGCCATGGTCTCGACGCTAGTGGCGGCCGGAGCGGTGATTACCGGATTCGGCTCGTCCGTCAGCGCTCCGTAAGGGTGATCGAATAGGTTCGTGAAGGTGTCCTGGGCGCTGCTCGCGATCGGCGTGGTGCTGCTGCTGTTCGGCGCCTACGCGAGCTGGACGGCCGGGCGGCTGGATCGCCTGCACCACCGGGTCGATCTCGCCCGGGCGTCACTGGAGACGGAGCTCGCCCGGCGTTCCGCGCTGGTCGGTGAGCTGGGCGGCAGTGGGATCCTCGACCCCGCGTCGTCCCTGTTGCTGCTCGACGCGGCGCATCGCGCCCGGACCGCGTCGCCGGAGGAGCGCGAGCAGCGGGAGTCGGCACTGACCCGCGCGATCCATGCCACCGGCACCGATGTGGAGCCGTGGACCGCTGAGCTGAACCTGTCGATGCGGCGGGTCCAGTTGGCACGCCGCTTCCACAACGACATCGTGGTGTCGACGCGTGATCTGCGCCGGCGGCGGCTGGTGAGCTGGTTCCGGCTGGCCGGGCACGCGCCGATGCCGAGCACGATCGAGCTGGAGGACGGCAGGTGAGCAACGACATCGACTTCGAGAAGTACCGGCATGAGCTGCGGGTGCACTGCTACCGGATGCTCGGCTCGTACGACGAGGCCGAGGACATGGTCCAGGAGACGTTCCTGCGGGCGTGGCGCCGGCGCGACGACTTCGAGGGCCGCTCCTCGCTGCGCGCCTGGCTCTACCGGATCGCGACCAACGCCTGCATCGACGACGTACGGCGTCCGCAGCGGGTCCTCCCGCATCAGCTCGAACCGGCGTCGTTCCCAGCCACCGCATTGCCGCCTCGCGAGGATCTGCCGTGGCTGCAGCCGTTCCCCGATGTACTGCTCGATCGCGCCGAGGAGCCGGACGCCCAGGTGGTACGCCGGGAGACGATCGAGCTGGCGTTCTTGGTGGCGATCCAGCAGCTGCCACCGCGGCAACGCGCCGTACTCATCTTCCGCGACGTCCTCGGCTGGCCCGCTCGGGATACCGCCGACGCGACTGACCTGACCGTCGCGGCCGTCAACTCAGCCCTCCAACGCGCCCGCCCGGTCCTCCGCGACCACCTGCCCCCACACCGCTCCGAGTGGTCCGCCACCCCTTCATCCGCCGACGAACAAGCCCTCCTCCGCAAGTACGTCGCCGCCTGGGAAGCCGGCGATCCCGACGCCCTGGTCGCGCTGATGCACGAGGACGTCCGCATCACCATGCCGCCGTACCCGTTCTGGTTCGAGGGCCTGGCCGCCGCCCGCCGCTCCCTCGCCCCCAACCTCGACCCGGCCTACCGCGGCCACTGGCGCTTCCTCCCCACCACCGTCAACCGCCAACCCACCCTCGCCGCCTACCTGAAGCCCCCAGACGCCCCTACTTACACCCTCTTCGGCCTGGACATCTTCCGCGTAGAGCAAGGCCTGGTCGCCGAAATAACCGCCTACGAAACCACCAACTTCAGCCTGTACGGCCTGCCAGATCACTTGGCGTCGGCGTAGGTTTTGACGGTTGCGGTGGTGAAGGCGAAGTTCGTGGGGGTGGGGCCGAAGGTGAGGGTGCCGGCTAGGTTGCTGGCGGCTTGGATGGCTTCGGCGACGGTGGGGGCCTCTTCGGTGGGGCAGTGGACGATGACCTCGTCGTGCTGGAAGAAGACGAGGTCGGCTTTGAGGTCCGCCAAGGACTGGCGGAGGGCGGCGAGCATCAGGAGGGCCCAGTCGGCGGCGGATCCCTGGACGACGAAGTTGCGGGTGAAGCGGCCGCGGGCTCGTGCGTGGCGGGCGTCGGTCTGGGGCTCGTCGGCGGGTGGACCTTCGAGCATCGCGTCGTCGAGCGGGGCGCCCGCGGGTGGGCAGGTGCGGCCGAGCCAGGTGCGGACGAGGCGGCCTTCCTCGCCGGCGCGCGCGGCGTCGTCGACGTACGCGACTGCCAGCGGGAAGCGTTTGCGGAGCATGGCCAGGTTCTTCAGGCCGTCGCCGGACGTCTGGCCGTAGATCGCGCCGAGTACGGCGAGCTTCGCCTTCCCGCGGTCACCGGAGAACGCCTGGTCCGAGACGGCCTTGTACAGATCACCGGGATCGCTCGCGACCTCCATCAGCGCCGGGTCGCGGGAGATCGCGGCCAGGATGCGCGGCTCGAGCTGGGACGCGTCCGCGACCACGAGGCTCCAGCCGGGGTCGGCGACGACCGCGCGACGGATCACCTTGGGGATCTGCAGACCACCACCGCCATTGGTGATCCAGCGCCCGGAGACTGTCCCGCCAGGCACGAACCCGGGCCGGAAGCGACCGTCGTGCACCCAGTCCTGCAGCCACGACCACCCGTTCGCCGTGTAGATCCGATAGAGCTTCTTGTACTCGACCAGCGGCACCACCGCCGGATGATCGATCGTCTCCAGCTCCCATCGGCGCGTCGACTTCAGCTGGTACCCGGCCTGTTTGAACGCCTTCAGCACATCCGCCGGCAGATCCGGCCGCACCCGGCGCCCGAACGCCGCCGACACCTCGTCCGCGAGCTCGGTCAGCCGCCGCGGCTCACCTGTCCCGCCGAACCGATCCCCGAGCAGCTCGGCCAGCACTGCCCGGTGAACGTCCGAGCTCCATGGCAACCCCGCCCGGTCCATCTCCGCGGCGACCAGCATCCCCGACGATTCCGATGCCGTGAGCAACCGCATCCGGTCCGGGTACTCCGCCTCCCCATGCCGCCGGAGCTGATCGGCGTACACCCGGAGGAGCGCCTCGAAGGCAACCGGCTCCTCCTGGATCTCGAAGAGCGACGACTGCTCACCCGGTACGACGGCTCGCAGCGGCGGATCCGGTGGGACCGGCCCACCACTCAGCCGCCCCCAAGCCGCAGCCGCGGAACGGGGCTCGCCCAACCGGCCCGCGTGCCCCAGCAACAACCCTTCGCTGTTCTCGATGTCGTAGCAGCGCTCCACCCGTACGCCGCCGGCCAGCAACCGTGGATAAATCTCGGCCGAAGATCGCCACACCCACCGAGACACCTGCGGACGCGAACCGATCGCGCCGGCCAGCGAAGGCTCGTGCAGCACCGGACCAGCAGGCTGCCCGTCCGGATGCAAGGCGACGAGCACAGCCCCGCCACCCTCCTCCGGCGCAATCGCCCACCGCTCGTCCATACCCGAATCCTCACACCCCGCACCGACAATCCGCGCCTGGCGCCCGACCACCGCGGCCGCTGGCGGGTTATGTGACCGCTGCCGGGTAACAAGGCGTCAGCGGCACAACAACCCGCCAGCCAGCAGCCGGAGCAACCGCCGTCAGGCCACTGGTGTCAGACTGGACTTATGTGGCGGGAGATGGATCTCGACCCGGCGGACGGGACGAAGACCGAGCAGGTCGGGGCGCTGGTCCTGCGCCGGATCGAGCGCGGCGACTTGTCCATCGGCTCGCGCCTCCCCTCGGAACGCGTGCTGGCCGATCGACTCGGTGTGAGCCGGGTGACCGTGGTACGGGCGTTGGACCAACTGCGCACGGACGGCGTACTGGAGACGAAGCGCGGCTCCGGCACCCACGTACGACCACTGGACCGCCTGCTGGACCCGATCGCGCCGGCCTCGACCGTCACGGCGGGCGACGAACCCGTCCTCGACCTCCGGTTCGCAACCACAGCGGCGCCGCACGACGTGGCGGAAGTAGCAGCCCAGGTCGTCGAGGACGCACTACCGCACGCCATGGGCGGAGACGGACCGCCGCCGGGCGGGTCGCTGGAACTGCGCCAAGCCTTGGCAGAGCGGCTCACGATCGAGGGCGTTCCCACCGAGCCGGACCAGCTCACGCTGACCGTGGGCGCAGCAGCCGGACTGAACGCCGCACTGGCCGGACTGGACCTCGGACCGGGCGTGGCGATCACCGAGACACCGACGTACCCCGCTGCCTTCGACCTGCTCCGCAAGCACCGCCTCGACGTGGCCGGCTGGCCGGCAGGGGTCTGGGACACCGACCAACTCGCCCACCTCTGCCGAAGGCACCGCCCCAAGGTCATCTACCTCCAGGCCGACAACCACAACCCAACCGGGCTCAGCATCCCGGCAGATCGCCGTACGACGATCATCGAGATCGCTCGCAGGTACGGCGCCGCACTGATCAGCGACGAGACCATGCGACCGCTCTGGCTGGCCAATGGGGAACAAGCCGAGCCACTGAGTCGCTACCCGCGCACTGTGAGTGTCGGCTCGCTCTCGAAGACGGTGTGGGGCGGACTCCGCGTCGGCTGGGTCCGGACCGGCAAGCAGCTCCGCAGACGGATCAACACAGCCGCACAGCTCAGTGTGGCGTCGCCCAGCGCTCTCGACGACCTCCTGGCCCAGGCGATCATCCAGAAGCTCGACAAGGTGATCGGCCGCCGCCGTACCCGGCTGAGGGCCAACCTGATGGCGTTGGAGGCCGGTCTGAAGACGCTCGACGGTGTGGCCTGGCCCACGCCGACCGGAGGTATGACGCTCTGGCTCGAGCTGACCGAAGTACGCGCACGACGGGTGCTGGATGCGGCCAGGGAGCACGGACTGCTGCTGGGGGCCGGAGACCTCTTCACGCCAGAGGGCACGGACCGGCGTCACATCCGCATTCCGTTCACCGCGCCGCCCGCGACCCTCCGGCTGGTGGTGGCCCGTCTGGGTGCGGCGCTGGCTCAGTCCACTTGATTCGAGGTGGACTGAGGATCGGTGCCTGCTGCCCCCTAATCTGGAGGCAGGAGCCCGACGAGCAGGAGGATGCAGTGACCGAGAACCAGACCCCCCAGACCGGCCCCGAGACTGGCACCGCGAAGGTCAAGCGCGGGATGGCCGAGATGCTCAAGGGCGGCGTGATCATGGACGTCGTCACCGCCGAGCAGGCCAAGATCGCCGAGGACGCCGGCGCGGTCGCGGTGATGGCGCTGGAGCGGGTCCCGGCCGACATCCGCGCGCAGGGCGGCGTCTCCCGGATGAGCGACCCGGACATGATCGACAGCATCATCAACGCTGTCTCGATCCCGGTGATGGCCAAGGCCCGGATCGGTCACTTCGTCGAGGCGCAGGTGCTGCAGAGCCTCGGTGTGGACTACATCGACGAGTCCGAGGTGCTCACCCCGGCCGACTACGCCAACCACATCGACAAGTGGCAGTTCACCGTGCCGTTCGTCTGCGGTGCGACCAACCTGGGCGAGGCGCTGCGCCGGATCACCGAGGGGGCGGCGATGATCCGCTCCAAGGGCGAGGCCGGCACCGGTGACGTGTCCAACGCGACCACCCACATGCGTCAGATCCGGCAGGAGCTCCGCAAGCTGCAGGGCCTCCCCGAGGACGAGCTGTACGTCGCCGCCAAGGAGCTGCAGGCGCCGTACGAGCTGGTCAAGGAGGTCGCGCAGGCCGGCAAGCTCCCGGTGGTGCTGTTCACCGCCGGCGGCATCGCCACCCCCGCCGACGCCGCGATGATGATGCAGCTCGGCGCCGAGGGCGTGTTCGTCGGCTCCGGCATCTTCAAGTCCGGCAACCCCGCCCAGCGCGCCGAGGCGATCGTCAAGGCCACCACGTTCTACGACGACCCCGACGTGATCGCCAAGGTCTCGCGCGGCCTGGGCGAGGCCATGATCGGCATCAACGTCGACGAGATCCCGCAGCCGCACCGGCTCGCCGAGCGCGGCTGGTGACCAACAGCCTGCAGTCTGTGGACGAGCGGACCGCGCGGGAGTTGCGCGGTCTCGCTCGCGTTCTGGTGCGGTCCGGGTACGCCGACCACGCGGCGATCACGGCTGCGTTGACAGAGGCGGTCCAGGAGGACGCGCCGTCGATGGACGCGGCCGCTCTGGTGCCGCTGCTGATCGGCGAGGCCGTGATGGATCTGAACGCCGAGTCTGCCGAGTGGCCGTCGGCGACGGATCCTGACCGGCTGGACGCCGTACTCTTCGAGCTCGAGAAGCTGGGACTCGTGGTGGTCCGGTACACGTCGGACCACCACGCCGCCCGGCAGGCGCTCGAGGCCGCCGCGGATCCCAACGGGCTGGTGTTCTTCACCGACACCGACGTCTGGCATGCGGTCGACTTCGGCATGCTCGAGCTGAAGCTCTGGCACCCCGACACCGCGAACGTCGCCCCTGGCGAGCCGCTCCTGGACGACGTCCTCGCGCTGCTGCACGAGTACGACTTCCCCGCCACGTTCGACGAGGGCCGCATCGAGGTCACGCTCGACTGGAAGCGAAGGGTGACGCTATGACCGTGATCGGTGTGTTCGCGTTGCAGGGGAATGTGCGTGAGCACGTGGCGATGCTGACCCAGGTCGGCGTCGAGGCGCGGCCGGTACGGCGCCCGTCCGAGCTGGAGCAGGTGGACGGGCTGGTTCTGCCGGGCGGCGAGTCGACCACGATGGACAAGCTCGCCCGCGCGTTCGAGCTGTTCGAGCCGCTGCAGAAGCGGATCGCCGACGGGATGCCGGTGTTCGGCACCTGCGCCGGGATGATCATGCTGGCGAACGAGATCACCGGCGGGATCGAGGGTCAGGAGACCCTCGGCGGACTCGACGTGACAGTACGCCGGAACGCGTTCGGGCGGCAGGTGGACTCGTTCGAGGCGGACCTGACCTTCGCCGCGTTCGACACGCCGTACCACGCCGTGTTCATCCGGGCACCGTGGGTGGAGCGGGTCGGACGGGACGTCGAGGTACTCTCGACGGTGAGCTCGGGCCCGGACGCTGGGTGGGCTGGGCTGGGGCCGGAGGCAGAACGCAGTAGGATCGTCGCCGTTCGCCACGATCGGCTGCTGGCCACGTCGTTCCATCCGGAGATGACCGGGGACGCCAGGCTGCACGGCTACTTCGCCGAGCTGGTCCGCGGCCTCTGAGTCGGTAGCAGGTAGTAGCGGTAGAAGGGTTGGGTTCGCCATGTCAGGCCACTCCAAGTGGGCCACCACGAAGCACAAGAAGGCCGTCATCGACGCGAGGCGCGGCAAGCTCTTCGCGAAGCTGATCAAGAACATCGAGGTGGCCGCCCGGATGGGCGGCGGCGACCCTGGCGGGAACCCGACCCTGTACGACGCCATCCAGAAGGCGAAGAAGTCCTCGGTCCCCAACGACAACATCGACCGCGCGGTCAAGCGTGGTTCCGGTGCCGAGGCCGGCGGTGCGGAGTACCAGACGATCATGTACGAGGGCTACGGCCCGAACGGCGTGGCGATGCTGGTCGAGTGCCTCACCGACAACCGCAACCGCGCGGCCGCGGATGTCCGTACGGCGATGACGCGGAACGGCGGCTCGCTCGCCGACCCGAACTCGGTCGCCTACATGTTCAACCGCAAGGGCGTCATCGTCGTGGCCAAGGACCAGGACGGGAAGTCGCTGTCCGAGGACGACGTGATGGAGGCCGTGCTCGAGGCCGGTGCCGAGGAGGTGAACGACCTCGGCGAGTCCTGGGAGGTCGTCACCGAGGCCACCGACCTGGTCCAGGCCCGGACCGCGCTGCAGGGCGCGGGCATCGACTACGACTCGGCCGACGTCCAGTTCGTCCCGTCGATGACGGTCGAGCTGGACGCCGACGGCGCCGGCAAGATCTTCCGCCTGATCGACGCGCTCGAGGACAGCGACGACGTCCAGAACGTCTACGCGAACTTCGACGTCTCCGACGAAATCATGGCCGAGGTCGGCTGACCCACGGCTGACTGAGGGCGCGGGAGGTCCCGCGCCCTCCAGCCTTTACGGGTTCACGATCTGGTCGCCGACCAGTGCGAGTGTCTGGATGGCGGCCAGGCCGTAGAGGGCTGTGGTGTTGGTCGAGACCCACTTGGCGGCCTGCGTCGGGTTGAGCGTCGACTTCACCTCTTCGGAGGCCCACGGGAGGTTCGGGCCGTAGCCGTCGCCGGTGTAGAACTCCTTCCACGCCCGTGCGGCCAGGTCGTCCCGATCCAGGCGTACGGCGGCGTACGCGGTGAGGCGGGAGTGGCCCTGGCGGAGGATCAGGTTGCCGAAGTACGCACCGCACTCCGCCGTCTGCTCGTCCCGGGTGGCGTTGAAGAGGCGGCAGTACTGCAGCCAGGCCGCCTCGAACGCCGGCAGGTCCACCAGGTCGAGGATCTCGGCGCAGATCTCCACCTGGCCGAACATCGCACTGAGGTGCGACACACTGACGGTCTTCTCCGTGACCGGCGCGAACCGTCCGGTGTCCAGGTCGTACAGGCCGCCACCGGTGACGAAGCCGTTCGGCATCGCACCGATCGTCTCCATCGTGCCGAGAAGCTTGCTGTGGGCAACGTCCGCTTTCGGTCCCTGCCGCTCCCACTCGGTGAGCCACGCGGCAGCCAGGCCACTCCAGTCCGTGCCGAGACCGATCGCGAGAGCATGCGGGTCGGGCTCGTACGGCTCGGTCCTGATCTTCCGCAGCGGATCCAGCACCAGGAACGTCTGGTCGGAGTCGACCAGCTCGGACAGCAGGTCACCAGTGCGCTCGTCGGCCGTGAGGTAGTAGTAGAACCGCCGGTAGATCGCCGTACTGATGCGCTGCTGCTTCGCGCTGTCCGCCCAGTGCTGTACGCCGTGCCGCGTACCCAGACCGGCCCACTGCCCGAGGTGGTACACGTCGACCTCGCCGGTATGGCGGGTCATCGCTTCCGCGAACCGGAAGATGTCGGCCCGTCCGGAGCGCAGGAACGAGTACCAGAGCCACAGATCCGGTGACAGTTCCGAGTTGTCCCACGCGTACCCGCCGACGTCGTACCGCCAGACCAGCCGGTCCTCGTCGAACGTGTGCATGATGTCGCCGTAGTCCCAGAACCCGTACCAGTGCCGGGACTCGACCTGGCCACGGTAGAAGTCGAACAGGAAGTCCAGGTGGTCCTCGATGGCCTTCTTCGCCGGCACCGACCGGTCGACCGGCGAGACGAGCCCGCCGAAGACGCGCGTACCGATGAGCTGGTCCACCGGATTGATCAGCTGCGGGGGAGTCCGCACCTGATCGGCCAGGTCGCCGAGCCGGGCAGCCGAAGGAGTCGCCGCGAGCGCCCAGAATGTGAGCTCGGAGGTCCGCGCGACCCCGTACGGCGTACCGAACTTGGGCTCGTAGTCCTCGTAGGTGATCTCGAGGGCGTCCAACTGCTCCGGGTACGTGTCCTCGCCCATGCCGTCGTGGTAGAACCGCGTGTCCATCGCGCCGGCGTCCGGCGACCACAGCCACACCGTGACCTCGGCCTCCTCGGTGAACGCACCCCGGATGTCCAGTTGCGTGGGGTGGCGCTGCCAGAAATCCCTGAGGCCGAAGGCGAACCCGCCGCTCACGCCACCGACGTACCCGAGTCCCGACGCGCGCCCACCTTGGTCGACCGAGACCCAGCCGTACCCCTGCTTGGTCCGCTTCTTCACCGTGAAGCCATCGGCGTTCAGCTGGCTCAGCGTGTAGTCACCCCACTCGGGGATCCACTTCAGCCGCGTCGTCACCCGCTGGTCCCAGGTGGCCGGATCGGGCAGCTTGGTCCCGGCGATCTGCGCCGCGCGGACGGTCGCACCCGGGTCACGCCGCAACCCGGTGATCCCCTTCACCGCCTCCGAGACCATGCCATGACCCTCACCGACGAATCGCACGTGCCGGTCGTACGCCGCATCGCGCATCGGCACCCGGAAACGCACCCCGAGGCCCGCGATGTAGTCCTTCTGCCCGTCGCGGTCGTACACGAATGTGTGCACCATCCGGACGTTCTCGGCGCCGGCCACGAAGTACAGCCGGACCGAGAACGGCAGCCAGGTCATGCCCTTCTTCGACTTGTGCCGGCCCTCGATCCGGACCACCGCGCGGACCGGGCCGGACTGCTCGACCGTGACGCGCGTGATGTCGCTCTCGTAGCGTTCCCGGACGCTGCCGCCTTCCTCGTCGTCGGCGATCTTGTCCTGCTTCAGGTTGACGAGCTGACCCTTGCGCGCGATCAGCACGTCGTCACGCCAGATGTGACTGATCAGCTCCGAACCGCTCTTGCGGATCCGGGTCTTGATGACTCCGGTGTCGACATCGACGTACGTCGTCTCGTTCTTGACCGTGACCGGTCGCTGCGGTGCGGCCGCCGTACCTGGGCCGAGGGTGTACGACTCGGCCGGTGCGTCGACTGCGATGGCGTGCGCGCTCCACTTGAGGGAGCCGTCAGGCCAGTAGGCAGTCGGCCAGCTCTGCAGGGGTACGGCGCTGCCGTCGGCGGCCTTGAGTGCGAAGGACTGGTCAGCAGGTACGGCGCCCTTCGGCCACGGCGTACCCCAGGTCGTGACGGCAGCCGTGGTCGGCTTGCCTTCCAGCCAGCTGAGCTTCACTTCTGGTACGTCGGCCACCGCCGTGGAGCGGGTGTCGAGCAGGGACGCCGCGGGGACTGCGGCCATGCCTGCTAGGACTGTACGTCGGGAGACCTCCATGCCTTTCCACCTCTGTCGTTTCGGTGTTCAGGGATGTTTCGGTGTTCGGGGATCAGGGACAGGTTCTGGATCGCTGCGAGTGCGTACTGCGAGGCGCTGTTGGTGCTGACGAAGGCGGCCTCGTCGACGGGCATCAACGCACCGTCGACTTGAGTCGTCTTCCAGTCCTTCTCGCGTTGCAGCGCGCTGCGGTGGAGCGTGTCGCCGTCGCCGACGAAGAACTTGCGCCAGGCCAGCCGGGCCAGCTCCGCGTCGCCGGTGCGGGCGGCGGCGTACGCGGCGAGTCGGCTGTGTGCCTGGACTAGTGCGATGCTCTGCAGTGGGTGGCCGACCTCCGCGGTCTGCTGCTCCGGTGTCGCCAGGTAGAGCCGGCAGTAGTCCAGCCACGCCTTCTCGAACCCGGGTACGTCGAGGTCCAGGTCGATGAGCTCCGAACAGATCTCGGGGAGCCCGAAGAGCGAGGACAGGTGCGAGACCGCGACACCGCGCCGGCTGGTGTCGAAGCGCCCGGTGGACAGATCCAGCCGCCCGTTGCCGGTGAGGAGGCCATAGTGCATTGCTGCGATGTCGGCCATCGTTCCGACCAGCCGTGCACGGGCCTTCTCATCGCCATGCCGTTCCCACCGCGTGAGCCAAGCCGCAGCGAGTGCACCCCAGTCCACACCTAGTTCGACCGAGAGCGCATGCGGGTCGGGGGAGTAGACGTCGGGCCGCACCTTGCGCTGGGGATCGACGACGAGGAGGGTCTCCTCGACCGCGGCCAGCTCGTCCATCAGGTCACCGGTCCGCTCGTCCGCGGTCAGGTAGTAGTAGAAGCGCCGGTAGAGCGCACTGGAGATGCGGACCTGCTTGCAGCTGCAGCCCCAGTGCTGGACGTTGTGCCGTGAGCCGAGGCCCTTCCACCGGCCGAGGTGGTAGACATCGACCTCACCGGTGTGCCGGGTCATCGCCTCGGCGAACCGGAACACGTCCGCTCGGCCGGTCCGCAGGTATTGGTACCAGAGCCAGAGATCCGGCGACAGCTCCGAGTTGTCCCACGCATAGCCGCCGACGTCGTACCGCCAGGTGTGCCGATCCCGGTCGTAGGTGTGCATGACGTCGCCGTAGTCCCAGAACCCGTACCAGCGCCGTTGCTCCCGCTGACCGACGTAGTACTGGAACAGGAAGTTCAGCCGCGCCTCGATGTCCTGGTCGTCGGCGGTGGGCAGACTCCAGCTGCCGAAGACACCTGCCTCCAGGAACCGTGCCGGCGCCGCCGCGAGCAGACCGGGGGAGTTGAGCAGCGCAACGTGCTCGGCGAGGTCGTTGGCCGACGGAGTGGTGTCATGCACTCGCAGCGTCAGCTCGTGCGTCCTGGCGACGCCATGCGCGTTGCCGAAGCCCGGTTCGTAGTCCTCGTAAGTGATCTCGAGGCCTTCGAGCTGCTCGGCGTAGCTGTCCTGGTCCATGCCGTCGTGCCAGTAGCGCACGTCCATCGCGGGCGCGCTGGGCGACCACATCCAGACGGTCGCGGTGGCCAGGTCCGTGGCGGCGTTGCGGATGTCGAGGCGGGTCGGGTGCAGCTTCCAGAAATCGCGCAGGCCGAATCCGAGTCCGCCGCTGACACCACCGACGTACCCGTAACCGGGCGACCTGGTGCCGGCCGGGATCGTCACCCAGGCGTGCTCCGATCCGGTGCGCTTGCGCAGGGTGAAGCCGTCGGCGCTGCTCTGGTCGAGCGTGTAGTCGTTCCACTGCGGGATCAGGTGCAGTCGATCTGATACCTCGGGATTCGGGATGTCCTCGATCGCGTGCCCGGCGACCTGTGCACGTCGTACCTCTTCACCTGGATCGCGGCGTAGACCGGTGAGGCCGCGGACTGCCTCGGTGAGGAAGCCGGACGGGCCGGCCAGGCGGATGTGCCGGTTGTGCGGCTCGTCGCGCATCACGACGTCCGCACAGAGACCCAGCCCGGCCAGGAAATCCCGGTCCGGCTCGCCGTCCCAGATGAAGCTGTGCACGATGCGTACGTCGGTCGCGCCGGCGTAGAAGTAGAGGCGGACCGAGAACGGCAGCCAGTCGCCATGCTTGCCGTCCAATTTGACCACCGCTCGCACAGGACCGTCCTGTTCGACGGTGATGCGGTCGACGGTCGCGGTGGTGTGCTCCCGACTGCGGCCGAGGTCCTCGTCCGGCGCGTCTTGTCGCAGACTGACCAGCCGTACGTCGCGCACGACCTCCTGGTCGTTGTCGACAATCGACGCGATCAGCAGCGGTTTCGTGAGCGTCCAGGTGACCTCGCCGGTCGTCACCCGTACGCCGTCCGCAGTCTGCTCGACCTGGACCGGCGTACCTGGAGCTGTCGGCTCTTGACCCGGCGCGAGCTCGTACGACGATTCCGGGTGCTCGGATGGCCCGATCGCGTGGGCCGACCACTTGACCGAGCCGTCGGGCCAGGTCGCGGTGGTCCAGCTCTGCACCGGCGTACCGTCGGCCAGGGCAAAGTGTGTGCCCTCGGCAACGGTGCCGCGCGGCCACGGGACACCCCAGGAAACACCTTGCCGGCAAGGAGTCTCCAGCCATTGCAGTGTTGTCATTCTTTCACCGATCCGATCAGGACGCCTTTGGCGAAGTGCTTCTGCAGGAACGGGTAGAAGAACAGGATCGGCAGCGTCGCGACCACCACGACCGCGAACTTCAGGCCCTGTTCCGGGAACGTGACGGTCTCCAGTTGCTGCAGCACGTTCGCCGAGTCCGCGTTCGCCGCGGTCAACTGGCGGACGATCATCTGCAGCGTCCATTTCCTGCTGTCGTCGATGTAGAGCAAGGGCGACATGTAGTCGTTCCAGATGCCGACCGCGTAGAACAGCGAGAACGTCGCGATGATCGGCTTCGACAGCGGCAGCACGATCCGCAGGAACACGTTCAGTTCGTTGCACCCGTCGATCCGGGCTGCTTCCTCCAGCGCCTCGGGCAACTCCTGGAAGAAGCTCTTCACCACGATCAGGTAGAACGGGTTGATCGCCAGCGGCAGGATCAGCGCCCAGTAGCTGTCCAGCAGGCCGAGATCACGCACCACCAGGTACGTCGGGATCATGCCGCCGCTGAACACCAGCGTGAAGATCACCAGGTTGAGCACCAGTGCGCGGCCGGGCAGGAATCGCTTGGCCAGCGGATAGGCCATGGTCAACGTGAGCGCCAGCTGGATCACCGTGCCGACCGCGGTCACGGCGATCGTGGTCAGCAAGGCGCGGACGAAGGTGTCAGTGGAGAAGATGTAGTGGTACGTGTCGGTGACGAACCGGTGCGGCCACAGGAAGAACGGCCGCGAGCTGATCTCGGACTCGGTCGCGAACGACCCCGCCAGGACGTACAGCAGCGGCAGAACCGTGACGATTGCCAGACCGGTCAGCAATACGACATTCAGTACGTCGAACACCCGGCTGCCGGCCGAGTCGTAGTACCGGACCCGTTGTTTCATGTCGTCTCCTCAGAACAGCCCACGCTGGCCCAGCCGCTTGGCCAGCAGGTTGGAGCCGAAGATCAGGACAACCCCGACCACACCCTTGAAGAGGCCGACGGCGGTCGCGTAGCTGAACGAACCCTGGGTGATGCCGATGTAGTACACGAACGTGTCGAAGACGTCGGCGACATCGCGGTTCAGCGACGTGGTCATCAGCCAGATCTGCTCGAACCCCGAATCCATCAGGTGACCGGACGTCAGGATCGCCATCACCACGATCGTCGGCCGGATCGCCGGCAGCGTGATGTGCCAGAACTGCCGCCAGCGCCCGGCACCATCCACCCTTGCCGCCTCGTACAGCTGCGAGTCGACTCCGGCCAGCGCGGCCAGGTAGATGATCGTGCCCCAGCCGGTCTGCTTCCACAGCAGTTGCAGCACGATCAGCGGCCGGAACCAGTCGGCCTGCGCGACGTAGTCGGTCTTCTCACCGCCGATGAGGCCGTGGATCCAGTTCGCGATCACGCCGAAGTCCACGGAGAACAGCAGGTAGGTCAGCGAGGCGACGATCGTCCAGGACAGGAAGTGCGGAATGTAGATCAGCGACTGCACAGATCGCTTCAGCACGCGGACCCGCAGCTCGTTCAGCATCAGCGCGACAACGATCGGCGCCGGGAAGACGAAGACTATTGTCAACAATGCGAGCAGCAGAGTGTTGAACATCAACCGGCCGAAGTCCGGTCCGGTGAACAACTCCTGGAAGTGCTTGAGGCCGACCCACTCACTGCCGGGGTACCCGAGGAACGGCACGTAGTCCTTGAACGCGATGGTCAGGCCGTACATCGGCAGGTACTTGAAGACGACGAAGTACACCAGACCGGGCAGCAGCAACAGGTAGAGCCAGCGGTAGCGCAGCAGGTCCCGCCACAGCGGTACCGGCCGGGGGCGCCGCTTGCGGCGCGGCGCCTCCGGGGTGGCCTCCGCCGACGGCGGCACCACCTGGCTCGGGACCAGATCGGTGGCCATCTGTCAGCCGCCGGCCTTGGCGGCCAGGTCGTTGACCTCCTGGGTGATCTGCGTGCCGCCGCTGTCGTACCAGCGCTTGATCTGCGCCTTCAGCTGGTCCTCGGTGATCGCACCGGACAGGTACTTGATCCGGGCGTCCGGGACGATCGTGTCCAGCGTCTGGCCCTTGGACACGGAGGTCGGCGCGATCACGCTCAGGGCCGGGTTGAACACCGCGGTCTTCAGGTCCTCGTTCATCAGGATGTCGAAGCGCTCCCGCATCTCCCGGCTGGCCGCGTCGCTCGGCCGCGGCTGGTAGGCGCTGACACCGACGGCGGCTCGGGTCCCGAGCTGGATGAAGGCCTTGTCGACGTCGTTCTGGATCGCCTTGACCTTCGGGTCGTCCTGGTTGATCGGTACGGCGTACTTCCCGTCGGCCTTGAAGTTGCGGCCCTCGATGCCGTTGGCGAGCAGAATCGAGCCCTCCTTGGACTCGAGCTTGTCCAGCGTCTGCAGCACCTGGTCGAGCTGCTCCTCGGTCCGGATGTGCTGCTTGGAGATCGCCATCACCATGTTGTAGCCGGTGAACGGATAGGAGAACTTCTGTCCGTCGGAGCGCTTCAGGTTGCCGATCAGCGTGACCTTGTCGAAGTCCTTCGGGTTCTTCTCCTTGAACAGGTCGAGCAGCTGGGTGGCCCGGACGTTGACGTCGATGATCATGCCGCCCTTGCCCTGCACGAACGGGTCGTTCCAGTTCGCACTGTCCAGGGTGGCGAAGTCCTTGTTGACCAGGCCTTCGGTGACCCACTTGCGCAGCCAGCGGTTGGCGGCCAGGAACTCCGGGGTGTCGAAGCCCGGCACGAGTTTGCCGTCGCGCTCGCCCCAGCCGTTCGGGGCGCCGAACCACGTCTCGACCACGTCGTACGGGCTGGCGCTGGCGTAGTTGCCGGGCCACTTCGGGATGATCAGGCCGTAGGTGTCCTTCTTGCCGTTGCCGTCCGGGTCCCGCTCGGTGAACGCCTTCGCGATCGCGTAGAGATCGTCGACGGTCTCCGGGTCCTTCAGACCGAGCTTGGCCATCCAGTCCTTGCGGATCACGATGCCCGAACGCAGCAGCGGCCGGATCCGGTAGATGCCGTACGTCTTGCCGTTGGTCATCGAGTTCTTGGCGGTCTGCTCGTCGACCGGCTTGAGGTTCGGGTACTTGTCCAGCTTGCCGGTCAGGTCCCAGAACGCGCCCGCATCGGCCGCCTTGACGAACGACGGACTCTTCTCGTTCGCCACCATCACGTCCGGGATCTTGTCCGAGGCCAGCGTGACGTTGGACTTGTCGCCGTACTCGGCGTTCGGCACCCAGGTGATCTTGAGCTTCTTGCCGATCTGCTTCTCGACCGCCTGCTGCAGCTCGCCGCTGGGATCGGGTGCGGTGCCGAACAGCGGCGCCATCACCGTCAGCTCGTCACTGGCCTGGCTTCCTTTGTCGTCGCCACCGCCGGAACAGGCCGAGGCGAGCAGGGCCGTTGTCAGTGCTGTTGTCAGGGCCGCGGCGAGACGCCGTCGGGAGAAGATGGTCATGAGTTCCCTTTCAGGTGCAGGCGCGCCTCGTTCTCGGCGAAGAAGCGCAGGCAGAGCCAGGTGTTGAGCTGGATCCAGCCGCCGCCGGCCAGCACGATCCCGAGAACGGGGAACCGGCCGGAGACGTAGGCGATGGACACCGCGACGAACAGCAGGAGCAGGGACGAGGCCGGCCGCGCGAGCGCGACCAACGATGCCTTGGGCAACAACTCGCGGACCTTGAGGTCGTAGTGCACGGCCATCGGGAGCAGGTAGGCGGCGATCACACCGAGCGCGACCAGGGCTACGAGGCTGGCCAGCCGGGGGAGTGACGCCTTGGTCCCGAGCGACGCGAAGTACAGGTAGTTGCCGATCAGCAGGACCGCGGCCGCGACCAGCGGGAGTACGACGAGGCAGCCGCGGCGGAATTCGCGGCGGAACGCCGTACGGAAGGCAGGCAGTGCATGAAACGATTCACCGGAAGACCTGCGTCTGGCCAGTGAATATGCTGCGAGCGTCGCCGGGCCGATACCCAGCGCGACACCGCCGACCAAGGTGAAGCCGATCCACAGCGCGTTCAACTTGATCGCCCAGACGACCTCGTCAGCGGCCTCGTACAGCCGGATCGACCAGCCGGTCGCGCTCATCATGGACCGCCATCGGGCCGGCGGAAGGCCTTGTCACGTGGGTGATTCATGCGGATCCCTGCCTTGTGACGAGGGTGATTCGGGCGAAAAGTGATGTGACCATATGGTTGAATCGTCTCAATTGTCAACGGCTGGGAAAGCGTTTGTCAGAGAACGGTCAGGCGGTGGCCTGCCGACTGCCTGAAGTCGCAGTCAGGAGCGGGAAATCCGCAGGTTCGCGTACTCGCCGACGAGCGGCGCCATCTGGCGGAAGCCGAGCCGGCCGCCGGCCAACGGCTGGTCGTCGTACCACTGGAAACTGATCAGGTCGTTGATCGCGAAGGTGATCTCGCCGCGTTGGACCGAAAGCCTCAGTTTGTAAGGACCTTGGGCGTCCAGGACGCCGGGGATCGGGTCCGCGCCCTGCGCGACGAGGTGGAAGCCGTAGCTCTTGCGCAGGTTGCAGGTGTGGAACGCGCGCTCGGCCGGCCAGCGGCGCCGGAAGTACGAGACGTGGTACGTGTCCAGGTCGCCGTGGTGGTACTGCTCGTACGGGCCGGTCCTCGGGGTGAGGTCGAAGAGATCCTCGCCCTGGCGGCCCTTCGCGTGGAAGAAGAGGATGCAGAGGCCGGGCTCGCGGATCGGCCAGAAGTCCCACTCCACGGTGATGTCCGGCGGGAAGTCCTCGGGACACCACAGCACGACGTTGGCGTCCTGTCCGTCCTCGGGTGGTCGCGTGCTCTCCAGCCGCAGCCGGCCGAGCGGGAACGAGACGGCGCCATCGCCATCAGTCCGGAAGCCGTCGAGATCGGCCGCCGACGCGAGCGGGTTCTCGTACAGCACCTGGTCGCTCATGTGCGGCGCCGGGTGTGGTCGCTGGATTCGCGGACGATCAGATCGGGCTGGAAGATCACCTGCCGGTGCCGGTGCTGCTCGGCCGCCTCGACCTCTTCCTGCAGCAACTCCATCGCGGACCGCCCGAGCATCTCCGCCGGTTGCCGCACCGACGACAGCGGTACGGCGGCCGCCCGGGCGAAGTCGATGTCGTCGTACCCGACGATCGCCATGTCGCGGGGAACCTGCAGACCGGCGACCGACATCGCCTGCAGGAAGCCGAGCGCGAGCAGATCGTTGGCCAGGAAGGCGGCGGTCGGCCGGGACCGTGGTGGCAGTGCCGCGATCTTCTCGCCGATCGCGCGGCCCTCCACGACGCCCATCACATCGACCTCGTACCGCTGCAGTTCGACGTCGTCGGCCCGCTCGACCGTCGCGGCGAATCCGGCCATCCGGTCGGACACCTGCTGCATGGTGAAAGGCCCACCGATGAAGGCGATCCGGCGATGCCCGGACTCGATCAGGTGATTGCCGGCGAGCCGTCCGCCGAGCTGGTCGTCGACCGACACCGAGCAGAACCCACGATCCGCGGCACGGTCCACGAGGACGACCGGCGTACCGCGCGAGACCAACGCCGTCAGCCGTGGATCGTTGCTGTCGAATGGGGTGATCAGGATGCCCATCACCCGCTGCTGCTCGAGCTGGTCGAGGTGGTGACCTTCGCGGACCGGATCGGTCTTGCTGTTGCAAAGCATCACCACGGTGTCGTGCTCGTACGCCAGCGCTTCGGCGCCCTCGGCGAGGTCGGTGAAGAACGGGTTCGCCACGTCGAGCACGACCAGGCCCACTGTCCGGCTTTTACCGGCGCGCAGGTGCCGGGCGGCCTCGTTACGCACGAACCCGAGCGCGCGGATGCTGTCCTGCACGCGCTGCCTGGTCGCGGGAGCCACGATCCACGGCCGATTCAGGACGTTGCTGACCGTCCCGACCGACACACCCGCGCGCTGCGCGACCTCTTTGATGCTGGGCGTTGCCATCGTCCCCCGGTCGCGGCCGTAGATCCTCGTCACGCCCACTCTATCCACCCCGGATTGAATCGTCTAAATACCTCCCGTCCTCAGGTACTGCTCGTGACTCGTGGGTAACATGTGGGGATGGCGAGTCGGGTGTTGGGGATGTGGGAGCGGTTGCGAGGGCTGCCTGGTGGGGAGCGGGTGTTCTCGCGGGCGTTCACCTGGCAGGCGCCGTACTTCCGGTCGATTCGGCCGCGCTTTGTTCAGGTGAGTCCCAACTACGCGGCGCTCGTGTTGCCGAAGCGGCGGGCAGTACAGAACCACATCGGCACGGTGCATGCGATTGCCGTGTGCAACGGTCTCGAGGCAGCGATGGGGGCGTTGGCCGAGGCGACCGTTCCGGTGGGGAAACGCTGGCTGCCGAAGGGGATGGAGGTCGCGTATCTGGCCAAGTCGACCTCCGATCTGACCTGCTCGGCCGAGACAGATCCGGGTGCCTGGACGGCGGGGCCGGATGTGCCGGTGCGGGTCCAGGCGACGCGGGACGACGGCACGGTTGTTGTCGAGGGCACCATCCATCTCTGGGTGACGGATCGGAAGTAATAGCGAGCAGCCCGGCGAGGGCTCACGTAGGGTCTTCGGCGTGATGGATGCGCTGCGGGTGGTAGATGTTTCCGAGGCTGATCTGGACTCGGTGTGGGAGGTCCGGCTGAGGTCGTTCGGGCCGGGCGGGGACAAGGACGAGTGGCGCAAGGATGCGCTGCGGTTCATCGAGGACGGCCGGTACATCGGAGTGGCCGACGGGGATGTGGTCGTCGCCGCGGCCCGGATCTGGCCCTTCCAGCAGTGGTGGGGCGGTCGACGGGTCCCGATGGCCGGGATCGCGGGCGTAGTGGTGTCGCCGGAGTACCGCGGCCGCGGAGTCGGCAGCATGCTCATGCGCGGGGTGCTGCGGCGCAGTGTCGAGATGGGCTGTCCGCTGTCCGGGCTGTATCCGGCGACGACAGTGCTCTATCGGCATCTGGGGTACGAGTTCGCCGGCGGCCGCTACAAGTTCTCCTTCCAGTCGTCGGACCTGCGGTCACTGGGCGGCAAAGGCGTGACGCTGCGGAAGGCCGGCCGGGAAGATGCTCAGTTGGTCATCGACCTGGCGAGCAAGGTGCATGAGAGCCGCCGGTCCAACGGTCCGCTGATCTGGCCGCTCGCCCAGTTGGAGTCCTGGCTGGAGGACGAGTCCAACTTCGCGTACGTCGCCGACGACGGTTTCGTCGTCTACAACTGGTCCGAGCAGAACCTGTCCGTCGACGAACTGATCGCCGGGTCAGAGGGGACCACGCGGGCGTTGTGGACGACGGTCGGGTCCGGTGCGTCGATCGCGAGGACTGTGCACGCGTACACCCCGCCGACCGATCCGATCAACCTGATGGCCGAGCACGAGGCGGACTCCACCGCGAACGTCTCGCGCTGGATGCTCAGGCTGCTCGACGCCCCGGCCGCGATCGCGGCGCGCGGGTTCGCGCCCGGCGCCGTACTGGAGGTTGACCTGCGGATCGACGACCCTGACGTACCGGCGAACACCGGCGACTGGCACCTGTCCGTCGCCGACGGCGCCGGCAGTCTCACGTCCGCACAGCCGTCTGGTGACGCACTGCGCCTCGGCCCGCGCGGTCTGGCCGCTCTGTACGCCGGTACGCCGCTCAACGCCCTGCGATCGGCGGGTTTGGCCACGGGCCAAAGCACTGCGGATCTCGCGATCGACACGGCCTTCGGCGGCCCCACGGCGTACATGCTCGACTTCTTCTGAGGCGGGGCGGCGCGTCGATTTCCGGGGCCTCGCGGGCGGCCGTTAGGGTTGTCGAACAAACGTTCGGAGGTGATCCATGCGAGTGCTCGGCGTCGACCCGGGATTGACCCGGTGCGGCCTCGGCGTCGTCGAGGGCACCCCGGGCAAGCCGCCGGCGCTGGTCGCCGTTGGTGTGATCCGGACGCCGGCCGATCTGGACGTGTCCCGGCGGCTGGTGCAGATCGAGGCCGAGCTGGACCAGTGGATCACCGAGCACCGGCCGGATGCGGTCGCGGTCGAGCGGGTGTTCGCGCAGCACAATGTCCGCACAGTGATGGGTACGGCGCAGGCCTCAGGGGTGGCCATGGTGGTGGCTGCTCGGCGCGGTCTACCGGTTTCGCTGCACACACCGAGTGAGGTGAAGGCGGCGGTGACGGGTTCGGGGCGGGCCGGCAAGGAGCAGGTGACCACGATGGTCACGCGGATCCTCAGGCTGGCCGAGCGTCCGACGCCCGCCGATGCCGCCGACGCGTTGGCGCTCGCGATCTGTCAGGTGTGGCGCGGCGGCGTGACCAGCAAGCTGCAGGAAGCAGCCGCCAGCCGGTCGAATCTGGAAGCCATGGCGCAGGCGCAATCGCGTCTGCAGGTGGCCAGACTGCGTGCGGCGGTAGCGGCGCAGGAGAGCAAGAGATGAGCACGGTCGTGCAAGGAGGTCGGGGATGATCGCGTTCGTGCGCGGCCCGGTGGCGGCAATCGGGGTGGACAGTGCCGTGATCGAGGTCGGGGGAGTGGGCCTGCAGGTGTTCTGTCACCCCGGCACGCTGGCGGGGTTGCGTCCGGGGCAGGAGGCGCGCGTGTCCACCTCGATGGTGGTGCGCGAGGACTCCCTGACGCTGTACGGGTTTGCCGACGACGACGAGAAGAGCCTGTTCGAGCTGCTGCAGACGGCGTCCGGTGTCGGGCCGAAGCTGGCGCAGGCCGCGCTCGCCGTGCTCAGCCCGGACCAGTTGCGCCAGGCCGTCGCCTCCGAGGATCTCGCCGTACTGGTGAAGGTTCCGGGGATCGGCAAGAAGGGTGCGCAGCGGATCGTGCTGGAGCTGAAGGACAAGATCGGTGCGCCGTCGAAGACGGTGACCGGCCGCCCGCTGCAGTCCCAGGAAGCTTGGCGGGACCAGGTGCATGCCGGTCTGGTGGGCCTGGGGTGGTCGACACGTGACGCCGAGGACGCCGTCACCGCGGTGTCACCGCTGGCCGCCGACAACCCGAATCCGTCCGTCCCCGACCTGCTCCGCGCCGCGCTGCGCGTGCTTTCGAAGGCTTAGCCGATGGAGGACAACGTCCGGCCGCTGGTGTCCGCGGACGCGGTGGACCTCGAGGAACGCAAGATCGAGTCGGCGCTGCGGCCGCGCACGCTGGCCGAGTTCGGCGGCCAGCGCCGGGTCAGTGAGCAACTCGAGCTGGTGCTGCACGCGGCGCGAGGGCGCAACCGGGCACCGGATCACGTTCTGTTGTCCGGACCGCCCGGGTTGGGCAAGACGACGCTGGCGATGATCATCGCCAGCGAGCTGTCCGCACCGCTGCGGATCACGAGCGGGCCGGCGATCCAGCACGCCGGTGACCTGGCCGCGATCCTGTCCGGACTGAGCGAGGGCGAGGTCCTGTTCCTGGATGAGATCCACCGGATGTCCCGCCCTGCTGAGGAATTGCTCTACATGGCGATGGAGGACTTCCGCGTCGACGTGATCGTCGGCAAGGGCCCGGGCGCGACCGCGATTCCGCTGGAGATTCCGCCGTTCACGCTGGTCGGTGCGACCACGCGGGCCGGGCTGCTGCCGGGGCCGCTGCGTGACCGGTTCGGATTCACCGGTCACTTGGAGTTCTACGAGGCGGCCGAGCTGGAGAAGATCGTGAATCGGTCCGCCGCGCTGCTCGACGTGGACATCACACCGGAGGGCGCGGCCGAGATCGCTTCCAGGTCCCGCGGTACGCCGCGCATCGCGAACCGGCTGCTCCGTCGCGTCCGCGACTACGCAGAGGTCCGAGCGGACGGGATCATCACGCTCGCGCTGTCGAAAGCGGCCCTCGAGCTCTATGAAGTGGACAAGATGGGCCTGGATCGGCTGGACCGGTCGGTCCTGGACGCCTTGTGCCGCCGATTCGGCGGCGGACCGGTGGGACTTTCCACGCTGGCTGTTGCGGTCGGCGAAGAACGTGAGACTGTGGAGGAAGTGGCCGAACCGTTCCTGGTCCGGTCGGGCTATCTGGCCCGTACGCCGCGTGGTCGCGTCGCCACGCCCGCGGCCTGGCGGCACATCGGCCTGAAAGTCCCGAAGGGCGCGACGTTCGCCGACACGCTTTTTGACGAAGACTGAATACTGTGTGTTGATCGGTCCGCAGGCCGAGTCGAGTAACGCAAACGTGACCCGGTGTCATGAGGTACTTGTTGCCGCCCACGGCTAGACTCGCCGGTGGCCTGACCTAAGGTCATTCCGCTGCGACCTGCGCGCTTGCAGAGCGTGCCGGACGCCCGTACTCCCGACGACGAAGGATTCTGAGTCCCGATGCAACTCATCGCCGTACCGCTCGCCTCTTCCGGGGGCGGTGGCTCCGCCTTCACCTTCCTGCTTCCGCTGATTCTGATCGTCGGAATGATCTGGTTCATGAGCCGCACCCAGCGTAAGCAGCGGGCGCGCCAGGCCCAGACCGTGGCCGCCCTCACCCCGGGCACGAAGGTGATCACGACCAGTGGCCTGGTCGGGATCGTCGAGGAGACCGACGACGAGTACGTGACCCTGGAGATCTCCGAGGGTGTGCTGGTGCAGGTGGTCAAGGCCGCGGTCGGCCGGGTGGTCCCGGACGAGGACCCCGCAGCGACGATCGAGGAGCCGGCCGGGCACGACCTGGCCGACGACGCCGAGAAGGACTCCGTCGACGTACCGGACGCCGGCAAGGACAAGGCCGCGGACAAGGTGCAGGACGCGCCGAAGCTCCCGCCGACGCACACCGAGAACTGATCCACCGCCCCTGACGGAGTGCGGCGCGGTCATCAGCGTCCACAAGATGGTGTGGCGCGCCCAGAAGCACAAAGGTTGAAACTGACGTGGCAACAACGACGACATCCCGCCCCGGGCGGCTACTGATCGTCTTGGGGGTCATTGTGGTCCTGCTGTTCGGGATCATGGGGCTCACCAAGACCTGGAAGCCCAAGCTCGGTTTGGACCTGCGCGGTGGCACCACCATCACGCTGACGGCCAATTCCCTCGCCGGTGGTGGTTCGGTGACCGCCGACCAGCTGAACGAGGCGAAGAACATCATCTCCCAGCGGGTCAACGGTGCGGGTGTCGCCGAAGCCGACATCACCACCTCCGGCGCGAACCACATCAACGTGGCCGTCCCGGGTGCCACGCAGGACGCTCTGGTGAAGCAGATCGGTCAGACCGCGCTGCTCTACTTCCGGATCGTGTACGACGCCCAGGCGGGCGCGCCGGCGCCGGCTCCGGCTCCGACATCGACCCCCACGGGTACGCCGAAGCCGAGTACGAAGCCGACCACGACGCCGAAGCCGAGCACCACGGTCAAGCCCAGTACGCCGGCGAACACGCCGAACGGGCGGGCCTGGAGCAGCGCCCTCGGCAACGCCACGCCGACGCCGACCCCGAAGCCGAGCACCCCGGCGACCGCCAAGCCGAGCACTCCGCCGGCGACGCCGTCCACGCCGGCTGCCAACGGTGACCCGCTGAAGTACACCCCGGACGCGGCCACCCAGGCGGCGTTCGCGGCGTTCCAGTGCACCGACAAGGACATCGCGGCGCAGACGGACGACCCGAACAAGCCGTTGTTCTCCTGCGACCGCCAGCGGACGACCAAGTACCTGCTCGGCCCCGCGATCATGAAGGGCACCGACCTGTCCGACGCCACCGCGGGCATCCCGCAGGGCGGCTTCCAGTGGCAGGTCAACCTGAAGTTCACCGGCGAGGGTGGCGACAACTTCCTCGACGCGACGACGGCCATCTCGCAGCGCGGCGAGGGCCAGAACCAGTTCGCGATCGTGCTGGACGGCGTGACCATCTCGGCCCCGAGCGTCGCGCAGCCGATCCCCGGCGGTCAGGCACAGATCACCGGCACGTTCACCGAGACCGAGGCCCGCGACCTGGCGAACGTGCTGAAGTACGGCGCGCTGCCGGTGTCGTTCGACATCTCCTCGGTCGAGACAGTGTCGCCGCAGCTCGGTGGTGACCAACTGTCGGCCGGTATCTGGGCCGGTCTGATCGGTCTGGCGCTGGTCGTGATCTTCTCGTTCCTGTACTACCGCGGTCTGGGCATCGTGGTGGTGGCGTCGCTCGCGATCGCCGGCCTCCTGACCGGCGCCATCGTGATCCTGCTCGGCAAGGCGATCGGGTTCACCCTGAGCCTGGCCGGCATCGCGGGTCTGATCGTCGCTGTCGGTATCACCGCGGACTCGTTCATCATCTACTTCGAACGCCTCCGCGACGAAGTGCGCGAGGGCCGCAGCCTGCGCTCGTCGGTCGAGACCGGCTGGGCCCGGGCCAAGCACACCATCATCGCGGCCGACTCGATCTCGCTGCTGGCCGCGGTGGTCCTCTACGTCCTCGCCATCGGCAGCGTGAAGGGCTTCGCGTTCACGCTCGGCCTGACCACGCTGATCGACCTGCTGATCGTCTTCATGTTCACCAAGCCGCTGGTCACGCTGCTGGCCCGGACGGACTTCTTCGGCCACGGACACAAGCTGTCCGGCCTGGATCCGGAGCATCTCGGCGTGGAACGGCTGCCCGGGCAGATGAAACCGACGGCGCGGCCGCGCAAGACGCCGTCGACGCGCAAGCCGGTCGGAGGGGAGGTCTGATGTCGAAGCTCGGACAACTCGGTGCCAAGCTGCACCGCGGTGACGTCTCCTACGACTTCATCGGTCATCGCAGGCTCTGGTTCAGCGTCTCCGCGATCCTGGTGATCGTCTCGCTGGCCGGCCTGTTCGCCCGCGGCCTGGCGCTCGGAATCGAGTTCAAGGGCGGTGTCGAGTACCAGGCCAAGGTCAAGGTCACCGGCGACACGGTGCAGAACTTCACCGACGCGGTGAAGGCGACCAACGCCAAGGATCTCGGTGACCCGGTCGTCACGACGATCGGTGACGGCGCGGTGCGGGTGCAGACCAAGCCGCTCGGCCAGGACGACATCGCCAAGGTCCGCGCCGCGGTCGCCAAGGAGGCCGGCATACCGATCGACCAGGTGACCTCGCAGCAGATCGGCGCCTCCTGGGGGCAGCAGATCGCGAACAAGGCGATCCTGGCGCTGGTCGTGTTCCTCGTCTTGGTGTTCGCGGTGATCTGGCTGTACTTCCGAGAACCCAAGGCCTCGATGGCCGCCATCATCGCGCTGATCCACGACGTGACGATCACGGTCGGGCTGTACGCGATCATCGGCTTCGACGTCACGCCGGCGACGGTGATCGGCGTACTGACCATCCTCGGTTACTCGCTGTACGACACGGTCGTGGTGTTCGACAAGGTGCGGGAGAACACCCGGGGCATCACCGGGTCCAACCGGTTGACCTACTCCGACGCGACCAACCTGGCCGTCAACCAGACCGTCGTACGGTCGATCAACACCACGATCACCGCGCTGCTGCCGGTCGGCTCGATCCTCGTCGTCGGCACCGTCGTACTCGGGACCGGGCCGCTGAAGGACCTGTCGCTGGCGCTGTTCGTCGGTATCGCGGTCGGTGCGTACTCGTCGATCTTCATCGCTCCGGCGCTGCTCGCGGTCTTCAAGGAGCGTGAGCCGGGCATGCAGGCGCTCCGCCGCCGGGTGATGGCCAAGAGAGCTCAGACCGCGGCCGCCGGTACGCCGGCTCCTGCCGTGGCGACTGCCGGTGCCGGCGCGGTTGCCGCGCGGACCGCCGTACAGGACACGCCGCGCAAGCAGGACCGCCCGGCTGGTACGGCGCCGACGCCGGCGTCACGACCGATGAAGGCCGCCGCGGCCGGACGCCCGCAGCCGTCGCGCAAACCGCGCTCGAAGCGCGGCAAGTGACGATGCGGACGCTGGAGCAGGTCCTCGCCGACGGCATTCGCGACATCCCGGACTACCCGCAGCAGGGGGTGGTGTTCAAGGACATCACCCCGCTGCTGGCCGACCACGGCGGGTTCGCCCAGGTGGTCGACGCGCTGGCCGCGTTCGGGCGTGACGCCGACGGGAACCCGGTGGTCGACAAGGTGGTCGGGATCGAGGCGCGCGGGTTCATCCTGGCCGCCCCGGTCGCGCTCGCCCTCGGCGCCGGGTTCGTGCCGGTGCGCAAGAAGGGGAAGCTGCCGGCCGCGACGTACGAAGAGTCGTACGCGCTGGAGTACGGCGAGGCGACCATCGAGGTGCACCAGGACGCGTTCACGCCGGGTGATCGAGTGCTCGTGATCGACGACGTACTCGCCACCGGTGGCACGGTCGAGGCCTGTCTGCGCCTGATCCGCCGCTGCGAGGCCGAGGTGGTCGATACGGCGGTTCTCCTCGAGCTTTCCTTCCTCCCGGGACGCAAGCGCCTGGCGGGGGAGCAGTTGAGCGCCCTCGTGACCGTCTGACAGTTCCGATTCCGGGCAAACTCTCCGCGACCGGGAGTTGACCCGGCGTGTTGTCCACAGGGTATTTCTGCCTCGTTGGCCGGCGCCCCCTAGACTGGTGCTCTGTCGGCGGAGGGACACAACGTGGGCGAAGACCCGGCGATTGCATCAGCGGTGCCGAACGTTGCACCGCAGGAGCCTCCGCGCGCGCCGGTACCGGTGCGCCCGGCGCCGGAGCCGCCTGCCGCCCAACCGCCGCGGATCGCTCCAGCCCGCGTCCGGGCCCGCCTGGCCCGCCTCGGCGGCACCAGGCACCCGAACCGGGCGCCCATGCTCGAGCCGCTGTTCCGGGTCGTCCGGGCGACCCACCCGAAGGCCGATCTCGGCATGATCGAGCGCGCCTACCGGACCGCGGAGAAGTACCACACCGGCCAGATGCGCAAGAGCGGTGACGCGTACATCACCCACCCGCTCGCCGTCGCCACCATCCTGGCCGAGCTCGGTATGACCGCGCCGACCCTGTGCGCCGCGCTGCTCCACGACACAGTCGAGGACACGCCGTACACGGTCGAGGAGCTGACCCGCGACTTCGGCGAAGAGATCGCCATGCTGGTCGACGGCGTCACCAAGCTGGACAAGGTCAAGTACGGCGAGTCCGCGCAGGCCGAGACCATCCGCAAGATGGTGGTCGCGATGGCCAAGGACATCCGGGTGCTGGTGATCAAGCTCGCCGACCGGCTGCACAACATGCGCACGCTCGGCTTCCTGCGGCAGGAGAAGCAGGAGCGGATCGCCCGCGAGACGCTCGAGATCTACGCCCCGCTGGCCCACCGGCTGGGTATGAACACGATCAAGTGGGAGCTCGAGGACCTGTCCTTCTCGACCCTGCACCCGAAGGTGTACGACGAGATCGTCCGGCTGGTCGCCGAGCGCGCACCGTCGCGCGACGAGTACCTCGCCTCCGTGATCGACCAGGTGCACGAGGACCTGCGCGCGGCCAAGGTGAAGGCGACCGTCACCGGCCGCCCGAAGCACTACTACTCGATCTACCAGAAGATGATCGTCCGCGGCCGCGAGTTCGGCGACATCTACGACCTGGTCGGCATCCGCGTGCTGGTCGAGTCGGTCCGGGACTGTTACGCGGCGCTCGGCATACTGCACGCGCGCTGGAATCCGGTCCCCGGCCGGTTCAAGGACTACATCGCGATGCCGAAGTTCAACATGTATCAGTCGCTGCACACCACCGTGATCGGCCCGCAGGGCAAGCCGGTGGAGCTGCAGATCCGGTCGTTCTCGATGCACCGCCGGGCGGAGTACGGCATCGCCGCACACTGGAAGTACAAGGAAGACCCGACGACGGCCGCGCCGGAGGTCGCCGGTGCGCCGACCACCGAGATCGGCGGGCCGAACGAGATGCCCTGGGTGCGGCAGCTAGTCGACTGGCAGCGGGAGACCTCCGACCCGTCGGAGTTCCTCGACTCGCTGCGGTTCGAGATCAACAACTCCGAGGTGTACGTCTTCACCCCGCGCGGTGACGTGATGTCCCTGCCGACCGGGTCGTCGCCGGTCGACTTCGCCTACGCCATCCACACCGAGGTCGGGCACCGCTGCATCGGCGCCCGGGTGAACGGCCGCCTGGTGCCGCTGGAGAGCACGCTCGAGAACGGTGACGTCGTCGAGGTCTTCACCTCGAAGGCGCAGGGCGCGGGTCCGTCCCGCGACTGGCTGTCGTTCGTCAAGAGCCCGCGGGCGCGGAACAAGATCAAGCACTGGTTCTCCAAGGAGCGCCGGGACGAGGCGATCGAGCACGGCAAGGATGCGATCGCCAAGCAGCTGCGCAAGGAAGGCCTGCCGCTGCAGCGTCTGCTGTCGCACGAGACCCTCACCGCGGTGGCGAACTCGCTGCGCTACCCGGACGTCACCGGCCTGTACGCCGCGGTCGGCGAGAGTCACGTCAGCGCACAGGCCGTCGTACGGCGTCTGATCGAGACGTACGGCGGTGAGGAGGGCGCGGCCGAGGATCTGGCCGAGGGCGTCCACCTGCCGGCCACCCGGGAGCGGCGCAAGCGGACGGCTCGTGGCGATGCTGGTGTCATCGTCAAGGGCGCGACCGACATCCTGTCCAAGCTGGCGCGCTGCTGTACGCCGGTTCCGGGCGACGAGATCATCGGCTGGGTCACCCGCGGCGCCGGTGTTTCGGTGCACCGGGCCGACTGCGCGAACGTCGAGAACCTGCAGACCCAGCCGGAGCGGATCGTCGAGGTCGAGTGGGCCCCGACCGCCCAGTCCGTCTTCCTGGTCGCGATCCAGGTCGAGGCGCTGGACCGGGCGCGGCTGCTGTCGGACATCACCCGCGTGCTGTCCGACTACCACGTCAACATCCTGTCCGCGGCCCTGACCACGACCCGCGACCGGATCGCCAAGTCACGCTTCACCTTCGAGATGGGCGACCCGACCCACCTCGGCCACGTCCTCAAGGCTGTCCGGTCCGTCGAGGGTGTCTTCGACGTCTACCGCGTCACTCAGTAGGGGCGGTGGGCAACGCCTTCGGCAGTTCGGTCGCCGGGCCGCGCGTGCGGCTGTCCAATGGTGGTTCGGACGTGTTCCTGGACGTGCTTGCGCTGGCGGCGTGCGAGCTGGCGGAGACCGGGTTCCAGCGCGGGTTCGCCTTGCTGCTGTGCAATTCGCGGATCGGGCTGGGTAACGAGAGCTTCGATCTGGACGAGTTGCCGTGGCCGCCGGTGGGCTGGGAGGCGGAGCGTGGGTTCCTGCTGCGGGTGATCGGGTTGGCGAAGGCGCGCTTCCGGTGGGAGATGCTGTCGTACGAGCCGCCGTACGCGGAGAAGTACCTGGCGGATTACGAGGAAGTAGTGCGGGACTACCGGCCGCCGGTCGAACCGGTGGAGCTGCCGCGGATGTGGGATCCGGAGCCGGCCGCTACGGCGTTCACTCGTTGCCGTGAGCATGGGCTGTTCCTCGGCGACTACACGGACTGCCGAGTCTGTTCGTGAAACGCCGCAGTCTGCTGATCGTCGGGGCTGGGTTGCTGGCCGGATGCAGCAGTCCTGCGAGCCCGTCTCCAACGACCTCAGCTTCTTCGAGTACGCCGACCTCAGCTGCACCTCCGACGACTCCAGCTTCGACGACTCCAGGTCCGACGACTCCACGTCCGAAGGTCTCCGTCACTCCGCGTCCGACGGTTGCGCTGCCGGCTGTGCGCCCGTGGGTGCCGGGTGCGGGAGAGATTCATCCGGAGGTCAAGCGGGCGGCGGTGGCGGCGGTGGTGAAGTTGCTGAGCCGGCCACGGGCCGCGGTCGACGTGATCGACGCGCAGTACGGCGGGATCCTGAGCGATTCGGCCAGCGTGCTGGTGCCTTGCCGTGTCTACACGATTGCCGGCGGACGCGTCGTGACCAGCGGCACCACGGTCGATGTTCGGCTGAGCAGATCGGGCGGGAGTTGGCGAGTGACCGCGACGCATCCGGCGCAGCCCGGAGCGGCGACGTCACGGTTGTCCTCGGTGGCTCGGAAGGTGTTGGCAAGTGAGCGGATCGCGCTGCCGCCGGCCTCCGCGGCGGACATTCGCTCCGGGCAGGTCCACGACAGCGTGCTCACCACGATGCTCGAGCTCGCCAAGACCTACCGCATCGGCATCAGCGTGATCCGCTCCGGCCATCCGATCAACGTCTTCGGTACCAACCGCCCCAGCGACCATCCGCGCGGCCGGGCCTTCGACACCTGGCAGATCAACGGCCACGCGGTCGTCGCCCCAGGCACCTCACGCTCCCTGATCACGTCGTACATGCGTGCCGCCGAATCCCTCGGCTCCTACAACGTCGGCGGCCCGTACCAACTCTCCGGCGCCGCCTTCTTCTCCGACCAGACCCACCACGACCACGTCCACGCCGGTTTCACGGCGTAGGGCGTGTCTCCCAATCCCACGCCTACTGCGCGGCACTCGGCTCGCTACGGCGTGGAATTGGGAGACACGCCCTAGTCCCACTCCCATGCGATGCCGACCGTGCCGGGATCGGCGGAGGGTTCGACGACGTGCGCGCGGCCGTCGGCGGTGAGCATCAGATCGCGCCGCAGGAGATCGGGACCGCTGGTGTGCCGGCGACGGAACTCGTTCACGCGAACCGGCAGGGCGGCCCGGTCGAACTGCACCTCGAGCACGTAGTGCGCACCGCCCCACTCGCTGAACCGTTGGTAGTCCACCGACGGCAGGCCGGTCCGGTCCTCGATCTCGTAGTGCACGACAGCCGTGTCGCCGACGGCGAGAAGGCGATCGAGCAGGAGCTCAGCGAGCATCGCGCCGGCCTCGGGAGCACGCGCGACCCGGCCGGTCCGGCAGCCGCTCACCGTGTGCAGGGCGAGCTGGTCGACATCGCATCCGGGTTCGCCTTGGTGCGCGATGATCAGCCGGTCCACCGGCTCCATGGCGACAACGCTCTGAGTCACTCGTCTCCGCTGGGCGCTCCGGTCCGGGCCGAGGTGGATCTCGTCGAGCACGGAGAGGGTGCGGAGCCGGCCGTGAGCGTCGCGACGAAGCCGATCGAGCAGCCGGGTGAGGGACACGGCATAGTCGACGACGGCGTACGGCGGCGTTGTGGCGGCCGGTTCGCTGCGGGCCGGCGGGATGCGGACCGTGAGCCAGCCGGGTGGCAGCCGCAGGAGCTCCTCGAGCGCACTGATGACGGCCAGCGACTCCTCGCGCGGGATCCGGCGGCCGCTCTGCCAGGTACTGAGCGTCGCCACGCCGACGTGGAGCCCGCGGTCGGCCAGATGCGTGCGGATGCGGTTCAGGGCCAGGCCACGGCGCGCGATCGCCTGCCGCAGCGCCTCGGCGAACGACGTTTCCGGAGTCACAGGCCGCACCGACGATTCGATCATGGTGATGCTCCTTGGGTCCGCCGGTCAGTGTAAACATTCACAGCACTGTCCGGCAGTAGTTCGTCACGCGCTGTTCACGGCCGCGTCGCGTTCACAGTGGACATCCGGCCGGTCCGCCGGTTCTTGCCGGGCGCGGGCGTGCTCCTGACGATGGACCTCTCCCCACCCACCGAAGGAGGATCCATGCGCAGGCTCCGCCCCCGCCGTACCTGGTCATTGCTTCTGGCAGCGATCATCGGCCTGGCCACGCTGGTACCGCTCGCTCCGCCGGCCTCGGCCGCGCCCGGCAGCTACTACCTCGGCGTCACCGGGCAGGCGCAGCAGAAATCGAACTGGTGCTGGGCCGCCACCGGCAACAGCATCGCCGCGTTCTACGGGAAGTCGTACTCGCAGAACCAGTTCTGCAACCTGGCCTTCGGCAACAGCACGAACGTGATATGTCCGAACAACCAGGCCACGCTGGCGAACGACCAGCGGGCGTTCCGGTCGATCGGGATCAGCGCCGGGAGCTACGTCTCGTCCACGCTCGGCTTCAGCACGCTCGTCGCCGAGATCGCGGCCGGGCGCCCGGTCATGACGCGCATCGGCTGGTCGTCGGGCGGCGGGCACATGATGGACATCATCGGGTACGACTCCTCCGATTCGACGATCGAGTACTACAACCCCTGGCCGGACGACCCGCGCTACAACTACTCGACGTACACCTGGTACCGGTCCAACTCCCAGTTCACCTGGACCCACTCCCTGTACCGGATCGGAGCCTGACATGCCCCGCCCGAAGAACATCCTGCTCCGTCTCAGCGCCGTACTGGCCGTCGGTCTCGGCCTCGTGCTGACCGTCGGCGGGGCTGCCGGCGCGGCCGGTCCCGAGCTGGTCTCCAGCGATGAGTTGTCAAAGGCAACCACCGCGGCGCACTCGCCGACGGCGCTCGGCCTGCTGGGCAAGGTCTCGACCGGATCTGCGAAGACTGCGGCCACGGTCTCGCAGGACACCCATGGGGTGTACGCGCTCAACCCGGCCTTCGTTCGCGACGCCTCGGCGCCGGTGGCGACCTTCTGGTACGCCGCCACGCCCGCCAGCAAGGGTGGTCAGGCGTTGACGGTCTACACCGCTCCAGACCAGGCCGGCGCTTGGCAGGCAGTCAACGTGGCAAGCGGTAACACCGAAGCCCGCATGTTCGCCGCAGCCCGCGGCGCGGTCGTCTTCACCGAGCCCCAGATCGGCGCCTGGTACGCCCTCACGGGCACCCAGATCCGCCCCCTCAACACCTCCGCCACCAAGTCGATCGGCCCCTCTCCCATCACCATCGCTGCCTACAACGAGCTCGTCTCCACCCGCTACTCCGACAAACTCCCCGGCACCCACTACTCAGACCAGGGTGTAGCCGGCGGCTACGACACCGCCGCCGCAGCACCCACCGACACCTACAACGACCTCATCCTCCGTTCCACAGCCGGCGCCATCGCCCTTCTGGGCCTGGCGTGCCTCTATCACCGCCGCGTCAACCGGAGGTCCGCAGCCACCCTCCGCAACGCGCGGTAGGTCCTAGAGGAATCGGCAGGTCAGACCGGGAGTCCCCACCGGCCGGACCTGCCGATCCACCGGCGGCGGTCACCAGCGGCGGGGGAGTCTGGGCTCCTGGCACAGGAATGCGCCGACAGCGAGCTCGAGCGCTGGATACGAGCCCCACAGGTCGGTCCGCCGTACCGAGATCACGTGCCAGCCAAGGGCATCCAGCTCAGTACGCCGGGTCTCGTCGCGCAACTGCTGTTTCTGCGTCGAGTGCCACTGGTCGCTGTCATACTCCAACCCCAGCCGCTTCCCATCCACCGGCCGATCCGGATACCCAAGATCCAGCCGGTAGCTACGCCCGCGCCCATCCACGTGCACCTGAAGCCCGGGTCGCCCAAAGCCGGCGTCAATCAGCCGCAACCGCAACCATGACTCACCAGGTGAGGCCGCGCGGGCGTCTGCGTAGGTGAAAATCTGGCGGCCCTGGGAGTTGCTGTGCTCGGGGAAGTACGCCGCTGCCGCGGTCTCCAGTTGCTGCCGGGTGACGACCTGGGAGTGCAGGAGGGCGTCCACCGCAGACAGCGCGAAGGGCCGATCCAGGTGCTGTGCGAGTTCGATGGCGGTTGCGGCAGGCGTGATCACCTTGAGGCCCAGCACTTCAACAGTCGGGCAGGGGTGGACGGTCCACTGTGGGCTGATCGTCGGCTCGGGGCTCAGCGCCGTCGTGTCGATCCCGTGCAGCCTGGCGGCGGCTCGCCCCCGCACGACAGCGTCCGGCGGTACGACGAGGCGCAGTGAGTCAGCTCGGAGCGCGGGGAGTCCGGCACGCGGATGTCGACGTACACGCCGCGCATGACTTGGCGGATCTCGCCGCGGGCCAGGAGCCAGCGGAGTTTGCGGCCGACCTGGTAGGCGCGGAAAGGGATGCCACAGAAGTACAGGGGGAGTTCAGCAGGCAGCATCCGGACAGGATGGCTTAACTAGCCACCTGCCTGCTCAACGTTATCCACAGGGTCAGCTGAAGTCGGTTAGGGCGTTTTGGGCTTGGGTGAGCCATTCCCGGCGGGCGGCTATGGCTTCTCGGGCTTCGGTGGCTTTGCGGGTGTTGCCTTGGGATTCGTGCTTGGCGGCCTGCTTCTCCAGGTCCGAGATGAGGGACTGGAGTTGCTTCACTGTGGCCTCGGCGCGGGCGCGGGCCTCGGGGTTGCTGCGGTTCCAGACCTCGTCCTCGGCGGACTTGACGGCCTGCTCGACGGCGCGGAGGCGGGAGTCGACCGAGCGCATCGCGTCGCGCGGGACCTTGCCGATCTGGTCCCAGCGGTCGAGGTACTCGCGCAACTGCTCGCGCGCGACCTTCGCGTCCTCCACCGGCACGATCGTCTCGATCTCCACCAGCAGGGCCTCCTTGGCGCGGAGGTTCTCGACCTGCTCGGCGTTCTCCTCGGCCTGGATGGCGTCCCGGGCACCGAAGAACATGTCCTGAGCGGCCCGGAAGCGCGCCCACAGCTTGTCGTCCACCTCGCGCGGCGCGGGGCCGGCGGCCTTCCACTGCCGCATCAGGTCGCGGAAGCGGCCCGACGTCGGACCCCACTCGGTCGATGCCGCGAGCGTCTCCGCCTCGGCCGCGAGCCGCTCCTTCACCACGGCTGCCTCCTCGCGCTTCGAGGACAGCTCGGCGAAGTGCTGCTTGCGATGCCGGGTGTACGTCGTACGCGCGGAAGAGAACCGGTGCCACAGCTCGTCGTCGCTGGACTTGTCGAGCCGCGGCAGGGCCTTCCACTCGTCCAGCAGTTCGCGTAGGCGGGTGACGCCGTGGCGCCAGTCGGTGCCGGCCGCTATGGTCTCGGCCTCGGTGGCGATCTTGGTCTTGGCGGAGCGGGCTTCCTCGACCTTCGCGGCCCGTTCGGCCTTGCGCCGTTCGCGCTGCTGGGCGACGAGTGGGGTGAGCGCCTCGAGCCGGGTCCGCAGGCCGTCGAGATCGCCGACCGCCTGGGCCTCTTCGATCGAGCTGGTCACCTTCTTCACCGCGGCGCGCGCGTCGTCGGGCGACACGGTACCCGCCTGGACCCGCTGTTCGAGCAGGTCCACCTCGAACGCCAAGGCGTCGTACCGGCGGGTGTAGAAGGCGAGGGCCTCCTCTGGGTTGGCGTCCGGCCACTGGCCGACCGCGCGTTCACCGTCCTTGGTCCGTACGAAGACCGTTCCGTCCTCCGCTACCCGGCCCCAGCTCTCTCCGGCCACAACTCGCCCCTTCCGGCGGTATGTACTGCGCTCGTGCCCATTCTGGTCAGTCCCTGGTCCAACCGCGCGAACAAGGCCTGGCCGGGCGCGTCGAGGCGCTTTCCCGACGCTTATCCCTGAACAATCACAAACTCCCGTCGCGGACGCAACGGTGTTGCGTCACAATCCGGTTCGAACTCACCGCCTTCGCACCGGTAGCCTTGGGTGGTCCCGAACCGTTCCAGGAAGGTCAGTCGTGCTCATCGCCGGGTTCCCCGCGGGGTCGTGGGGTACGAACTGCTACGTCGTCGCCACCGGCCAGGGCGCGGAATGCATCGTCGTTGACCCGGGCCAGGACGCGGCCGCGGGCGTCGAGCAGGTGGTCCGGGAGAACAAGCTCAAACCGGTGGCCGTACTGCTCACACACGGTCACATCGACCACATGTTCTCGGTCCTGCCGGTCTGCGGGACGTACGACGCGACCGCCTGGATCCACCCGGACGACCGGCACCTGCTGGCCGATCCGATGGCCGGTCTCAGCCCGGAGACGGCGCGGATGCTGCTGGGCGGCAACCACGAGTTCGCCGAGCCCGACGACGTCTCTGAACTAAAGGACGGCCTGAGTCTCGAGCTGGCCGGCCTCGGCTTCACCGTCGACCACACGCCGGGGCACACCCGGGGTTCGGTCACGTTCACCACGCCGTACGACGGGCCGGAAGACGTGCCCGCGGTTCTGTTCTCCGGTGACGTGTTGTTCGCCGGGTCGATCGGCCGGACGGATCTGCCTGGGGGCGACCATCCGGCGATGCTGCATACGTTGGCCACCAAGATCCTGCCGATGCGCGACGAGATCGTCGTCCTGCCGGGTCATGGTGGCCAGACCACGATCGGCCGGGAGAAGGCGACCAACCCCTACTTGCAGGACCTGGAGATACCGAAACCATGAGCAAGGCCAAATCGTGAGCAAACTCAGCCCATTGAGCGGGTTCCCCGAATTCCTTCCGCAGGACCGGATTGTCGAGCAGCAGTTCCTCGACGTGATCCGGGAGACGTTCGAGCTGCACGGCTTCGCGTCGATCGAGACCCGCGCGGTCGAGCCGGTCGAGCGTTTGTCCAACCAGGGCGAGGATGCGGACAAGGAGATCTACGGCGTACGGCGCCTCGCCGCCGGAGCCGATGAGGACGCGGCGCTCGGTCTGCACTTCGACCTGACCGTGCCGTTCGCGCGGTACGTGCTGGAGCACAGCGGCAAGTTGGTCTTCCCGTTCCGCCGCTACCAGATCCAGAAGGTCTGGCGGGGTGAGCGCCCGCAGGAGGGCCGCTACCGCGAGTTCACCCAGGCGGACGTCGACATCATCGACTCCGGCGAGCTGCCGAACCACTACGAGGTCGAGCTCCCGCTGGTGATCGCGGACGCGCTGCGCCGGCTGCCGGTGCCGGAGTTCGTGATCAAGGTCAACAACCGCAAGATTCCCGAGGGCTTCTACCGCGGGCTCGGCCTGGACGACGTGACCTCGGTGCTGCGGATCGTCGACAAGATCGACAAGATCGGCCCGGAGAAGGTCGTCGAGCGGCTGATCGAGGCGGGTGCGACCGACAAGCAGGCCCGGCTCGCGGTGCAGCTGGCCGACATCTCCAGCACGGACACCTCCTTCGTGGATCAGGTTCGTGCGCTCGGCGTCGAGCACCCGACGCTGGACGAGGGTCTCGAGCAGCTGAGCCAGGTGATGGCCGCGGCCGCCGAGCACGCGCCCGGCCTGCTGATGGCCGACCTGCGGATCGCCCGTGGCCTGGACTACTACACCGGCGCGGTCTACGAGCTCTACCTGGTCGGCCAGGAGTCGTTCGGGTCGGTCGGTGGCGGTGGCCGGTACGACGCCCTCGCGTCCGACGGCAAGACGACGTACCCGGGTGTGGGGATCTCGATCGGTGTGTCCCGGCTGGTGCACCGGCTGGTCAGCCAGGGGCTGCTCAAGGGCACCCGCAGTACGCCGACCGCCGTACTGGTGGCCCTGACTGCGGAAGAGGACCGGGCCGAGGCCATGCGGACCGCGGCGACGCTGCGCGGCCGGGGGATCCCGGTCGAGGTGGCACCGGCCGCGGCGAAGTTCGGCAAGCAGATCCGGTTCGCGGACCGGCGGGGCATTCCGTTCGTCTGGTTCAAAGGCACAGCGGACGGTCCCGCTGAGGACTCCGTGAAGGACATCCGCAGCGGTGAGCAGGTGCCCGCCGACGCCGCGACCTGGACGCCGCCCGAGGCCGACATCCGACCCCGTATCGACACCACTACTCAGGAGAACTCGTGATCCGTACCCATTCCGCAGGCTCGTTGCGCGCCGAGCACACCGGGCAGACCGTGATCCTGGCGGGCTGGGTGGCGCGGCGACGCGATCACGGTGGCGTGGCCTTCATCGACCTGCGCGACTCGACCGGCACCGTGCAGGTGGTCATCCGCGACGAGGACGCCGCGCACGGCCTGCGCTCGGAGTACTGCCTGAAGATCGTCGGCGAGGTAGCCCTGCGCCCGGAGGGCAACGCGAACCCGAACCTCCCGACCGGCGAGATCGAGATCATCGCGACCGAGGTCGAGGTGCTGAACGAGGCCGCGCCGCTGCCGTTCCCGGTCGAGGAGCACCACGCGACGCCGGTGAACGAAGAGGTCCGGCTGAAGTACCGCTACCTCGACCTGCGCCGCCAGGGCCCCGGTACGGCGATCCGCCTGCGCAGCGAGGTCAACAAGGCGGCCCGGGAGGTCTTGGCCAAGCACGACTTCGTCGAGATCGAGACGCCGACGCTCACCCGCTCCACGCCGGAGGGCGCCCGCGACTTCCTGGTGCCCGCCCGCCTGCAGCCGGGCAGCTGGTACGCACTGCCGCAGTCGCCGCAGCTGTTCAAGCAGTTGCTGATGGTGGCCGGGATGGAGCGGTACTTCCAGATCGCCCGCTGCTACCGCGACGAGGACTTCCGCGCCGACCGGCAGCCGGAGTTCACCCAGCTCGACATCGAGATGAGCTTCGTCGACCAGGACGACATCATCGCGCTGTCCGAGGAGGTCCTGACCGCGCTCTGGAAGCTCGCCGGGTACGACGTCCAGACGCCGATCCCGCGGATGACGTACGCCGAGGCGATGGCGCGGTTCGGTAGCGACAAGCCGGATCTGCGGATGGGCCTGGAGCTGGTGGAGTGCACGGAGTACTTCAAGAACACGCCGTTCCGGGTGTTCCAGGCGCCGTACGTCGGTGCCGTCGTGATGCCCGGGGGAGCGGACCAGCCGCGCAAGCAGCTGGACGCGTGGCAGGACTGGGCCAAGCAGCGTGGAGCTCGCGGTCTGGCGTATGTGCTCGTTGGTCAGGACGGCGAGCTCGGCGGCCCGGTCGCCAAGAACCTGTCCGACGAGGAGCGCGCGGGCATCGCCGACCACGTTGGCGCGAAGCCGGGTGACTGCATCTTCTTCGCCGCCGGTCCGGTGAAGTCGTCGCGGGCGCTGCTCGGCGCGGCGCGGCTGGAGATCGGCCGCCGCGGTGGCCTGATCGACGAGTCGACGTGGTCGTTCGTGTGGGTCGTCGACGCGCCGCTGTTCGAGCCGGCCGATGAGGCGACCGCCGCCGGTGACGTCGCGGTCGGTTCCGGTGCCTGGACCGCGGTCCACCACGCCTTCACCTCGCCGAAGCCGGACTCGCTGCAGACCTTCGACACTGACCCGGGCTCGGCGCTGGCGTACGCGTACGACATCGTCTGCAACGGCAACGAGATCGGTGGTGGGTCGATCCGTATCCACCGCGAGGACGTGCAGAAGCGGGTCTTCAAGGTGATGGGCCTGACCGACGAGGAGGCTTCGGAGAAGTTCGGCTTCCTGCTCGACGCGTTCAAGTTCGGCGCGCCGCCGCACGGCGGGATCGCGTTCGGCTGGGACCGGATCACCGCGCTGCTGGCCGGCACCGAGTCGATCCGCGACGTGATCGCGTTCCCGAAGTCCGGCGGCGGGTACGACCCGCTGACCGCCGCGCCGGCGCCGATCACCGCCGCGCAGCGCAAGGAGGCCGGCGTCGACGCCACGCCGGGCAAGTCCGACGCTCCGGGCAGTGTCGGCGGCGGTAACGGCTGAACCGGTTTGGCAGTTCGTATACAGTCGACCTGGTGACCTCCAACCCGGTTCTTGTCGGAGACGGCCATCTGCCCCTGCGCGACGTGGTCGCGGCGGAACTGCGCCGGCTGATCCTGGACGGTTCACTGCAACCGGGCGAACGGCTCGTCGAGGATCGGCTGGCCCAGCAGCTCGGCGTTTCGCGCAACCCGATCCGGGAGGCGATGCGGGTGCTGGAGGCCGAGGGCTTTCTCGACGTGGTCGCCCGGCGCGGGGCGTTCGTGGCGAAGCTGTCGGCCCGCCAGGCCGACGACCTGTTCTATGTCCGGCTCGCACTGGAGCCGTTGGGAGCCCGCCTGGCCGCCTCGGTCGAGGAGCCGCCAACCGCTTTGCTGCAACGGGCCTGGGAGATCCTGGCCATGGTCCGCGACTCCGGGCCGGACCAGGATCTCGACACCCTGTCGACCCTGCACACCGAGCTGCACTCGCTGGTATTCGAGATGACCCGCAACAGCTACCTGATCGCCATCGCGATCCCGATGGTGAAGCGCGGCCAGTGGCTGCTCCGGCAGAGTGCGCCGCTGCAGAACCCGGCCGCGTGGACCGAGCATCACGGCCTGATCGAAGCCATCGAGGCCGGTGACGCCGACCTCGCCGAGGCGGCCGCCCGCCACCACGTGCTGAGCGTACGCAGTGCACTGCGGCCCCGGCTCGATCGCGCCTGAGCCCACCTCAGGCCGCAGCGACACCCGCAATCTGTATACGACGGCGATTTCGACGGTCTCCACTCGCGAGGACTGATTCCTCCGTCGGCCCCGGCCCATGGCCGGACGTTTTGCTGCCCTCCCTGCCGTGGAGCCCTGTGTTTCAAGGAAACAAGCGCAAGGTGGTCACCGCTCCACAACCGGAGACGAAACTGTCACGTGGCGGATCGGAAATGTGTCCGTAGCACAGGCCGTATACAACATACGGAAGAGCTTGGCCTGTCACCTCGAGGAGCACCTCTCATGGACCACCACCCCCATCGCTCCACCACCGCGGTCTCTACCGCCGGGGCCTCCACCACTGCGGCCTTGGGCACCGCCGTCCGCCGTCCGATCTCCCGCCGCCGGCTGCTGGGGCTGGGCGGCGGCCTCGCCGCCGGGGTCGGCCTTGCCTCGGTGCTGTCCGCCTGCAGCGCCGACGACGCCACCACGACCGCCGCGGTCTCGTCCAGCGGCGGGACGCTGACGATGGGCATCAACGCCACGCCCGACACACTCGACCCCGGAGCCACCGGTCTGGCGCTGACCCTGCTGATCTCGTTCGCGTTGTTCGACCCGCTGGTCTACTGGCTGCCCGACGGCAACGGCGGCAGCGTTTTCCATCCGGGCCTGGCCGAGTCCTGGACGATCTCGCCCGACGCCTCGGTCTACACCTTCAAGCTGCGCAAGGGCGTGACGTTCCACGACGGCACCCCGTTCAACGCCGCCGCGGTGAAGGCGACGTACGACCACGTGGTCGACCCGCGGACGAAGTCCAAGAGCGGGCTGGGGGCGCTCGGGCCGTACCGCGAGACGAAGGTGCTCGACGACTACACCGTGCAGATCGTCTTCACCGAGCCGAACGCGTCATTCCTGCACCAGCAGGCGGCCGGCAACTTCGGTATCTCGTCGCCGGCCGCGCTGACCAAGTACGGACCGACCGGCTTCGGCAACCACCCGGTCGGCACCGGGCCGTTCACGTTCGACAGCTACCAAACCGGCAGCCAGCTCACACTGCTGAAGAACCCGAAATACACCTGGGGGCCGAAGGCGCTCGGCGACGGGCCGGCCAAGCTCGACAAGCTGGTCTTCCGGATCGTCACCGACGACAGCGGCCGCTACAACGCGCTGCAGAGCGGTCAGCTGCAGATTGCCATGAACCTGCCGCCGAACAACATCTCCGCCGCCCAGAAGTCCGGCAGGTACCAGCAACTGGTGGTGCCCTCGATCGGTACTCCGCTCGGGATGCCGATCAACGTGGCCAAGCCGCCGACTGACGACCCGCTGGTCCGGCAGGCGATCCTGTCCGCGGTCGACCAGGACGCGATGGTCAAGAGCGTGCTGTACGACGTCTACAAGCCGGCCCACAATGTGCTGACCCCGATCACCCCCGGGTACAGCGAGGCGGCGAGCAAGACCTACTCGTACGACCCGGACAAGGCGGCAGCGCTGCTCGACCGGGCCGGCTGGTCCGTCGATGACGGCGGCACCCGGACAAAGAACGGCCAGAAGCTCAACCTGGACATCATCTTGTTCGGCGGGGGAGGCCTGGAGCTGCCGACCCAGTTCATCGTCTCGGAGCTGCAGAAGGTCGGCTTCAGCGCGACCACGTCGGTCCAGCCGTTCGCCACCGCGCAGGCCAGCTTCAACTCCGGCGTGCACAACCTCGGCTCGTTCGGTTACTACGGCGCCGACCCGTACCTGCTCAACATCTGGGTCAACTCCAACGCGATCGAGTCGGGCTTCAACTGGTCCCACTACAACAACCCGGCGATCGACAAGATGATCGCCCGGGCCAACGCCACCGCGGCCGAGGCCGCCCGAAACAACTTGTACCAGCAGGTCGGGACGAAGCTGATGCAAGACTCGATGTTCCTGCCTCTGTGGGATGTCGCGGGTGCGTTCACGCTCTCGCCGAAGGTGAAGAACCTGCACCAGACCCTCAACGGCTACCTGGCGTTCCACAGCGCCACCGTCGGCTGATGGCGCTGTTCGTCCTGCGCCGGCTCGGCGCGGCGGTCCCGGTCGTGCTGGGCATCACAGTGATCGCGTTCATCTTGGTGCACGTCGTTCCGGGCGACCCGGCCAAGGTGATCCTGTACGGCGCGAACGCCTCCCCGGAGCAGATCGCCGCGCTGCGCCAGCAGCTCGGGCTCGACCTCCCGCTGTGGCGCCAGTACGGCGCCTTCGCCGGCCAGCTGCTGCACGGCGACCTCGGCACGTCGTTCCTGACCCAGAACTCGGTGGCCTTCGAGCTGCTCTCCCGGGCTCCGAGCACGCTGGTCCTGACCGTGGCGTCGATGCTCGTGGCGGTGCTGATCGGGGTCCCGCTCGGTCTGGTCGCGGGGATGCGGCCCGGCTCGGCGCTCGACACGCTGGCTCGCTGGATCTCGTTCGCCGGGGTGGCGGTGCCGTACTTCTTCCTGGCCCTGCTGCTGGTGCTGGTGTTCAGCGTCAAGCTGCAGTGGTTCTCCGCGATCGACGACGGAACGGCGAAGGCCCTGGTGCTGCCGGCGGTCTCGCTCGGCTGGGGCTATGCCGCGATCCTGACCCGGCTGGTCCGCGGCCGGGTGATCGAGGAGCTGCGCAGCGACTACGTGAAGGCGGCCCGGGCCAGGGGCAGCGGCGACCTGCGCGTGCTGCTGCGGCAGGTGCTGCGCAACTCGTCGGTGCCGGCGGTCACCACCATCGGCCTGCAGTTCGGCAACATCCTGACCGGTGCCGCGATCACCGAGGTGATCTTCGGCCGCGCCGGGCTCGGCAGCTTCCTGGCCACCTCGATCACCAGCAAGAACATCCCGGTCGTGCAGGGCGCCGTCGTGGTGATCGGCGTCTCCTACGTCCTCATCAACCTCGGCGTCGACCTGCTCGTCGGTGCCATCGACCCCCGCACCCGGCAGGAGGCCCGAGGATGACGACCGACCCCCTGAGCCTGAGCCCGGCCGTCGTGCCGGGGCGGACGGCGATGCCCGCCACCGGCTCCGTCAAGGGGCTGAAGGCAACCATCGGACGTACCGGGCTGCTGCTGGCGGTGCTTCTCATCGGCATCCTCCTGGCCGCACCCGGCCTGCTGGCGCATGTCAGCCCGGTTGCCACCAGCGACGCGAACCTGCAAGGCCCCAGCGGGAGTCACCTGTTCGGCACCGACCTGCTCGGCCGCGACGTCTTCAGCCGGACCGTGTACGGCGCTCGCCCGGTGCTGCTGGCCAGCCTGCTCGGGGTTCTGCTTGCCACGGCGGCCGGTGTCGCCATCGGGGTTCTGGGCGGAGTCGCTCCGAGGCTGGTCAACGCAGTGGTGATGCGTCTGGTCGATGTGTTCCTGGCCCTCCCGGTGCTGCTGATCGCACTGATCCTGATCGCGACCGCCGGATCCGGCGTCCGCAGCATCGTGCTCGCCATCGGCATTGCCTTCACTCCCGGCTTCGCCCGCGTGGTGGAGTCCTCGGTCCGCCGCCTACGCAAGGCGGAGTACGTCGAGGCGGCGCGTGTCTTCGGGTCGACCACCATCCGCACGTCCTGGCGGCACCTGATCCCCAACCTGCTCACCGAGGTGGTCGTGCTCGGCAGCAGCGCGATCGGCTGGGGTGTGCTGACGGCGACGACGCTGAGCTTTCTCGGCCTCGGCGTCCGGCTGCCGGCACCCGACTGGGGGAGCGACTTGGCCGCCGGTGCGACGAACCTGGCCGACGCCTGGTGGCTCTCGACCTTTCCCGGCCTGGCCATCATGGCCACGATCCTGCTGGCCAACTTCGCCGGTGACCACCTCATGCGGGTGCTCGACCCGCGCGAGGGCGTGCGGTTCGGCCGCCTGTTCCGGCTGGTCGCCGCCCGGCGGTCCGCTACCCGCGACGGAAGGGACGACAGATGAGCCTGCTCGAGGTCAGCGGCCTACGGACCGAGATCGACACCCGGCAGGGCCGGATCCGTCCGGTCGACGGGGTGAGCTTCTCCGTCGAGGCGGGTCAGACCCTCGGCCTGGTCGGGGAGTCCGGGTGCGGCAAGACGATGACCGGCCTGTCGATCCTGCGGCTGCTGCCGCCCGGCGGAGCCGTCACCGGCGGGTCCGTCCGCCTTGACGGCGAGGAGCTGACCGGCTTGGACGAGCCCGCGATGCGCCGGTTGCGCGGTAGCCGGATGGCGATGATCTTCCAGGACCCGATGACCTCGCTGAACCCGGTCCGCACGATCGGCAGCCAGCTCCGCGAGGCGTACCGGATCCACGTCGGCGCCAGCCGGGCGGCGGCGACCGCGCGGGCCACCGAGGTGCTCGGACTGGTCGGCATGCCACGGCCACGGGAACGGCTGGGTGACTACCCGCACCAGCTGTCCGGCGGGATGCGGCAGCGGGTGATGATCGCGCTCGGCCTGATGTGCGAACCGAAGCTCCTGATCGCCGACGAACCGACCACTGCGCTCGACGTGTCGATCCAGGCGCAGATCCTGACCCTGATCGACGACCTGAAGTCGCAGCTGTCGATGGGAGTGCTGCTGGTCACGCACGACATGGGAGTGATCGCCGAGTACGCCGACCGGGTGGCGGTGATGTACGGCGGCCGGATGGTCGAGCAGGCCGGCGTCCAGCAGTTGTTCGAGGCACCCCGGCACCGCTACACGAAGGCGCTGCTCGCTGCGATGCCGACGCTGGAGCTGGACCGCGGCACAGAGTTGTCCACCATCCCCGGAGCACCGCCGAAGCTGCTGGACCTCGCGCCGCAGTGCCGCTTCGCGCCGCGGTGCGCCTTCGCGCAGGACGATTGCCGCGGTACGGACCCGGTCCTGGTAGAGGTGACACCGGGCAGCGATCACCTGCACGCGTGTTTCCATCCCACCGCGGAGTCCCCTGCGCGGTGGGAGCCGGAGGTACGGCGTGTGCGGAGCGGAGCCGAGCCGCGGACGAGTGAGACCCTGGTCCAGCTCTTCGACGTGCACAAGAGGTTCGGGCTGAAGTCGCAGCGGCCGTTCAGGCCCAGGCGGGCGGTGCACGCGGTGTCCGGGGTGACATTGAGCATCGGGGCCGGTGAGACACTCGGCATCGTGGGGGAGTCGGGCTGCGGCAAGACCACGATCGGCCGGATGCTGGTCGGGCTCGAACGTCCGAGCAGCGGCTCGGTCACCTTCGACGGCCGCGACCTGACCGCTCAGAGTCCGGCTGTACGACGGCGTCGCCGGCGGGACCTGCAGATGATGTTCCAGGACTCCGCGGCCGCCCTGGACCCGCGGATGACGGTCGCCGGACTGATCGAGGAACCACTGATCGCCCAGGGCGTCGGCACGCGCCGCGAGAGGCGCGACACCGTGCGCGAACTGCTGGACGCGGTGGGCCTACCGCCCGAGGCCGCGCAGCGCTACCCGCACGAGTTCTCCGGTGGGCAGCGGCAGCGGATCGCGATGGCCCGGGCGCTGGCGCTGCGCCCGCGGGTGATCGTGGCCGACGAGCCGGTGTCCGCGCTCGACGTCTCGGTCCAGGCGCAGATCCTGAACCTGATGCGCTCGCTGCAGGACCGGTACGGCCAGACGTACGTGGTGATCTCGCACGACCTGTCGCTGCTGAAGTACCTGGCCGACCGGATCGGCGTGATGTACCTCGGCCGGCTGGTCGAGCTGGGGCCGAGCGAGGACGTCTACGGTGCGCCTCGGCACCCGTACACCGCGGGACTGATCAAGGCGATCCCGTTGCCACCAGCTGCCAAGGCCGACCAGCCCGAGTCACGTCAGGAGCAGTCGGGACCGGTGCGGTCCGTGGGACTCGGCGGCGAGCTGCCGTCCGCGATCGATCCGCCGAGCGGTTGCCACTTCCGGACCCGTTGTCCACTGGCCACCGAGCGCTGCGCCACGGAAGCACCGGCGCTCACCGCCGGCGACGGCCTGCATGCGGTGGCCTGCCACCACCCCCTGACCACCGAACTCCTGACACCGGCGAGGTAGCGGATGACCATCCACGACACCACCCACAGACTCGACCCCACCCCGCGGACGACGGTCGACGTGTTCACCGCGGAACGTACACCGGTGCTGACCGTCGACCCGGGCGACACCCTCGTCGTACGGTCGCTGGACGCCTCCGGCTACCTCGAGCCGCAGACCACGCCCGGGGAGAAGCAGCCGACGATGTTCGCCGAGTCGCGCGGGCACTGCCTGACCGGCCCGATCGCGGTGCGGGGTGCGCGGCCGGGCGACCTGCTGGCAGTGCGGCTCCTGTCGCTGACCCCGGATCCGTGGGGCTGGACCGTCGCCGGTGCGCTCGAGTCCCCGATCACCGAACGACTCGGGATCACCGGGCAGCCGCCGTCCTGGCTGCTGTGGGATCTGGACGCCGAGGCCGGCACGGGGACCTGCAACGCCGGCTTCAGCCGGCAACTGGCGCCCTTTCTGGGCGTGATCGGCGTTGCTCCGCGGGCCACCGGCGAGCACTCGACCATCCCGCCCCGCACGGTCGGTGGCGGCAACATCGACTGCAAGGAACTCGTCGCCGGGTCGACGCTCTACCTGCCGCTCGCCGTCGCCGAGGCGATGCTCAGCCTCGGCGACGGGCACGCGGCCCAGGGCGACGGCGAGGTCGGCGGGACCGCTATCGAGTGCCCGATGACCACCACCTTGGCGCTGGACCTGGTCCGCGAGCCGCCGCCGCTGCGGTCGATCCACGCGGAAACCCCGGCGGGACGGATCACCTTCGGATTCGACCCCGATCTCGACGTCGCGATGGGCGACGCGCTGGACGCGATGGTGTGCTGGCTGGAGGTGATCCTCGACGTGGACAAGAGCACCGCCCTGGCCCTTGCCAGCACCGCCGTCGATCTCAGGATCACCCAGGTCGCGAACCAGACTTGGGGCGTGCATGCCGTGCTGCCGACCGGAGTACTGGTGTGATGGCCTGGCCGGTGGAGACCGGGGTGTTCGCGCTGGGGGACCTGCCGGTGGAACGCGGCGGCGTGATCCGCGACGCCGGGCTGGCCTGGCAGACGCACGGCACGCTGGCGCCGAGCCGGGACAACGTGATCGTCTATCCCTGCAGCTACGGCGCGACGCACGAGACGCAGGACTGGCTGATCGGGCCCGACGGGGTGCTCGACCCGGAGCGCTGGTTCGTGGTGATTCCGGACATGTTCGGCAACGGGTTGTCGTCGAGCCCGTCCACCGACCCGGACTACCCCCCGCTGGTGACGATGGCGGACAACGTGCACGCGCAGTACCGGCTACTCACCGAGGCGTTCGGCATCACCCAGGCGCACGCGGCGTACGGGTTCTCGATGGGCGCCGGCCAGGCCTACCACTGGGCGGCGCTCTACCCGGACTTCGTCCAGCGGGCGATCGTCGTGTGCGGCAGCGCCCGTACGTCGCTGCACAACCGGGTCTTCTTGTCCGGGCTGCTCCGCATCCTGGAGGCGGCGCCGGAACACCTCGGCGACGGGCGGTTCGGCGCGGAGCCGGTCGCGGCGAAGAGGGCCTTCGCGCACGTGTACGCCGGCTGGGGGCTGAGCCAGGACTTCTATCGCGCCCGGCTGTTCGAGACCCTCGGCTTCGCCGACCTGGACACCTTCCTGCAGGTTGACTGGGTCGACCGGTTCGCGGAGGGACGCGCGGCCGATCAGTACGCCCAGGCCCTGACCTGGCTGGCGGCCGACATCAGCACACCGTACGACAGTGACCTGGACGCCGCGCTGGCGGCGATCACCGCCCGGGTCCTGCTGGTGCCTTCGGCAACCGATCTCTACTTCCGGACGGCGGACAACGAGCTGGAGCTGGCCGCGTTGCGCAAGGCGGAGCTGGCCGAGATCCCGAGCGTGTGGGGTCACCGGGCCGGATCACCGCGCGACATCCCGGACGACCTCGCCTTCCTCCGCCGGCACGTACGCGGCTGGCTCGCCGACTGAAAGGACCACCATGAGCATCGCCGACTCGTCTTACCGCATCCTGCCGCCCACGCTGGACGGGCGGATCCCGTTCGCCGACGGTGAGACCTGGTTCCGCGTCACCGGTGACCTGTCCAGTGGCGTTACGCCGCTGGTCGTCGCGCACGGCGGTCCCGGCGCCACGCACCAGTATCTGCTGTCGCTGACCGCGTTTGCGGATCCAGATGGGCCTGCGCGGCCGGTCGTGCACTACGACCAGTTGGGCTGCGGGAACTCGACGCACTTGCCCGACGCCGACCCGTCGTACTGGACCGTCGAACTGTTTCTGACCGAGCTGGAGAACCTGGTCGCGCTGCTCGGGATCGCCGACAACTACCACTTGCTGGGACAGTCGTGGGGCGGCATGCTCGCCGCGGAACACGCCGTACGGCGTCCCGCCGGGCTGAGACGGCTCGTCATCGCGAACTCGCCGGCGTCGATGCCGCTGTGGCTGGAGGCGGCCGCCTCATTGCGGGCCGGACTCCCTCCGGTGATCGACCAGACCCTCCGGTCGCACGAGGAGGCCGGGACCACGGACTCCCCGGAGTACGAGGCCGCGATGACGACGTTCTACGACCGGCACGTCTGCCGGGTGGTGCCGAACCCGCCCGAGGTGCGCGCGGCGTTCGCGGCACTGGAGGAGGACCCGACGGTCTACCACACGATGAACGGGCCGAGTGAGTTCCACGTGGTCGGCAGTCTGCGCGACTGGAGCATCGTGGACCGGCTGGCGAACATCGACGTGCCGACGCTGGTGATCTCAGGGGTGTACGACGAGGCGGCACCGGTCACCGTGATTCCGTACGCGAAGCTGATCCCGGACGTCCGCTGGGAAGTGTTCGAGTACTCCAGCCACATGCCGCACATCGAGGAGCACAGCCGGTACGTCTCGATGGTCGAGTCCTTCCTGCGCGGCCGGGACTGACTCGAGAGGCTTGAGCTCGACCGGAGTTGGGAGGAAACTGGCGGCGATCGGCTACCCGGCCGGCGCGCAGGACCAGCGGCGCTGCGACTCGTTCAAGAACGCGATCCGCTACCTCACCGGCTCCGTCCCGGGCGGCGGCCTCGGCTAAGGGCGGCGCGCTCGGACCCAGGTCTTGTCGGGGGTGAGGTAGTCGGCCAGTGTCAGCCCAGCTTCGGTCAGCTGGGCTGACAGTTGGTCGTCGGTGAGGTTCTGGGTCAGGATCCGCTGCGACCACGAGCGGTCGCCGATGGTGTGGGTCAGCGTTGCCGCCTGGCGGTTGCCGGGGAGTTCCTCGACGTCGGAGACGACCAGGCGGCGGTGCTCGTTCTCCATCACGGTGGTACCACGAATCATCCCGGGGATCTGCTGCTGGAGCAGAACGGCGCCGCCGGGGCGGACGTGGTGGGCGCAGGTGCGCAGCAGACGCAGGCGTTCCTCGTCGTCGGCGACGTTGATCAGATAGGACATCATCAGGACCACGTCGAAGTGGCGGTCCAGCCGGAGGTCGCCGATCGTCGAGCAGATCGTCTCGGTCTCGGTCACACGCGCGACCATGTCCGGCGACTCGTCGACTGCGACCACCTGATGCCCGAGGGCGAGCAGTGGCCGGGTGATCCGCCCGGTGCCGCAGCCGAGCTCGAGGATGCTGCTGCCCGGCTCCATCGCGGCGTTGATCAATTCGTCCTCACCGTGCGCCGGTGTGGCCTCGTAGAGTTCTATTGCACTGCCGTCCGGTGTGTGCGGCCCAGGTCCGGTCCCACCTTGTCCGACTCTCATGCAGGCCAGCTTCACGAATCGGCCGGCAGTCTCCAAACCTTCGGTCCACACCGAAAGAAGGGGGAGCGATGCGGCCCGTCGTACCGGTGTAGCTGCTGGCGCATCTGCGCCGTGCCCGGGATGTTGCCGATCGCAACTACGCCGAGCCGCTCGACCTGGCTGGGCTGGCGGCCGCCGCAGGCGTGTCGAAGTACCACTTCTTGCGGTGTTTCGCGGCCGAGTACGGCGAGACGCCGATGCAGTACGTCACCCGCCGGCGGATCGAGCGGGCCACCGATCTGTTGCGGGCGACCAACCTGACCGTGACCGAGGTGTGCGGCCTGGTCGGGTACAGCAGCCTGGGTTCGTTCTCGCAGCGGTTCACCGAGCTGGTCGGGATGACGCCGACGCAGTACCAGCGGACCCGGACGGGTCCGCGGATCCCGGGCTGCTTCGTGTTCATGCTCGGACTGAACTCCGCAATTCCGGAGAAGCACGCCGGGGCTGCCGAGGCCTACCGTCGTACCAACGACGAGGAGGAACAGTGATCACCAACGTCAGTTTGGTCACGGTCTACGTCAATGACATCGACGAGGCGAAGGCGTTCTACACCGACAAGCTCGGGTTCGTGGTGGGGGACGACATCACGCTCAGCGAGGACTTCCGGTGGTGCACGGTGCACCAGGCCGACCACCCCGAGCTCGAGCTGGCGCTGATGCTGCCCGGGCCGCCGATGGACTCCGAGTCCGCGGATTCGATCCGCCGGATCATGGCCAAGGGCTCCATGCACGGGTTCGGCATGGCGACCGACGACTGCCACAAGACCTTCGCCGAGCTGGTTGCCAAGGGCGTCGAGTACATCCAGGAGCCGTCCGATCGCCCGTACGGCGTGGAGGCGGTGCTGCGCGACAACTCCGGCAACTGGCTGGTCCTGGTCGAGCAGAGGCCCTACACCGCGACGGACTTCGCTTGACCTCGAGTCTTTGTATCAATACATTTGATACAAAGACTCGAGGGAGCTGCAGATGATCATCACGGTCGACCCGGGCGCGGCCAAACCGCCGTACGAACAGGTGAAGGACCAGATCGACGGGCTGATCCGGGCCGGTCAGCTGGCGCAGGGCACGCGGTTGCCGACGGTCCGGCAGTTGGCGGGGGATCTTGGGTTGGCGGTGAACACGGTGGCGCGGGCGTACAAGGAGCTCGAGGCCGATCGTCTGGTCGAGACCCGCGGGCGGAACGGGACGTTCGTGCTCGCCTCCCGCAGCCGAGTCGACGACGAAGAAACCCGCGCCGCCGCCACCGTCTTCGCCCGAGCCGCCCACCGAGCCGGCCTCAGCCAGGCCGAAGCCACCGAAATCCTCCATCGAGCCTGGTAAACGGACCGTCGCAGTCGCGGATGTGGCAGTGTGGAGGTATGGGTGGGGGTGGGCTGGGTACCGTGGGTGCCGCAGTTCCCGGAGTGCAGGAGCGGAAGGCCGATGGCCGAGCCGCCCGTCGGCGGGTGTCGCGTCGTTCGCACGGTGACTGGGAACCGGCGCTCGATCGGCCGGATCCGCTCGACATTCTTCAGGCCCAGGCCGCTACCCGGGATCCGGTGCTGGTTCCGGTGCGTTACGGCAGGATGCTGGCCTCGCCGTTCGCGTTCTTCCGCGGCGGCCCGGCGATCATGGCGAACGACCTGGCCGGTACGCCGAGCAGCGGCATCACCGTCCAGGTGTGCGGCGACGCCCACCTGGTCAACTTCGGCTTGTTCGGAACACCGGAGCGCGACCTCGTCTTCGACGTCAACGACTTCGACGAAACCCTGCCCGGCCCGTGGGAATGGGACATGAAACGGCTTGCGGCCAGCGTCGCCGTCGCCGCCCGGCAGAACGGCTTCACGCTGAAGCAGCAGCGCCAAGCGGCTCGCGACACGGTCCGCGAGTACCGCGAAGCCATGATCACGTTCGCCGAGCTGGCGACCCTCGACCTGTGGTACCTGCACCTGTCGTCCGCGCAGCTGAGCGACATCATCGGCCGCCTCGAAACGGAGTTCGGGACCACGGCGCCGAAGTTGACCCCCGCCAGGCTGGACAAGGTGTTCGCCAAGGCGAAGTCGCACGACAACCTGCGTGCGTTCGCCAAGCTCTGCGTGCGCAGCGGCGCCGGGGTACAGCTGGCCAGCCACCCGCCGCTACTCGTCCCGATCCGCCAGTTGTTCGCCGCGGTGGACGCAGACCGAGTCGCTGCCGGCATTCGGGAGGCCGTCGACGACTACCGGCACACGCTCGCCGACGACCGCCGAGCTCTGTTCGACCAGTTCGAGATCGTCGACATGGCGCGCAAGGTTGTCGGTGTCGGCAGCGTGGGCACCCGCTGCTACGTCGTACTGCTCCGCGGCAAGGGAGCCCATGACGTGCTGTTCCTCCAGGTCAAGCAAGCCGAGGCCAGCGTCCTGGAGCCGTACGTCGCCGCCAGCGAGTTCCCGCACCACGGCCGGCGCGTGGTCGACGGACAACGGCTCCTGCAGTCCCTTCCCGATATCTTCCTGGGCTGGACGACCGGACCGCGGGGCTTCGACTACTACGTGCGCCAACTGTGGGACATGAAAGGCTCGATCGACCCCGCCAAGCTCACTCCCGGCGGCCTCGGCGTGTACGGCGGGATGTGCGGCTGGACCCTCGCCCGCGCCCACGGCCGGGGAGGCGACGAGATCGCCATCGCCGGCTACCTCGGCAAGTCCGAGGTCTTCGACGAGGCCATCGCCGACTTCGCCCTCACCTACGCCGACATCAACGCCCGCGACCACAACCGCCTCGCCGCCGCAGTAGACGCCGGCACCATCCCCACCACCCCCGAAACCTGAGGTGTGCAGGTACCCGCCGCCGATGGCAGTAGCGACCAGATCATCTCCGACGACTCAGCAGGCGACTTCGAGCCTGCACTCACCGCCTCCTGGACGGTCGTAGTCGTGCTGGCGGCCGGCCTGCTGATCGGGGGAGCGGCGGCGTACGGGTACGCGCGTGCGGCGATCATCGGAACCTTTTCGTCGCTGGGTGCACTTTTGTTTCCGAAGATCGTTCGGGCGATCGTCTCGTGGGGCGGTGGGGCGGTGGGGCGGTCGGGCGGGTGCCAGGGCGCGGGCGGTAGGCCGCGAGGTGCGGGCGATGAGCCCGCGGGTGGCCGGCGGTCGCCGGCAAGGGAGTACCGGCGATGAGCCGGGGTGGGTGGGAGCGCGCAGCGGGCGCGACGGAGGAGCGACCGCGGTAGCACGCGTGGAGAAACACGGTCTCTCGGAAACGATTCCAGATTCTTGCGGGAACGGTGTAGTGAGCTCTGTACACAGTGTCGTGGGGTTGCTACTGTCCCGCCTGATTTGACATCGATGTCAACGACAGGGAGTGGTCACGATGGTGTCGAGGCGAACGTTCCTGGCGGGCAGCGGTGCAGTGACCGCGGGTGGGTTCGGACTGGTTCCGGCCCTCGCATCCAGCGCACATGCTGCGACTTCATCGACGTCCGGCAGCCCCGCTCGGCTGCTGCCGGTGTTCAGCCGCCCGAAACACCTGGATTACGGCGACGTCAGCAAACTCAGCGGTGGTGACCAGACATTGCTGACAACGTTGCAAGGCGTCGTCAACCGTACCGAGCCCGAGCTGTACTTCCTTTACGACACGGGCACCATGAGCACGCCGGACGCCAAGTGGCTGACCGACATGCGCTTGCCCACCAAGCTGTACAAGAACCCGCTGGACCTGGTCGCCAAGTACCGCAGCCGCGTCCGCGGTGCGATCGTGTACGACCCCGCCGTACCCGACTCGCTCAACGTCGCCACAACCCTGGCCGGCTTGGAGAATGCCGTCGTCGCCGACGCGGACCAGGTCAACGCGCACGGGCTGCGGATCGTGAAGGACCTGCGCGGGATGTTCGACGAGGACCGGGTGAAGACCTACCGGTGGCAGCTCGACAACCTGTTCCCGCGGGTCACCCACAAGCTGCTCGCCGGTCTGCCACCGACCAGGGTGGTCCCGGTCGAGAACGTCCAGTGGACGGAGATCGCCCGCGAGACCGAGCAGATCCGGGACTCGTCGAACAAGGGCAACTACGACCTCGACGTCTCGGCCAAGCTCGGCAAGGAGGCCGTGTTCGTCCGGTTCCAGGACTCGTTCACCGACGACGGCTGGGGCCCGTCGGTCTCCGAGGTCACGGTCAAGGCGAACGGCACCGAGATCGCGCACTTCCTGCCCGGTACGCCGGAGGAGGAGCCGTACCTGTTCGACGGTGTCAACTCGTCGATCGGCGGGGACGCCAACCGCTTCAGCGACGGCGGCGGCTACTTCATCTACCGGTTCGAACCACCGGCCGGTACGACGTCCCTGGTGGTGACCGTGACGATGTGGAACCAGTACCTGGTCACGGCCACCGACACTTCGCCCACCCGCATCGAGCCGTTCCCGTACTTCCGCGACTACGTGGTGGCCACCAAAGCCCTGGTGAGCTGGCTGCCACCGGCCGGTGAGACCGGTGAACTGCTCATCGAGCACTTCGCCAAGTGGCCGACGCTCGCGCCGTACATGGGCTGGTTCGCCAACGACGTGTCGGGTGAGTGGGACGGCGTCGACCTCGCCTCGCAAGGTGGTTCGCCCGTCATCGCGGCGGACTTCTACATGAACGGCACCGTGCACTCCGGGTTCACGGCGCCGATCTCGGACAAGGTCCGGCCGATCCGGCGGATCAGCAAGCCGCAGAACAAGGTCTACCTGACACTGACGTTCGGTGAGGGCGACAACATCCAGTACTGCCAGCGCCACATGCGTGACCTGTGGGACGACCCGAAGCGGGGCGAGGCGCCGGCCAACTGGACGATCAGCCCGCTGCTCGCAGAGACCGGGCCCGGGTTGTTCAGCTACTTCCAGCGGACCGCGACCGCCAACGACCTCCTGGTCTGCGGCCCGTCGGGCGCGGGCTACACCTACCCGGGATCATGGGCGGCCGATCAGTTCCCGCAGTACCTGCAGCTGACCGGCTCGATGCTGCGGACCACCGGGATGGACCTGGTGTACTCGTACAGCAGCCGCGAGAACGACAAGTGGATCCTGCTCTCGGAGGAGATCGCCAGTGGATTCGCGAAGTACACCCCGCTGAAGGGGATCATGCAGACCTGGGACGGCGATCTGCTGGCGGTCCGTCAGGGCGGTCTGCCGATCGTCGGGCAGTGGGGTGCACCGGGCAAGGCAGGGGAGTACAAGGCCGCGCTGGACGCCCGGGTCGCCCAGTGGGACGGCGCGAGTCCGCTGTTCATCTCCGGCGGGATCAACGCGTGGTCGTGGACCCCGTCGGACATTTCGGAGTTGGCCGCTCTGCTCGGCGATCCGTACGAACTGGTTCTGGCGAACGCCTTCTTCGACCTGCTCAACCGCGTGCTGGTGTAGCCGAACGCGACGCGGTCGCCCGGGAGGAGAATCCGGGCGACCGCTGGGGTGGGGGTCTGTTACCAGTGGTGTGCGACGTCGAGCACGACTCGGGTGCTGGACCCGGGACCGGCCAGCGTGAAGACGCGGAACGGGAGCCTGGCGCGGACGCCGACGCCGATCGTGGTCTGCCCCTCGAAGCTGCCGGCGATCGCGACCTGGCGGAAGGTGCTGTAGCCCGCCACGTCGGACAGCTCGCGTGGCTTGGCCGGGGTGTACGTCGGACGACCGGCTGCGTCGTACGCCGGAGCGCGGACGACGAACTGCAGCTTCGCGCCACCGCGCAGCGGGACGAGGGCGCCCTCGCCGTCGGTGTAGACGTTCGGGACGTAGCGGACGTCGTACCCGGCCACGCGGCCGCGGATGTCGACGACGAGCCGGTCGTAGCAGGCGTGCCGTCCGGTGCGGACGGCGGTGACAGGTGCCTGCGTCATCCTGCTGTTTGCCTCGGGCAACGATCCCCAGCCGCTCGGGCAGGACGGGAGCGCGACGGCTGCGGCCGAGGTGGTGCGGGGGGCGGAGGCCGAGTTGATGACGGCGGGTGCGGCGATCGCGGCCGCGGGGATCGCCATGACGGCGACTGCGGCAAGGATCGTCTTGCGAGTGATGCGGTGGATGTTCATGATGTGTTCCCCCCTTTGAGGACACTTACTTGGACGAGACCAGTGGCCAACTGGTTGGCTTTCGAGCCTGGTGATTTCAGGTAGTCGATCGGGCACTATGTGCGGATGACCCCCGATGAGCTGCTCGACGTGTTCCACCGCCGGATCCGCCTGCCGGACGCGGACACCATCCCCGGCTGGAAACAGGAGCACGACGGTCTGGTGCACCGGTCGTACGTCGAGGGGCCGGACGGGGCCGGGTTCGTCGAGACGCCGCGCGGCCTGGGCGAGGATCCGGACGCGGTGATCGCCGGCCAGGTGGAGTTCTTCCGCGAGCGCGGCCTGCCGTTCGAGTGGAAGACGTACGCGTACGACGAGCCGGCCGACCTCGGTGACCGGCTGGCCCGGGCAGGGTTCGTCAAGGGTGAGCCGGAGACGCTCATCCTCGGCGAGGTGGACCGGGTCCTGCAGTGGCCGTCCGCGTTGCCGTCGAAGGTGCGGTTGCGGGAGGCCGACGGTCCGGGCGACTACCACCGGATCGCGGTACTGATGGACACGCTGTGGCACAACGGGCTCGAGCGGATCGAGGAGCGGCTCGCGGCCGAGGCGCGGATGTTCCCGGATCGGTTGTCGGTGTTCCTGGTCGAGGACGCCCTGAAGGGTCCGGACGGGCCGGCGCTGACCGCGGCGTGGGTTCGGTTCCATCCGGGCACCGGGTTCGCCAGCCTCTGGGGCGGCGGGACCTTGCCGGAGTGGCGACGGCAGGGGCTGTACAGCGCGGTCCTCGCGCACCGGGCGCGGCTGGCGAAGGAGCGCGGCTACGAATTCCTGCGGGTGGACGCGTCCGAGGACTCCCGCCCGATCCTGCAGAAGCTGGGTCTGTACGGCGTCACGACCACCACGCCGTACGAGTGGGAACCAGGTAGCTGACGGCGCCGGGAGCTGACACCCGGGGGTGTGCTACGGAACGACCGCGCGACGCTGTACGTTGCGGTCATCATGGCACTGAAAATCGCGTCACGCTTCCGCCGGCTGCTGCAGCGCCCCGGTTCGATCGATCTCGGCCCGTACGAGCGGCTCACCCAGCTGGTCGGTGAGGCGGAGGAGTCCGTCCTGGCTCTGACCGACGAGGAGCTCACCGAGGCGGTCGGCGAACTGCGGACGACCGGTGGCCTGCACGAGGACGAGCAGATCGAGTTCCTCGCGCTGGCCAGGGACGCGGGCAACCGGGCGATCGGCGAGCGGGCGTTCGACGGCCAGGTCGTCGGCGCGCTGGCGATGCTGCAGGGCCGCGTGGTGGAGATGGCCACCGGTGAGGGCAAGACGCTGGCCGGTGCGATCGCCGCCGCCGGATACGCGATCGGCGGCCGCAAGGTCCAGATCCTCGCGGTGAACGACTACCTGGCCCGCCGCGACGCCGACTGGATGGGCCCGGTGTACGAGCTGCTCGGGGTCACCGTGTCGCACATCGGCCAGGCGTCCACGCCGGACGAACGGCGTACGGCGTACGAGGCGGAGGTCTGCTACGTCCCGGTGAGCGAGGTCGGGTTCGACGTACTGCGGGACCGCCTCGTGAACGACGTGGCCGACCGGGTCACGGCCGAGCTGGACGTGGCGCTCGTGGACGAGGCCGACTCGGTGCTGATCGACGAGGCCCGGGTGCCACTGGTGCTCGCCGGTGCGACCCGGACCGAGGAGCTCGACGAGGACGTCGTCCAGCTGGTCCGGACGCTGCGCGCCGGGGTCGACTACGAGATCGACGGCGACGGCCGGACGGTAGCGCTGACGGACAAGGGCACCGACAAGGTCGAGGCGGCGCTCGAGGGGATCAACCTGTACGAGGACGACAACCTCGACCGGCTGACCCAGATCAACGTCGCGCTGCACGCCGAGGTGCTGCTGCGCAAGGACGTCGACTACCTGGTCCGCGACGGCAAGGTCAGCCTGATCAACAACAACCGCGGCCGGATCGCCAAGCTGCAGCGCTGGCCTGACGGCTTGCAGGCCGCGGTCGAGGCCAAGGAGGCCGTGCCGGTCAGCGACTCCGGTGAGGTGCTGGACAGCATCACCGTGCAGGCGCTGGTCAAGGGCTACAAGACTCTGTGCGGCATGACCGGTACGGCGGTTGTCGTCGGGGAGTCGCTGCAGGAGTTCTACGAGGTCGACGTGGCCGTCGTACCGCCGAACAAGCCGAACATCCGGGTCGACGATCCGGACCGGCTGTATCTGACGGTCGAGCAGAAGAACGTGGCGCTGGTCGAGCACATCGCCGAAGTACACGAGGCCGGCCGGCCGATCCTGATCGGCACCCACAGCGTGGAGGAGTCGGAGCAGCTGAGCGACCGGCTCGAGGCGGCCGAGATCCCGCATGTCGTACTGAACGCGAAGAACGACGCCGAGGAAGCGGCGATCATCGCCGAGGCCGGCGTACCCGGGACGGTGACCGTGTCCACCCAGATGGCGGGTCGCGGAACCGACATCCGGCTCGGCGGCCGGGACGAGTCGCACGACAAGGACAAGGCCATCGAGCTCGGCGGCCTGTACGTCGTCGGCACCGGCCTGCACGCGTCGCGACGGCTGGACGACCAGCTACGCGGCCGCGCCGGACGCCAGGGCGACCCGGGCGGATCGCTGTTCTTCGCCAGCCTCGCCGACGAGCTCGTCACCCGGTACTCCGTTTCGTCCGGTCTGCGGCCGCACCCCGACGACACCGGTCGGCTCACCGACCGCAAGTCGCTCGGCGTCCTCGAGCACGCGCAGCGGGTCGCGGACGGCGCCAACGCGGAACTGCACCGGACCACCTGGTCGTACCACCGGCTCACCGGGCAGCAGCGCGCCATCCTGCTCGACACCCGCGAGAAGGTGCTCACCGACGACCTCGCCGCGACGGAGCTGGCCGAGAAGGTCAAGGAGCGGTACGACGAACTCGTCGAAGAGGTCGGCGAGGACACGGTCAAGGACGCGGCCCGGCGGATCGCGCTGCACCACCTGGACCGGCGCTGGACCGACCACCTGGCGTACCTGGCCGACCTGCGCGAAGGCATCCACCTGCGGTCGCTGGCCGGCGGCATCGTGCACCTGAAGCCGATCGACGAGTTCAACAAGTCGGCGATCGCGTCGTTCGACACGCTGATCGCGGACTCGTGGACCGACGCAGTCGAGACGTTCAAGACGGCGGAGATCACGTCGGAGGGGCTGGACGAGGCGGCGTCGGGCGTGCCGCGGCCCACAGCGACCTGGACCTATCTGATCAACGACAACCCGTTCGGCACCGAGGCGGACCGGATCCTCGGGCGGCTTCGGAACGCGATCAAGCCCGAGTCGGTGGCTGAGGCCGAGGAGATCCTTCCGGAGGAGTTCGACGAGGACGAACTCCCGGAGGAGTTGCGGGACGCGGACGACGAGACCGATGACGACGACGAGCTTCCCGAGGAACTGCGGGACGCCGACGACGAGGAAGACCCCAAGGACAGCAAGAAGTAGCGGGCCCCCGACTTTGGTCTAGGGGGTGGTCCAAAGGGCTCGGTAGGGGCAGCCGTCGGCCCGATGCCGCGTGGTGGCCTCCTGGGCGAGTCTCGGGTCATGTCCTCCCGGTCCGGCCGCCCGTGGCTCCTCGTTCTCGATATCGCGATCCCAGTTGCGCTGTTCTACGGCCTGCGAGCTGCAGGCGTGAGCAACGTGACCGCGCTGCTGATCAGCACCGTGCCGGCGTTGGTCAGCTCGATTGCCTCGCTCGTACGCCAACGCCGTGCTGACCTGGTGGGTACGGCAGTGATCTTCAGCCTGGTCGGGAGCGCGGTCGTGGCGTGGCTGGGTGGGGATGCTCGCGTCCTGCTCGTGCGCGGGGCCTGGATCAGTCTTCCGTTCGCAGGCGTGACGCTGTGGTCGCTCAGGCATCCTCAGCCGCTCTGCTACACCTTCACCCGGGCGATCATGCCGAGGCGGGCGGCCATCATGGACCGCCTGTACGACGAGGACCCGCGCTTCCGGCTCGCCTGGCGGCGGATCACGGTGCTCTGGGGGATCTTCTCGATCGTCGACGCGGTGATCCGGGTCGTGCTCACGTACACGCTGCCGCTGTCCGTCGTACCGGCGCTGGAGCCGGTGATCACGGTGGCCACCATCGTGGCTCTGCAGATCCCGACCCATGTGCTGCTTCGGCGCAGCGGGACCATTCACCTGGTCTTCGGCCCGCGGCGATTCGTGGACCAGGCGGAGCGCTCCTGACCTCGACGGATCCGAGTGTCGGTGGGGTTCGTTAGGCTCAGGGCGTGAGTGACGGTCTGTTCGATCTGCCAGGTGCGCCTGCCCCTGCTCGTGGGGGTGGCAGCCTCGCCGACGTCGACCACACTGCCGCTCCGTTGGCCGTGCGGATGCGGCCGCGGAGTCTGGACGAGCTGGTGGGGCAGCAGCACTTGCTGGCCCCTGGGTCACCGCTGAGGCGGCTGGTCGAGGGTGACCAGCCGATGTCGCTGCTGCTCTGGGGTCCACCCGGCACAGGCAAGACGACGATCGCGGCGGTTGTGTCGCATCAGACCAACCGGAAGTTCGTCGAGCTGTCGGCTGTCACGGCGGGCGTGAAAGACGTCCGGCAGGTGATCGACGGCGCGCGCCGTGAGCTCTCCAAGCCCTCGGGGGTAGTGGAGACGGTGCTGTTCATCGACGAGGTGCACCGGTTCACGAAGGCGCAGCAGGACGCGCTGTTGCCAGGTGTCGAGAACCGTTGGGTGACGCTCGTCGCCGCGACCACGGAGAACCCGTTCTTCTCCGTCATCTCCCCGCTGCTGTCGAGGTCCTTGCTTCTCACCCTCGAGTCGCTCACCGACGACGACATCGCCGTACTGCTGGATCGGGCGCTGACCGACGAGCGCGGGCTGAATGCCGAGTTCGAGTTGGCCGAGGACTCGCGGGCGCACCTGCTCCGGATGGCTGGGGGAGATGCGCGCCGGGCGCTGACCTATCTGGAAGCTGCGGCCGGTGGTGCACGGGCCAAGGACGCCAAGGTCATCGACCTGAAGACGTTGGAGACGGCGGTCGATCGGGCCGCGGTGCGCTACGACCGGGCCGGGGATCAGCACTACGACGTGGCGTCGGCGTTGATCAAGTCGATCCGTGGTTCGGACGTGGACGCGGCGATGCACTACCTGGCCCGGATGATCGAGGCCGGGGAGGACCCGCGATTCATCGCGCGCCGGCTGGTGATCTCGGCCAGTGAGGATATCGGCATGGGCGACCCGACCGCGCTCGGTGTCGCGGTGGCCGCGGCCGACGCGGTGCAGTTGATCGGCATGCCCGAGGCGCGGATCAACCTTGCCCAGGCAGTGGTCGCGCTCGCCCTGGCGCCCAAGTCCAACGCGGTCATCATGGCCGTCGACGCCGCCATCGCGGATGTGAAGGCGGGCAAGGTCGGCCCGGTCCCTCCGCACCTGCGCGACGCCCACTACGCGGGGGCGAAGAAGATCGGCCACGGCAGCTCGTACCAGTACTCGCACGACGACCCGCGCGGCATCGTCCCGCAGCAGTACGCGCCGGACGTGATCGACGGCACCGACTACTACAAGCCCACCCGTCGTGGCGGTGAAGCGGCGTACGCGGACCGGGTCGCCAACATCCGCAAGATCCTGAGGGACCGCGAGTGAGCCGGACCACCGAGCACGTGGACGCCTTCAACCACGCCGTCACCAGCGGTGACTGGGACACGTTCGCCCAGCGTTTCGCCGCCGACGCCTGGATGTCCTTCGTAGGTGTCCCGGCCGGACCGTTCGAGGGCCGTACGGCGATCGCCGCGGCGTACCGGGAGAACCCGCCGACCGAGACGATGACTCTCGAAGGAGCGGACGGCGACACCGTGAAGTTCCGCTGGGCCGGCGGCGACACCGGCACCATGGACCTCACCTGGGCACCCGACGGAACCGTGCAGACACTCATCGTCAGCTTCGACTGAGTACGGCGGGGGCCTGCTCAAGCGGATGAACCAGGTCGGTAGGATTCCAGACGACCTGGGGGTGAAAGGCTCGTCGTTTTGAGGCAGTACAACCCTCCCTTCGCCCGTCATCGAAAAACCGGAAGACCGACCGCACTGAAGATCGCCGGACTCGCGGCGATCGTGCTGGTGCTGGCCGGCCTGCTGATCTTCGTGCCGTTCAAGTCACCTGACTCGACCAGCAGCACACCGCCGATTGCGGCGTCGTCGCAGAGCACCTCCACGCGGACGGCGTCCGAGTCGCCGTACGGCGACGTCACGGGATACCGGCCGCACTCCGGGCCGGCGAGTCCCACGCAGGAGCCCACGGCCAGCAAGGAGAGACTCGCCAACCCCGCGGCGGGTTGGTTCACCCCGACGCAGCCCGCGGCGACTCCGAGCGCACCTGAGCCGCCGTGGTCACCATCAGCGTCGCCGCGGTCGACCTCGACCGCGCCGACGAAGCCCTCCTCGACCCAGCCGCCAGGCCGGCCGACCAGCCCTGCACCGTCGGAGCCGTCCTCGACCCGGGCGAGCACACCGACCCAGCCGACCACACCAAGCCCGAGCAGCCCGACCGATCCCGGCACCACTCCAACGGAGCCAAGCACCACTCCAACGGAGCCGAGCGCCACTCCAGCCGAGCCGAGCCCCAGTACGCCGGAGCCGAGCAACACCCACGCCCACCCGACGCCGAGCCCCTGACAATGCCCCTGACAGGCCCATGCCAGCGGCCATGCCGGTGCCATGCACACCGACCCCCGGATGACGCGGTTTGGTGGGCGACTGTGATGTGAGGGATGGTGTCCTGGAGCGGAGTGCGACTACGCCGCGCGATAAGGTCGGGCGGTCCACGTGGTCGCAACGGGAAGGTGGATCGTTTCCATGAGCGTCGGTGAAGTCGCCGGGTTGATAGCCGCCTGCGCGCTGCTCATCCTGGTGGGCCTGCTGGCCTATCCGATCCTGAAGCTGGGCAAGGTCTTCGACGAGACCCGGATCCTTGTGAAGGGCGTCTCCAACGAGACTGTCCCGCTGCTCGGTGAGGTGACCACCACCGTGTCGACGACCAACGCTCAGCTGGCCAAGGTCGACACCATCACCGACAACGCGACCACCGTGACGACCAACGCGGCCGCGCTGATGTCGCTGTTCTCGGCCACTGCCGGCGGCCCGCTGGTGAAGGCGGCCGCGTTCACGTACGGCGTGCGCCGCGCACTGGGCGAGAGCCAGCGCCGGGATGTGTCCCGGCGGGTGAAGGAAGAGATGAAAGCGGAGCGCAAGGCGCGCAAGCGAGGTGACGTCCGGTGAAGCGGATCTTCTGGTTGATCATCGGCATCGCTGTCGGTGTCTATGCGGTGACCCGGTTGAAGAAGCGGGCCCAGGTGCTCGCGCCGGAGGGCCTGCAGGAGTCCGCGGCCAAGCTCGCGGCGGCGGTCCGGCACTTCGGCGACGAGGTCCGCGAGGGCATGGCCCAGCGCGAGACGGAGCTGCGTGACGCGCTGGGCATCGACACCGCACCCAACCCAACTGACACGACGCAGCGTGAGGATTACCGGTAACACCCATGGAAACCAGTGAGATCAGGCGGCGGTTCCTGAAGTACTTCGAGGACCGGGGCCACACCGTGGTGCCCAGTGCGCCACTGCCGTCGCCGGACCCGAACCTGCTGTTCAACGTGGCCGGCATGGCCCAGTTCGTCCCGTACTTCGTCGGCCAGCAGACGCCGCCGTACCCGCGGGCGACCAGTGTGCAGAAGTGTGTCCGCACCCTCGACATCGACGAGGTCGGCAAGACCACGCGGCACGGCACGTTCTTCCAGATGAACGGCAACTTCTCCTTCGGCGACTACTTCAAGGAGAAGGCGATCGAGTACGCCTGGGACCTGGTCACCCGGTCCCAGAACGACGGCGGCTACGGCTTCGACGAGTCGGTCCTGTACGCGTCGGTGTACTACGACGACGACGAGGCGATCGACCTGTGGAAGCGGATCGCCGGTCTGCCCGACGACCGGATCGTCCGGCTCGGCATGAAGGACAACTTCTGGTCGATGGGCATCCCCGGCCCGTGCGGCCCGTGCTCGGAGATCCTGATCGACCGCGGCCCGGAGTTCGGCGCCGACCGGGACTGGGAGGCGGGCGACCGCTACCTGGAGTTCTGGAACCTGGTCTTCATGCAGAACATCCGCGGCGAGGGCGGCGGCAAGGACGGCTACGAGATCCTCGGCGAGCTGCCGAAGAAGAACATCGACACCGGTCTCGGCCTCGAGCGCGTCGCGTACCTGCTGCAGGGCGTCGACAACATGTACGAGATCGACGAGATCTACCCGGTGATCGAGCGGGCCGCCGACCTGAGCGGCCGCAAGTACGGCGCCGACCACGTCGACGACGTACGGTTCCGGGTGGTCGCCGACCACGTCCGCAGCGCGCTGATGCTGATCGGCGACGGCGTGAACCCCGGCAACGAGCAGGGCGGCTACGTGCTGCGCCGGCTGCTCCGCCGCGCGATCCGCTCGATGCGCCTGCTCGGCTACGAGGACCCGAGCCTGGTCGAGCTGCTGCCGGTCAGCCTCGAGCAGATGAAGAAGTCGTACCCCGAGCTGGAGCCCGACTTCGGCCGGATCAGCCAGGTCGCGTACGCCGAGGAGGAGGCGTTCCGGCGCACTCTCACGGCCGGGACGAGCATCTTCGACGTCGCCGTGCGCGAGACCAAGGCCGGCGGTGCGCACCAGCTCGAGGGCTCGAAGGCGTTCCAGCTGCACGACACCTACGGTTTCCCGATCGACCTGACCGTCGAGATGGCCGCCGAGCAGGGCCTGCAGGTCGACACCGAGGGCTTCAAGTCCCTGATGAAGGAGCAGCGCGAGCGGGCCAAGGCGGACGCGCGCGCGAAGAAGGCCGGTCACGCGGACACCTCGGGCTACCGGGAGCTGCGCGAGAAGGGCGTCACCGAGTTCACCGGGTACCAGGAACTGTCCACCGACTCCCAGGTCCGCGGCCTGCTGCGTGAGGGCGTCGTCTCCGACGCCGCCGAGCAGGGCGAGACCGTCGAGGTCGTGCTGGAGAAGACGCCGTTCTATGCCGAGTCCGGTGGCCAGATCGCCGATGAGGGCCTGATCGTGGCCGACGGCGTGAAGCTGAAGGTGCTCGACGTCCAGCGGCCGGTCAAGGGTCTGATCGTGCACAAGGTCGAGGTCGTCGAGGGAGTACTGCGGCCCGGCCAGGACGTGCACGCCGAGGTCGACCACGAGTGGCGCGTCTCCGCCTGCCAGGCACACTCCGGCACGCACGTCGTGCACGCGGCGCTGCGCCAGGTGCTCGGCCCGAACGCGCTGCAGAGCGGTTCCTACAACAAGCCCGGCTACCTGCGGCTCGACTTCGCCTGGTCGTCGGCGCTGGACCAGTCCACCCGGTCCGAGATCGAAGAGGTCGCGAACCTCGCCGTCCGCCAGGACCTGCCGGTCTCGGCGCAGTACATGTCGCTGCCGGAGGCAAGGGATTGGGGCGCGCTGGCGCTGTTCGGCGAGACGTACGACGAGTCGGTCCGCGTCGTCGAGATCGGCGGCCCCTGGTCGCGTGAGCTCTGCGGTGGCACGCACGTCAAGCACTCGTCGCAGGTCGGTGCGCTGACCATCACCAGCGAGGCGTCGGTCGGTGCCGGTGTGCGCCGGCTGGAGGCGTTCGTCGGTATGGAGGCGCTGCACTACCTCGGCCGCGAGCGCGCGCTGATCCGGCTGCTCAGCGAGAACCTGAAGACCCGCCCGGAGGAGCTGCCCGCGAAGGTGGCGGACCTGTCCGAGCGGCTGCGGGCCGCGGAGAAAGAGCTCGAGCGGGTCCGGGCCGGCCAGGTCCTGGCCGCCGGCGCCGAGCTCGCCGCGAACCCGAAGGACGTCTTCGGAGTCCAGTACGTCGGCCATCGCGCGCCGGACGGCGTGAACGGTGGCGACCTGCGCAAGCTGGCGCTGGACGTGCGCGGCCGGATGCCGGCCGACAAGCCCGCGGTCATCGCCGTACTCAGCGTGAACGACGGAAAGCCCGGCGTGGTGATCGCCCTCAACGACACCGCTCGCGAGTGGCGGCTGAAGGCGGGGGACCTGGTCCGGGTCGCGGCCGAGAAGCTGGGTGGTCGCGGCGGCGGCAAGGACGACGTCGCGCAGGGTGGCGGCACCGATCCGGCGGGTGCCGACGACGCGCTGAGCGCGGTGGAACACACCGTCGGCCAGCTGGTCACGGGTTGACCCTGATGGTCCGATCGGCACACCCGGAGGCACGCTGATGCGCCGGGGCGTGCGGCTCGCGCTGGATATCGGCGACGCCAGGATCGGCGTCGCCAGCAGTGATCCGCACGGAATCCTCGCCACTCCGGTGGAGACGGTCCGCCGTGGCCCCGGTGATCTCGATAGGATCGCCACACTCGCCGCCGAACTGGAGGCGTTCGAGATCGTGGTCGGTCTGCCCCGCTCCCTGTCCGGGGGCGAGGGGCCGGCGGCGGTGAAGATCCGGGAGACGGCGGAACAGGTGCGAGACAAGGTGCGGGAGGGGAACGCGGGGCCGGAGGTGCGGCTGGTGGACGAGCGGTTCACCACGGTGACGGCCGAGCGGATGCTGCGCGAACGGGGCAAGAAGGGTTCCAAACGACGCGCGGTGGTCGACCAGGCCGCGGCGGTCGTGATTCTGCAACACGCGCTCGACCTCGAGCGCGAGTCCGGCAACCCGCCCGGGAGGCCCCTGTGAACAGACCATCGCTGGACGAAGATCTGAACGAGAGCGAAGACCTGGGCGCCGGCCTCGGACTGCGGCCGGAGGGCCGGGTCGAGCGCCGGGCGAACCGCCGCAAGGCCCGCGCCCGGCGCGGGTTCGGCTGCTTCGCCGGACTGATCTCGCTGCTGGTCGTCGGCTCGCTGGTCGTCGGCGCTGTGATCGGCTTCGGCAAGGGCAAGGACGCGCTCGAGCAGATGTTCGCGGCGCCGGACTACAGCGGCGACGGCACCGGCTCCGTGGTCGTCGAGATCACCCAGGGCCAGAGTTCGCAGTCGATCGCGGACACGCTGGAGAAGAAGGGCGTGGTGAAGAGTGCTCGCGCCTTCGAGCGGGCCGCCCGCGACGATCCGCGGTCGCGTCAGGTGCAGGCCGGGACCTACACCCTGCGCAAGGAGATGTCGGCCAAGGCCGCGCTCGAACTGATGCTGAACCCGGCCAAGTCGATCCTGATCACCCGGATCAGCTTCCGCTCCGGCCAGACCAAGGCCGAGGTCAGCGACACCCTGCAGAAGTCGAAGCTCAAGCTGCCGGCCGGCGCCGCCGCCGCAGCGATGGCCAAGCCCGCCGCGCTCGGCCTGCCGGCGTACGCCAAGAACAACCCCGAGGGCTTCCTGTACCCGGGAACGTACGACATCCCGAAGGGTGCGACGGCGTACACGATCCTCAAGCTGATGACGGCCCAGTACGCGAAGAACGCGGCCGCGCTGGACCTGGTGAAGACCGCTCAGCGCAAGAAGCTGGATCCGTACCAGGCGGTCATCGTGGCCAGCATCATCGGTGCCGAGACCAACCGGCCGCAGGACTACGCCAAGGTCGCGCGCGTGATCTACAACCGGCTGCAGGCCGGGAAGATGCTGCAGATGGACTCGACCATCCACTACGTGGTCGGCAGGAACGGCGGGGTGTTCACGTCGTCCGAGCAGCGCGACATCGACTCGCCGTACAACACCTACAAGGTGAGAGGGCTGCCGCCGACGCCGATCAACTCGCCGACCAAGGACACGCTGCGGGCCGCGATCAACCCGGCCGCGGGTTCGTGGATGTACTTCACGCTGGTCAACCTGGACACCGGCGAGACGGCGTTCGCGAGCTCGGCGGACGAGCACCTGCAGAACGTGCAGAAGCTGCAGACCTGGTGCGCGGCGCACAAGGGCCGGTGCTGATGACCCGTTGTGCCGTGCTCGGTTCGCCGATCGCGCACTCGCTGTCGCCGGCGATGCACCGGGCCGCGTACGCCGGGCTCGGCCTGGACTGGGGGTACGACGCCTACGAGGTCGGGGAGGACGAGTTGCGCGCATTCGTCGCGTCACTCGGGGACGACGTCCGTGGGCTGTCGTTGACGATGCCGCTGAAGCGCGTCGCGCTGGACCTCGTCGACACCGTCGACCCTGTCGCCGAGCTGATCGGCGCGGCGAACACGATGCTGTTCGAGCCGGACGGATCCCGCTCGGCGCACAACACCGACGTCCCCGGGCTGGTGAACGCGTTCGCCGAGCGCGGGATCACCGCCGCGGATTCGGCCGTCGTGCTCGGCGGTGGCGCGACCGCCGCGTCGACGCTGGCCGCGTTGCGCGGACTGAAGGTCAGCGAGGTGACAGTCGTCGTACGCGACCTCTCGAAGGCCGAGCGGCTGCTGGACCTGGCGGCCGAGCTCGGGCTGAAAACCTCGGTCGCGGACTTCTCCCAGGTCGAGCAGATCGGTGGGTTCGATCTGTGCGTCTCGACGCTGCCCGGAGGCGCCGTCGATCCGTGGGCCCACCACTTCGCGGGAGTCGCGCCGGTGGTGTTCGACGTGGCGTACCACCCGTGGCCGACGCAGCTCGCGATCGCGGCGCACCGGATCGGTACAGAGCTGTTGAACGGCCTTGATCTCCTCGTGCATCAGGCGATCCTCCAGGTGGAGATGATGACCGGTAGGTCGCCCGCACCACTGGCGGCCATGAGGTCCGCTGCCCGTGAGGAGCTCGACGATCGTGAGCCAGCTTGACCGCCGGACGGTACTGAAGGCAGGCGGAGTTCTCGCCGCCGCCGCGCTGACAAGCTGCACCGACACCAAGGACGCCAGTGCCGGCGCCCCGAACTGGAACAGCCTCGCCCATTCACTGGCGGGCCGCGTGTACCTTCCTGCGTCGTCCGGGTACGCCGCCTCGCACCAGTCTTCAACCCGCGCACAACGTCAGTGCGGCCGTCGATCCGGACCTGTTCTGGGCGCTGCGGGGGAGCGGCGGCGGGAACCTCGGGGTGGTCACGTCGTTCCGGATGGCCACGATCCCGGCTGCCAAGATCGGATTCTTCCGGCTGACCTGGCCGGAGTCGACGGCGGCGGCTGTCGTCCGCGGCTGGCAGAGGTTCGCCCAGACCGCGCCGGTCACCTCCTGGGGCAATCTGCACATCGATGCCCGGAGCAACGGAACGCTGTCGATCCACGTGCTCGGGATCTCCACCACCGGCACCGCGTCGGCCGCCGCGGCACAGCTCGAGTCGTTCGTGGGGTCGAAGGCAACGGTCCGATCGATCACCGTCAAGACGCACCTGGAGGCGGTCAGGTACCTCGGTGGCGGGACTACGAGCCCGCGATCGGGGTTCCTCGCCGGGTCCGACGTACTCAAAGGGCCGATGGATGCGGCGACGATCACCGCGTTGCTCGGTGCGGTGAAGGCAGCCGCGCGGGCCAAGACGCCGGCGTCGGCGATCATCGACCCGCTTGGTGGGCAGGCGGCCAAGCAGCCGTCCGGCGGTTATGTGAACTACGTCGAGACCGGCCGCTCCGTGAGTACGTACTACGGTGCGAGCCTGGCGCGGCTGCGGACGGTCAAGAAGAAATACGACCCGGCGAACTTCTTCCACACTGCTTACACCCTCGGCTAGCTACTCTCCCGCCATGAGATTGTGGCGAGTTCTCGCAGGAATGCTGGCGGCCGGATTCGTCGCGGCCGGCGTGACCCCCGCCTGGGCGTGCGCCTGCGGCGGCTACCTGCCCGACGCCCAGTCGCTCGCCCGTGCGTACGGCGAGAACGCATTGGTCCGGCACGACGCCGGCACCGAGCAGATCACGTTGTCGATGGCGATCAACGGGTCGTCGAAGAAGGCGGCCTGGATCATGCCGGTGCCCGCCGCGGCGAAGGTCGAACTCGGCGACACCGCGCTGTTCGACCGCCTGAACCACATGACCCGGCCGAAAGTGGTGGTCCGCAAGACCTACTGGCCGTTCCGCAACCTCGGAATCATGGCGGGCGGCGACACGGCCGGTGCCGCGGCACCGGCCTCCGGGGTGAACGTGCGCGAGCAGATGGTGCTCGGCCCGTTCCAGGTCGCGCGGCTCGGCGGCTCGACCGGTTCCGCGGTGACCGACTGGCTGCGCACGAACGGGTACGTCGTACCGGCTGGGCTGGCGGCGAACCTGACGCCGTACCTCAGTGAGAACTGGGAGATCGTTGCTGTGAAGCTGGCACCGCGGACCGACGGCGAGTCGATGAGTGGTGCGACGCCGCCGCTGCGGCTGACGTTCGCGTCGGACCGGATCGTCTACCCGATGCGGCTGAGCAAGGGCGCGTCGACCGCGCAGACGGTCACGGTGTACGTCGCGTCGGCGCATCGCGTGGACGCGACGACCCTGCCGGACGCGGACGTGCGGCCGGAGCTGCTGTACGCCGGTCGGGTCCAGGACGACGCGATGACGGCGCCGGCCGACTTCCTGACGGCGTACACGGTCACCTACCGCGACCCGAGCAAGATCTCCAGCGACTTCACCTTCGGCCGGGCGGCGACCGATGAAGAGTTCCAGCGGATCGAGTACGTGACCCGGAACGACGGTTTGCTGAGCACGATCGGCGTCCTGTTCGGCGGCGTACTGCTGATCGGCGTCGGTACGGCGGTGATCGCGCGGGTGCTGGTCCGGCGGTCGTCCACAGGCCGTCCGGGGCGACCGACCGATATCGTCTAGGCTCCTGGATCGTGCCGGCTGACAACGCGTTGCTCGCCGCAGGGGCCGGTGTGGTCCTCTGCGGACCTGCCGCGTTCGTGCTCGGTCCCTGGTTGCTGCGGCGGATCCCCGAGCCGCTGCTCGAGGAAGGCGATACCAAAATCCCGTACGCCGACCTGGCCGGGCCGCGGGCGGCGTACTGGTGTGGTGCATTGGCGGCCGTGTCCGCTGGGCTGCTCGGGTGGATGCTCGGCACCTCCGCGGTGTTGCCGGCGTGGCTGTTGATGGCGATCTCCGGCGCGATCCTTGGCTACATCGACGCGAGGACGCGGTTCCTGCCGTCGGCGATCATCTGGCCGTCGTACGCCGTGGTCGGCGTCGCGCTGGTCGGCGCCTCGGCGGGGTCGGGGGACTGGGGTGCGTTGCGCCGGGCCGCGATCGCGGGCGTGATCGGGTTCGTGGTGTTCTACGTGCTGTGGTTCGTCTTCCCGAGCGGGGTCGGATTCGGCGACGTCCGGTTGTCCGGGCTGCTCGGACTGGCGCTCGGCTGGCTCGGCTGGGGAGAGTTCGTCAGTGGGTTGTACGGCGGGTTCTTCATCGGTGCGCTGGTCGGGATCGTGTTGATCGTGGCAAGGGGGATGAAGCGCAAGCAGATGGTTCCGTTCGGGCCGTTCATGCTCATGGGCGCTCTGGGCGGCGTACTGCTCGGCGGTCCGCTGGAGCGGTTGTACGTCGGATAGCGTCCGCCGCGGTCGCCGGTGGTGCCGCGAGCGGTCTCGCCGGCGGCGGCTGCAGCAGCTTAAGGCGAAGTGGGACCCGCGCAACGTGTTCCACCACAAGCTGGCCATTCAACTGCCGACCCCACCACCCCCCGGTCGGTTCGAGCGCGTTGATTCACCAGCCCGGGTAGCGGAATCGCCAGGGCGTTTCCGGTCCGTAGTCGCCGTGCAGGCGGCGGTTGCTGATGAACTCCAGGGCGAAGTCGTCGGCCAGCTGCAGCATGACCGAACGGCCCTCGACGGTGAAGACGAGCTCTGCGGGTAGGGCCGTCTCACCGTGGAGGGCACCCAGGATGTTGCCGCAGATCGCGCCGGTGGAGTCGCTGTCGCCGCTGTGGGTCACCGCGAGGGCGAGGGCGTCGAGGAACTGTTCGGGCCTCGGGTAGGCGAGGGCCGCGTAGACGGCAATGGCCAGCGCCTCCTCGGCGATCCATCCGCCGCCCAGCGCCTGCTCGATCGTCGCCGGTCCGTGCCTTCCGGCAGCCGCGGTACGTCGCGCCGCGGCGAGCGCCGTACTGGTCTCTTCGTGGCCATCGTGCTGGGCGAGTATCGCCATCGTGGTGTCGAGCGCCGCATCGAGGTCGGCCCCGTTGCACACCTCGTGGATGATCGCGGCCAGGGCACCCGATGCGAGCTTGCCGGTCGGATGGCCGTGGGTGTAGCCGGCCGCGGTCGCGGCGGAGTCGAAGACCCATTGGGTGCCGTAGATCGCGGGCATCAGACCGAACGGCGCGACGCGCATCACGCCGCCGCAGCCCTTGGAGTCGTTGACGGCCTGGTCGCCGAACTGCCGGATCTTCGGCTGGCCGTTGCGGGCCGACATCAGCGCGTTGAGGCACGTCGTACCGGGCGCACGTCGTACGTAGAGCCATTGCTCGGCTTGCAGCCAGCCGTCGCGCTCACCGCTCGGTCCGCGCAGGGTCTGGGTGTCGAGCCAGCGGTCGTACGCATGGTGCAGCACGGCGACCGTGAAGCCGAGGCCGCGGTCGGTGCGCACGCTGGCCCGGATCAGTCCCTCGACGGTGAACAGGGTCATCTGGGTGTCGTCGGTGATCGTCCCCGGCGGCCAGCCGGCGTCGCCTCCGGCAACGAAGGAACGGACGCCCTCCGGGTGCTTGGCCAGGATCGTTGCGCTGTCCTGGAACTCGACCGGACCACCGAGCGCGTCCCCGATCGCCCCGCCCTGCAAGCATCCGCGGACCCGCGCCCGCCACATCTCCTCCGCCGCCCGAGTCATGCCAGAACCCTATCGATGGTGGTGTCAGGGCTACCCCCAGACGGGTTCCAAGGCCAGTTCGCCGCGGTCGTCCAACTTCTACGGTCGTTGGTAGGACACAACGATCGCCGAGGAGCGCAACATGGCCCCCGCATTCCGTCGTACCGCCGGGCGCCTGGCCGTGGCGGCGCTCGCCACCACCGCCCTGGCCGGTGCCGCGCTTGCCGGCGGTCAAGCAGCCACCATCTCCACGTCCTGCCACACCTCACCCATAGTCAAAACCTTCGACCTCGTCCTCTCCGTCCGCGACGGCCTGACCCAAGAAACCCACTCCTGTCGCTGAGTTGAGGAATTCTGTCCAGTCTGTCTAGACTGTTTCCGAGGTGATGGCGACGATGTCGATCGCGGGACAGTGGCAGCTGCAGGAGGCCAAGCAGCACTTCAGTGAGTTGATCCGGGCGGTCCAGGCGGACGGTCCGCAGTTCGTGACCAAGCACGGCGAGCAGGTCGCGGTGGTGCTGGACATCCTCGACTACCGCCGGATGCGTGGGGAGGAACTCGTGGACTTCAAGGACTTTCTGGCCTCGGCGCCCGATCTGAGTGTTCTCGAGATCGAGCGGTCGACGGCACCGGCGCGCGAGGTCGACCTCGAGTGAGCTACCTGCTGGACACGAACGTGGTGTCGGAGTTCCGGCGGTCGGCCCCGCACACCGCAGCCTCGACCTGGTTCGGGTCGGTGCGCTCGAGTCAGCTGTTCCTGAGTGTCCTGGTCGTCGGTGAGATCAAGCAGGGCATCGAGCGGCTGGCGGCGCGGGATCCGCAGCAGGCGGCCGCGATCGAGGACTGGCGGCAGCGCTTGGTGAACGGGTACGGCGATCGGATCGTCCCGGTGTCGCTGGAGGTCGCCGAGACCTGGGGACGGCTGAACGCCGGTTCGCCGTTGCCGGTGGTCGACGGGCTCCTCGCCGCCACGGCGCTCGTGCACGACTGGACCCTGGTCACGCGCAACGTCCGCGACGTCGAGCGAACGGGTGTGCGGGTGCTCAATCCCTTCGGCGACTGAGCGGATGAGACCGGCGTCTGGGGAGTGGGATGGGCGTGGGAGGATTGCGGCATGCTGCGCTGGCTTACCGCCGGCGAGTCGCACGGACAAGCGCTCGTCGCCGTACTCGAAGGTCTTCCCGCTGGTGTTCAGGTCACGACTGATGACGTGGCCGACGCCTTGGCTCGTCGTCGGCTGGGCTACGGCCGTGGCGCGCGGATGAAGTTCGAGCGGGACGAGGTGTCGTTCGTCGGCGGGTTCCGGCACGGTCTGAGCCTGGGCAGCCCGGTCGCGATCCAGGTCGGCAACACCGAGTGGCCGAAGTGGGAGCAGGTGATGAGCCCGGATCCGGTCGACCCGGAGACGCTGGCGGACCTGGCCCGGAACGCGCCGCTGACCCGCCCGCGTCCCGGTCACGCGGACCTGGCCGGCATGCAGAAGTACGGCTTCGACGAGGCGCGCCCGGTGCTCGAGCGGGCCAGCGCCCGCGAGACCGCCGCCCGGGTCGCGCTCGGCGAGGTCGCGGCCCGGTTCCTCCGGCAGGCGTACGGCGTGACGATCGTCAGCCACGTGGTCGAGCTCGGCACCGTCAAGGCGCCGTACGGCGTGATCCCGGCGTACGACGACGTCGCGAAGCTGGACGCGGACCCGGTGCGGTGCCTGGACGCGGACGCGAGCAAGGCGATGGTGGCCGAGATCGACGCCGCGCAGAAGGCCGGCGACACACTCGGCGGCGTGGTCGAGGTGGTCGTGGACGGTCTTCCGCCGGGCCTCGGCAGCTACGTGCACTGGGACCGCCGGCTGGACTCCAAGCTGGCCGGTGCGCTGATGGGTATCCAGGCGATCAAGGGCGTCGAGCTCGGCGACGGCTTCGAGCTCGCCCGGACGCCGGGTTCGCAGGCGCACGACGAGATCGTCGCCGAGGACGGCATAGTCCGCCGGACCAGTGGCCGCTCGGGCGGCACCGAGGGCGGCATGAGCACCGGCGAGACGCTGCGGGTGCGGGCCGCGATGAAGCCGATCGCGACCGTGCCGCGGGCATTGCGCACGATCGACACCAGCACCGGTGAGGCCGCGGCCGCGCATCACCAACGCTCCGACGTCTGCGCCGTACCGGCCGCGGGCATCGTGGCGGAGGCGATGGTGGCGCTGGTCCTGGCCGAGGTCGCGCTGGAGAAGTTCGGCGGCGACTCGGTCGCCGAGTCCTCGCGCAACCACAAGTCGTACCTGGCGAGCCTGCCGTCGACCATCACGCCGCGGGAGTGGGCAGAGCAGTGAGTCCGGTTGTCGTTCTCGTCGGCCCGCCTGGTTCGGGCAAATCGACCGTCGCCGCGCTGCTCGCCGAGCGGCTGCAGGCCACCCACCGCGACACCGACACCGATGTCGAGGCCGGCGCGGGCAAGCCGATCTCGGACATCTTCGTCGACGAGGGCGAGCCGCACTTCCGTGCGCTCGAGCGGGCCGCGATCGTCGCCGCGCTGCAGGACGACGGCGAGGTGCTGTCGCTCGGTGGCGGCGCGATCCTCGACGCCGACACTCGCGCCGACCTGGCCGGCCACAACGTCGTCTTCCTGGACGTCACCGTCGGCGAGGCCGCCAAGCGGGTCGGCCTCGGAGTCGCCCGTCCGCTGCTGCTCGGCAACGTCCGCACCCAGTTGCGCAACCTGATGGAGGCGCGCCGCCCGCTGTACGGCGAGGTGGCCAAGCTGACCGTGCTGACCGACGACAAGACCCCGGAGCAGATCGCCGACGAGATCCAGGAGCAGCTCGGATGACCAGGATCCGGGTGGAAGCCGCAGCGCCATACGACGTTGTCATCGGCAACAATCTGCTCGGTGAGCTGCCGGGATTGCTGGGCGAGGGTGTGCAGCGGGTGGCCGTGATCCACCCGCGCGCGCTGCGGACCAGTGGTGACGCGATTCGCGACGACCTGACCGGGTCCGGGTACACCGCGCACGCGATCGAGATCCCGGACGCCGAGGACGCCAAGACCGCGGAGGTGCTGGCCTACTGCTGGTCGGTGCTCGGGCAAGCCGGATTCACCCGCTCCGACGCGATCGTCAGCATCGGTGGCGGTACGACGACCGACCTGGCCGGCTTCGTCGCGGCGACCTGGCTGCGTGGGGTGAAGGTCGTGCACATCCCCACCACCCTGCTCGGCATGGTGGACGCGGCCGTGGGCGGCAAGACCGGCATCAACACCGCCGAGGGCAAGAATCTGGTCGGTGCGTTCTGGGAGCCGGCCGGCGTGCTGTGCGACCTGGCCGCGCTGGAGACCCTGCCGCGCAACGACTACGTCAGTGGTCTCGCCGAGGTGGTGAAGTGCGGGTTCATCGCGGACCCGGTGATCCTCGACCTGGTGGAGAAGGACCCGGCCGGCGCCGCAAGCCCGTCGTACGACGCGACCGAGGAACTCATCGCGCGGTCGATCCAGGTGAAGGCGGACACGGTCGGTGCGGATCTGCGTGAGCGGACCACGACGGCCGGGGCAGCGATCGGCCGGGAGGCGCTGAACTACGGGCACACGCTCGGCCACGCGATCGAGCGCGTCGAGCGGTACAAGTGGCGGCACGGCGCCGCGATCAGCATCGGCATGGTGTTCGTCGCGGAGCTGGCCCGAGCGGCCGGTCGCCTCGACGACGCCACCGCCGACCGGCACCGCGCTGTACTCGAGTCGCTCGGGTTGCCGGTGACGTACCGCGCCGACGCCTGGCCGCACCTGCAGGACGCGATGAAGCTCGACAAGAAGACCCGGGCCGACCGGCTCCGCTTCGTCGTCCTGGACGCGCTCGCCCGGCCGACGATCTTCGAGGCCCCCGACCCCAGCCTGCTGATCGCCGCGTACGCCGAAGTCAGCTGAGCACCCGAAGTCAGCCGACCACCCGAAGTCAGCCGAGCACGGAGAGTGGCCGGAAGCGGTCAACTCGCGGGCTGGGGTTGTACATCGGTGCATTCCGGCCGAGGATTTTGGAAAAGGCTTTCCAGCTTCCTGAAGGGCACTCTATGTCTGACCGCAAGCACCGGATCGCGATCGTCGGGACCGGCGGGATCGCCCGCTCCCACGCACGGGCCGTCACCTCCCACCCGGACCGCGCCGAGCTGGTCGCGGCCGTCGACGTCGATCTCGGTCGAGCCAAGGAGTTCGCGTCCACCTGGAACATCCCCGCGGCGTATCCGAGCCTGACCGAGCTGCTCGCCGCCGGTGGAGTCGACCTCATCCACCTGTGTACGCCGCCGAACTCGCACGTCCCGTTGGCCGTGGAGTGCCTGGCGGCGGGCGTCGACGTCTTCATGGAGAAGCCGCCGACGCTGTCGCTGGACGAGCTCGACGAACTGATCGACGCGGAGGCCAAGTCGTCCGCCCAGGTCGCCTGTGTCTTCCAGCACCGGTTCGGGTCCGGCGCGGTGCGGCTGCGGCGGCTGGCGGACGAGGGTGTCCTCGGTCGTCCATTGGTTGCCTTGTGCAACACCGTGTGGTACCGGGACGACGCGTACTTCGCCGTACCGTGGCGCGGGACGTTCGACGTCGAGGGCGGCGGCCCGACGATGGGGCACGGGATCCACCAGTTCGATCTGCTGCTGTCGATCCTCGGGCCCTGGCAGAAGGTGACGGCGCTGGCGGCCCGGCAGGCACGGCCGACGCAGACCGAGGACGTCTCGATGGCATTGGTGACCTTCGAGAACGGCGCTGTCGCGTCGGTCGTCAACTCGTTGGTGTCGGCGCGGCAGACCTCACAACTGCGCTTCGACTACGAGAATGCAACGGTCGAGCTCGAGCACCTCTACGGCTACAAGGACGAGAACTGGACGGTGACCCCGGCGCCAGGCCAGGACGCGGTCGCCACCGCCTGGTCCGCGGATGCCGTCGACGTACCGAGCGGCCACGCCGCCCAGTACGCCGCTGTCCTGGACGCCCTGACCTCCGGCGCCCCGACGCCCGTCACCCTGACCGAGGCCCGCAACACCCTCGAGCTCGCGGCCGCCATCTACGCCTCGTCCTTCACCGACAAGCCGGTCCACCGCGGCGAACTCGCCCAGGGCTCCCCGTATGCCCGCCGCATGGGCGGGCCGGGCGCCCCCTGGAGCTAGGCGCCGAGATCGCGGTGCATGGATGGCGGGTTGTGTGACGGCTGGCGTGTTTGTTTGCCCGTCAGCGGTGACACAACCTGTCATCGGGCCAACGTGCCTGGTCAGTACAGCTAGCGGAGTTCGAGGTTGCCGGCTTTCGCGGGCAGTTTGTCGAGCAGGCGGCGGATGTCGCTCATCGCGCGTTCGTCGTCGACCTTGGCGGCCGTGACGGCCGAGTGGTCCGGCGTACTGTCGTGCTCGAGCAGCTCGATCCGGCCGCGCAGCGCGGTCTGCCGTCGCGACGAGCGCAGTACGTTGCTGCATTCGTGCCCGGCCATCACCAGGAGCAGCGGACGCGCCGAGTCGAGGGTCAAGGGGTCGATGCGGCCCGCGCGGGCTCGCCGCCAGACCGCGGTGAAGGTCGCCTGGACGACATCCTCGGCCGCGGACCAGGACGCCGTACGGCGGAACGCGAAGTTGTAGACCGCGTCGCTGTGCCGGTGGAACAGCTCGGCGAGCGCCGGTTCGTCGGCGTCGCGCAGGCGTTCCCACAGGTCCCGAGCGTGGCCGTCTGTCCCGGACTGCTGCCCATCGCCACCCCCAGGGTCGGTGTGCTCATACCCGGGAGAGTCCGGCTGTCAGGCCTCGGTTCCCTCCAGCTGCGACGGAAGGTCGCGGCAGTGCAGCACGTCCAATCTCGACACCGCTCTGGTCAGGATGACGTAGAGCCGGTTCAGGCCGCGCGGCTCGGCCTCGATGATGGCGGCCGGCTCGACCGCGATGACGTGGTCGTACTCGAGTCCCTTGGCCAGGCTCGCCGGAACCATCGCCACCCGGCCGTCACCGTCCGGCGGGGTCGTCTCGATGCCATCCAGCCGGAGCGCATCCGCCAGCGAGTCGAGCTCCGCGTCCGCGGCGATCACCCCGATCGACCCCTCCTCCTTGAGCGCGGCCCGTACGGCGTCGACCGTGGCCGAGCGGAGATCGTCGGCCCGCGTGATGGTGAGCTGCCCGTCGGTCCGGAACGACACCGTCTCCGGTGCGTCGACGAGCAGCGACACGAGCAGGCGGTTCGCAAGCTCGACGACGGCCGCCGGGACGCGGTAGCCGGTGGTCAGCGCGATCACCTCCGCCTCGGGCTTGCCGAGGTGGCTCAGCTGATCGATCCACGTCCGCGCGGCCCAGGGCGTCGTACCTTGAGCCAGGTCGCCGAGCACGGTGATGGAGCCGTGTTCGCTGCGGCGGGCGATCGCGCGGCACTGCATGGGGGAGAGGTCCTGCGCCTCGTCGACAATCACATGGCCGTACGTCGGCCCGCGCTGCAGCAACGCACTGACCTCGTCGAGCAGGACCGCATCGGCCGGCGTCCATCGCGCGCTCTTCGCCCTCCGCGGGCGAGGCCAGGCGATGGTGGCTTGCTCGTCCGGGCTGAGGATGTCCAGCGCTGCCTCCGCGAGGAGGTCGCGGTCGCTGAGGAGTTCGGCGAGGATCTCGTCCGCCTTGGCGTTCGGCCAGACGGTTTCGACCGCGGGGTTGGCGGCGCGTGCCATCCGCCGCAACCAGACGCCGTTGCAGTTCTGGCCGCGCGCCTCGGCCTGGCGCTGCAGCGAGGCGACGATCCGCGCGATCACCCGCTCGCGCCCGGTCAGGTACGTCGTGGCGTCCGCGCGAGCGTCGGCCACGATCTCCTCGAAGTCGTGCCGATTCACTCGCCACTTGTAAGACCCGTCCGGCACGACCACCGCGTCCTCCGGCCGCCCGATCCGCGCGTAGACGGCGTTCCGCAGTACGACGGCCATCCGCGCGTCGTGCTTCACCGCGGCTGCGACGGGCTCGTCGGTGCTCGAGGTCCGGATGCTCAGCACGTCCTCGATCGTGGTCTGCTCGACGTCGACCTCACCGAGCGTCGGCAGCACGGCCGAGATGTAGTGCAGGAAGGCGCGGTTCGGGCCGAGCACCAGCACACCACTGCGCTGCAGCCGACTCCAGTGCGCATAGAGCAGGTATGCCGCTCTGTGCAGACCGACCGCGGTCTTCCCGGTCCCGGGTGCACCTTGGACGCAGACGGAGACCTCCAGGTCGGTCCGGACCACCTCGTCCTGCTCGGGCTGGATGGTCGCGACGATGTCCCGCATCGGCCCGACCCGCGCTCGCTCGATCTCCCGCCGGACCAGATCGCTACCACCCGACGCGTCACCGGCGGCGAGGTGCTCGTCCTCGAAGCTGGTCAGGGCGCTCGCGGACCAGCCGAAGCGCCGGCGCGTCTCGATCCCGCGTGGGTCGGTGCCGGAGGCCTGGTAGAAGGCGGTCGACACCGGGGCCCGCCAGTCGATCACCATCGGCGGGCGGCCGATCGCGTCGGAGATGTGGCGGCGACCGAGGTAGTACGTCTGGCCCGAATGCTCGCCGCCCTCGGCGCCGTACCGGATCAGGCCGAAGAAGGGCGGGTTGTCACCCTCCTCGCCGAGATCCCGGGCGAGCGTCCTGAGGTAGAAGCCGAGGCGCTCGGCCGTGTATCGGTCGCCCCAGGTGTCCTCGCCGATCACCACGTTCTCCCGGGCGCCGGCCACCATCCGCCGCAAGGCCTCCCGGCAACGGCCGGCGTACGCGCGCTCGTCGTCGAGGTCCCGCATCACCCTCCTTGAAAAGCTTAACCCGGTCAATCTTTTGCCCAGGTTAACATGAGCCTGTGACCGGACTCAGGGAGCGGAAGAAGCAGCAGACGTACGACGCTTTGTCGCAGGCGGCGATCGCGCTGTTCCTCAGGCACGGCTTCGACGAGGTCTCGGTCGCGGACATCGCGGCAGCGGTCGATGTCTCCAAACCGACGCTCTTCAAGTACTTCGCGACCAAGCAGGACCTGGTGCTGCACCGGATCGCCGATCACCAGCACGAGGCCGCTCGTGTTGTGGCGGCCGCTGCGGGATCGCCGATCGAGGCGTTGCATCGGCACTTCCTGGCCGGGCTGGATCTCCGCGATCCGGTCACCGGGCTGAACGACGTACCTCAGGTGCTCGCGTATCACCGGCTCGTGTTCACGACGCCGGCGCTGTCGACGCGGATGCACGAGTTCATGGACGAGGACGAGCGGGCGCTGGCGGAGGCGCTCGGGGGAGACGCGACGGCTGAGCTGACTGCCGCCCAGGTCGTGGCGGTCCAGCGGGTGCTGGCCCGGCGCAACTGGTCGGCCATCGATGCCGGCAGCTCTGCGGCGGATCGCTACCCGGCGGCGGTCGCGGAAGCCGACGCGGCCTTCGGGAGGCTGACCACTAGGGTGGTGCCGTGACTGATGTGAGTGGGCGGCGGGTGCTGGTACTGAACGGGCCGAACCTCGGGCGGCTCGGGTCGCGCGAGCCCGATGTGTACGGCGCGACGACGTTCGCCGACCTGGTGGCCGACTGCGAGAAGACCGGCGCCGAGCTCGGGCTGGACGTCGAGGTGCGGCAGACCGACGACGAGGCCGAGTTGGTCCACTGGCTGCACGAGGCGGCCGACGGCAAGATCCCGGTGGTGCTGAACCCGGCGGCCTTCACCCACTACTCCTACGCCCTGCGCGACGCCTGCTCCCAGCGCACGGCCCCCCTGATCGAGATCCACCTGACGAACCCCGCCACCCGCGAGGAGTTCCGCCACACCAGCGTCGTCGCGGGCGTGGCCACCGGCACCATCGCCGGATTCGGCGCCGATTCGTACCGCCTCGCCCTGCGCGCGATCACCTCACTGACCGCCTGATTCGAACCAAAGTGCCCTTTCGGGCATCTAGGGAGCGTGGGGCGGCCGGGGGCGGCGATGCGGCCAAGAGATCAGGCTGAGATGCCGGTGAAATGTGGATGCCTCACGCTAGGGATCGGGTCGTGTTGTGGCCGTCACCAGTTCTTAAGGCTGGCTGAAGGCCAGGGGTCACGATCGGAATCGACGATGTGGGGGCTTCGCGTGACTTCGGATTCGGTCCGTTCGGTTCATCAACGCTCTGGGGGAGTGACAAGAATGACGACGCAACAACGTATTCCGGTCTGGGTGAAAGCGCTGGACCCGCTGTCGCAGTTCGGGCTCGTGCACGCGCTCAGGCAGCGGCCGGAGATCGCGATGATCAACGAGACCGACCTGGCCGCGCTGCAGAGCCAGTCGACCGACCGCACCGCCCCGCCAGCGGTTGCCTTGATCGCCGTCGACTCGCTGGACGCGGCCGCGGTCCAGGTGCTCCGGTCGGCCACTCAGCGGGGGTGCCGCCGGACTGTGCTGATCGGCAGCGTGATCGACGACGACGCGCTGATGACTGCGGTCGAGTTGGGGGTGTCCGGCGTACTGCGGCGGACCGAAGCGACGGCCGACCGCATCGTGCACCTGGTGCAGTCCGCCGCCGCGGGTGACGGCAGCCTGCCACCCGATCTGCTCGGCCGGTTGCTCGGTCAGGTGTCGCGGATGCAGCGGCACGTGCTCGCACCACGCGGGCTGTCGCACACCGGGCTGTCGGACCGCGAGACGCAGGTACTGCGCCTGGTGGCCGACGGCAAGGACACCCAGGAGATCGCCCGGGAGCTGTCCTACTCCGAGCGCACGGTGAAGAACGTCCTGCACGACGTCACCAGCCGCCTGCAACTGAAGAACCGCTCGCACGCCGTCGCCTACGCCCTGCGTGAGGGCCTGATCTAGCCCGCTCGGGTCGGCGCGCGACTACGCTGGATGCATGACAGATCACCGCAGCGACGCGGCCCAGGCCGATGCGCTGCGTGCGGCACTGACCCGGCATCTGGTTGCCGAAGGCATCATTCGGGACGAGCGGGTGGCGGCGGCCTTCGCCAGCGTGCCGCGGCATCTGTTCGTCCCCGGGAGCAGCCTCGACATCGCCTACGCCGACGACGTCGTACTGATGAAGCGCAACGCGGCCGGGGTGGTGATCAGCTCGGTGTCGCAGCCGAGCATCGTCGCGCTGATGCTGGAGCAGGCCGAGGTCCGTCCCGGCGATCGCGTGCTGGAGATCGGTTCCGGCGGCTACAACGCCGCGCTGCTGCGCGAACTGGCCGGACCGAAGGGCGCAGTGACGACGGTCGACATCGACCCCGAGGTCACCGACCGGGCCCGGGTCGTGCTCGACGATGCCGGGTACGGCGATGTCCGTGTGGTCGAGGCCGACGGGGAGTTCGGCGTGCCGGAGGACGCGCCGTACGACCGGATCGTGGTGACCGTGACGGCGTGGGACATCGCGCCGGCCTGGAGCGATCAGCTCGGCGCCGGCGGCCGGATCGTCGTACCGCTGCGGCTGCGGGGGCAGACGCGGTCGATCGCGTTCGACCGGGTGGACGAGCATCTGGAGAGCCGGTCGACGACGCCCTGCGGTTTCGTCTCCATGCAGGGAGCGGGGGCGAACTACGAGCGGCTGATCTCGATCCGGGGTGACGCGGCGAGTGTGAGCTTCGACGAGGACCAGGTGCCGGAGGAGCACCCGTTCGACGGGGTCCTGGACCAGCCGCGCGAACAGGTCTGGTCAGGCGTCGTGGTCAACCGCGAGGAACAGCTGTCGGACCTCCAGCTCTGGCTGGCCAGCACACTGCCCGGGTACTGCGTTCTGTCCGCGCAGCGATCGCTCCAGGAGGAAGGCGTGGTCACGCCGTCGCCGCACTGGGGAGCGGCGGCGGTGGCAACCGGCGACAGCGTGGCGTATCTGACGTCGTGTCCGGCCAAGCGGCGGCCGGAGTCGCACATGGAACTCGGGGTGAACGGCCACGGCCCGGACGCGGACGACCTGATCGACCGGCTGATCGACCAGGTGCGGATCTGGAACCGGCGGCTTCGGCACGGTCCCGGGCCGCGCTACCGGGTCGACGCGGCCGGTACTGAACCGCCCGCCGGGTTCCACATCGACCGGCGGCACAGCAGCGTCACCGTCAACTGGCCGGGGTAGTCCCGGGGCGCGCCGCGTTCCGGACCGTCTCCCAGAGCTCGTCGATGTCCGAACGGTCGTCGGCCTCGGGCTTGTCGACCCAGCCGCTGGCCCAGGTCTCCTCGTCGCGGTCCAGGTCGAAGATCGACTCGGCGAACGCGGCCGAGCCGACGTACCGCGTGTCCTCGTCGGCCTCAGGCTCAGGAGTCTCCGGCACCGGCTTGTCCTGTGCCGGTTTGCTCGCGGTTCCCGTTGGCTTGGCGGCGGTCGGAGCGATCAGGGCGCGGGCGTACTCCTGCGCTTCCAGCAGGCCCATGTCCTGCTCGTCGGAGAGCAGCCGGACCGCGCTCACCTCGTGGCCCGCCATCATCAGCTCCCGCACCCGGGCATCCGTGTCCTGCCGCGGCGGCGTCTCATGCCGGGCCGCTTGGTACTGCGACTGCTGGTACGGACCCGGTTGGTACGGCTGGTACTGGGCCGACTGGTACTGCGGCGGCTGTGCTGGCTGGGCGGGCTGTGTGTACTGGGCGTACTTCGGCCCGAGCTCGAGAGGCGCACCGCCGTTCTTCTGCACCTCGGTCTGGATCCGGTTGATCACCGCCTGGACGCGCGCGTTCGGCGTACCGCTTCCCTTGCTCTGCTGCTTGGCCTTGGCGACCAGGCTGACGATGATCATGATCACGACGAAGATCGCGAACTCCACGGCTGACCTCCTGTCCCGGTGTCCCGATGGTCCAGCCTACGGGCCGTCGGGGGCCGTCCGCCGCCGCGGAATCGGAGGATGCGGGTGTGACCGCTACAATCCGGTGTTACCGCTGATCGATTTCGAAGGGCATACCCGCGTGGCAACGACGAACGACCTCAAGAACGGCATGGTGCTCGACCTGGACGGGCAGCTGTGGTCCGTGGTCTGGTTCCAGCACCACAAGCCGGGTAAGGGCGGCGCCGTGGTCCGGACGAAGCTGAAGAACGTGCTGTCCGGCAAGGTGGTCGACAAGACCTTCAACGCCGACGTCAAGGTCGAGGTGGCCACGGTCGACAAGCGCGACATGACCTACCTGTACAACGACGGCTCGGCGTACGTCTTCATGGACAAGTCCACCTACGACCAGCTGCAGATCCAGCCCGAGGTGGTCGGCGACGCTTCCCACTTCCTGCTGGAGAACCAGGACGCGATCGTGGCCGTTCACGAGGACCTGCCGCTGTACGTCGAGCTCCCGGCCTCGGTCGAGCTCACGGTCGAGTACACCGAGCCGGGTCTGCAGGGCGACCGCTCCAGCGGTGGCACCAAGCCGGCCAAGCTGGAGACCGGCTACGACATCCAGGTCCCGCTGTTCCTGACCACCGGCGAGAAGGTCAAGGTCGACACCCGCACCGGGGACTACCTCGGCCGCGTCACTTCCTGACGTTCGAGAGAGCTGACAACAGAACATGTCTGCCCGTAGCAAGGCCCGTAAACGCGCACTCGACGTGCTGTTCGAGTCCGAGGTCAGGGGACTGCCGGTCGGCGGCACCCTGGCCGACCGGGTGGCGGACAACGACCCGCCGGTGAACGAGTTCACCGTGGCACTGGTCGAGGGTGTCGCGAAGCACATCGACGTGATCGACGACCTGCTGCAGACGCACTCGGTGGGCTGGTCCCTGGACCGGATGCCCGCGGTCGACCGCAACATCCTGCGGATCGGGACCTACGAGCTGCTGTTCGACGACCAGGTGCCGGATGTGGTCGCGGTGAGCGAAGCGGTCGCGATGGCGCGCGACCTGTCGACGGACGAGTCGCCGGCGTTCGTGAACGGCCTACTGGCCAGACTGCTGCAGTTGAAGCCCACCCTCGGCGTCTGAGGAACGAGGGGGGCGAGCCCTCCGGGGAATCGGGCCCGGTGACCGTCTCGGTACGGTCCCGGGCCGGCTTGTCGTCCCCATGGTGTGGCGCGGGGGGAACGGCCCCGGCCTGGCGCGGCGGGTCTGGTGGCGCCCGCCACTGGTCCCGCAGCTTTCAGTACTGCGTCTTCGGTACTACGTTCCTGCTTGTTCTGGTCAAGCCCGGCCCCGGAAGGGAACGGGCGGGCGGCCGCGGGCCAGCTGCTACGAGCCCCGACCGTCTCTCACGCCTCGCTTCAGGCGCCGGCTACCTCGGACTCCTCGACGTCGCCCTTCGCCTCCGGGTTCAGTACTCCCCAGGAGATGAAGCGCTCGGTCAGAGTCGTCGGCGACTCGTCGTAGATCACCGCGAGCGTGCGCATGTCGTCCTGACGGATCGACAGCACCTTGCCGTTGTAGTCCCCGCGCTGAGCCTGGATCGTGGCCGCGTACCGCGTCAGCGGACCGGCCTCGCTCGCGTCGAGGTGTTGCAGAGCCTCCAGGTCGAGGATCAACCGGGGCGGAGCGGCAGCCGCAGCGGCCGCGCTGGCGGAACCAGGCAGCAGTTCACGGATCGGCACGCCGTAGAAATCGGCGAGCTCCGCGAGCTTCTGGACCGTGACGGCCCGATCGCCGCGCTCGTACGAGCCGACGACGACCGCCTTCCAGCGACCCTTGGACTTCTCTTCCACGCCATGCAGCGACAGTCCTTGCTGCTGGCGGATGGCACGTAGCTTGCCACCCAGTGTCTTCGCGTATTCGCTAGGCACGCTGGTTCTTCCCTCCGACTAGTTTCGTCTGGGCCGGCCTGCCGGAACGGGCCGGTCGGTGAAACCCCCTCGATTACACAGAGTAACAATATTCCGGGCCAGAGGCCAGCGTCAAGACGGCGTGTCACATCCGATACCATGTCAAGCAGTCCGAACGTCCTTTAAAGACCCGTCCAGAGAGGCGGGAAAGGAGGAACGGTAGCGATGAGCCCTGCCCACAGCGCAGAGTCCCCAGACTTCGCGGCCGCGCCGAAACCGGCGCCCCGCACGGTCCTGGACGCTTCCGACATTTCCCGGGCATTGACCCGGATCGCGCACGAGATCCTCGAGCGCAACCGCGGTGCCGACCCGGTCGTCCTGCTCGGCATCCCCACCCGAGGCGTCGGCCTGGCCCGGCGTGTCTCCGACCGGATCGCGGCGGTCGAGGGGCAGAGCGTACCGACAGGGTCACTCGATGTGACCATGTACCGCGACGACATCCGGCTCAAACCACCCCGTGGCCTGGAGCACACCGACATCCCGCCCGGCGGCATCGACGGCAAGGTGGTGGTGCTGGTCGACGACGTGCTGTTCTCCGGCCGCACCATCCGGGCCGCGCTGGACGCGATCGGCGACATCGGCCGGCCACGCGCGGTCCAGCTCGCGGTCCTGGTCGACCGCGGCCACCGCGAACTGCCGATCCGCGCCGACTACGTGGGCAAGAACCTGCCGACCTCCCTGGTCGAGCGCGTCACCGTCCACCTCACCGAGTACGACGGAGCCGACGCGGTCCTGATCGCGGACAAGACCGGAACGGGGGCGAAGGCATGATGCGGCATCTGCTGAGTGCGGGGGATCTGAGCCGGGACGAGGCGCACCTGATCCTGGACACCGCCGAGGAGATGCGGTCGCTGGCCGACCGCCCGATCAAGAAGCTGCCCGCGCTGCGCGGCCGGACCGTGGTGAACCTGTTCTTCGAGGACTCCACCCGGACCCGGATCTCGTTCGAGGCGGCGGCCAAGCGGCTGTCCGCCGACGTGATCAACTTCTCCGCCAAGGGCTCCAGTGTGAGCAAGGGCGAGAGCCTGAAGGACACCGCGCTCACCTTGCAGGCAATGGGCGCCGACGGGGTGGTCTGCCGGCACGGCTCGTCCGGCGCGCCGCACCTGCTCGCCACCTCGGGCTGGATGACCGGCTCGGTGGTCAACGCGGGCGACGGCACCCATGAGCACCCGACCCAGGCGCTGCTCGACGCGTTCACCATGCGCCGTCACCTCGGCTCGCTGGAGGGTCGCCGGATCACGATCGTCGGCGACGTACTGCACTCCCGCGTCGCCCGGTCCAACGTGCTGCTGCTGTCCACGCTCGGCGCGGACGTCACCGTGGTCGCGCCACCGACACTGCTGCCCGTCGACATGACGAGCTGGCCGTGTGTCACGTCGTACGACCTGGATGCGGCGCTGCCGAAGAGCGACGCGGTGATGATGCTGCGGGTGCAGCGGGAGCGGATGAACGACGCGTTCTTCCCGAGCGCTCGCGAGTACACCCGCCGCTACGGGCTCGACGTGCATCGGATGGCGCAGTTGCCGGACGAGGCGATCGTGCTGCACCCCGGCCCGATGAACCGCGGCATGGAGATCAGCGCCGATGTCGCGGACTCGACCCGCTCGGTCATCGTCGAGCAGGTCACCAACGGAGTGGCCATCCGCATGGCCGTGCTGTACCTACTGCTGTCCGGAAGCAACGAAACCAACGAGGAGCCCACAGCATGACCGCGTACCTGATCACCGGAGCGAGGATCGTCGGCGGTGAGGTGGCGGACCTGCTGATCGACAACGGCGAGATCGTTGCTGTCGGCACCAACCTCGAGACGCCGGCGGACGTGGAGACGATCGACGCCAAGGGCCTGATCGCGCTGCCCGGGCTGGTCGACCTGCACACGCACCTGCGCGAGCCCGGCCGCGAGGACGCCGAAACCGTCCTCACCGGCACCCGCGCCGCCGCGCTGGGCGGATTCACCGCGGTGTTCGCGATGGCCAACACCGACCCGGTCGCCGACACCGCCGGCGTCGTCGAGCAGGTCTGGCGCCTCGGCCGCGAGGGCGGGTACGCCGATGTGTTCCCGATCGGCGCGGTCACGGTCGGCCGGCAGGGGTCGCAGCTCGCGGAACTGGGCGCGATGGCGGACTCGGCCGCGCGCGTGCGGGTGTTCTCCGACGACGGCGACTGTGTCTGGGACGCCGCGCTGATGCGCCGGGCGTTGGAGTACGTGAAGGCGTTCGGCGGCGTGATCGCCCAGCACGCGCAGGAGCCGCGGCTCACCCAGGGCGCGCAGATGAACGAAGGAGCGCTCTCCGGCGTCCTCGGCCTGACCGGCTGGCCGAGTGTCGCGGAGGAGGCGATCATCGCTCGCGACATCCTCCTGAACGCGCACGTCGGTTCGAAGCTGCACATCTGCCACCTGTCCACCAAGGGCTCGGTGGAGATCGTCCGGGCGGCGAAGCGACGCGGTCTCGACGTGACCGCCGAGGTCACCCCGCACCACCTGCTGCTGACCGAGGATCTGGCCGCCTCGTACAACCCGGTCTACAAGGTGAACCCGCCGCTGCGGACCAAGGAGGACGTCGAGGCGGTCCGCGAGGGCCTGGCCGACGGGACGATCGACATCGTCGCCACCGACCACGCGCCGCACCCGATCGAGGACAAGGACTGCGAGTGGAGCGCAGCGTCGCCCGGCATGATCGGTCTGGAGACCGCGCTGAGTGTGGTCCAGCACGCGATGGTCGACACCAAGCTGCTGACCTGGGCCGAGGTGGCCGACCGGATGAGCTACCGCCCGGCCGAGATCGGCCAGATCGGTGACCACGGCCCTCCGCTCGAGGCCGGTGCCCCGGCGAACGTCGTACTGATCGATCCGGCGGTCGAGCGGACCGTCGTACCGGCGGAGTCGGCGTCGCTGTCGCGGAACTCGCCGTTCGGGGGGATGACCCTGCCGGGCCGGGTGGTGGCCACGTTCCTGCGCGGTACGCCGACCGTCCTGGACGGAAAGCCGGCCCGGTGAAGGCCTTCCTGGGCATCCTCGGCACGCTGCTGGTGCTCGCGCTGGCGTACTACGGCATGCTCCGGGGCTGGCGGAACCGCCAGGCCCGGCAGGCCGAGCTGGCACCGCTGCCCGCAGTGCCCGAGAACGACAAGAACTTGTTCAATCAACGGGGCGTGGAGGGCATCTACGTCGCCACCACCTCGGCCGGCGACTGGATGGACCGGATCGCCGTGCACGAACTGGGCGTCCGCAGTATCGCGGACCTGGCCGTCAGCGAGGCCGGCCTGATCTTCCACCGGCAGGGCGCGGCGGATGTGTTCATCCCCGCGGACCACCTGACCGCCGTCCGGACCGACCGTGGCATCGCCGGCAAGGTGACCGCGGAGAAGTCCGGCCTGGTGGTGGTCACCTGGAACCACGACGGTCGCGAGCTCGACACCGGCTTCCGTCCCCGCCGCAAGGCAGACACCGCACCGCTGACCGAAACCATCGCGACCCTGATCGGAGTCGAGCAAAGATGAGCCAGCCCGCACTGCTGGTCCTGGAGGACGGCCGGTCATTCACCGGTACGTCGTACGGGGCGACCGGCGAGACGTTCGGCGAGGCGGTGTTCACCACCGGGATGACCGGCTACCAGGAGACGCTGACCGACCCGTCGTACCACCGCCAGATCGTCACCCAGACCGCACCGCACATCGGCAACACCGGCGTGAACGACGAGGACGACGAGTCGCAGCGGATCTGGGTCGCCGGGTACGTCGTTCGCGACCCGGCCAGGGTGCCGTCGAACTGGCGCGCCACGCGCTCGCTGGACGACCAACTCAAGGGCCAGGGCATCGTCGGGATCTCCGGCATCGATACCCGGGCACTGACCCGGCACCTGCGCGAGCGCGGCGCGATGCGGGCCGGGATCTCCACCGAGATCCTCGACCCGGACGCGCTGCTGGACAAGGTCCTGCAGCAGCCACCGATGGTCGGTGCGGACCTTGCCTCCGAGGTCACCACGTTCGAGCCCTACGTGATCCCGGCCGACGGCGAGAAGCGGTTCACCGTGGTCGCGCTCGACCTCGGGATCAAGTCGATGACGCCGAAGCGGATGGCCGAGCGCGGCATCGAGGTACACGTCCTGCCGGCCACCGCGACGCTGGAGGAGGTGCTGGCGGTGAACCCGGACGGCATCTTCATGAGCAACGGCCCGGGCGACCCCGAGACCACCGAGCACCCGACGGACCTGCTCAAGGCCCTGCTGCAGCGGGGCAAGCCGTACTTCGGGATCTGTTTCGGCAACCAGGTGTTCGGCCGGGCGCTCGGACTGGGCACGTTCAAGCTCAAGTACGGGCACCGCGGGATCAACCAGCCGGTGCTCGACCGGGCCACCGGCAAGGTGGAGATCACGGCGCAGAACCACGGCTTCGCGGTGGACGCGCCGATCGAGCAGACGGTCGAGACCGACTATGGAACGGCTGAAGTCAGCCATGTTTCCCTCAACGACAACGTGGTCGAAGGGCTGAAGCTCACCGGGAAGGACGGCCGGGTGCTGGCGTTCTCGGTGCAGTACCACCCTGAGGCGGCGGCGGGTCCGCACGACTCCGCGTACCTCTTCGACCGGTTCGTTCAGCTGATGGAAGGGCGGGCCTGATGCCGCGGCGTACAGACATCGAGTCGGTCCTGGTGATCGGCTCCGGCCCGATCGTGATCGGTCAGGCCTGCGAGTTCGACTACTCCGGCACCCAGGCCTGCCGGGTGCTGCGCGAGGAGGGGTTCCGGGTCGTCCTGGTCAACTCCAACCCGGCCACGATCATGACGGACCCGGAGTTCGCCGACGCCACCTACGTCGAGCCGATCACTCCGGAGTACGTCGAGAAGGTGATCGAGAAGGAGCGCCCGAACGCGCTGCTCGCGACGCTGGGCGGCCAGACCGCGCTGAACGCGGCGATCGCTCTGCACGAGAACGGCGTACTGGAGAAGTACGGCGTCGAGCTGATCGGTGCGTCGGTCGACGCGATCCAGCGCGGCGAGAACCGCGAGTCGTTCAAGCACATCGTCGAGAACCTCGGCGCGGAGGTCGCGCGGTCGCGGATCTGCCACACGCTGGACGACGTGTTCGGTGCGGCGGCTGAGCTCGGCTACCCGCTGGTGGTGCGGCCGTCGTTCACGATGGGCGGCGTCGGCTCCGGGATGGCGTACGACGAGGCGGACCTGCGCCGCATCGCGGGCGCCGGACTGCAGGCCAGCCCGACCACCGAGGTGCTGATCGAGGAGTCGATCCTGGGCTGGAAGGAGTACGAGCTGGAGGTGATGCGCGACAAGGCCGACAACGTCGTGATCATCTGCTCGATCGAGAACGTCGACCCGATGGGCGTGCACACCGGCGACTCGGTCACGGTCGCGCCGGCGATGACGCTGACCGACCGCGAGTACCAGGTGATGCGGGATCTTGCCATCGGCATCATCCGCGAGGTCGGCGTCGACACCGGCGGCTGCAACATCCAGTTCGCGGTGAACCCGGCCGACGGCCGGCTGATCGTGATCGAGATGAACCCACGGGTGTCGCGCTCGTCCGCGCTGGCGTCCAAGGCGACCGGCTTCCCGATCGCCAAGATCGCCGCGAAGGTGGCGATCGGCTACACCCTGGACGAGATCCCGAACGACATCACCCGGCAGACGCCGGCCAGCTTCGAGCCGACGCTGGACTACGTGGTGGTGAAGGTGCCGCGGTTCGCGTTCGAGAAGTTCCCGGCCGCGGACGCCACGCTGACCACGCACATGAAGAGCGTCGGCGAGGCGATGGCGATCGGCCGCAACTACACCGAGGCACTGCAGAAGGCGCTGCGCTCGCTGGAGAAGCCGGAGGCCCGGTTCTCCTGGGCCGGCTCGCCCGCGACCGACCTCGTACCGTTGCTGGAGGCCATCAAGACGCCGCACGACGGCCGGCTGCGGACCATCATGGACGCGATCCGGGCCGGGGCGACGCCGGAGCAGATCTTCGATGCGACGAAGATCGACCCCTGGTTCGTGGACCAGCTCTACCTGATCCACGAGATCGCCCTGCAGACCGCGGCCGCGCCGCGGCTCACGCCGGAGGTGCTGCGACTGGCGAAGCGGCACGGGTTCTCGGACCTGCAGCTGGCCGAGATCCGCGGGCTGACGGAGGACGTCGTCCGCGGGGTCCGGCAGGCGCTCGGGATCCGGCCGGTCTACAAGACGGTCGACACCTGTGCGGCCGAGTTCAAGGCCGAGACGCCGTACCACTACTCGTCGTACGACGAGGAGACCGAGGTCGCGCCGCGGACCGAGCCGGCTGTGCTGATCCTGGGGTCGGGGCCGAACCGGATCGGGCAGGGGATCGAGTTCGACTACTCCTGTGTGCACGCGTCGATGGCGCTGCGCGACGCGGGCTACTGCACGGTGATGGTGAACTGCAACCCGGAGACGGTCTCGACCGACTACGACACCTCGGACCGGCTGTACTTCGAGCCGCTCACCTGCGAGGACGTGCTCGAGATCGTGTACGCCGAGATGCAGGCCGGACCGGTCGCCGGGGTGATCGTGCAGCTCGGCGGGCAGACGCCACTGGGTCTGGCCCAGCGGCTCGCGGATGCCGGCGTACCGATCGTGGGTACGTCGCCGGAGGCGATCCACCTGGCCGAGGAGCGGGGCGCGTTCGGGAAGGTGCTCGCGGACGCGGCGCTGCCGGCGCCGAAGCACGGTACGGCGATGTCGGCCGACGAGGCGCGTGAGGTCGCCGAGGAGATCGGGTTCCCGGTGCTCGTGCGGCCGTCGTACGTGCTGGGCGGCCGCGGGATGGAGATCGTCTACAGCGAGGCCGAACTGACCGCGGCGCTGGGACGGCTGAGCGGTGGCACAGGATCGTGGGAGCATCCGGTGCTGATCGACCGGTTCCTCGACGACGCGGTCGAGATCGACGTCGACGGGCTGTTCGACGGCGAGGAGTTGTTCCTCGGTGGCGTGATGGAGCACATCGAGGAGGCCGGGGTGCACTCCGGTGACTCGTCCTGCGCGCTGCCGCCGATCACGCTCGGGAACGCGGACATCGAGAAGATCCGCCAGTCGACCGAGGCGATCGCGCGCGGCGTCGGCGTACGGGGTCTGTTGAACGTGCAGTACGCGCTCGCCGGTGACGTGCTGTACGTGCTGGAGGCGAACCCGCGGGCGTCCCGGACGGTGCCGTTCGTGTCGAAGGCGACCGCGACGCCGCTGGCGAAGGCGGCGGCCCGGGTGATGCTCGGTGCCACGATCGCGTCGCTGCGCGACGAGGGCATGCTGCCGGCCGAGGGCGACGGCGGGACGCTGCCGACGTCCACGCCGATCGCGGTGAAGGAAGCCGTGATGCCGTTCAACCGGTTCCGGACCGTCGACGGCCGGTCGGTGGACACTGTGCTCGGGCCGGAGATGCGCTCGACCGGTGAGGTGATGGGCATCGACGACACGTTCGGTACGGCGTTCGCCAAGTCGCAGGCAGGGGCGTCGCAGCCGCTGCCGGGCGCCGGCAAGGTGTTCGTGTCGGTGGCGAACCGGGACAAGCGGCACATGATCTTCCCGGTGAAGCGGCTGGCCGATCTGGGCTTCGAGATCTACGCGACCGACGGGACGGCCGACGTACTGCGCCGCAACGGGGTCGAGGCGATCACGGTCCGCAAGAACAGTCAGGGTCCGGGCCCGAACGGCGAGCCGACCATCGTCCAGATGGTCCACGACGGCGAACTCGACCTGATCGTCAACACCCCGATCGGGATCACCCAGGGCGGTTCGCCCCGGCTGGACGGATACGAGATCCGCAGTGCCGCGGTGGCCCGGAACATCCCGTGCATCACCACGGTGCAGGGGCTGGCGGCCGCGGTGCAGGGGATCGAGGCGCAGCGGGCCGGTGACATCGGCGTACGGTCGCTGCAGGACTGGGTGCCGAGGATCCGCGGTGTATAGCCGCGTCGTCCGGCCGGTCCTGTACCGGCTGGGGAAGGGCGACGCCGAGGTCGCGCACGAGCAGACGCTCAACGCCCTGCGACGGCTGGGCCGCGTTCCGGGTGCCGTCCGCTTGATGTCGCGTTTCCAGACCGGCTCGGAGCGGACAGTCTTCGGAGTGCGCTTCCCGGGTGCTGTCGGCCTGGCCGCGGGCATGGACAAGAACGGGATCGCACTGCCGGCCTGGCGGGCGCTCGGGTTCGCATTCGTCGAGGTCGGCACCGTCACCGCGCACCCGCAGCCCGGGAACGAGAAGCCGCGGCTGTTCCGGCTGGTCGAGCACGAGGCCGTGATCAACCGGATGGGGTTCAACAACCTGGGCTCCGAGGCACTCGCTGCCCGGCTCGCGGCGTACGGACCGCTCGGCTATCCGCTGGGCGTCTCGATCGGGAAGTCGAAGGTGACCCCGCTCGAGGATGCCGTCGAGGACTACGTGACGTCGCTGCGGCGGCTCTACCGGTACGGCGACTACTTCGCGGTCAATGTGTCGTCGCCGAATACGCCGGGGCTGCGCTCCCTGCAGGATGCCGGGCACCTCCGCGAGCTGCTGACGGCGCTGCGGGCCGAGGCTTCGTCGTTGAGCGTCGGCGGTCTGGACGGGAAGCCGATCCTGGTGAAGATCGCGCCGGACCTGACCGCGTCGGCGATCGACGAACTGCTGCAGGTCTGCACCGAGGTCGGCATTGCCGGCATCATCGCCACCAACACCACGATCGGACGGCCCGGGGTGGAGTCGCACCCGCTGGCATCCGAGACCGGCGGCCTGTCCGGGCGGCCGCTGACCGAGACGGCGGCCAAGACGGTCGCCCACATCCATGCGGAGACCGGGGGAACCCTGCCGATCATCGGTGTCGGCGGCATTCTCGACTCCGCCGACGCGGCCCGGCTGTTCGACGCCGGAGCCAGTCTCGTCCAGATCTACACCGGGCTGATCTACCGCGGCCCCGGCCTTGTCCGTCAGATCAATCGGGGAGTGAGATGAGCAACCAACCCTTCGGCGCCCGGCTCCGGGCAGCCATGGACACCCGCGGCCCGCTGTGCGTGGGCATCGACCCGCACGCGCATCTGCTGGCCGCCTGGGATCTGCCCGACGACCCGGACGGCCTCGCGTCGTTCACGTACGGCGTAGTGGACGCGCTGGCGGACCGGGTCGCGGTGTTCAAGCCGCAGTCGGCGTTCTTCGAGCGGTTCGGCTCGGCCGGGATCGCCGTTCTCGAGCAGGCGACGATCCGGCTGCGGGAGGCCGGTGCGCTGGTCATCATCGACGCCAAGCGCGGTGACATCGGCTCGACCATGGATGGGTACGCGGCGGCGTACCTGGCGGAGAAGGCGCCGCTCGCGTGCGACGCGTTGACAGTCAGCCCGTACCTCGGGTTCGGGTCGCTGCAGCCGGCCATCGATGTGGCCCGGGAGTCCGGCGCCGGTCTGTTCGTGCTCGCGTTGACGTCGAATCCGGAGGGACCGCAGTTCCAGTCGGCCCGGACCGCGGACGGTCCGACGGTGGCGGGCGCCGTACTGGACGGGCTGCGGTCGCTCAACGCCGGCGCTGAGAGGCTGGGGTCGTTCGGTGCGGTCGTTGGCGCGACCATCAAGCCGACCGAGGAGGTCCTCGACATCAACGGTCCGCTGCTGGCGCCCGGGCTCGGCGCCCAGGGCGGCACCGCCGAGGGCCTGGCCGCCGTGTTCGGGGCGGCGGTGCGGAACGTCGTACCGTCCAGCTCGCGGGAGATCCTCGGTGCCGGTCCGGGCGCTGGTGCGTTGCAGGATGCGGCCGACCGCGCCAACGATGCGTTCCGGACGGTGCTGGGTTACTGACAAAGGCCGATTTGTTCGGTAGAATTTGATTTACCAAATGGCGCGATGGATTTCGCGCCATTTGGTGTTTTTTCTTGTATTCCGTGGCTCTGGCGTGCGATCTTTTCGGCATGTTCATTTCTGGGTTGGAGTTGAGCCGGCGGTTTTATCAGGAGAAGGTGCGACCGGTGGTCGACGTGCCACACAGTGCGGGGCTGATGGGACGCGGCTCGGAGGTGCTCGGGTTCGACGACGAGATGTCGGGGGACCACAACTGGGAGCCCCGGGCGCTGCTGTTCGTTCAGGACGGCGTCACGCTGGAGCCGGAGGTGCCGGACGAGTTCGAGGGGCGACCCTCCTTCGTCGAGGTCCACACGCTCCGGTCGTACTACCAGAAGCAGTTGGGATTCGATCCGGATCAGGAACTCACTGTCCGGGATTGGCTGACATTCCCGGAGCAGATCCTGCGAATGCAGACGGCCGGTGGTGTCTTTCATGACGAGATCGGGTTGCAGGGTGTGCGCGATCGGCTGGCGTATTACCCGCGCGATGTCTGGTATTACCTGATGATCGCGGCCTGGTGGCGGGTCCATCCGGAAATGAATCTGATCGGGCGAGCCGGGTACGTCGGGGACGAGCTCGGGTCGGCGGTGATCGGGGCGCAGCTCGTGCAGGACCTGATGCACTTGTGTTTCCTGCTGGAGCGGGACTACGCGCCGTACCGGAAGTGGTTCGGTACGGCGTTCAGCCGGCTGTCGTGCGGCCCGACGGTGGGCCCGATGTTGCGCGACGTGCTGCGGGCTACTTCGTGGCAGGAGCGTGAGGAGGCGCTGATGGCGGCGTACCGGGCAGTGGGGGAGCTCCACAACCGGCTGGAGATTACGCCGCCACTGGAGCTCGGAGTGGAGCGGATGTGTGGGCGGCCGTTCAGGGTGGTCTGGGCCGACTTCCCGGGCGCGCTCGCTGCGGCGATCGAGGATCCGGACGTGAAGCGGGTCGCCGAGCGCTGGCCGGTGGGCGGGATCGAGCAGGTCCGGGAGGTCTTCTGGGGCCGCGTGAACGACCGCCGTCAGCTGGTCGAGCTCTTGGACTCCTGATACAGGCCGGACAGTAGGTCGACTGCAGCCTGGGTCGCGGGGTGCGGGTCCTGACGGTGCCAGATCAGGTGGACGTCGACCGGCGGCGCGTCGCGGAGCGGACGGTAGACGACACCGTCCCGGCGGTACTGCGTTGTCGTCGCCTGCGGTGTGACGCCGACGCAACGGCCGGAGGCGATGGCGGACAGCCAGTCGTCGACGTCGTGCGTGTACTCGATCCGTGGGCGTGCTTCCTCGGGCCAGAGGTCGGCCGTCGTACTGCCGGTCCTTCGGTCGATCACCAGGACGCGGTCGCGGAGTTGGTCGAGGGTGACCGTGCGTTTGCAGGCGAGCGGGTCGTCGGCGGGCAGGGCGCAGTACCGGCTTTCCTGGGCGACTGTGGCGTGCGCGAACCGGCGCAGGTCGATGTGGGTGCGGACGACTGCGAGATCGCACAGTCCTTCGGCGAGTCCGCCGGTCGACGTGTTGGTCCGGATCAGCTGCAGTTCGATCTCTGGATGCTCGGCGGCCCATCGCCGCTGGAACTCGGCCGTATGACGTCCCATCGCCGACCACGCATGCCCAATCCGCAACCGCGTGTGCCCGGTCGTCGCCTCAGCCACCAACTCGTCGACGTCGTTGAGGATCTGGCGAGCCCGTGCCAGCACCTGCACGCCCGCGGTCGTCGGCGTCACTGACCGGCTCGTCCGGTGCAGCAGCCGAACACCCAGCCGGCCCTCCAGCGCCAAGAGGTTCCGCGACACCGCGGCCTGCGAGACGCCCAGCTCGATCGCCGCGTCGGTGAACGTCCCGGTGTCCACCACGGTGACCAGGCACCGCAGGTGCCGGAGCTCGAGATCCATAACCCCAGCGTATAGATCGCTGCGCCGATGCATTTTGCCGGAGGCGCGGCGGCACGGAACCTCTGAGCATGGAGAGAGGTCGGCTGGGTGGGGTAGCGATGATGCTCGGGAGCGGGCTGTCGACACAGGTGGGTGCGTCAGTCGCCGCGCTCGCCTTTCCGGTCATCGGACCGGTCAGCGTGGTGGCCGTCCGGCAGTGGATGGCCGGGGCGGTGCTGCTCGCGGTCGGTCGGCCGAAGCTGCGGACGATCACCAGGCGGCAATGGCGGGCGGTGCTGGCGCTGGCCGCCGTGTTCGCGGTGATGAACCTGTCGCTCTACACGGCGATCGACCGGATCGGCCTCGGGCTGGCGGTGACGCTGGAGTTCCTGGGGCCGTTGGCGGTCGCGTTGATCGGATCGCGGCGGATGGTCGATCTGCTGTGTGCGCTGACTGCCGCACCCGCGGTCCTGCTGCTGACTCGGCCGCAGGCGACATCGGACTACCTCGGCATCGGGCTCGGATTGCTCGCCGCAGTCTGCTGGGCCTGCTACATCCTGTTGAACGGGGTCGTCGGGCGCGAGCTGCCAGGCGCGACCGGATCGGCCGCGGCGGCGGGGGTGTCCGCTCTGGTGTACGTGCCGATCGGTGTGTTCGTGCTCTGGCAGCACCCACCGACGGTTGCGGCGGTGTCGTACTCGCTGGTCGCCGGGGTGCTGTCGTCGGCGGTCCCGTTCCTGGTGGACCTGCTGACGCTGCGCCGGGTGCCGGCTCAGTTCTTCGGCGTCTTCATGAGCGTGAACCCAGTGCTGGCCGCCCTGGTCGGCCTGGTCGTGCTCGATCAGCACCTCGGCCCGATCGACTGGATCGCCATCGCGGTGATCGTGACCGCGAACGCCGTCGCGATCCTGGTCCGGCCGTTTGACCCCGCCGTCCGGAAGGGTGTCCGCTGACGGGGAGTGACGGTCTCCTCGCAGCAGAGTAAGGAATGCAATTGCGTAAGGTGGCGGCCCTCGCGGCGGTAATGACCATGGGTGTCGGCGCGCTGACGGCGTGCTCGGGTGGCGACTACTGCAGCGAGCTCCAGAACTACGCCGAGGCGGCCAAGAACCTCGACATCAAGGACTCCGAGGCGGTCGGCAAGATGCTCGACGAGGCGAAGAAGGTGTCCAAGTCGGCGCCGGACGATCTGAAGGACGACTGGAAGATCGTGCTCGACTACGCCGAGAAAGCCCAGGACGCGAACGGCGACATGGACAAGCTGACCGAGCTGGCCAAGAGCGACGGCGAGAAGATCACCCCCGCGATGGAGGCGATCGGCAAGCAGGCCAAGGACACCTGCAAGGTCACCATCGACGGCTGACCCGCCAGGACGGCGGCCGTCCCCGCCGTCCTCTTCGGCGCCGTCCGGTCGGCGCGGCTGCGGAAAGTATTCGTTTCTGATGATTTGATCACCGCCGGTAGCCTCGGCAGGCATGAAGCGCACCCTCGCCCTGGCCGCAACCGTCATCGCCGGTACCGCCACGCTGACCGCCTGCACCGAGGAGCAGGCCTACTGCGTCGACCTCGCCGGGTACGCCGCCAACGCGGTGAACGTCGACCCGCAGAAGCCGGCCGACTACGTGAAGATCCTCGAGGACGCCAAGAAGCTGCGCGATTCCGCCCCCGCGGACGTGAAGGACGACTGGGGCGTCGTGGTCGGCTTCGCCGAGAAGGCCCAGAAGGCGGGCTCGGACCGGGTCGAACTGGCTCGCCTGAGCAAGGAGACCGGCACCGTCATGACGGCGTACAAGGCGATCAGCACGCACGCGAAGGACTCCTGCAAGGTCGACGTCCCGGCGCTGAACTGACCCTCTGATCGGTCCAATCCGCCGCCCGGCCGGTGACTGTGCGCGCAGGGGGCCTTGACATGCCCCGATTGGGCGCTGGAGGCGCCCGTGGCCGTGTTAGGTTCCCTTGCGAAGCCACACAACGGGACAGGTGAAACGGTGCCACTTCCTTCTTTGACCCCGGAGCAGCGAGCGGCGGCTCTGGACAAGGCCGCGGCGGCGCGGCGTGAACGAGCCGAGATCAAGAACCGGATCCGGCATTCGGGAGCGTCTCCGACGGAGGTGCTCCACGAGGGGCAGACGAACGACGTGATCGGCAAGATGCGGGTGAGCGCGCTGCTGCAGTGCATCCCCGGCGTGGGCAAGGTCCGCGCCCAGCAGATCATGGAGCGGGCGGGGATCTCGGAGACGCGGCGGGTGCGCGGCCTCGGCTCGAACCAGATCGCCGCGCTCGAGCGCGAATTCGCCGAGTGAGCCGAACCGAAGTTCTCCCCGGCTCGTTGGACACTGGTGTGACGATGACCACGCACCCGAGGAACCAGACAGACAACCCGGCCGGCTCCGGCCGGACCGGCAGGTCGACGACCGGGGGAGCTGTGCTGACCGTACTGGCCGGGCCGACGGCAGTCGGGAAGGGCACGGTGGCCGCCGACGTCCGGGAGCGCTACCCGGACATCTGGATCTCCGTTTCGGCCACGACCCGCAAGCCCCGGCCGAACGAGGTGCACGGCGTGCACTACCTGTTCGTGTCCGACGCCGAGTTCGACCGGATGATCGCCGACGGTGAGTTGCTGGAGTGGGCGGTGGTGCACAAGGCGGCCCGCTACGGCACTCCGAAGCAGCCGGTGCTCGACAAACTGGCCGAGGGCCGGCCGGCCCTGCTCGAGATCGACCTGCAGGGTGCCCGCCAGGTCCGCGAGTCGATGCCGGAGGCGCAGTTCGTCTTCCTGGCCCCGCCGAGCTGGGACGAACTGGTCCGGCGCCTGGTCTTCCGCGGCACCGAGACTCCCGAGGAGCGGGAGCGCCGGCTCGAGACCGCGACCGTCGAACTGGCCGCCGAGAAGGAGTTCGACGCGACGATCGTGAACGCGTCGGTTCGGGAAGCCGCTGATCAGTTGGTAAAGTTGATTCGATCACCCTCCATCTCTGGAAAGAGCTGACCTTGTCTGGCAACCAGCCCGTCGCCATCGGCATCACGTCCCCGCCGATCGACGACCTGCTCACCCGCACCGACTCCAAGTACAAGCTGGTGCTGTACTCGGCCAAGCGGGCGCGGCAGATCAACGCCTACTACTCGCAGCTGGGCGAAGGCCTGCTCGAGTACGTCGGTCCGCTGGTCGAGACCCACGTGCAGGAGAAGCCGCTCTCGATCGCGATGCGCGAGATCAACGAGGGTGTGCTGACCTGCACCGACATCGACCCCGAGGCCGAGGCGGAAGCCGCCGCCGCGGAGAAGTCCGAGTAGTTCTCGGGCGATGGCGACCGGGTCCGCCGGCGTGGGCCGGCCGAATGTGGTGCTCGGAGTGGGCGGCGGTATCGCTGCGTACAAGGTCTGTGACCTGCTGCGACGGCTGACCGAGTCCGGGCACAGTGTGCGGGTGGTCCCGACGGCGGGCGCGCTGGAGTTCGTCGGTGCGGCGACCTGGGCCGCACTGTCCGGTCAGCCGGTGACGGCCGATCCGTTCGACAACGTGCATGAGGTTCCGCACGTCCGGATCGGCAAGGCCGCCGAGCTCGTCGTGGTCGCTCCGGCCACCGCCAACCTGATCGCCAAGGCCGCCCACGGCCTGGCCGACGACCTGCTCACCAACACGCTGCTGACCGCGCGCTGCCCGATCCTGTTCGCCGCCGCGATGCACACCGAGATGTGGGAGCACCCGGCCACTCAGGCGAACGTCGCCACCCTGCGGTCGCGTGGCATCACCGTGCTCGACCCGGCCGTCGGCCGGCTCACCGGCACGGACACCGGCCGCGGCCGGCTGCCCGAGCCGTCGGAGATCTTCGCGATCAGCCAGTTGATGCTCGCCGACGAGGCCGCCCGTGCCGCCGGTCATGAGGTCGCCGACCTCACCGGCAAGCACGTCCTGGTCAGCGCCGGCGGGACCCGCGAACACCTCGACCCGGTCCGCTACCTCGGCAACTCCTCGTCCGGCAAGCAGGGCTACGCCCTGGCCCGGATCGCCGCCGCGCGCGGCGCCAAGGTCACTCTGGTCGCGGCGAACTCCGAACTGCCCGATCCGGCCGGCGTCCAGGTCGTCCCGGTCGTCAGCACCGGCGATCTGTACGACGAGATCACTGGTCGCGCCGCGGACGCGGACGCGATCGTGATGGCGGCCGCCCCGGCCGACTTCCGTCCGGCCGAGGTCGCCGAGCACAAGATCAAGAAGACCGAGGACGGTGCGGTCCCCACGGTCAACCTGGTGCAGAACGTGGACATCCTGCAGACGGTCTCGCACGACCGCCGCCGGGCGAACCAGGTGATTGTCGGCTTCGGCGCCGAGACCGGCGACGCGGAGCACTCGGTCCTGGAGCTCGGCCGCGCCAAGCTGGAGCGCAAGGGCTGCGACCTGCTGGTCGTCAACGACGTCTCCGGCGGCAAGGTCTTCGGCAGCGACCTGAACGACGCCGTCATCCTCGACCGCGATGGCGGCGCCCTCCCGTTCCCGTCCGGCAGCAAAGACGCGCTGGCCGGAGTGATCTGGAACCTGGTCGCGGCTCACTGGAAGTAGAGGACAGGATCTGTCCGGTTCGGCGGTTAGCGTCGGGGTATGGAGATCAGCTGGCAGGCCGTCGTCGCCCGGCGGATGAAGCGACACCACCTGACCGACCCCGGTGCCACTCCGGTCGACGTCGTACGGGCGATGTGTGGGGCGCATGCCCAGGTGTTGTCGGCGGGGGAGATGTCAGTGGCTCTCCGGCTCGCGGATGCCACGCGGGAGACGGTGCAGCAGGCCGACGGACTCGTGAAGACGTTCGGGCCACGCGGGACCGTGCATCTTCTGCCGTTGGACGATCTCCCGATGTGGACCGGGGCGCTCTCCGCTCTGCCGACCGGGCTCGCGCCGCCCTTCATGCGGATGACTCCGGAGCAGACCGCGGAAGTCATCGCCGCTATCGGTGAAGCGCTCGCTCACGACGACCTGTCCGTCGACGAGCTCTCCGACGAGGTCGTACGGCGTACTGGGTCCTGGGCGGGTGACCTGGTGATGCCGGCGTTCCAGGGCTACTGGCCACGGTGGCGGCAGGCGATCTCGGTGGCGGCCAACGCCGGCGTCCTCTGCTACGGACCCAACCGAGGCCGCAAGACGACGTACTCGAACCCGCACCGCTTCCAGCCCTTCGAGCCGACGAAAGGCGACGCAGCGCTCACCGAGCTTCTCCACCGCTACCTGCACTCCTACGGACCGGCGACGCCGCAGCAGTTCGCCCGCTGGCTCAACACCACGCCGACCTTCGTCAAGCCGTACTTCGCCGGCCTCCCGCAGGTGCGGCTCGACGGCCGGCCCGCCTGGCACGCACCAGGCGACGGTGACTTCGACGACCGACCGCCGCGAGGCGTCAGGCTGCTGCCGTACTTCGATGCGTACGGCGTCGGCAGCTACCCGAGAGAGCTGTTGTTCCCGGGCAAGGCCTTCACCCGGGCACTCGCCCGCGGCCAGGCCGGCAACTACCCGCTCGTGCTGATCGACGGCATCGTCGCGGGCGTCTGGCACCACAAGAAGGCCGGCCGGACGGTGCACGTCACCGTCGAGGTGCTCACCTCCCTCAACCGCACCCGACGCCGGCAGCTCGAAGCCGAGGTGGACCGGTCGGCTGCGATCCTGGCTTGCACACCGTCGCTCACCGTGGGCGACGTCGCGGTCGGTCCGCACGCCTGAGACTCGACCCTCCGTCCACGATATGGCCGCGAATCCCGTATAGTGGATGAATTCGGAGGGTCGCCGGGACGCGGGCGGCAACTGCTGGCATACTTCCCAAGATGCATCGCCAACCGTCGGTGCATCGGGGGGATCGCACGGCTGCCGCAGACAGCCGCGTGGCACAAGAGGAATCCGAGGGAGAACTGTGGCGAGGCGCCTTTTCACGTCCGAGTCCGTGACCGAAGGTCACCCGGACAAGATCGCTGACCAGATCAGCGACTCCATTCTCGATGCCCTGCTGGCCGAGGACCCGCGCAGCCGGGTCGCGGTGGAGACGTTGATCACCACCGGGCTGGTCGTCGTCGCGGGTGAGGTCACCACGACGGCGTACGTCGACATCCCGGGGATCGTGCGGGCACGCATCCTCGAGATCGGCTACGACTCGTCGCTGAAGGGCTTCGACGGCGCGTCCTGTGGGGTGCAGATTGCCATCGGCAGTCAGTCGCCCGACATCGCCCAGGGTGTCGACACGGCGTACGAGACGCGCTCGGACGCGTCGGAGGACGCGCTGGACCTGCAGGGGGCGGGCGACCAGGGCCTGATGTTCGGCTACGCGTCGAACGAGACGCCCGAGTTGATGCCGCTGCCGATCACCATCGCGCACCGGCTGTCCGAGCGGCTGTCCGAGGCCCGCAAGGACGGCACGCTGGCGTACCTGCGGCCGGACGGCAAGACCCAGGTCACGGTCGAGTACGACGGTGACAAGGCGGTCCGGATCGACACTGTCGTGGTGTCCAGCCAGCACGCGGCCGACATCAGCCTGGACTCGATGCTGACGCCGGACATCAAGAAGCACGTGGTCGACCCGGTGCTCGAGCAGTTCGACATCGACTCGACCGGCTACAAGCTGCTGGTGAACCCGACCGGCCGGTTCGAGGTCGGCGGCCCGATGGGTGACGCCGGACTGACCGGCCGCAAGATCATCATCGACACCTACGGCGGGATGGCGCGGCACGGTGGTGGCGCGTTCTCCGGCAAGGACCCGTCGAAGGTGGACCGCTCCGCGGCGTACGCGATGCGCTGGGTGGCGAAGAACATCGTCGCCGCCGGGCTGGCCGACCGGGTCGAGTGCCAGGTCGCGTACGCGATCGGCAAGGCCGCGCCGGTCGGTTTCTACGTCGACACCTTCGGCACCGAGTCAGTGCCGGTGGACAAGATCGCCGACGCGGTCCGCGAGGTGTTCGACCTGCGTCCGGCCGCGATCATCCGCGACCTGGACCTGCTCCGGCCGATCTACGCCCAGACCGCCCGCAATGGCCACTTCGGCCGCACCGGCGAGGACTTCACCTGGGAGCGGACCGACCGGGTCGAGGCGCTGAAGGCCGCGATCAACAAGTAGTTGTCCACAGGGGGACGGCAGTGCTCACCCGCACTGTCGTCCCACCGGACTAGAGTTTCCCGGTGACATCGAACGGGGACTCGCCGGAGCAGCTGACACTGCTGCGGGACACCGTTCGCAAGTCCCGCATCAAGGAGCCGGCCGGCATCACCGAGACGTTGCCGGTGGCCCGGATCGCGGTCGATGTGTCGTTGCCTCATCTCGACCGGCCGTTCGACTATCTCGTGCCGGAGGATCTGGCCGCGGCGGCGCAGCCCGGTGCCCGGGTGAAGGTGCGCTTCGCCGGCAAGGATCTGGACGGGTTCGTGCTGGAGCGGCTCGAGTCGTCCGACCATGAGGGCAAGCTCGTCCGGATCCGGAAGGTCGTGTCGCCGGAGCAGGTGCTGACGCCGGAGATCGCGGACCTCTGCCGCGCGGTCGCCGATCGGTACGCCGGAGTGTTCGCGGACGTGACGCGGTTGGCGGTGCCGCCCCGCCACGCGAAGGTCGAGGGCGAGGCGCTGCGGTGCAACCAGCCCGCGCCGCCACCGGTGTCCACCTCGCGCTCCGAGTGGTCGCAGTACCCGGCTGGGTTCCTGGACGCGATCGCGCGATCGGAGTCGCCGCGCGCGATCTGGACCGCCGTACCCGGGGCTGATTGGCCGCTCGCGTTCGCCCAGGCCGCGGCTGTGTGTGCGGCGTCGGGGCGGGGTGCGTTGCTGTTGGCGCCGGATGCGCGTGATCTCGAGCGGCTGGCGGCGGCGTGTACGGCGGTGCTCGGGGAGGCGGGGTTCGTCACACTGTCGGCGGATCTCGGGCCGACCGCTCGCTACCGCGCCTTCCTCGCGGCGTTGCGGGGGTGCGCGCGGGTGGTGATCGGGACGCGGGCTGCCGCGTTCGCCCCGGTGGCGGACCTTGGGCTGGTCGCGTTGTGGGACGACGGTGACGACTCGTACGCCGAGCCGCGGGCGCCGTACCCGCATGCTCGTGAGGTGTTGCTGCTGCGGGCGTTCCGGCAGAAGTGTGCGGCGTTGGTCGGTGGGTTCGCGCGGTCGGTGGACTCGGCGGCGTTGATCGAGTCAGGCTTCGCGCACGAGCTGATCGCGGACCGGAGTGTGATCCGGGCAGCGGCTCCGGCGGTGCACATCGCGGGGGAGTCGGACACGGATCTGGCCCGCGACCCGGCGGCTCGCGCGGCACGGCTGCCGCATCGGGCCTTCGAGATCGCCCGGGAGGGGCTGCGGTCCGGTCCGGTGCTGGTGCAGGTTCCGCGGGCCGGGTATCTACCGAGCCTGGTGTGTCAGACGTGCCGAGCGCCGTCGCGGTGTTCGACGTGCGGCGGGACGTTGCGTCGTACCGGGGGAGCCGGGCCGGCGAGTTGCAGCATCTGCGGACGGCCTGCGGCAGATCACCGTTGCCCGGAGTGTGGTGACACCCGCATGCGCGCTGCTGTCGTGGGAGCCCGTCGTACGGCGGAGGAGTTGGGGCGAGCCTTTCCCGGATTGGTGGTTCGTACGTCGGGGGGCGACAACGTGCTGGACGCCGTGCCGGACAAACCGGCGCTCATCGTCAGTACGCCGGGCGCGGAGCCGGTCGCGGAGGGAGGCTACAGCGCGGCGCTGCTGCTCGACACGTGGCTGATGCTCGCCCGCCCGGATCTGCGCGCGCCGGAGGAGGCGGTGCGGCGGTGGTTCAACGCGGCGGCTCTGGTCCGGCCCGCCCGCGACGGCGGCACAGTCATCCTGGTCGGTGAGCCGTCGGCGCTCCCGCTGCAGGCCGTCGTTCGCTGGAGCCCAGAAGGCTTTGCCACGCGCGAGATTGAGGAACGCCGGGCCGCGCGCCTCGCGCCAGCTGCCAAGTTCGCCGAACTCACCGGCCCAGCCGAGGCGGTCGCCGACCTCATCACCCGGCTGCGCCCGCTGCTCCCATCCACGGCCGGCCTCGAGGTTCTAGGCCCTGTCGACGTCGACGACGAAACAGTCCGAGCCGTTGTCCGCACGCCCCGATCGGCTGGCACCGCCCTCGCGCGCTCGCTCAAGGAAGCCCAGTCCGCGCGCACGACCAAGAAGAACCCCGGCTCCGTCCGAATCCAGGTGGACCCGCCCAGCTTCGGTTAGGCCGTAGACGCCAAGGGAGTGGCGGCGGTCAGGAGTTGGCTGCCGAGGGAGGTGCGGTAGTAGAGCACGGTCCGGCCGTCGCGGCGCGAATCGACCACACCGGCGTTCCGCAGGATGCCGAGGTGCACGCTCAACGTCGGCGCGGACACCCCGAGCTGATGGGCCAGATGCGTCGTCGACATCGGCAGATCCAGGTGACTCACGATCGCGGCCCGGGTCCGCCCGACCAGGTCGGCGAGCGGCGAGTCGGCCGTCTCCTGCCGGTCCTCCCAGAGGCGCCCAAGACCGCGCGGCGGGTACGTGATCGTCGGTACGTGCGGCGCCGCGGTCACCGCCAGTGCGGCCGGCCAGTTGAACACGCACGGCACCAGCAGCACACCCTGGCCGGTCATCGGTTCGCCGTGGCAGCAGAACGGCCGCTCGATCACGATCCGATCGCCGGTGAAGCGCACGGATGGATGCAGGCTCCGGAACAGCCGCTCCAGCCCGCCACTGGCCAGCTCGTCCAGCCGGAAGGCCAGATCCTCCTGCAGCAGCGACCGCATCCGTCGCCAGTCGGGCTCGATCGCACGCCGCCAGTACGTCTCCAGCGATGAGGTGATCAGCTCCAGCGCCTTGGCCGGGTGGGCGATCAGGTCCGGCAGCAGGGGATGTGGATTGTCTGCCTGTACCTGGCCGATCTCGTTGACCACCAAATGGTGTGGTGTGGCGGCGATCGCGGCCAGGCCCGACTCCAGGCTGGTCGACCGGCGGGGTGGCGCCGGCGTCATGAAGTCGGGGATGTACCCGGCCGGCGGAATGAGTGCCCTCAGCAACGTCAGATCCGGGCCCTCGATGATCGGCCGCACCTTCTGCAGCCACGGCCCGTGCACACTGCGCGCGGTGTTGTTGCTGAGCGCCCGAACACTGGTCACTGCCTCCCACACCGGTGAGAGCGCGAACCGGATCCGGCCGACATCGCCGGCGTTCAGGCTGATCGTGATCACCTGGGCAGGCTACCCCTCGATTAGTCCTGTGCCTAATGTTCGACACTGCCCGAGCTCACCGGGAGAGTTGTCACCATGAGTGCCGTCGCCGTCGAGTCCCCTGCGCCCGCCGCCCTGCCGAGGGCTTTCTGGGCGCTCTGGGTCTGCCAGCTCGTCAACCGGCTCGGCAGCTTCGTGCAGCCGTTCCTGGTCCTCTACCTGACCCACGACCGCCACCTGTCGGCCGGTACGGCGGGTGCCGTCGCGGCCGCGGTCGGAGCCGGTAGCGTCGCCGCCCAGCTCAGCGGTGGCTGGCTGGCGGACCGGGTCGGGCGCCGCCTGACCATGCTGATCTGCTTCTTCGGCACCGCCGCCGCCCTGATCCTGCTCGGCTCGGCCCGGTCGATGGCGATGATCTGGGTGACCGCCTTCCTGGTCGGCCTGCTCGGCGACCTGTTCCGTCCGGCCGTTCAGGCGACCGTGGCCGACCTGCTCGAACCGGGCGAACGCGTTCGGGCGTACGGCCTGCTGTTCTGGGCGATCAACCTCGGCTTCTCGGTGTCCACCGTGAGCGCGGGAGTGCTGGCCTCGGTCGGCTACGGCCTGCTGTTCTGGCTCAACGCCGGTACCTCGGTGATCGCGGGTCTGGTGATCTGGGCGATGGTGCCGGAGAGCCGGCCGACACCGGAGGCCGGCGTACCGCGCCGGCCGCTGCTCCCGGTGGTACTGCGAGACACCGTGTTCCTGCTGATGATCCTGCTCCAGATCGGCTACGCGACGATCTACATGCAGGGCTATTCGACGCTGCCGCTGGCGATGGCGGGCGACGGTCTGCCGTCCTCGACGTACGGGTTGGTGATCGCGCTGAACGGCGTGGTGATCGTGCTGATCCAGCCGTTCCTCGGCAAGTGGCTGGTGCGGATCGACCGGCCGAAGCTGCTCGCGGTGTCGATGCTCGTGGTCGGTCTCGGGTTCGGGATCGGTGCCGTCGTCCACACCTGGTGGGGTTACGGGCTGTCGGTCGTGGTCTGGACCATCGGCGAGATCGGGTTCGCGGCAGTCATCGGTGCCGTGTTCGCCGACCTCGCTCCGATCGACCTGCGGGGCCGCTACATGGGTCTGGCCGGTATGGCGTTCGGGGTCGGCACGGTGATCGGCCCTCTGACCGGGACCAACGCCCTCGAGCACTTCGGTCCGACCGTCACCTGGCTGGGCTGCGCCGTACTGGGCGTGGTGATCTTCATCGGGCAGTACTCGCTGGCGCCGGCGCTGCATGCGCGGGCTGCCGCGAACGCTGCGACCGCATGAGGTGAGCCGTGACCACGGTCGCGGCGATGAGCGCGGTCGCGATCCAGAAGGCTCGGTGCGGTGTCGCCGGGTGGTGCAGGAACACTGTGCCCAGCCCGGCGACGCCGAGCGTGCCGCCGAACTGCTGGACCGCGTTCAGCAGTCCGGCCGCTGATCCGGTCTCGTGCGGCTGAACCCGCTGGAGCGCTTCGGTGAAGAATGCGGTTGTAAACAATCCGACACCGGCGCCGCCGAGGGCGAGCCCGGGGAGCAGCCAGTAGTTGGCGATGACGATGCCGATCAGCAGTACGCCGAGACCGACGTACATGAGCCGTGAACCGAAGCGGCCGATCAGCCACTGACCGGCGATCCAGGCGGTGATGCCGGTCGCCGCCGACCACGGCAGCAGCACGAGGCTCGAGCGCATGACGCCGTGATGGAGCGTTAGTTGCTGATGCAGTACGACGACCAGGGTGAGGCCGCTCATCACGGCGAAGAACAAGGTCGAGGTGACGAGGGCGGCGCCGAAGCCTCGGTGGGTGAACAGACTCAGCTCGATCAGGCGGCCGCGGCTGTAGCGCTGTTGTAGTAGGCACAGGCCGAGCAGTGCGACACCGGCGGGGAGCAGGTACCAGTTCTGCGACTGCAGGATCGGGTAGACGACGAGCGCCGTACCCGCGGTGAGCAAGACGGTGCCGACGAGGTCGACGGCCGGTCGATGCGGCGACTTGGACTCGGGGAGTAGATGGGCGAGCCCGAGGACGGCGAGGCCCAGCGGGACGTTGACGAGGAACACGGCCCGCCACGACGTGGCCTCGGTGATGAACCCGCCGAGCAGCGGACCGGAGATGCCGGCGAGGCCCATCACCGGGCCGATGGTGCCGAGCGCCTTGGGCAACTCCGGTCCCTCGAAGCTGGATCTGATCAAGCCGATCGTCTGCGGAATGATCAACGCGGCCGCCACGCCCTGCACGACCCGCGCTCCGATCAGTACGCCGGGCTGCGCCGCCAGGGCGCACGCGCTCGACGCCATCACGAAGCCCGTGACGCCGATCCGGAACATCCTTCTCCGGCCGAACACGTCGCCAAGGCGGCCGCCGGTGATCAGCAGTGCGGCGAACGGCAGGGTGTAGGCCGCGCTGAACCAGGGGATGTCGGACGCTCGGCCGCCGAGGTCGGCGTGGATCACCGGCGCCGCGACCTGGACGATCGTCGCGTCCAGCAGATTCATTGCCTCGGCTACCAGTAGGGCGATCAGCCCGATCCATCGTTTCTGCATGCGCCAACTGTCAAGTGCGGTGGCTTGGTAGTTCCAAGTTCTGGTCGATATCTGCGGATATCTTCCATCTGAGCGCCTACTTCGCCATGATCTTCACATGCTGGATGAGATCGATCGCGCTGTGATCCATGCGCTGCAGATCGACGGGCGGGCGCCGTACAGCCGGATCGGGGAGGTCCTGGAGGTATCGACGCAGACGGTCGCACGGCGGTACAACCGGCTGCGGGCAGAGGCCGGGCTGCGGGTGGCCGGTCTGCCGGATCCCCAGCAGGCTGGCCGTTCCCAGTGGTTCGTCCGGCTGACGGCGACACCTCAGGCTGCGCAGGATCTCGCGAGTGCTCTTGCGCGGCGGCCGGATACGAGCTGGATCAAGCTGGCATCGGGTGGCACCGAGATCATGGCGATTGTCCACACCACGCCCAGCGACGGGAACGCGTTGCTCCTGCATGACATCCCGAGGACCGCCGGCATCACGTCCGTGTCGGCGCAGCACCTCCTGCATCTGTACGTCGGCGGCCCGACGGCCTGGCGGGGTCGCGCGAAGAGCCTGACACCGGAGCAGGAGACCGCGATGCGTCGGGTGGTTGCGCCCATCGGTCAGATCCGTCCACTCGATGCCGGTGATGCGAAGCTCCTCACCGCGCTCGGCGAGGACGGTCGCGCCACGCTCGCGGACCTCGCCGTACGCACTGGCTGGTCGACGGCGACCGTCGCGCGGCGGCTCGACGAACTCCAGCACACCGGCGCGCTCTTCTTCGACGTGGACGTCGACCCGGCCGCGCTCGGTGCCACCACCAGCGCGATGCTCTGGCTCTCGGTCCCGCCCGCGCACCTGGACGCCGTCGCCCGCGCCCTGGCCGAACACGACGAACTCGCCTTCGTCGCCGCGACCACCGGCCGGACGAACCTCGTCACCCAGGTCCTCTGCCCTGACCCCGCAGCCCTCCACACCTACCTGAGGGACCGCCTCGGCGCGATCGACCACATCACCGCCCTCGAGACCGTCCCCGTCCTCCGCACCGTGAAGGCCGCCGCACCCTTCACCCCTAGTCTCGTAGGGTTGCGGCATGACTGAGCGGACGATCGACGCAGTGGTGTTCGACATCGGCGGAGTGTTGCTGGACTGGAGCCCGGACTACCTGTACGCCGACCTGATCCCCGACGAGCACGAGCGGACCCGATTCCTGACCGAGGTCACCACTCCGGCGTGGAACCACCAGCAGGACGCCGGCCGGCCATGGTCCGAGGCGATCGCGGAGCTGAAGAGTCTGCACCCGCAGCACGCCGACCTGATCGAGGCGTACGACACCGGCTGGCTGACGATGGTGAAGGGCGTCTTCGAGGACACTGCCGCGGTCGTCACCGAGATCCGTGCGCTGGGCATCCCGACGTACGCGCTGACCAACTTCTCGGCGGAGAAGTGGGAGGTCGCGCAGGAGGCGTTCCCGATCCTCACCAGCTTCGACGGCGAGATCGTGTCGGGGGTCGAGCAGACGGTGAAGCCGGACGAGAAGATCTACCGGATCCTGCTCGAGCGCTTCCACCTGGACGCGGCGCGCACGTTCTACACCGACGACATGCAGTACAACGTCGACGGCGCTCGCGCGGTCGGCCTCGACGCGGAGCAGTTCACCGGCGCCGCCGACCTCCGCGATCAGCTCCGTGCCCGGGGGATCGCACTACAGTGAACCGGTGACCTCTGTGCCGGACGACCGCTCATCGTTGATCAGGTCCGACGACCGCGACACGGCCGTCGAGCGTGTTCAGGAGGCCTACACCAGTGGACTCATCTCGCACGAGGACATGGATCAGCGCCTCCACCAGGTGCTCACGGCGACGACCCAGCACGACATCGATGGGGCTCTGTCCGGGCTTCCTGCGCCGGATGCCGGCACCACGTCGGCGATCTCCGCTGCCTCCGGGCGCATCCGGCGGCGCGGCGAATGGCTGGTGCCGAGGACGCTGAAGGTCCACTCCTCGTTCGGGCGCGTGCACCTGGATCTGTCGCGGGCGATCATCAAACATCGGGTGGTGGACATCGAGCTGCAACTCGGCACCGGCGGAGCCAAGATCACCGTGCCGCGCGATGCGATCGTCGACGTCGAAGGGCTGCGCACCGGATGGAAGGACTCGCAGTACCAACCGCCACGGCAGACCGGTGCAGCAGGACCGACGATCCGGATCTCGGGGTCCATGGGGTTCGGAAAGCTGAGAATCCGCCACTCGCGGCGCTAGGGCGTGTCTCCCAGACACGCCCTAGGCGAGGGCTGCTGATATCGCCTCGGTGTACGTCGGGCCGCCGGACAAGTCGGCGGCTTCGACGTACACCGTGTTGTCCTGGCAGGTCATCGGTGTGAGCGCGGTCCCGGCCTTGCCGACGTACATGCGCTGGGGACTGCCGAGACCGGGGCGCCAGCGGTTGATCTGGTAGACGTCCTCACCACCCGTGACGGTCCGGGTCTCCCAGAGGATCCAGTCGCCGCAGGCAATGATCGTGTCGGTGACGACGGTGCCGAGAGGGTGGGCAGGGGAGTCGGCGGACTCGCGCACGTACGCCTTGCTCTGGTACTGGTCCGGGTCTGTGGCGCCGACCTCCGACCACACCGTTGCCCCGCGCACCGATGCCCCGCTCCACTGAACGCACTTGGTTGCCGCCGGCACAGGCTGGACCGGGCCGCCGGTCAGCGGTGCGGTCAGGAGGCGCTTGCAGCGGCGGGTGGTCTCGGGTGCCGTGATCTCGCTGAACGTCACCGAGTCCGCCGACACCACCGGATCCGCGACGTACCCGGGGTCGGCGACGCACGTGACGGTCCGTCCCTTCAGCGTGGCGAGGTCGGCGACGATCAGGCAGGACCGGTTGCGTGCATCGGTCGAGCTGTAGGCGAACGTGCCGTCGTACGCACCGATCTCGGGCTCGGAGACCTTGGGGAGCTGGGACAGTTCGGCCGAGCGGCCGGTGGTCAGGTCGTAGCGGAACACCTTGATCTCGGGCGCCGGGCCGTCGGACCGGATGTCCTCGATCAGGGCCCAGTGGTCGTCGATCACCACCGGCGACTGCGCGACGAAGCCGGCGGCCGGGGTGTGCCGGATCACGACCTTCTTGCTGCTCCGGTCGGTCACGGTGGTGATCCCGGCCTCGTCGCTGGCGCGGGTGACGACGTACTTGCGCTGTTGGGTGACCAGGTGCAGGCCGTCCACCGGTTGCCGCATCACCTTCGTCCAGGCCGGGACCGCCGTACCGGAGTCGGTCGGCGGGCCTGGAGTTCCCGTCGGGGTCCGGCTCGGTGGGCTGGACGGTGCGGGGCTCGACCCGTCCTTCGAGGAGGACGAGCAGCCGGCCAGCAGGAGGACGAGAACGGTGCCTACGGCAACGGCGGTACGACGCATCCGGTCAGAGTCCGATGTTCTTGAAGGAGTTGGCCAGGGTGGCGTTGAACAGGGCGGACGCCGGGATGTTCTTCGGGCCGTCGGTCACGTTGCCGCGGCTGTTGAACCGGCGTTCGTTGAACACCTCGAAGATCGCGATCGTGTTCTTGGCCCGGTCGTAGCCGCGGCCGACCTGGTAGTGGCCGCTGTGGTTGAAGGCGAGGTAGGGGAAGTACCGCTTGAGCAGTTGCACGTGCTCGATGACGGGTGCCTTGTAGACGCCGAGGTGCTTCTCGTGCACGGTCATGAAGGTCTTCGAGTTCCAGCCGGACACGTTCTGCACGATGTAGGTGCCGGCGGACTTCGGCCAGGCCGTCTTCAGGTTGGTCTGCTTGACCATCGCTGAGATCGCCGTACCGGACGTGGACGCGCCGAGGTCCTTGGCCCAGGACGCCTGCGTGTCCTTCTGGTTGTCGTCGGCCCAGTCGATCGACTGGAACGTCGCCGGCCCGCACCAGTACCCCTTCTCCTGCGAAGTCTGAAACCCCTTCATGATGTACGCCGACCCCGGAGCCACAACCGGCGCCACAGACGGAGTCGCGGGTGCAGGAGTCCCCTGAGTGGGCGCACTCCGCGTAGGCGTCACCGTCGGAGTAGCAGTAGGCACAGGTGTTGCAGTCATGGTCGCCGTCGGCGCAGTCGACGGCGAACGGGGATCAGCCAGGAGCCGCAGGTCTCGGGCCTTGGCCCGCCCATCCCAGGCGGCTCGCATTTCGTCCAGCTCGGTGGTGACCCGGGCGCTCTTCGGCATCGCCGCGCGTTCCGCCACGAAGGCGGCCGGGGTCAGATCCCCGGTCGGGATGTCCTGCTCGACCCCGACCTCACCATCAGCCCGAACAGCCGGCGGGCTCATGACCGCCTGCAGTTGAGCCCCAGTCGGCACCTGGTCGACAAACCCCAGCCCGAGGCAGTAGTTCTCGTCCTCCAACGTGAAGCAACGCATGATCGACGACGCCTGAGCAGAAGTATCCGCCGCCTTCAACTGCAGATCGTTCGGCGACGTCTCCGTCACCTGCTTCACCACATCACTCCAGGACCGCGCCGCCTCAGGCCCGGCAACCGGCTCGCTGGGCGGCGCGGTAGTCGGCGCGGTTGTCGGGGCGGTAGTCAGGGCGGTAGTCGGGGCGACCGTGGGCTCCGCGGAAGGGACCACGGTGCGAGGCGGTCCGGAGGTCTCCGGGTCGCGCGGTTGGTAGGCGGCTGCGGTGAGGGGTGCCTGTGCAAGCAGTGCACCCAGGAGGATCAGAGTTGCCCCCCGTGCTGCTGTGGGCATTGGGTCTCCCGTTGGGCGTGTGACGACAGTGACTGAGGGTACGCCTGAGACCACAGTACGTGCTTGGGGCAACAATGTGGAGAGCCCCCTGCCACCTGAATCCACTCCCGGTGCCAACCGAGTGCCTCGCGGCGAAGCACTAGACTTGGCCGGTCCCGGTCCGTGGAACGCTGTGGAGAGTCTGTGTCGGTCCAACCCATCCGCCTGTTCGGCGACCCCGTCCTGACCACCAAGGCCGAGCCGGTCGTCGATTTCGACGCCGAGCTGCGCCGCCTGGTGGCGAACCTCACCGACACCATGCAGGACGCGCCCGGCTCCGGCCTGGCCGCGCCGCAGATCGGCGTCGGCCTGCGGGTGTTCACGTACCACGTCGAGGGCGAACTCGGGCACCTGATCAACCCGGAGCTGACGCTGTCCGCGGACGAGCAGTTCGGCCCGGAGGGCTGCCTGTCGATCCCCGGGTTGACCTTTGACTGCCGCCGCGCCTTGTCCGTGATCGCCAAGGGCTTCAACATGTACGGCGACCCGGTCGTGATTGAGGGCTCCGACATGCTCGCCCGGGCGATCCAGCACGAAACCGACCACCTGGACGGCATCCTCTTCGTCGACCGGCTCGACACCGTCACCCGTAAGCAGGCGATGAAGGCGATCCGCGAGGCCGAATGGTCCGGCCTCAGCGGCCCGCCGCAGGTCAGGATCTCGCCCCACCCGACGAACGGATTCGGCTTGTGAGACTCGTCTTCGCCGGTACGCCGGAACCTGCTGTCGCCGCGCTGAAGGCGATCGTTGCCAGCCGCCACGAACTCGTCGGCGTCGTGACCCGTCCGGACGCGCCCGCCGGCCGCGGCCGCAAGCTGGTCGCCTCCCCGGTCGCGCAGTACGCCGAGGAGCTCGGGGGCATCGAGATCCTCAAGCCGGTCAAGCCGCGGGACCCGGACTTCCTGGCCCGGCTGACCGAGATCGCCCCGGACTGCTGCCCGGTGGTCGCGTACGGCGGTCTGCTGCCGCAGGCGGCGTTGGACATCCCGCCGCGCGGCTGGATCAACCTGCATTTCTCGGTGCTGCCCGCGTGGCGTGGTGCCGCGCCGGTGCAGCACTCGATCATCGCCGGGTACGACGTGACCGGCGCCACCACGTTCCGCATCGTGAAGGCGCTCGACGCCGGCCCGGTGTACGGCGTACTGACCGAGCCGATCGGTCCGCACGACACCTCGGGCGACCTGCTCGCCCGGCTGGCCGAGTCGGGCGCGAAGCTCCTGGTCGACACGCTGGACGGGATCGAGGCCGGAGTACTGGAAGCGCGGGAGCAGCCGGCCGACGGCGTGACGCTCGCGCCGAAGATCACCGTCGAGGACGCGGAGCTGGATCTGGCCGCGCCGGCTCAGCGCGTGGATCGGGTGGTGCGTGGGTGCAACCCCGCGCCGGGCGCATGGACGATGTTCCGTGGCGAGCGATTGAAGGTGCTCGCGGTGGCGCTGACCGACGAGGAACTGAAGCCGGGGGAGTTGCGCGCGACCAAGTCGAGCGTCACGGTCGGCACCGGGAGCAAGGCGGTCGAGCTGGTGACGGTGCAGCCCCAGGGCAAGAAGCCGATGGCCGCGGCCGACTGGGCCCGTGGTGTCCGTCTGACCGACGAGGACCGGTTGGGACCGTCCGGTGAGTGACCGGTCGCCTCGCAATCGCGGGCCGCAGCGTCGGCCGGATCGGGTGCGCGGGGTTGCGTATCAGGTCATCCGTCAGGTCACGGCCGAAGGTGGCTACGCGAACCTCGCGCTCAACAAGGCACTCCGCGAGCAGCGTCTCAGCGGTCGTGACGCCGCGTTCTGCACCGAGCTCGTGCACGGCACACTGCGCTGGCAGGGCACGTACGACGCCTTCCTCGCCCGCAGCGTGTCGCGCCCTCTCGCCGATCTCGATCCCGAGCTGCTCGACCTTCTCCGTCTTGGCACCCACCAACTCCTCCGCATGCGCGTCGACTCGTACGCCGCGGTCTCCGAGATGGTCACCCTCACCCGAGCCGAGATCGGCCAGAAACGCAGCGGCCTGGTCAATGCGGTCCTCCGCAAGATCAGCCAACGCACCCTCACCCAATGGATCGACACCGTCGCTCCGCCGGTCGAGGAGGATCGCCTGGGCCACCTGGCGATCGCCAAGGCCCACCCACGTTGGGTCATCGAGGCCTTCGCCCAGGCACTGGACGGTGACGTCGAAGCGCTGCTGGACGCTGACAACGAGCCGCCTCGGGTGACGCTGGTGGCTCGGCCTGGGGTGTCCGATCTCGACGAGTTGGTGGCGGCGGGTGCTACAGCAGGGCGGTGGTCGCCGTATGCGGCTGTGCTGGAGGGCGGGGGTGATCCCGGCCGGATCGACGCCGTCGCGACCGGGCGAGCGGGCGTTCAGGACGAAGGATCCCAACTGGTTGCGGTCGCATTGGCGACGGCCGAGATCGAGGGCGCAGACGCAAGCTGGCTGGATCTGTGTGCAGGACCCGGCGGGAAGTCCGCGTTGCTGGCAGCCCTCGTGAATCAGCGCGACGGTCAACTGACGGCAGTGGAGCCCCTCAAGCACCGCGCCGAACTCGTCCGCTCGAACCTGCGCGCGATCCCAGGGGAGCACAACGTACTTATCGGTGACGGCACCAAGCCGACCTGGCCGGCTGGTTCATTCGACCGCGTGCTCGCCGACGTCCCCTGCAGCGGCCTCGGCGCGCTCCGCCGCAGGCCCGAGGCCCGCTGGCGCCGTACGCCGGAAGACGTCGCCGAACTGCGCCCACTCCAAGAGGACCTGCTCGACTCAGCCATCACCTCGGCCCGCCCGGGCGGCGTGGTCGCGTACGTCACCTGCTCTCCGCATCCCGACGAGACGAGAGCCGTCGTAGACGCCGTACTAGCCAAGCGCGACGACGCCAAACTCGAGGACGCCCGCCCGCTGTTCCCTGGCGTACCCGACCTCGGCGACGGCCCCGACGTCCAACTGTGGCCGCACCTGCACGGCACGGACGCCATGTACCTCGCGCTCATCCGCCGGACGTAGAGGCCCACCACCTGGACCTGCTGTCAGGTGCAAGAGGCGCGACGGTCATGATAGTGGGGTGACAACGATCGCCCCGGCGCCTCGCTCGACCCGACAGCATCACCTGATCGGGCTGACCGCCGCCTTCGGCATCGGCATGCTGGTGGCGGTCCAGTCCCGGCTGAACGGTGAGCTCGGCGATGTCCTCGCCGACGGCATCGCGGCCGCCCTGATCTCGTTCGCCACCGGACTCGCCGTCCTGCTCGCCGGTGCCGCGCTCGTGCCGCAGATCCGTCACTCGCTCGGCAACGTCTGGCGAGCGATCCGTACGCCGATGCGCGGGCACGGCGGCCTGCGCTGGTGGCAATGCCTCGGCGGCCTCTCGGGTGCCTTCCTCGTCGCCACCCAGTCGATCACCGTGTCGGTGATCGGCGTCGCGGTCTTCACCGTGGCCGGCGTCGCAGGCCAAGCGATCAGCAGCCTCGTCGTCGACCGGCTCGGGTTCGGTCCCGCCGGCCCGCAGGCGTTCACCACCGTCCGCGTTATCGGCGCGCTGGTCGCGCTGGTCGCCGTGGTACTGGCGGTCTCGGATCAACTCGGTCACCCCGACGGCCTGCTGCTGGCGATCCTGCCCGCACTGGCCGGGCTCGGCGCCGCAGTTCAGCAGGCGATCAACGGACGCGTCGCGCGGACCGCTTCACCGGATGCGTACGGCGCGATCGCGGCCGGCGTGGTCAACTTCCTGGTCGGGTTCGCCGCGTTGCTGCTGGTGTTCCTCGTCGATCTCGGGTTCGAGGGCTTGCCGCACCACCTGCCGAGCGAGCCGTGGCTGTACCTGGGCGGCACCTGCGGCGTGATCTTCATCAGCGCCGCGGCCGCCGTGGTCCGCGTGGTCGGCGTGTTCGTGCTCGGCCTCGGCACCATTGCCGGCCAATTGATCGCGAGCCTGTTCATCGACCTGTTCCTCCCGGCCGCCGACAAGGCGGTCACGTCCCCGGTCGTCGCCGGGACCGTGCTGGCCCTCGCCGCCGTCGTGATCGCGGCGGTTCCGAACCTCCGCCGCCACTAACCCGTCGTCGCCGTCGCCACGACCGCCGGCTTACGCCGAAGTGACGCCAACAGCCCCTGCGAGACCGCGACGCCGAGCAGTACGACGAGGCCGCCGACCGGCTGGTACCAGGTGATGTGCTCGTGCAGCACGATCACGCCGACCAGGATCGAGAACACCGGCATCAGGTACGTCACCATCGACGCACGACTGGCGCCGATCAGGCGGATGTTGCGCATGCTGAGCACGAACGCGAGTCCGCTGCCCAGGGCGCCGAGCGCGAGCACGCTGGCGATCACCTCGATGGACAGCGACCAGGGAGCAGGCGGTGCCTGCCCTGTCACGATCGGCGCCACGATCGCCAGTTGAACCGTTGCGCACAAGAACATGCTGGCCGACAAGGCGGTCCCGGACAGGGAGGAGCTCGCGACGAAACGCTTCTGGTAGGGGATCACGACGCCGTAGCTGACCGCCGCGAGCATGCACAGCGCCTGCCCGAGCAGGTCCGCACCACCGTCGACGTGCCAGGCTCCGAGGACGACGAGCATGCCCCCGAATCCGACGACAAGACCGGCGACCCGCTGCGCCGAGAACGTCTCGGTCCGGAAGACCAGTACCGCCATCGGCAACACGATCAGCGGCGTGATGCCGTTCCAGATGCCCGCCAGCAGGGACGGGATCCGCTCCTCGCCGAACCCGAACAGGGTCCACGGGATCGCCGAGCCGGCGGCGCCGACGACGAAGGAGTGCATCCACAGCCGCGGGTCGCGGGGAAGCGGTTCGCGCTTGATCGCGAGGATCACCAGCAGCACCGTCGCGCCGGCGATCACCCGCCCGAGCGCGAGGTACAGCGGGTGCAGTTCGCGCACCCCGACGGAGATGAACAGGAAGCTGCAACCCCAGATGGCCGCGAGGGCCAGCATCGTCGGAAGCCAGGCCTGCAGCGGGACCTGGTCAGTAGTCGTCTCGGTGCTCACTCCTGACATCCTGCACTACCTGATGGACAGTTCGTATATATCTGCCCGGCATCGGGCACTGGTCGTGAGAAATAGCCACCCGGTGACTGAGGTCTTGTCCGGCGGGGGAGGATGACGGCCATGGGTGCCTTCGACGTGATCTCGGTCCGCAAGCAGTTCCCCGCGCTCGACGAGGGCGCCGCACACTTCGACGGTCCGGGCGGCTCGCAGACGCCGCGCGTGGTCGCGGACGCCGTCGCGGCCACGATGGTCTCGGCGATGGCGAATCGTGGTCACCTCACCGCGGCCGAGCGACGGGCCGACGAGATCGTCGTCGCCGGCCGCGCGGCGATGGCCGACCTGCTGGGCACGGATCCGCGCGGGATCGTCTACGGACGCAGCATGACCCAGTTGACGTATGACTTCTCCCGCACGCTCGCCAAGTCATGGGGACCCGGCGACGAGGTGATCGTTTCGCGCCTCGACCACGACGCGAACGTCCGCCCGTGGGTCCAGGCCGCCGAGGCCGTCGGCGCGACGGTCCGCTGGCTCGGCTTCGACACCGAAACTTCCGAACTGGACGACATCACGCCGCTGCTGACCGACCGCACTCGCCTCGTCGCCGTCACTGGCGCGTCCAATCTGCTCGGCACCCGACCCGATGTCGCCCACATCGCCGATCAGGCCCACCAGGCGGGGGCGCTGATCTACGTCGACGGTGTCCACCTGACCGCACACGCGCCGGTCGATGCGACGTACGCCGACTTCTACGCGTGCTCGCCGTACAAGTTCTTCGGGCCGCATCTCGGTGTGCTGACGGCAGCGCCCGAGTTGCTCGAGACGTTGCGGCCGGACAAGTTGCTGCCGTCGGCGGACGTCGTACCGGAGCGCTTCGAGTTCGGCACGCTGCCGTACGAACTCCTGGCCGGGACCACCGCGGCGGTCGACTTCATCGCCGGGCTCGGTGGGGCCGGGAGCACCCGTCGTGAGCGTCTGCTCGACTCGCTGCGGCTGGTCGAGGAGCACGAGGACAAGCTCCGGGAGGACCTCGAATCGCGGCTGGCCGCCATCGCCGGCATCACGCTCCACGGCCACGCATCCCGCCGTACGCCGACCCTGCTGTTCACCGTGGACGGCTGGGAACCGTCGGCGGTGGCCGCGCGGCTGGCGGCGGCCGGCGTCAACGCTCCGGCCGGCTCGTTCTACGCCTACGAAGCCGCCCGCCACCTCGGTCTGGGTTCGGCCGGCGGGGTCCGCGTGGGCCTCGCGCCGTACACGGATCAGTCCGATGTGGACCGTCTCGTGGACGCGATCGCCCGTCTTGACGATTAATCAGGCGACTATCTAAAGTCTGTGGGGAAATTCGTTCGAGGGGGTTGGGTGAGAGAACCGAGCGCGGTCTTCGTCCAGGTCGGTTCTGCGGACGCCCTGACCACGGCGGTCCGGAACGGCATGACCTGGTCGGCCGCCGGAGTCGACGTGGACTGGTCCGACGGTGCGGTCGACGTGACCGCCGCCTCTGTCTCGCGAGTCGCCCTCCGCTGGGCCGAAGCCTTGCCCGCCGAAGCCCTCGTGCTCGGCGATGCCTGGGAGCGCTCGTACGGCGACCTGCAATGGCGGCATCTGCAACCCGAGCGACTGCTCCCGTGGTACTTCCTCAGCCACGATCCGCGGGCCGGCAGCACGACAGGCGCCGGCGTAGAGGTGCAGCCGAATGCGTTCTGTGCGTGGACGGTCGACGCGGATGGGTTCACTCTGTGGCTAGACCTTCGCAACGGTGGCGGCCCGACCCAGCTGAACGGCCGGACCCTGACCGCCGCGATCGTCCGGAGTTTCGAAGACGCCGGCACCCCCTGGCAGACCGTGGAAGCGGCGGTCGCCACCATGAGCTCCCGGCTACCGGCACGACCTGAGCCCGCGCCGGTAGTCGGGGCCAACAACTGGTACTACGCGTACGGCCAGAACTTCGACGAGAAGGCGGTGCTCAAGGACGCCGCCACGATCGTCGAGCTGGCCGACGGTCACCCGGTCAAGCCGTTCAGCGTGGTCGACGACGGCTGGTACCCGGGCGGTATCGCGTCCGGCGGTCCGTGGGGCCTCGGCAAGCCCGGTGTCTTCGACGACATGGCCGGTACTGCGGCCGCGATCAAGGAGCTCGGCGCCCGGCCGGGCCTGTGGTTCCGCCCGCTCCTGGTCCGCGAGGCCGGTCCGTGGAGTCGCCCCGGACCCGGCAACGGCCGCGCACTCGACCTGTCGTACCCGGAGGTCCTGGACCTCGTCCGCGCGGACCTGCAGCGGTTCAAGGGCTGGGGATTCGAGCTCGTGAAGCACGACTTCAGCACGTACGACGTCTTCGGCCGGTTCGGGCCGGCGATGGGGTCGCGGCTGACGGACAGCGGTTGGCAGCTCCACGATCCGGCGCGGACGACGGCCGAGATCGTGCTGGCGTTCTACCGCGAGATCCGGTCCGCGGCCGAGGACGTCGTACTGATCGGATGCAACACCATCGGGCATCTCGCGGCGGGGCTGGTCGACGTACAGCGCATCGGTGACGACACCTCCGGTCGCGACTGGGAGCGGACGCGGAAGATGGGCGTGAACACGCTCGCGTTCCGGCTGCCGCAGCACAACCGGTTCTTCACCGTCGACGCGGACTGCGTCCCGTGTACGCCGGAGACGCCGTGGGAACTGAACCAGCGCTTCCTGGATCTGGTCGCCCGGTCGGGGACGGCGCTGTTCGTGTCCGTCGATCCGGCGGCCCGGACGGAGCAGACGGACCGGGCGTTGAGCGACGGCATACGGTTGGCGCTCAGTGGCGGAGACGCGTCCGGGATCGAGCCGGTGGACTGGCTTGTGAACACCACACCCAACGCGTGGCGGACGGGGAGCGGGACCATCCACTACGACTGGTCACGTCCGTGGGGTGCGGATCCGGTGTCCGGCTGATGGGGGAGTTGTGAGCGTTCGCCGGGGCACGAACCTCGATCGCGTCGGCGGTTTCAACGACGCGGTGGTCCTCGACGCGATCCGCCGCAGTGCCCGACTGAGCCGGGTGGAGCTTGCCGAGGTCACCGGTCTGTCCGGCCAGGCGATCTCCAACATCACTCGCCGACTGCTCGAAGCGGGACTGGTCCGTGAAGCCGGTCGGCAGAAGAGCACCGGCCTGGGCAAGCCGCGCACTCTGCTCGAGCTGGAACCCGCCGGCCAGTACGCCGTCGGCGTTCACCTCGACCCTGCAGTCGTGACTGTCGTCGTACTCGACCTCACTGGCGAAGTGATCGCGCGTCGCAGTGTGGGTACGCCGCACGCCGACGACCCGGAGGTCCTGATCGACGGGATCGCGGCCACGATCGAGGACGTGATCACCGAGGCCGGGGCACCACGCGATCGCGTGACCGGTGTCGGGATCGCCGCACCCGGACCGATCGACGTCGAACGCGGCGTAGTCGTCGACCCGCCCAACTTGTCCGCCTGGCATCTGGTCCCGCTACGAGACGAACTGCACGAGCGGATCGGCCTGCCGGTCCTGCTGGACAAGGACGTGACGGCGGCAGCGTCGGCCGAGAAGTGGGCCGGCGGAGGCGGCAGCTTCGTCTTCTTCTACCTCGGCACGGGTGTGGGCGCCGGGCTGGTGATCGGCGACGAGGTGGTCCGCGGATCGTCCAGCAACGTCGGCGAGATCGGTCACGTGATCGTCGACCCGGACGGCCCGGTCTGCTACTGCGGACGCCGCGGCTGCGTCGGCGAGACCAGCCAGCCGCGCTACCTGGTCCAGCAGGCGATGCAGGCCGGAGTACTTGCCCAGGGCATCGACCTGGGCGATCGCGGCGCGGTCGACGCGGCGTTCGCCCGGCTCTGCGCGGAGGCCGGGAACGGTCCGGGACTCGCGCGTGAGATCGTCGCGGTGCTGGCCCAGCGGATCGCCAAGGTGGTCGAGGACATCGCGAACCTGCTCGACCTCGAACGTGTGGTGTTCGGCGGCCCGCACTGGGAGCAGCTCGCACCACTGCTCGGCGACGCGGTCCGAGTCGCCCTCGAGGAGCGGTTCCTGGTCCGCTCGGTGCACCCGTTCGAGGTCGCCGGTACGGCGCTCGGCGTCGACGTCGGCGCGATCGGCGCGGCCAGCCTGGTGCTCGACCAGACGTTCTCGCCCAATCCCTCGGTGCTGCTGCCCGACCGTGAACTCGTTGGTGAAAGGTGATGTGTCGATGATCGATCCCGAGGTTCTGTCCCGCGCCACCGAGGCGGTTCGCCGGGCGACCGGCGACGAGGTGATCGCGGAGATGTTCCGGCGGTCGATGGCCGAGAACCTGACCGCGGTGGCCGAACGGCTGCCGGACGGCACGACGTTCGTGCTCACCGGCGACATCCCGGCGATGTGGCTGCGCGACTCCGCCGCCCAGCTCCGGCCGTATCTGCTGCTGTGCAAGGACGATCCCGCCCTGCAGGACATGCTGATCGGCGTCCTGCATCGCCAGCTCGAGTACGTCGTCCTGGACCCGTACGCGAACGCGTTCAACCGCGAGCCCAACGGCGAGGGTCACACCGACGACGAGACCGAGATGTCGCCGTGGGTGTGGGAACGCAAGTACGAGATCGACTCGCTGTGCTTCCCACTCGACCTGGCCTACCGGCTGTGGCGGATCACCGGACGGGCGGACGTGATCGACGAGCGCCTGCGGGCCGCGGCCGACGCGATCATCGGCCTGTGGACCGTGGAGCAGGACCACGAGGCGAGGTCGCCGTACCGGTTCCAGCGGGACGAACCGGACATGCTGCCGTCGGACACCCTGGCCCGCGAGGGGCGCGGCCGGCTGACCCGGCCGACGGGGATGTCGTGGAGTGCGTTCCGGCCGAGTGACGATGCCACCGAGCTCGGGTTCAACGTGCCCGGCAACATGTTCGCCTCCGTGGTGCTCGGCTACTTGGAGGAGATGGCGGCCGAGGTGTTCGCGGACGAGTCACTGGCCGCGCGGGCCAAGGAACTCAAGGCCGACATCGACGACGGCATCGCGCGGCACGGCATGGTCGACCACCCGGATCACGGCCGGATCTACGCGTACGAGGTGGACGGCGCCGGTGCGACCCTGCTGATGGACGACGCCAACATGCCGAGCCTGCTGTCGATGCCCCTGAGCGGCTACGCCGCGGCTGACGATCCGACGTACGTCGCCACGCGCCGGCTGCTGTTGAGCGCCGAGAATCCCTTCTACTACAGCGGAACGCACGCCGCCGGTATCGGAAGTCCGCACACGCCGACGGACCAGGTGTGGCCGATCGCCCTTGCGGTGCAAGGTTTGACGAGCACGTCGGCGGAGGAGCGCCAGCGGTTGCTGGAGCTCCTCCGAGACACCACGGGTGGTACCGGCCAGATGCACGAGTCGTTCCACGTCGAGGACCCGGCCAACTTCACGCGCGAGTGGTTCTCCTGGGCGAACGCGATGTTCTGCGAGCTCGCGCTGGTTCACGCCGGGATCAGGTGACGTCCCGCCGCCGGGTCGTCCAGGCGGCCAGTCCGGCGAAGACCGCGCAGTAGGCCAGCAGGGTCAGGAGGGCACGGCCGCCGCTGACCGCATCCCGCACTCCAGGAGGCGCGTCGGCCGCGGTGATGCCGGTGACGGCGAACACCAGCGATCCGGCGTTGGTGCCCGGCAACGCGTTGGACACCACGTCGAGGTCCGGCAGCAGGCTGCTCACGACGCCGGCCAGCAGGGTCTCGATCCCCAGGATCCACACGACGCCCAGCCCGATCGGCAGCGCGACGTTGCGGAAGGCAACCGCCAGGACCGCGCCGGCCAGGCACCACATCATCAGCACCAACCAGCCGCCGGCGAGACCGCGCAGCAGGTCGAGCGGTCCCGGCCAGCTCATCGAGCCGTTCTCGGCCGCGGCGATCCCGATACTGCACAGCGCGGAGGCGACGAAGATGCCGAGCACCCAGACCACGATCATGGTGCCGAGGGCGAGGAACTGTGCGGTCAGTACGGAGGCGCGACCGGGCCGCTGGGTGAGGATCGTCTTCAGCGTGCCCCAGGTGTACTCGCCGCCGATCACGATCGCGCCCAGCACCAGGGCGAGCGCACCGGCGAAGATCGGATAGCCGCCGATCGTGTTGTCCAGTACGTGGCTCGGCAGCATGCCCTCGAGGACCTGGGCCCTCGGTACGCCGTCGGTCCCCGGGTTGTCGTCGCCGGTGGCGTAGCCGAGGTACGGCAGCAGATAGCCGAAGATCAGGCTCAGCACCAGCCCGGCGCCGAACAGCACCCACACCGCTGACCGCTTGCGGAGCTTCAGCAACTCCGCGCGGTAACTACCCAACATCGGTCTTCTCCTCGCTGGTGGTGAGCTCGAAGAAGATGTCCTCCAGAGCCCGTTCCGTGCTGTGCAACTCCGACACGGCGATCCCGGCCTCGACCAGGACCCGGTTCACCTCGGCGGCCCGGTCCGGGGCCACCTTGACCCGCAGGGTGTCGTCGTACAGGTGGACCGTGCCGGTGCCGAGGAAGTCGGTGAGGACCGACTGCGCGGTCTCCCGCGGTGTGGCCCGGACCACCAGTTCCTGCTCGCCGCGTAGGTCCTCGACGTTGTGCTCGGCAACCATCCGGCCGGAGTTGATGATCCCGACCCGGTCGCAGATCTGCTGCACCTCGCCGAGCAGATGGCTGGACAGCAGCACCGTCCGTCCCTCGGAACCGAGCTCCCGGATCAGCCGCCGCATGTCCCGCATCCCGGCCGGGTCGAGCCCGTTGGTCGGCTCGTCCAGGATCACCAGCTCCGGGTCCTTCAGCAGCGCGGCCGCGACCCCGAGCCGTTGCTTCATCCCCAGGGAGTACGTCGAGAACCGGTCCTTGGCCCGATCGGCGAGGTCGACCAGGTCCAGCACCTCGTCGATCCGTTCCCGCGGCACCTCGGCGTACTCGGCCAGCAGCCGCAGGTTGTCCAGACCGGAGAGGTACGGATAGAACGCCGGCGACTCGATCATCGACCCGGTCCGCCCGAGTACGTCGGCCTGTCCCGGTGCGCCACCGAGTACGCGGACACTGCCGCTCGTCGGCGCGATCAGCCCGGTCAGGATCCGCAACGTCGTCGTCTTCCCGGCGCCGTTCGGCCCGAGGAACCCGTAGACCTCCCCGGGCAGCACCGTCAGATCGACACCGTCAACCGCCAGGGTGTCGCCGTACCTCTTCGTCAACCCGGTCACCTCGACCAGCGGAGCAGCTGTCTCGTTCATACCAACGAGACTGCCGGTCGAGCGCCTGGCGCCGCGTCGGCCAGAGGGAGTGACCGCTCCTACCGCAGCCGGAGTACTCCGGGGGTCAGCCGAGCCAGCCGGGGCGGACGAGGCCGGTCTGGTAGGCGACGACGACGAGCTGGGCGCGGTCACGGACGCCGAGTTTGATCATGGCGCGGCTGACGTGGGTCTTCGCGGTGGCGGGGCTGAGCACGAGTCGCTCGGCGATCTCGTCGTTCGACAGGCCCTCGCCGACCAGGGCGACGATCTCCTTCTCGCGCTCGGTCAGCACGTCGAGCTCCTTGCTGGCGTGCGGCTGCCGGCTCCGCGTCGCGAACTCGGCGACCAGCCGCCTGGTCACGCCGGGGGAGAGGAGCGCATCGCCGCGCGCCACTACCCGCACCGCCTGCAGCAGCTCGACCGGCTCCGTGTCCTTGACCAGGAACCCACTGGCCCCGACCCGCAGGGCCTCGAACACGTACTCGTCCAGGTCGAACGTCGTCAGGATCACCACATGGACGTCGGCCAGCGCCTCGTCGGCCCCGATCAGCCGGGTCGCCTCGAGCCCGTCGGTCCCGGGCATGCGGATGTCCATCAGCACGACGTCCGGCTTCTCCGCCTGCGCGACCGCGAACGCCTCGGCCCCGTCGGACACCTCACCGATCACCGTGATGTCGTCCTCGGCGTTCAGCAACGACCGGAACCCGGCCCGCACCAACCCCTGGTCATCCGCCAGCAGCACCCTGATCATGCGCTCACGCTAGAGCATGCGTCAGGCCAAGCCACTGCGTCAGGCGAGTCCGGCGTCATGGGCGAGGAGGGCGATCTGGGTCCGGTTGCCGAGCTCCAGCTTGGTCAGGATGTGCGAGATGTGCGCCTTCACCGTCGCCAGGCTCATGTACAGCTCAGTGGCGATCTGCGCGTTCGCCTTCCCCTGCGCGACCGCGAGCATCACGTCGTACTCCCGTGGTGACAGCCGCTCGAGCGCCTGCTGTGCCGTCGTGTGCGCGTCCGCCTGGGTGGCGGCCCGGTCCATCAGCCGCCGGGTGATCGCCGGCGAGAGGATCGGGTCGCCCGCGGCCACCCGTCGTACGGCGTCGACGATCTGCGCCGGCGGGGTGTCCTTCAGCAGGAACCCGCTCGCCCCGGCGCGGAGCGCGTGCAGCACGTTCTCGTCGGTGTCGAACGTCGTCAGGACGACGACCTCCGGGGGATTGGTCCGGGCCCGGAGCCGGCGGGTCGCGACGATGCCGTCCACCCGGGGCATCCGCAGATCCATCAGCACGATGTCGGGGAAGTGCGCGTCCACCGCGGCCGGGACCTCGTCGCCGTCGGCCGCCTGGCCGACCACCGCGATCCCGCTCGTTCCGTCGAGCATCATCTCCAGGCTGGCTCGGACGAGCGCGTCGTCGTCCACCACCAGCACGCGGATGGTCGCGTTCTCGTTCCCGGTCATGCGGGCCACGGTAGCGAGGCTTCGAGCCGGAACCCGCCGCCGGGCGCCTTTCCGTGGTCGAGCGTGCCGCCGGCCAGGTGGACGCGTTCGGTCAGGCCGACCAGCCCGGTCCCGCTGCCCGGGGTGAGCGGCGTTCCGTTCGATGCCGGGTTGCTCAGCTCGATCCGCAGGCCGTCGCCCGGCCCGCCGGCCACGGTCAGCCAGACCGGATGCCCGGCCGCGTGCTTGCGTGCGTTCGTGAGCCCTTCCTGCACGACCCGGTACGCCGTCCGTCCGGTTGCCGGAGGCAACGTCGTCGCGTCGGCGACATGATCGTCGTACGAGACCGTCGTACCCGCCTCGCGGGACTCGGCCACCAGCGCGGGGAGATCGCCGAAGGTCGGCTGCGGCCGCCCACCGGGCATCTCGTCGATCTCGGTGTCGCGCAGCACGCTGATCACCTCTCGCAGTTCGTCGAGCGCCTGGTGGACGCCGGAGCGGATGACCCCGGCGGCCTTGGCGAGCTTGTCCGGCGACGAGTCCGGCCGGTACTCGAGGGCGCCCGCGTAGGTCGCCAGCAGCGACAACCGGTGGGCGAGAACGTCGTGCATCTCGCGGGCCATCTGGGTCCGCTCCAGAGTGCGCGCCTCGGCGACTCGCCGGCCCTGCTCGGCCTCGGCGCGCTCGGCGCGCTCGCGCAGGGAGTCCAGGAGTTGCTGACGGGCCTGGGTCCACTGCCCCCAGCCGAGCAGCGCCGCGTGGACGGCGAAGTCGAGGATGACGAACCACAGATAGCTGAGGTTGTCGAAGGAGCGCCAGAGTCCCTGGACGAGGTGGCCGGCGGTCCCGGCCAGCGCGACGAGGGCCGCCGTACGGAGCGGGAACCGTTGGGCAACGGTGAGCGTACCGACGGTCGAGGGGGGAGTGCCGGCGGGGGAGAGGGCTGCGAGTACGGCCAGGCCGAGCGCGGTGGAAACGGGCCGGCGGGGCAGCAGAAGGAGGAGTCCGGTCGAGACGATCCCGACGATGATGTCGAGCGGTAGCCATTGCGTGTCGCCGGTGCTGGCCACCCGGCCGTAGATGCTGGCGGCCGACAGGACACCGACGAGGGCCACGCCGACCAGGTACGCCCAACGATTCCGCCTCACGGGCGCACAAACCTCCATGCCGCCGACCCTAGGGCGGGCTGCGGTTCCCCACCACCGACCAAAGTCGATCCCTTCCCGACTCCGGACCACCCCGCCCGAGCCCCGCGGCCGATGCCGCGACACCTCGTCCTCAGCCACCGTGAACCCACCACCAACCACGGAGGCACCACCATGGCAACCAAACCCCACCACCCTGGACTCGACCGCTCCTTATCCCACCCCACCAGAGTCCTTCGCCGAGTCGAGGCCGACCCGTGTCCCCGCGTCGCACCGCTCTGACAGCCCAGGAGCGCTGCTAAGGAGTCTGCAACTGAGCGGCCTGGTAGAAGCCCCGGATATGCGCGGTCACCAACTCGGCCGCACTGTCCGGCTCGCCCGCACGGATCGCCGCCACGATCGCGCGGTGCTCGCCTCGCAGTGTGACCGCCATTGCCTCCCAGTCCGGGAGATTGGGTACGGCGGCCAGCACGTACCCATGGATCGCGGATCGCAACGACGCCATCACCGCGGCGATCAGCACATTGCCCGCCAGCCCGGACAGCGCCACATGGAACTCCGCATCGAGCAGGTGGAACTCCTCCGGCGACAACCCGTCGGCGTCCATCCGGTCCAGCAGGTCATCGGCGAACTTCAACTCGGCCACGTCCAGCCCCGGCGCACGCCCGGCGGCCTCCCGCGCGGACCACGACTCCAACAGGATCCGGGTCTGCACGACGTCGCTCATCGGCAGGTGATTGGTTGCCAGGTGCAACCGCAGTACGGCGGTCAGCGGTGACACCGGCTCCGCGACGATCACCGCGCCGGCCTCCGGACCGGACCCGGTCGCGGTCCGCACCACGCCCATCGCCTCGAGGACCCGGACGGCCTCGCGCACCGAGGGCCGGCTGATGCCGAGCTGCTCGGCCAGCGTCCGCTCACCGGGCAGCCGCCCGCCGATCCGCAACCGCCCCGCGGCCAGATCGGCCTCGACCCTGTGCAGGACCAGTTCGTAGTTCTTCACGCGACAACCCCCGCCTCGGTTGTGGGCGACTCTACCTGTGTGGTCGGACCACACGCTATGCTGTGGTCCGACCACACGATCAGGTGCGCCTGGTCGTCCGCCGAACCGGCCGTTCCGGAGTTCTGATGACCGATCGACAGCTGCCCAAATGGTCCGAGCTGAAGCCGCTGCTGCGGCCGAAGCCGATCACGGTGAACGCGACCGACCGCCGGCTGGAGAAGGCGCTCACCATCGCGGACCTGCGGGCGATCGCCAGGCGGCGGACGCCGCGGTCGGTGTTCGACTACACCGACGGCGCGGCCGAGGCGGAGATCAGCCTGCGCCGTGCACGCCGGCTGTTCGCGGAGATGGAGTTGCAGCCGTCGATCCTGCGCGACGTGTCCGACATCGACCTCGGGACGTCGATCCTGGGTGGGCGGTCCGAGCTGCCGTTCGCGTTCGCGCCGACCGGATTCACCCGGATGATGAACCACGAGGGCGAGAGCGCGGTCGTGAAGGTCGCCGAGGAGATCGGCATCCCGTACGCGCTGTCGACCATGGGCACCACCTCGATCGAGGACGTCGCCGAGGCCGCGCCGGCCGCGCGGAGGTGGTTCCAGCTGTATGTGTGGAAGGACCGCGACGCCGGTGAGGACCTGGTGAAGCGGTCGGCCGCCGCGGGCTACGAGGCCTTGATGCTGACGGTCGACGTACCGGTCGCCGGTGCGCGGCTGCGCGACGTACGCAACGGCTTCACCATCCCGCCGCAGCTGACGGCCAAGACTGTGCTGGACGCGTCGCTGCACCCGGCGTGGTGGGCCAACCTGCTGACCACGCGGCCGCTGACGTTCGCGTCGCTGTCGACCTGGGACGGTACGGTCGCCGAGCTACTGGACAAGTTGTTCGACCCCACGATGACCATCGACGACCTCAGTTGGCTGCGCTCGATCTGGGACGGTCCACTGATCGTCAAGGGCATCCAGACGGTCGACGACGCCCGCCGGGTGGTCGATGCCGGCGCGGACGCGATCGTGCTGTCCAACCACGGTGGCCGCCAGCTCGACCGAGCTCCGACACCGCTGCGCATCCTCCCGGACGTTCGCAAGGCGGTGGGCAGTGACGCCGAGGTCTACCTCGACACCGGCATCATGTCCGGCGCTGACATCGTCGCGGCGATCGCTCTGGGCGCCGACGCGTGTCTGGTCGGCCGTGCGTACCTGTACGGCCTGATGGCCGGCGGCCAGCGCGGTGTGGCGCGTGCCGCGGAGATCCTGACCAAGGAGGTCCGCCGCACGATGGCGCTGCTCGGTGTCTCGCAGGTGGCGGACCTCAACCCTTCACACGTCCGCCTGCCGGAGTAGGCCGCTACAGCGGCAGGTTGGCGATGATGCGCAGGCCACCCGTCGGCGTGCGGGTGGCGGTGAGTGTCCCGCCGAGGGCGGTGGCTCGCTCACGCATGCCGATGATGCCGTTGCCTTCCTTCGGCGGGCCCGCGAGGGACTGACCGTCGTCGTCGACCTGCAGTACGAGCGACTGTGCGCCGTACTGGATGCGGACGGTCGCCTCGCTCGCCTTGGCGTGCCGGACGATGTTGGTGAGCGACTCCTGGATGATGCGGAACGCGGCCCGGTCCAGTCCGGTCGGGAGCTGATGCGGATCGCCGTGGACGACAGTGTGCACCTCGAGGCCGGCCATCGACGTCCGGCTGATCAGATGCTCGAGCCGTTCGAGTCCCGCGACCGGTTGGCGTGGTGCGGTCTCGTCGGACTGCCGCAGGATGCCGACGATCGAGCGCAGCTCGACCAGGGCTTCCTTGCTGGCGTCCTTGATCGCCGAGAGCGCCGGTCCGGCCTGTTCGGGCTGCCGGTCGACCAGATGCAGCGCGGTCGAGGCCTGCACGTTGATCAGCGAGATGTGGTGCGCCACCACGTCATGCAGCTCCTGTGCTATCCGCAGCCGTTCCTCACCGGCCTTCCGCAGCTCCGCCTCCCGGCGGGTCCGGGCTGCAGCCATGACGCGGTCGCGGTGCGCCCGGAAAAGCTCGGCAACGAATCCGAGTACGACGAAGCACGTGGCGACGAGGAGGACCTGGTACACACCATCCTCGTTGATCCCGAGCACCAACCGGCCGAGGAGGTGCCCGACGTACAAGGTGATGAGGCCGGCCCAGCCCGCCAGCCGGTAGCCGCGCCGGATCACGCTGAAGACCGCGATCACGAACGCGAAGATCACCGGGCCGTACGCGTACTGCATCAGCATGTAGACGAGCGTGGACCCGACCGTTGCCCACAGCACCGGAATCGGCCGGGTCTGCAGCCAGTACAGTGACACCGTCCCGATCAGCACCAGAACGACCATGAACCAGTCGGCGGCCCGGCGTTCCGGTTCGCCCCTGGACGCGCCGAGCGAGCCCACCACGCCGATCAAGGAGAGGACCAGCGGCAACGCGATCCGCCGCACCCGGGCCAAGGCGGTGGGTGCGGTTTCGGTTGTCAGGTCAGTCGTGCTCACAGTACGAAACCGTACGGGGCGGCGCGGTCAGGTGTCATCGTCGCCACGGAGTACTTCGTTCTGCTCCGTCGGGAGTATCCGGAGTCAGTACTTGACTTTGTAGATCTTCTCCTCGTACGCCTTGCCGTAGTACTCCTCCAGCTCGGCCAGATCGGTGTCCTTCCGCTCGAGGGTCTTCGAGATGGTGGCCCGGTTCGCCACCGCGGTCGGGTCCCAGGTTTCGGGCTTCCACAATCGCGAGCGCAGGAACGCCTTCGAGCAGTGATGGAAGACCTCCTCGATCTCCACCAGCAGCGCGAGCTGCGGCCGGTTGCCCTTCACGATCATCTCGTCGAAGAACGGCGCCTCGCGGACGATCCGGGCCCGGCCGTTGATCCGGAGCGTGTCACCGCGGCCCGGGATGAAGTAGACCAGGCCGACGTGCGGGTTGGAGAGGATGTTGGTGAAGCCGTCGACCCGCCGGTTGCCGGCGCGCTCGGGGATCGCGATCGTGCTGTCGTCGAAGACCTTGGTGAACCCGGCCGGGTCGCCCTTCGGCGAGACGTCGCAGCTGCCGTCGGCCGCGGACGTCGCGATCAGGCAGAACGGCGAGACCGACAGCCACTGCCGGTCGAGCTCGTGGAGCTCCTTGCGGGTCTTGTTGGCGGCGGCATCAAGCGGCTCCGGGACCACGCTGCGCAGCTCGTCGTACGTCGTGATCTCGACCAGTCCGGGGATGTCCATCAGACGGCGCTCTCCTTTGCCTGCAACGGATGGTCCGTCTCGCTGACGGTCCTCGTCCGTGCAGCCCATCGTACGGCGGGACCAGTTGCGCAACTGGTCCCTAGGAACAGTGCACCCACAGCGATCCAGCCGATCGGACCCCACCCCAGGACCACTGTGGTCAGCAGCGCCGGACCGAGCATGCGAGCAATCGCAGGGCCGGTGCCGAAGAAGCCCTGGTACTGGCCCTGCTTGTCGGCCGGCGCCAGTCCGAAGCTGATCTCCCAAGCACCGGACGCCAGCTTCATCTCGCCGAGCGTCAGCAGCGCAGCGGCGGCGACCAGTACGACGGCCGCGGTCCACGCGCTCATCTTGGCGGCGGAGATGGCGAACACCGCGCACGCGGCCAGCATCGCGACTCCGGCGAACCGGACCGAGCGGGTGGCGGTGCGCAGGTCGCGAACGCTGCGGGCGATCCGCACCTGGAAGAACGTGACTCCGAGCGTGTTGACGATCAGCAACGATGCGACCACCCAGTCCGGTGCGTCGGTGTGCGAGACGATCCACAGCGGTGTCACCAGGCTGAGCAGCGGCATGAACAGCAGCATGATCGAGTTCAGCAGCGCGAGGACGGCGTACGGGCGGTCGTGCAGTACGGCGAGCCGCGGCTCACCCTTCACCCGCAGTCTGACCGCCACAGACGGCACGCGGTGGAGCAGTCGGGCCGCGATCAGGAAGCTGAGCGCGTCCAGTGCGAAGACGGTCAGGTACGCCGTTGATGTGTCGAAGCGGAGCGCGAGGCCGCCGAGTGCGGCGCCTGCTGCGAGGCCGGCGTTGACTGTGGACTGGAGGAAGGCTCGGATGCGGGTGCGCTCGGCCGGCGTGACCAGACCGGCCAGGAGTGCTTGCCGGGCGGCGGTGAGACCAGTCTGGCTGCAGGCGTAGACGATCGCGGCGACCAGGAACAGAGCGAAGCTGCGGACGAAGAGGAACGAGGCAACCGAGGCCGCTGTCGTCAGGGCGAGCAGGACGGCTGTGCCGCGAGGGCCCCGACCGTCGGCGAGGTTGCCGAGCGGGACACCGGTGAGGAAGCCGACCAGCCAGGCGATCGTGAGGCCGAGGCCGACCTCGGCGGTCGACAGTCCGACGACCCGGGTGAAGAACAGTGCCGAGGTGACGATGAACGCGCCGTCGCCGACGGAGTTGGCCAGCTGCGCCATCGCGAGGTCGCGGGGTGCTCCGGCCGGCGGCAGGATGCTGCCGCGTCCGCTGCGGATGCGGTCTGTCGTGATGCTCATCGGAGTCTCCCTCGGCTCGGTCTGCTTCGAGCCTAGGAGCGCGGCGGCCCAGCAGGCAGATCCACTTCATGCCTCCTGTGGTGGGCCATTTGTGCGTGCGGGAATTGGTCTGTGGATAACTCTCTGCGGCGGTCGGAACGACGGCACTTTGTAGGTATGAGCTTCCAGAACCTTCCACCCACGTGGACCAACCAGCCCTTGTCCGATCCCGCCCGCGCCGCCGATGTCGTCGACCTGATGGTGACCCTCGGCGACCGGCGTCGCGGCACCTTCACCGTTCTCCTCTGCGACCCCGACAACCACTACCGAGCAGCCCTGACCCTCGACCTACCCGCAGACTTCGCAGTTCCGGTCGAGCACGTCGCCTCGCACCACCACCGCACCGGGACTGCCGGCGTCTGCTCATCCGCGCTGGACCCGATCCTGCCCGCGGTCCGAACAGCGCCAGGCACCGGTCTCATCCTGGCTCTAGGCCGCCCAGGACCGCCGTTCCAGCCGGAGATGGACACCGAGTGGGCCGAAGCCGCCACCCGTATCTGCCAAGCCGCCGACGTCCGCCTCCTCGGCTTCTACGTCGCCTCGGCCGACCACGTCTACCAACCCCAACTCCAAACCCAAGCCGCAGCCTGACCACCCAGCACCCATCCACAGCCAGACCAACCACCCCGCACCCCGTCCACAGCCGCAGCCGACCGGTCACCCATTCGCCACCGCCCGACGGGTCAGCGCACGCCTCGGGGGCGGAACTGGATGCTGATGCGAGGTCCGACCCGGCCGGACGCCTTGGGGATCGCGTGTTCCCACGTGCGCTGACACGAACCACCCATCACGATGAGGTCCCCATGCCCGAGCGGATAACGCACCGTCGAACCCACCGGCCCACTCGCCCCACCCGGCTGCGGCCGCAACGCGAGCACACGCGGCTCACCGACCGACAGAATTGCGACCATCGTGTCCTCGTGATTCCCGCGCCCGATCCGATCCCCGTGCCAGGCGACGCTGTCCCGCCCATCCCGGTAGAAACACAACCCCGCCGTCCGGAACGGCTCACCCAACTCGTCCGCATAATGCTCACTGAGCAGATCCCGAGCCTCATCCAGGATCGGCACCGGAAGCTCCTCGTTCTCCCCGTAGAAGCACAACAGCCGCGGTACGTCGACCACCCGGTCGTACATCTGCCGCCGCTCGGCCTGCCACGGCACATCGCGCGCCAACCGCTCGTACACCTGATCGGCCCCGGTCAACCAAGCTGGCAACACATCGATCCACGCCCCGAGCCCCAGCTCCGTCCGCCCGACCCCCGCCAGCGAACCCAGCGCAGGATCCTCGAACGCATCCAGCAACGACCCTTGAAGCCCAGCAGCCATAACCCCCACCATACCCGAGATTCGAACATATGTTCCCCTGGATCTCGTGATGGTTGGCCCGGTGGATGTGACGTCTCAGGACATCGGTGACGGTTCTGTATCAGGACATCGGTGACACTGGGTGTGTCAGGACAGCGGTGACGATTCAGGGGTCTTGTCGTGGGCCGCGGGGGCGGCCGTTGCTGACGTAGGTCAGTCCGGGCGCGGGTCTGGCGTGCTCGATGAGGATCTCGCCTTCGAGGTCGGCGACGGTGATCTTGTCGCCGGCGGTGATGACGAGGACCTGCTGGAAGCCTCGTCGCCCGTCGACGAGGTCCAGCAGGCCGTCGGGTCCGTTGTCGATCGCATTGGCGATGAGCGCGACATCGGTCGTCGATCCGTGCATTTCTTGGCGGTTGGTCGGTCAGCTGGTGGTACGGGCGGCGTCGACGATCACGTCGGTGACCGCGTCCGGGTCGGAGATCATCGACAGGTGCGGCGCGTCGACCTTGGTGATGTGCGCGCCGGCGCGGTGCGCCATGATTTGCTGCTCCGCCGGTGGCAGCACCTTGTCCGCCGTACCGATGAGGTCCCAGGACGGGATGGTCTTCCACGCCGGAACACCAGCGAGGGTCTCACTGAGCGTGCTGGCGGTCAGTGGCCGCTGGGTGGCGGCCAGGACGGCGGCCTGCTTGGCAGGGATACCACCGGCGAAGAGGCCCGCGAACTGATTCGGCTTGATGTAGACGTCGGCGTTGATGACGTTTCCGCTGGCGTCGTGGATCGGCACCGTGTTGATCGAGCTGTTCGGGTCCAGGTCGGAGCCGGGCTCTGCGGCGGCGAGCGCGCCTAGGCTGTCGCCTTGGTCGGGGATGAAGGCATCCACGTAGACGAGGGCCTTGACGTTGGGGTTGCCGGTGGCAGCGCTGGTGGTCACCATGCCGCCGTAGGAGTGCCCGACGAGCACGACTGGGCCAGGGATGGTGGCCAGCAGATCACGCAGGTACTGCGCGTCGGTTGCGAGTCCGCGCAGCGGGTTTGCCTCGACATCGACGGTGTATCCGGCGCTCTGCAGCTTTGATGTGACGGCAGACCAGCTCGAGCCGTCGGCCCACGCGCCGTGCACGAGCACGATCGTCGGTTTGAGTGGCGCGTCGTTCTGCATGGTTTGCGCGCTGCTGCTGGTCGCGGTGCCGATGCCCAGCGCGAGCACGCCGGCGGTGAGAGCCGCGACGGCCGCGGGCAGTGACTTCTTCGGTGTACGCATGGCATGTCCTTTTGCGGGTTCGTTATCCGCTCAGCGGGCTCGCTGGGCGGGGGGTTCAGCCGCGGTGCCGAGCTTGGAGCTTCAGCAGCGCGGCCTGAACGGCTCGGCGTGCGTCCAGAAGGTGGCCTGTGGGCCGCCCGTCGAGGACACCGTCCGTGGTGTCGGAATCGACGCTAGGGTCCGACGCGGCCGCTGGCGCCGTTGCGCGCGTTATCCTGCACACCGTGCAGATACCTGTGCACGAATGGTCCACCGCCACCTTCGCGGCGTCCGAGATGCCCACATGGCAGTCGCGAGAGCTCGACTAGCCGGCCACCACCTCCGGCCGAGGACCGCGCACGCAGTGCAGACATCGGCGGTCGGCGCACGTTTCAGCGGCTACTCCGGCGGCGAGATCATGGTCGAGACACCGGTGGCACCTACCGGATCACGGTGTGCCAGGGTTCGCCACTCGCGCGGCGAGAGCCCATAGGCAGCACGGAAGACGCGGCCGAAGCTGGACGGATCGGTGAATCCCCAACGCCGGGCGACCGCTGCTATCGTCAACGATCGCAACCCGGGCCGGGCGAGATCTTCGCGGCATCCCTCCAGCCGCTGATTGCGGATCCAGTCACCGAGCGAAATCCCGCCCGCGGCGAGGACGTTGTAGAGGTGCCGCACCGAGATGTGGTGCTCGGCGGCGATCTGGCCGGGGTGCAGCCCGGGGTCGCCCAGCCGGGCGCGGACGTACTCCAGGATCCGCAACCGCAGTGTCGCGTGCAGTGGTTCCTTCCCCAGTGCGGTGGCATCCAGCTGGGTGGTGATGAGCGCACGGACCAGTGCGACACTCGGGTGGCTCACCGCGTCAGCAGCCGGGTGGGTGTAAATGTCCGGGCGGCTTGCCAGCCGATACAGATAGGTGGCGACCAGGTCAGCGATCGGATGTCCGGGGCTGAGAGTCGTGGCGCAGATCTGTCTGATCGCGTCGTGCGGCAGACCCAGAGCAGCGATGGGGATCCGGAAGAAGTGCTGGCGGATGCCGTCGGGATCGACCAGCGTGTACGGCGCGGTCGAGTCGTAGATGACCAGATCGCGTGGTTTGAGGACCGCTTCCCGGCCACCCTGGACGACCAGGCTCGAACCGGCCAGTTGGAGACCGAGGAAGATGCTCGGCGCAAGCTCGTCCCGGGCCAGGGCCGGTGTCCGCTCCACAGTGAGCGCGTTCGAGCGGACCGAACACACCGTCAGCTGTCCGAGCTGACTGATGGCGCCGTACGCAGCCGCGGGCCCAGCCTCGGCTGGGAAATCGATCTCGACCCGCACCTTCGCGCTGGCAATCGTCTCCCGTACCACCTCGGCGCGAACGGCGGCAGGCACGCTTCGCGTATCAAGAATGTCTGTCATCTCGTCCACCTTCGATCCGCAGCACCAGCTCACAGCCGTCGACCCAGGCGGCCGTCTTTCCGACGCCGCAGCAGTCGACACTCGCGCGGCTGACTTCTGTTTGCCTAAGTCAGTTAGTAGACTACGGCCCAGACTATTGTCCACGCAAGTCAGCCCCTACACTCGTGACATGACAGATCTGCTCAGCCACCGGGAGACCTGGTCGATGGCCAACTGCTCGGTCGCCGCCTCGATCGACGTCGTCGGCACTCGTTCGGCGATCCTGGTCCTGCGGGAGGCGATCTTCGGCACCCGCCGATTCGAGGACTTTGTCCGCCGAGTCGGGATCGGCGAGCCCGCGGCGGCAGCCCGGCTCAAGGAACTGACCGCCGCCGGGCTGCTGGAGCGGGTGCCCTACCAGGAGCCCGGTCAGCGAACCCGGCACGAATACCAATTGACCGCCAAGGGAATGGACTTCCAGCCCGTTGTCTATGCGCTGCTTCAATGGGGTTCGAAGTGGGAGACCGACGAGGCGGGCCCGTCCGTGCGTGCGACCCACCGCGCCTGCGGCGCAGCCGTCGGAGTCCGCATCCGTTGCGACGCGGGCCACGATGTGGATCCGGGTGACGTCGTAATCGAGGCAGGCCCGGGGCTGATCACAGTCTCCTGACTTCGCATCCCAGGGCGCCTGTGGACACCGGCAGGACGTCACGAGCGCCGATCCTCAGCTTCGTGTAGCGGGGCAAAAATCTTGGCCATAGCACTAGAGCGGCACGGGAGCGGCCAGCCGGGGCGTGATGCTCCGGCTGGGTGTGTGCTCCCGGCTGAGTGGGCGGCTCGATCGATCACGTCCATCGAGGCGGCTGGCTGGGACGCTGCGACCATGTGCGAAGCGGGCCGGCGGCACGCCCGGTCGCGCGCATCATTGCGCGTTGGAGTTTCTTGGTGTCGCGAGACGGACACCGGGATCAACAGACTCGTTCTTCGGCACCGGCGCAGTCGACCGAGCCAGGCCCTCACCCGCGCCGCCGACTCACCGAAGTGTCACCACCAAGATGACACTGGGTGTGTCAGGACATCGGTGACGATTCAGGGGTCTTGTCGTGGCCGCGCGGGCGGCCGTTGCCGACGTAAGTCACTCCGGGCGCGGGTCTGGTGTGCTCGATGAGGATCTCGCCTTCGACGTCGGCCAGGTTCTGCGCCGGCCGGGTGCGTCCGGCCCGCCGATTCTTCGCGATCGGTGGCCAGAGCGCGGACTCGGATGATCCAGAATTGTTCGGCTAGCGCGGGGCGGTGCCGTCGGGCGACGGAAGCCCCAGCGATGACGCTGCCCACGACAGGTCGATCGCGATCAGCCGGATCATCACCGGGACCAGCCAGTCCGGCAGGGAATCGTGGTGAACGCGATAGGCGAGCGTGGCGGCGCCGGCGGCGGCCCAGGGTGCGCCGTCGGGCATGACGTCGTAGGGAAGGGCGCCGCCTTCCAGGTGCAGGGTCGGGAGCAATCCGGCCAGATCGTGGTCGGCGCTGCCGCGTGAGGTATGGCTCCAGTCGACGAAAACCACCCGGTCGCCGTCGATGCAGATATTGTCGCTGCGAAGATCCCCGTGCACCAGGCTCGTTCCGTCCTCGTTGCAGCGGGATTCGGCGGCGATGAGCTGCGGTGCGGCGTTGTCGAGCCATTTCTCCGAGCACAGCTGCAATTCGAGGAAGGCCGTTCGGTCCGGGCCGCACAGTAGGCCGGGCCAGCGAGCGCGCGTTCGCGGTGTGGGTGAGAAAACGTTCGGTGCCTCGATATGTGAAAGATCGGCGACAGCGGCGAGTAGGAGATCGATATCGCCGGGGCGCCAATTCACACCCTGATGGCTGGCCGGCCAGTGAGCCCGGCTGAGATCTTCAATGACGAGAATCGGGCGGCCGGGCTCGTCGAGCCACGCGATGATCGTTGGCGCGAACCGCTCGGGAACGTGCTGCAGGGAAAGGTGTTCGGTGCGGAGCCAGCGCTCGGTATCGTCGTCGGTGGCGGCTTTGACGAAGACGCGCGTGCCGTCGGCCAATCCGACTGAGTGCCGGATCGCCCCCGACCAACCGGTATCGGGGACGGCCCACGTCGTGGTCGGCCGGCCCAGTGCCTGTTCGACCCGGCGTCGGATCTCGGCATCGGGTTCGTCCGGCATCAGTTCCTCCCCCAGGGGTCACGCATCTACGTCGTCGCAGATTGGATTGTGGCAGAGAAAGCGTGGCTGCGCGCCCTTCCGCGTTTGGTTGGCTGGGACTTGTCGAGGGGCCCGCCTGGCCCACAACTGCCGAGACGTAGAGGCAACTGGCTGGCGAGGGTGGCGACGGTGGCGACGCTAGCGACCCCCATGCTCTAGCCCTGCCTGTGGCCCGATTCCCGTTCATCCGCTCCAAGGCTCCGTAGGGTCAAGGTGATGGCATGAGTCGACCATGCGATGGTGTGAGCGTGGCTACCCATCCGCTATGGCGGCCGTACTCCTAGTCGGCCAAACGCCGTCCGCCAAGCCAATCGAGTGCCGCCGGATCTCGTAGAGCGTCTTGCGCGAGATGCCGTGCTCGGCACAGAAGGTCGTCACCGCCCCACGGGGCGCATCAGACGGCCACTGCGTGATCGCGAGACGGACACAGGTTGGCGTGGTGGATGCAGGACACGGGCCGACCGCATCCGGCCGAGGATCTGCACTGGCAGATCACCCGGCAGGTACGCGATGCGGGGAGCGTCGTAGCCCCGCGCGCGATGCCGGCGGGGCGTCGGCGATGCTGTAGGCGTGGAGTACGTGTCCAGAGTGCCGCGACCGCCGCTGGACGGGCTGATCGACGACCTTTACTACCTGGAGGGTGCGCCGCCGTACGCCCGGCTGACGCTGCCGGCAAGTCCGGCGGCGTTGCTCATCGTCAACCTCGGGGCGCCGTTCCGCATCCGCGTCGGCACCGACATCGAGACGGCCGAGTACGCCGACGGCTGCGTGGTCACCATGCCCACCCGCGCGTGGGAGTTCGGCTACCCACCCAAGACCCGGTCCGTCGGCGTGCACTTCAAGCCGTGGGGGCCGGCGCCGTTCCTGCCGATGCCCGCAGCCGAGCTGTGTGACCGGCCGGTGACGGTAGAGCAGGTTTGGGGCCTGCCTGCCATTGCTGAGCTGCGAGACCGGCTGGCCACGGCGGACGGACCGCACGAGATGCTGACGCTGCTCGAGGAGGAGCTGATGCGACGGCTGTGCGAGACCGCCGGCCTGGGGCTGGTCCGCCATACGAGCCGTGTCATCGCGGCGACCAGCGGGGCGGTAGCGATCGGCGACCTGAGCGTGGCAGCCGGTGTCAGCAGCACTCATCTGACACAGCGGTTCAAGGAGCTCATCGGCGTCACGCCGAAGCGGCTGGCCCGCACCTACCGCTTCACCGCCACCGTGCTCGCGATCAACCCCGCCGGACCGATCGACTGGGGCGACCTCGCCGGTGGCGCAGGCTACTTCGACCAGGCCCACTTCGGCCACGAGTTCCGGGCGTTCACCGGGCTCACGCCGTCCCGGTACGTCGAAGTCCGGCGGCGGTTCCTGCGCGAACATCCCGGCCACGCGCTGGACGGCTGGCCGCTGCCGGCCGATTGATTTCTTACAAGAGCGACAGCTCACGAAAACGCTACTTTTGGGGCACCCCAAAGCAGAGGAGCGCCCCGTGGGCAAAGTAGTCATGTACAGCTCGGTGTCGGTGGACGGCTTCATCGCGGACGAGAACGACCAGCCCGGACCGCTGTTCGACTGGTTGACCAGCGGTGACGTCCCGTTGGACGAGAGCGGCTACGTGAAGGTGTCGCAGACCTCCTACGACTACACCCGGCCGTACTGGGACCAGATCGGGGCGACGATCGCCGGCCGCCACGTCTTCGACATGACGGACGGCTGGGACGGGAAGCCTCCGAGCGGGATCGACCACGTGGTCGTGGTGACCCACCGGCCGAAGCCCGAGGGCTGGGACCCCGAGGCGCCGTTTCACTTCGTCGACGGCGTCGAGGCAGCCGTGGCCAAGGCGCAGGAACTTGCCGGTGACCGCATAGTCGAGGTCGCCGCCGGCGACGTCGGCGGCCAGGTGCTTGCCGCGGGCCTGATCGACGAGGTGCGCATGGACGTCGTACCCGTCGTGTTCGGGTCCGGCAAACGCTACTTCGGGTCGGTCCACGCGCAGCACCTGTTGGAGGATCCTGACGTGATGATTCAGGGCAACCGGGTGCTTCACCTGCGCTATCAGGTGCGCCGTTGACCGATCTGAGCGGGCACGCGAAGTCCTCGTCATCACCGCTGGCGACAAGATCACCGTCGCCGACCTGGAAGGCGAGATCCTCATCGAGCACACCAGGCCGACGCCCAGAGTGACTTATGTCGGCAACGGTCGCCTCCGCGGCCCACGACAAGACCCGTGAATCGTCACCGATGTCCTGACACATCGAGTGTCACCGATGTCCTGATGCAGAACTGTCACCTATGTCCTGAGACATCACAGGTTGGCCTGTGGATGGACAAGACTTTGGGCGACCGCGCAGGGTTGTGACACCGGCTGGTGGAGGATTGATGGCTCGCTTGATGATCCGCAACGTCTCGGTGCTGGTGGTGCCGGAGGCGGGGGAGTGCCGGATCGACGAGTTTCAGGATCTGCATGTTCACGACGACCGGATCACTGCTGTCGCCCCGACCGGAGCCGACCTCCAGGTTGGGCTGGAGGAGGAGGCAGGTGCGCCGGAGGAGGTCGAGGTGATCGACGGGACTGGGTTACTGGCTGTGCCGGGGTTGGTGAACTCGCATACGCACAGTCCGATGGTGATGATGCGGGGCGCGGCCGAGGACGTGTCGATCGATGACTGGTTCAACCAACGGATCTGGCCGATGGAGGTCAATCTGACCCCGGATCGGGTGCGCGTCGGAGCACGGCTGGCGTGCGCGGAGATGTTGCTGGCCGGCGTGACCACGTTCGTGGACCATTACTTCTACGCCGACCAGATCGCGCGGGCCGCTCTCGAGTCCGGCATCCGCGCCGACCTCGCCCCGACGTACTTCTCCTCGACAGGCCCAGAAGTCATCGACACAGCCATCGCGACCACCCGCGACCTCAGCACCCTCGACCCGCGCATCACCGCCAGCCTCGGCCCACACGCGACGTACACGGTGACGGACGAGGACCTTCGTCGTACGGCGGACATCGCGCGAGCCGAGGGGTTCCGGATCCATCTGCACGCGGCCGAGACCGAGGAGCAGACCCGTTCGTCGGTGGACCGACTCGGTGTCACGCCCATGGAGGTCCTCGACCGGACCGGCGTGCTGGACGCCGGTGCTCTGATCGCGCACGGCTGCGGCATCCGGGAGTCCGACCTGGCGATCCTCGAGCGCCATGCTGATCGCATCGCGGTCGCCAGTTGCCCGAAGGTCTACCTGAAGCTCGCGATGGGTTCGGTGACACCGATCCGAAGCCTGCAGTCGATCGGTGTGCCCGTCGGCGTCGGCACCGATGGAGCTGCGGTCCACAACACGCTCGACGTCTGGGAGTCGATGCGCATGGTCGCCCTTACCCAGAAGCAACGCGAACAAGACGCCGAGTGGATGACCATCTCCGACACCCTCCGCCTCGCCACCCGGGGTGGCGCCAAGGCGGCTGGTCTCGCCGACACGATCGGCGCCCTCGAACCTGGCCGCCAGGCCGACATCACCCTGGTCGACCTCTCCGGGCCGCATTGCCAACCGCTCCACGACCCCCGGGCGGCTCTGGTGTACTCCATCCGCCCGTCCGACGTCGTCACCGTCCTCGTCGCCGGCCAGGTCGTCGTACGCGATCGCCAACTCACCACCCTCGACCTCGACGAGGTCCTCGCCGAAGCCCGCGACCTGGCCCACACCCTCGTGGACCTCTCGAAGGGCGGCGCAGTCCAGCACTACACCCCCTGACCCGACAGCAACGCCCCGGTCGACATTCGCCCGGGAGTATGACAGGACGCCGAAGCCCAACGTCCACCGGAGCAGATGTCGAAACCTGCAGCGCGTGCTGGACGACGGGTTGTTGCCTGCCGCGCACTCTAAGCTTTGGGGCACGACTTCGAGGAGGCGTGATGGCGGCATCGGGCTCCGATCTGTCCGGCTGGCGGCGAGGACCGTTCACCGGCGCCGGACTGACCTACGACTGCTTCGAGAACGGGTCCGGTCCAGGAGTCGTGCTGATCCCCGAGGTGCCGGGACTCACACCCGAGGTCCAGTCCTTCGGCGAGCATCTGGTCGGCGCGGGGTTCACCGTCGTCATTCCGTCGCCGTTCGGTACGCCGGGACGCGACCCGAGCATGGGCTACGTGCTGCGGACGGTCGCACGCCTGTGCGTGTCCAAGGAGTTCCGGGCCTTCGCGACGGACGCGGAACGGCCGATCACGAAGTACCTGCGGGCCGTTGCCGCCGACCTGGCCACCCGGACGCCGGGCCGTGGGGTCGGCGTGATCGGGATGTGCTTCACCGGCGGGTTCGCCCTGGCCGCAGCCGTCGAGGAGTCGGTGACGGCGCCGGTTCTCAGTCAGCCGGCGGTGCCGTTCCCGGTGACGCGCACGATGCGGCAGGACCCGGGTCTGTCCCGGCAGGAGTTCGAGATCGTCAAGGAACGGACGCGGAACGACGGACTCTGCGTGCTGGGTCTGCGGTTCAGCAAGGACCGGGCGGCGCCGCCGGAGCGCTTCGCCACACTTCGCGCCGAGCTCGGTGACGCGTTCGAGGTGATCGAGCTCGACTCCGGGCCGGGCAATCCGGACGGTTTCAAGACCTCGGCCCACGCGGTCGTCACCCACGAAGTGCGGGAGGACCCGCCCAACTCGGCGTACCGGGCGCGTGCCCGGACGGTCGAGTTCCTCCGCGAACACCTTGTGGAGAAACGCGAAACTCAATCGCACGATTGAACTCTGCGGTAACCGGCCGTCCGTCACAGCGTGCCGAGTAGCTATGACCGTCGGTGTCGAAATGTTAAAGCGGTGTCGAGGAATACGCAGCGTGTGAGTATCCGGACTCCGGGTGGGGAACCATACCGGAATCTGGGGTGGATCGTTGCGGTGTGCAAGTAAGGGGGAGCAGTGGGTGACGCTCGGTGACTTCCTCTGGTATCAAGCGCCGCGGACATGGCACGATCGGCCCCCGGAGCACATCAGGGGGCAGGCATGGCGATGGCCAGGCACTTGAAGAGTGAGGCTGTATGAACGGGCGGACAGCACAGGACAGCCGGCTCCCGGTCAACGGGACCGCGGCGGCTGACGGGACCAATGGTCACGGCCCACAGCCGCAAGCTCCACTCGGCCACCTTCCGGCGGACGAAGGGGCCGACGAGCACAGAGCTCCCGCGGAGCATCGCGACCACAAGAAGCGGGGCCGCGGCAAGGCCGCGCAGAACGCTCCCGCACGCGACACCGCTGCTCAACCAGCCAAGCCCGCGAGCGGGCCCGAGGCTGGTCCTCAGGCCGGCCCCCAGAATGGTCCGGAGAACGGCCCGGAGAACGGTGCCGAGCAGGTGCATTGGTCCCAGCGGCCGAGCACGCGGGTGAACGGTACGCCGCTGGGCGAGTTCAACACTCCGGTCCGCGTCGACGAGATCGCGGTCGCGGCGATGGCCCTGTCCGAGAACCTGCAGGCCGCCACCCGTGGCATGCCCGAGTCAGTCGAGTTGCGCCGGTTCCGGCGTGAGCTCGACCAGGCCGCGAGCACGTTCCGCACGATCGCCGGCGAGCTCGAGGCGACCGCCGGCAGCCTCGTCCGCCTGGCCGCGAGCGAAGCCCAGGCCTGCGGCGTCGGCTGGGGCGTGTGCCCCGAGCATGGCCTGACGCTGATGAACGTCGGTGACACCGTCACCTGCCACATCCTCGGCTGCCACCGGCAGAACGAGGGCGCCGTCGAGCGCTGCCAGCACCCGGTGGCCTACCGCGTCGTGGACGCGGCCGGCCCGTCACTGCTGACCTGCGCCGGACACGCCATCGCCTGCCGCCTCTACCTCGACAACCCGGTCATCACCGCGGCCGCGGACAGCATGGAGCTCTTCTAGGCCGGCCACGGCTGGGTGGGCCGGGTTGCCGTCACGGGCGCCTGGCCCTTGAACATCCGGCCGCCGTCGTTGGTCAACCGCAGGTAGTAGTCCGATGTACACGCCGTACCGTCCTCGTCGAGGGCGCGGATCCCGGAGCCGGCCGGAACCCAGGAGCCGCTCTCTGCGGTCTTCGCGATCTGGTTGCCCTCGTTGTACTCGTCGAACATCGAGATGTAGAAACCTTGCACCCCGACGCGGGTGAGGTTGTAGAACTGGCGCCACATCAGGTCGCCGTGCCGCCGGTGGCCGGACTGCAGGTCGCCCGGGATGACGCACGGCTGGTAGTCGATGCCATGGGGCGGACTCCTGTCGGGGGCGGAGGAAATCTCGAACAGAGTCTTGCAAGAAAGCGATCGCGACAAGGCCTTGACGGCTCCACCGCTGAAACTTAGTTTGTTGGCTCAACAGACAAAGTCTGAGGGAGGGGTGGGCCTGATGACGCTGACCGATGGCCGCCGCCCGGGAGACCGAGCCGTTGCCGCGGACCACGTCTCGCTGCGCCGCAACAACCTCTCCGTGGTCCTGCGCCACGTCCGCGAGTCCGGGCCGAAGTCGCGAGCCCGGATCGCCGCCGACACCGGCCTGAACAAGGCCACAGTCAGCAGCCTGGTCGCCGAGCTGGTCGAACGCGGCCTGCTTCGCGAAGGCCCGGCCGACTCCACCCGCGCCCTCGGCCGCCCCGGCCAACTGGTCGAGCTGGACGGCAGCGGCGTGTGTGGCATCGGTGCCGAGATCAACGTCGACTACATCGCCGTCTCCGCCCTCGACCTGGCCGGCGACACCGTCGTCGAACGCCGCGACCCGCTCGACGTGGCCCACCTCGACCCCAGTACGACGCTCGACCGGGTGGCCGACCTCGTCCGCGAGGCCGTGACTGCCGTGCAGGCGCGCGCCGGCCGGTTGGCCGGCGTGACCGTCGCCGTGCCCGGCCTCGTCCAGCGCGACACCGGCGACCTCAAGCTCGCGCCGAACCTCGGCTGGGGCGAGGTCCAGGTGATCCAGGAGATGCGGTCGCGGCTCGGCGGACCGTCGTACCCGCTGCACGTCGACAACGAGGCGAACCTCGCGGCCCTGGCGGCGTACTCGGAGCTGCGCAAGAACACGCCGGTGCAGGATCTCGTGCTGCTGACCGGTGCGGTCGGTGTCGGCGGCGGCATGGTGTCGAACGGGCACCTGCTCCGCGGCGGACGCGGCTACAGCGGCGAGGTCGGCCACATGCCCGTCGCGCCTCCCGGCCGGATCTGCGGCTGCGGGCGGACCGGCTGCTGGGAGACGGTCGTCGGCCTGAGCGCGCTGTTGCACAAGGCAACGGACAGGGACGACCCGGTCCGGGACCCGTCCCTGGACGTGGAGCAACGGCTGGCCGGGATCACCCGGCGGGCCGAAGCGGGGGACGCGCGCACACTGAGCGCGCTGAAGGAAGTCGGTACCTGGCTGGGGATTGGGGGAGCGATCCTGGTGAACATCCTGAACCCGGACGTGCTCGTGCTCGGCGGCTACTTCGCCGTCCTCGGGCCGTGGCTGAAGGAACCACTGGAGAAGGCGATCCGCGACCGCGTGATCGCGCCGGACGGTGGCGGCTGCCAGGTGGTCCGCTCGGACCTCGGGTTCGCCGCGGCGGTCCGCGGCGGCGCGCAGATCTCGCTGGAGCGGGTCCTGGTCGATCCGACCGTGATCGGCCGCGTGGGCGCGGGGGTGGCCCAATGAACGATCTGCTCATGATGACCGGGATCGTCAAGGAGTTCCCGGGCGTACGAGCGCTCGGCGGCGTCGACCTGGACGTCCGGGCCGGCGAGGTGCACTGCCTGCTCGGCCAGAACGGCGCCGGCAAGTCCACGCTGATCCGGGTACTGACCGGCGCTCATCAGCCCGATGCCGGGGCGATCTGGATCAACGGCGAACAGGTCCAGCTGAACAGCCCGACCGCAGCGATTCAGCGCGGTATCGCCGCCATCTACCAGGAGCTCGACCTGGTCCCGGAACTGTCGGTGGCCGAGAACATCTTCCTCGGCCACGAGCCGTCCCGCTTCGGCTTCAGCCGCCGGCACGAGGCGACGGCCGGGGCCCGAGAGATCCTGCAGGGATTGGGGCACGGCGAGATCCCGGCGCATCGGTCCGTCGGTTCGCTGCCCGCAGCCGGCCAGCAGGTGGTCAGCATGGCCCGCGCACTGTCGCGGGACGCGCAGCTGATCGTGATGGACGAGCCGTCCGCGGTGCTCGATCCCGAAGAGGTCGCCAACCTGTTCCGCGTCATCCGCGGCCTGACCGCGCGCGGTGTGGCGGTCGTCTACATCTCGCACCGGCTTGAGGAGATCCGCCAGATCGGCGACCGGGTCACCGTGCTCAAGGACGGCGCGACCGTCGCCACCGGCCTCGACGCCCGCACGACCCCGACCAAGGAACTGATCCGGCTGATGACCGGCCGCTCGATCGAGTACGCCTTCCCGCCCCGCCGGGAGATCCTCAGTACGGCGCCCGTCGTACTGGAGGTGGAGGACCTGACCCGGCCGGGCGAGTTCGCCGGCATCGGGTTCACCGTGCGGGCCGGCGAGATCGTCGGGCTGGCCGGGCTGGTCGGCTCGGGGCGGTCCGAAGTACTCGAGACCGTGTACGGCGCCCGCCGGGCCACGACCGGATCGGTCCGGGTCGACGGCGTGACACTGCGGCCCGGCCGGGTGCAGGCCGCGGTGAAGGCCGGCGTCGGGCTGGCGCCGGAGGAACGCAAGAGTCAGGCGCTGCTCCTGGACGAGGCCGTGTTCAAGAACATCACGGTGTCGAGCATGGGGCGGTTCGCCAGCGGGGGGTTCCTGAACGGCCGCGCCGAGCGGGAGGCGGCCACCGGGCTCGCCAGAGCACTGGATGTCCGCCCGGCTGGGGTGGAGTATCCCGTGCGCAACCTGTCCGGCGGGAACCAGCAGAAGGTCGTGCTGGCCCGCTGGCTGCTGCGGGAGTGCCGCGTGCTGCTGCTCGACGAGCCGACGCGAGGCGTCGACGTCGGCGCGCGGTCGGAGATCTACGCGTTGATCCGCAATCTGTCCGCCAACGGGGTCGCGATCGTGCTGGTCTCCAGTGAGGTCGAGGAAGTGCTCGGTCTGGCCGACCGGGTCGTCGTACTGCGGGAGGGGCGTGCCGTCCACATCGGGCCCGCGCAAGACATCGACGAGCATCAGGTCCTGGACCTGGTGATGGAAGGAAGTGCGGTGTGAGTGACGAGATCGCACCTCAGGACACAACGGCATCGACCCAGGCAACCGTCACCCAACCGGCCGCCCCGCGGTCCGGTGGCCTGCTGAACAGTGGCCTGGGGCGCAACCTCGGTCTGGTCGTGGCGCTGGTTCTGCTCTGCATCGTGGGAGTGATCACCGCAGGGGACACGTTCGCCACCGGCGCCAACGTGCTGACGATCCTGCGGCTCGCCGCCGTGATCGGCGTGGTCAGCATCGGCATGACGTTCGTCATCACCGGCGGCGGGATCGACCTGTCCGTCGGCGCGATGGTCGCGCTCGCGTCGGTCTGGGCCACCACGGTGGCCACCCAGCAACTGGGGTCCGACCTGCACTGGATCTTCATGGTCTCCACGGCGCTGGCCGTCGGTGCCGCCTGTGGTCTGGTGAACGGCCTGCTCATTGCCTACGGCAAGATCGTGCCGTTCATCGCGACGCTGGCGATGCTGGCAGCGGCCCGTGGCCTGGCCGAGATCATCTCCGACCGGAAGACCCAGATCATCACGGTGAACTCGTTCGTCGACTTCTTCGGCGGATCGCTGATCGGCGTTCCGGTGCTGGTGTGGATCTTCCTGCTGGTCGCCGCGGCCGGCTGGGTGCTGCTGAACCGGACCACGTTCGGCCGCCGCACCTTCGCCGTCGGCGGCAACTCCGAAGCCGCCCGGCTGGCCGGCATCAGGGTGCAGCGCCATACCGTCGCCCTCTACGTCCTGGCCGGGCTGTGCTGCGGGATCGCCGCGGTGATGCTGATGGCCCGGACGACGACCGGCAGCGCGACCCACGGCCAGTTGTACGAGCTGGACGCGATCGCGGCCGTGGTGATCGGCGGCACGCTGCTGTCCGGCGGCCGCGGCACGATCGTGGGCACCGTCTTCGGTGTCCTGATCTTCACGACTCTGAACAACGTCTTCACGCTGAACAACCTGAGCATCTCCGCCCAGTCGGTCGCCAAGGGGGCGATCATCGTGATCGCCGTCCTCCTCCAGCAGCGACTCGCCGTCCGGGCAACCAGCCAATGAATCGCCACAAGGAGGGGACAACGATGTCTGCACGAACACTCGCAAGCGTTACCATCGCCGGTCTGGGTGTGCTCGCCCTGGCCGCCTGTACGAGCAACACCCCGAAGGCCGAGGAGAGCGAGAACGCCCCGGCACCGGCAGTCGCGGCCGGGAAGAACGACGAGCCCGGCCAGAAGGTGCGGATCGGGTTCTCCGCTCCGGCTGCCGACCACGGCTGGATGGGGGCCATCACCAAGGCGACCCAGGCGGAGGCGAAGAAGTTCTCCGACGTCGAGCTGATCGTTGCCGAGGGCACGAACGACGTGAACCTGCAGATCAGCCAGGTCGAGACGTTCATCAACCAGAAGGTGGACGCGATCGTGCTGCTGCCGTTCGACGGCGCGGCGCTCACCCCGGTTGCGACCAAGGCGATGGAGGCCGGCATCACGGTGGTGAACGTGGACCGCGAGTTCGACAGCCCGTTCGCGGCCCGGACCACGATCCTCGGCGACAACCACGGCATGGGTGTCTCGGCCGGCACGTACGTCTGCCAGCAGCTGAAGGGCAAGAAGGACGCCGTGGTCGCGGAGATCGCCGGCATCGACTCGCTGCCGCTGACCCAGGACCGCAGCAAGGGGTTCAAGGAGGCCCTGGCCGACTGCGGCCTGAAGGTGAGCAACCGGGTCGCCGCCGAGTTCACCGTCGAGTCCGGTGAGAAGGCCGCGGCCAACCTGCTGCAGGCGGCGCCGAAGATCGACGCGATCTGGAACCACGACGACGACCAGGGTGTCGGCGTGATGGCCGCGATCAAGAACTCCGGCCGCAAGGAGTTCTTCGTCGTCGGCGGGGCCGGTTCGGCGAACGTGATGCGGGACATCAAGTCCGGCAACTCGTTGCTGAAGGCCACCGTCATCTACCCGTCCACGCAGGGCGCCGACGGCGTCCGGCTGGCGCGGCTGCTGGTGCACAAGAAGGCCCTCGGCGACCTGGTGGAGGTCGAGGTTCCGCGCACCGTGCAGCTGTACGCGCCGGTCGTCACCAAGGACAACGTGGACCAGTACATGCCTACCGCGTTCGAGAGCTGACCCACAGATCAAAGGAGAGTCATGACGAACCTGGGCATCGGCCTGATCGGCTACGCGTTCATGGGAGCGGCCCACTCGCAGGCATGGCGGAGCGCGCCGCGCTTCTTCGACCTGCCGCTGGACCCGGCGATGAACGTGCTCTGTGGCCGCAACCCCGAGGCCGTCCAGGCGGCCGCGACCAAGCTCGGCTGGAGGGAGACCGAGACCGACTGGCGCAAGCTGCTCGGCCGCGACGACATCCAGCTGATCGACGTCTGCACGCCGGGGGACAGCCACGCCGAGATCGCGATCGCCGCTCTGGAGGCCGGCAAGCACGTCCTGTGCGAGAAGCCGCTGGCCAACACGGTCGAGGAGGCCGAGGCGATGACGGCCGCGGCGGAAGCGGCCAAGGCCAAGGGGATCAGGTCGATGGTCGGGTTCACCTATCGCCGGGTGCCGGCGATCGGGCTGGCTCGCCAGCTCGTTGCCGAGGGCAAGCTCGGGACGATCCGGCACGTCCGGGCGCAGTACCTGCAGGACTGGATCGCCGATCCGGAGGCGCCGCTGTCGTGGCGGCTGGACAAGGAGAAGGCCGGCTCGGGCGCCCTCGGCGACATCGGCGCGCACATCATCGACCTGACGCAGTACATCACCGGTGACAACATCGCCGAGGTGAGCGGTCAGCTCGAGACGTTCGTGAAGGAGCGCCCGGTCGCGGCCGAGCACTCGGGCCTGGCCGGTACGGCGGGCACCGAGCGCGGACCGGTCACCGTGGACGACGCCGCGGTCTTCCTGGCGCACTTCCGGTCCGGCGCGCTCGGGGTGTTCGAGGCGACCCGGTTCGCGACCGGGCGGAAGAACGCGATCCGGATCGAGATCAACGGCAGTGACGGCAGCCTCGCGTTCGACTTCGAGGACATGAACCTCCTGCACTACTACGACGCGACCGAAGACGCGAGGACCGCGGGCTTCCGCCGGATCCTCGCCACCGAGTCCGCCCACCCGTACGTCGAGGCGTGGTGGCCGCCCGGCCACCTGCTCGGGTACGAGCACGGGTTCACCCATCAAGCCGTCGACCTGGTGACCGCGATCGCCGAAGGAGCCGATCCGACGCCGTCGTTCGCCGACGGGCTGCGGGTCCAGCGTGTGCTGGCCGCGGTCGAGGCCAGTTCGACCTCACGACAATGGCAGGAGATTTCTGAATGAACAGCTTTACGCCGACCAAGGACGACAAGTTCTCCTTCGGTCTGTGGACCGTCGGCTGGCGAGGCGTCGACGTGTTCGGTACGGCGGTCCGCCCGGCGATGGACCCGGCCCACGCGGTCGAGAAGCTCGCGGAACTGGGAGCCGCGGCAGTCACGTTCCACGACCAGGACGTCGTACCGGACGACGCCACCCGCGGACAGGACCTCGAGCGTTTCACGAAGGCCCTGGCCGACACCGGCATGGTCGTCGAGATGATGACCACCGACCTGTTCAGTCACCCGGTCTTCAAGGACGGTGGGCTGACCGCCAACGATCGCCAGGTCCGGCGGTACGCCCTGGCGAAGGTGCTCCGCAACGTCGATCTCGCCGCCGAGCTGGGGGCGACGACCTATGTGCTCTGGGGTGGTCGCGAGGGTGCGGAGTCCGGCGGGTCCAAGGACGTGCGAGCGGCGCTCGACCGGTACAAGGAGTCGATGGACCTGCTCTGCGCGTACGTGCGCGAGCAGGGCTACAACATCCGGTTCGCGCTCGAGCCGAAGCCGAACGAGCCGCGCGGCGACATCCTGCTGCCGTCGATCGGGCACGCGATTGCCTTCATCAACGATCTGGCGGACCCGGAGCTGGTCGGCATCAACCCCGAGGTCGGCCACGAGCAGATGGCCGGCCTGAACTACGCGCACGGCATCGCGCAGGCGCTGTGGCACGGGAAGCTGTACCACATCGACCTCAACGGGCAGCACGGTCCGCGCTTCGACCAGGACCTGCGGTTCGGTGCCGGGAACCTGCGGGAGGCCTTCTGGACGGTCGACGTACTGCAGGGATCCGGGAACCAGCCGGCCTACGAGGGATACATCCACTTCGACTACAAGCCGCCGCGGACCGAGGACGAGGAAGGCGTCTGGGAGACCGCGCGGGGCTGTATGCGCAACTACCTGATCCTGCGCGACAAGGTTCAGGCGTTCCGTGCCGACCCCGAGGTTGCGGAGGCGCTGGCCGCCGCACGTGTGGCGGAGTTGTCCGAGCCCACCCTGGCCGAGGGTGAGAGCCTGGCCGACCTCCGCAACTCCAAGTATGACCGGGACGCGCTGGCCGAGCGCGGTCTCGGGTTCGAGAAGCTGGACCAGTTGGCGATGGAGCACCTGCTCGGCGTTCGCTGATCCGGTTGTAACACTCCCGCGCAGGGCAGAGCACGGGATCTGTAGTGATGGAGCGCGCGCCCTTATCCGACCCATGAGGAGCTCCGCATGATCCAGCTACGCAGGCACGGCACCTTGTTGTGTGTTCTCGTGCTCGCCCTGATCGCGGCGATGTTGGCGCCGTTACCGGCCCGGGCTCATCCCGGCCACGGTGACGAGACCTTCAACGCCCTGATTTTCAGCAAGACCGCCGGTTTCCGGCATGATTCGATCCCGGCCGGCATCCAGGCCGTCACCGAGCTTGCCGCGGCCGGCAACTTCACGGTCACCGCGACCGAGGACGCGTCGATGTTCAACGACACCGAACTGGCGAAGTACGAGGTCGTCATCTGGTTGTCGACGACCGGCGACGTCCTGAACGCCGACCAGCAGGCCGCCTTCGAGCGCTACATCCGGGGTGGTGGCGGGTACGCCGGTGTGCACGCGGCGTCCGACACGGAGTACGACTGGCCCTGGTACGGGCAGCTCGTCGGCAGCTACTTCGACAGCCATCCGGCCGGTACGCCGGACGCGACGGTCAAGGTGGAGGACCACGCACACCCGTCCACCGCGAACGCGCCGACTGTCTGGCCGCGGACGGATGAGTGGTACAACTACCGCACCAATCCGCGCGGCAGCGTCCACGTGCTCGCGTCGCTGGACGAGACGTCGTACACGGGCGGCAACATGGGCCCGGAGCACCCGATCACGTGGTGCCAGGACTACGACGGCGGCCGCGCCTGGTACACGGGCATGGGGCACACGATCGCGTCGTACGCCGAACCTGCCTTCCGGGAACTGCTGCTCGGCGGGATCAAGACCGCGGCCGGTGTCGAGCCGGCGGACTGTGGTGCGTCGCTGAGCGACAGCTACCAGAAGGTCACGCTGGACGACGACACGTCGAACCCGATGGAACTGGCGATCGCGCCCGACGGCCGGGTGTTCTACATCGACCGGAACGGCGCTGTGAAGATCGTCAGGACGGACGGGTCCGTGGTGACCGCGGGAACGCTGAATGTCTACACCGGACAGGAGTTCGGCCTGCTCGGGATCGCGCTGGACCCGTCGTTCGCGTCCAACGGTTTCGTCTATCTGTACTACTCTCCAGCGGGCGCCGAGCCGTTCGACCGGGTCTCGCGGTTCACGGTGACTGGTGACACCCTCGACCTCGCGAGTGAGAAGCAGGTGCTGCGGATCGACACGCAGCGGGACCAGTGCTGCCATGCCGGCGGTGCGCTGGAGTTCGATGGCGACGGCAACCTTTTCGTTGCCACCGGCGACAACAGCAACCCGTTCGACTCCGACGGCTATGCGCCGATCGACGAGCGACCTGGTCGTGCGGCCTGGGACTCGCAGCGCAGTGCCGCCAACAGCAACGCCCTGAACGGCAAGATCCTCCGCATCCACCCGTCGGCAGATGGTTCGTACACGATCCCGGCCGGCAACATGTTCCCGCCCGGTACCGCGAAGACGCGGCCGGAGATCTACGCGATGGGCTTCCGCAATCCCTTCCGGATCGGGATCGACCCGACCACGAACCACCTGTTCGTCGCGGACTACGGACCGGACGCGGGCGCGGTCTCGCCGACGCGTGGCCCGGACGGGCGGGTCGAGTGGGACATCATCGACAAGCCGGGCTTCTACGGATGGCCGTACTGCGTCGGTGCCAACACGCCGTACAACGACTACGACTTCGCCACCGGTACGTCCGGCCCGACCTTCAACTGCGGCGCGCCGGTGAACGAGTCGCCGAACAACACCGGTATCACCCAACTCCCGGCCGCCATCCCGGCGACGATGTGGATGGGCAAGTCGACGAGCGGCGTACCGGAGATCGGTGGCAGCGGTGCACCGATGACGAGTGGCGCGTATCGGTTCGATGCCGCGAGTACGTCGGATCGCAAGTGGCCGGCGTACTTCGACGGCAAGGCCGTGTTCGCCGACTGGAACGACAGCCGGCTGTTCTCGGTTCAGCTGAACGACGGCCGCAGTGGCGTGACCGATGTGTCGCGGATGCTGCAAGGCTTGAACTTCATCCGGCCGCACGCGCTGCAGTTCGGGCCGGACGGCGCGCTGTACGTGATCGAGTGGGGGAGCGGGTTCGGCGGCAACAACGCCGACTCCGGGATCTACCGGATCGACTATGTGCAAGGGAATCGGGCGCCGATCGCGCAGTTCAGCACCGACAAGACGTCTGGGCCGCTGCCGTTGACGGTGGCCTTCGACTCGACCGGCTCGCGGGATCCTGACGGGCAGCCGGTGACGTTGGCCTGGGACTTCGACGGGAACGGTACGACGGACAGTACCGAGGCCAAACCGTCGTACACCTACTCGACGGCGGGCGTGTTCACCGCTCGGCTGACCGTGAGCGATCCGGACGGCCGGACAGCGGTCTCGAACCGGACGATCACGGCCGGGAACACGGCGCCGACGATCACCGTGGAGGCGCCCGTCGACGGTGGGTTCTTCGACTTCGGCGACACGATCCGCTACAAGGTGACGGTCACCGATCCGGAGGACGGGGTGGTCGACTGCAACGATGTCGTCACGCAGCCGGCGCTCGGGCATGACGAGCATGCCCACGGCTACGAGCAGTACCACGGCTGTGAGGGGACGTTCCCGCTGCCCGGTGACGAGGGGCACGTCGGCGCGAACATCTTCGGCATCGTGACCGTGACGTACACCGACAAGGGTGCGCCGGGGACGGGCAAGATCACCTCGCAGAAGGTGGTCCAGTTGCAGCCGAAGACCCGCGAGGCGGAGTACTTCAACGAGACCGGTGGGCCTGGCACCGCGCCCGGCGTACAGGTCGAGGACACCGGTGACACGGCCGGTGGTGGGAAGAACATCGGCTTCATCGAGGACGGCGACTGGTGGGGCTGGAAGCCGACCAACCTGACAGCGATCGGTCAGCTCCAGTTGCGCGCCGCGTCGCCCGAGTTGGGTGCGACCGTCCAGGTCCGGCAGGGTTCACCGACGGACGGTCCGGTGGTGGCCACCATCCAGGTGCCACCGACTGGCGGCTGGCAGACGTACGGCGACTTCACGGGTGCAGTCAGCGGGGCGTCGCTGGAGAGCGGTCCGCTGTACTTCGTGAAGACCACCGGGCAGCTCAATGTCAACTGGGTGCGCTTCATCGGCAAGGGTGTGACGGAGAACGAGCGACCGGCGGTGACTGTCGACGCCTCGGTCACACAGGGCAAGGCGCCATTGGCGGTCGACTTCACGGCGACGGCGACGGATCCCGAAGGCGATCTGCCGTTGACGTACGCGTGGAGCTTCGGCGACGGCGCGACGGCCACCGGTTCGTCGGTGAGCCACACCTACACGACAGCCGGAACTCATACCGCCGTGGCGACGGTGACCGACTCGCACGGCGCGGCCGGTACGGCGAAGGTCGTGATCACGGTGGACTCGCCTTCGCTGCCGACTTGTCTGACCGGACGGTCGGACGGGTTCGACGGCGCCGCTCTGGACACCGGGCGGTGGTCGGAGGTTGTCCGGGGCAACCAGGAGTTGGCTGTTGCTGATGGCAAGTTGTCGGTGCCGTTGACCGCGACCGACATCTACGGGACCGGGAACACAGGCACACCGAACATCGTGTTGCAGCCGTTGCCGGCCGGTCCTTGGCAGGCAACGACCAAGGTGACGTTGCCGGCTCGGCTGGCATATCAGCAGGCCGGGCTGATCGTGTACGGCGACGACGACAACTACGCCAAGATGGTGATCCAGGGCCGGTCGACGGGCGCACCGTCCGCCGGCGATCGGATCTTCCAGTTCATTCGCGAGGAGGCCGGCGTACCGAACGAGGTCGCCGCGTCGAACACGGCGAACCTGGGAGCGACGTACCCGGACACGGTGTGGGTGCGGTTCACCTCGGACGGGTCCTCGCTGACAGCGGCGTACAGCGCCGACGGGGCGACGTTCGCCCAGATGCCGGAGACGAAGCAGTTGGCCGGGATCTCCAATCCGCGGATCGGGCTGTTCGGGCTGACCAACCGGACCGAGGCCTTGCCGATCACGGCGTCGTTCGACTACTTCACGATCACGCCGGACGACACGGCCGAGCAGCCGGCGCCGGACGACGAGTTCGCAGGTACGACGCTCGACGCGTGCCGCTGGTCGGACGTCGTACGACCGGATCCTGCGGCGTACCGGATGGCAGATGGCGGACTCGAGATCGACACCAGCAAAGGCGACATCTATCAGGGGACCGCGACCAATCCGCGCAACCTGATGCTGCAGCCGGCGCCGGACGGGGACTGGACGATCGAGACGAAGGTGGATGGTTCCTCCTTCGACGAAGCGTTCCAGCAGGCCGGGCTGCTGGTGTACGCCGATGACGCGAACTACGTGAAGCTCGACTACCTGACGACGAATGCGGCGGGTTCCGCGGTCACCCGAGCGCTGGAACTGCGCAGCGAGGTGGGGGACGTGGTTCAGTCACCGCAACCGAATGCGCCGGCTCCCACACAGGGTGTCTGGTATCTCCGGCTCTCGAAGTCCGGATCGACGTTCACCGGCTCCTACAGCCCGGACGGTCTGGCCTGGACTGCCCTGCCTCCGGTGACCAATACGGCGCTCGGGTCGGCGTCCTTCGGTGTCTATGCGTTCGGAGTTGACCAGACGGCGTCGAAGACCGCGAAGTTCGAGTACTTCAAGCTGGTCCGGGACACGGTTGCGCCGTCCGTCACGTTGTCGGTGAACCCGTCGACACCGTCGGGTCTGGCGGGTTGGTGGACATCCGCGGTGACTGCCACCGCGATGGCGACCGATGACCAGGGCGGGCAGGTGTATCTGGAGCAGAAGGTTGGAGACGGCGACTGGTCCGAGTACACCGCGCCGGTGTCGTTGACGGCTGATGGGACGCACACTGTCGCGGTCCGTGCCAGTGACACGGCAGGCAACGTCTCGGCGCCCGCGTCTGTCACGGTCAAGATCGACAGCACTCCACCGACCGCAGCCGTCACTGGTCTTGCCAGCGGTGGTTCGCTCGGCGTGGCCTCAGCGGTCGTGGTTGCCGCGACAGCCGCGGATGCGGTGTCCGGACCGGCCGGTGTAACTCTCGCCGTCGATGGCAAGCCCCTGGCTGGGACAGTTGATGGCGCAGTGCTCGGCCTCGGGGCGCACACACTGACGGCCACGGCGATGGATGCCGCGGGCAACAAGTCGGTGACCACAGTGCCGTTCACCGTCATCGCGTCGTACTCGGAGGCGGTCAAGCTGGTCGATCGCTTCCTGGCCGCCGGGAAGGTGCCATTGGCAACCGCCACGGTGATGAAGGTTCAGCTGGCGTCGGCGGAGCGCGCCGTGCGCCGGAATCAGCCTCTCGTCGCCACCGTCGCCCTCAACCTGTTCCTCTCGCAGGCCCGAACGGTTCGTGACGTGCCCAGCCGCACGCTGCTGACCGCAGTCGGTCAGGACCTGAAGGACAGGCTGACCTGATGACGTCGCCGTGGGAGATCGCACTCGTCCGCCGTGACACCTGCCGCCGCCCCGGCTGGTTCGGCCCCAACCGGGAGCCCGGCAGCGCGATCTCCCACGGCCGGCGGGGACCCCCGGCGCCGCCCCGCGCTCCAGGCGCCGCCGGGGGACACCCGACCCGATTCGTGCAGCCCGCCCCGGCTGGACCGACGTACCGGAAGAAGTTGTTCGACCAAGGAGATGACCATGGCTCGACCGATCACCCTGTTCACCGGCCAGTGGGCCGACCTGCCGTTCGAGGAGGTCGCCCGGCTGGCGTCCTCCTGGGGCTACGAAGGGCTGGAGATCGCCTGCTGGGGTGACCACCTCGACGTGCGGCGTGCCGCCGAGGACGAGGCGTACGTGCGCGATCGCCGCGACATTCTGGAGAAGCACAACCTGAAGGTGTGGACCATCTCCAACCACCTGCTCGGCCAGGCGGTCTGCGACGACCCGATCGACCAGCGGCACCAAGCGATCCTGCCCGCGCACATCTGGGGCGACGGCGATCCCGAAGGTGTGCGCCTGCGCGCCGCCGAGGAGATGAAGACAACCGCCCGCGCAGCCCGGGCGCTCGGTGTCGATGTGGTCGTCGGCTTCACCGGTTCGTCGATCTGGAAGACGATCGCGATGTTCCCGCCGGTACCGCCGGCCATGATCGAGGCCGGGTACAAGGACTTCGCCGACCGCTGGAACCCGATCCTCGACGTGTTCGACGAGGTCGGCGTCCGGTTCGCGCACGAGGTGCATCCGTCGGAGATCGCGTACGACTACTGGTCGACCACCGCGACGCTGGAGGCGATCGGCCACCGGGAGGCGTTCGGCCTGAACTGGGACCCGTCGCACTTCGTCTGGCAGGACCTCGACCCGGTCGGCTTCCTGTGGGACTTCAAGGACCGGATCTACCACGTCGACTGCAAGGACGCGAAGCGCCAGGTCGGCAACGGCCGCAACGGCCGGATGGGTTCACACCTTGCTTGGGGCGACCCGCGGCGCGGCTGGGACTTCGTCTCGACCGGCCACGGCGACGTCCCGTGGGAGGCGTGCTTCCGGATGCTGAACACGATCGGGTACACCGGCCCGATCTCGGTCGAATGGGAGGACGCGGGCATGGACCGCCTCGTCGGTGCCGCCGAAGCCCTCCAGTTCGTCCGCTCCCTCGCCTTCGACCCACCCACCGCGTCCTTCGACGCGGCCTTCTCCTCGTAGGTCCCGCGTGGGAGGTCCTCTCGGGGACCTCCCACGGTGGCTGACGGTCTGGGGCTAGGCTCGACCCATGACAGCTGGCAGGTACGTCGCGCGCATCGTCGAGGTGCCGGATCACGGCATCAAGCTCGAGCCGGCGGAGGACTCGGTCGCTCCCGATCAGCCGACCGAGGTGAACCTCCTCGGTATGGCGATCGCGCTCGCACTCGGTGCCGCCGGGTACCGGCATCACGCCGAGCAGCGCGACCCGGAGCTCCAGACGCTCGACGCTTTGCTGACCGGCGAGGCGGTCATGCCGTGGCGGTCCCCGGACGCGTCCTCGTCGCCGTACCTGGTGTGCGAACTGAACGAAGGCCTGCCGACCTGCGAGGTTCGCCCGACCGTCGACTGAACGGTGGACGCGATCTGGCCGGATGCACCGAAGCTCGAGCGGCCACGGATCCTGCGGCAGCGGTGGCTGGATCTGACGTTCCTGCACTGGGCGCTGGATCCGGCCGAGGTCGCGCACTTGTTCCCGTCGGGTACACGTCCGGACACCTTCGAGGGGCGCACGTACGTCGGGCTGGTGCCGTTCCGGATGACCGGCACCGGGTTCCCGCACGGTCCCGCCGTACCTGTGCTGGGATCGTTCCTCGAGACCAACATCCGGCTGTACTCCGTCGACGAGTCCGGGCGTCGTGGCGTCGTCTTCCTCAGCCTCGACGCCGACCGCCTCGCAGTGGTCGCGGCGGCCCGCACGATCTTCGGCCTGCCGTATCGCTGGGCTCAGATGACCCACACGCAGGTTGCCGACCAACACACGTACAGGTCGGTCCTTCGTTGGCCGGGTGTGCACGCGACATCGACGATCACCGTCGCGATCGGCTCGCCCGTGGCCCCAGATCCGCTGACCGACTTCCTCACCGCCCGGTGGGGCCTCCACACGCACCGAGCCCGGCGTACCTGGTACCTCCCCAACCACCACCCTGCCTGGTCGTTCCGCACCGCCACCCTCAGGACCTTGGAGATCGACGGCCTCTTCCCCTCCGTAGGCCTCGCCGAGCCGAGCCGCCCACCCGACCACGCCCTCCACAGCCCCGGCATCCCCGCGACTTTCGCACTACCGGTCCGGATCTGAGACCTACACGTTCCCGTGTATTTGCCTAAGGCAACATCCACAAGCCGTACCACCCTGTGGACAACTAGATTGCCTCGGATTCCCTTGTGGATAAGGGCTTCTGGGTTTGAGAACTGTCGGTGGCCGTGGTTAGTGTTGTCGGTATGGAACTTCTGGGTGAGCGGCCGATCTGGTCGATGAGCGGCAGCGAGATGCTGACCGCTCTCGACGAGTTGGAGGCCGACCTCGCCCGCCGTCAGACCTACCGCCTCCAACTCATCGCCGCCCTGGACACCACCGGCCACGCAGCCGACCTCGGCGCCCACGACACCACCCAACTCCTGGCGTTCCGCTACCGCCTGGACCGCCCCACCGCTCACCGAGACGTCCGCCTAGCCAGAGCCCTGCCCAAATACCCAGCCGTCACCACCGCCCTAACAGCCCCCGTCGACAACGTGGCCTCAAATGCCGAGTCCGAGTCCGAGTGCGACGACGACATCGCGAACGGGCTGACGGAGCCCGAGGCCGTCACCAACAGCCCCGACGCCGGGGAGACCGCCCGCGCCGACGCTGACGCCGGCGCCAGCGAGGGCGACGGCGCCAGCGCGGGCGAGGGCGGAGGTGAGGGTAGTGGTGCGGGTGCGGGCGGCGAGGATCGCTCGACCGCGTGGCTGCTGCGGCCCGCCCAGGCCGAAGCGATCGTGTCCGCCCTGGAACGCGTCCCCACCACGGTCTCGGTCGAAGACCTCCAGGTCGCCGAACAACAACTGGTCACCCTGGCCCGCCACCTGACTCCCAGCGAACTGCGCAAAGCCGCCAAGCAGATCCGCGACCTCCTCGACACCGACGGCCCCGAACCCGATGAGCACAAGGCCTACGCCCGCGAATCCCTGGCCCTGATCACCGCCGAGAACGGCGTCAAGTTCCGTGGCTACCTGGCCAACGAGAACGCTGAACTCCTCCGCACCCTCATCCACACCGGCGCCCGCCCCCACAAAACCCTCGACGGCGAACTCGACCCCCGTCCCCGCGAAAAGCGCCAAGCCGACGCCCTCACCACCGCCCTAACCCTCGCCGCCACCGCCACCGCCACCGCCCCCACCACCGGCAACCCCGCCACCAATCCGGGCAGCACCGCCGCCGGAACCGGCACCACCGCCATCACCGTCCCTGGAGCTGGCGTCGCCGCCGACCATGGCACCACCACCACCGCTTCTGGCGCTGGTACGACGACTGAGTCCGGCCGTGGTGCGAGGCCGGCTGGTTGGGTTCCGGGGTTCGGGGCGAAGACCACCATCACGGTCACCATCGACCTGGAGGATCTGAAGTCGGCTGCCGCGGAGGCCACCGGCGGACTCGTCTACGGCGACAACCTGTCCGCGGCCGCGATCAGACGCCTGGCCTGCGACGCCAACATCATCCCGCTCGTCCTCGGCTCCAACTCCGAACCCCTCGACGTCGGCCGCTCCGAACGACTCGTCACCCGCGCCATGCGCCGCGCCCTGAACACCCGCGACAAAGGCTGCGTCGTCTGCGGCGCCCCACCCATCCACTGCGACGCCCACCACCTACGCTCCTGGCTCGACGGCGGCGAAACCACCATCTGGAACCTCGTCCTGCTCTGCCGCCGCCACCACATCGACCTCCACGCCGGCCACTGGACCATCACCATCACCAACGGCAAAGTCCACGTCACCCGCCCCACCTGGGCCGACCCACCACCTCCAAACACCAAACAACCCCCAACCACCCCACAGCCACCGGCCCTCACTCGGCCGCCCACGCACGCCTCGAGGAACAACCCACCGCCGTGGCCCGCCACCGCACGCCGCCAGCCCGCAACGCCGAACAGCCCCTACCCGGCCCCCGCAACCCTGCCCGCCTCCGTCGCCACGCCCGCGTTTGCTGCGAACCCTGCGTCTGCCGGCACGCCCGCGTTTGCTGCGACGCCAGCGTCCGTCGCCTCACCTGCCTCGAGCGACAACAGGCCAACGGCGCAGTCAGCCAACCCTCCGCGTCCATTACTGACACGGCCATCGCTGAAACCAGACGCACCGCAGGCGACTACCGGGCAGCGGTCCGCCGCCGACCCGGCTGAGCCTGCGTGGTCTGTCGGGCAGGACATCCGTCCCGCCGTACTGACTCCGGTGAGGTCAGCGGACCGACGTTTCGGGGACGCGGACCCCTGGGATGACTCCACTACAGCCGGTCGACCCGATCAGCCGTTGCGGCGGGCGGACGCAGCAACGATGGAGGGGGCTGCCCGATTCGCCGTCTGGGGACAGCCCTCCGGCGAGCCAGCACCAGGACGCGCAGCCGCTACCACCTAGGCCACTACGCAAATCCGAACCCGGCTAGCACTCACCAAGGTAGTTCGATGAGCATTCGCCAACTGCGCTGACGCGCATTCACCAAAGCGCTGACGTGGATCCACCCACCGATCGGTAGGGCCTCATGGCTCGGATGCATCAGCCGCTCGAACTCACCACGGGATCCACGGATCCACGGATCCATCTGAAGGACATCAGATCGAGGTCCGGCGCGGCGGCTGACCGTCGACGACGTCACGCTGCCCCAGATATCCGCCGGGATGCAGGTCAGCGCATCAATCCTGCCGTCTCGTGAACGAGGAACGGGATGTTGACCTGGCTGGACCAGCGGTTGATCTCGACGGCAAGTGCACGTGAGCCGGCCGCATCACCCTCGTCGCGCAGGAGGACGGACAGCAACGCCTGCTGAGCAAGTGCGCCCAACAGATGTCCCACCTTCTGCCGAAGCTCCGTGGACTGCTCCCAGTGTTCCCGGGCCAGCTTCAAGTCCCCAGCGGTGTACGCGTGATCGCCGAGGTGCCGAAGAGCGAAGGACATAAGAAGCTCGTCGGAAGCCCTCTCCCCGAACTCGAACGCCGCCGTGAAGTGCCCAAACGCAGCCTCGGGTTCCCCTTGAAGGTTGTCGGCAATCAACCCCGCATAAAACGAAGCCAACCCCCGCCGCCCGTCATCAGCACCACCATCCCGAAGCCCCACGGCCCGCTCGCCCAGCCCAACTGCCCCACCCCACGCCTCGGTCGTGCCGCCAACGGCGCCGTCAGGATCCGCGCCGACCTGGGCCCGGGCGGCGCCGCTGACCCGGCGCTCACGATTGTCCGCGCTGCTCTGGGCCTCGGCGGTGCCGGACGTTGCGCTTTCTCGACCATCGGCACCGTGCTCGGGCCTGGCGTCGAGTTCGCCGGTGTCTGCGTGATGCGAGTCGTTGTGTGAGGTGCTCGCCGCGCTGGCCGGCCGGTGGAACAGTTCTGTTGCGTAGTCCTTTCGTAGGTGCAGCATGTTGAGATCCCACCGGCTTGTTGGATCCGGCGACGTCTTCAGTGCCTGCTCGGCTGCGGCCAGTGGTTCCTCGGCGGTGTCGGTCTGTTGTGCGAAGTCCTGATCGACCGCGACCTCGGCCAGGGTCATCGCCAGTGCGCGGACCTCGGCCGGATCGTCGATCTCCGCTGCCCGGAGCAGGCCGGTGGCAGCGGACCACTGGCCCGCGTGCATCAGGTTGAGGGCGGCAGTCACGACGGAAGAGGCAGCGAGTTGGGCCATGGCGGATGTCCTTACGGGTGAGCGATCTCGAATATCCACGAGAGTATTTCGACGTCGAAAGATTTGACAACTAACCTTCAGCGGCTGAAAAGTTAGCCAGGTGAAGGATTCTGTGGACGACCACGTCGACCTGTGGTCGAACGAGCTCTCGGACCTCGACCGCCGCGTCGAAGGCATCGCGGTCCGGCTCCAAGCGCTGGCCCGCTACCTGGATCGTCACCGAGACGCGGTCCTGGCGGAGTACGACCTGCAGTGGTGGGAGTTCAAAACCCTCCACATGCTTCGCCGCGGCGGGACGCCGTACCAAGCGACGCCCGGTGAGCTCGCCAACCAGCTCGGCATGTCAGCCGCAGCCCTCACCAACCGGCTCGACGCCCTCGAAGGTCGTGGGTACGTCGACCGCACCCGTGACCGCGACGACCGCCGCAAGGTCCTGGCGACCCTCACTCCCGCGGGTCACAAGATCTGGCAGCAAGGGATCGTTCAGATCCAGCAAGTGGAGCAGGAACTGATCCACAACTTGTCCAGTTCCGACCAGATCCGCCTCGAATCCCTCCTCCGCCGGCTCCTGAGGTCCACTGAATCCGCCTGATCTCGCTTCTCGATGTCAAAGTCGGCCCGTCGGCTCCGACGTAGGGGTGTAGGCGCCGGGAGACGGTGCCCGGAGCCGGAGGACGGGACGATGGAACCGCTGAACCTGATGGTGTCGCTGAGTCACAACGCCGCGGACCGACGCGAGCAGAAGACCGATCCGATCACGACGGAGAGTGACGGCAGGGTCGAGCGCAGGAGCAAGCGGCGCCCTCGTCAGAGCGCTCGCGGCTGGTTGCGGCTCGGGTGGCGGGGAGCGACGAGAGTGGCGACACGCTGAATTCACGTGAAATGGGACGCGGGATCACCCCGAAGCGTGCCAGAGTCCTTGCGTGAGTGATGGAGCGAAGACTGATCTGGCAGAGCGCCTGCTGGCGGTGTACGACGAGCAGTTGCGCGGCACGAGCGAGGGCGCTGACGTACCGACGAGCATGGACGGGCCGGTGATCCGGGTCGAGTACCCGATGCGGGGGTTCGTCAGCTACCGCACGCTCGAGGGCCTCGACGATGCCGAGGTCGATGCTTTGATCGCACGCCAGCGCGACTACTTCGCCGCCAAGGGTCAGGCGGTCGAGTGGAAGCTCCGCGGCCACGATCTCCCGGTGGACCTGCCGGATCGGCTGCGTGCGGCGGGATTCGAGCCGGAGGAGCAGGAGACCGTTCTCGTGGCCGAGAGTGCGGACATCGCCGAACGCCTGCGTGGCCGGGCGACCGTCGACGGGGTGACGATCGGCCTGGTGAACGACCGCGCCGACTTCGAGCGCATCGCCGCGATGGAGTCGGTCGTGTGGAACGAGAACTGGTCCTGGCTGGCCGACGACCTGGAACGTCGCCACGCGACCGGCCTGACCGACGTCTATGTCGCCGAGGCCGACGGCGAGGTCGTGTCCGCGGCGTGGGCGGTGTACAAGAAGGGCACTGAGTTCACCGGCCTGTGGGGTGGTTCGACGCTGGCCGACTGGCGTGGGAAGGGCATCTACAAGGCGCTCGTGGCGGTTCGTGCCGCCCGCGCGGTCGAGCTCGGCTATCGGTACCTCCACGTCGACGCCTCGGACGACAGCTCCCCGATCCTCCAGCGTCTCGGCTTCCTCGCCATCACCACAACCACGCCGTACGTCCACACCCCGGCCTAGCCCGCCGGCGCCGACCTCACACGCCGGCCGAGGTCACACGGTCGACGTCACACGGCGGGAGCGGGCGGCCGGTAGAGGGCGTAGTGCATCGGTCCGTCGTGGGGGAGTTGCAGCTCCGCGACGGTGACGAAGCCCAGGGACTCGTAGAACGGCAGGTTCGCGGGCAGCTGGGTTTCGAGGAACGCCGGCGAGCGGTCCTGATCAGCCGCGGACAGACCGGGCGCGACCACCGCTCGCCCGAGTCCCTGGTGCTGAAGGTCAGGCTCGACACCGAGCAGACCCAGGAACCAGACCGGCTCCCGCGGACGGAAGATCCCCATTGCCTGCTCGTACTCCGCGACGAGCGCGGCCCGCGAACCGGCGAGCGCCTCGAACGCGTCCGCATGCGGCGCGAAGACGTCCGCCGGCGTCGACGGAGTCGTCCAGATCGCGACGGCGCTGACATCATCAGTGACCCAGACCCGCCCATGCGCCAGGCCGATCTCTGTCAGGAAGAGGCGCTGGTACTGCGCGAGTCTGGTGACGTAGTCGTCCGGGTCGAGGCCCATCCGGGTCATCGGGTAGTCCTCGAACGCGCGAGCCAGCGTGCGGACCGCCGGCTCGACGTCCGCGACCGTTGCCTGCCGCACCTGTTGGCTGCCCATGACGTCAGACCTTCAGTGTGTCGATGAGGAGATCCGCGACAGCGCGCATGCCGGCCGCGTTGGGGTGATACGGAACGACGCCGCCGAGCATCCCCGGCGGGCGCAGCGTGAATGCGGTGGTCCACGGCTCCGGCGAGCCGATGGCGTGGTCGCGGCTGGCGGCCGACGCGGCGACCAGCTCCGCGCCGCCGGCCGCGGCAGCCTTTGCGAAGGCGGCAGCGAGACTGTCGGCCATCATCGCGACGCTCGGCAACTGCTCCTCGTTCAGCGGTACGTCGAGACGCGGCCGAGTGCTCGGCCCGACCAGGGTCAGGTAGTCGACGAGCACGATGCGGGCGTGCGGGGCACGCTCGCGGACCTGCTCGACGACGTTCGTCAGCGAGTCGGTGACAGCCTGGTACTCCGCGTCGTCCTTCAGGTAGCTGACCCGGGAACGGATCCGGTTCGCGACGCGGCGACCGAGGAGAGTGGCCGGTTTCGCGAGGGTGTTGAGCATGCTGCCGCGGATGAATGTCCCGACGTAGTCGAGATCGTTGCCTCCGGCAGTGATCGTGACGAGCGCGGCGTCCGGCGTGACAGCGTCGAGTTGCGGCGGCGCGTCGTCCTGCTGAGTGTCCAGGACGTGCGCGGTGGTGGCGCCGGAGTACGTCACGTCCATGAGTTCCAGGCCGAACTCAGCGGCGACCAGGTGCGCGTAGTTGCGGCCCGATCGACCCGCCGGCCGGTACACGATCGGGTCGATTCCCGGTCCGGCCGCGAAGGAACTGCCAAGGGCGACGTACCGGCTGCCGGGTTCGATCACCCGACCACGATAGCGACCTGTCCGGAGGACGCACCGAACCCCCGCTGTTCGTTCCAGTGAGAGCGCGCCATACTTCCACCGGTGAGCGACGACGTGTTCGGTACGGCGGGGATTCGCGAGCGGGTGCTGGCCGGGTGGTCGGCGGCGCCGGTCCGGTTCCGCGAGGACGCGAACGCCGAGGAGGATCTGGCCCTCGGCGGGTACGCCGACCGCCTGGTGATCGAACTGGCGCAGAACGCGGCCGACGCCGCGGCACGGGCAGGTACGCCGGGACGCGTTCTCTACGAGTTCCGTGGCAGCACTCTGGTCGTGGCGAACACGGGTACGCCGTTGTCCGCCGACGGAGTCGAGTCACTCGCGACTCTGCGCGCCTCGGCCAAGCGGGACGAGGCAGCGGTCGGGCGGTTCGGGGTCGGGTTCTCCGCCGTCCTCGCGGTGAGCGACGAGCCGGTGATCCTGTCGCGCACCGGCGGCGTGCGGTTCTCGAAGGCGGACACGGCGGCGGCGATCACGGCGGTCGGGTCGTCCGGGCTGGACACCGAGGTACGGCGGCGCGACGGGCAGGTACCGGTGTTGCGGCTGCCGTTCGAAGCCGACGGTGAGCCGCCGGAGGGATATGACACCGCGGTGATCCTGCCGCTGCGGGACGAGAACGCGGCCGCGCTCGTTCGCCGGCTGCTCGAGGGGGCGGGCGACGCGCTGCTGCTCGCGCTACCGGATCTCGAGCGGATCGACATCGAGACCGAGGACGGGCGCAGGGTCCTGGAAGACGCGGGATCCCGCTGGTGGGTGGGTCGCGCCGCCGGTGTCTTCGACGACCGTGAACGTGAGGAACTGCTCGCCGATCGCCCGATCGAGGAGCGCTCTCGCCCGACCTGGTCGGTCCTCTGGGCACTCCCACGCGATCAGGTGGAGCTGCCCGGGGTTGTGCAGGCGCCCACTCCGACCGACGAACCGCTTTCGCTGCAGGCTTTGTTGCTCGCGAGCTTCCCGCTGGACCCGACCCGGCGGCACGTCGCCAAGGGTCCGCTGACCGATCGACTGGTCCGCGAAGCGGCGACGGCGTACGCCGAGCTGCTGCGAACGCGCGTCGAGGACGGCGGCGACGTCCTCCACCTCGTGCCGACCGGGCTCGCGGCGGGAACGCTTGATCGCGCTCTCCGGGAGGAGATCGTTGCCGTCCTCCCCGGGACTCCGATCGTCCGGGCGGTCGAGGACGAGACGGTGCTCCGGCCGCGTGACGCCGTCGTGGTCGATGGAGCCGACGCCTCGTTCAACGCAGTACTCGCGCCGATCGTCCGCGGGCTGATCCGGTCGACCTTGCAGGACAGGCTGGCCCTCGAGGCGCTCGGCGTCCGCAGGCTCGAGTTGGCCGAGGTGGTGGACCAACTCGGGGGAGTTGCCGCCGACGAATCGCCCGCCTGGTGGAGCGCTCTCTACGCGTCTCTCAGCGGCATGGTGACCGATGCCTTGCTGCGCGAATCCCTTGGCACGCTTCCGGTCCCACTCGCCGACGGCCGGCTCGTGCGTGGTGTGCGCGGCCTGCTCCTGCCGGGCCCGGAGATTCCCACCGGCATCCTGGCCGCCTTCGGGGAGTACGGCGTACGGATCGTTCATCCGGAGGCGGTGGACCCGGCGCTCGAGCGGCTCGGGGCGCTTCCCGCGACGCCGCGGTCGTTGCTCGAGGACAGCGCCGTACGGACGGCTGTCGAGCACTCCGTCGATGCCGACGATCCGGAGGCGATCGCGGAGGCCATACTCAGTCTGGTCGCTGCCGATCCGTCGCAGGCCGAGGGCTTGTGGTGGCTCTCGGACCTTGTCCTGCGTGACGCTGACGGCGAGTTGGTGCCGGCGAACGCGCTCGTGATTCCCGGGTCCGAGGCCGCGGAGGTGCTCGACGACGAGGAAGTCGCGCCGATCGATCGCGCCGTCCTCGACCGCTACGGTCTGCCGGCGCTGGAGGCCGTCGGCGTCCTCGCGACGCTCGGCCTGGTGACGGCTTCGGACGTCGCGCTCGACCAGCTGCCCGAGTCGTTGAAGGACTTGGACGGCATCGAGGACTGGGCGTACGACGTGGCGCCGGATGGATCTCGGTACGGCGCGACCGTTGGCGAGCTGAGCGCGATCCGCGATCTGGACTGGATCACCGACGACGCCTGGCCACGGGTGCTCGAGCTGCTCGGATCGTCTCCGGACCTGCGTCGCGCCCTGGTGACGCAGGTGCGCGTTGTCGGGCCGGACGACCGGCCGCTCGGCGTACCGTCGTACTCGGCCTGGTGGATCCGCGAGCGTGTTGTGCTGGAGGACGGGGAACCGCTGGCCGGGCGGGCCGATCCGGATGCGGAGCCGGTGCTGGCGACGTTCCTGGACGAGGCTCCGGAATGGACCGCGGTGCTTGATCTTGAGGTACGGACGGCGATCGGCCTGGTCCGTGAGGTCGGCGACCTCGATGCCGATGGCATCAGCCTGGTGCTGGAGCGGATCGCGGACCCGGAGCGCGAGGTCGACGAGAGTGCTCTCCTGCGTCTGTGGCGTCAGCTGGGAACGTTGTCGCTCTTCCCGGGCGATGCGCCGGATCAGGTACGCGTGCTCGGCGACGACGGGACGACCCAGGTGATCGCCGCGGGTCAGGCGGTGGTCGTCGACGGGCCGATGTGGTTGCAGCGCGACGATCTCGGTGGGTTCGTGGTCGCGTCCGGCGCGGCGGCGGACGGGCTGAGCGACCTGTTCGACGTACCGATGGCGCATGAAGTTGCCGAGGGCAAGATCGATGGCGAGGGTACGGCGGCCGAGGTGCCGGAGATCGTGCGTGAGCTTGTCCCCGGGGTCCCGCAGACCTGGTGGGAGCACGAGGAACTCACGGTCGACGGGGTCGAGGTGTCGTGGTGGGTGGACGGCGACGGCGCGCCGCACGCCGCGACGTTCGACGGCCTGGCCAAGGCACTGGCGTGGGCCAGTGGCCGGTGGGACCAGCGCCACGTGATCCGCGCCGTACTCAACGAACCCCACCGAAGCTCCGAACTTCTCACCGACGCCGCCTACGACTGATGGCCGACGAGCTCGCGGAGGGCCGGGTTGTCGATTGTGGTGCTGAGGGTGTGGGCGGTGCGGGCTGCTCGGGGGTTGCCCAGGTGGCTCAGGTGGAGGTTGGCGTGGACGAGGAGTTCGCGGAGGTCGCAGCGGGCGGCCAGGGCGGATAGGCGGCCGGCTAGTTGCAGGGCGCGGTCGTGGTCGGATTGGTCCAGGGCTGCGGTGATCGCGGCGTCGAGGACGTGGGCGTGGACCCATTGGTAGCGGTCCGGTTCGGTGCTGGCGCGGGTGAGGGCCAGGTCGAGCCACTTGGTCGCGGCGGAGTGGTCGCCCTGCTTCGTGTTCAGCATCGCGAGGCCTCGACCCGCCATGCCTTCCCAGCAGGGATCGCCGAGCTGGCATCCCAGTGCCCAGGCTTGCTCGAACCCGTCGACCGCGGCGTCGAGCTTGCCGGCCCGCAGGTCGAGCTCGGCGGCGAGTGCTTGCGGCCAGGGCAGGAAGGCGATCCAGCGCTCCTGGTGGACCAGGTCGAGTGATTCCGCCAGCGCTGCCGCGGCCTCGTCGTACTCGCCGCGCAGCAAGTGTGCGCGTCCGACCAGCGACAGCGACCACGCCTGCTGACGGCGGTCGCCGCACCGTCCTGCGAGTTCGACCGACTGGCCCAGTTGCTCGAAGGCGGTCGGGTAGTCGGATCGGTCGGAGGAGTTCATCCCCCGTACGCCGAGGATCGCGGCGTTCTCCTCATCCGATGCGGCGAGAGCCTGGGCCTTCGCCAACCACTCGTCACCCGTCTTCCGGCGACCCGCCTGGACCTCGATGAACCCCAGCTCACGGAACGCGAGAACGGCGGTGGAGCGCTCTCCGGCCTGATCCGCCACGAGCAGCGCCTCGTGCAGAACGATCGCGCCTTCCTCGTCACGACCGCGGATCGCGTGCACGAGCGCGCCGCCAAGAGCCGCCAGTGCGCGCGCTTCCAGCGTCTTGTCACGACACTGGACCGCCAGCGCAGCAGCCTGTCGCAGGCACTGCAGACCGGCATCGACCGCACCGGCAACGATCGCGGCACGTCCCGCCTGGAGCTGACTGACGGCAGCCGCCCGGCCGCTCAGGGGAGCCGGCGACTGCGGTGCGACCGTCGCGGCCTCCTGCAGCGAGGTCGACACCTCGACGCCCAGTTCGCGCCGGAACAAGTCCTCGCAGATCGCGATCTGCCGCAGTGCGGCCACTCGATCACCTGATGTGGCCAAGCTGCGGATCAGGAGTTCATGGTTGCCCTGCTCGTGCGGATTGATCGCGACCGCCTTGGCCGCGAAGGGGATCGCCTGGTCAGCCTGCCCGGCCGCGAGGTGAGCGACCGCGTTCTGCCGTAGCCGTGCCTCGAGCGCGCCGGCCACCCGGCGCCGCTCGACCAGCAGCCACGACTCGAACTCCGGGCAGGACTCCAGCTCCATGCCCTCCAAGAGCTCTCCGCCCAATGACAGCAGGGAATCCGGCGCCGTGGACGGTTCGCCGACGAGCAGTACGTCGACTGTCGTGGCATCGTCGAGAGCTGTCACCACTGGATCACCGGTGAGCAGATCCGGTACGCCGATCGCACGGCGGAGCTCTGCCAGCGTCCAGCGCAGGGCGCCGAGTGGATCCTCGGCGTCGGCGAAGAACAGCTCGGCGAGACGACGCCGGCTGGGCGGCCGCTCGGCCAGTAGCAGATAGCCGAGCAGCGCCCACGCCTTGCGCCCCCGAGGCTGACGGCCCGGTTGGCCGTCAACCTCGATCTCCGGTGGTCCCAGCAGACGGATCGTCGCCAAGGACCTCACCCCCTCCGTGAGGTCTCCAGTGTCGCCCGCCTCCCGCGATCCGGGGAGTACCCGCGAGGGCGTATCTCCCTAGCGGCGGGTTCCGACCGCCTCGAGATATTCGGCGCGGGCGGCAACGGTTCCGTCGTCCGCGTAGTCGAACGCTCGCGGTACGTCGGCGAGATCGCTGGCGAAATGGCGGTAATCCTCGCCGTCCAGGCTGCCCGCGATGCGCGTGATCGGGCCGTAGAAGTCCATGAACCACTCGGCGAAGTGATCCGGCGAGTGGTAGCGGAACACGTACTCGCGCTTGGTCAGCGCCGTCCACTCGACCCGGTCGCCGAACAGCTCGAACAAGTGCTCCTCGGCTCCCCACAGCGTGGCGGGCTGGACACCGGCCGGCGGCGGCGCCCACTTCGAGACGACCTTGAACAGCTGGCCGATCATCCCGGCCGGCGTCCAGGACGCGAGCGCGATCTTCCCGCCCGGCTTGGTGACCCGGACCAGTTCGTCGGCGGCCTGCTGGTGGTTCGGCGCGAACATCACGCCGACGGTGCTCGCGACCAGGTCGTACGCCTTGTCAGGCAACGGAAGGTTCTCCGCATCCCCCTCGGTGAACGTCACCGGCAGATGCTCCGCCGCGGCCCGCTCACGCCCCTGCTCCAGCAGGTTCACGGCGTAGTCCACGCCGGTCGCCTCGGCGAAACGGCGCGCTGCCGCCATCGCCACATTCCCCTGACCGCACGCGACGTCGAGCACCTGTTGCCCGGCGCGCACATCGGCGGCCTCGACCAGGAGCTCGGCGATGATCTGCAACGTGTTGCCCACGCGTGGGTAGTCGCCGGTCTGCCAGCCGGCCCGCTGCTTGTCCTTGATCGCCTCGAAGTCCACGGCCGTACTCGTCATGTCTCCCCCTGGAAGTCACTACCACTTCGGAATCGTTTCCGGCCGCTGTGATGGCCGATACCGGACATCGAACTCGGTCACCGTGTGACGCGGCGTGTGACGACCACGACTAGACCAACCGTGCGCCTGGTCACGCAGAGCAAAACATCGTTGTCAGAGGTTGGTATATCCACTGATCTGCGCATTCGACGACCAGGTCCCAACGTGGCGATGAACTCTTGCCAACGTTGTCAACGCTACTTATAGTCCGTCACACCTCTCGGTCGGTGATCGCCCTGTCCGCGCAATGAAAACGGAGGTGACTTTCGTCATGAACGAAACACCGCGTCCCCAGTTCGAAAATGTCGAAGAAGTCGTCCGCTATCAGCTGAGTCGGCGAAGTGTCGTCGGGGGAGGCGCCGCGGCGGCGATGACCGCCTTCCTGGCCGCCTGCTCCGGTGGCGGCGGCTCGTACTCCGACAAGCCCGCCGACAACAAGCCCGTCGCGACCAAGTCGATCCAGATCGGCAAGGCCAACATCCCGACACCGCGCGACCAGACCCTCATCGTCGGTCAGGTCGAGTACACGGTGTTCGACAGCTTCAACGGGATGATCCCGAACGGTACGCCGGGCGGTGCCGGCGTGGAGCTGGCGACCGAGCCGCTGTTCTTCCTCAGTTTCGCCACCGGCAAGCTCACGCCGTGGCTGGCGACGGAGTACAAGTACAACGACGACCACTCCGAGCTGACGATGAAGTTCGATCCGAAGGCCCACTGGAACGACGGCAAGCCGCTGGGCGCGAACGACTTCAAGTTCACCGTGATGCTGCTGAAGGACCGGCCCGACCTGTTCGGCGGCGGCGGTGACCTGAAGGAGTTCGTCAAGGACGTCGAGGTGACCGACGACCACACCGCGGTGGTCAAGCTGCTCAAGCCGACGCCGCGGCTGCACTACAACTTCATCGCCGCGATTGCCGGTGCGCCGATCAACCTCATGCCCGAGCACATCTGGAAGCCGCAGGACCCGACGAAATACAAGGACAACCCGCCGGTGCGGTCCGGCCCGTACAAGCTGAAGCAGGCGATCCGGAACCAGAAGATGTTCGTCTGGGAGAAGGACCCGAACTACTGGAACAAGGACAAGCTCGACGTCAAGCCGCAGTACGTCGTCTTCCAGAGCACGTCCAAGCAGCTCGACCAGGCCTCGCTGGCGTTCGAGCGGGCCGAGTTCGACGTCGGCTCGGTCGACGAGCCGCACGCCAAACAGCTGCGCAACACCGGCTACCCGAACCTGGTGACCACGCAGTTCCACGACCCGAACCCGCGGACGATCTGGCTGAACTGCGACCCGGCCCGCGGGGTGATGGCCGAGGAGAAGATGCGCTGGGCGATCAACTACTGCGTGGACCGGGAGAAGGTCGGCAAGTCCATCTGGCCGGTCGAGGTGCCGCCGGCGCAGTACCCGTGGGCGGACTACCCGACGAACGACAAGTGGAAGAACGACGATCTCGCGAACAAGTACAAGTTCGAGTTCAGTCCGGACAAGGCCACCAAGCTGCTGGACGAGATCGCGCCGAAGAACGCGGCCGGCAAGCGGACCTACAAGGGCAAGGAGATCAACCTCGAGATCATCACGGTCTCGCCGGTCGACGGCCCGGAGTACGCGATCGGGAATCTGCTGAAGACCGAGCTGGGCAAGGTCGGCGTGCCGGCCACGCTGCGCAGCCTGGCCGGCAGCGTGCACGACGAGAAGTTCCAGCGCGGTGAGTACGACATCGACTCCAACTGGGCCGGCTTCGCCATCGACCCCGAGCAGCTCTACACCGACTGGGAGAGCAGCAAGGCCCAGCCGGTCGGCAAGAACGCTGCCCAGAAGAACAAGATGCGGTTCCGGAACCCCGAGTTCGACGAGGTCTCCAAGAAGCTGGCCGGGATGGACCCGGAGAGCGAGGAGGCGAAGCCGCTGCTGGACAAGGCGCTGGAGATCTACTACCAGCAGTTGCCGCTGCTCCCGGTGATCCAGACCGGTTACCCGTCGTACTTCAACACGGCGTTCTGGAAGGACTGGCCGACGGACCAGGATCTCTACGAGGTACCGCTGAACTGGTGGCCGCACTTCATCTTCGTGCTCGGCAAGATCCAGGCCACCGGGCAGAAGGGACCCGCGTGACGGCGGAGGCCCCGCCCGCGGTAGCTGTCGACGAGAGCCAGGACTCCGCGCCCGTCTCGGGGGTGCGGGCCTGGCTGTCGCGACATCCGCTGGCGGCGTACGCGATCCGCCGGTTCGGGCTCTACCTGGTCGAGCTGTGGGGAGCGCTGACCATCGCGTTCTTCTTCTTCCGGCTGATGCCGGGTGACCCGATCCAGACGCTGATCCAGACCCTGCAGCAGAACTACATCTACAACCAGCAGGCGAGTGTCGAGATCATCACGCGCTACCGGCACGAGTTCGGTCTCGACGGCAATCTGTTCTCCCAGTACCTCAGATACATGCAGAAGCTGGTCCTGCACGGCGACATGGGGCCCTCGCTGATCAACTACCCGACCTCGGCGCAGACGGTCATCCTCAGATCGTTGCCCTGGACAATCGGTCTGCTGGGCATCTCCGCGGTGCTGGCCTGGATCTTCGGCGTCGTGATCGGCGCGGTCGCGGGCTGGCGTCGCGGCAAGCTCGGATCACGGATCGCGACCAACCTGTCGATCGCGCTGTCGCACGTGCCGTACTTCTTCGTCGCGCTGATCCTGGTGTACATCTTCGCGTACTCACTCGGAATGCTGCCGGCCAGATCGGCGTACGACTCCAACATCAGTCCGGGGATCACGCCGGAGTTCATCGGCAGTGTGCTCAAGTACGGGCTGTTGCCGGCGTTGTCCATCGTCGTGATCGGGACGTTCAGCTGGATCCTGTCGACCCGGATGCTGATGATCCCGATCCTCGGCGAGGACTACCTGGTGTACGCCGAGGCCAAGGGCCTGAAGGGCTCGCGGATCCTGACCCGGTACGCGCTGCGGAACTGCTACCTGCCGCAGATCACCGCGTTCGGTATCTCGCTCGGCTTCATCTTCAACGGCAACGTGCTCGTCGAGCAGCTGTTCAACTATCCGGGTCTCGGGACGACGCTGGTCACCGCGATCCAGCAGCTCGACTTCAACACGATCCTTGGGGTGACCAACATCGCGATCTTCTCGGTGCTGACTGCCGTCCTGATCCTCGACCTCCTGCTCCCGCTGCTCGATCCGCGGGTCAAGTACTGGAAGTGATCACGATGAGACTCCTGACAGCGGTACTGCGGACGATCCGGAACAGCCGGCGACTGGCCATCGGACTGGTGGTCCTCGTGCTGCTGGTGCTGCTGGCACTGTGCAGCCCGTTGATCGCGAAGGCCGTCGGTGGTGGCCAGGATCCGATCGAGCTGGCGGCGTACGAGAAGTGGCTGGTGCCGTCGTCACAGCACCTGCTCGGCACCGACCAGTTCGGCCGGGACGTGTTCGCGATGGTGGTGAAGGCGCTCTCGGTGTCGCTGCAGATCGGCGCGATCGCGGGCGTGATCTCGACCGTCGTCGGCGTGATCGTGGCGTTCGTGGCCGGGTACAAGGGCGGGTGGATCGACGGGGTGCTGTCGACGTTCACCGGGATTCTGCTGGTGATCCCGACGTTCCCACTGCTCATCGCGTTGTCGGCGTACGCCAAGAACGTCAGCCTGTTCCAGGTCGGCGTGATGATCTCGATCTTCTCCTGGCCGTTCGCGGCCAAGACGATCCGGTCGCAGGTGCTCAGTTTGCGATCGCGCCCGTACGTCGACCTCGCCAGAGTGAGCAAGTCCAGAGACGTGGAGATCATCGTCACCGAGCTGCTGCCCAACCTGCTGCCGTTCATCGGCGTCGGATTCGCGTCGTCCGCCCTCGGTGCGATCTTCGGTCTGGTCGGTCTGGAGATCATCGGGCTCGGGCCCGGTGGGGTGATCGACCTCGGGCAGATCATCTTCAACGCGATCGGCACCGGTGCTCTGACGCTGGGCGCCTGGCCGATGTTCGTCGTACCGATCGTGTTGCTGACCTTGCTGTTCGCGGCGCTGAACATGGTCAACATCGGACTGGAAGAGGTTTACAACCCGCGGCTGAGAGGAGTGGCCGGTGAGTGACTCCGTGCTCGAAGTGAAGGGTCTCGACGTCACGTACTCGACCAACCGCGGTGACGTGAAGGCCGTGCGCGGGCTGGATCTGGACGTACGGCGGGGCGAGATCCTCGGGATCGCGGGGGAGTCGGGCAGTGGCAAGAGCACCCTCGCGGTGGCGCTGCTCCGGCTGCTCAAGCCGCCCGGCAAGGTGACCGGGGGCTCGGTGAAGTTCTATCCGGGCGGCCGTTCACCGATCGACCTGCTGAAGGTGAACGGCGAGGAGCTTCGGGTACTGCGCTGGAGCGCGCTGTCCTATCTCCCGCAGGGATCGATGAGTTCGCTCAACCCGGTGATGCGGGTCCGGGACCAGTTCAAGGACGTGATCCTCGAGCACGCGCCCGGCCGCAGGGGCGAGGTCGACACGATGATCCCGCGGCTGCTCGGAGAGGTCGGGCTGGAGCCGCGGGTCGCGGGGATGTACCCGCACGAGCTGTCCGGCGGGATGAAACAGCGCGTACTGATGGCGATCGCGGTCGCGCTGGAACCGGACCTGATGATCGCGGACGAGCCGACCACCGCGCTGGACGTGACGATCCAGCGGGTCATCCTGCAGTCGCTGGGCGACCTGCGCCGCGACTTCGGCGTGACGCTGATGGTGATCTCCCACGACATGGGAGTGCACGCGCAGCTGGCCGATCGGGTCGCGGTGATGTACGAGGGCCGGCTGGTCGAGGTCGGCGACGTACGCCAGGTGTTCAAGGACCCGCGGGATCCCTACACCCGGCAGCTGATCGAGTCGATCCCACGGCTAGGACGGAGGGCCTCGTGAAGTCCGAGCTCGAACTTCGTGGCGTACAGCAACGATTCCATGCGCGTGGCGTGGAAGGTGGTTACATCACCGCTGTCGAGGACGTGAGCTTCACGCTCGCGGCCGAGCCGCCACAGGTCGTCAGCCTGGTCGGCCAGAGCGGCAGCGGGAAGAGCACGATCGCCCGCAACGTGCTCGGCTTGCAGAAGCCGACCGAAGGCTCGGTGCTCTACGGCGGCAAGGACATCTTCAAGCTGAGCCGCTCCGAGTACGACGAGTACCGGCGCGACGTCCAGCCGGTGTTCCAGGACCCGTACGCGATCTTCAACCCGTTCTACCGAGTGGATCGCGTGCTGTGGAAGGCGGTGAAGAAGTTCGGGCTCACCAGCAGCCGATCCAAGGGACTGGAGCTGATCGAGGAGTCGTTGCGGGCGGTGCGGCTGGAGCCGGAGAACGTTCTCGGCCGGTATCCGCACCAGCTGTCCGGTGGCCAGCGGCAACGGATCATGCTGGCTCGGGTCCACATGCTGCGGCCGTCGTTCATCATCGCCGACGAGCCGGTGTCGATGCTGGATGCCCAGGTCCGCAAGCACTTCCTGGACATCCTCCTCGACTTCCAGCGCGAGCACGGGATGACGACGCTGTTCATCACCCACGACCTGTCCACCGTCTACTACCTCGGCGGCGAGGTCATGGTGATCACCAAGGGCTCGATCGTCGAACGTGGCCCGGTCTCCACCGTGATGCACGAGCCGTCCCACCCGTACACGCAGCTTCTGCTCGACTCCATCCCTCAACCCGACCCCGACAACCGCTGGACCACCCGCATCAACGTCGACGCCGTCGAGGAGCTCGACGACACCACCCCGGCCGGCGCCACCAAGCCGGAAGTGCCCATCCTCTAGGCGGTGCCGCCTCAATGACGTGATAGCCGAAGGGACGGCGGCTCAGGTAGACGGCAGGTGGGTCTACCTGAGCCTCGCCGGGCTGGGCGTGCTTGCTTGAGGTCAGACGGTTTTGATGGCGGGGTCGCTGCGGCCTGGGATGCCGGTTTCTGCGTGGCCGGCGAGGCGGCGGGTGTACGTCGCGTCCGTCGTGGTGGTGACGGTGACGTCGTACCAGTGCTCGGTGGTGTCGATGGTGTGGGTGGTCTTGCCCGGGCGGAGGTCGAGGCGCTGGGGCTTGCCGCCGTACGCACTGGTGATGGTGACGCGGCGGGCGGTGTCGCTGGTCAGCGTGAGGTCGACGTTGCCGGTGCGGGCGTTCTCGCGGGCGGTGATCTCCAGACCGGTGGCAGGCTTGCCCTGGAAGGTGCGCAGGAAGCCGTTCGGTCCGTGCACGGTCAGGTCGTAGACGCCGTTGGAGTAGATCGTGTTCCAGCTGTCCGCGATGCTCTTGCCGGCCTCGGTCGTGTAGGTCCACGGCCCGTCGGTCCGGTTCGCCGACGTGATCAGGAACTGCGCCCCGGCGTGCGCACCGGACCGGAAGCTCAGCGTGTACTTGCCACCGGCAACCGATCCGTCGACGACCGGTGCGTAGAGCAACGGCCGGGTACGGCGGGCGCCGCGCTCCTGACCGGGGACGCGACCGACCAACGGCGGCGTCGGCACGTAGTCCGGGTGCCGCTCGTTGTCCGGCGGCTCGTACCCCGAGGTGTCCGGCAACTGGGCCGGCCGGGAACTCGTCGTACCGAAATCGAAGGCCGACGTCAGGTCACCACAGATGGCCCGGCGCCACGGGGAGATGTTCGGCTCGTGGACGCCGAACCGGCGCTCCATGAACCGGATGATCGAGGTGTGGTCGAACACCTCCGAGCAGGTGAAGCCGCCGGTGCTCCACGGCGACACGACCAGCATCGGCACCCGCTGACCGAGACCGTACGCACCGTGCGAGACCTGCGTGCCGGTGTACAGGTCGGGCGCCGGATCGACGGTCGACAACCCCTGCGCCGCGGACAGCGGCGGGTACGGCGGAACGGTGTGGTCGAAGAAGCCGTCGTTCTCGTCGTACGTGATGAACAGTGCGGTCTTGCTCCACACCTCCGGGTTCGAGGTGAGCGCGTCGAGGACCTGGGAGATGTACCAGGCGCCGTAGTTCGCCGGCCAGTTCGGGTGTTCGGTGAACGCCTCCGGCGCCGCGATCCAGGAGATCTCGGGCAACCGGTCCGCCTTCACATCAGCCGTCAACCGGGCGAACAGGCTCTCGCCGGCCTTCGCGTTCGTGCCCGTGCGCGCCTTGTCGTACAAGGGGTTCCCGGGCTGCGCGTTGCGGTAGTTGTTGAAATACAGCAGCGAGTTGTCGCCGTAGTTGCCGCGGTAGGCGTCGTCGATCCAGCCCCAGCCGCCGGCCGCGTCGAGCCCGTCGCCGATGTCCTGGTAGATCTTCCACGAGACCCCGGCCTGCTCGAGCCGTTCCGGGTACGTCGTCCAGCCGTAGCCGGCCTCGTCGTTCCCGAGGACCGGGCCGCCGCCGGTGCCGTCGTTCCCGGTATACCCGGTCCACATGTAGTACCGGTTCGGGTCGGTCGAACCCATGAACGAGCAGTGGTACGCGTCGCACAGGGTGAACTTGTCGGCGAGCGCGTAGTGGAACGGGATGTCCTCGCGGGTCAGGTAGGCCATCGTGGTCGCGGTCTTGGCCGGGATCCACTGGTCGTACTTGCCGTTGTTCACCGCCTGGTGCGCGTCGGACCAGCTGTGCGCGAGGTCCTGGATGAACTGCAGGCCCAGGTTGTCCGCCTCGGGCCGGAACGGGAGGATCTCCTTCCCGGCGCCGTCGGTCTGGTGCCACACGGGCTTGCCGCTGGGCAGCGTCACCGGCCGCGGATCGCCGAAGCCGCGGACGCCCTTGAGAGTGCCGAAATAGTGGTCGAACGAGCGGTTCTCCTGCATCAGGACGACGATGTGCTCGACGTCCTTGATGTCACCGAACCGGCGGTGCGCGGGGATCGCGGCGGCCTGCTCGATGCTGTTGGCCATCGCGGCGAACGCGGCGGACGCACCGGCGAGCTGCAGGAACCTGCGGCGGTTGATGTCTGGCATGCCTGCTCTCCTTGTGGGCGGAGGGGACGGATGGAGGGTTCAGCACCAGCACGGCATCGCAGGCACCCTAGCTTGAACGATTAACCGACGGAAGATGAACTTTGCTGCTCCGTTCCCGTCGGTTCCAAACCGTCCTGCGCGTTCAAGGGGTGGCCCGATGCGGTCGATGGATTGCCCCTTACGGGCAACGGGCGGAGACTGGACTGGCGCGGCCTGGGGGACTCGGGGCAGGGGGCTGCGATGGGCGGGCGGGCGCTCGCTGGGGGCGCCGGAACACGGGCGGAGCAGGAGCGGCTCCGAGGGCAGCTCGCGGCCCTGACCGACCAGTTCGCCGCCGCCAACGAGGTCCTCTCCGCCGTCGGCCGCTCCGCCGGAGACCCCGACACGGTCCTCACCACCGTGGTCGAGAGTGCGTGCCGGCTGTGCCGATCGCAGGCCGCCCAGCTCTACCTGCTCGAAGGCGGGAACTTCCAGCTGAGCAAGGCGGTCGGGCTGTCGGCCGAGGCGACTCGCTACCTGATCGAGCATCCGACGCCGGTCGACCGGGGCACGTTGATCGGCCGGGTCGGCCTCGATCGCGCGACTCAGCAGATCCCCGACGTTCTCGCGGATCCGGCGTACGGGCGTCAGGACCTCCAGCGGCTGGCCGGGTTCCGGACCACGATGGGAGCGCCGATGCTCGTCGACGACGAGGTGGTCGGCGCGCTGGCAGTCTGGCGTAACGAGGTCAGCCCCTTCGGCCAGGGCGAGCAGGATCTCGTCACCGCGTTCGCCGGGCAGGCGGCGATGGCGGTGAACAGCGTCAAGCTCGTCCAGCAACTGGAAGCGCGGGGCGCGGAGCTGACCCGGAGGCTCGGTGAGCTGGAGGCGTTGCGCGAGGTCGGGGAAGCGGTCAACTCCAGTCTCGACGTGGCGAACGTATTGTCGACAATCGCCAAGCATGCGGTCCGGATCTCCGCGACCGACGGCGGCTCGATCATGGAGTACGACGAGGACGCGCAATGCTTCCTGGTCCGCAGCGTCTACCAGACCGCTCCGAGGGTGATCGAACGGCTGCGCGATACCCGCATCCATCTCGACGAGACTCTCGTCGGTCGCGCCGCCAAGCTCGGCCGGCCGCTGGCGGTACCCGACCTGAGCGCGGTCGAGCGCGACCCGCATCTGGAGGTTCTGTACGACGCCGGCTGGCGCTCGCTGGTCGCCGTACCGATGCTGCGCGAGGGACAGATCGTCGGTTCACTGGTGGTCCGCCGGATGCGGCCGGGTGAGTTCGCCGAGGAGACGCTGACGTTGCTGGAGATGTTCGCGGATCAGTCGACGCTCGCCCTGCTGAACGCGCAGCTCTACCGCGAGCTGAAGCGGCGCAGCGCGGAGCTCGAGGTCGCGAGCCGGCACAAGTCGGAGTTCCTCGCCAGCATGTCCCACGAGCTCCGTACGCCGCTGAACGCCGTCCTCGGGTTCTCCGAAGTCCTGCTGGAGCGCATGTTCGGCGACCTGAACGAACGCCAGGAGGAGTACCTGCGCGACATCCACGGCTCGGGCAAGCACCTGCTCGAACTGCTGAACGAGATCCTCGACCTGTCCAAGGTCGAGGCCGGCCGGATGGAGCTTGAGTACTCGACCTTCCCGCTGCGCCGCGTGCTCGACAACACCGCGTCGATGCTGCGCGAACGGGCGGCCGCGCACGGCATCGAGCTGCACGTCGAGGTCGGTCCGGGCATCGACCAGGTGTACGCCGACGAGCTCCGGCTGAAGCAGGTCGTGCTGAACCTGGCGACCAACGCGGTGAAGTTCACCGGCGCCGACGGAGCGGTCGTGATCCGGGCGACGCGGTCCGGGGCCGAGGTCCACATCGCCGTCACCGACACCGGCCGCGGCGTACCGCCGGAGGACCGGGAGCGGATCTTCGAGTCGTTCCAGCAGGGCGGCCGCGGCCCGTCGCAGGAGGAGGGCACCGGCCTCGGGCTGACGCTGTCGCGCCGGATCGTCGAACTGCTCGGCGGGCGGATGTGGCTGGACAGCGAGGTCGGGGTCGGCAGCACGTTCGGATTCTCGTTGCGGAGCAGGGAGAGCGACCCGGGCCGGGACACGGCCCGGACCGTCGGCGACGTGGTCGTGATCGAGGACGACCGTCCGTCGCTCGACCTGATCACGGCGTACCTGTCCGGTGCCGCGCTGCGGGTGACGGTGGCCGGCGACGGCCAGTCCGGACTGGACGCTGTACGCCGGGTGCGGCCCGCCGTGGTCCTGCTGGACATCCGGCTGCCGGGGATCGACGGCTGGGCTGTGCTGCAGGCGCTGAAGGCCGAGGCGGAGACCCGCGACATCCCGGTGATCATCGTGTCGATTGTCGACGAACGGACCCGAGGCACGCAGCTCGGTGCCGCCGCCTATCTGGTCAAGCCGGTGAGCCGGGACGCGTTGCTCCAGGCCTTGCGGGCAGTGGGAGCCGTCGCGGGAGACGAGGGGGAGGATCGATGAGTCCAGGACTGATTCTGGTGGTGGAGGACAACCCGAAGAACCTGAAGCTGTTGCGCGACGTGCTGCGGTTCTCTGGCTACGACGTGATCGAGGCGACCTCTGGTGAGGACGGTGTCCGGCTGGCCGAGTCCGAGCAACCGGACCTGATCCTGATGGATCTGCAGCTGCCCGGGATCGACGGTGCCGAGGCCTTGCGCCGGATCCGTGCGAGCGAACACAGTCGCGCCGTACCGGTCGTCGCGGTGACCGCGTTCGCGATGGACCACGATCGCGAGCACGCGTTCGCGTCGGGCTTCACGGGGTACGTCGAGAAGCCGATCAGCGTCCGCCTCCTGCCACAGCAAGTCCGGGACTTCCTCCAGCTCGGAGGTGCACGATGACCAAGGTGCTCGTGGTCGACGACCAACCACCGAACGTACGACTGCTGGAGGCGATCCTCACCCCGCGCGGGTACGACGTCCTCACCGCGTCATCAGGGGAACAGGCGCTGGAGGTGATCGCGGCCGAGGACGTCGACCTCGTACTGCTCGACATCCTGATGCCCGGCATCGACGGCTACGAGGTGTGCCGCCGGATCCGCGACCAGGTGGACACGGCGTACCTGCCGGTCGTGATGGTCACGGCCAGCGGCGACGAGCAGAAGGTGAAGGCGCTCGAGGCCGGCGCCGACGACTTCCTGACCAAGCCGGTCAACCAGAGCGAACTGCTGGCCCGGGTCGCCTCGCTGGCGAGGATCAAGGACTATCAGGACACGATCAAGCGCCAGGCGTCGGAGTTGTCGGCGTGGAACCAGGAACTGGAGTCGCGGGTCGAGAGCCAGGTCTCGCAACTGCAGCGGATGAACCGGCTGCGTCGCTTCCTCAGCCCGCAGTTGGCCGAGCTGATCGTGGACTCCGGCGACGAGTCGTTCCTGGCCAGCCACCGGCGCGAGATCGTCGTGGTCTTCTGCGACCTGCGCGGCTTCACCACGTTCGCCGAGGCGAGCGAGCCGGAGGAGGTGATGGGCGTGCTGGAGGAGTACCACCACGCGCTCGGTGACCTGATCTTCCGGTTCGAGGGAACGCTGGAACGGTTCGCGGGCGACGGCTTGATGGTGTTCTTCAACGACCCGGTGCGCTGCGAGGACGGACCGCTGCGCGCCCTGCGGATGAGCGTCGCGATGCGTACCAGAGTCCGTGGACTGGCCGAGGCGTGGAGCCGTCGCGGGCACGACCTCGGGCTCGGCATCGGGATCGCCCAGGGCTACGCGACGCTCGGCACGATCGGGTTCGACGGGCGGCTGGACTACGCCGCGATCGGCAGCGTGACCAACCTGGCCGCGCGGCTGTGCGCCGACGCCGAGGCATGGCAGATCCTCGCTACCGAACGGGTCTACAGCGCCGCCGGCAACGCGGTCATCGGCGAGGACGCCGGGCTGCGGGAGGTCCGCGGTTTCAGCCGGACCGTGCACGCGTACAGCATTCGCGGTCTCGACAACTCCAAGGTCGCGTCATGACCGGCGACCTGTGGACCGCTCCGGGTGAGGCGGCTCGAGGCCTGTCCACACTGACCGAGGACGAGCGGTACCAGTACTTCGATCAGTTGCAGTCGCGGATGCCCGAGGTGTGGGCGGCGATGCGGCTCAACCACGACGACGAGTCGGTGGTCGTCGTACCGTCGCTGACGCTGGACCGGACCGAGTCGGCCGGGACCGGGACGATGATGCAGGCCTACGAGGAACGGTTCCTGTTCCTGCTGATCCTGTTGCGGGAGCCGCGGCTGCGGATGATCTACGTGACCTCGGTACCGATCGCGCCCGAGATCATCGAGTACTACCTGGCGCTGCTGCCCGGCGTGATCCCGAGTCATGCGCGGGCCCGGCTGTCGCTGATCGCGGTGAACGACGCCACGCCGATCTCGCTCAGCGAGAAGCTGCTGGCTCGGCCGCGGCTGCTCCAGCGGCTCGCCGACCTCATCCCCAATCCGTTGCGTTCGCACCTGATTCCCTACAACACCACCGAGCTCGAGCGTGACGTCGCGATCAGCCTCGGCATTCCGATGTACGCCGCCGATCCACGGCTGGCTCCACTGGGTTCGAAGTCCGGGTGCCGCCGGATGTTCGCCGAGATCGGCGTACCGCATCCGCTCGGGGCGGAGAACCTGCGCACCCTCGATGACATCGCCGACGCACTGCTCGCGATGCGGGCCGAACGGCCCATGATGGACAGCGCGATCGTGAAGCTCAACGAAGGCGTGTCCGGCGAGGGCAACGCGGTTGTGCGGCTGAAGGGTTTGCCCGCGCCTGGGTCAGCGGGGGAGCGCGACGAGGTGCTGGAACGACTGCGGGCGATGGAGCTGGAGTCGCAGAAGATGCCGTTCGAGACGTACGTCGCCAAGTTCGCGGAGAACGGTGGCATTGTCGAGGAGCGGATCGTCGGTACGGAGTTGCAGAGTCCGAGCGTGCAACTGCGAGTCGTGCCCGGCGGTGCCGTCGAGATGTTGTCGACGCACGACCAACTGCTCGGCGGTGCGAGCGGCCAGAGCTACCTGGGGTGCATCTTCCCGGCAGCGCCGGAGTACGCGCGGATCATCTCCGAGCACGCCGCGACGATCGGGCGGCGGCTGGCGAGCGAAGGGGCGCTCGGGCGGTTCGCGATCGACTTCGTCGTGGTCAAGGACGAGCTCGGCGGCTGGACGCCGTACGCAATCGAACTGAACCTGCGCAAGGGCGGGACGACACATCCGTTCCTCACGCTGCAGTACCTCACCGACGGGCGCTACGACCCTCGGACCGCGCTGTTCCTGACGTCGACCGGCCAGGAGAAACATCTGGTCGCGACCGATCACCTGGAGTCGGAACTGCTGAAGGGCCTGATGCCCGCGGATCTGTTCGACATCGTCGCGCGGCACGGGCTGCACTTCGACCAGGCTCGGCAGGTCGGCGTGGTGTTCCACATGATCAGCTGCCTGACCGAGAAGGGCCGGCTCGGGATGACCGCTGTGGGCGACACTCCGGCCGAGGCAGATCGCCGGTACCGTGATGCTTCCCGCATCGTGCTGGCGGAGGCCGAGCAGGCCTTCGTGGAGCGTCCCCTCCCGATCTGAGAGGTTCGATGGAGCGAGTCTGGTACGTCGCCTACGGTTCCAACCTCGCGCTCGACCGCTTCCGCTGCTACCTGGCCGGCGGCCGCCCGGCCGGCGGGATGCGGGTGTATCCGGGCTGCCGGGATCACAGCGATCCCGAGCAGATCGCGGGCGTCGACGTACCCGGGCGGCTTCTCTTTGCCGGGGCCTCCAAGGTCTGGGGCGGCGGGTCCGCCTTCTACGATCCGGCCGGGCCAGGCCGTGTTGCCGGACGTGCGTACCTGCTGACTTCGGGCCAGCTCGGCGACGTCGCCGCGCAGGAGATGCGTCGCGAGCCTGGCGGTCCCTTCGCCCGCGACCTCGCCGGCCTCCTCGCCAACGTCGAGTCCCTCCACACCATGGGTCCGGGCCGCTACGAAACCGTCGCCCGCCTCGGCGAACGCGACGGCCTCCCGATGTTCACCGTCACCCACGGAAACGCTTCCGACCTGGACCCGGTCGCTCCCACAGCGCCGTACCTGCGCTGGATCGCCACCGGCCTGACCGAATCCCACGGCTGGACCACACCGCAGATCGTGGACTACCTGTCGGCCGCGCCGGGCGTCCAGTTGTCGTGGACGCCCGACGCACTGACCGACCTGTTTACCGCTTGATCGCGACGCAGGTGGCGGTGGACTGCCTGGTGGGGTCGCTCTCGGAGGTGGCGGTGAGAGTGATCTTGGCGAGTGGAGCGGTGCCGGCCTCGGCGTAGACCGGGACGTTCACGTGCTGGCCGGCGTTGGCGGTGGCCAGGGCGTTGGGCAGCTGGACGTTCCAGTTCTTGCCGTCGACCTTCGCGGACACGCGGTACACATCGCCCTTGAGGTACGGCGCGACGTCCTCGGGGTGCTGTGCTCCGGTGCCGGCCTGGCCGGTGTTGGTGAGTGAGAAGTTGCAGGTCTGGACGCCGCCCTGGCCCGGCTTGGCGGCCGTGGGCAGGACCCGGACACCACGCTTCTGCGGGCCGGCGCCGTCGAGCGAGCGGATCGCGACCGTGTAGGACAGGACGCCCTTGCTGTCGTGGTGGATGTTGGTGATGTAGAAGTGCAGCCGGTTGGCGGTGTCGGTGTACTCGTACTCGCTGCCGGAGTTCGTACCCGCGTGGAACAGGGCGTCGGACAGCTGACGGTAGTCGCCGATGGTGATCGGTACCTCGGTGCCGTCGGGCAGCACGTAGTCGGTCATCTTGATGTCCTGCGGGTTCGCGTCGACGACCCACTCGAACGGCGCCCGGTCCTGGTTCTTGGTCTTCGCCAGCAGGACCCCGGAGTCGGGCGTGAACGAGTCGGTGCCCATCCGGTCGAGCACCTCGACCGTGTAGTTCTGGTAGCCGCGGCCGTCGCACAACGCGTCGGTGTTCACGTCACAGGGCGGTGCCAGATCGCCGGCGCCGCCGAGCTCGATGTTGACCCCGGACAGACCCTTCGCTCCCGGCTCGACGGACCGTGCGGTGACGTCGGCGATCACGACGCCGGACGAGGCGAGGGCTTCGCGGGACAGCCGGAGCACATTCTGCTCGTCGACCATCTCCAGCTTCAGCTTGTTCCGCAGCATGTGTTGCGCGCCCATCGAGGCGCCACCCGTGGCCGGGATCATCCACCGGCTGTGTGGTCCGCCGGGACCGTTGAAGCTGCCGCGGCTGAGCATCTCCCAGATCCCGGTGTACGCGCGTCTCGGTGGTACGCCGTACGGATTGTTGTAGTTGTCGCCGATCCCCAGGATGTGGCTGAACTCGTGTGCGAAGACCGCCATCCCGGAGCTCTCGGCCTGGGTGGACGAACCGCCGCCGGCGTTCGGCCAGATCGAGGCGCCGGCAGCCCACGAGGTCCAGTCGACGTACCGGGTGTCCGACCAGTTCGGCAGTGCCGGGTCGGGCGGGCCGAAGTCGTCGGTGACGTCCTCCTTGTTCGGGAACTTCATCATCCCGAACTCCTGCCAGGTGGACGATTCGTCCTGCCCGGCGCTGAGGAAGAACACGAAGTCGAACCCGGCTGGTACCTCGGGCCCCTGGTCGGCGACCCACGCGGCGCGGCCGTCGGCGCGGATGTTCTTCGTGCAGTCGTCACCGGCCGGGCAGGCGGAGTCGCCCTGGAACTCCATCGCGTACTCGTGCGACTTGCCCGGCATTCGGTACGGACCGAACGCCGTCAGGTCGACGCCGTACCGGCCGCCGGAGTCCTCCATCCAGTACTCGTGCAGGGTGTGTCCGTGGTTCAGCGCGCTGGGGGTGTTGAGGAAGTTCTTGTAGAACTGCGCGACCTGGTCCCGCGGTACGCCGTTCGCCTCGGCGCTCGGGTTGCCGAACGGCGTGGAGCCCTTCGGCTTGGTGATGACGAAGTCCTGGTTCGGGTAGTCGACCAGCACCAGCGCACCCTTGAACGTCCGCGCCGATCCCGGCACCGCGGGATCGGCCCAGTTCGTCCCGGGCGGCTTGCGGTAGTCGTTCCAGGTCATGTGGTCGGGGTTCTCCCAGTTCTGCGGATCGATCGGCCCGGGCAGGCCGTCCTTCGCCGTGGTGGCGATCCGCTGTTCCGGCCCGGCCGTGCCCGACTCCTGCCACGGTTGCTTCTGTGGCCAGTGCGGGTACTGCCAGGCGTTCGCGGGATCCGGGGGAGCGGTGGCGTCCGGCGCGGCGAGCGCGAGACTCGGCACCGAGACAGCAGCGAGTACGGCGACCAGCCGCACAACGACAAGACGGTATTTCCGTAGCTCAGACACGGGCGGGCATCCGATCAACGAGTGGGCGGGACAGCCATGAGCATGCCTTGGCGACACCCCTGACGACAACAGGTGAGATCACTGTATACAGTATGGAGTGAAGTGGTTAGCCTAGGCGCTTGCGTCGACTGTGGATGGAGGACCCATGTATTCAGTCACCGACCCGGCCACGGGTGTGCTGATCGAGGAAGTCGCGAACTCGACGGACGAACAGGTGCGGGAGTCGATCGGGCGGGTGCACTCCGGCTATCCGGGGTGGCGACGCCGGACCGTCGAGGAGCGGGCCGCGATCGTGGCGCGCGCCGCGGACATGTTCGAACAGCGGACCGACGAGCTGGCCGCGGTCATGACGCAGGAGATGGGCAAGCGGATCAACGAGGGCCGCGGCGAGGTCGGCATCGTGGTCGACATCTTCCGGTACTACGCCGAGAACGGACCGGCGTTGCTGGCCGACGAACCGCTGGACATCAAGGGCGGGCAAGCGGTCATCACCAAGGGGCCGATCGGCGCGCTACTAGGGATCATGCCGTGGAACTTCCCGTGCTACCAGGTGGCCCGGTTCGTCGCGCCGAACCTGGTGCTCGGCAACACCATCCTGCTCAAGCACGCGTCGATCTGCCCGCGCTCGGGTCGCACGATCGAGGAGATCCTGCGGGCGGCCGGCGTACCGGACGACGTGTACGTGAACACGTTCGCGTCCAGCCGGCAGATCCCGGCGATCCTGGCCGACCCGCGGATCGTGGGCGTCTCGCTGACCGGCAGCGAGCAGGCCGGTGTGTCGGTCGCCGCCGAAGCCGGTAAGAACCTGAAGAAGACCGTGCTCGAGCTCGGCGGGTCCGACCCGCTGATCGTGCTCGACACCGCCGACATGGACGAAACCGTCAACGCGACCGCCACAGCCCGGATGCGGAACTGCGGTCAGTCCTGCAACGCGCCGAAGCGGATGATCGTGCTCGCCGACATCTACGACGAGTACGTCGACCGCCTGACCAAGCGCGTCGCCGAGTACTACGTCCCCGGCGACCCCGCCGACCCGGAGACGAAGCTGCCGCCGCTCGCCTCCGACGCGGCCGCGGACGAGGTCGCGGGCCAGGTGGCGAAGGCGGTCGAGCAGGGTGCGACCCTGCGCACCGGCGGCCGGCGGATCACCCCGGGCGCGTTCCTCGAGGCGACTGTGCTGACCGACGTCACGCCGGAGATGGACGCGTACTACGAGGAGATCTTCGGGCCGGTGGTGATCGTGTTCAAGGCCGGGACCGAGGCTGAGGCGATCGCCCTCGCGAACGACACGCCCTTCGGTCTCGGCGCATCGGTCTGGGGCACCGACAACGAGCGCTCCCGGCGCGTCGCCGAGCAGATCGAGGCCGGCATGGTCTACCTGAACCGGGCCGGCGGTTCCCAGGCCGACCTCCCGTTCGGAGGCATCAAGCGCTCCGGCATGGGCCGCGAACTCGGTCCGGCCGGCATCGAGGAGTTCATGAACAAGAAGTCCATCCGCTTGTAGCCGCCAGGCCATCCAGTTGTCGGTGGCAGGAAGGAGACACGGCACCGCGGCGGCCGGCAGAACGCACTTCGACTCCGGCTTCTACGTGCCGTCCACGGAGTACGTGACCCCGACCAGCGCCAACGTGCAGGCAGCCTTCCTGCCGGTGGTCGTCCGGCCGTGATCCGGACGCGTCAGGAGTTGCCGCGCTCGCACGCGATGCCGTCGCCGTTGCGGTCCAGGTCGCGCGAGTAACCGGGATCGCCGCGATGGAGCGGCGCCTTGCCGGCGGCGCGGACCTCGGCGCAGTCCCGGTACTGGACCGCGCTCACGACCGATGTCGACGGGGTCGACGAGACGGTCGGCGTCGCTGACGGCCCGGGGGCCGTTGGCTCGACGACCAGCGTTCCTTGCGGCGTGGGCGACGGTTCCGGTGCCGGTGTGGACGTCGGCGTGCGGTCGATCTGCCGGGTCGGCTTCTCGGTACGACGCAGCGTCGGCGACTCGGTGGGTGCGACCGATGTGGACCGGATCGCCGTTGGTTCCGGAGCCGTCGAGGTGACCGTGTCGCCGCTGCTGAAGGGCTTGTAGAAGAGCAGCGCGCCGATGAGGGCGAGCGGGACGACGACGACCGCCGCCAGCTTGACGGTGTTCGGACCGCCGTACCGTCCGAACGGGCCGCGGACCGGGCGCCCGCGCTCGTCGACCCAGAAGGACCATCCCGCCGGGGCCGGCGGCCACGACTCGTTCGGCCGCCAGCGTCTCGGCGGCCGCCACCGCGCCGTCGGCGGATCGGGCCAGTCAGGCGGTGTGTTGAACTTCCTCACGCAAACCTCCCCCAGTACGCCCAGCAGCCTAGCGAGCGCGGCGCCAGAGGCAAGGGCCGGGGTCGGAACCCCTTGTCTTCATACGCTTGAACGGTAGTGAGTGCTAGGTCTCGTTGACGGACCCAGCCGGGGCGTGTGAAGCTCGATCCATGACGGAGACTCAGGAGCAGACGCGCAGCCGGACCTTCTCGTGGACCGACCCGGCTCTGACCGCTGCGCGGATCGGGACCACGTCCGGGCTCGAGATGCTGCACGCGATGGGCAACGGCGAGATCCCGGCGCCGCCGATCCTGCAACTGGTCGGCGCCACCGGGATGGAGGCAGAGGAAGGCCGGGTCACGGTGCTGATGCCGGCGCAGGAATTCCACTACAACCCGCTCGGCACCGTGCATGGCGGGATCATCGCGACCCTGCTCGACACGGCCGCCGGCTGCACTGTCCACTCGACCTTGCCGGCCGGGTTCGGCTACACCTCGCTGGACCTGATGACGCGTTTCATCAAGCCGGTGACGATCAAGTCCGGTCTGCTCCGCTGCGAAGGCGGCATCATCAGCCGCGGCCGCCGTACCGCGGTCGCGGAGTCACGGCTGTTCGACGAGGCCGGCGCGCTGCTGGCTCACGCCACCTCCACCTGCTTGATCTTCGAGCTGCCGACCGCCTGACCTCAGCCGGCCAGGAGCTTCTCCGTGCCGACCAGGCGGACGCAGGTGGCGAGACCGGCGATCGCGGCCTCCACCTCGGGGAGTTCCGGGTACGTCGGGGCGATCCGGATGGTGCGGTCGGCCGGGTCGTCGCCGTACGGGTGGGTCGCGCCGGCCGGGGTGATGGCGATGCCGGCCGCCTTCGCCTTGGCGACGACTTCGCGGGCGCAGCCGTCTGCCACCTCGAGGTTGACGAAGTAGCCACCGGCCGGGCTCGTCCACGTCGCCAGCCCGGTGCCGCCGAGCTCGGCGGTCAGGATCTTGTCGACCGCGTCGAACTTCGGCCGGATCAGGCCGGCCAGGTTCCGCATGTGCTCGTGCAGCCCGTCGGCGTCGCGGAGGAAATGGACGTGCCGCAACTGGTTGATCTTGTCCGGCCCGATGCTCCGCTTGACCGTGTGGCTCAGCCACCACTCGACGTTCGCGGGGGACGAGCCGAAGAACGCGACGCCGCAGCCGGCGAAGGTGATCTTCGAGCTGGATCCGAACACGAAGGCCCGGTCCGGGTGACCGTTCTCCGCGCACAGTCCGAGAACGTCGGCGATCTCCGCCGGCGCGTCGGTCAGATGGTGTACGGCGTACGCGTTGTCCCAGAAGATCCGGAAGTCCGGCGCCGCGGTCTCCATCGCGGCCAGCCGCCGTACGGTCTCGTCGGAGTAGACCGAGCCGTCGGGGTTGCTGTACTTCGGCACGCACCAGATGCCCTTGATCCGGGCGTCCTCGGCGACCAGGCGCTCGACCACGTCCATGTCCGGGCCGTCCGGCGTCATCGGCACCGGGACCATCCGGATCCCGAACCGCTCGCAGATGCCGAAGTGCCGGTCGTACCCCGGCACCGGGCACAGGAACGCGATCTCCGGCTGGTCAGCCCATCGCCGCTCGGCGCCCGGCACCAGGCCGAGCAGTGCGAACACCACGGCGTCGTGCATCAGCTCGAGGCTGGAGTTCCCGGCGGCCAGCAGTTGCTCGACCGGCACCTGCAGATCCGCCGCGAAGATCGCCCGCAGCTCGGGCAGCCCGTTCAGGCCGCCGTAGTTCCGCAGGTCGGTCCCGTCGGCTCCGACCGGATCACCGTCGAGCCCGAGCAGACCGTTGGCAAGATCGAGCTGCCGGGGTGACGGCTTCCCCCGCGTCAGGTCCAGCTTCAGCCCTTTGGCCACCAGCGCCTCGTAGTCCTGGCGGGCACGGTCACGCTGGGCGGTCAGCTCGTCGACGCTCACGGGAGTCCTTTCACGGTCGGGTGATGGTCCAAGCCTAGTGATCACCCGACCGCGACTGTGGACAGGGTCAGCGCTTCCGGCAGTTCGGGAAGTGCGGGTCCGTCGGCGGGCAGTTCGGCCAGCCCGGCGGCAGCTGGATCGTCGGCGGCGTACCGGGTGGTCCCGGTGTCGTCGGCGGCGGAGGCGGCATCGCCCTACTGCCGTTCGACAGGTACAGCGTGATCTTCGCACCGGCTGGTGCGCCGTCCTCCTGGCGTGGGCTGGTGTACGCGACGGTGCCTGCCGGTGCGTCCGAGTCGACCGGCGCCGGCGCGACCTCGGCCTGGAAGCCCAGCTGCTGCAGCTGGACGATCGCGACCGGGGGGAGGACGCCCTTGAGCTGTGGCAGGTCCTTCACATCGCCGCGGATCGTCTTGTCGTCCGGCTGCACGAAGTGGGTCGACGGCAGACCCTTCAAGGCTCCCTGCAGCGCCGTCTCCCAGATCGGCCCCGCGGTCCCGGAGCCGGACGCGTTCCCGATCTTCTTGCCGTTCAGCGTCAGCCCGGCCAGGTCCGTGTACTTCGGCGTCGCGTCGGCCACCACCGACGCGGCCGCGAGCCTGGACGAGTAGCCGGCGAACCAGACGGCGATGTTGCCGTTGATCGTTCCGGTCTTGCCGGCCAGGTCGCTGCGGCCGAACTTCAGCCTGCTGCCGGTGCCGCCGTCGCCCATCACCTTGTTCAGCACGTAGTTGACGCCGTCCGCGACCTGCGGGGTGAGCGCCTGCTTGCAGCTTTGGCCCTTGACCGGGATCGACTTGCCCTTGCTGGTGGTGACCGCGGTGACGAGGAGCGGTGTGCAGAACTTGCCGCGGGCGGCGAAGGTCGCGTACGCGTTGGCCAGCATCAGCGGCGTGATCAGACCGGCGGACCCGAGCGTGAACGACGGGACCTGCTGCAGCGGCTTCATCGTCTGGGCGTCCTGCATGCCGAGCTTGGACGCGATGGTGGCGATCGGGCACAGACCGACCTGCTCGGACAGCTGCAGGAAGTAGGTGTTCGTCGACGCCTTCGCCGCATCGAGCATCGACGGGTCCAGGATCGTCTTGGTCGAGTTCTTCGGTTTGTAGTCCGGGTCGGACGTCGTACCGCTGCAGGTGCTGAACTTCTTGCCGCTCAGGTCGATCTGCTGCGGCGAGGTGATTCGGTAGGTGAGTGGGACACCCTTCTCGATCGCGGCGGCGATCGTGAACGCCTTCATCGTCGAACCGTTCTGGAACCCGCCGTACCCACCGGCGTAGGACTTCTCGACGTTGTAGTTGTACGACGTCTGGCCCTTCCCGTTGCCGTACGGCTTGCTCTGGGCCATCGCCTTCACCAGGCCGGTGCCGGGCTCGACGATGGTGACCGCGGCCACCGCCTGGTCACTGGGCTTGGAATGCTTCTTCATCGAGTCCTCGGCCGCTTTCTGGATCTTCGGGTCCAGCGACGTCCGGATCACCAGACCGGCGGTCTCGATGTAGTTCTCCGCGGCTTGCGGGGTCTTGCCGAAACTCGGATTGTTCTTCAGCTGGGAGACGATGTACTCGCAGTAGAACGGGTACTTCGAGTTCGCGCAGCCGTTCGGTACGTTGCGGACCTTCTTGGGATCGATCACCGGGGTCTTCAGCGCGGTCGCGGCCTGCGCGGCGGTGACGATGTTCAGTTCCTGCATCCGCCGGATCACCACGTCGCGGCGCTCCTTGGCCCGCTTCATGTTGTTCGTCGGGTCGTACCCGGTCGGGTTCTTCACCAGACCGGCGAGCATGGCCGACTGCGGCAGCGTCAGCCGGGACGCGTGCACGGAGAAGTAGTGCAAGGCGGCGGCCTCGATGCCCCAGGCACCATCACCGAAGTTCGCGAGGTTGAGGTACTTCTCCAGGATCTGGTCCTTGGAGTACTCCTTCTCGACGGCGATCGCATAACGGAGCTCGGCGACCTTGCGTTCGTAGGTGTCGGCCGTGGCTTCCGCAGCCTCGTCCGGTGTCTTCGCCTTCTCGACCAGGTTCATCTTCACGTACTGCTGGGTGATGCTGGAGCCACCCTGCTGGACCGCACCCTGCGACTGGTTGCGCAGCAGGGCGCGCAGGGTGCCCTTCAGGTCCAGTGCGCCGTGCTCGTAGAACCGGTCGTCCTCGATCGCGACGATCGCCTTGCGCATCAGCGGGCTGATCTGCGGCAACGTCACCGGTACCCGGTTCTCCTGGTACAGGGTGGCGATGAGCGAGCCGTCGGCCGCCTGGATGATGCTCTTCTGGGAAACCGGCGCCGCCTTGAGGTCCTGCGGCAGGTACTGGACCGTGTCGTGGGCTTTCGCTGTGGTCACCCCGGCCAGTCCGGCGAGCGGAAGGGCCAGGCCGGCGACGAGCGCTCCGGCGAGAGCGCTGGTCAGCAGGAAGAGAACCACTGACTGGACGACCTTGGGGCGGGCCGGCTCGCGTCTGTGCATGGTCCGGCAGATTAGTCCCGGAGGGGCTTCACCGGGACTAATTCGTCACGGAATTAACACATCTGCCCAAAGATCTTACCAACTGTGACGATTCGGTCACTGCGGGGTAGCGGTCTTGCCCTGAGTGGGTCACCGGATCAGGACCTTGAGAGCGTCGCGGTTGTCCATGGCGCGGTAGCCCTCGGGGACCTGGTCCAAGGTGACGGTCTGGTCGAAAACCTTGCCAGGGTTCACCTTTCCGGACAGGACGCCGGGCAACAGACGTTCGATGTAGGCGCGGGCGGGAGCCGGTCCGCCGGTCAACGTGATGTTGGGGCCGAACAGACTGGGGAAGCCCACCGGAGCGTCGAGGTACTGGGGTACGCCGACACGGCTGATCACGCCGCCGGGGCGAACAACACCAACAGCCTGCTCGTACGCCGGCATGTGGCCGACAGCCTCGAGTACGACGTGTGTGCCGTCGCCGCCGGTGAGTTCACGAACCTTGGCAATGCCTTCCTCGCCCCGCTCGGCGACGACCTCGGTCGCGCCGAACTCGACGCCGAGGTCGGTCCGCTTCTTGTGCCGTCCCATCAGAATGATGCGCTGGGCACCTAGTTGCCGGGCCGACAGTACGGCGAGCAGGCCGACCGCGCCGTCGCCGATGACCGTGACCGAGGTGCGCTCGTCGACGCCCCCCTTCAGAGCCGCGTGGTAACCCGTGCCGTAGACGTCGGACAAGGTGAGCAACGATGGCAGCAGCCCGGAATCCTCGCCGGCCGGAACCTTCACCAGCGTCCCGTCCGCGAGCGGAACCCGGACCGCCTCCGCCTGACCGCCATAGACGCCGTTCGCGTTCCAGAACCCGCCGTGCCGGCACGACGTCTGCAGATCCTCCTGGCAGAAGTCGCACGTCCCGTCGGACCAGGCGAACGGTGCGATGACGAAGTCGCCCTTCCGCAGCGTCGCCACGTCGGCACCGACGTCCTCGACCACGCCGACGAACTCGTGTCCCATCGACTTGCCGCCGGGTAGCGCCGGCAGGTTGTGGAACGGGTGCAGGTCACTGCCGCAGATACAGGAGCCGGTCACCCGCACCACCGCATCGGTTCGTTGCTGAATCACCGGGTCCGGTACGTGGATCACCCGTACGTCGCCGGCGCTGTACATGTAAGTCGCTCGCATGGTCCCAGTGAAGGTCACGGAGCGTGGGCGGGGGAGTCACTGTCGTTCCAGGTAACGCCAGTGCCTCCCTCGCGATCGCGACGGTCCGTAGTGTTGACGACATGGACCACCGAGCCGAGATCAAGGAATTCCTCAGCTCCCGCCGTGCCCGGCTCACCCCCGAGCAGGCCGGCCTGCCGATGTACGGCGGCAATCGCCGGGTGAAGGGACTGCGGCGCGAGGAGGTCGCCCTGCTGGCGGGCGTCTCGGTCGACTACTACGTCCGGTTGGAGCGGGGAAACCTGGCCGGCGCCTCGGAGAGCGTTCTCGAGGCTCTCTGCCGCGCGCTGCAACTGGACGACGCCGAGCGCGCGCACCTGTTCGCACTCGCCCACGAGTCCGACGCCACCCCGGTACGGCGCCGCCCGGCGGTGCAGGGGGTTCGCCCGGCCCTGCAGCAGATCCTGGACGCGATCACCGATGCGCCGGCCTGGATCCGCACCGCGCGGTTCGAGGTGGTGGCGGCGAACCGGATGGCCCGCGCGCTCTACGCGCCGATGTTCGCCGATCCGCGCCGCCCGGCCAGCACGGCCCGGTTCATCTTCCTCGACCCGGCCGCACAGGAGTTCTTCGTCGACTGGGAACGCGCGGCCGACGACATCGCGGCGGTGCTGCGATCCGAGGCCGGCAAGAATCCGCACGACAAGGCACTGACCGAACTGATCGGCGAACTGTCCACCCGCAGTGAGACGTTCCGGACCCGGTGGGCCGCGCACAACGTCCGCTTCCACCGCACCGGCGTGAAGAAGCTGCACCATCCGGTGGTCGGCGACCTCGAGATCAACTTCGAGGCGATGGAGTTCCCGTCCGACCCCGGCCTGGCACTGGTCGTCTACACCGCGCCGGCCGGCTCACCGACCGCGGACGCGTTCCAGCTGCTGGCCAGCTGGGCCGCCACCCAGGACCAACCCGAAATCATTGCCCAAGACAAGGACTAGCGGTCAGGAGACCGAGCGGATTCGGTTGGGGGCGGCGGAGCCTCGGATGATCAGGGTGGTGGCCAGCTCGACGTGGTGTGAGGCAACCTTCTCGCCGGCGGCGAGTTGCAGCGCGGTGCGAAGGGCGACCGCTCCCATGTCGCGGAGCGGCTGCTTGACCGTCGTCAGTTGCGGCGACGCGAGCCGCGCGATCTGGGTGTCGTCGAAGCCGACCACGCTCAGGTCCTCGGGGACTCGCAGACCGCGGGCGCGGGCTGCTTCCAGGACGCCGAGCGCGACCTCGTCGCTGCCGGCGAAGATCGCGGACGGCCGGTCGGGTCGGTCCAGCAGCGCCGCTCCGCCGGCGAGGCCGTCGTCGTACAGGAAGTCGCTGAGCCAGATGTAGTCCGACGGCACCGCGGCACCGACCGCCTCCATAGCACTCCGGAACCCGCTCATCCTGGCCTGGTTGCAGCCTGACGTCGGCGGACCGCCGACGTACGCGATCCGCCGATGGCCGAGCGAGAGCAGATGCTGGGTCGCCGCCATGCCGCCGGCGAAGTTGGTGGAGCCGACGCTGGTCACGTCGGGCTGCGGGATGTTGGCCGGGTCCACGACCACGAGCGGCAGCCTGGCCCGCGACAGCGCGGCCAGGTCGGCGTCGGCCAGCTCACTGGTGATCCCGATGGCAGCCCGCCGCCCGGACGCGATCACCTCGCGGATCCACCGGGCCGCCCGTCCGGAGCTGGACGTCTGCGGGTGCGGCGGATGTGCGTTCAGGATGACGTCCACCCCGGCTGCCTGGCCGGCGTCGACGACGCCCTGGATCACCTCGACCGAGTACGCGTTGACGATGCCCTGGTAGAACAACTCGACCGTTTCCCGCTCGACCGTCTCCGGGCGGCGGCCGACGTACCCGTGCTTCTCCAGGATCTCCTGCACCCGCGCCCGGGTCACCGGCGAGACGTCGCTGCGCCCGTTGAGCACCTTGGAGACCGTGGCGATCGACACTCCGGCGGTGCCGGCGACGGTGGCCAGGGTGACGCGTCCCTTCAACCGTGACATCTCATCACCCTCCTCCCGGGGCATCGGCGGTGACCGGGGTGCGGTCGACAGGCGTGGTCAGCATGCGCTCGTGACCCACCACCCTCACATCTCCGGTGATCCGGACGACAGCGCGACACGGCAGGTCCTGCGACGACGTGCCGAGCATCACTTCGATGGCGCCGGGCTCGACGATCCGGCGCAGATCCGGCCCGGTGTACGCCGTGCGATCCGCGTGCACATGGAAGGTGACGTCGACCGCCGCACCCGGCTCGAGCGAGACCCGAGCGAACCCGGTCAGCAGTTTCAGCGGCCGCGCGATCCGCGCCACCACATCGTGCAGATAGAGCTGGACGACCTCGTCACCGGCCCGGTTGCCGGTGTTGCGGACCCGCACTGTCGCGGTGAACTCACCCTCGTTCCCGATCTCCGTCGCGCTCAGCCGCAGGTCACCGACCTCGAACGTCGTGTACGACGCTCCGTACCCGAAGGGGAAGAGCGGCGCGGCCTCCAGGCCGCTGATGCCCGCACTCTCGACACTGCCCAAGGCCGGCTGCAGGTACGTCCCCGGCTGCCCGCCCACGTGCCGCGGGATCTGCACCGGCAGCTTGCCACTCGGCACAATGCGGCCACTCAGTACGCCGGCGATCGCGGCGGCACCCTCCTGACCGGGGATGAACGCCTGCACGAGTCCGGCGACCCGGTCCGCGATGTCACCCAGCGCATAGGGACGCCCGGAAACCACCACGACGACGACAGGCTTGCCGGTGGCAAGCAATTGGTCGAGCAACTCGCCTTGGATTCCCGGCAACCGCAGGTCCTCGGCGTCGCAGCCTTCGCCGGACGTGCCGTGGCCGAACAGTCCGGAGAGATCACCGACGTACGCGATGCAGAGATCGGCGTCGCGCGTAGCGGCGACGGCGGCCTCGAACCCGGAGCGGTCGTCTCCCATGACGTCACATCCCTTGGCAGACAGGAATTCGACGTCCGGGAGTTCGTTGTGCAGGGCATCGACCGGCGTGACCACCTCGACACCGAGGCCGCGGTCCGGGTACCGCGGCAGGACGTGGTTGGGGAAGGCGTAGCAACCCATCAGGGTCCGCGGATCGCCGGCACACGGCCCGACCACCGCGACCCGGCGCAGGTCGGTTGACAGCGGCAACGCCGATCCCGCGTCGAGCAGGATGACCGAGCGCTCGGCGAGCTGCCGCGCGATGGCCCGGTTCTCGGCCGAGTCGAGGTCGATCGCCGCATCGCCGACCGAGCCCGCCGGGGTCCAGTCGGGATCGAGCAGACCGAGCCGGGCCTTCTGCAACAGCAGCCGACGGGCCGCGCGATCGATCAGTTCCTCGGACAGTTCGCCCGATTTCACCTTGTCCAGCAGGCCGGCGAAGCCGATGGTGTCCGGCAGTTCGACATCGGTGCCGGCTGACAGCGCGACCCCGCCGGCGTCGGCGTTGTCGGCGGCGACCCGGTGCATCGACGCGAGGAACGGGACGGCCCAGTAGTCCGAGACCACCGTGCCGCCGAACCCCCATTCGTTGCGGAGGACCTCGGTGAACAACCAGGAGTCCGCGCTCGCCGGCAGCCCGTCGATGTCGGAGTACGAGCTCATCACCGATCCGGCGCCGGCCGTCGCGATCGCGGTCTCGAAGGTCGGCAGGATGATGTCGAGCAACTCGCGCCGTCCCATCGACACCGGCCCGTGGTTGCGGCCGGCCCGGGACGCGGAGTACCCGGCGAAGTGCTTCAGCGTCGCCAGCACGCCCGCGCTCTGCAGTCCGCGGACGTACGCCGAGCCGAGCATCGCGACCAGGTACGGATCCTCGCCGATCGTCTCCTCGACCCGACCCCACCGATAGTCGCGGACCACGTCCAGCACCGGCGACAACCCTTGATGAACGCCGACCGCGGCCATGTCACGGCCGATCGCGGCTGCCATCCGCTCGACCAACTCCGGATCGAACGTCGCGCCCCACGCGATCGACGCCGGGTAGACGGTCGCGCCGTACGTCGTGAATCCGGTCAGGCACTCCTCGTGCACGAGCGCGGGGATCCCGAGCCGGGAACTCTCGAGCACGACCTCGTGCTGCCGGATCAGTTCGGCCACGCCCTGCTCGACCGTTCGAGGGACGCTGCCCCAGACCCGGGTCAGGTGGCCGAGGCCGTCCCGGCTCGCCTCGGCCAGCGACGGCGCGGCACCGGTGGCGAAGACGTCCTCCATCGGCGCGACGTTGAGGGTCTCGTCCGCGGGCAGCTCGGCGTCGGCCATGTCGTTGCCCGCCCAGCGGCTGCCCAGCTGTGCGATCTTCTCCCGCAGCGTCATCGCCTGCAGGAGCAGTTCGACCCGCTTGTCGGCCGGCAGTCCCGGGTCCCGCCACGGCTGGTCGCTCGAGCTGGACAAGAAATTCTCCCTAAATCAGCGCTCTTGGTTGTGACAAAGTATCGAAAAAGTTTCGAAAACTTTAAGCGTTCGTCGCCGTCCTCACAAAGTCTGGGAATCACCTGTGTGACCAGGCGATTCCGTGACCTCACTGTGACCGCAAAGAGCCGGTAGTTCAAGTCTTGACAGCGACAAGTTCGAAATCTACGTTACGAAACATCTTTTAATTGTCCGGTGCTTCCGCGACCGGCGGAGCAGCATGGAGTACGGAGATCACAGTGGATCCCATGGCGACATCTCGGCGTACGTTCCTCGGCCTCGTCGGCGGGGGCGCACTGGCGGCCGGCCTCGCGGCCTGCGGTAGCTCCGGCCCGAAGACCACACCTGGTTCGACCACCGGCGCGGCTGCCGGCACCGGCACGACGTACTGGTACCTCACCGGCCAGCCGCAGGAGGCCATCCGGGACGCGCAGGTCAAGCGGTTCAACGACGCGAACTCGGGCAGCCAGATCAAGACCACCAAGTTCCAGAACGACGCGTTCAAGGCGAAGATCAAGACCGCCATCGGCGCCGGCCAGGGACCGACGCTGATCTGGGGCTGGGGCGGCGGCGGCCTGAAGGCCTACGTCGAAGCCAACCAGGTCGAGGACCTGACCGACTGGTTCAACCAGCAGACCGACCTGAAGAACTCGATCTTCCCGTCCGCCTTCACCGCGGCGACAGTCAACGGCAAGCTCTACGCGGTGCCGGGCGAGACTGTGACGCCGATCGTGCTGTTCTACGACAAGCGCTCGTTCGAGAAGATCGGCGCCGAGCCCCCGCAGTCGTGGGGCGACATCATGGACCTGGTGCCGAAGTTCAACGACAAGGGCATCGCGCCGTTCTCGCTCGGAGGTCAGTCGCGCTGGACCAACATGATGTGGCTCGAGTTCCTGTTCGACCGGATCGGCGGCAGCGAGGTCTTCCAGAACATCTACGACGGCAAGAAGGACGGCTGGTCCGACCCGTCCGCGCTCAAGGCGCTCGACGAGATGCAGAAGCTGATCAAGGCGAACGGCTTCATCAAGGGCTTCTCGTCCATCACCGCCGACTCCAACGCCGACCAGGCGCTGCTCTACACCGGCAAGGCCGCGATGATGCTGCACGGCGCCTGGACCTACGGCAACATGAAGGCCTCCGGCAAGGACTTCGTCACCGGTGGGCACCTCGGGTACATGAACTTCCCGCCGGTCGACGGCGGCAAGGGCGACCCGACCGACACCGTCGGCAACCCGGGTCAGTACATGTCGATCTCCTCCAAGGCGAGCCAGGCCGACAAGGACAACGCGAAGAAGTTCATCGCGAACAACACTCTCGACGACGCCACGGTGGATGCCTGGGTGAAGTCCGGCAACATCCCGGTCGTGAAGAGCGCCAAGGACAAGCTCTCCTCGATCACCGACAAGAACGACGCCGCGTGGCTGAACTTCGTCTACGACACCGCGGCGAACGCGAAGAACTTCGCGCAGTCCTGGGACCAGGCACTCAGCCCGACCCAGGCCGAGACGCTGCTCGACAACATCGCCAAGCTCTTCCAGCTGTCCATTTCACCGCAGCAGTTCGCCGACAACATGAACGCGGTGATCGGCCAGTGACCGTGCTGATGCCACGCCTCGGTCCAGGCAGGGAAGCCCCATGACCGTGACCGCTCCGCCCGTCGCGCCGCCGACCGGGCGGAAGGTCTCGTCCGGCGCCCGCTCCGCCGCCGGGCGGAGCGGTCCGGTCGCCTGGATGGTGCTGCCCGCGCTGGTGATGTTCGTCGTCTTCGGCGCCGTCCCGCTGATCGGCGTACTCGTCCTCAGCTTCACCCACTGGGACGGCCTGGGCCCGATCACCCCGGCCGGCCTGTCCAACTGGCAGTCCGTGCTCACCGACAGCTCGTTGCGGCACAGCATCCTCGTCACCTTCGAGATCATGATCCTGTCGTGGCTGGTACAGACTCCGATGAGCCTGCTGCTCGGCACGTTCCTGGCCGGACGGCAGCGGTACCGCGCGTTCCTGGCCGTCCTCTACTTCATTCCGCTGCTGCTCAGCTCGGCCGCGATCGCCATCACCTACAAGGCTCTGCTCGACCCGAACTTCGGTCTGGGCCCGGGGCTGCACCTCGATTTCCTGACCCAGGACTGGCTCGGCAAGAGCAACCTCGCCGTCGGGGTGGTCGTCTTCATCGTCTCCTGGCAGTTCATCCCGTTCCACTCGCTGATCTATCAAGGTGGGGTGCGGGCGATCCCGACCACGATGTACGAGGCCGCCTCGATCGACGGCGCCGGCCGGATCCGGCAGTTCTTCAGCATCACGATTCCGCAGCTCAAGTACACGATCATCACGTCGTCGACGTTGATGGTGGTCGGCTCGCTGACCTTCTTCGACCTGATCTTCGTCCTCACCGCGGGCGGGCCGGGCGACGCCACCGAGGTTCTCGCCCTGGACATGTACAAGACCGGATTCATGTCGAACCAGATGGGCCCGGCGAGTGTGATCGCCGTCGTCCTCGTTCTGCTCGGCCTGGCTCTGGCTCTGCTGCTGCGCCGGCTCGGTGGCAGTACGACTGCCAGCCAGCAGGAAGGTGCGTGACATGGCCGTGGCCACCAGCAGCACGAGTACGGCGTCCCGGCGCGCGCGCGGCGGGCCTGTCCGTGCCCACAAGCTGCTACAGCTGAACTGGTTCGGCGGTCTGGCGGGCTGGATCTGGCTGGCGATCGTGCTGATCCCGCTGTACTGGATCGTCGTCACGAGCTTCAAGGACCAGACCGACTACTTCACCCAGAACCCGTTCGCCCTGCCGAGCGCCCCGACGATGACCAACTACAAGCTGGTGATCGAGTCCGACTTCCCGCGGTACTTCCTGAACAGCGTGATCGTCACGGTCGGCACCATCATCCCGGCCGTCGCGATCTCGTTCATGGCGGCGTACGCGATCATCCGCGGCGCCGGCGGCCGCTTCCTTGCCGGGGTCAACGGCCTGTTCCTGATGGGGCTGGCGATCCCGCTGCAGGCCACCATCATCCCGGTCTACCTGCTGATCATCCGGATGCAGCTCTACGACAGCCTGCTGGCACTCATCCTGCCGTCGGTCGCGTTCTCGATCCCGCTGTCGGTGCTCGTGCTGACGAACTTCATCCGCGACGTACCGAAGGAGCTCTTCGAGTCGATGCGCGTCGACGGCGCGACCGAGTGGGACATGATGCGCAAGCTCGCGCTGCCGCTGACCCGGCCCGCACTCGTCACGGTCAGCATCTACAACGGCCTCGCCGTCTGGAACGGCTTCCTGCTCCCGCTGATCCTGACCCAGAGCCCCGACAAGCGGACCCTGCCGTTGGCGTTGTGGACCTTCCAAGGCCAGTACAGCGTGAACGTCCCCGCCGTTCTCGCGTCGGTCATGCTGACCACGCTGCCGATCGTGCTGCTCTACGCCCTCGGCCGCCGCCAGCTCCTCAGCGGTCTGACCGCCGGCTTCAGCCGCTAGTGTCCTGAGTCCGCCCCGTCCCGCCGACCATGGTCGGCGGGATGGGGCGGAAGCCGCGTTCTGTCACGCCGGCCCTTACTGCCCGAGGCGTTCGGCCGGCAGTGTTCCAAAGCCGTCCTGGAGATCGCGCACGGTGCCGGGTGCGAGTTCGCCGGCCCGCGCCAGATGCAGTTCGGCCTCGGCGTCCTGACCCGACCTCGCGGCGAGGAGCGCGGCAGCCACTCGGACGCCGGCGCCGGTGACACCCGAGCAGCGAGCGGCCAGCGCCGTCCGGACCATCGCACGCGCCTCGTCCCACCGACCGGAATCCAGCAGTCCCTCGATCAGCAGGAAGACCAGGGCGTGGCAGGACTTGCCGGCGCCGCCGTCGATCAGGTGCCAGTACGCCGTCACGCCGTCCTGCAGGAACTCGTCGTACCGGCCGAGTTGGATCAGAGCATTGAGCCGGCCAACCGTCGCGTCCTGCAGGTCGCGCAGGTTTCCGTGCGACAACGCGAGTTGCGCGGCTCGTGTGGCGTCTGCCAGCGCGTCGGACGGATTCCGCAGGTACGTCGCGGCCGCACGCTTGCAGAGTGCTCTCGTGAGCGCGTCCTCAGAGCCCGACCGCTCGGCGACCTCAACCGCCTGTTGCGCATGCATCGTCTCGGCCAGTGCCATCGCGTACTCGGGGCTGTCCGGATCCGACGAGGCGAGGTCCACAGCCGCCTGCGCGTCGGCCAGATCCGAGGGCGCGCCATCACTTGAACGCGCCCTCGATCGACTCGTGAGGATCGCGCTGGCCAGCAGGGGCTCAGCCTCTCGGTCGACCAACGCCAGTGCTCGGTGGAGCAAGGCGACCGCCTCGCCGGGTTCGCCGATCTTCGAGTACGCCGCACTTGTTCGCCGCAGTAACTGGATCCGGTCGCGCGTCGAGCCGCGGACCGAGACGGACGCCCACAGGTCGCACGCGCGGCGCAGATGGATCGCTTCTTCCGCCGCCGCATGCAACCGGGCTGATTCGTCAGCCGCCTGCAGCGACCATCGAAAGGCGTCGTCCGTCCGTCCGGCCAAGTGGCTGTGCGCGGCCAGGTCGGCGGCGGCTGCGTCAGGCGTGGCTTCCAGCACTCGCACGTAGGTCGCATGCACCTTCCCGGCCGCGGTCAGCGGGAGACCGTCGTACAGGATGTCGGCGATCAGAGGATGGCGGAACCATGGTGTGCCGCTGGTCGACTCGATGACACCGTAGGTCTCGGCTTCGGTCAGGCAGTCGGTCACGTACTCGGGGTTGATGCCGTGCTCTCCCGCGACTCTGGTCAGGACAGCGAGCGGTACCGGTCGGCCGGCGGCCGCGAGCAGACGGGTGAGGTCCCTGGATTCCCGGGACAGGCGATTCCATTGGGCGAGCAGCGCATCCCGCAGGGCGTCCGGCACAGCGACGGGAGCGGCCTGCGGGTCAGGGAAATCGCGGACCAGAAGTTCGGTCAGGTAAGGGTTGCCGTCGGACATCGCCTGCACCTGCGCGGCCAGCTCCAGATCCCGCGGATGCTGGGTCAGGCCCGCGATCTGATCCGCTGTCGATTCGAGGTCCAGCCGCTCCAGGTGGATCTCCTCGAACGACGGCATCCGGCGCAGGTCGGCCAGCCAGCCGTGCAGGGGGTGTCCTTCGGACCGCGCCTCGTCGCGGCAGGTGGCGATCAGCGCCAACGACTGGTTCCGGAAACCCGCGATCAGGTAGGCGAGCACATCGAGGGACGCCGCGTCTGCCCATTGCAGATCGTCGACGACCACCACCGTGGGCCGGCGGTCGGTCAGCCGGCTGATGACGAGATCAACCAGCGGCACCAGTCGTCCGCCGGCGATCGCCGTACCGAAGCCGATCGAGGGGAGCAGGGCCGCTAGCTCGTCGGCGCCGGCCAGGACCTCGTCCCGCTCGGTCGGTCCTGCGCTGTTCAGCCAGTCCTGAAGCACACCGGCGATGGGCGTGTACGGAAGCTCGGCGGCGGCGAAACGGACGCAACTGCCCCACGCCGTTCGCAACTGCGAGGCCTGGCAGGTCTCTCGGACCAGCCGCGTCTTGCCGACGCCTGCCTCGCCGTGGACGAACAGCGCCCGTGGACTGCCCTCGGCCGCACTCCGCAAGGCGCGAGCCAGCAACGCCTGCTCCCGGTCGCGGCCGGGGAGCGATCCGTGGTCTCCGTTCGATCCCCCCATGCGGTCAGTGTGCGCCCCAACGCAAGAGCCGACCACAACTTCGCATGGTGCGTCACTCCTTGCGGTCGGCGATGCCGCGAGTCGCGAGGAGGGCGGCGGCGAGGATGGCTGCGCAGAGAACGGTCAGGAGAGTCAGCGGTACGGCGTCCTCGGTCGCCGTGTGGTCGTTGGACAGCAGGGTCATGATCGGGCGGATCGGGGAGACCCAGCGGATCAGCAGGACAGCGAGGATCGCGGCGGCCGCGGTCAGGGTCGCGATGCCGATGCGGGGGATGACCAGGCGCGAGCAGAGCAGACCGATCGCGGTGCCGATCATCGCGGCGGCCAGTTGGGCGACGGCGCCGACGGTCAGGTTGCCGGCGGTGATGACGTGCTTGCCGGTGACAATCGGATAGATCAGGCCGACCGCGATGAGCGGGACGCTCCAGGTGAGTACGACGGCGACCGTGATCGCGAGCACGCGCAGGGAATCGCCCATCATCACCAGCGTGATCTTGCGCTGGGTCGGGTCCTCGTGGTTGACGATGCTGACGGCCAGCCAGGTGCTGCAGATCAGCATGGCCAACACGCAGAACGCGTACGACGCCTGCAGCGGACCGTTGTCCGAGGTGACGCCGACCGCGAGCGCGGCGAGGAAGATCAGGGTCGGCGGCAAGTAACGCTGGGAGAGCAGGACGCTGGCCAGGAGATACCGGTAGAGGGCGCTCACTCGGGCTTCACCGGCCGAACCGAGACCACTGACCAGCCGTGATTGAGGGCGGTCAGCAACGCGGCGTCGTGGCTGCCGGTCGGCAGGATCAACGTGACGCCGGCGTCGTGGCGTCGTACCTCGAGAACGTCGGGCTGGTGCGACCACTCGAGGTCGGCGCCGGGGATCAGCTCGATCTCCGTGAGTTGGTGCGGTGTGTTCGTGGTGCGTTGGACGAGCTTGCCCTGATGGATCTCGCAGACCCTCGTGGCCGTTGACTTCACGACCTGGTCCGAGTGCTCGGTGAACGCGACCGCGCCACCCTCGCGGGCCGTCTCGGTGAGCAGTTCCCGGAGCGTCCCGTGGGCCGTGGTGTCCAAGCCGGACCAGGGTTCGTCGAGGACGAGCAGTTGCGGTGGCTTGAGCAGTGCCTGGGCGAGCGCGACCTTCTGCGCGTTGCCCTTGGAGAGCTTCCGCATCGGAGTGTCCGCGCCGCCACTCAGTGCGAGCCTGTCCAGAAGCTCGCCGGACCGTTGCCGGGCAGCCCCAGCGGTCAGGCCACGGATTCGTCCCATATGCCGCAGATAAGCGGAGGCCGAGAGGCGGTCGTGCGACGCGAAGACGTCGGGTACGTAGCTCACGATCTGCGCAGTACGCCGTACTGTGCCGGTCGTTGGCCGGGACAGGCCGACCATCAGCTTCAGCACCGTCGACTTGCCGGAACCGTTGGCGCCGACGAGAGCCAGCAACTCACCCTCCTGCAGGTGCAGATCGACGTCGGTCAGAACCTCCCGTCGGCCGTACCGCTTGGAGACCTTCCTCAGCCGCGCTATCTCCATGCGGCGAGACTATCCGGCCACCAGGCCGCATCACCTTCGCCAGCGGGCGGGTGAGGACGAGCGAGACGAGCAATGACGCGGCCGCGAAGGCGGTGATCGAGGGTGCCGGCGCGGTGAGGTCGGCGAGCGTGCCGGCCAGGATCGCGAAGATCCCGAACGCTGTCATCCGCAGCGCGGACTCGACGCCGAGCACCTGCCCCCGGAGGCCGGCCGGCGTCAGCTCGACCAGCACCTCCTGTTGCGACAAGGATGCCGAATAGCCGCTACTGCCGACAGCGACCAGAGCCGCGAGTACGCCGATCGGCAGGTCGAAGGCGAACCCGAGGAACGGGACAGCGAGCAGGTACCGCAACCAACGACCGGCGGTACGACGACCGGACGGGCTGAGGAAGCGGCCGACGACGAGATCGCCGGTCATCATCCCGGCGGCTCCCGCGGCCAGCAGCCAGCCCGCGCGCGGACCGGCGTACGGGACGAAGAGGGCCTCGCAGCCGACGATCAGGCCGTTCGGTAGCGACAGGGCGAGCAGCAACGGCCGGGTCCTGGTCTGACCGAGGAGAAGGCGGTTGCCTCGCCAGGTCTCGCCGAGGCTGGTCCGGGCCCTGCGTCGCGGTGCGCGATCGTGCAGACCGAAGCGGAGGACGGGGATGCTCAGCGCCGAGCAGGCCGTCGCCATCCACAGCACGGTCGCCGGGCTCAGTGCCTGCAGCAACAATCCGGCGATGCCGAAGCCGGCGATCTGCATCGCACCGACCGACAGGTTCATCGCGGATCGGCCGAGGATGAACTGGTCCTCGTCGACCACCTCGTTCAGCAGCCCCCAGCGGACGCCACCTCCGATCGAGAGCCCGTAGGCCACCAGGAGTGCGAGGAGGAGCCGCATCCCCGCGGTGAGATCGAGGGCAGCCTGGGCGGCGACCGCCGCGGTCGACAGGGCGGCGAGCGCGGTCAGGACTCGCCGCGGTCGTGCGGTGTCGGCGGCCGACATCAGCGTGGAGGCGCCGAGCACCTGGGCCAGCGACGGGCCGAACATGATCAAAGCCGCCAGCAACGCCGACCCGGTCGCGGCGTCGACCATCAGTGCGAGCGTGAGGCTGGTCATCGTCGACGACGCGTTGCCGAGGGCGCTGCCGACCCAGAGGTTGCGGAACTCGGCGTTCCTGAAGATCGCCCGGTAGGTGCTCATGTCGGCAGCTTCGACGGCAGGGCGTCCGCGGCCTACAGTTTCGGGTGGAGGCGAAACCTTGTCCGAGTTTCTCGTCGACGCCGACACCCTGGCCCTCGCCAGGTTCGGGACGTCGCAGCTGACTGAGACCGTGTCCGCGCTGAAGCTGCTGCAGCGGCCGGTCGAGCCGTGGTTCCGGGCCTGGAAGGACCAGCACAAGGCCGCGTTCGAGGCCCAGTTGGGCGCCCGGCCGGTCTGGGCCGCGCTCGTCGACAACGCGTTCGGCCGCAGTTGGGTCGCCGACTTCCTGACCGTGCCGCCCCTCGAGCCGGACCAGGTGCTGGCCGACGAGCTCCGGTTGCTGACGAGCCTGAACGACGACCACATCCGCGCTGACCTCAGCGTCGTACGGACGCCGCTGCCCGAGATTCTGCTGACCTCGACAGGGCTCGCGGCTGAAGCTGCGGACCTGCTGCGCTGGGTGTGGGCGGAGACGGTCGAGCCGGACTGGCCGCGGCGGTTGCGGGTGCTGCAGGCCGACATCGTGTCGCGGACGTCGAGACTCAGCGAGCAGGGGTGGTCCGGCGTACTCCGTGGGCTCGGTCCGGATGTCCGCTGGCTGGGAGACGGGCGGATCCAGGTGAACCGATGGGACTACCCGACTACGGACGTGCGGGGTCGCGACCTGATGTTCATCGCGGCCCACAGTCCGGGCGTCAATGTGAGTTGGCGCAAACCGGACCGGTTCGCGCTGACCTATCCGGTCACCGGGATCTTCGCCGGGACCGAGGTACCGGCCGAGCCACTCGTGCAGCTGCTCGGCCGTAACCGGGCCCGCATCCTGGTCGAGGCGGCGGAGCCGGTCAGTACGACGGTCCTGGTCGCGACCACCGGTCTGTCGCTGGCCACGGTGTCGGACCACCTGCGGGTGCTGACCGATGCGGGTCTTCTCGAACGTCGCCGGTCCGGACGCTCGGTCTTGTACTGGCAGTCCGACACCGGTCGTCGCGTCGTACGACGACCGGCGCCGGTCAGCGGATTTCGATCGGGCAGTCGAGCGGGAGGTCGGTGACCGACGAGCCGGCGCGGAGCGTGAAGGTGCCGGGTTCGGTGGTCCAGCCGTTGTCCCAGTGCTCGAAGGTGTGGTTGTGGAGCTGGACGGTGAGCTCCCGCGCTTCGCCTGCGGCGAGACGTACGACGGCGAAGCCGGCCAGCCAGCGGGCCGGACGATCCACAGCAGTCGAAGGGCGTTCGGCGTACACCTGGACGACGTGCTTGCCGGCGCGGTCGCCGGTGTTGCGGACGGTCAGCGCGACCGACGACGGATCGACCGCGCGGAGGTCGGTGAGCTGCCAGGTCGTGTAGCCGAGGCCGTGGCCGAAGGCGAACGCCGGCTCAGTACCGGCCTTCAGCCAGGCGCGGTACCCGATGTGGACGCCCTCGTCGTACCGGACGATCCCGTCGTGTGGTGTCACGTCGATCACTGGTACGTCGGCCTCCTCGCGCGGCCAGGTGGTCGGCAGCCGCCCGCCGGGCTCCACGACGCCGAGCAGTACGTCGGCCAAGGCGTTGCCGTACTCCTGGCCACCGAAGTAGGTGACCAGGAGCGCGGCAACCTCTCCACGCCAGGGCAGCAGCACGGGCGAGCCTGCGTTGACGACCACGACCGTGCGCGGGTTGGCCGCGACCACGGCCCGGACCAGGTCGTCCTGACGGCCGGGAAGTGCGAGCGAACTGCGGTCGTAGCCCTCGGACTCGACCTTCGAGTTGGTCCCGACCACCACGACCGCGACATCCGCCGCCGCGGCCGCCGCGACGGCCTCGTCGATCAGCGCCTGCGGGTCGGAGCGGTCCGGCTCGACGCCCACGGTGATGCTCATGGCGTTGCCGAGGCCGTCGTCACGCTTGGACAGGTCGAGTTCCACTCGAACGTCGACGGCCTGGCCGGCGGTCACCTCCAGCGGCGCCGAGATCGACGGCGGCGACAGCAGCGCCGCACCAAGATCCGTCCCCACCGGTACGGCGACGTCCTCGCGGAGGAGTTTGCCGTCGGCAAAGATCCGGCCGCGGTTGACGGACGCGAAGCCGAGCAGAGCCGCGCCGGACTCGGCCGGGGTGTAGGTGGTGTGGAACTCGACGACCGATGTCTCGGCGATCGGTGCATCGCCGCCGAGGTAGACCAGCGCGCTGGAGAGCCGGTCCTCGGCGAACAACTCGGCACCCTCGGCGTCCAGGAATCGAACCCGTGCGCCCGGCTGCCCGGTCTCCGGATTGACCATGGTGGCGAGCGGTAGCTCGGCGACACCTTCCTGTACGACGGCGCCGAGCGAGTACGTGACCTCGGCATCCGGCAGCGCGGCCCGGAGGCCGTCGAGCGGCGAGACCACGGACGACGGGATGACGGTCGCACTCCCACCGCCCTGGGTGCGGGCGTCGCGGGCATTGTGGCCGATCACAGCCACCCGCGAGACCGCGCTCCACGGCAACTCTCCGCTGTTCCGGAGGAGGACCGAACCCTCAGCGGCCGCGGTCCGGGTGAATGCGACGCCGTCGACCTGCGGCACCTCGGCCGGCTTCTCGTATCCCTCCAGCGCGCCGACCCGGGCAGCGAGCGCGAGCAGCCGCAGTACCTTCCGGTCGATCGCCTCTTCCTTGACCTCACCGGCCCGTACGGCGTCGACCAGCGCATCACCCCACGCGCCGGCCGGTCCCGGCATCGCCAGATCCTGCGAGTACTTGGCGCTCTCGACACTGCGTACGGCGGTCCAGTCGCTCACCACGACTCCGTCGAAACCCCAGTCGGTGTTGAGCGGTGTCTCGAGCAGGTCGTTCTCGGTCGCGGTCGCTCCGTTGACCGAGTTGTACGCGCTCATCACCAGCCAGGCCTTCGACTCGGAGACCGCCTTCTCGAACGCGAGCAGATAGACCTCGCGCAGCGTCCGCTCACTCACCTCGACGTCGACGGTGAAGCGGTCGGTCTCGAAGTCGTTGGCGACGTAATGCTTCGGCGTCGCGCCGACACCCAGCTCCTGTACGCCGGCCACGTACGCAGCGGCCAGGTCGGCAGTGAGCACCGGATCCTCGCTGAACGCCTCGAAGTGCCGGCCGCCGAGCGGGGAGCGATGCAGGTTGATCGTCGGACCCAGTACGACGTCCACGTTCTTGCGCCGGGCCTCGAGTGCCGACACGACGCCGTACCGGTGGGCGACCTCGACGTCCCAGGACGACGAGAGGGCGGTGGCCGACGGCAGGTTCAGCGACGGATCGCGCTCGTCCCAGACGGGACCGCGGACGCCGCTCGGCCCGTCCGAGAGAACCATCGAGCGCAGGCCGATGCCGGGCAGCGGGTGGGTCGACCAGAAGTCCTGTCCGGTCAGGACCCGGATCTTCTCCTCGAGCGTGAGGCGGCCGAGCAGTGCGGCGAGATCGGCTGAGCTGGGGTTCATGCGACGACTGTACGCGCCAAAACCGAGTATCGCTAGGTTTTCGTCCCCGGTCTCGGTAGCATCGCCCGCATGGCTGCCAGAGGTCCGTACGCGAAGGGGGTCGCGAAGCGGGAGGAGATCCTGACCGCGGCGCTCGAGGTGATCGCCCGGCACGGCTACCGCAAGACCTCGACCAAGGAACTCGCCGCCGCGGTCGGCCTGAGCGAGGCGGGTCTGCTGCACTACTTCGGCTCCAAGGAGAAGCTCTTCGAGGCGGTGCTCCGGGCCCGCGACGAGGCCGACGTCGACCGTTTCGACGAGTCGGACCTGATCGCCAAACTGACCGCGATCATCCGCCACAACAGCGACGTACCGGGTCTGGTCCAGCTCTATTCGACGTTCTCCGCCGAGGCCGGCGACCCACAGCACCCGTCCCACCCGTACTTCGCGGAGCGCTACGCACGACTGCGCGAGTCGCTGGCCGACGTCGTGCGCGCCCGTCAGGCCGCCGGAACGTTCACTGCGTCCGCGGACCCGGAGCTGATCGCGACCGTGCTGATCGCGCTCTCGGACGGCCTTCAGGTCCAGTCGCAGTTCGGGCTGCCGGTCGAGCCGGCCGACCTCCTGACTCACGTCGTGGGCCTGCTCGGTTCGGCTGGGGGAGCGGTGGATAGTTGAGGCATGACGAGCTCCGCGGGTGAGGCCGCCGGATCACCCGCGCCCGCCGTGGCCGACCGGCGGGTCCTGACGAAGGAGATCTGGCTGGTCCTGGCACTGTCGTTGGGCGCGTCGGCCCTCTCCGCGGTGATCTCGTTCACCGGTGTACTGACGTCGGCCAAGCCGATCAGCGGGCAGACGGCGGTCATCGTCGGTTCGCGGGCGCCGGGACGCCCGTGGCTGGACCTCACCTGGCAGGTGTTCGCGATCGTCAACGCCCTGGTTCCGGTCGCTCTCGTCGCTCATTTCCTGGCCCGCGGCGGCGAGTCTCTGCACACGATCGGCTTCGACCTGCGGCAGCGGGTCCGTGATCTCGGCCGCGGCGCCGCCGTTGCCGCGTGCGTGGGCGGAGCAGGTCTGGCCTTCTACCTCGCCGCCTACGCCACCGGCGCCAACCTGTCCGTCGACCCGTCCCAGCTGCCCGACTACTGGTGGCGCATCCCGATCCTGATCCTCGTCGCCGTGCAGAACGCCGTACTCGAGGAGGTCATCGTCCTCGGCTACCTCAACCACCGGCTGGACCAGCTGGGCTGGTCGACCACCCAGGCGACGGTCACCAGTTCGCTGCTGCGCGGCTCGTACCACCTCTACCAGGGCCTCGGCGGCTTCGCCGGCAACGTCATCATGGGCGTCATCTTCTGCTACCTGTACCGGCGCTGGGGCCGGGTCGGCCCGCTCGTCGTGGCCCACACGTTGATCGATATCGCTGCCCTGGTGGGGGCGACGTACCTGATCGGCAAGGTCGGCTGGCTGCCCGGCGGAGGGTGATCGAAACGACTGACACGTAACCGATCGGGGGTGGATCGGGTTGATGATGCGTGACTGTTAACGGGGAAATCGCAAGTCCGCCCGAGATCGATCCGGGGTTGGCCGCCGCCGCACTGGCCGTCTTCGCCCACCGGCACGAGGTGGTGCATCTGCTCCACGCCGCCACCGACGAACCGGACGCGCTGGCCCGCATCGCCGACCTGCTGCGCGTCGACGAGGCGACCATCGCCAGAGTCCTGGACCAGCCACTGCGCTGGATGCTCCCTCAGTTCCGCACCGAGCTGGAGGCCATCGCCGCCGCTCCACCACCCTCCAGGCCGGCACCACAACCCGAGCCGGAGCCCGTGACCACCTGACCGCCGTGCGGTGGACGCCTACCACCGGCGTCCACTGCACCACGGGTTGATTAGGTTGGGCTCGTGGAGAGTCATGGGGCCGGCGTGCTGGAGATCGCGGACGAGTTGACCGAGGCGTACGTCGAGGTGTTCACGGCGCCGCCGTGGCAGCACCGGGATCCGGACGAGACGCGGATCGCGTTCCGGCGGCGGCTGGAGGGCGACGCTCGGCGGGACGGCTTCCAGGCCTGGGTGGAGCGGTCCGATGACGGACGGATCGCCGGGTTCGTGACCGGTTGGATCACGCCGGCACCGTTCCGGACCGATCGGTCCTACGGGAGCGTGCAGAAGCGGCTCGGGCCGGAGCAGGTCGAGGAGTTGCTGGTCGGTGCCTTCGAGATCGACGAGCTGGGTGTGCTCGCGCACGCCCGCGGGACCGGACTCGGGCGGCGGTTGCTGGAGACTGCGACCCAGGAGCAACCGCGCGCCTGGCTACTGGCCTGGAACCAGAATCACGACAGCCTCGCGTTCTACCGCCGGATCGGCTGGCAAGAACCACCCGTCCGGGGGCCCGAGACCGACATCGTCGTCTTCGTGTCCCCGAACCAGCCGCTCAGAGGCTGAACAGACCGGTGGCGTTCTGCCACATGATGGCGTCGTGCTCGGTCGGGGTCAGGTTGGCGGCTTCGAAGGCGCCCAGGGCGACCGAGGGGTCGATCAGAGTCGCGTCGGTCCCGAACATGAGGCGGGAGTGGCCGATCTGGTCCAGGACCCAGCGGATCCTGTTGGCGTCGGGGGCGGACCAGCATGGCTCGAACCAGATGCGGTCCGAGCGGGACGCGGCCTCGGGCAGGTGCGGCCAGCCGAAGGCGCCCATGTGGCCGGCGATCACCTGAGCGTCCGGGACGCGGGCCGCTACGTCGGCGAGGTCGAGGACGTTCTCGCCCCACGTGTGGACCAGGGTGGGCAGCCCGAACTCGGTGGTGAGCTCGATCGCGGCCTGCATGCCGGGAGACGCGATCGGGGTGCGGCTGTACTCGGTGTGGATCTTGGCGCCGACCCACCGGGAGCGTCCGTCGCCGGCGAGCAGTTCGTCGAGATCGGCCCGGGCCTCGTCCAGCCGGCGTGGGTCGACCACCAGCATGCCGCGCAGCCGCGAGTCGGCCGGGAGTTGCGCCGCGAGCGAGCGGTTCCCCGCGGGCGCGTCGTACACGATCGCCTCGATCGCGGAGACCAGCTGGACGTCGATGCCGAAGCGGTCGATCAGGTCGATGTTGACGTCGATGCTGCGCACGTCCATGGAGAAGAACCACGGACCCCAGTGCGCGTGTACGTCGATCAGCATGCCGGCTCCAGGAGGTTGGTCAGGGACTTGCTGCCGGCCTGGGCGATCTCGGCGGCCGTGAGCTTCGAGGTCAGCAGGCGACGGACCACGGAGTGGGTCTCGTGGAACGGAGTCCGGCAGCCGAGCAGCAACCGCTCGGAGCCGACCTCACCGGCGACGATCTCGAGCGAGTCCGGCCCGGTGAGCATCCGGGTCGAGGTGTGGAACCCACTCTCCGCGCGGGCCAGCACGATGAAGTCGCCGAGGTGGTAGAAGTGCGTGTCGAGGAACACGACGCGCGCCCCGAGGCCGCGGAACGGCGTACCGATCTTGCGTACGTCGCCCTCCACGAAGATCGTCAGGTCCGCCTCCACCAGCAGCCGCACCACGTGGTCGAACGACGGGAAACCCGGCTCCACACCCTGCGCGGTCGGCGCGAGCCGGACCGTCTGCGGCCGGTCCGGCTGGGCCAGTACCCGCTCGAGTTCCCGCTCGGCGCCCAGCACGTCGCGCAGGTCGAGCACCGGGCCCGCGGACCAGCCGTTGCTGTCGGCAACCTGCCGCGCCTCGTCGTTCCCGGTCGGTACGTCGAAGTGCACGGCTCGCAGCGAGGACACGACACCACCGGAGATCCCGGTGGCCTTGAACACGTCCTGCACCGCGTCGGGGCGACTCCAGCGACCGGTCGTGACGTCGTGCCCGACCAGTACGTCGCAGTCCAGCAGGTGCGGAGTGTCGTTCATCAGGCCTCCCGGGCCAGTGCGCTGTGGACCTTGCGGATCGCGGCGACGATGTCGTCGACGTCCGCGTCCGTGTAGTTCTCGTTCCAGGGAAGGACCAGCAGCCGGCTGTTGATCAGCTCCTCGGCATTCGGGCAGAGGCCGGGCGGGTACTCGACGTCCTGCAGCGGGAACTGGGACTGCCCGTAGGTGATCCGCTCGCGCACCGCGGGCGCGGCGTACAGCGGGCTGGTCAGATAGCCGCCGACCGCGGGCACGCCCTCGGCGGTCAGGGCCGCCGCCCACTCGTGCAGGTCGCCCGCGACCTCCGGGTCGATGATCAGCGGGTACTGCCAGTACACGTGATCGCCGCTGTCCGGTGGCGCCGTGATGCCGGACAGGTCGCTGATCCCGGTCGTGGCGCGTGCGGCGCCGGTACGACGATCCGCGACGATCTCCCGCACCCGTGACAACTGCGCTCGGGTCACCGCCCCGGCCAGCTCGGTCATCCGGTAGTTGAGAGCCAGGAACAGATAGGTCCGCTCGTCGGTGTCGCGCGGCCAGCCCTTGTCGGCGAACAGCCGCATCCGCCGGGCCAGGGCCGCGTCATCGGTGACCACAAGACCACCGTCGCCGGCGCTGATGTGCTTGGTCTGCTGCAGGCTGAAGCAGCCGATGTGCCCGATTCGCCCGGCGAACGTGTCACCGACCGGAGCGAGGTAGGCCTGCGCACAGTCCTCGATCAGCACGATCCCGTGCTGATCGCACAGCTCCCGCAGTTCCCGGATCGGGGCCGGCTTGCCGAACAGGTGCACGGCCAGCACGGCCTTCGTCCTCGGCGTGATCGCGGCGGCGACGGCAGCCGGATCGAGGTTCCCCGTGATCGGGTCGACGTCGCAGAACACCGGTACGGCGTTCTGCATCATGATCGGGAACACCGTGCCCATGTCGCTGATCGGCGTGGTGATGATCTCGTCACCCGGTTCCGGATTCACCGCCGCGACCGCGAGGTGCAGCGCCGCCGTACCCGAACTGCACGCAACCGCATGCCCGGCGCCCAGCAGGTCCGCGAACTCCCGCTCCAGAGCGGGGACCTCGGTACCCCAGGTCGCCGAGAGCATGCCGCTGCGCAGCACCCTCTCCACGGCCTTGACCTCCTCGTCGCCGAACCGGCGGCCGGAGGAGTCGAACACCGACGGCAGGGGAGTGGTGCGCACCGGGGTGCCGCCGTCACGGGCGAGCGTGGTGTTGTCCATCGAAACGCGTCCTCACGTGGTTGAGGTTGCTTACGGCAACGGCAGTTGGACCAGATCGCGGTCGGCCAGGCCCCAGACGACGTGCCGCCGGCCGGACACCGGGGTCAGCTGAGGCACGGTGTACCACCCGTCGCCGAGGTTGTTCACCAGCAGCTCCGCCTCGGCCAGGCCAGGCCCGAGCCGGTACAGATTGCCGCCGAAGTTCGTTTCACCATAGACCCCGGAGCGGTCGGTGAAGATCTGGCCGTAGCCCGACAACTTGTTGGTGCCACGGACGACCGCCTTCGTCCTGAGGTCGTACGTGAACCAGCCGCCGCTGGTTCGCTTCAGTACGCAGTACAGGATGCCGTCCTTGACCGCGACGCTCTGGATCGAGCGCTCACCGGCGAGCGGCTCGGCGGTCCACAGCAGTCGCCGACGTTGGAGGTCGAACGCCGCAATCGCGGCCGAGATCCGGGTCGGGGTGATCCCGCCACCACCGACGACGTCGCCGCCGATGTAGGCGATGCCGTCGTCGATCGCGACCGTCATCACGCTCTGGTCCGGGAGGATGCCGTAGTGGACGTCCAGGCTGCCGGTCCTCGGGTCCAGGAGCGTCAGCGCGCCGGTGAGCTTGCCAGTGCCTGGTGCCGACGCGATCGCGAGCAGCTTCGATTTCGGGTCGTACGCCGCCTGCCACGGGCGTTGCTGGTCGTGGCCGATCGTCCCGAAGCTGTGGACCTCGTTGCTGCGCGGGTTGATCCGCACCACCTCGGTGCTCGGGTAGAGGGCGCTGTACAGCTCTCCCCGGAGCCAGGTCAGGGTCTTCGCCTCACCTGGCACCCGGATGCGCCGACCGGCGCCTGCACCCGGTGGGACGGTGTGCTCGGTCACGACCCAGTGGCCGCCGACGTAGAGGTGCGGATCGCCGAGCTGGATCGACTGGGGCTTGTCCGCCGCCGGAGTGAAACCGGCGTCGATCAGATCGAGCAGTTCGAACTCGCCGGTGGTGAGGTCGAGCCACCAGAGCACCCCGGATCCGGTCGAGCCGAGGAGTGTGGTCGCGTCGAGGAGGTGGAGACTGCGGTGCTCGTCTGCCGGCGCCGGGGTGGCGACCGCGGTCAAACTCGTGTCACTCGGACCGCAGGACCAGACCGTCCCCGAGCCGCGGGTCGTGACATACGCCGTACCGTCCGCGCCGACTGTGATCGCGTCGATGCTCGTCTCGCCTGCGGGCAGCGCGACGGTTCGGACGTCGGTGCCATCGAGAGCCATGCTGGACAGCGCTCCGTCGCTGCCCGCGAAGAGCCGGTCGGTCGTTGCAGCGAACGGGCCGAACTTCTGCCCGCGGATCGGTTCGGGCGTGAGATCGCGGAACTCGCCGCTGCTCCGGTCGTAGCCGATCAGCTCCGAGGGCGTGTAGATCCCGGCGTACACGAAGTTGCCCGCGGCGCCGACGTACCGTCCGTACTGCGCTCCGGTGACCGGCGTGCCGAGGCGGGTGAGTGCGTTGGTGCTGGGGTCGATCTGCCAGATCGTGCCGTTCGGATAGCTGACCGCGAAGACCTGGCCGTCGGGCGCGGTCACCATGTCCCAGACGAACCCGCCGGCTCCGGCCAGGCTGCCGACGCGGGCGACCGATCCGGTCGCCGGGTCGAAGCAGTACACGTCCGCAACCGGGTACAGGCCGAGGTACACCTTGCCGGCGGCAACTGTTATGCCCCAGCCGCCTTCGCCTACCGGGAGTTCGACGGTCCTGGTGACCCTTCGGGTGGTCAGGTCGATCTCGCTCAGTCGCGGTGGCACGATGCCCCGGCTGACGACGTACGCATGCCCGTCGTGGACGGCCATCGCCACGACGGCGGCGGTCAGGCAGGCGGGGCCGAAGGTCGGCAGTGTGCTGCCGTCGATCGGGCCGTCGCCGGCCGCGGCGACGCTGGGGACGGCAGTGGCCACGGTCGTGATCGCGGCCCCAGCCAGGAGCGTACGGCGTGAGAGTTGGGTCATCGGCTCACTTCTCCCCGGGCAGGTTTCCGATGCGGACCAGATCCCGGCCCTTGATCGTGTAGAGGGCGTCGCCGGTGGGCGACGTCGTGATCAGCGGGTAGCTGTAGATCTGCGCGGCCAGTCCGTCGACGACCGTCGTCACCGTCGGCGCGCCCTCACGGTTCGGGACGAGTTGGAACACGCGCTGACTGTCCGTCCCGAAGAGCTCGGAACGCGCGACCGTCAGCCGGCTCTGACTGGTGCCGAGGACAACGGTCGAGAGCAGCTTGCCGGTGTGCGGATCCAGCACAGCGAGACGCCCGTCGTCGGTGGTCGCGTAGAGGTTGCCACGGTAGGTCAGGAGGTCGCTGTAGCTCTGGGCGCCGGCCAGCGGTGCCACTTCCCACAGCGGGCGGTTGCTGCGAAGGTCGAAGGCGACAACCGTTGCCTCGGGCAAGATGGGCGTCGTACCGAGGCTGTTGCGCGTCGCCCCGCCGAGGTAGGCGATGCCGGAGTCCGTGGTGACGGAGCGGACCGACTGGTGCGGTACGACGCCGCGGTGGACCTCGCGGATACCCGTGTCGAGGTGCTGCTCGGTGAGCGTTCCGTCGTACTTCCCGTAGTCGGGCTCGGTCGCGATGAGCCAGGTCTGTGAGCGCGCGTCGTACGCGTCGTCGGTGGGGCGGGTCTGCTCGTTGCCGATCTGGCCGAGCTCGTGCAGGCCGGAGCCGTTCGGCTTCATCGCCCACAACCGCGCGAGCGTGTAGACGCCGAGGTAGACGTCATCGCCGACCGGGGTCAGGGTCTTGGCTTCACCGGGCAGGAAGGTCCGCGTGCTGGTGCCCGTGGCGAGATCGTGGACCTGGATGCCGGCCTTGCCGCTGACGAGCACCGAGGTCTCCGTGGCCGCGATACCCATCGCCTGCTCGGGCGCGGGTGGCAGTCCGGCCTGGCCGAGATCGGTGCCGCTGAACGTGGCGGTCGCCTCGTCGAAGTCGACGACCTGGCTCGTCAGCTCGGCCCGGATCGTCGATCCGTCGACGAAGATCCGGTTGAAGTACGCGCCGTCGTACGGCGAACCGAGCGGTGTGAGCGTGCTGCCGCGGTACCGGTAGAGCGTCCCGGACGGGCGGGTGCCGAGGTAGACATCGCCGGTCGGCGGGTCGATCGTGATGGCGGTGACGTACTGATCTCCGCCGGGCGTCTGCACCTCGACCGGGTTGCTGAGGTCGGCGGTGTCGAACAGCAGCATCGTGCCGGTCGGCGAGAGGCCGGCGGCGAGCGTGCTGCCGGACAGGGTGAGCGTGGCGACGAAGGTGCGGTCGGCGTACTTGGCAGGGAGTACGTCGTGCCGATCGCCGCTCGCGCGGTCGATCGCGATCAGGTGGGCCTTGGTGCCGACGCCCGCGTAGATGGTGGTCGCGTCGGCGGCGATGCTGCGCACGTACTGCTCGCCGGCGATCGCCGCGCCGTAGGACTTGGTCGTGCCGCTGGCCGGGTCGTACTCGTGGACGGCGCCGTCGGGGTAGGTACCGGCGACGATCTTGCCGTCCGGGGTGGCGGCGATCGACCAGATGAACGAGCCGAACTGCGCGACCTTGGTGGCGGTGCCGGTCGCGGTGTCGATGCGGTAGACGTCGCCGGGGGTGTACAGGCCGACGTACAGATCGGTGCCGAGGTGCGCCATGGCCCAGGCGCCGGCGCCGCTGGGCAGCGCGAGTTTGCGATCGACGGTGCGCGTGACCGGGTCGAAGGCACCGACCTGCACCGGGGAGACGCCGGACGTCACGGTCCAGATCTGGTCACCGATCTGCTCGGCCACGCTGGTCGAGGTGACGGCGGACGCCGGGCCGAGGGTGTCGATCGTGACCGGATTTTCGGGCTTGGCCGGAACTGCGGCCGTGGCGGAGCTGCCAACACTCAGCAATGTAGCGCAAACGACGACGGTGCCGATCAGTCTCCGTGTGAACCGCTTGTCCACAAGGCCTCCCGGGATGAGCCTACCGCTATTACGGTCATGGCTGTAATTATCCCGGAACCCTACGCGGGCCCGATTCGGGGCGTCAACAGGTCAGAGATGGACGCGGTAGATGATCAGCGGGCGGCCGCTGCTGGGGCCCGCCTGGGTGCCGGTGGCATCAGCCAGGCCGGCGCGTTCGAGGCGGTTGAGGACCCGGCGGGCGGTGCGCGGCTGGATGCCGAGGTGGTCGGCGACGGTCCGGGTGGTGAGACCGGCCTCCGGGGTCGCATGGACCAACTCCTGGAGTCGCTCGAGGGTGGCCTTGGACAGGCCGGCGCGTTGCGCGAGGAGTTGGAGCTTCGAGCGTTGCTGCGCGCGGGGTGCGCCGCCGCCGACGAGGACCAGGTCGATGTCGTTGCGCAGCGAGATCACGGCGGCGGTTCGTCCGGCGGTCTTCGCACGGCCGAGGGCGCGGCGGGCCAGTGCCTCGGTCTCGGTGCCCGAGCCGCCGATGCCGAACCCGATGCGCACCGGTCCGAACTGCTCCTTGAGCCTGTTCAGCATGCCGAGCTCGGTGAACGCCGCGGTCGCCTGCTCCAGTGGTCCCCGTGTGGCCACGACCAGGAATCGCTTGTCGTCGTACCGGATGACGCTGCCGCCGAGAGAGCCGGCCTCGCGTCGCAGGGCGCTCTCGCCCTCGGCTGCGATCTCGACCAGGCCGAGGGCGATCTGCGCGTCGTCACTGCGCAGAGCGTCGTGGACCAACAGCAGACCGTTGACCGCCGCGCGGACCGAGTGGACCGAAGGCGCCAGGCGGAGCGTCGTCTGCTCGGTCCGAAGTTTCTCGTAAGCCGACCGGATGCAGGTGATGGCGACGGTCGCGCGGGCCTCGCGGTGGAAGGCGAGGACGTCGTCGGAGCTGAGGCCGGGGCGGTACGGGAGGACGCGGATGCCGCGGGTCGGCAGCCCGACCTCGCCGAGCGTCTCGTGGACCTGCGCCTCGTCCAGGATGTCGATGCTCATCGAGGTGATGTCGCGGCCCTCGCGGAGGAGCTGGACCAGCGCGCGCATCAGGGTCGCGCCGGTGTACTCGACGTGCACGGCGGGGCGGTCGAGGAGATCGTTCGCCGCGGCGATCTGATACGGGACGACTCCGGTGAACAGCCAGGCGTCGACCGTGGGTGGCGCCTCGGCCATCACCTTCGGGGTGTCGGTCTCGCGGCGGTAGCGCAGCGGCACGACCTCGATGCCGCGCTGGGAGGCGAGGACACGGCTGGTGGACGTGACCAGATCCGACGGACCGACAACCCCGATCGTCGTCACCATCCGCGGTCCTCCTCACTGTGCGCATATGTCCGGCGCGCTCAGTCTCACCAGATCACCGACCCCCTGCAAGAACGCGCGCCGTACGCAGCCGACCAAGGGTTCACCGCGGTCCGCTAGGTTTCGAGCATGACGCGCACACTCGCCACCAGTCACGGTTGGGTTGCCCAAGGTACGGCGCTGTGCGCCGGAGCGCTCGCGGACGCGGATCTCGAGGCTCCGTCGTCACTGCCCGGATGGACGCGCAAGCATGTCGCCGCGCACCTGTCCAACAACGCGGAGGCCCTCGGCAACCTGGTGCACTGGGCGCGGACCGGCGAGGAGCGGCGCATGTACACGTCGCCGGAGCAGCGCAACTCCGACATCGAAGCCGGGTCGCAGCGTCCCGCCGATGAACTGCTGCAGCGGTTCCAGGTGACTGCGCAGACCCTGGCCGAGGCCATGTCGGAGCTGACCGAGGAGCAGTGGCAGGCCCAGGTGCGGAGCGCGCAGGGGCGCCCGATCCCGGTGACCGAGGTGGCGTGGATGCGCAGCATGGAGGTGATGATCCATGCCGTCGACCTCGGCACCGGTATCACCTTTGCCGACCTGCCGGCCGACTTCCTCGAGGAACTCTGCGCCGACATCCGCGCGAAGAGTGAGACCGACCCGCAGGTGCACGGTCCGCTGCACCAGCGCGCGGCGTACCTGACCGGCCGTCCCTACGAGGATGTGCTCACGCCCGACGGCAAGCCGGCAGCACCGCCGCCGCCCTGGTTGTAGTGGTCAGACCTCGACGTGCGACCCGATGATGACCGTCCGGTCGCGAGGCAGGTTGAAGTACTCGGCGGCGTCCGCGGTGATGTGTGACGTGGCGATGAACAGGTGCTTCCGCCAGGTCGCCATCGTCGCCGCCGGCCCCTTGCGCAGCTCGATCTTGGACAGGAAGTAGGAGGCCCGCTCCAGGTCGATCCGGCCCTCGGTCGCCTCCGGGTCGAGCAAAGCCAGCGCCGCGGGCACGTCCGGCGTCTCCATGTACCCGAACCGCGCGGTGACGTGGGTGATCCCGTCGTCGCCGTACCCGAGGTCGTCGGCGGTCACCCGTTGGTCGTCGGCGACGCGCGGCACCGGCTCGGTGTGGATCGAGACGATCACGACATGCTCGTGCCGCACCTGGTTGTGCTCGACATTCGCCCGCAGAGCCAGTGGTGCCGTCGTGCGGCCGCGGTTGAGGAAGATCGCCGTACCCGGAACCCGCTGAGCCACCAGCCCGCCGGAGCGCAGCTCCTCGATGAACTGGTCCAGCGGACCCTCGAGCCGTTCGCGTTCGGCGGTGACGATCGCCCGGCCGCGTTGCCACGTGGTCATGATCGTGAACGCCGTGAGCGCGATCAGCAGCGGCAGCCAGGCACCGTGCAGGATCTTGGTCAGGTTCGCGGCGACGAACAGCAGGTCCACCGACAGCAGGAGGACGGCGCCGGTGACGATGATCCAGCGCGGGGTGCTCCACCGGATGTGCGCGACGTAGAAGAACAGCAACGTGGTGATCGTGATCGTGCCCGTGACCGCCATGCCGTAGGCGTAGGCGAGTGCCGCCGAACTGCGGAACGCGAAGATCAGGGTCAGCACCGAGGTCAGCAGCAGCCAGTTGATCCACGGCACGTAGATCTGGCCGATCGTGGTTTCCGAGGTGTGCGCGATCCGCAGCCGCGGGAGATACCCGAGCTGCGCCGCCTGGGACGCGACCGAGTAGGCCCCCGTGATGACCGCCTGCGCGGCGATCACGGTCGCGGCTGTGGTCAGGACTACCAGCGGCAGCCGGGCCCAGTCCGGGACGAGCAGGAAGAACGGACTGCTGAGGTTGGATTGGTCCTCGAGGATCAGCGCACCCTGACCCAGATAGCTCAGCGTGCAGGCCGGCAGGACCATGCCCAGCCAGCCACGGGTGATCGCCCGGCGCCCGAAGTGACCCATGTCGGCGTACAGCGCCTCGGCGCCGGTGACAGACAGGACGACGGCGGCGAGGGCGAAGAACGCGAAATGGAAGTGGCCGGTCAGGAAGCCGACCGCGTACGTCGGTGACAACGCCCGGAGGATGCCGGGATGCTGGACGATCCCACTGATGCCGCAGGCACCGATCACCACGAACCAGACGATCATCACCGGTCCGAACACCTTGCCGACCGCCGCGGTGCCGCGCCGCTGGACCAGGAACAGTACGACGATGATCACCGCGGTGATCGGTACGACGTAGTCGGCCATCGACGCCTCGACGGTCTTGAGTCCCTCGACCGCGGACAGCACCGAGATCGCCGGCGTGATCATGCTGTCGCCGAAGAACAGTGAGGCGCCGAAGATGCCGAGCGCGGCCAGCACCACCGCCGCGCGGCCGCCGCGCTGGCTGCCCCAGCGGCGGAGCAGGGTGATGAGGGCCATGATGCCGCCCTCGCCGTCGTTGTCGATCCGCATCGCCAGCAGGATGTAGGTGACTGTGACGATGATCATCACCGACCAGAAGATCAGCGAAACGACGCCGTAGATGTTGTCGGTGCTGACCGGGACCGGATGCGGGTCCTCCGGGTTGAACACGGTCTGCAACGTGTAGATCGGGCTGGTGCCGATGTCGCCGAACACCACTCCGAGTGCCGCGACGATCACCGCCAGCCGCACCGTGTCCCGCGCAGAGCCGTGGGGCGCACCAGAAGCGTTCACGGGCCGGAACCCTACCGCCCCGGGGTGGCCATTTCGCGGACCGACGTCGAGAACCGGCCGACCACTCCGACGTACCAGGTGACCGAGAAGGAGGGACCTGATGAGTCCGGAGCGGATCCTGCGCACGTACGTCACGCTGAGCGCGGTGGCGACCGGGGCGTCGTCCATGATCTGGGGCATCAACACGTTGTTCCTGCTCGACGCCGGCCTGAGCATCGGCGAGACCTTCGCCGCGAACGCGTTCTTCACGGTCGGCATGATGCTGTTCGAGGTGCCGACCGGTGTCGTCGCCGACACGGTCGGCCGGCGGGCGTCATACCTGCTCGGTGCGGCGACCCTGTTCGGGTCCACGCTGCTCTACCTGCTGCTCTGGCAGCAGCACGCGCCGTTCGTTGCCTGGGCGGGCGCTTCAGCGCTGCTGGGGCTGGGGTTCACGTTCTTCAGTGGTGCGACCGAGGCCTGGCTGGTCGACGGCCTGCACGCCACCGGGTACGACGGTGAGCTGGACGCCGCGTTCGCGAAGGGCCAGATCGCGAACGGCGTCGCCATGCTGGTCGGCTCGATCTCCGGTGGGCTGCTGGCCCAATGGACGAACCTCGGTGTCCCGTACGTCGTCCGCGCGGTCCTGCTCGCGGTCACGTTCGTCGTGGCGTGGCGGTCGATGCGCGACGTCGGCTTCACGCCGAAGCCGCGGGTGTCGGTGGCCGGTGAGATGCGCGGCATCCTCCGGGCCTCGCTGACCCACGGGCTGCTCAATCCGCCGGTCCGCTGGCTGATGCTCGCGGGTCTGTTCGGGGCCGGCGTCGGCGTCTACGGCTTCTACGCCGCACAGCCGTATCTCCTCGAGCTGTACGGCAACCCCGATTCGTATGCGGTCGCCGGGCTGTCGGCCGGACTCGTCGCCGGTGCGCAGATCGTGGGCGGCGCCTCCGCGGCGTACCTGGGCCGTCTGTTCCGTCGTCGTACCACGCTCATGCTCGTGGCGACCGGTGTCACCGTGCTCACGCTGGTGCTGATCGGCCTGGTCTCGGGCTTCTGGATGGCGCTCGTGCTGCTGAGCCTGTGGGCCGTCATGTTCGCGGCGATCGGGCCGGTCCGGCAGGCGCTGCTGAACAGCCAGATCCCGTCGGCCCAGCGAGCGACGGTGTTGTCGTCGGACAACCTGCTCGCCTCCGGCGGCGGGGCGGTCATCCAGCCCGCGCTCGGCCGGTCCGCCGATGTCTGGGGCTATGGCACGGCCTACCTGATCAGCGCGGTGATCCAGCTCCTCGCCGTACCGTTCCTGCTGCTGGCCGGGCGGAGCTGGGCCCGGACCAGTCGCAAGCCCCTGGAATCGCTATCGTTGCCGGCGTGACGGGTCGGCTGATGGTGGTCAACGGTGGGTCCAGTTCGGGGAAGTCCGGGATGATCCGGTGCCTGCAGGCGATCCTGGACGAACGCTGGCTGACGTTCGGGGCGGACAGTTTCGTGGAGGCGATGCCGGCCGCGATGCAGGCGTCGGACGACGGGATCCACATCGGCCCGAACGGCGAGGTCGTGGTCGGACCCGAGTTCAGGCGGCTGGAAGCGGCCTGGACGGCCGGGATCGTCGCGATGTGCCGGGCCGGTGCGAACGTCGTCATCGACGACGTGTTCCTCGGCGGAGCCGCATCGCAGCAGCGCTGGCGGGACGCGGCGGGCGAGGTCGAGATCCTCTGGGTCGGAGTCCACTGCGACCCAGAGGTAGCTGCCGGGCGCGAACTGGCCCGCGGCGACCGGGCGGTCGGGATGGCGGCTCTGCAGGCCACCCTCGTCCATGAGGGCGTCAGCTACGACGTCGAGGTCGACTCGAGTCACATGGAGGCGCTGGACTGCGCCCGGACTATCGCCCGCCACCTGAAGTAGCAGCGTCCTCGACCCGCGCGAGCGCGGAGCCGATCCGCGCCAGGTGATCAGCGGCGACCGCAGCCTCGTCGTCACCGGCCAGAATCCGGCGGATCGATTCCAGGTGGACGGTCCGATACGCAGCGACCGCCAGGGCTGCGGTGAGGCGGGCATCAGGTACGCCGGTGGCCTCCATCGCAGCGGCGATCGCCTGCTCGAGGTGGTCGAGTAGCTCGCGAGCGCGTGACTGCAGCGCACGTGAGGATTCGACCAGCCGCCAGAACGCCGCAAAACGACCGCGGATCGTGGACAGCGGATGCTCTTCGTCGGCCAGTCTGATCATCAGTTCGGACAACGCAGCGACCGCGGAGGTGTCGGCCGGGCGATCGGTGACGGCGGCAACCACCAGGGCCTCGGCCTCCGGGTAGCGGTCGAAGAGCAGGTCCTCCTTCCGCGCGAAGTGGGCGAACACGGTCGGCCGGGCGACGTCGGCGGCCTCGGCGATCTCCGACACGGACACCGCGTCGAAGCCACGCTCCAGGAAGAGCGCCGTCGCCATGTCGGAGATCCGGGTCCGGAGCTCGGCCTTCTTGCGCTCGCGGCGCCCTGGCGCTGGGTGCTGGTCCACGTCGTCAGGGTAGGTGAACTCGTACTCGATAAAAAGATGTACCGAGTATGAGATTGATTGCTACCGTAGTGCCCATGCGTCCTCTCGGGGTGAACTACGACACCGGCCTGCAGTACGACGGCCGTTCGACGCGCCGGCGCTTCGACGCCGGCACGGTCCGCGACGAACTGCGGACCATCGCCGACGACCTGCACGCTCCCGCCGTGCGGGTCTCGGGCAACGACCCGGACCGGCTCACCATCGCGGGCGAGGCAGCCCTCGACGCCGGCCTGGACCTGTGGTTCTCGCCGGTCCCGATGGATCTCGAGCCGGACGAGTTCATCGCCTTCTTGTCCGGCTGCGCGACGCGCGCCGAGACGTTGCGGACGAGCGGCCGGGGCGACGTCGTCCTGGTGCTGGGCTGCGAGCTTTCCGTGTTCTGCAAGGGATTCGTGCCCGGCCAGACGTCGGGGGAGCGGTTGTCGACGATGGCCGATCCGGCGACCTGGACCGATCAGGACAAGCTCGCGCAGCTGTACGAGGGCCTCGCGCGGTGGGGCGACGTGCAGCAGCGGCTGGTGGCCGCGGCGCGCGCCGAGTTCGGCGGCCGGATCACCTACGCCGCCGGGATGTGGGAGGACGTGAACTGGGAGCTGTTCGACATCGTCAGCATCGACGCGTACCGCGACCAGCAGAACGCGGCGACGTTCCACGACGAGTTGCTGGCGCGGCAGAAGTGGGGCAAGCCGGTCGCCGTCACGGAGTTCGGCTGCTGCGCCTACCGTGGCGCCGCCGCGCGGGGCGGCTCGGGCTGGATGATCGTCGACCGGGCCGTCGACCCGCCCGCGATCAACGGGCACTACGAGCGCGATGAGGAGGAACAAGTGGAGTACCTGCTGGAGCTCGTCGAGGAGTTCGACCGGATCGAGCTCGCGGCCGCGTTCTGGTTCAGCTTCGCCGGGTACGAACTGCCACACCGGCCCGGCGGCCCCGCCCACGATCTCGACCTCTCGTCGTACGGGCTCGTCGCGACCGACGACGACGGTGGCTGGCGGCCGAAGCGCGTCTTCGGTGCCTTGGCCGAGCTGAACGGCGGCCGCGGTTGATGGAGTCCGTCCGGTTGGGCGGGACCGGTCTGCGGGTCTCGCGGATCTGCCTGGGGATGATGAGTTTCGGCACCGGTGGCGCCCGGGAGTGGCACCTGGGCGAGGCGGCCGCGGAGCCGATCGTACGGCGAGCAGTGGACGCCGGGATCACGTTCTTCGACACCGCCGACGCGTACTCGAAGGGCACTGGCGAGGAGCTGACCGGCCGTTTGCTGCGGAAGTTCTTCGGCCGCCGCGAGGACTACGTACTCGCGACCAAGGTGTACTACCCGACAGGCCCCGGACCGAATGACCGCGGCCTGTCCCGAAAGCACATCCTGGACGCGATCGACGCGTCGCTGCGCAGGCTCGGCACCGAGTACGTCGACCTGTACCAGATCCACCGATGGGACGACGAGACGCCGATCGAGGAGACGATGGACGCGCTCGCGGATGTCGTCCGGGCCGGGAAGGCCCGCTATCTCGGAGCGTCGAGCATGTTCGCCTGGCAGTTCGCGAAGGCGCAGCGGGTGGCCCAGCAGTTGACACAGATCCCGTTCGTCTCGATGCAGAACCACTACAACCTGGTCTACCGGGAGGAAGAGCGCGAGATGATCCCGCTCTGCGTCGACCAGGGCGTCGGCGTCGTTCCGTACAGCCCGCTCGCCCGCGGTCTGCTGGCACGGACCGGAGGAGGTACGACGCGATCCGGCAGCGACCCGGTCGCCGATGACTTGTACGGCGAGAGCGACCAAGCGGTGGTGAAGGCCGTCCACGCGGTCGCCGCCGATCGTGGTGTGCCCCCGGCTCAGGTCGCTCTGTCCTGGCTCCTCGGCGCCGGCGGCGTCACCGCTCCCGTTGTCGGTGCCACCCGCACCCAGCATGTCGACGACGCGGTGGCTGCTGTTGACCTCACGCTGACCGCGGAGGAGCGAGCGCTGGTGGAAGCGCCGTACCGTCCGCATCCGGTGACCACCTGAATGGACCGGCGGGTACAGTCGACGGTGTGCTGACGGCGAAGGGTGTGGCGACGCGGGATCGGATCGTGGACGCGGCGGCCGCGGAGATCCGTGACCGTGGCGTCGGGGCGGTGACGCTCGACGACATCGGGCGGCGGAGCGGGACGGGCAAGAGCCAGCTGTTCCACTACTTCCCCGAAGGCAAGGAGCAGCTGCTGCTCGCGGTCGCCGAGCGCGAGGCCGACCGGGTGATCGAGGACCAGGAGCCGCAGCTCGGGCGGCTGACCACGTGGGAAGCGTGGCGGGAGTGGCGTGACGTCGTCGTGGAGAAGTACCGGCGCCAGGGTGTGAACTGTCCACTCGGTGTGCTGATCACCGAGATCGGGCGGCACACCCCAGCCGCGCAGGCGGTGACCGGCAAGCTGCTCGCACAGTGGCAGCGCCGGGTCCAGGCCGGGATCGAGGAGATGAAGGCCGACGGCAAGATCCGGGCCGAGGTGGACCCCGCCCGCGCCTCCGCGGCCCTGATCGCGTCGGTCCAGGGCGGGGTCGTCATCCTCATGTCGTCCGGCTCGGCCAAGCACCTGGAGTACGCGCTGGACCTCTGCCTGGACTACCTCCGCGGGGACATCACCGCCAGTTGAGCACCGGCGGTTGGTAGCCGGCCGGCTTGTCGGCGACCTTGGCTCCGGCGTTGACCAGCCAGCCTTGGTACTCCGGCGTGAACATGCGATACACCGACTCCGGCGGTACGGCGCTCGCCTCGTCGAGCGTGGATCGCAACTCCGCGGGGATCTCGAACTCGAGGGACGCCAGCGAGGAGCCGAGTTGCTCCGGGGTGCTGGCGCCGACGATCGCCGAGGCGATGCCGGGCTGCGTGGCGACCCAGTTGACCGCGACCTGGGCCATCGTCACACCGAGCTTGTCCGCCACAGACCTGACCGTGTCGAGCAGGTCCCAGTGCCGGTCGGTCCACGTCCGCACCGGGGCGGCGTCGCCGGTGAGCCGCCCGTCGCCGGTCACGCCCTGCGCGTCGTCGCGGCGGTACTTGCCGGTGAGGAATCCGCTGCCGAGCGGACTCCACGCCGTGATCCCGAGGCCCAGCGTCTGGCCGAGCGGGACGTGTTCGGTCTCGATCGTCCGCTCGACCAGCGAATACGGCAGTTGCAGGCTGACCATCGGCACCGACGAATGCGCGTCCGCGAGTGTCTGGGCGCGAGCGGCGTACCAGGCCGGTACGTCGGACAGGCCGGCGTACCGGATCTTGCCGGCTTGGGTGAGGTCGTCGAAGGTGCGCAGGACCTCCTCGATCGGGGTGATGCGGTCCCAGGTGTGCAGCAGGAACAGGTCGAGGTAGTCGGTGCGTAGCCGGCGCAGTGACTCCTCGACCGCGCGGATCATGTGCTTGCGGCCGTTGCCGCCGGCATTCGGATCGCCGGGGTCGACGCTGTTGGTGAACTTGGTGGTGAGCACCATCCGCTCGCGGAGTCCGGCTTCGTCGATCAGCTTGCCGAGGATCGTTTCGCTCTCACCGGCGGTGTAGAAGTCCGCCGTGTCGATGAAGTTGCCCCCGGCATCGATGTACCGGCGGAAGATCGATCGCGCGTCGTCCTCGGTCTTCCCGTACGGCGCGTGGAGTCCGCCGGTGCCGAAGTTCATCGTGCCCAGTGCCAGCCGGCTGACGCGCAGTCCGGACCGGCCGAGCAAGTAGTAGTCGTCAAGTGCCATGCCCACAGCGTTGCTTGCAAAAAATGGACCGGCAAGTACAAACGGTGACGGCGTGATTGAGTTGGGGTTGATGCTCGTCCATCGGCGAAGGGATCGGACTGTGGGGTTGTCGGAACGGCAGCGGATGGTGCTCGGGCGGTTGGCGGAGATCGCGATCCCGGCGGACGACTTCCCGTCGGCGGCCGAGGCCGGAGCGGTGGGGTTCATCGAGCGAGTGGTGACCGAGGACCGGCCGGACTGGCTCGTGCGGGTCGATCGGGCACTGGACGTCGCGGGGGATGAGCCGGACCTCGACCTGGTGCTGGCTGATCCGGTTGGCGCCTGGTTGGTGCGGATGATCGCGCAGGGCTTCTACGCGGGGGATGGGCAGGTCCGGCCGTCGGCGTGGACCATGGTCGGCTGGCAGGCGGACAAGGCCGGGGCGTGGGAGCCGGTGCAGACCGACCTGCGCATCACGCCGCGGTCGGAGTTGGTGGATCGCTACGACTGCATCGTGGTCGGCTCCGGCGCGGGTGGTGGTGCGTCCGCTCAGGTGCTGGCCGAGTCCGGGCGGTCGGTGCTGGTCGTGGAGACCGGTCGCTACCCGACCACCGCGTCGTTGTCCCGCGACCACCTGCGGAACCCGCGCTCGGTGGCCGGGCTGCCCGCGCTGACCGACCCGGATCCGTTCGGACGCCCTCGGGTCGCGGTCGTCGATGGCGTACCGCGGCAAGTGCTGCCGCCGGACGGTGGATGGGGCAACAACGCCTTCACGGTCGGCGGCGGCACTCGGGTGTACGGCGCCCAGGCCTGGCGGTTCGTGCCTCGCGATTTCGCGATGGCGAGCACCTACGGAGTTCCTTCAGGGAGCGCTCTGTCGGACTGGCCGATCACGTACGACGAGCTGGCGCCGTACTACACGTTGGCCGAGCAGAGGTTCGGGGTGAGCGGTGGCGGTGTGGACCCGTGGCACGAGCCGCGGGAGCTCCCGATGCCGCCCATGCCACGCACCGGTCCGGCGACACGGCTCGCGGCGGCCGCGGAGCGGCTGGGCTGGGGAACTCTCGACGTACCGCTGCTGATCAACTCGGTCGACTACCAAGGACGGGCGGGCTGTGTGCGGTGTGGGCAGTGCGTCGGATTCGCCTGCCCGGTCGAAGCAAAGTCCGGGACCCACAACACGGCGTTGCCGGCCGCACTCGCGACCGGACGGTGCACGTTGGTCACCGAGACGACTGCGGAGCGACTGGTCACCGATGCGTCCGGCCGCGTGACCGGTGTCGCTCTGGTCGCCGAGGACGGGCACTGGCGCCGGACCGTGCAGTGTGAAGAGGTCGTGATCGCCGCCGGTGCGACCGAGACGCCGCGGCTCCTGCTCAACAGCGCCCACGACCGCGAACCCGATGGCCTCGGCAACAACCAGGACCAGGTCGGCCGGCACCTGCAGGCTCATGTGTACGCCGGTGCGGTCGGGCTGTTCGACGACGAGCTGGCCGATCTGATCGGCCCAGGTGTCTCGATCGCGACCTGCGACTTCCGGCATGGGAACGACGGGATCGTGGGTGGCGGGATGCTGGCGAACGAGTTCGTCCCGACGCCGGCCGCGACGTACGACTATCTGACCGGCGCCGGGTTGATCCCGCGGGCCGGGGCGGAGGGGAAGCTGGCGATGCGGCGGGAGGCGCGACGCATGCTGCGAGTTGTCGGACCGATCCAGGAGGTCACGTCGGCGGAATCCCGGGTGCAGGTCGATCAGCGGGTCCGCGACCGCTTCGGCAATCCGGTCGTGACGATCAGCGGCTCCATCCACCCGGAGGACGTCCGCTCGCAGGCCTTCATGAGCGCGAAGGCCCGCGAGTGGCTGGAGGAAGCGGGCGCGGTCCGGACGGCTGTCGGCGGGGTGGGTACGACGCGGCAGGCGAGCAGCGGGCAGCACCAGGCGGGCACGTGCCGGATGGGCGACGACCCGGCGCGGTCGGTCACCGATCCGTACGGCCGGGTCTGGGGCCACGACAACGTCCGGATCGCCGACGCTTCGGTGCATGTGACGAACGGGGGAGTGAACCCAGTGCTCACCGTGCTGGCCAACTCCCTGCGGATCGCCGCGCACCTCACTAGGTGATGGTCAGGCGAGGATGCGGGAGATGCCGACGCCGCTGCGGGCGTCGCGGCCGTACTTGTCCACCTCGGCGGCGAGGTCCAGGCGGCGTACTCCGGCCTTCGCCCGGTCCTCGTCGGTGAGCAGGTCGGCCGGGATGATCCAGACGATCTCGAACTCCAGCCCGTTCGGGTCCTTGCCGTACAGGGACTTGGTGGTGCCGTGGTCGGACGAACCGACCAGGGCGCCGGCCTCGGCCAGCGTGGCGGACAGGTCCTGGAGGTCGCCGAGGGTGTCCACCTCCCAGGCGAGGTGGTAGAGCCCGACGGTAGTCTGCCCGGCACCGGACGGGCCGGCCTGCGGGCCGAGTTCGAACAGGCCGAGGTCGTGGTCGTTGGTCGAGCCGGGCGCTCGGAGGAAGGCCGCGCCCTGGTAGGCGTCGCCGCCCTCGGTGTAGCCGAACCCGAGCACGTCGCGGTAGAAGGCGACACTCTCGGCCACGTTCCGCACGTACAGCACCGCATGGTTCAAGCGGAAGATCGCCATCGAACAACCTCTCTCGTCGGGACCCTTTCGATGATAGTTGAAGACTCAACCTAGGGCCACGGCTGCGCGCTAGCGGCGGCGAGGTCTGCCCGGCTTCTTACCCGCTCCCTTGGTGGCCGGCGCTTTCTTGGCGGCGGCCTTCTTGGCCGGGGCTTTCGTGGCGGGCTGGGCGCCGCGGCTGCTGTTGACCGTCCGGCCGCGGACAATCCCGATGAACTGCTCCACCAGTTCAGACGTCTCGTCCTCGGGCCAGCTCAACGCGACCTGCGACTCCGGCGCGTCCAGGAGCGGCCGGTAGGTGAGGTCCTTGCGGTGGTGCAGCCGGGACAGTGACTGTGGTACGACGAGCAACCCGGTGCCCATGGCAACGAGTGCGATCGCATCCGCCGTGGTCGCGGGACGTTCGTCGATCACCCGTCCGGGTGGGCGTTCCCAGTCGAGGACGTCGTCCCGCGGGTGGAGCATGAGTTCGTCGGCCAGGTCGTCGGTGGTCACCTCGTCGGCCGCTGTCACCAGGTGGTCCTTCGGAACCACGACGACCGTCTGCTCGACGTACAAGGGGATGGCGTGCAGGCGGTCACGGTCGATCGGGAGCCGGAGGAGTACGGCGTCCGCCTCGCCGCGACGTACCAGGTCCGGCGCGTCGGCGGCGGTGACCTGGATCAGCTCCAGCGGGATCCGGGGAAGGCGCTCCGCCCACATCCGCACCCACTTGGCAGGTGTCACGCCGGGCACATAGCCCAGCCGGAAGGTGGGTCGGGGGCCGGTCACGGTGGCCAGGTTACCGGGCGTCACGCCAGGACGGGCATGGTCGCTACCCTTGCGGCATGACGGCGCGTAAGACACCCCAGACGATGAAGCCGGCCACGGCGGCCAAGAAGCTCGGGGTGTACCTCCAGGCAACCCCCGCGGAGTTCCAGGACGGCGCGGTCTCCCGCGACGAGCTGAACGCGCTCCAGGCCGAGCCGCCCGAGTGGCTCCGCGAGCTGCGCCGCACCGGTCCGCACCCCCGGCCCGTCGTCGCGGCCAAGCTCGGCGTCTCGATCAGCGGCCTCGCCCGCGCCGGCATCACCGAGGCGCTGACCACGGACGAGATCGAGGCCATCAAGTCGGAGAACCCTGACTGGCTCGAGCACGAACGGGCCACCCAGGCCGACGTCCGCCGCCAGGCCGCCGAGTTCAAGAACAAGACGGACTAGTCCGGCCCGACCCCTTGACGTGACCCGTCACTCAGGCACTATTTTCGGTCATGACCGTAAAGGCGGTCACAGCCGTGCGTACGTCTGGGAGGTCCTGATGAAGGTCGGAGTCAGCCGGGTCGTGGGGTCCGTGGCCGCAGTAGCGGTGGTGGCCGGATTGAGTGCGTGCGGCGGTTCGGGCGGTTCCGGCGGGTCCTCGGACCAGGCGGTCGTGACGGTCTGGATGTACCCCGTGATCGCGGACGAGAAGGCGGCCACGACGTACTGGACGCAGATCGAGAAGGACTTCGAGGCGGCGAACGCAGGCATCGACCTGCGGATCGAGCAGCAGCCCTGGGCGAACCGGGACCAGAAGCTGGCGACGGCGTTCTCCGGCGGCAAGGGACCCGACGTCCTGCTGCTCGGGCCGGACCAGATCCCGCAGTTCGTCACGTCCGGCTCGCTCGAACCGGTCGACAAGGTGCTGGACGCGGACAAGGACAAGTTCTTGCCCGGCGCCCTGGACGCGCTGAAGGTCGACGGCAAGCTGTACGCGGTCCCGATCTACCACACGGTCACCACGACGGTCTACAACAAGAAACTGCTCGCGAAGGCCGGCATCACCAAGCCGCCGGAGACGTGGGACGAGATCAAGGCGGCCGTGCCGAAGTTCAAGCAGGCCGGTGTCGCCACGCTGGACTACTCCGCCTCGCCGGAGGCGTCGCTGAACCTCAGCTTCTACCCGCTGCTGTGGCAGGCCGGCGGCAAGGTGTTCGCCGACGACGGCAAATCGGTGGCGTTCAACCAGGCACCCGGTGTCGAGGCGCTGACGTTCCTGAAGGGCCTGTACGACGACGGCGGGATCCCGAAGAGCGCCCTGTCGAACGCGAACGTGGTGGCCGACCAGGCGCTCGGCAAGCAGCAGGTGGCGATGGGCTTCACCAACACCCTGATCGACGCCAAGACCGTGGCCGCGAGCTGGGGCGCCGCGAACGTCGTGGTCGGCGCACCACTGGAGAACAAGAAGCGGGTCGGGTTCGGGCTGCCCGGCGGGCTCGCGGTGAACGCGGGATCGAAGAACGTCGACGCGGCGGAGAAGTTCCTCGGCTTCATGACCCAGCCGAAGCAGGAGATCAGCCTGGCGACCGCGTCCAACTTCCTGTCCCCACGCACCGACGCGCCGGTGCCGGCCGCCGACGAGCAGGCGAAGAAGTTCGAGGAAGCCCTGCAGTACGCCTACTCAGGTGAGGTCAACCCGGCCGCCCGCCAGGTGATGACGTTGCTGTCGGTCGAGATCCAGGCCGTGCTGACCGGCAAGAAGACACCGCAAGAGGCCCTGGATGCGGCGGCCAAGCAGTCCAACGATCTGCTCTCGAGACAGCGCTGACCGGATGAGAGTGGTCGACGTCAATCGCATCGTCGGTCCGGTGCCGACGGGCGACGTACCGAGTGCGGATGCGCCGGGTCTGCTGGCCGAGCTCGACCGGTTGGCGATCGACGCGGCGTGTGTGGTGCATTCGCAGGACCTGTACTACGACCCGACCGTCGTGGCCGAGTTGCCGGCGGATCCACGGCTGATCCGGGTGCCGGTCGTCGTGCCCGGGCCGTTGGGAACCGGCGTGCCGGCGGGTGCTCGGGTGGTGCGGATGTGTCCGGCCGAGCATCGGTTCCTGCTGACCGCGCCGCACGGGATCGCGGTGGCGCGGGAGTTGGCCGGGAGCGCTGTCTCGGTACTGCTGGCGCTGGAGTCGGTGGGTCCGGGGGAGATCCACCGGCTCGCGACCGAGGTGCCGTCGCTGCGGATCGTGCTGATCAACACCGGCTACCGCGCGTTGCGCGAGCTCGCCGACCTGATGGACGCGCATCCCGAGGTACGGGTGGATACGGCGACGTTGTGCGGTCATCTCGCGGTCGAATGGGTCGTACGCCGGTACGGCGCCCACCGGGTGCTGTTCGGGACCGGTGCGCCACTGACCGACGACGCGGGGCCGCGGTTCCAGCTCGACCACCTGGAGCTGCCGGCGGACGAGGTCGAACTGATTGCTAGCGGCAACATCCTGGGCCTGGTCGGATGACGGGCATCATCGACGCCCACGGTCATCTCGGGGCGTGGTTCGCCTTCGCGATCCCGGACAGTTCGACCGAGAGCCTGGTGCGGGTGATGGACGGCTGCGGCGTCGCGACGATGTGTGTCTCGCACCTGCTCGCGATCGGCCCGGACTCTCGCGCCGGGAACGCCCTGCTGCTCCAGGAGATCGAGCGCTTTCCAGGCCGCTTTCTGGGGTACGCCGTCTACGACCCGCACGACCCCGAGGCGGCGCGACGGACGGCCGATCTGCTCGACGCACCAGGCGTGATCGGGCTGAAGCTGCACCCGGACACGCATGAGCACGCGCTCGACGGGCCGGCGTACGAACCCGCCTTCCGCTTGGCGGCCGAGCGCGGCTGCGTAGTGCTCGCGCATGGCATGTTCGGTTCGCCGTGGTGCGGTCCGGCGCACTTCGCGACCGTTGCCGCACGGCATCCGGCCGTGAAACTGTTGATGGGTCACGCCGGTCTGTTGCCGGCCGGGTTCCCCGCGGCGGCCGAGGTGGCGTCGACGTACCCGAATGTCACGTTGGAGCTCTGCGGATCCCGGACCACGGCGCGGCATGTGGCCTGGCTGGTCGATGCGGTGGGCGCGGACCGGATGGTCTTCGGGTCCGACGCGCTGTTCCTGGATCTGCGGGTCGGGGTCGGCCGGGTGCAACTCGCGCCGATCGATCAGGCCGACCGCGATCTGTTGCTGTTCGGCACGATGACCCGGCTCCTGGAGGGATGTCGATGACAGTGGCAACGACTTTGGCGCTTGACGGCGGTACGCCGGTCCGGACCGCGGGCTGGCCGAGTTGGCCGCCGCCCGCGACCGCGGAGCAGCGCGAACTCCTGCTCGAGGTGCTGGACAGCGGCGACTGGGGTGCGACCTCCGGTCAGAAGGTGGCCGAGTTCACCACCGCCTTCGCTCAGTCGATCGGAGCGCGGTACGGCATCTCGGTCGTGAACGGGACGGTCGCGCTCTTCCTCGCGCTGCGCGCCCTCGGGGTCGGCCGGGACGACGAGGTGATCGTGCCCGCCTACACGTTCGTCGCGAGCGCGACCGCGGTGGTGCTGGCCGGCGCGCGGCCGGTACTGGCCGATGTCACGCCGGAGACACTCCATCTCGACCCGGCCGCGGTCGGGCGGCTGATCAGTCCGCGGACCAAGGCGATCATGCCGGTGCATCTGGCCGGTGCCCCCGCGGACGTCGATGCCTTGACGGAGTACGGCGTACCGATCGTCGAGGACGCGGCGCAGGCGCATGGTGCGACCTGGCGCGATCGGCCGGTCGGGACGCTGGGTGACGCCGCGTGCTTCAGCTTCCAGTCCAGCAAGGCGATGACGGCCGGCGAGGGCGGGCTGATCGTGACCGACGACGAGGCCGTGTACCGGAAGGTCTGGGCGCTGCACAACGTCGGCCGGAGTCTCGAGGGCGGGTGGTACGAACATCCGGATGTCGGGTGGAACCTGCGGATGACCGAGTTCCAGGCCGCCGTGCTGCTGCCGCAACTCGGCGTACTGGACGACCAGGTCAAGACCCGGCATCGCGCGGTGGAGTTCCTCCGCCGGGAGCTGGCCGGCGTTGATGGTCTGGAGGTTCTGCCGGAGCCGCCGGGCACTACCGCGAGCAGCCATCACCTCGGGTTGGTCCGCTACGACCCGGCCGCGTTCGGTGGGCACGGCAAGGACGACTTCCTCGCGGCGATGGCTGCCGAAGGTGTTCCGCTGGATGCCGGCTACCGCTCGCTGTCCCGAGAGAGCGCACTCCAGGCGTACTCCGACCTGCAGCCGTGCCCGGTCGCGGAGGAGGCCGCGGACACGGTCGTGTGGATCCGTCAGAGTCTGTTGATGGCCGACGAGGCGGAGCTGTCTGACATCGTCACCGCCGCGACGAAAGTCCACCAGGCGTTCGTCAGCTCGTGACCAGTGCCTCGAACGCGTCGAGGGCGCGCCGGATGTTCTCGACCGAGTTCGCGTACGAGAACCGCAGGTGGTCCTCGCCGTACGCCCCGAAGGATGTGCCCGGCAGGCAGGCGACGCCGGCCTCGTCGAGCAGCCGATCGGCCAGCGTCGCCGCGGACAGCCCGAGCTCACTGATGTTCGGGAACGCGTAGAACGCTCCACCCGGTTCGACGCACGACACACCCGGTACGGCGTTCAGCCCGGAGACGATCACCTCGCGGCGTTCCCGGAAGGCCTCGAGCATCCGCTCGACGTCGTCCCACGGTCCTTCCAATGCCGCGATCGCGGCGTACTGGCTGAAGGCCGACGTACAGGACACCGAGTTGATCAGCAGTCGGGTCACCGGCTCGACCAGTGGCTCCGGGAACACACCGAACCCGAGCCGCCAGCCGGTCATCGCGAACGTCTTCGACCAGCCGTCGAGCAGGATGGTCCGCTCGGCCATGCCGTCGACGTCCAGCACGCTGTGGTGGTCGCCGTCGTACCGCAGCGCCCAATAGACCTCGTCGCTGAGTACGACGAGGTCGTTGGCGATCGCGATCTCGGCCATCGCCTCCAACTGCTCGGGGGTCGAGGCGCTGCCGCACGGGTTGTGCGGGGAGTTGAGGATCAGCAGCTTGGTCCGGTCGGTGACCAATGACGCGAGCTCCTGGGGGTCGATGACGAACCCGTTCTCCTCGCGCAGCGGCACCGGCACCGGCTTCGCGCCGGCGAACGCCGCGATCGAGGCGTACATCGGGAAGCCCGGGTCCGGGTAGAGGACCTCGTCGCCCTCCTCGCACAGCGCCATGATCGTGAAGAACATGATGGGCTTGGCGCCCGGCGTGACGAGCACCTTGTCCGGCGTCGTGGTCAGCCGGCCGGTGCGCTCGAGGAAGTCCGCGACCGCGGTGCGCAGTTCGGGGATGCCCGGCGCCGGCACGTAGTGCGTGTGGCCCTTGTCCAGCGCCTGCTGCGCGGCGGCGACGACGTGCTCCGGGGTGTCGAAGTCCGGTTCGCCGATCTCGAGGTGCACGATCTCGCGGCCGCGTGCCTCCAGGGCCTTCGCCTTGGCCAGCACCTCGAACGCCGATTCGGTACCCAGTCGATTCATCCGCCCAGCAAGCTTCACGCCTTCGAGCCTAGGCGGAGTGTCCACTTCCTGGCCAACGGTCCTGTGTCGTGAGACGCGTGCCATGATCGGGTTGGTCGGTCAGCGAGCGACTCGAAGGAGTGCGGATGGCACGGGTAGCGGTCACCGGAAGTAGCGGGAAACTCGGCCGGGCGGTGGTCGATCACCTGCTGGACCACGGCTGGGACGTGGTCGCTCTGGATCAGGCACCGCCGGCACGGACCGGTGTCGTGGCGTCGCGGGTCGACCTGACCGATTTCGGCCAGGCCTACGAGGCGATCGCCGGAATCGACGACCGCCACGACGGCGTCGACGCCGTCGTCCACCTGGCCGCCGTACCGGCGCCCGGACTGCGGCCGAACGCGGCGACCTTCCACAACAACATGACGGCCACCTACAACGTGTTCTCGGCCGCCTTGCGGGCAGGAGTCCGCAACATCGTCTGGGCGTCCAGCGAGACCGTGCTCGGCCTGCCGTTCGACGAGTTCCCGCCGTACGTGCCGGTCGACGAGGACTACCCGCCGCGGCCGAACAGCACGTACTCGCTGGTGAAGACGCTCGAGGAGGAGTTGGCCCGGCAACTGTGCCGCTGGCATCCGGACCTGAAGCTGATCGGCCTGCGGTTCTCGAACGTGATGTACCCCGAGGACTATGCACGCTTCCCGTCGTTCGACGCCGACGCGCAGGCGCGCAAGTGGAACCTCTGGGGCTACATCGACGCCCGCGACGGCGCGCAGGCCGTCCGCCGCGCGCTCGACTACGACATCACCGGCACCGACGTGTTCATCGTCGCCAACGCCGACACGGTGATGTCCCGGCCGAACGAGGAACTCCTCGCCGAGGTGTTCCCCGGCGTCCCCGTCAAGCGCCCGTTCGGCCCGAACGACACCCTGCTGTCCATCGACAAGGCCCGCCGCCTGCTCGGCTACGAACCCCAGCACTCCTGGCGCGACTAGGCAGGCCCGTACGGGAACAGCTTCTGCGGGTCGTACGACGCCCGTACCTCGGCCAGCCGGGCGAAGGTGTCCGATGGCCATGCCGCCTCGTACGAGCCCGGCAGCGAGAAGCCGGCCGCGAAGTTGACGGTGGTCTCGGGGGAGACCCAGGCCGACAGCCGATCCAGCACGCCACCCGCCGTAGCGGGCAGCACCGTCTCGAACAAGCCCGGATCGGGGACACCGATCATCACCAGGCTGTACGCGCCACCGCGTCCACCCACCGCACTGCCTTCCGGTACGTCGCGGTGCGCCGCGCCGCCGAGATGCCGGATCTCCGCCGCGACGAGTGGGACCTGCTGATCCGGCCCGACGACCTCGAGGAACGCGGAGGCGAAACCGGCGTCGATGTCACGGAGCAACACACCTTGGTCCCACGCGGCCGTCGGGCCCTTGGGATCGTTGTGAATGAGCGCGATGTCGGTGGCCGGCATCTCGCCGACGGAGTCGACGATCGTCGTACCGGCGTCGCGGATCGGTCGGAAGAGGCGCTCGCCCGTGGCTGGGTCACCGACGAAGGCGAAGCGGACGTTGAGGACGGTCTTGCCCCGCAACGGCTCGGGGATGAACTCCAGCGGCGGCAGCCGCAGGATCACGACCGAGGAGTTCGCAGTCTCGGGCAGCGTCTTGGTCCAGCTCGCCCACGTCATGAACACCCTGGCGATGTCCGGAGCGTCGAAGAACACCGAACCGCCGTACAGCGTGGTCAGCTCGACCAGCGCGAAGTCCATCGCGGTGACCAGGCCGAGGCCGCCCTTGCCGCCGCGCAGCGCCCAGAACAGGTCGGGATGCTCGGTCGCATTCGCCGTCACCACCTCGCCGGTGCCGGTGACGACGCGGAAGCCGCGCGCCCAGTCCGACGAGACGCCGAAGGTCCGGGCCAGCGGACCCAGGCCGCCGCCGAGGGTGTAGCCGATGCACCCGACCGCGTCGGAGGCGCCGATGATCGGCGCGAGCCCGTGCTGTCCGGCCGCGGCGATGACTTCCGCCCACCGGGAACCCGCGGCGATGTGGGCGACCTTCTGGTCCGGATCGACAGTCACGCCCGTCAACCGGGACGTGGTGACCAGGACGCCATCGGTGACCGCAGGCGATCCGTGCCCGGTCGCGAGGACCCGCACCGGCAGACCGGCGGACGCCGCCGCCCGTACGACGGCTGCGGCGTCCGCCTCCGACGTGATCCCGACCGCGACGGCCGGACTGTGCGTGACCGCCGTGTTGAAACCGGCGACCTCCTCCGCGAACCCCTCGTCACCAGGAACCAGGACCGGCCCGCCGACCTCGACCCGCAGTCGCGCGACCAACTCATCCACACCCGACACAGTGCCTCCCCTCCAGAGACTCCACCCTTGGCCCGCAGTCTTCCGCACGCGCGGGGTCACGCCGAAACTGGCGAAAACACGCTTGGATGGGGGGCCGACTCGACGGTAGGCAGGCAAGGCTGAAAACCTGTGCCAGCGGTTGGCGATCCCAACTGCGACAACAGGGTGAGACACGGAGGCGGTCGATGTTCAAGCGTATCGCAGTGGTGAACCGGGGTGAAGCCGCCATGCGGCTGATCAACGCGGTTCGCGAGGTCAACGCCGAGGGCGGTGACCCGATCGAGACTGTCGCCTTGTTCACCGACGGTGAGCGGACCGCGACCTTCGTCCGCGAGGCCGACATCACCTACCCGCTCGGGCCGGCGTCGGCGCGCCCGTACCTGGACCTCGCCGTGCTCGAGCGTGCGCTGCGCGAGACGAAGGCCGACGCGGCCTGGGTCGGCTGGGGATTCGTGGCCGAGGACCCCGCCTTCGCGGAGCTGTGCGAGCGGATCGGCGTGACCTTCATCGGGCCGTCGGCCGAGGCGATGCGCAAGCTCGGCGACAAGATCGGGTCCAAGCTGATCGCCGAGGAGGTCGGGGTACCGGTCGCGCCCTGGAGCCGCGGCCCGGTCGAGTCGCTGGAGGCCGCGCTGCAGGCGGCCGGGACGATCGGGTACCCATTGATGCTCAAGGCAACTGCCGGTGGTGGCGGCCGCGGCATCCGGGTGGTCCGGTCGGCGGACGAACTCACCGATGCGTACGCGCGGACCAGCGACGAGGCCGCGCGGGCCTTCGGCAGCGGCGTGGTGTTCCTGGAGCGCCTGGTCACCGGCGCCCGCCACGTCGAGGTGCAGGTCATCGCTGACGGCCAGGGGACGGCGTGGGCGCTCGGCGTCCGGGACTGCTCGGTGCAGCGCCGGAACCAGAAGGTGATCGAGGAGTCCGCCTCACCGCTGCTGTCAGCCGGCCAGGTCGAGGACCTGAAGGCCTCCGCCGAGCGGCTCGCGCTCGCGGTCGGCTACCGCGGTGCGGCGACGGTCGAGTTCCTGTATCACCCCGGCGAGAAGAGCTTCGCGTTCCTCGAGGTGAACACCCGGCTCCAGGTGGAGCACCCGATCACCGAGCTGACCACCGGGTTCGACCTGGTGAAGGCCCAGTTGCACGTCGCGAACGGCGGCCTGCTGGAGGGCACGAAGCCGGTCGAGAGCGGGCACGCGGTCGAGGCACGCCTGAACGCCGAGGACCCGGACCGTGACTTCGCACCGTCGCCGGGGCGGATCGCGGTACTCGACCTGCCGTCCGGACCCGGCATCCGGGTCGACACCGGAGTGAGCGCCGGTGACAGCATTCCGGCCGACTTCGACTCGATGATCGCGAAGATCATCGGCTACGGGCGGACCCGCGAGGAGGCACTGGCGCGGCTGCGCCGGGCAGTCGGGGCGACCACGGTGCTGATCGAAGGCGGCGCCACCAACAAGAGCTTCATCCTCGAACTGCTGGACCAGCCCGAGGTGATCGACGGCAGCGCCGACACCGGCTGGATCGATCGGGTCCGCGGTGAGGGTCGGCTGGTCTCGCACCGGCACTCGGGCGTCGCTCTGGTCGCGGCCGCGATCGAGGGGTACGAGGACTCCGAGCAGGTCGAGCGGGTGCGACTGCTGGAGACCGCGCACGGCGGCCGTCCGCAGATTCAGCACGAGGTGGGTCGTGCGATCGACCTGAAGCTGCGCGGGGCGAGCTACCGGGTGACGGTGGCGCGAATCGGGCCGGACCGGTTCCGGGTCGGTGTCGGGACCGGCAACGACCACCTCAAGGTGGTGGACGCCGAGCTGGAGCGGCTCGACGACTACACCAGCCGGCTCGTGGTCGGCGGGCAGCGGTTCCGCCTCGTCACCGCGACGCACGGTCCGGTCCACCTGATCGAGGTGGACGGTGTGACCCACCGGGTCAGCCGCGACGAAGGCGGCGTACTGCGTTCTCCCGCGCCGGCTCTCGTGGTCGCGACGCCGGTGCAGACCGGGGCCGAGATCGAGGCCGGTGCGCCGGTGCTCGTGCTGGAGAGCATGAAGATGGAGACGGTGCTCTACGCGCCGTTCAAGGCGACCGTGAAGGAACTGCTCGTCGCCACCGGCAGCCAGGTCGAGACCGGTGCACCCCTGCTGCGGTTGGAGCCGGTCGCGGACGACTCCGGGGCCGAGGCGGCTGCTCCGACGGACAACGGCGTACAGCTGGATCTGCCGAACGGATCCGGGGAGAAGTCTGCGGCCGAGCGGGTCGAGCGGGGTCTGGACGACTTGCGCAGCATGCTGCTCGGGTTCGACATCGATCCGTCGGACGAGGGCGGCATGCTGGCCGACTACCTGTCCGCGCGGTCCGAGCTGGCGGACCCTCCGGTCGTCGCCGAGATCGACCTGCTGCGCGTGTTCGCGGACTTCGTCGAGCTGAGCCGCAACCGGCCGGCCGGCGAGGAGATCAGCACCGAGAACCGGGTGCACAGCCCACGCGAGCACTTCCATACCTACCTGCAGAGCCTGGATCCGGACCGCGGAGGTCTGCCGGCCGAGTTCCGCGCCCGGCTGACCCGGGTGCTCGGCCAGTACGGCGTGACCGACCTGGAGCGCAGTACCGAGCTCGAGGAGGCCGTCTTCCGGATCTTCCTGGCTCAGCAGCGCTCCACTCCGGACGTGCTGCTGGTGTCGTCGCTGCTGCAGCGCTGGATCGCCGAGCCGCGGCCGGTGTCGCCGGTCGACGAGTCCGCACACGACCTGCTCGACCGCTTGGTGCTGGCGACCCAACTGCGCTTCCCGGTGATCGGCGACCTGGCCCGGAGCGTGCGGTTCCGGTGGTTCGACCAGCCGCAGGTGGATGCGGAGCGGGCGTCGGTCCTGGAGGGTGTCGGCGACGAGGTCGCCGCGCTGGCGGCGGATCCGGAGGCAGCGGACCGCAAGGAGCGGGTCGACGCGCTGGCCACAATCCCCGAGCCGATCGTCCGGTTCCTGGCGCAGCGACTGGAGCGTGGCTGGGGTGAGCGCGAGCCGATGCTCGAGGTGCTGATCCGTCGGCACTACCGCGAGTACGAACTGCACGACCTGCGCGAGTTCGCCGTCGACGGCCGGCCGTTCGCGACCGCCGACTACACGATCGACGACCGGCCGAGTCATCTGGTCACCTCGGTGGGCACGGTGGCCGAGCTGGCGGACCCGGACAGCGGCCTGTCCCGCGTGCTGACCGCGCAGATCGACGCGCGCCCGCCCCGGCACGAGGCCGTGGTCGAGCTCTACCTGTACGGCCCGGACCTGCCGGCCTCCCAGCAGGAGGCGTCCGACCTGTACCGCCGGATGGTCGCCGACCAGCCGGTCGCCCAGCGGGTACGCCGGTTCTCGGTCGCGATCGCTCCGGGCCAGGGGCGGCCGGTGTCGTACTTCACCTATCGCCCGGCCGGCGGTTCGGTGGCCGAGGACGACAACGTCCGTGGCGTCCACCCGATGGTCGGCCGGCGGCTGAACCTGTGGCGGCTGCGGGACTTCCGGATCACCCGGTTGGACGGGCCGGACGACGTACTGCTGTACCACTGTGTGTCGCGGGAGAACGAAGCCGACCAGCGGCTGGTCGCGCTCGCGCAGGTTCGCCAGTTCGTCGTGGTCCGGGACGAGGACGGGCAGGTGACCTCGCTGCCGCACGCGGAGCGGGCGATCGCGAACTGCCTGGAGGCGATCCGCCGGGCCCGGACCGACCGCGGCGCGGCCGGTGCCAAGCTCGACATGAACCACGTCTGGGTGCACATTTGGCCGGTGGTCGAGGCTCAGGTCGACGAAGTCACCGCGCTGCAGCGCAACATCGCGCCGATGACCGCGGGCGCCGGGATCGAGGAGGTCCTGGTCCAGGGTCGGGTCGCGGCGCCGGACGGCAGCGTCAACCTGGTGGCGGCGCGGTTCTACTACCAGCCTGGCGCGGGTGTCGTCACCTCGGTCGAGCAGCCGCCGACCGGACGGCTGATGCCGCTGGACGACTACGCCCAGAAGGTGCAGCGGTCGCGCCGGCGCAACACGATCTACCCGTACGAGGTCAGCGGCATGGTCGCCGGTGCAGGCGGCTCCTTCGTCGAGTACGACCTCGACGACAGCGGCGCCCTGGTCCCGGTGGACCGCCCGCGCGGCCTGAACAAGGCCGGCGTCATCCTCGGCATCGTCAGTACGCCGACCACCCGGCACCCCGAAGGCATCACCCGGGTCGCGCTCAGCGGCGATCCGACCAAGGCCCTCGGCGCGGTCGCCGAGGGGGAGTGCTCGCGGATCATCGCAGCCCTCGACCTGGCCGAGCGGATGCGTGTGCCGGTCGAGTGGTACTCGCTGTCGGCCGGTGCCCGGATCTCGATGGACTCCGGCACCGAGAACATGGACTGGGTCGCCAAGGCGCTGAAGCGGATCGTCGAGTTCACCCAGGACGGCGGCGAGATCAACGTCGTCGTGGCCGGCATCAACGTCGGCGCGCAGCCGTACTGGAACGCCGAGGCCACGATGCTGATGCACACCAAGGGCATCCTGGTGATGACGCCGGACAGCGCGATGGTGCTGACCGGCAAGCAAACGCTGGACTTCGCCGGTGGCGTCTCGGCCGAGGACAACTTCGGCATCGGCGGTTACGACCGCGTGATGGGTCCGAACGGCCAGGCGCAGTACTGGGCTCCTGACCTCAAGGGCGCCCGCGATGTGCTGATGGCGCACTACGACCACTCGTACGTCGTCCCGGGGGAAATCGGTCCGCGCCGGGCCGAGACGTCGGATCCGCTGGATCGCGATGTCACGACGTACCCGCACAGCGCGCCCGGCAGCGACTTCCGGACCGTCGGCGAGATCTTCTCCGCGGCGACGAACCCGGACCGCAAGAAGGCGTTCGACATCCGCACACTGATGCGATCCGTCACGGACCAGGATCATCCGGTGCTGGAGCGCTGGGCTGGGATGGCCGACGCCGACACCGCGGTCGTGCAGGACGCGCGCCTGGGTGGTTACCCGGTCTGCCTGATCGGCATCGAGTCCAAGTCGGTGCCGCGGCGCGGGTTCCCGCCCACCGACGGGCCGGACACCTACACCGCAGGCACGCTGTTCCCGCTCTCGTCGAAGAAGACGGCCCGGGCGATCAACGCGGCCAGCGGCAACCGGCCGCTGGTGGTGCTGGCGAACCTGTCCGGCTTCGACGGCTCGCCGGACTCGATGCGGAACCTCCAGCTCGAGTACGGCGCCGAGATCGGCCGCGCGATCGTGAATTTCCAGGGCCCGATCGTGTTCTGCGTGGTGTCGCGCTACCACGGTGGAGCGTTCGTGGTCTTCTCCAAGGCGCTCAACCCGTCGATGACCGTGCTGGCAGTGGACGGCTCATTCGCGTCGGTGATCGGCGGAGCGCCGGCGGCCGCTGTCGTCTTCGCCGGTGAGGTCGACGCTCGAACGGCAGCCGACGAGCGAGTCGCGTCGCTGGCCGAGCGGGTCGGCGAGGCGACCGGGGCGGAGCGGGCCGCGCTCGCGACCGAGTTGGCTGAGGTGCGCACCGCCGTACGCGCGGAGAAGCTGGGAGAGGTCGCGATCGGGTTCGATCGCGTGCACAACATCCAGCGCGCGGTCGAAGTCGGATCGGTCGATGCGGTGATCACAGCGAACGAACTGCGCCCACGGTTGATCGAGGCAATCATCTCCGGTCTACCGGGAGTTGGACCACTCACCTAACCTGGAGGTATGCGGACCGAGAGGGGCGGTCGCAGTAAGGCTCACTCGTTGATCACTTTCATCGGCGTGAGCGTACTGTCCGGCGCGTTGGCGGCCGGACTGGCGATCCCCTTCGCCGGATTCGCCGGACAGGGCAGCGAGCAGGTGGCCAAGTCGGTGCAGGATCTGCCGCGGGAGCTCGTGGTCGATCCGGTGGCGGTGCGGAGCCGGATCCTCGCCTCGGACGGCAGCCTGATCGCGACGCTGTACGAGCAGAACCGGATCCCGGTGCCGCTGAGCCGGATCAGCCCGATCATGCGCCGGGCGATCGTCGCGATCGAGGACTCGCGGTTCTACGACCACGGGGCCCTGGACGCGAAGGGCACGATCCGGGCGATGGTCCGCAACCAGACCGAGGGCGAGGTCCAGCAGGGCGGGTCGAGCATCACCCAGCAGTACGTGAAGCTCAGCCTGGTCGAGAAGGCCAAGACCGCCGAGGAACGCCAGCGGGCCACCGCGGTCACCTACGAGCGCAAGCTGACCGAGCTGCGGTACGCGATCGCGATCGAGAGCCAGCTGTCCAAGGACGAGATCCTGGAGCGGTACCTGAACCTGGTGAACTTCGGCGACGGCGCGTACGGCGTCCAGGCCGCGGCACAGCACTACTTCCGGACCACGGCCGACAAGCTGACCCTGCCCCAGGCCGCGATGCTGGCCGGCCTGGTGAAGAACCCGACCGGCTACGACCCGACCAACGACCTGGCGCGCGCGAAGGCGCGGCGCGACGTCGTGCTGAAGCGGATGCTCGAGCTCAAGGTGATTTCACTTCGGCAGGCCAACGCGGCGGTGAAGACCGCGGTGATCAACCTGAAGCGGGTCCTGCCGGTGCCGAACGGCTGCGCCAGCTCCCGCTACCCCTTCTACTGCGAGTACGTCGTCTCGAAGCTGCTGGACAACCCGGCACTCGGCGTGACGGTCAAGGACCGCGACCACTACCTGAAGACCGGCGGGCTGCTGATCCGGACCTCGATCGACCCGCGGATCCAGCGGGCCGCGCAGAAGTCGATCACCGCGCACAGCAAGTCGACCGACACCGCGGTCGCGGCGATCACGATCGTCGAGCCGGGTAGCGGCCTGGTGAAGGCGATGGTGCAGAGCAAGCCGTACGGCAACGGCCGCAACCACACGAACTACAACTACAACGTCGAGAAGTCCTACGCCGGCGGGTTCGGCGGGTTCCAGAACGGCTCGACGATGAAGGCGTTCACGATCGCGGCGGCGATCCAGAAAGGCGTGCCGCTGAACTACCGGATCAACTCCCCGCAGCAGATCAACCTGAGCGGGAAGCGGTTCCGCACCTGCTCGGGCTGGACCCGGGACCCGGACTACACCCCGCAGAACTCGACCCGCGGCGGCAACCTCACGATGGTCGACGCGGCGCGGTTCTCGACCAACACCTACTTCTTGCAGTTGTCGCAGCGGGTCGGGCTGTGCCCGATCGCCCGGGTCGCGACCAAGCTCGGGATGTACAACGCACAGACGCTGCATCCACTCGACCAGGTCATCTCGATGACGCTTGGCGTCGGCTATGTGACCCCGCTGATGCTGTCGAACGCCTACGCGACGTTCGCGGCCCGCGGCAAGTACTGCAAGCCGCTGGTCGTCGCCTCTGTGCGGGACAAGGCCGGCAAGTACATCGACACGCCGCAGATCGACTGCAACCAGGCGCTCTCCCCGCAGGTCGCCGACGGCGTCAACCGGGTGCTCAGTGCGGTGATGGAGCCTGGCGGCACCGGCGGCCGGCTGAACTTCGGCAACTGGGACCTGGCCGGCAAGACCGGCACGATCCAGGACAACCTCGCCGTCTGGTACGCCGGTTACGCGCCGAACCTGGCCGGCGCCGCAGTTGTGGCGGACGCGAATCTTCCCTACACGAACCTGATGTACCGCCACACCCTCGACGGCCGGGACATCTCCGACCCGACCGGCTCCGGCACCGCCGGGCCGCTGTGGCAGACCGCGATGGAAGGCGCCTTGAAGGGCATGCCGCTGCGCCACTTCAAGGCGCCACCGCGCAAGATGCTGGGTGCCCCCCAGCCGGCGGACCAGAACGGGGGTCCGGACGCCAGCGGCAACGGGCGCCGCTAGTGCCCTGCGTCGTGATGCTCGCTGCTGGGGGCGACGTCGAGCGCCGGGTTGCGGTCGAAGAAGCCGAACGGCTTCAGCCAGAAGGCGATCGTGTCCACCGGCATCACCGGCCAGTCCTCGACCCGGGTGACGTGGTGGATGCCGAACACGTACCAGAGCACGACGTCGGTGTTCTCCAGCGCTTCGTCGTCCGCGATCCAGCGCGTCATCCCGTCGTCGACCGTCGACTGAGTCGGGTAATCGCCGCACGGCCAGCGTTCCTCGTCGTGCTGCCGGGTCACCCACACCGTGTGCCCGATCACCGGAGCCCGCAGGTACTGCGGCGTACCGGGGTCCATCAGTGCGGGGATCGACGCGCTCGGGATCAGTTTGTACGCCGGATTGGTGCCGAGGGCGTTCACGCGGTTCGGGTTGACCACCTTCCAGGTGCGCTGGGCCGCCCAGTCGAAGTCTCGGGCGGCCTCGGACTCGGACCGGATCGGGGTCGCCTCGGTGACGACGGCCAGCCCGTACGGGTTGTCGTCCGACACCGGTAGGGCGCGGGAGTCGACCTCCTGCACGGTGTTCGCGTCGCCGTCCACGTCGAGGTCGAGCCGCGCGACCAGGAAGTGCTGGTGGAACGGTGCGTACGTCTGCTTGTCGACGACCGTGCCGGTGGCCGGCGGCGTACCGTCCGCGGCGAACGGCGTGGTGACCATCAGCCCGGTCGCCCGGACCTCGCACTCGATGTTGCCGTCGGTATAGAAGCGCCAGTAGATCAAGTACTCGTAGTTCGCCACGGTCGCGTGACACGACACGACCATCCGGCGCATCCGCCGTACCTCGGCACCGGTCGTGTGGTCGACGTGCTTCCACAAGACGGCGTTGTCCTCCTCGTGCAGGCAGATCGCGTTCTTGATCGTGACCGGCTCACCGTGGGTGTCGTGCAGTACGGCGTCCAGGTAGACGATCTCGCCGAGGCAGTCGCAGCCGAGTTCGAGCGAGGTGGTCATGAAGCCGAGACCCCACTCGCCGATGTCGAACGCCGTACGCCGGTAGTGGTCGAAGGACGCGTCCCGGTACGGGACCACCATCTCGGCGAACGACATCCGGTAGGCGATGTCCCGGATGGCGCTGCGGCCGTTGACATGGTCGTCGTACGTGACCTGGTGGATGACCAGGCCCTCGCGGTGGTTGAAGCCCAGCCGCATGGTCCAGTTCTGCCACTTCAGCTCGGTGCCGTCGACGGTGAACGAGACGCCCTCGGGCTGGGTGACGTGCAGCGGCTTGAGGTCGGTGCGGAGTACGCCGGTCCACGGTCCGGGCGCGTACTCCGCGTCGACCTCGGGCTGCCCGTGGTCGTGGTCGTTCTCGAGTTCGAGCAACTCGAGCGTGTTCATGTCGACGACGACCTTGAGGCCCGACACCGGGTGGGCGTACGGGTTGCCGTCGGGCGTCTCGCGGTACCAGATGTCGCACCAGCCGAGCCGCCGGTCGCGGTACTGGTCCGGCATCAGCGCCTTGCCGTACGTCCAGACCTCGATCATCACCAGCGACAGGTCGGTGATGCCGCGTTCGGCCAGCGCGGCGATCACGTCCGGATGGGCGCGCATCGCCTCGTCGACCTCGTGGTACTCGTCGCCGGTGACGTTGGGGGTGACGCCGGGGACGTGGATCCACGACACCACCCGGTCGCCGGCCAGGTCGACGACGCTTTCCCAGGTCTGGTTGTCGGCCCGGTTCCACAGGACGGCGAACGCGGTCCGCGGTACCGGGTCGCCGGGACGCCAGGCGCGGACCGCGGACTTGGCCGGCTCCAGCAGCTCGATCGCCGCGAACCGCCAGGACCCGCCGAGTTCCCGGTCCCTGCGCAGGATCGCAGCGGTCTGCCGGAACTCGTCCTCGTCCAGCGGTTCGAGCGGATGGGTCGCCATCAGTCCACGTCCCGGGCCATCAGGTCGTCCCAGGACTCCCGTCGTACGACAAGCCGGGCTCGGCCGCCGGTTGCGAAGACCACCGGGATCCGGCGATTGCCGTTGTAGTTGTTGGCCATCGTGTAGCAGTACGCCCCGGTCGCGGGAACGGCGAGCAGATCACCCACAGCCGGCTCCGCCAGCGGTACGCCGTCGACGAGGACGTCGCCGCTCTCGCAGTGCCGCCCGACCACGGTCACGGTCTCCAGCCCGGGACCCTCGAACCGTCCGACGATGCCGGCCTCGAACCGCTGCTCGAACAACGCGACCTCCAGGTTGTCGCCCATCCCGCCGTCCACCGCGACGAAGGTGATCGCACCGCGCTTGACCGTGGTGACCCGGTAGATCGTGGTCGCCGCCGTACAGACCATGCTGCGTCCAGGCTCGATGATGAGGTGCGCGGATGCGGGCAGCTGCTGCTTCGCCGCGCCGATCAGAGCATCGAGGTACGCCGCCACCGTGGGCGGCTCGTCGGACCAGGTGTAGCGGGCGCCGAGGCCGCCGCCCAGGTCGTACACCTCGAACTCGCCGAGTCGCGCGAGCGGCTCCACCGACTCCGCGAACGGCTCGACGTCGAGGATCTGCGAGCCGACGTGGACGTGCAGACCGCGCATCCGCAGCCGTGGGCTGTGTTCGATGCGCTGGATCAACCGGGCCGCGTCGGGTGGGGCGAGGCCGAACTTCGAGCCCTCGTGGCCGGTCAGCACATGGCTGTGGGTATCAGCGGTGACACCGGGGATGATGCGTACCAAGACGTCCTGGGTGCGGCCGGTCGCTTCCAGCCGGTCGACGTCGTCGGCGTTGTCGACCACGACCAGGCCGATGCCGTGTTCGACAGCCAGCGCGATCTCGTCGTCGCTCTTGGCGTTGCCGTGCAGGACGATCAGGCCGGGATCGACACCGGCTTTCAGTGCGGTCAGGATCTCGCCACCGCCGGCGACGTCCAGGCCGAGTCCTTCCTCGACCATGACCCGCTGAACCGCCGTACAGGGGAAGGCCTTGGACGCGAAGACCACGCGGGAGTCCGGCCAGCGGGCGGACAGCTCTTCGCGGTACTCGCGGGCGCGGGAGCGAAGGGCGTCCTCGGCGACGACCAGGACCGGCGTACCGAACGCGGCGGCCAGGTCGTCCGCACGGCAGCCGGCGACGACCAGCATGCCGTCGCCGGTCAGGCCGCTGCCGGCCGGGAAGAGCGAGAGCAGGTCGCTCCGGTCGGCCTGATGCATGGTCAGTTCTCAGCGGCGCGTCCGGCCAGCTCCTCGGCCCGGTTGCGCGGTACGACGAGGACCGGGACGGGGGAGTGCCGCAGGATCTTGGTCGCCCGCGAGCCGAGGAACACCCGCGCGACCGGCCCGAGCTCGCTCGACCCGACCACGAGGATGTCGCCGGGCTCCCAACCGATGTCGTCGATCGCCTCGGCCCAGTTCGCACCGGAGCCGATCACCGTCTCGACCGTTCGCGGCCCGTGCGGCAGGTGTTTCACCTGGGTCAGCGTGGCGGCGACGGTCTTCTCCACCTCCGCCCGCCAATCGTCCATCACCAGGTCCTCGGAGTCGGTGCCGAGCCGGGTGGTGTACGCCGGACGGGACCACACCGCGAACGTGGCGATGCGCAGCGAAGCACCCGCGTCGGCGCTGACCGCTGCCGCGGCGAGGACCAGCTCCTCCGCGCTCTCGGTGCCGCCGAAGGCCGCGGTCACCCGCTGGACCTTGGCATCCCCCGGGCATCGGAATCCCCGGGTGGCCAGGGCGATCGAGACATGCGAGCTGTGCAGCAGCCGGTCGGTGACGCTGCCGAGTGAGATGTGGCCGAACGCGCCGGCCGACGACGACCCGAGCACGATCAGCCGGGCGTCGTTCTGCGCGGCCACCTCGAGCAGACCGGCCGGCGCCGACCGGGCGCTGTACCGGACGTACGTCGCCGGCACGTCACCCGGCAGGTAGTTCCGGGCCCGCTCGAGCGCCTGGTCCGCGGTCTGCGCCAGGTAGTTCTGGTACTCCGCGTCCACTCGCGCCATTCCAGGCGTCCACGGCGCCGGTACGACGGTGCAGACGATCAGGTCGTCGTGCGCGGACCGGGCCAGCATCGCCGCGAGGTGGAGCGCCGCCTTCCCGCGCTCGTCCGAGGCGTAGCCGACGATCATCGTCATGGCGTCGGCCCGTCGTCGTCGTGGATCAGCCCGACGTGCTCGTGCCTGCCGAGATGCGAGTGCTTGAAGCCGTAGATGAAGTACCAGGCCATTGCCACGGCGAGCCAGATCAGGAACACCCAGATGGTGACCGCGCGCAGGTCCTTGATGATCCACAGGCAGCCGAGGATCGACAGGATCGGTGTGACCGGATAGCCCGGCACCTTGAATCCGCGCGGCAGCTCGGGATGGGTCCGCCGCAGCACCATCACTCCGATCGACACGACCAGGAACGCGACCAGGGTGCCGATGCTGGTCATCTCGGCCAGGAAGTTGATCGGGATCAGCCCGGCCAGCAGGGCGATCAGCACGGCCACGATGATGGTGTTCGGCACCGGCGTGTGGGTGCGTGGGTTCACCTTGTGGAACAGCTCCGGGATCATCCCGTCGCGCGCCATCGCGAACAGGATGCGGGTCTGGCCGTAGATCACGATCAACGTGACGCTGAAGATCGAGATCACCGCGCCGGCCGCGAGTACGGTGGCCGGCCAGGTCGCGCCGGTCACCTTCTCCAGGATCGCCGACAGGCCGGCCTCCTGGTTCTCGAACTCGCCGGACGGCTGGGCGGCGACCGCGACCAGGGTGACCAGGATGTAGAGCCCGGTGACCGTGACGAGCGCGATCAGGATCGCCAAGGGCATCGTCCGCCGCGGGTTCTTCACTTCCTCACCCGCGGTCGAGACGGCGTCCAGACCGATGTAGGAGAAGAAGATGATGCCGGCCGCGGAGGTGATCCCGCTGATGCCGAAGGGGGCGAAGTCGGACAGGTTGTTCGCGTCCCAGCCCCTCAGCCCGAGCACGATGAACAGCAGCAGGACGCCGATCTTGATGCACACCATGACGGCGTTCGTCGTGGCCGACTCGCTCGCGCCGCGGATCAGCAGCAGGGTGCAGAGCAGCACCAGGATCGTCGCGGGCAGGTTGAACACACCGCCCTGCTCCGGCGCCTGCGACAGGCTGTCGGGGATGGTGAAGCCGAAGAGGTTGTCGAACAGTTCGTTCAGGTACTGCGACCAGCCGACGGCCACGGCGGCCGCGGACACGCCGTACTCGAGCAGCAGGCAGGCGGCGACCCCGATCGCCGGCAGCTCGCCGAGCGTCGCGTAGGCGTACGAGTACGACGATCCCGACACCGGGACCGCACTGGCGAGCTCGGCGTAACAGATCGCGGTCAGTCCAGCGACCACACCGGCGATCACGAACGACCAGATCACCGCCGGTCCGGCGACCGGCACCGCCTGGGCGAGGACGAAGAAGATGCCGGTGCCGATGGTGGCACCGATGCCGAACATGGAGAGCTGGAACAAGCCGATGGTCCGGGCGAGTTCGCTCTTCCCGGTGTCGGTGCCGCTCTCCTGCGCCATCTCCGGGACCGGCTTGCGACGGAACAGTTGCCGCACCGTCATCGCCATGATGCCCTCCCCTCGAGGGAGGTCTCCCCACCCCCAATTCGGAGTGTGGCACTCGGAATTGGCCGACGGAACAGGTCAGCCCGGCTCCGGCCGGTCACTCAACAGCGGGTGGGCAGGATCCCACCGCGTGCCGTTGCGCTCGTCCTGGCGCTTGCGAGCGATCGCCGACACCGCCTCGAGCACCACCCGATTCGCCAGCGCCGCGGTGATGTCGGCGTGATCGTACGGCGGACTCACCTCCACCACGTCCATCCCGGCCACGGGCAGTTCGAGGCAGATCCGGCGTACCGCGTCGAGCAGCTGACGAGCGGTCAGGCCGCCGGGCTCGGGGGTCCCGGTGCCCGGCGCGTGGCCGGGGTCGCAGACGTCGATGTCGACGGACAGGAAGACGCCGTCGCACTCGTCGGTGGCGATCACGAACGCCTCGGTCAGGCACTCGTCCAGGCCACGATGCACGATCTCGGTCATCTCGTAGGAGCGCATCCGCTGCTCGGCCATCCAGTCCAGCGTGTCCGGCGGCGGCCAGTACCCGCGCAACCCGATCTGCAGGAAGCGATCCCCGCGCAACGCACCGGACTCGATCAGCCGGCGCATCGGCTGGCCGTGGCCCCACAGCGACCCGAACTCGATGTCGCCGGTGTCGGCGTGCGCGTCGAAGTGCAGCATCGACACCCGGCCGTGGCCGAGTACGTTCGCGACACCCTTCGCGTCCGGGAACGCTATCGAGTGGTCGCCGCCGAGGACGACCGGGATCGCACCCGAGCGGGTCACCGTCTCGACCGCCGCCTCGAGCGCGGGCAGCGCGACCTCGATGTCGCCGGAGTACATCTCGACGTCACCGGCGTCGACGACGTTCAGCTCGACCAGACCGTCGGTGCGCAACGCGAGACTCGGCCGCGATCCGTCGTGGCCCAGGTAGTCCCGCATCCGGATCGCCATCGGCCCGAACCGGGCACCCGGCCGATGTGACGTACCGCCGTCGAACGGCGCACCGAGAATCACCACCTGCGCATCCGCGTACGACGCCGGATCGTCCAGATCACAGGCCGGCACCCCGAGAAACGTGAAGTCCGGCCCGAACTGCTGCCCGTAGCGGGTCATGCTCGGAGTCTGGCATCCAGCCACCACATGTCAACCGAACGGCGACGTAGTCTGGCGGCCGTGAATCTACTCGTCGTGCAGCCGGACGAACTCTGCCCGCCGGGCCATCTCACCGACTGGTTGTCACCGTTTCGGGTCTGCCGCGCGGACGGCGGTGATCCCGTGCCGAAGAACGCGGACGGGATCTCCGGATTGGTCGTGCTTGGTGGTCTGCCCGGCGTGCACGACGCGGATCGGGTGCCGTGGCTGACTCCGATCAAGAGGCTCCTCGCCGACGCGGTGCGGCAGGAAGTGCCGACGCTCGGCATCTGCCTCGGGCACCAGTTGCTCGCCGACGCCTTGGGCGGCAAGGTGATCTCCCGGCCGCACGGCCAGAACTCCCGCGTGCTCCGGCCGGTCTGGACCGCCGAAGCCGCCATGGATCCAGTGCTCGGTCCAGTGCTCGATCCAGGGCTCGATCCAGGGTCGCCCCGACCGCCCGCGGTGGCGTGGAACGCCGACACCGTGGCCGTACCGCCACCCGGCGCGATCGAACTGGCCGGAAGCGATGACGGCGACCTGCTGGCGTTCCGGATCGGTCGATCGGCGTGGGGCGTTCAGTGGCACCCGGAGGCGTCGTACGGGATCGTCAAGGGGTGGTACGAGGCGCAGTGCATGGCCGGCACCGCTCGTCCGGAGATGGAGCGCGGGCTGGCCGAGATCCGCGCGGCCGAGACCGAGATGTACGCCGCATGGCGTCCGCTCGCTCTCGCCTTCGCCGCCCTGGCCACCGGCTCGCGCGAGCCGGCCCGCTGACACCGATCGGCTACCTCAAGCAGCGGGAAACGACCTCCAGCAGACGATCGTGGGTTGCGGTGTCCGCTGCGACGACCAGGCCAGGGCCGGTGTGCACCGGTTGCCCGCGGAAGTCGGTGACGACGCAGCCGGCCGCCTGGCACAGCTGGATGCCGGCGGTGAAGTGCACGCTGTCGACCAGCGAGCCGTTGGTGATGTAGCCGGCCCGGCGACCGACAGCCACCCAGGCGAGTGTGAGGGTGGTCGACGAGACCCGAAGCCCGAAGGTCGCCAGGAGGGTCGGGTCGGTCAGGATCCGGGCGCCGAGGAGGTCGCTCCCGGGTGGATCGTCGACATCGACGTCGATCAGGAGCGAGGTCGCCGACGGTGTTGCCGGCGAGTCGGCACCGTCGCGGCGCACCGCGGCGGTCGTCCCGTCGGTCCAGAACACCTCACCGGTGAGCGGCTGCGCGACGGCGGCGACACCCGGTCCCTGGAGGGCGACGTTCACCGAGAACAGCGGTGTCTCGGCGGCGAAGTTGAGGGTGCCGCAGAGCGGATCCACCAACCAGGTCCGGGCCGCCTGACCGTCGGCGCCGTACTCCTCGCCGATCACCGCGTCGCCGGGCCGCGCGGTGCGCAGGACGTCGAGGATCGCCCGCTCCGCCTCGAGATCCGCCTCGGTGGCGAAGTCGGTGGGCGACTTGTCGTACCTGGCCAGCGGTACGCCGTACTTGGCGCGGACGACCGCGGCGCCGGCCTCGGCCGTCCGGATCGCCACCTCCGCGTCGGTCTGAGTGCTCATGCCGTCCATCCAACCCGACTGCCTACAACGGGCGGAGGTCGGTGCCGGGGATCCAGGTGATGTGGCCGTCCTTGTCGCAGACCCGGCCGAGCCACTCGCCGTTGTCGCGGATCCAGACGTCGAGCTCGCCGTCCTGCCACTCGGCGCGCTGGACCGGTTGGGCCGGGTCCACCCGCCGTACGGCGTCCGCCGGACGTGGGCCGTGAGCGTCGTACTGGACGTCGAGATCGCTGGCTATCCGGTGGGCCTCCGTCTCGCTGTCGATACCCATCGCACGCCACCCGTTGACCGCACCGTCCCAGACGCCGAATCCGTTCGATCCGTCGTCGGCCGGGCGAACCGTGAACCGACCAAGCATGTTTTCAGATTATCGCCTCTTCGAACATATGTTCTAGTCTTGATCCTGATAGGAGGGTGTGTGATGGGCCACAACAATCCGCCGATCAAGTGGTCGGAGCTGGAGCGGAAGCTGTCGGACCGGTCCCGGCCGGGCAGTCACGGCGGGCGGCCGGTGACGGGCGACGGCGGCGACAGCCCGGCGTGGTCGCAGCACCGCGGTCCGTATGTGCCTGACACCGTCCGTCGCCCGGAGCACGCGGTGCCTTACGCGGAGCTTCACGCGCATTCCAACTTCTCCTTCCTGGACGGTGCTTCCCAGCCGGAGGACCTGGTCGAGGCCGCGGTCCGGCAGGGGCTGCACGCGCTGGCGCTGACCGATCACGACGGGTTCTACGGCGCGGCCCGGTTCGCCGAGGCGGCAGCGGCGTACACCCTGCCGACCGTGTTCGGAGCGGAGCTGTCGCTCGGCCTGACCGGCCCGCAGAACGGCGTGGCCGATCCCGAGGGCAGTCACCTGCTGGTGCTGGCCGAGGGACAGGAGGGCTATCACAAGCTGGCCGGCGAGATCACCGAGGCACAACTGGCCGGCGGTGAGAAGGGCAAGCCGGTCTACGACCTGGAGAGGCTGGCCGCGGAGGGGCGTGACCACTGGCTGATCCTGACCGGCTGCCGCAAGGGGCTGGTCCGGCAGGCGCTGGAGCTCGGCGGGCACGCCGATGGTCCGGCCGCCGCGGGGCGTGAGCTGGACCGACTGACCGGGTTGTTCGGCAAGGACCGGGTGGTGGTCGAGTTGATCGACCACCACCTTCCGGCCGACACGACCCGGAACCGGATTCTGGCCGGGCTGGCGGCCGACCGCGGCCTCCCGGTAGTTGCCACGAACAACGTTCACTACGCCACCCCGGCGCAGCACAAGCTGGCCGCCGCGCTGGCCGCGGTCCGGGCCCGGCGGGACCTGGACACGATGGACGGCTGGCTGCCGCCGAGCGGGACGGCGTTCCTGCGCTCGGGGGAGGAGATGGCGTTCCGGTTCCGCCGGTACGACGGCGCCGTGGCGCGATCGGTGACACTGGCCGACCAGCTCGCCTTCGACCTGGCCCGGGCGAAACCCAAGCTGCCGCTGCGCGACGTACCGGAGGGGGAGACGCCGATGTCGTGGTTGCGGCACCTCACCTTCGACGGCGCCGCCAAGCGGTACGGGACCCGCGGGCAGCGGCCGGACGCCTACGAGCGGCTGGAGCGCGAGCTGGCGGTCATCGAGGAGAAGGAGTTCCCGGGGTACTTCCTGATCGTCGAAGACATCGTCCGGTACGCGCACGACAACGGCATCCTCTGCCAGGGCCGCGGCTCGGCGGCGAACTCGGCGGTCTGCTACGCGCTCGGGATCACCGCGGTGGACAGCATCCTCTACGACCTGCCGTTCGAGCGCTTCCTCGCCACCACCCGGACCGAGGAGCCGGACATCGACGTCGACTTCGACTCCGACCGCCGCGAGGAGGTGATCCAGCACGTCTACCGCAAGTACGGGCGCCGCAACGCCGCCCAGGTGGCGAACGTGATCTCGTACCGGCCGAAGTCCGCCGTCCGGGACATGGCCAAGGCACTGGGGTACTCGGTCGGTCAGCAGGACGCCTGGTCGAAGCAGGTGGACGGCTGGAGCCCGGAGATCACCTCGACCGAGCACGACATCCCGCCGAAGGTGGTGGCGATGGCGACCGAGCTGCTGAAGTTCCCGCGGCACCTGGGCATCCACTCCGGCGGGATGGTGCTGACCGAGCGGCCGGTGGGAGAGGTGGTGCCGATCGAGCACGCCCGGATGGAGAACCGCACGGTCCTGCAGTGGGACAAGGACGACTGCGCGTGGATGGGGCTGGTGAAGTTCGACCTGCTCGGGCTGGGGATGCTGGCCGCGTTGCAGTACTGCATGGAGCTGGTCCGCGAGCACATCGGGGAGTCGTGGCTGCTGCACACGATCCCCAAGGAGGAGGCGGGCGTCTACGACCAGCTGTGCCGCGCGGACTCGGTGGGCGTGTTCCAGGTCGAGTCGCGGGCGCAGATGGCGACGCTGCCGCGGCTGAAGCCGCGCCGGTTCTACGACCTGGTCACCGAGATCGCGCTGATCCGGCCCGGCCCGATCCAGGGTGGCGCGGTCCATCCGTACATCCGCCGCCGGACCGGTGAGGAGCCGATCACCTACCTGCACCCGAAGCTGCGGCCGGTGCTGGAGCGGACCATGGGCGTGCCGCTGTTCCAGGAGCAGTTGATGCAGATGGCGATGGCGGTCGGCGAGATCGACGGCGACGAGGCCGACCTGCTGCGCCGGGCGATGGGGTCCAAGCGCGGGATCGAGAAGATCTCGTCGCTGAAGGAGAAGCTGTACGCCGGGATGGCGCGCAACGGGATCACCGGTGACCTGGCCGACGAGATCTACGACAAGATCGAGGCCTTCGCGAACTTCGGGTTCGCCGAGTCCCACTCGATCAGCTTCGCCCTGCTGGTCTACTCCAGCACGTGGCTGCGGTTGCACTACCCGGCCGCGTTCCTGGCCGCTCTGCTGCGGGCCCAGCCGATGGGTTTCTACTCACCCCAGTCCCTGGTCGCCGACGCCCGCCGCCACGGCGTCGAGGTACGCCGTCCGCACCTGCATCTGTCGGGGGTGGACGCCGGGCTCGAGCAACTGGTCGACGGTCAGGAGCTCACCGGCCCGACGGGATCGGACGCCTGTCTGAACGATCCGCAGCCGCTGGTCGGCCCGTTCGATCCGAAGGCGCCGTCCGACACCACCGGGCACCGCCGCGACGGCGTGTTCTCGGTCCGGCTCGGATTGTCCGAGGTGCGCACGATCGGCGACAAGGGCGCGAAGCTGATCGTCGAGGAACGCGAGCGCGGTGGGCCTTTCACGGAGATGGCCGACCTCGTCCGGCGGACCGGGATCACCGCCGCGCAGGTCGAGGCGCTCGCCACGGCCGGGGCGTTCGACTGCTTCGGCCTCGATCGCCGGCAGGCGTTGTGGGAGGCCGGTCGTGCCGCCGAGGAGCGGCCGGGCCAGCTCGCCGGGATCACCGCCGCCGGGCCACCGCCGACCCTGCCCGGGATGAGCGACATCGAGGCCGACATGGCGGATCTGTGGTCCACCTCGATCACCACCACCAGTCACCCGATGCAGCGCGTCCGGGAGCGACTCCGTGCCGAGGGCATCCTGTCCGCGGCCCAACTCCGCGAAGTCCCGAACGGCGCCCGGGTCCGGGTCGCCGGCGTGGTCACCCATCGCCAGCGCCCGGCGACCGCCTCCGGTGTCACCTTCATGAACCTCGAGGACGAGACCGGCATGGCCAACATCGTCATCACCGTCGGCTGCTGGCACCGCCACGCCACCGTCGCCCGCACCGCCGGAGCCCTCATCATCCGAGGCCGCGTAGAACGAGCCGGCGAAGTCACCAACCTCTCCGCCGACCACCTCCAACGCCTCCCCCTGGCCGCCAAAACCCCCTCCCGCGACTTCCGCTGACCTGCTCCGCACCCCGGCGTACGGCGGGCTCAGCGTTCGGTCGGCGGGCCGGCGGTGATTCGGGTGTGGACCTGGTGCATGCGTTCGGGGGAGTGGTGGGGCATTTCCCAGCGGGTTTCCAGCCACCAGGTGGCTCCTGCGTCGGCCCAGGGCTTGACCAGGGCGGATGCCTCGGCTGGGTCATCGGCCGGGGTTTCGCCTTCGGCGATGACGTCCAGGTCTGGTGAGCCGCCTTGGGCGGTGAGCCAGGAGCGGACCTGCCGCAGCTCGTCTGGCGAGTCCTGGCCTGACTGGAACTGCGGCAGTACGCCGTCGCAGCGCAGGACGCGGCGCATCGATTTGGGTCTCGGCCAGACGCCGACGACCCAGATCGGGATCCGCTCCTGCACCGGCCGTCCGACCTGCGCGAGGTCGTCGCGGGCGCACTCGTAGTCGTAGTGCTCACCGTGATAGGTGGATCGCCCGGCCCAGAGTTCGCGGATCAGGTCGATGCCCTCGTCCATCTTGGCCGCCCGGGTCCGCAGGTCCAGCTCCTCGCCGGTTCGTGGCAGGTCGGTCTCGACGGCGCCGACCCCGACCGCCAGGGTCGCGCGGCCCGATGACACCTGGTCCAGCGTGGCGACCTGGCTCGCGACCTTCCACGGCCGTCGCCACGGCAGCGGCGTCAGCATCGTACCGAGCCGGATCCGGCTCGTCCTGGCCGCGATCGCTGTCAGCAGCCCCCACGCGTCGACTCCGTACGCCGCCTCCCAGACGAACACCCCGTCCCAGCCTGCCGCCTCCGCAGCGACCGCCTGCTCGAGCTGCTCGACCGCCGACCCACCCGGAAGAATCAGTCCGTATCTCATTCCCCCTTTCCTACACGCCACCACCGACAAGACGCGGCCCGTTGTATTACCCGCGGACTCGTGGGCTCCTAGGTAGTGGGGAATGTGATGGAGGGGGTAGCCATGCCGTTGAAGTCGTACGGCGTACTGGTCGGCCGGGCGGTCGGCGTACGCCGGGAAGGTGATTCGGACACGCCGCACTACCAGATCCGGCTGGTGGACGACGCCAGGGTGGACTACCGGATCGCGGTGAATGTGAAGTCGAAGGAGTTCCCGTCGGAGTTGCTCTACCGGGTCGACGAGGACTTCCGGCATCCGGTCACCGCACAGTTGACCGGACTGACCCGGGGCTGGCATCGGCTCGACACGGGTGCGGCCGGGGTGAACCTGGACTACGTACGGCAGACGTTGTTCGATCGCACCCTGCTGCGGCCGTTGCCGGCCGAGGTCGAGGGGCCGGGCAACGATCTGGCCGACCTGCTGGACGATCAGGTGCAGCGGGCGATCCGCGAGCCGGCCGCGGTCGTGTACGCGTTCGGCGAGCGCTGGGGTCCGGAGGACGGCGTACCGGACAAGGTCTTCGGCTTCCGGCCGGGCAACGGCGTACATGACATCCACATGAACCAGGGCAACGTCGGTGCCTTCCGCAAGGACGACGGGGTCTGGCAGGACGGCGCGATCATCATCGGGCTTCCGGACCAGCAACGCTGGGTCGGCATCTTCCTGGCGTTCCAGAGCCAGTCGTGGCACACCGACGACAAGACCGGTCACACTCTCGTCGACGCGCCGGTCGCGGAGTTCGGCGCCGAGGCGGTCCAGATCGTCGCTGCGTTGATCAACCCGGTCGGCCCTGCGCCTGAAGCCGAGACGGTCACCCTGCTGAACGCATCGCCGGACGCGGTCGACCTGACCGGCTGGCATCTCGTCGATCGCGCACTCCACGTCGGCCCGGTCCCGGCGGGTGTGCTGGCACCCGGTGCCTCGCTCCTCGTCCACCTCCCGTCCACTGTCCAGCTGGGCAACAAGGGTGGTGAGATCACCCTGCTGGACAGCGCCGGCCTCAAGGTCCACGGCGTCGCGTACACCGCGGCCCAGGCCCAGCGCTCCGGCTGGAGCGTCGTCTTCTGAGCCTGACAGCTCTGGGCCTGAAGCCCTGGGCCTGACAGCTCTGACCCTGAAAGCCCTGGGCCTGAAAGCGATCTGAAAGCGCGAGCGGCTTAGCTGGGCGACGGCATTGTGCGGTGACGAGGGTTGGGAGTCGGGATGAAGCTGGGCGTGCAACTTCGTACGTCAGGAGCGGAAGCGAGTCCGGAGTCCATCGGTGCGTTCGCCGAGGAGGCCGAGCGGATCGGACTGGCTTCGGTGTGGTCGTTCGAGCGGCTGATGGATCCGGTCGACGGAGCCGTGCCGATCGGTGGCGGAGATCCGGTGCCGTTGCCGGAGGGGTATGGCTCCGTGTACGACCCGATCGAGACGCTGGCGTACGTCGCCGCCCGGACCAGCACCATCACCCTCGGGACGAGCGTGCTGGACGCCTTGCTGCACAGCCCGGTCGTGCTCGCGCGCCGGCTGGCGACCGTCGACCGTTTGAGTGGCGGACGGCTGCTCGCCGGCATCGGGGTCGGCTGGATGGTGGCCGAGTTCGAGTCGACGGGCGTGCCCACGACGCAGCGTGGTGCGCGGATGGAGGATCACATCACCGCGATGCGGGCTGTCTGGGGCCCGGATCCGGTCGAGCACGACGGCAGGTTCTACCGGGTCGGGCCGCCGTCGCGGATGGGGCCGAAGCCCGTCGGCCCGGACGGAGTGGCCTTGCTGGCCGGGTCGATGTTACCGCCCGCGATCGAGCGCGCGGCCCGGCTCGGTGTCGGGCTGAACCCGATCATGATGACGTGGGAGATCCTCGAGGGCTCGATCACCCTGTTCCGGGAAACCGCCGAGAAGGCCGGCCACGATGCACAGTCGTTGCCCGTCGTCGTCCGGGTGAACGGCCCGGTGACGCCGTCCCCGCTGGACGAGCGGCAGCCGCTCACCGGGAGTGTCGAGCAGGTCCGCGACGATCTCGAGCACGCCCGCGCGGCCGGCGCCGACCATGTGCTCTGGGCGATGGACACCGACCCCGACGAGCAACTCGCGATGATGGCGGCACTTCAGCGCTCTGTGTGAGCGAGGCGCCCAGCCGTTGACCTGGCCCGTCCCGGCGGCGATTCTCGACACATAGTGCCTCCGGGGTGGGGGAGAGATGGGGCAACGCAGTCCATTGGTGACGCTCGCGGCCGCGGCCGTCGGGCTCGTGGCGCTGCTTGTCGTGAACAGCACGCAGACCACGTCCACCGGCCCAGCGTCGTCCGAGGCCGCCGTGACGAGCGCGCCGGTCACTCCGCCCAACACCGGCCGGCCGGCGGCCAGCTCGCCACCGGCCAGTCCACAACCGACCGCCACGCAGCAGGCGGCCCCCACTCCGTCCCAGCAGGTCGCCGTCGTGTACGCCGGTCGTACGGCGAACCGCGAAGCGAGTCTCGCTATCGCGGTGAAGGGCGGCCGGGCCGCGGCGTACGTCTGCGACGGCCGTCGCGTCGAGGCATGGCTGACCGGCACGCGAACCGGCGACGCGCTCGCGCTGCGCTCCCGAGCCGGTGACCGTTTGGTCGGAAGCGTGGGCAGCGGCCAAGTCACCGGCACGGTTACAGTGCAAGGCCGCACGCTGCGCTTCACCATCTCCAAGGCCGACCCACCGGCCGGCCTGTACCGGGCGAAGACCTCCGGCAACACCATCGGCTGGATCGTGCTCGCCGACGGCAGCCAGGTCGGCATCGACAACGACGGCACACCCGCTCCCGCCCCACCACTCGATCCGTCCACCGGTACGTCGACCGTCGGCGGAACCGCGGTGACGGCGACGTCTGTCACCGGCGACGAGACGTTCTGAGGAGGGCCATGTCGACCGCAACGATCGGCGCGACGAGCAGGGTCGCGATCCCGCTGTCGATCGGCGCGGCGGTCGCCGTCGTCCTCGGTCTGTACGCGCGGCTGCACGAGCCGACCGGCGTCGCCGTCAACCTGGCCGGGTTCTCCAGCACGCAGTCGGTCAAGGCGTGGCTGGCATCGCTCGCGTTCGTCCTCGCCTTGGTGCAACTGGTCTCCGCCCTGGCGCTGTTCGGGCATCTCGGATCGCTCGCGGGCCGGAGCTGGATCGGACCGTTGCATCGGTGGTCGGGCCGTGCCGCCGTCGCGGCCACGCTTCCTGTGGTCGCACATTGCCTGTACGCGTTGGGATTCCAGTACGACCAGCCACGCGTGCTGATCCACTCGCTGCTCGGCTGCTTCTTCTACGGCGCGTTCGTCGCCAAGATGCTGACCCTGACCCGGACCGATACGCCCCGCTGGCTGCTGCCGGCGGTGGGCGGGGCCGTCTTCGCCGGCCTGGTCGGGCTGTGGCTGACCTCGTCGCTGTGGTTCTTCACCACGTTCGGCATCATTCGCTGAAGGGACCTGCCCGTGGACGATCCAAGTCGCCGTACCGTCCTGGCCGCGGCCGCATTCGCCGCCGTCACCGGATGCAGCACGTACGGCGAGTCCGACAGCCCGCCGGCGAGTACGCCGCAGGCCGGCGCCGCGCTCGCGAAGACCAGCCAGATCCCGGTGGGTGGCGGAGTCATCTTCGGGGACAGCAAGGTGGTCGTCACCCAGCCGACCGCCGGCACGTTCAAGGCGTTCACGTCGGTGTGCACTCACCAGGGCTGTCAGGTGGCGAGTGTTGCCGACGGCACCATCAACTGCGACTGCCACGGCAGCAAGTTCTCGATCAAGGACGGCTCGGTGGTCCACGACCCGGCCACGCAGCCGCTCGCCGCCCGGCAGATCGCCGTCTCGGGTGACTCGATCACGCTGGCCTAGGCCGAAGACTGACTCGACGACTGCGGTACTTCGTGATGTGGCCGCGACTGCCACAGCGCCCACTCGGCGCTGACGTCGCCGGCAGCGCGCAGGAGCAGCGGGAGATGGTCTCGGAGGAGCTTCTCCGCCGTGGTTTCCGCCGCGTGCACGGTCACGTTCATCGCGGCGCGGACGGCGCCCGTTCCGTCGCGGACCGGCGCCGCCACGGAGCGGACCCCGGGCGCCAGCTCCTCATCCGCCAGCGCCCACCCACGCGCGCGGATCTCGGTCAGCTCGTCGCGCAGCTGATCCGCAGTGCGCCCGATGTACGCCGGAAGCCCGGCGCGACTCGGCAGCGCGAGGGTCTTGGCGAGTTCGTCGGGGGAGAGGGCGGCGAGCAGAACCTTGCCCTGTGAGGTCTGGGCCGCCGGGAACCTGGTGCCGATGTCGACCCGCAGGGCGATGATCTTCGGCACCGACACCCGGGCGACGTAGACGATGTCGGAGCCGTCGAGCTGCGCCATCGACGACGACTCGCCGGTCCGCGCCACCAGTTCCTCGAGATGCGGTCTCGCGATGTCCCACAGGCCGAGCGCGCCGACGTACGCCATGCCGAGCGTCAGCACCTTCGGCGTCAGCTGGAAGGAACCCTCGACCGAGCGGACGAAGCCCAGCTCCTCCAGCGTGAGCAGCAGCCGGCGCGCGGTCGGGCGGGCCAGCCCGGCCGCGGTCGCCACCTCGCTGAGCGACATGGTGCGGTGGTTCGCGTCGAAGCAGGCGAGCACGTCCAGCCCGCGAGCCAGCGACTCGACGAAGTCCGGACCCGCGCCGCGTCCTGCCATCAGTTCCTGCCTCCCGGTCGTACGACGTGCCGTTGCGGACGAGAGCCTACGACCCGGCTGCTGTCACTCGCCGGAGCCGGGGTCGCCGAAGATGGTGCCGCGGGCTTCGCGGGTGGACTCCGACTTGTACTCGGTGTACTGGTACGGGTTGTCCAGTACCTCGTCCTTCGGCAGGTCCGGGTTCATCCCCGCGGCCCATGCGTCCTCGCCGAGCGCCGACCGGAGGAAGTCCACGGTTGATTCCACTTCCCGTCGGACGGCGGCCAGGTCGACGCCGACCAACTGGTTCGCGTACTTCACCACCTTGCCGTCGACGATGACCGTGTGGACGTCGCCGCGCTGCGCCTGGAACGCGACCTGGCCGTACGGATGCACCATCGGGAACGACACCGGAGACGCGTCGTTCTTGATCAGTACGACGTCCGCCTTCTTGCCGGGCTCGAGACTGCCGAGATCGTCGCGGCCGAGGGCCTTCGCGCCGCCGCGGGTGGCCCAGTCGACCACGTGCTCGGCGCGCAGATGGCTGTGCGTCACGGTGTCGCCCTTCATGTGGGCTTCGAGGTGCTCACGAGCCCGGTCGGCGCCCAGCGTCGTACGCATCGCACTGAACAGGTCGCCGCTCCACCAGACGCTGGTGTCCATCGACAGTGAGACGGGGATGCCGTACTTGCGGACCTGCCAGGTGGGTGGGTAGCCCTGGCCGGCGCTCTGCTCGGACTCGGTCGAGACCGAGACCGAGCCGCCTGTCGCGGCCATCCGCTGGTACGAGTCCTCGGTCAGGGTCGCGCTGTGCACGTAGATGTTCTGTGGCGTCATGAAGCCGTTCTCGTACATCAGCCGGATGCCGTCGTCGTTCGTCGCCCCCCAGACACCCGCGTGCGTGGTGACGCCGACGCCGAGGTCGCGAGCCACCTCGAACGCCGCCCGCTCGGGGAAGGCCGGGTCGCCGGTGACGTCGAACGCGAGCTGCAGCCCCAGCTCGTCGTCATCCCTGATCCGCTCCAGGAAAGCCCGGACGGCCGGGTCCGCGGACCATTGCCACGGCCCCGCCTGGATGTTGCCATAGGCAAGCACGAAGCGGCCGGGGACCGCCCGCAGAGCGTCCGCGGCGGCCTCGGCGTGATCGACGGACTGCAACCCGTGCGACCAGTCGACGGTCGTCGTGACACCGGCCTCGAGCGACTCCCAGGCCGACGTGAGGTTGCCGGCGTGGATGTCCTCGGGGCGGAAGGTCTTGCCATGCTCGAGGTAGTACCAGACGAAGTACTGCGTCAGCGTCCAGTCGGCGCCGTACGCGCGCATCGCGGTCTGCCACATGTGCCGATGCGTGTCGATCATCCCGGGCATCACGATGCCGCCGGTGGCGTCGATCACCTGCGTGCTCTCGGGTACGTCCTCGACCGACCCTCCGACGGCGGCGATGCGGTCGTCGACGACCAGCACGTCGCCCCTGGTCAGCACCGTGTGGTTGTCGTCCATGGTCAGTACGGTCCCGCCGCGCAGCAGCAGCGGCCGGCCCGCGACCGGCGTCTCGGCAGTGGTCATGATCCCCTCCAGAAAACGGTCGGACAGACGTCCGTATGCCGGTCATCACGGCGATATGGTCACTATCGAAGTGCCTGTCGGCGGTGTCAAGGGCTCGCCGTCCGGTCCTTGACAGTGCCGGTCGGGCGCCCTGAGACTGAGGCGACGAGCTCAATGCGGACAAGTGTCCGCAATGATCGGGGAGGTTGCGTCGTGCCCGCTGGGAAAGGTCCGTTGTCCGGGATTCTGGTGGCCGATTTCTCCCGCATCCTGGCCGGCCCGTACGCGACCATGCTGCTGGCCGACCTCGGTGCCGAGGTGGTCAAGGTCGAGGCGCCGGGCGGTGACGACACCCGGTCCTGGCAACCGCCGGTCCGCGACGGGATCTCGACGTACTACCTGGCGGTCAACCGGAACAAGCGGTCGATCGCGCTCGACCTGAAGGACCCCGGCGATGTGGCCGTCGCCCAGGAGCTCGCGCGGCGGGCCGACGTACTGATCGAGAACTTCAAGCCGGGTGGGCTGGCGCGCTTCGGTCTGGACTACGAGTCGGTCGCAGCGGTCAATCCCCGGCTGGTCTACGCGTCGATCAGCGGATTCGGGAGCGGGCCTCGAGGGGCCGCCCTGCCGGGCTACGACCTGATCGTGCAGGCCATCTCCGGGCTGATGAGTCTGACCGGCGATCCGGACGGCGAACCGTTCCGGGCCGGGATCTCGGTGTTCGATGTGATGGCCGGAATGCACGCGACGATCGGCGTCCTGTCCGCGCTGAACGCACGGCACGAGACCGGGCGCGGCCAGCACGTCGAGGTCAACCTGCTGTCCTCGGCGCTGTCGGGGCTGGTCAACCAGTCGAGCGCGTACGTCGCGGGCGGCGTCGTACCGCTGCGGATGGGGAACAGCCACCCGAGCCTGTTTCCGTACGAGCCGCTGCCCTGTTCCGACGGCGAGCTGATCATCACGGCCGGGAACAACAACCAGTTCCGCCGCCTGACCGAGGTGCTCGGCGTACCGGAGCTGGCCGACGATCCGCGCTTCGACCGCAACGAGAAGCGGACCGCGAACCGGGAGGAACTGCGGCCGCTGCTGGTGGAGCGGTTGCGGACCAGGACCCGGATGGAATGGTTCGGCGACATCATCGCCGCCGGCGTGCCGTGCGGGCCGATCAACACGATCGACGGTGGTGTGGCGTTCGCCGAGGACATCGGGCTGGACCCGGTGGTGACGATCGACTCGATCCCGTCGGTGCGCAACCCGATCACGTTCTCGGAGACCCCGGCGGAGTACCGGCTGCCGCCGCCGTCGTTGGACGAACACGGAGCCGAGCTGCGGAGGTGGCTGAAGGAATGAGCTTCCCAACTTCCCTGGGTACGTCGACGGCCGACGAGATCCGCCTGCTCGGGCAGGACCTCACGGCCGACCTGATGGGCAAGGTCGGCTTCGGCGAGCTGGCCTTCTGGCTGGTCGCGCTGCGCCGTCCGACGCCGTCGGAAACGCGGGTGTTCGAGGCAGTCCTGGTCGCTCTCGCCGACCATGGCTTCACCCCGACCGCGATCGCGGCCCGGCTGACGTACCTCTCCGCGCCGGACTCGCTCCAAGGCGCGCTCGCAGCCGGGCTGCTCGGCGGTGGGTCGCGCTTCCTCGGGGTGACCGAGGACTGCGGGATGTACCTGCACGAGGCGCTGGACGGACGTGAGGTGCCGACCGACGACGCCGGGTGGGACGCGTTGGCGCTGGAGGTGGTCACCGCGACGCGGGCGGCGGGCAAGTACGTTCCCGGCCTCGGGCATCCGGTGCACAAGGTGCAGGACCCGCGAACGCCGGTGCTGATCGGCATTGCCGAGGAGGAAGGCCTCCGCGGGCCACACCTACGACTCTTCGAAGCCATCGGTCGGGTGCACGAGCAGGTCCTCGGCCGTCGGCTGCCGCTGAACGGCGCCGGTGTCTGCGGCGCTGCCCTCGCTGATCTCGGCCTGCCGGTCGAGCTGTTGCGAGGTTTCGCCTTGCTGGCAAGGGCTGCCGGCCTGCTCGGGCAACTCGCCGAGGAACGTCGCCGGCCGATCGGCATGGACGCCTATCTCACCGTGGACCGCAACGCCGTCTACGTCGACCCCAACGACTGACAGTTCCCGGAAGCAGAGGAGCTCTTCATGGCCACCGTCGCCGCGGTCATCGCCTCGACGCACCATCCGTTCTACTACCGGGCCAGCACCTCGACCGGTGCCGACCGGCCGCCGTTCGCCGACGAGTGGGTCGCCAAGATCGAGGCGTTCCGGGAGACCCTGACCAAGGCCCGGCCGGACATCCTGGTGATGGTCGGCAGCGACCACTTCCATCAGCTGTGGCTGGACAACATGCCGCAGTTCCTGGTCGGCAAGGCGCCGTACTTCGATGCGAACTGGTACAACGAGGAGCGCGAGTTCGGGCTGCCGCGGATGACGCTGCCGGGAGAGGAGCGGCTGTCCGCGCATATCCTGCGCAACGGGCTGGACGCCGGCTTTGACCTTGCCTTCAGCAACGAACTGCGGATCGACCACAGCATCACCTGCCCGATCATCACGCTCCGCCCGGACGCCGACCTGCCGATCGTGCCGATCTACACCAACATCTTCGCGCCGCCACTGCCGCGGCCGCAGCGGTTCGTCGAGCTGGGCCGGACGATCCGGCAGCTGGTCGAGTCCTGGCCGGACGACAAGCGGGTGGCGATCATCGGCACCGGTCATCTGTCCCTCGAACTCGGCGGGCCGCGGCAGTTCGGTGCCCACGGCCCCGATCCGGAGTTCGACCGGAAGGCGGTCGAGTGGATCGCGAGTGGCGACATCGAGGGCTGCCTGGCCGAGGTGACGCTGGACAGCCTGCACCTGCCGGGCAACGCGACGCACGGGTTCATGGACTTCATGCTGATGATGGGCGTGGCCGGGGCCGGCGCGAAGGCGGATCACGTCGACTCACTCGACCTGTTCCACACGATGGAGGCCTACTTCACCTGGTATCCGAGCGGAGTACCGGAGTGAAGGAGCGAAGCGAGTTCACCATCAAGTACAGCGCGGCTCGAGCCTCATCCGCGCCCGGAGCGAAGCGAGGACGTGGATGAGCAGGTATCTGCTGGACAAGTTCTTGTTCACTGTCGACCGGGATCCTGAGTTGGTCGAGCGGTATCGCGAGGACGCGGCCGGGACGGTGAGCTGGTGGGAAGCGGAGGTGGCGAACCGCATCCTCAACTGCACGACCGGCGAGAAGTCGACCTGGCAGCAGTTCACCGACGAGGAGCGGACGGCGTTGCGCGAGCACAACCATGTGGCGCTGTTCGAGCTGGGCGCGCATCCGTTCCTCACGCTCACCCTGTTCATCGCGATGTTCGAGCGGGACCATGGACCGCTGGAGTACCAGAAGGCCTACGGTAAGGCGATGGAACACCTCACCCTGCCGTACCCGGACATCGCCACCTGACTTCTGAGGAGACACGCGTGCGAGCAGCCGTCCTGCGCGCCCACGGCGAATCGCCGGCGCATGCCGAACACCCGGACCCCGTGCCGTCCGCGGGCCAGTCCATCGTCCGCGTCACCGCGGCCCCCGTAGTACCGCTGGATCTGCTGTGCGCCTCAGGTACGTCGTACTTCGGTCAGCAGCCGTTGCCGTACGTCCCGGGTGTGCAGGGTGTCGGTGTACTTGAGCAGTCGGAGGTCCTGGCTCCCGGGACCAGAGTGTTCTTCCCGACCTCGGCTGGGATGTCTCCGGGTGACGGCAGTTTCGCCGAGCGGTGCGCCGTACCGGATGCCGATCTGATCGTCCTCGATGCGCCGGTGGCGGATGCGCAGGTCGCGGCGCTCGGTCTGTCGGCGGTCGCGGCATGGATGGTGCTGACATGGCGCGCCCAGTTGCAGCCGGGGGAGAGCGTTCTCGTTCTTGGCGGCGGCGGAGCCGTCGGTCAGGCCGCGATCGGTACGGCGCGCGTCCTCGGCGCCAGTCGGATCGTGGCGGAATGCCGGTCGGAGGAGGCCAGGCAGCGGGCGCTTGCGGCAGGTGCGGACGAGGTCGTGTCGCTGACCGGTGACGTCGGAGAACTCACGAGAGCGTTCTCCGATGCAACTGGTGGCTCGGTTGATGTCGTGGTCGATCCGGTCTTCGGCGTTGCGGCGACCGCCGCGTCGCGGGTGCTGGCCGCTGGTGGGCGGTTGGTGAATCTCGGTGGTGCGTCGGGGGACGAGGCAACGTTCTCGTCGGCAGTGCTGCGGAGCCGGTCGGTGAGTGTCCTTGGCTACACCAACAATTCCCTGACCTCGGAGCAGCGTCGGGACGCGCTCACCGCCGTGCTCCAGCACGCCGCCGTCGGGGAGATCGCCGTCGCCTACGAGAGCGTCCCCCTCGACGAAATCGCCAAGGCCTGGACCCGCCAGTCGACAGGCCAAACCACAGCCCGCCTCGTCCTCACCATCTGACCCCCACCCACCAGCCGCGCCCCCGCCCACCAGCGCCGCCCGCCCTCGGCTGCCCGGCGACTTTGTGCACCAGGTCCGTGCGTGGCGGCGCCCGGCGTACGGATCCGGTGCACCACGTCAGCCGAGATAAGAACGAGCGGTATCATCTGGCGCATGGGTGTTCCGGTGCGGCGGTTGTGGGTGGCGGTGTTGAGCGGGTATCTCGCGTTCGGCGCCACGTTGCAGGCCTTGCCGGCGTACGTGCCGGAGAAGTTCGGCGGCGGTGTGCTGGCGAGTGGGACCGCGGTCGGGATCGCGTTCCTGGCCACGGCGTGCGGCCGCCCGGTCGCGGGGTGGCTGGCCGATGCCGGGTGGTCGCGCCCGGTCGTTGTGGCCGGGGGAGTGCTGACGGCGCTCGGCGGACTTGGGCAACTGCTGGCGCCGAGTCTCGTGGTCCTGATGATCGCGCGACTGGTGATGGGCGCCGGGGAGGCGGCTCTGTTCTCCGCTGCATTGCCGTGGGTCCTGTCGGGGATGCGGATGGCGCAACGCGGGCGCGCGGCCGGGTGGTTCGGCCTGTCGATGTGGGGCGGGTTGGCCGCCGGACCCGTGATCGCGTCGCTGGTCGGGGATCGCGTGTGGTGGCTCGTCGTCGGTCTCGCGGCCGCGTCGGCTCTCCTGGTGCTGACTACGCGCTCGGATCCCGGCCGGATCGAGCCGCTGGTCCACATCCAGCGGTTCCGTGACCTGGTCCCGATCGGTGTCCCGTTGCCCGGAGCAACTGTCGGACTGGCGGCGTACTGCTATGGCACAGTCGCGGCGTTGCTGGTCCTGCGCCTGCGTGCGGACGGGATCGGTGGTGACGGCGTCGCGCTCGCGGTGTTCGCGGCGGCGTTCCTGGTGGTCCGGTTCGCTGGCAGCCCCGCGGTCGATCGGTACGGCGGGCGCGCGGTGGCGGCCGTCACCGTGACGATCGAGGTCGTGGCGTTGGTGGGGCTCGCGCTGGTCGGCGAAGCGATTGGTGCGCTCGTGTTCACCGCGTTGGCCGGATGTGGGATGGCGCTGATCTATCCGGCGTGCGTGTCGATGACGCTGGACCGGGTGCGCGGGTTGCGGCCGGGTGTGTCGATGGGCGTGATGACGTCGTTCTGGGATCTCGGCGTGATGGTGGCCGGACCGCTAGGTGGACTCGTTGCGGAACGACTGGGATTCCCGGTCGCGTTCTACCTGGCCGCGGTGTCCGCCGTGGCCTGCGTCGCCGTCTGCCTGGTGTTCCTCAGGCAGCGTCGAGCAGTGTCTCCACGATGACGCGCGCCTCGGCGCCCAGGCCCGGATCGCGATCGACCGCACTGATGATCGTCGCGCCCTCCAGGACGATGACCAATTGGCGAGCTGTGGTTTCCGGGTCGCGCACGTCGGCCTCGGTGAGCAGCCGCTGGAACAGGCCGCGGTAGAAGGCGAGGTGGTCCTGCGCGAGTCGCCGGGGTGCGCCGTCATGGCCGCGGTCCTCGGTGGCTGCGTTCATCATCGCGCAGCCGCGGAAGCCGGCCTCGGCGTACCAGCTCGCGACCAGATCGAAGACGGCGAGGATCCGCTCCCGGCCGGTGGCGGCCTGTTCGACCGCCTGCTCGTGCCATGCGCGGACCCGCTGAGTGCGGTCGGTCAGAACTGCCTCGACGAGACCGTCCTTGGAGCCGAAGTTCTTGTAGATGGTCAGTTTGGACGCGCCGGCCGCCTCGGCGACCTCGTTGATCCCCGCCGCGTGGATGCCGCGCTGCATGAACACCTCCGAGGCAGCCTTCAGGATCCGCGCCCTGGTCGCCTCGGGGTCCAGCCGCTCTCCGGCCTTCACCGGCATCGAGCACCACCTCCGGAGAACAGGATACCGATCGGTGTCATGTCGGAGTGGCGAGAGATAAGACCGATCGGTACCATCTGTCCATGATTGATGGCTGGACGGCAACAGGATTCGACAAGGTGGCGGATGCGTTCGCGCGGAACTTCGTCGCGCGAGGCGAGCTGGGCGCGGCCTTCGCGGCGTACCAGGACGGTCGACCGGTGGTCGACCTGTGGGGCGGTACGGCGGACCCGGACACCGGGCGTGGCTGGGATCGGGACACGATCCAGCTGATGTTCTCCGGCACCAAGGGGCTCGCGTCGGCGTGTGTCCTGCTGATGGTGCAGCGGGGACAGGTGTCGCTGGACGATCGGCTCAGCCGCTACTGGCCCGAGTTCGGTGCCGCCGAGAAGACCGAGACGACGCTCTCCGACGTACTCTCCCACCAGGCCCGGCTGCCCTGGGTCGAGGCCGGGTACGCCGACCTCCTGGACCACGACGTGATGGCCGGGCACCTCGCGGCGCAGGCTCCGTCGACGGATTCACGGGCCGCGTTCATGTACCACGCGATCACCTGGGGCTGGCTCGTCGACGAGTTGGTACGACGAGTCGACGGCCGGACCGTTCGGCAGTTCTTCGCCGAGGAGTACGCCGTACCGCTGGGGCTGGAGGTGTGGATCGGTCTGCCCGAGGACCTGCACTGGCGCGCGACCACGATGGTCGCGCCCGACGGCGTACTCACCGACGAGCCACACACCGACCGGCTTCTGCAGTTGAACCGCAATCCGCTCTGGGTGCCCGGCGCCGAGAAGATGTGGAACAGCACGGAGTACCGCGGCGCCGGGCTTGCCGCTGTAGGAGGCTTCGCCACTGCTCGCGGCATGGCTCGTTTCTACGCATCCCTCGTCGGTGAGGTCGACGGTCAGCGCATTCTGACCCCGGCCACCGTCGAGCTTGCGCGCCGGGAGATCCGCCGCGGCACCGAGCCGACCTGGGGGAGCGAGATGGTGTACGGCGCCGGCGTCGAACTCCACGTCCCGGGCAGTCGCCTCGGCCGGCCGATCGATGCCTTCGGCCACGTCGGTGCCGGCGGCTCCACCCACGGCGCCTGGCCGTCTCGGCGCATCACGTTCTCCTACCTGATGAACCAGGTCCGCACGGTGCCCGACCCGCGGCCGCAGACACTGCTCGACGCGTTGGAGAGCGCTGGCTGAGATCTCTCCCGAAATCGGTGTATCAACCCGCGCCGACGGCGACTCCGCGTAGTGGGGCGCCCTTCGAGATGCTCTGGGGGGAGAGCAAGCGGGGGGCATAGAGGGGGGAGCGTCGACGCGGTGCGGGAGGAATCCGGTGATCAGACCGGATGGGGGCCGCGCCGCGTCGACACACTCACACGCTCACTGACCCAGTGACGCCAACGCGTCGCCGGTGGTGAGAACAGGCCCGACCCCCGGTGACGGCTGGGTCAGTGCGAAGGCGAGCAGCGCATCCGCGGACTGGCGAGCACTCTCCCCGGTCAGCGACATGCGACCGGCGATGAGCGCGGCGACCAGCGGTGTCGAGAACGACGTACCACTCCAGCGCGCCATGCCGGTGAAGTCCCGGATCTGGCCGGTGTTGGGTGGTTCGGTGCACTCGTAACTCCCGGTCAGGAACGCGTTCACCAGGTTCTCGCCCGGCGCGTAGACATCCACCCAGCCACCGAAGTTGCTGAACGACGCGCGGTCGCGCCCGTTGTCGGCGAGCGCTCCGACCGACACGGTCTCCGGGAACGCGGCCGGCCAGAAATAGTCCCGGCTGTTCTCGTTCCCGGCCGCGGCCACCAGGACCAGACCGTTCACCCGATTCAGCCGGGTCTGGACGAACACGTCGAGTCCGAGCGCCGGAAGGTCGAAACGCGTCCTGGTTCCGGCCGACAGACTGATGATGTCCGGGGCCAGATCGAGTACTTCGTCAAGCGCCTGGGCGAGATCGAACTCCCACATCGCGCCGGCACTGGTGAAATAGCTCTTGACCACCACCTCGACATTTCGCGCCACCGCCCGCAGTACACCGGCGATGAAGGTGCCGTGACCCGCGTACGGCCGGATCCGGCCGGAGGGAAAGAAGGCGTCCTCCGGATCGCCGGTCACGCCGTTCAGCCAGTACGCCGCGGGTGCGTCGGACCAACCGACATCGAGCACGACCACCTTCACTCCGCGTCCGTCGGCGGCGCCGGCGGGCAGGAACGGAGTCGGCAGGACCGGGTCCGGCGGAATGCCCTGCGCGACCTCCTCGGGTTCGGTGGCCGGACACGGGCTGACGCTGGGAGTCACGTAGAACAAGTGCTCCGGCGTGACGACCCCGCGGCCGAGCCGTTGGTCGGCAAGAGCCAGGAAGCGTTGCGTGGCGTTCGGTCCCTCCGGTGCGTTCGGCGGAACCTTGTCCGGCAGCAGCAGCCGGGTGACCCCGCCGATGCCGCCCTCTCCTGTCGTGCCGCCCTGGAAGAGTTCGACCACGCGGGGCAGATCCTTGTCGCGGACCAGCACCGTGCCGATGCGGTACAGATAGTCGACGCCTTCCTTTTCCCACTCCGGCGGATGGACACCGACGTCCCGTCCGAATGCCTCCAGGATGAGTTTGATCTGGGCGATGTACTTCGGGTCCTGTTGGTCGGTCGTTTGATTTCCTGCTTTTTGCGCCATTCGGTGGGCGATCCCCCTTGAATCGTTAACCCGGGATTCGACGAAATCGTCGAACGGACCGATATCATTTCACCGTGCAGACGGCCGGGGGGAGTGTCGGAACGGCGGTTGCACCGAATGATCTGCTGCCGCTGGCTCTCTCGCGCCCGCACGACGCCATCGCGGCGGCTCGATCGTTGCTCGCCGGCGACCTGGATCCGGACGCCGCATCCTGCGCGCACCAGGCGATCGGGATCGGCCTGCGCCAGCTCGGCGATGTGGAGACAGCGATCCGCGAGCTCCGGACCGCGCTGCGACTCACCGAGACCGCGGGCCGGCCCGAGCGCGAAGCCGACGTCCTCGCCACCCTCGGCGCGACCCTCGGTCGCGCCGGCCGCAGCCGCGAGGGACTCACCCACCTGGACCGCGCGGTGAGCCTCAGCCGTGGAGCGCTCTCGGGCCGCGTTCTCCTGCGGCGTGCCGACGTACTGCTGATCCTGGGCAGACATCGCGAGGCGCTGGACGATCTGCGGATCGCGATCAGCCGGCTGCGGCGGTCCGGCGACCGGGTCTGGGAGGCGCGCTGTCGCAACTACCGCGGATTCATCCAGCTCGAGATGGGCGTCACCCGTCAGGCCGACACCGATTTCGAACAGGCCGGCCGGCTGTACGCCGCGAGCGGCCAGGAGTTCGAGTACGCCGAGACCCGCCAGAACCGTGGCCTGGTCGCGTTCTCGCGCGGCGATCTGCCGGCGGCGCTGCAGTACCTCGACGAGGCCGGGCGCGGGTTCGCGGAGGTCGGTGTGGTCTGGCCCGAGCTCGCGATCGACCGGTGTGCTGTCTTGCTGGCGGCGGGTCTGCCGACGGAGGCGCTCGCCGAGGCGGACCAAGCGATCGTCCGGATGGAGACCGTCGGCGGGCAGGCCACGAAGCGAGCCGAGGTACTGTTCGCGGCGGCGACCGCAGCGCTGGCGGCCGGTGAGCTCGAGACGGCTCGTTCTCGCGCAGAGAGCGCGCGCCGGCTGTTCTCGGCACAACGTCGTCCGTGGTGGTCGGTCCGCGCGTCGATGGTGCAGCTCGACGCCCGCTACCAATCCGGCGAGAGTGGTCCACGGCTGCTGCGGCAGGTGACAGAGACTGCCAGGCGCCTCGACACCCTCGGCGCGACAGAGGCATCGGCCGCGCACCTGCTCGCCGGCCGGCTTGCCTTGACCGACGGACGAACGCGGACAGCCGAGCGCCAGTTGGAGCTGGCTGGGCGGCGGACCCGAGACACTCCACCACTCGCCCGCGGCGCTGCCTGGCTCGGCAAGGCGTTGAGGTCCGAGGCCAGGGGAGACGTCCGCGGAATGCTGACCGCTTGCGCCCGTGGCCTCGACGCGCTGGACGAGCATCGCCTGATGATGGGTGCGACCGAACTGCGAGCACGCGCGACCGGTCATGGCGCGGAGCTGGCCGGACTGGCGCTCCGTGATGCGTTGCGACGCGACAATGCCCGGAGCCTGCTGAAGTGGGGCGAACGCTGGCGTGCCACCGCACTCACGATCCCTCCCGTGCGTCCACCGGACGACCAGCAACTCGTCCACGATCTCGCCGCCCTGCGCGACGTCGTACGACGGCTGGACGCGAAGCGCGAGGGGGACGGGACCGACCCGGCCCTCGATCGTGAACGGCGCCGGCTCGAGAAGGCGGTGCGAGAGCACACGCTCCGAGCGCACGGGCATCGCTCGCACCCAGAGACCTCGGGGGTTCAGATCGACGAGTTGCTCGACGAACTCGGTGACACGGTGCTGGTCGAGTTGATCGAGATCGACGGAGTCCTGCATGCCGTGGTGGTTCGCGACGGCCGGATCAGCCGGCTCACGGTCGGGCCGATGGCGGCGGCCGAGATCGAGGTGGAGCGGTCTCGGTTCCGGCTGCGCTGGCTGGCCCATGGACGATCGAAGTCAGGCCCTTCGCTGGACGTGCTGGGTGCCCGGCTCGGCAGCGCGATCCTCGGCCCGGTGCAGAACGTTCTCGGGGATCGGCCTGTCGTGATCGTGCCGCCCGCGCGTTTGCAGGCGTTGCCCTGGGGGTTGGTGCCGTCGCTGGATCGTCGCGCGGTGAACGTCGTACCGTCGGCGGCGACCTGGTTGCGGGCGCGGCGGTTGCAGCCGCCGTCCGATCGACGAGTCGTCCTGGTGCTCGGCCCGGGACTGCCGGCCGGTCGTGCTGAGGTCGCGCGCCTCGCCGAGCGGTACCCGGGTGCGACTGTCCTCGCGGACGGCGACGCCACTGCCGACAGAGTGCTGAAGGAACTCGATGGTGCGTGGATCGGCCACATCGCAGCGCATGGCACGTTCAGGTCCGACAGTCCCTTGTTCTCTTCGCTGCGAGTGGACGACGGTCCGCTGACCGTCTACGACTTCGAGCGGCTGCGGCGGGCGCCGTACCGATTGGTGTTGTCGAGTTGTGAGTCGGGCCTCGCGAAACCGGTCGGCGCCGACGAGTTGCTCGGACTCAGCAGCAGCCTCGTGCCGCTCGGCGCGGCCGGCATCCTGGCCAGCGTCGTACCGGTGAACGACCCGGCCACCGTGCCACTGATGACAGCGCTCCACGACCACCTGCAAGCCGGTCAGCCGCTGGCGGCCGCGTTCGCGCTCGCCCGTGCCAAGGTCGGCGACGACCCGGTCGCCCGTGCGGCGGGCCGGTCGTTCGTCGCACTGGGAGCGTGACTCACACCATGTATCAACGCGCGGCCCGCGGACTCCGTATCAATGACGGCGGGCGGAAGGAGCGGGGGAATGCGGGATGATCCGACCGTCGTCAGCCTGGTCATGCGAGCCGGGGACGGGGACGAGGGGGCCTGGGACGAGCTGGTGGAGCGGTACGCCCCACTGATCTGGTCCATCTGCCGCCGGTACCGGCTTCAGCCGGGAGACACCGACGACGTGGGTCAGGGCGTGTGGCTGCGGCTGATCGAGCATCTGCCCCGGCTTCGCGAACCGGCCGCACTGCCGGGCTGGATCGCGACGACCGCGCAACGCGAGTGCCTGCGCCTGCTGCGGGTGTCGAGCCGGGTCGACCCTGTCGACCCGGTGGACTCGCGGGATGGGGGAGAGCACGCCGTGGATCACGCGGTGGCGGAGGAGGAGGTGCTGCGGCACGAACGACGGCGGATCGTCCGGACCGCCTTCGGCCAGCTGTCCCAGCGCTGTCAGTTGCTGTTGGCAATGATCACGCAGGACCCGCCGGCGCCGTACGACGAGATCAGCCGCAAGCTGCACATGCCGATGGGCAGCATCGGGCCGAACCGGGCCCGCTGCCTGGACCGGCTGCGGCGAGCGCCGGCACTGGCGACACTGGTGGACGAGCACTGAAACGAGCACTGAGGACGAACACTGAGGGATCAGTGAGGAGGTGGGAAGCATGACGGAGACCGGCTGGAACGACGACGAGCTCCTCGACGCGCTGCGCGACGCGCTGCAGACCGAGCGGGAGATGCCACGGACGTTCGTCGACGCGGGGAAGGCGGCGTTCGTCTGGCGGACCATCGACGCAGAGCTCGCCGCCTTGACCTACGACTCGGCCTGGGAGAGCGCGGATGCCGCGCCGGTCCGATCGGAGAGCGCCACCCTGCGCGCGCTGACGTTCGCCTCCGAGGGCTGGACGATCGAGATCGAGCTGACGCCGACCGGCGTACTCGGTCAGTTGGACCCGCCCGAGTCCGGCACGGTCAGTGCCCGCGGCCACAGCGGTGAGGTGGCCTCGGCCGAGATCGACGACCTCGGGTTCTTCGTGCTCTGGCCGATCCCGGCCGAGCCCTACCGCCTGATCTGTACGCCGGCCTCCGGGCCGACGATCCTCACCGGCTGGGTGACGCCGTAGCCGACCCCTGGGGGGCCGGCTACGGCGCCCGGTGTCAGCCCAGGTAGTCGCGCCACGGGCCGGTGATGGCCAGCGTGATGCCCGGGGTCTGGATGTTGACGAAGAGCACCTTGCCGTCGGCGGAGAACGTCGGACCGGTGAACTCGGAGTCGTTCAGCATGTTCCGGGCGATCGCGTACGTCGGCCCGCCCGGGGTCGCGCTGAGCACGTGGCTGCTCGCGGTGCCGTCCTCGGCGAGGATCAGCGAGCCCCACGGGGTGACGGTGACGTTGTCCGGACCGTCGAAGTTGTAGTCGTCGTACTTCGCCTCGGCGCCCTTGTTCGCGGCGGCGCTCTCCGGGAAGTACGTGACCAGCTGGATGGTCTTGGCGTCGTAGTTGTAGAACCAGACCATGCCGTCGTGCGGGACGCCGTCGGCCGGCAGGTCGGCGGTGCCGCCCTCGGCGAACGAGTTGACGACGTACACGCCGTCACGGGTGCCGTAGACCCCCTCGAACTTCTTGCCGCGGGTGACCTGGCCCTCGGTGAACTGGTTGCGCACCGAGACGGTCAGTCCGTCGCGGTCGGCCACCGGCACCCACGCGACCCGGAACGGCCGGAGCAACTGCGCCGAGGTCAGGTAGGCGACGTCCGGGATCGGCTTGCCGTCGTCACCGAGGATCGCCATCGCCTCGAGCGTGCCGAAGTCCTTGTCGGCCAGGTCGTTGTAGCTGCGCGAGCTGAGCTTGTAGCCACGCGGCGCGGACCAGCGGTAGAACAGGCCGTTCGGGCCGCTGGCGTCCTCGGACAGGTAGATGTGGGTCAGCTCCTCGTCGATCGCCAGCGCTTCGTGGGCGTAGCGGCCGAGGGCCTTCAGCGGCACCGGGTGCGCGGTCTTGCCGTCGGCCCAGACCTCGAAGACGTACCCGTGGTCCTTGAGCCGGCTGGTGCCGTTGGCCTTGCTCTCGGTCTCCTCACACGTCATCCACGTGCCCCACGGGGTCGGCCCGCCGGCGCAGTTGGTGAGGGTGCCGGAGATGCCGACCCACTCGCCCTTGTTGCGACCGTCCTTGTCGACGGAGATGACGGTGCAGCCGCCGGCCGAGCCGACAGCCGAGTCGTACACGGTGCCCGGGATCTGCGGCACACCCAGCGGGTCGTTGGCACCGATCTCGTGGTTCTGGATCAGCGTGTAGCCGTTGTGGTCGTTGTCGACCACGGCGGTGCCGTCGTGCAGCGACGGGGTCGGCTGGCCGCTCTTCAGCTTGGTCTCGCCGGCGTGGGTGACGACCTTGTACCTGAAGCCGGCCGGCAGGGCCAGCAGGCCGTTCGGGTCGTCCAGCAGCGGCGGGAACGGACGGTGCGTCGGGAACGGGCCGGGACCGTGCTGCGAGTGCGAGACCGGGGTGGCCTCGGCGAGTGACGGCACCGAGCCGACGGTGGCGAAGCCGACGCCCGCGGCGCCGGCAGCGGCACCACGGAGAACGGAACGGCGATCGACTGACATGAATGCTCCTCAAGCATTTAGTGGCGGACCAACGCGGGCGACAGCCGGAGATCCTGTGTTCTCGAACCGCACAGACTCGCTCGGCGGCACTGCGGGCCGGGACCTCTCCCGCAGGGCGACGGTGTCCGCCCGAGCGTGGATGATCCTGCCGTCGGTCGGCTGCCAGACGGCAAACACCATCTGAACAACTCAGTGGTAATCGCTGAGCGGCCTCGGCCCATGTCGTGAGGTCTATTGACAATCGATAGGTAGCCACCGATAGTCGATGCATGAATCTGGTCGACCGGGTCGTCGTACCCCTCCGGATCCTGCTCGTCATGCTGTTCGCCGGCCTGGTGGTCGCGCAGGCGCTGAGCATGCCGGGACAGTTCGCGTACATGGCGAAGGAAGACCCCGACCTGGCGTACCTGCGCTGGCCGCTGACGATCTGGGCGATCCTGGGACTGCTCTGCGTGCAGGTCGTGATCGTGTGCACGTGGCGCCTGCTGACGATGGTGAAGGCCGACCGGATCTTCACCGAGGAGGCGTTCGCCTGGGTGGACGCGATCCTGTGGGCGCTGAGTGCGGCCTGGGTTCTGCTGTTCGCCGGGTTCGTCTACCTCGGCTTCCTGGCCGACGACCCAGCGTTGCCGATCCTTCTGTTCGGCATGGTGCTGAGCGGCGCCGTCCTGGTCCTGCTCATGGTGGTGATGCGGGCCCTGCTCAGGCGCGCCACGACCCTGCGGTCCGATATGGAAGCGGTCATCTGATGCCCATCGTGGTGCGCATCGACGTCGAGCTCGCGAAGCGGAAGATGAGCGTGGGAGAGTTCGCCGAGAAGGTCGGTCTGACACCGGCGAACATCGCCGTACTGAAGAACGGCCGCGCCAAGGCGGTCCGATTCAGCACCCTCGAATCCATGTGCCGCGTGCTGGAGTGCCAGCCCGGCGATCTGCTGGAGTTCGTCGAGGATTGATGCTCGGTAGGCTGCGTGGATGACAGGGCTCTCGGGCGCCGAGGTCCGGCGCGTCGGCAACCACTTCGTGAAGCGCGACCCGGCTGTCGGCGCGGTGGCGGAGCGGCTGGAGTGGCTGGCGCGGCAGGGGATCAAGGTGCCGCGGATCGTCGATCACCGCGACGGCGTGCTGACGACTTCAGTGGTGCCCGGCGTACCGGCCTCCTTCGACTGGTCTGGCGAGCAGTGGCCCGCCGTCGTGGCGACGTTCGTGGAGCTCGCCCGCGCCCTGCACAGCCTGCCGATCGAGGACTGCCCGTTCCGTCGCGACCTGAACACGACCATGGCGGAGGCTCGCTCGCGAGTCGCCGCGGGCCTGGTTGATCTGGACAACCTCGAGGATTCGTACGCCGGCTGGACCGGTGAGCAACTGCTCGCGGAGCTGGAGCGGACCCGGCCGGTGAGCGAGGACCTGGTCGTGTGTCACGGCGATCTGACCCCGGACAACGTCCTGGTCGATCCGCGGACCGGCGGGCTGACCGGGGTGATCGACGTCGGCAGGCTGGGCGTCGCGGATCGGTGGCTCGATCTGGCGATCCTCCAGCGGGAGCTGACCGCGGAGCCGTTCGCCGCGTTCCTGGCCGGCTACGGGCTGACCGGGCCTGACCAGGACAAGCTGGCTTTCTACATCCTGCTGGACGAGTTCTTCTGAGGCTGCAACGGCGGCCGCCCGCGGAGCGTCTAGGGTAGGAGGTGATCGTGATGCGAGTGTTCACTGTGCTGGCCGCGCTCTTCCTGCTGGTTGCGTGCGGCAACGAATCCGACGCGGGAGAGGAGCCGTCGATGACACCGTCCAGCAGCGGCGTGTCCGAGAGCGATTCGCCGCCGCCGTCGGGACCGGCCGAGCAGGCGAAGGCCGATCTGGTGAAGCGGCTGGGCGTCGACGCGGCGCAGGTCACTGTGGTCAGCTCCGCCGAGGTGATGTGGCGCGACGGCAGTCTCGGTTGCCCCGAGCCCGGCATGCACTACACGCAGGCGCTGGTGAACGGCAGCCGCGTCGTACTGGAGTCTGGCGGCAAGGAGTACCACTACCACTCCGGTCCGAACCGGCCCCCGTTCCTCTGCGCGAATCCCCAACCACCTGTAGGCGGCTGACCGATGGCAGTTCCCGGGCAGAAGGTGCCGGACAACGCCCCGCCGGCGCTGGCCGACACCGAGTTGTACGCCGTCGACGCGTACCTGGCCGAGTTCGACTCTCCGATCGTCGAGGTCGACGCGGAGCAGCGCCGGGTGGCCTTGCGGCGTACGGCGTTCTTCCCGGGAGGCGGCGGTCAGCCGTACGACGTGGGCACGCTGCGCTGGGCCGACGGCTCGGCGCCGGTCACCCGGGTCAAGCGCGAGGGACCACTGCTCTGGCACTGGCTTGACGGTGAGCAGTTGCCCGGTCCCGACGACGAGGTGCACGGCGAGCTCGACTGGGAGCGCCGCCACCTGACCATGCGGACGCACACCGCGCTGCACATTCTCTGCGGTGTGATCTGGGCGGACCACCACGTCGCGGTGACCGGCGGCAACATGGATCCGGGCAAGGGCCGGCTGGACTTCGCCTTCGACTCGATGTCGGCCGAGTTCGGCCGCCGGATCGAGGCCCGGATCAACGAGGAGATCGCGGCGGCCCGCGAGATCGTCGTCGACTTCGTCGGCCGTGAGGTCGCCGACGCCGATCCGGCCCTGATCCGGATCGCCGCGCACCTGATCCCGCGCGAGATCGACCCGCTCCGCGTCATCGACATCACCGGTCTGGACAAGCAGGCCGACGGCGGCACCCACGTCCTCACCACTGCCGAGGTCGGCTCCGTCAAGGTCACCGGCACCGAATCCCGAGGCAAAGCCAACAAACGCATCCGGCTCGAAGTCCACTAGGCCCGGTGGCGGGTTGTTTGCTCGCTGCCGTGACAACTCCCCGTCATCGGTGGAACAACCCGCCAGCGACCCTGGTGCTCAAGCGTTGAGGGCTTCGAGGATGGTGGCCGTGACGGCGTCCGGCTCGGAGACGCTGAGGGCGTGGGAGGCCCCGGCGATCTCGCGGACGTTCTTGGCGCCGGTGCGGTCGGCCAAGAAGCGGTGCAGGGCGACCGGGATGTTGCGGTCCTGGTCGCTGAAGACGAACCAGGACGGGATCGTCTTCCAGGCCGGGGAGTCGGTCGGCAGGCCGGTGGTGAGTGCCGCCTGGGTGACCGGGCGCTGGGTCGCGGCCATGAGTGCGGCGGTCTCGGCCGGTACGTCGGCGCAGAACTGCTGGTGGAAGACATCCGCGCGGATGGCGAGCTCGTTGCCGCCGGTGCTGACCGGGTAGGCGTTCAGCGCGTCACCGAGCGTGCTGCCCGGGAACCTCAGCGAGAGGTCGAAGGCGTTCTCGCCGGTGTCCGGAGCGAACGCGCAGACGTAGACCAGGCTCTTCACCGCGTCGTTGTTCGCCGCCGCCTCGGTCATCACGAAGCCGCCGTACGAGTGGGCGACCAGCACCACTGGCCGGCCGAGGCCGGCGATCACGTCGCGGACGTACGCCGCGTCACCCTCGACACTGCGCAGCGGGTTGGCGACGGCGACGGCGTCGATGGACTGGGCCTGCAACTGCTCGACGACGCCGTTCCAGCTGGCGGACTCGGCGAAGGCGCCGTGCACCAGCACGACGACCGGGTTCTGCTCGGGCATGGTGAGTTCTCCCCTTGATTCGGTGTTGCTCCTTGTCCATCAGGACCGGACACCCGCCCGGAATGTGACAGCGCTGAAGATCGCGGTGGCTCCGGTCGTGAACTACTGACCGGTCCGTGAGACGAACCGCCGACAACCCGCGCGAGCACCCGTTTGTCTTGGCAAAGTACTGCGGGAGACCGTCAATGACTTGCGCGAGGAGGACAAGGTGTCGAAACCGCTCAACATCGCGGTCCTGGGATTCTGGCACGTTCACGCGAAGGACTACGCCCGGCAGACCCAGCAGCATCCGGGGACTGAACTGGTCGCGGTCTGGGACGACGACCCAGGACTCGGACAGGCGGGTGCGGACGACTTCGGCGTCGCGTACACCGACGACCTGGATGCTCTACTGGCACGGGAGGACATCGACGGCGTCACGATCACGACGCCCACCAACGTCCATCGCGACGTGATGGTGAAGGCGGCCAACGCCGGCAAGCACATCTTCACCGAGAAGCTGCTGGCGCCGACCGCGGCCGAGGCGGAGGAGATCATCGCCGCCGCCGACGCGAACGGCGTCAAGCTCATCGTCTCGCTGCCGCGGCTGTATCACGGCTACACCCAGGCGATCCGCGAGGTGATCGACAGCGGCCGGCTCGGGCAGCTGAACTACGGCCGGGTCCGCCTCTCCCACGACGGCGCCCTGCCGCGGGACGGGCAGGAGGGCTGGTTGCCGCAGCGGTTCTTCGAGCCGAAGACCGCGATCGGTGGCGCGCTGACCGACCTCGGCTGCCACCCCGTGTACCTGACCCAGCTGTTCCTCGGCTCCACGCCGGAGACGATCAGCGCGACGTACCGGTCGGTCGCCGGCCGCGGCCTCGAGGACAACGCCGTCGTCACCGCCGGGTACGCCGACCAGACGATCGGCGTGATCGAGGCCGGGTTCGCCAGCCGGAACCCGTTCACGATCGAGCTCTTCGGGACCGAGGGCACGCTGACCTACACCGACGACGGGAACGTGCTGAAGGTCGGCGACGAGCAGTTGCCGGTGCCCGAGCACAGCCAGGACGCGTTCGGGCAGTGGGTCGACCACATCACCGAGGGGACCCGCGCCGACGACAACATCAGCCGGGCGGTCGAGCTGACCCGGCTGGTGGTGGCCGCGAACGAAGCCGCGGAGACCGGACGATCGATCGCCTACAAGTGAAGGGACTGCCGATGATCAAGGTTGGGCTCATCGGGGCCGGCGGCATCGCGTCGGCACACATCCGCGGCTACCAGGAACACTCCGCCAAGATCGGCATCACCGCTGTCGCCGACGCCGTGGAGGCCACGGCCGCCGCGCGGGGCGAGGAGCTGGGCGCGACGCCGTACACGGACTACCGCGAGATGCTCGCGAACGAGGACCTCGACGCGGTCGACATCTGCCTGCCGCACCATCTGCACCGCGACGCGATCGTCGCGGCGGCCGAGGCGGGCAAGCACGTGCTCTGCGAGAAGCCGCTGTGCCTGTCGGCGGACGAGGCCGCGGACGTCCGCAAGGCGGTCACGAAGAGCGGGGTGACGCTGATGTGCGCGCACAACCAGCTGTTCATGCCCACGGTCGCGAAGGCCAAGGAACTGCTTGAGGCCGGCACGATCGGCACCGTCTACGAGGTACGGACGACCGACAGCTTCTACAACAACTTCGACCCGAGCAGCATGGGCTGGCGTGCCAGCAGCAAGACCAGTGGGGGTGGCGAGCTCATCGACACCGGGTACCACCCCACCTATCTGATGCTGCACCTGGCCGGCGGGCTGCCGGTCGAGGCGACGGCGATGCTGTCCACTCACCGGCTGAAGTTCATGGAGGGCGAGGACTCCGCGCAGGTCCTGATCAGGTTCGACAACGGGGTCGTCGGTCAGATGGTGACCAGCTGGGCCTACCAGCCGGCCGCCTCCACCGAACGGTTCTCCGCCGTCGGGGAGCTCGGCTCCCTGCACAGCGACGGTACGTCGTTGTCCTACCGGCTCCGGTCCGGCGAGACCGAGACGTTCGAGCTGGAATCGGTCGACACGTTCGTCGCCGAGATCGGGCACTTCGCCGACTCGTTGCTCGGCAAGACCCGCCCGCTGCACACCGAGGAGGAGGGCATCGCCGTCCTCGGAATCCTCCTGGCCGCCTACGAAGGATCCCGCACGAAGACGATCGCTCCGATCCCGAAGGTCTAGACCCCCTTGAAGTAAAAGGCCTCGGCCAGGTCGTCCAGCAGGCCCGGGTGAGTGGGCTGCCAGTCGAGCAGCTCACTCGTCCGGACCGCCGACGCCGGGTGGTCGAGGGCAGCGAACGCCGCCAGGTAGCCGATGTACTCGGCCGCCTGCTCCGGCGTGACCGAGCGGGCCGGTACGTCGATACCGCGTCCGATCGCCTCGGCGATCCGGCGCAACTCGACGCCCTCATCGGCGACCGCGTGCAGCCGGGTGCCCGCGGACGCCGACTCGAGCGCGAGCCGGTACAGCCGGGCCGCGTCGAGCGTGTGTACCGACGGCCAGCGATTCGTCCCGTCGCCGACGTACGCCGCGAATCCGTTCCGGCGGGCGAAGGTGATCAGCCCGGGCACGAAGCCGGTGTGGTCGAGCGGGCCGTGCACGATCGGCAGCCGGACGACCGAGGACCGGATGCCTTTGCCGGCCAGGTCGATGACGAAGTTCTCCGCGTCGACGCGGTAGCCGCCCGGCAGGGTGTCGTCCTCGGTCCCGGTGCGGCCAAGGCCGGCGTGACCCAGCAGGCCGGTTCCCGACGTACCGACGAACGGCTTGTCCGTGCCGGCGAGCGCATCGCCGATCGTTCGGACAGCGGCCAGATCGGTCTCGGCCGCGCCGGCCAGGTCGCCTGCTTGCATGGCGTCGTGCGGGAACGCGAGGTGGATGACGCCGTCGGCGGCTTGGGCCGCGGCGCGCAGACCGTCGAGGTCGTCGAGGTCGCCGCGGACCACGTCGGCACCCCGTTCGGTGAGCCGGGCGGCGGAGGTGTCCGAGCGAGCCAGGCCGGCGACCGAGTGGCCGTGCTGGAGGAGTTCCGGGACGACTGCGGAGCCGAGGTGACCGGTGGCTCCGGTGATGAACACGTGCATGGGTGGTTCCCTTCGGTGATGTCAGTCAGTGACATCACCCAGCCTACACCGGTGATGTCACTCGATGACATCGGCTAGGATCTGAGCCATGGCGCGGTGGGAACCGGATGCGGCGGGACGGCTGCGAGAAGCGGCGATGGCGCTGTACGCCGAGCGCGGCTACGAGCGCACGACCGTCGCCGAGATCGCGGACCGCGCCGGAGTGACCGCCCGGACGTTCTTCCGGCACTTCGCCGACAAGCGCGAGGTACTGTTCGCCGGCTCGGAGGAGCTCGAGCGGCGGATGGTCGAGGCGGTGCTGGCGGCGCCCGAGTCGGCCGGCCCGATGGACGCGGTCGCGGCCGGGGTGCTCGCCTCGGGCGAGTTCTTCGTCGATCGTCGCGAGCACTCGCGTCGCCGTCAGGCCGTCATCACGGCGACGCCGGAGTTGCGCGAGCGCGAGTTCATCAAGATGGCGTCGCTCGCCGCGGCCTTCACCGAGGCGCTGCGCAAGCGAGGCGTCGCGCCGGAGATCGCCTCCCTCGCGGCGGAGACCGGAGTGGCGGTCTTCCGGGTGGCGTTCGAGCGCTGGGTCGCGGACTCTCACGACACCGACATCACCGAGATCATGCGAGCCACCCTCGCCGACCTGTCCAGCCTCACCGCCTGAACCGCCTGACCGCCTGAACCGCCGAAGCCGGCCGGGACGCGTGGTCCCGGCCGGCTTGCGGAGCGTCGGCTTCAGCCTCAGCCGATGGAGATGCGGTCGAGGTCCGGGGCGGAATCCTCGTCGTTGAAGATGCGGAGGGTGTTCGTGCCCTCCTTGAGTTCGACCGGTACGGCGACCGTCTGGACGGTGGAGTTGCCGATGCCGGTGACCGACGCCTCGGTCGGGGCACCGCCGTTGACGGAGACGAAGTACGACTTGGTCCCGTTGACCGTGTAGTCCAGGTAGAGCTGGTACTGGCCGGCCTGTGCCACAGTGACCTCCGGAACGACCACGTGCGCGTCGTCCGAGCCGCCGAGGTTGCGGACCTTCTGGCTGCCTGAGCATCCGGAGCAACTGGTCACACCGGCACTGCCGATCTGGTTCAGCGAGCTCTCGGCCTCACGCATGAACACCCGGTCGGCCGGGCGCACCTGGATCGGGACGGTCTTGCTCACCTTGTGCGGAAGGCCGACCGTCTCGAACGACACCTCGACCGGGACCTGCACGGGGCCGGTCTGACCCGACGCCGGGCTGGTGATCGTCCATGAGCCGCTGATCGTCTGACCCAGCCGCAATCCGGCCGACGTGACCGGATCGCCCGACACTGTCCAGCCGGACGGCACGGCCGGAGCCATTCGCACGTTGTCGACCGAGTCCTCGTCCAGTCGCAGATCGGCCGACACCTCGACCGACTGCTGACCCGGACCGACCCACACGACGCCGGAAGGCTTCACCGTCATGGTCGTCTTCGGCACGTACGACGCCGGTGGCATCGGACCGACGCTGATCCGGTCGAGTCCGGCAGTGCCCGACACCTCGATCGTGTTGGGACCAGCCTTCAGTGGTACGGCGACCGCCGTACTGCCGGGGACCTCCGGGTTGCCGGCATCCAGGTCGGCCGTGATCGGAGCCGCACCGTTGACGCGGATCGCGAACGTGCCGGCGGCCGACGTCGTACCGTCGAGCTGCAGGCGGTAGGTCCCGTCCGCCGGAGCCTGGATGTCCTCGTAGGTGACGCTGCCGCGGTCCAATCCGACCACCTGCGCAGAGCCTGAGCAGGCCGTGCAGATCTCGATCCGGGATGCACCGCTGTTGTGGAACTCCGCCTCCAGTGGCAGTGGGTTGGCCAGAGCCTGCGGGTAGGCGTAGCCGACCTTGATCTCGTCGATCTTCAGCTGCCGGTAGAACGGCGGCGACTGCGGGCCCGACCAGGTGTTGAGCACCTCGAGCTTGAGGTAGCGGGTGAGCTGGTTGCCGATGTCAATGAACTGCACCCCACGCCGGCTCGGCATCGCGCTGGTCCGCACCGTCTTCCACTGCTTGCCGTCGACGCTCACCGACACCTTGTAGTCCTTGATCCGCGCTGAGTCCTCCGGTCGCCCGAACGACTCCCGTGCGTGCGTCGGCGACCACTCCGTCTGGTTGACCGCCAGGTACGTCGCCGACCGCGGCCGGCCCAGGTCGAGGGTCGTCGCGACCGGGAACTGCCCGTTGGCGTCCCAGTAGTCCGGGTAGCTGCCGTCGACGAGGTTCGAGGCCGGGTGGTCGGCGGTGGCGGCGGTGGCCGTCGCGGTCAGGATCGACTGCGGATACAGGCCGGCCTGCCCGCCCGTGGTCACCTTGAACACCGTGTCGTAGGTGTCCCAGTCGGTCACCCCGAGGATGGTGAGGTAGCCGGCGGACTGGTTGAACCGGAACTTCTTCCCGGTCCGGACGTCCGTCACCCCAGTGATCCGGTAGCCGTTGTCCCGCAGTCTCACCAGGTCCTGTGACTTCGGCTTGGTCAGCACGTGCACGTACTGCGTCCGGGCGTTGTCTGCGAGCGTGATGACGCCGTGCGCCCCGTCGTTCCAGAACCCGGGCTGCATGCCGCCGTACATGTAGCCGCCGCCGTTGGTCTTGGCCAGCGAGGACCAGACGGGCGGCAGCCACTCTGCCATGAAGTTGTTGAAAGCGACCTGCTGTGGCGGGAACTTGCCGTTCACCATCGCGGTCTCGGCCATCAGCGACTTGATCGAGGATCCCGCGTTGGCGACGTACCGTCCGACGCTGAGTCCGTAGTCGACCTTGCTGTCGCTACCGTCGTACCACCACTGGCCGGAGCTGGGCAGCTTGTAGTCCGCCTCGGTCAGCCGCGGCATCGGCGTAAAGGTGGCCTGCGGGTAGTCGTAGGCCGGTGTCATGCCGGTCTTCTGCTCGTTGCTCACCGTGTCCATGATCGGCGTGTCCTCGTTGTTGTTGCTGAGCAACCACGAGGGACGCTGCTGGCGGATCTGCTCGTACAGGCCGTGCTGTTCCCAGTAGGCGTTGTCGTTGTCGATCCAGAAGCCGGACAGGTCCGGATAGTTGTCCATCACCTCGTGGAACAGGTCGTAGCTGTACATGCCGAACCCGTCCCGCGTGGTCAGGTCGACCTGCTGACCCTTGTACGCCGAGTAGGCCGCCGAATCGAGGGTCTCGACCCCGGGCACCTCGTTGTGCCACTGCGGGTCGTCGGTCATGTAGAGCAGCACGTGCACGCCCTTGGCCTTGCCGGCCGCGACCAGTTCGCCCAGGAAGTCTCGTTGCGTGGAGCAACTACCGGGGATCTTGGACGGCCACGGCCGGGCGTAGCCGAGGCGGCTGTGGAAGGTGGCGAGCACGATGTACGACGCGTGCAGTTTCTGCGCCTCGTCGACCCAGTAGTCGGCGTTCCAGCCACCGGCGGTGACGTCACGCTCCCAGGCGGCGCAATCGGTGTGGCGGGGCGCGGTGAACATGCCCCAGTGCAGGAAGAGCCCGGCGGTGGAGTCGCGCATCCACTGCTGGCGCGGGTTCTCCACCTGCGCCCGGGCGGGTGTGGTGCTGAGCAGCGCGGCGAGCAGGGCCAGCGCGAGGGCGAGCGCGCTGAGCCGCCGCCGGCGCCGGGCAAGTCGGAGGGCCATCGGGGTTCTCTCACTTCCAGGTGGGCGGGAGAAATAATGACAACAAGATTGCCTATTGAGAGATCCGATCTTTCCAACGGTTCCCGCCTGCGGTCAAGCCCCCAGGCTCAGCTGCCGGGCACCGCGAGCAGCTCGGCGAGCACGGTGTCCAGCGCCATCCGGGCCGCTCCGAGCGCGACCGAGTCGGCGCCCATCGTCGAGCTGAGCACCTCGATCGGCACCAGCGTCAGCTTCGCCAGCTCCCGGCGGAACGGCTCGGCGATGATCGCGCCACCGCGCGACATACCGCCGCCGAGCACGACCACCTCGGGGTCGACGGCCAGCGCGAGCACGGCCGCGCCGCGCGCCAGCACTTCGGCGAACTCGATCAGCACCGCCAGGCTCTCCGGGTCCTGGCGGGCGGCCGAGGCGATCACCAACTCGCCCTCACGCCCCGGCCCGGCACCCTGCTCGGCGGCCAGCGCGGCACCGCGCGCGTGGAGCCGATCGACCGCTGCCTCCCAGCCGAGCATCGGCAGGGCGCCGATCTCACCCGCGGCGCCGTGCCGGCCCTGGTGCACCTGCCCGTCGATCAGCACGCCGGCGCCGGCGCGGTGTCCGGCGAACATGTAGACGATGTCCCGGTGCTCGCGTGCGGCACCCTTCCAGTGCTCGGCGAGCGCGGCCAGCTTCACGTCGTTGGCCACGGTCACGGGCCGTCCGAGCCCTTCCGACAGTTCACCGGTCACGTCGAGCTCGGTGAATCCCGGCAGCGAGTACGGCGCCAGCCCTGAGCCGACCGGTCCCTCGCGGACGTCGTGCACGCCCTCGGCCGCGCTGAGCAGACCGGTCACGCCGCAGGCGATGCCGGTGATGTCGTCCGCGCCGAGCCGCGCCTGGGCCCAGCTCGCGCGAGCCACATCGACGGCAGCCTGCACCCGGTCCGGACCGGGCAGCTCCGGGTCGAGCTCGACCCGATGGGTCGCCAGTGTGTTGCCACGGAGGTCGCTGACCACGGCCATCGCCTTGTGGGCTCCGATGTCGAGTCCGGCGACGTACCCGGATTCGGCGCGGAAGCGGAAGTACCGGGCGGGACGGCCGGCGCCCCGGGCGGACGCCGGCTTCCGGGGCGGGGTCGTCTCCTCGACCCGGCCCTCGGTGAGCAGTTCGGCGAGCAGGTCCTCGGCGGTCGGCCGGGAGACGCCGACGATGGCGCGCAGTCCACGCAGCGTCAGCGACTCCGACTCGAGGAAGGCGCCGAGGGCTGCCGCGAGGTTCAGTCTGCGCAACAGCGACGAATCGCCCATCCGGCCGCCGGCGGCTCTGTCTTGACTCATCCGATGAATCGTCCTTATGCTCGCGCCAATATTGCTAACTGAGTTGCATATTACTGCCGAGTGGGTCGCCGGGGCGACCACGCGGGCCAGATCGAGAGGAACCCGATGCCATCACGTGGGACAGGCTCAGCACGGTGGACACGCGCGGTCGCGGCGGCGACGCTTCTGACGGTAGCGCTCGCCGGCTGTACCAGCGGCGGCAAGGCGTCGACGAGTGACGCGAGCGGAACGGTCGAACTGACCATGCTGACCTTCGAGACCCCGAACCTGCCGGCCTCGCTGTGGGACTCGGCGATCGCCCGGGTGTCGCAGAAGGTGCCCGGGGTGAAGATCAAGAAGCTGGTCACCCCGAACGTCGACCGGACGACGTACGCCAAGCAACTGGCCAGCTCGGGGCAGTTGCCGGACATCATGATCGCGGTGAACCCGCAGGGCTTCGCCGAGGGCGGTCAGCTGGCCGAGTTCGGCAAGGACGAGCTGAAGGACTTCGCCAGCCCGGAGTCCGGCGCGATCAACGGCAAGATCTACCAGCTGCCGACCAATGCCCAGCCGCAGTCCTTGCTCTACTACAACAAGGCCGACTTCACGAAGGCCGGCATCACCGCTGCGCCGAAGACCTGGACCGTCTTCCTGGCCGCGTGCGCGAAGCTCAAGGCAGCGGGCATCACGCCGATCGCCGTCGGCGGTGGCGGCCAGGACACGTTCGCGAGCATGTACACCTGGGTCGGCACGGCCGGCACCGACGTCTACCTGTCCGACCCGGACTTCTCGAAGCAGATCCGGGACGGCTCGAAGACCTTCGCCGACCCGCTGTTCGTGAAGGCCACCGGCAAGGTCGCCCAGCTGGCCAAGCTCGGCTACCTGGACAAGCAAGGCACCAGCCGTTCGTACGCCGACCACGAGAAGGCGTTCCGGGCCGGCTCGGCCGCGATGTACCCGATGGGTTCGTGGTTCGCCACCTCGGCCGACAACGACAAGCCGAAGTTCGACGTGGGCGTGTTCCCGTGGCCGTCCGACGACGGCAAGGCGGTCGTGCCGAACCTCACCGGCGGTGGGCTGAGCGTCAGCGCGAAGGCGGACAACGTCGACCTGGCGAAGAAGTTCGCGCTCGAGTGGACCAAGGACAAGGAGACCTCGGACGCCTTCACCCGGGCGGACGGAACCTTCAACACCGTCGCGGGCTACCAGCCGCCGGCCGACATGGGTCCGCTGTTCAAGGCGACGCTTGCCTTGTACAACCAAGCCGTCAAGGACGGCACCGTCACCCCGGCGCTGTCGATCGAGCAGGGTGACAACGGCCTGCCCGCCGACCTGACCGTGCCGGTGCAGCAGATCGCGGTCGAACTGCTGAACGGGAAGTCCGACGCCCAGGCCGCCGTCGGGAAGCTGGACAAGGAATACGCCGCACTCAAGTAGTGCGGCAGCCGACGAGGAAAGGTAGTCGATGCTGCGGCCAAGCAGGCCACCGAAGAGCCGGGAGTTGCCGTCCGTGCTGCGGCGGGCGCGGGAGTTCTCCGGGTTCGCTCTCCCCGGGTTGTTCCTCTACGGGTTGCTCGTGCTGGTTCCGATCGGATGGACCGTCGCCCAGGGGTTCACCGACCGGAACCGGTTCGACCCGCAGACCAGTTGGGTCGGGCTGGACCAGTTCCGCCGGCTGCTCGAGGACGACCAGTTCTGGCTGGTGCTGAAGAACACGTTCGTGGTGACCGCGATCGTGGTCGTCGTACCGAATGTGCTCGGTCTCGGCATCGCGTTGCTGCTGGATCGCGAGTCGTTGCTGTATCGGCTGTTGCGGTCGGTCTTCTTCACGCCGGTGATCCTCAGCGGCATCGTGGTCAGCGTCATCTGGCAGAGCGTGCTCCGGCCGGACGGCGTACTGAACAAGGTGCTGGCCGACGCGGGCGTCGAGTCCGCGCCGGGCTGGCTGTCCGACCCGTCGATCGCGCTGTACTCGATCAGCGGGATCCTCTGCTGGCAGATGCTCGGCTTCTGCGTCGTCGTCTACCTGGCCGGGCTGAACGGCGTACCGAAGGAGTTGTACGAGGCGGCGATCGTGGACGGCGCGGGCTGGTGGCGCCGGTTCGGCTCGGTCACCTGGCCGATGATCGCGTCGGCGGTGACGATCAACACGGTGATGCTGCTGATCAGCGGCTTCAAGGTGTACGAGCACATCCTCGTGCTCACCAACGGCGGGCCGGGGCGCAACACCACCGCCTCGATCGCCTTCGACGTGATCGAGAAAGGAGTCCGCGGCGACCGGATCGGCTACGCCGCGGCGGAGGCCACCATCATGCTCTGCATCATCGTCGTCCTCAGCGGCGTCGTCCTGCGCCTGCTGCAACGGCGGGAGGTGCAGCTGTGAGGAACCGCTTCGGGACCGCACGCCCGATCGCCGCGGTCGCCCTGGCCGCGCTGTTCTTCTTCCCGGTGTACGTCGTGGTGATGGGCATGCTGAAGCCGCCGAGTGAGATCCAGTCCTCGCCACTCGGCCTGCCGACGCCGCCGACCGGAGCGAACCTGGGCGCCGTACTCGGCCGCGAGGACGGACTGTACTGGTCGGCGTTGCTCAACAGCGTCCAGATCACCGTCCTCTCGGTGCTGGCGCTGACGTTGCTCTCGGCAATGCTGGCGCACTATCTGGTCCGGTCCACCGCCCGCTGGACGCGGCCGGCACTGCTGATGCTGCTGGCCGGCCTCATGATCCCGCCCGCCGTGATCCTGCAGCCGGTGACGCAGGTGCTCGGCGCGGCCGGCCTGATGAACTCCGTCGTCGGCGTGGTCTGTGCGAACGTCGCCTACTACCTGCCGTTCGGCGTGTTCGTCTTCTCCGGCTTCATCGGCACGGTGCCGGTCGAGATGGAGGAGGCCGCGAGCATCGACGGCGCGAGCCGGTTCCGCCTGTTCTGGCAGGTGGTCTTCCCGACCCTGCGCCCGGCCGCGGCGAGCGTGATGATCTTCCTCGGCGTCTGGGTCTGGAACGACTTCCTCACCCCGCTGATCGTCCTCGGCCCGGAGTCCGGCACCACGGTCACTGTCGGCGTCTACCGATCGGTGGGGGAGTACTCGACGAACTTCGGCACCCTGTACGCCTTCTCGTTCCTGGCGTCGTTGCCGGTGTTGCTGTTCTTCGTCGCCCTGCAGAAGCAGTTCGTCGCCGGTCTCACCGCGGGGGCGGTCAAGTGACTGTCTTCTTCGAGAACCGGGTCCTGCTGCTCACCACGCCCGGTACGTCGTACTCGGCCTACCTCGGCGACGACGACATCCCGATTCACACGCACTGGGGTGACAGGATCACGCCGGCCGACGCGGCGCACCTGGCGACGAGTACGGCGGCCAGGTTGGCCGGGGAGTGGCCGAGCTTTCGGTCGCCGGCCAACGGCCATGAGGAGTACCCGCTCGACGGACGCCTGCAGTTCGGACGGGCCGCGTTGTCGCTCGGCTTCGGGGACGTCCGCAGTACCGAGTGGTCGTTCGCGGGGCATGTCGTCCACGACGGCCGTGAGCTCGAACTGCTGTTCGACGCCCGCGAGGTCAGGATTGGCCTGCATTACCGGGTGTACGACGACTGCGACGTGATCGACCGGTGGGTGACGCTGCGGAACGAGTCGGGTGATGCGGTCGATGTGCATCGCCTCGACTCGGCCGCATGGGTGATGCCGGAACAGGCGCAGTACCGGATGTCGCATCTGACCGGGCGGTGGGCGGCCGAGACCCGCCTCGGCCGGACCGACCTGGCCGAGGGGCGGTTCGTGCTGGAGAGTCGACGGGGGATCACGAGCCACCACGCCAACCCGTGGTTCGCGATCGACGACGGATCAGCGACCGAGGAGCACGGCGAGGTTTACAGCGCGGCTCTGCACTGGAGCGGGTCGTGGCGACTGCTGGCCCAGCGCGAACTCGATGAGCCGGTGCAGGTGCTGTTCGGCTGGGGCCACGAGGACTTCGGGCCGCGCCGGCTGGAGCCAGGAGAGCAGCTGCAGACGCCGGTGACCTCGGGTCTGTTCAGCACCGGCGGTTTTGGTACGACCAGCCGCGCGTGGCACTCGTTCGCACTGAGGCACGTGTTGCCACGGGCAACTGAGGTCCGTCCGGTGTTGTTCAACTCGTGGGAGGCGACCGAGTTCGACGTGGACGAGGCGGGCCAGGTCGAGCTCGCCACGCAGGCGGCCGACCTCGGCTGCGAGCTGTTCGTGCTGGACGACGGCTGGTTCGGCCGACGGGTCGACGACCGGACCGGGCTGGGAGACTGGTCGGTGAACCCGGACCGTTTTCCGAACGGGCTGCAACCGCTGATTTCGAAGGTCCACGCGCTCGGCATGGGCTTCGGCCTGTGGGTCGAACCCGAGATGGTGAATCCGGACTCGGACCTCTACCGCGCTCATCCGGACTGGGTGTACCACTTCGACGGGCGCGAACCCGCGCTGATGCGCAACCAGTTGGTCCTCAACCTGGCCCGGCCGGACGTCGCCGACTGGGTTCTCGGTGTGCTGGACGAACTGCTGAGCTCGAACGATCTCCAGTTCGTGAAGTGGGACATGAACCGCCCGTTCGCCGACACCGGCTGGCCGGCCGAACCCGACCGGCAGGGGCGGATCTGGTTCGACCACGTGACGGCGGTGTACGCGATCATCGACGCGCTCCGGGCGAAACATCCCGGGGTCGCGATCGAGGCGTGCTCGGGCGGCGGTGGCCGGGTCGACCTCGGGATGATGGCTCGCACCGACCAGTTCTGGACCTCGGACAACACCGACGCGCTGGATCGCCGCTACATCCAGCACGGGTTCAGCCAGGTCTATCCGGCCCGCACGATGTCGTGCTGGGTGACGGACCTGCCGACGTTCATCAACAGGCGTCAGGTCCCGCTGACCTACCGCTTTCACGTCGCGATGGCCGGCGTACTCGGAATTGGTGGAGATCTGACCGAATGGTCGGCCGACGAGCTCGCGTTGGCGAAGTCGTTGATCGCGGCGTACAAGGACATCCGGCACGTCGTGCAGCACGGATCGCAGTACCGCCTGGGTGAGCCTGGTCGATCGGCGTCGGCGGTCCAGTACGTGACGGCTGATCGCACGGAGTCCGTCGTACTCGTGTATCAGGAGGCACAGCAGTACGACAGTGCGCCGCGACCACTTCGCTTGCAGGGCTTGGACGCTTCGGCGACGTACCAGGTCGGTGAGACGTCGGTGTCGGGTGCCCTGCTGATGAGCCACGGGTTGTCGCTGACCTTGACCGGTGATTACGCGAGTCAGGTCATCCGCTTGAGGTCAGCTGTCGAGGTGGTTGCGTAGGGCATCGAGGTTGGTGTCCCAGTCCCGGGCCAGTGCAGCGAGGAACTGCTGTGCCACCTGCATCGGCGCGGACTGGAGCCGGTAGCGGACACGGCGACGCTCGCCGTGTTCGGCGGTGACGAGGCCGGCCTCGGACAGCAGCGTCAGGTGCTTGGCGATCGCCTGCCGGGTGATCGGCAGGCGGTTCGCCAAGTCGGTGGCGGTCGCCGGGCCGCCGACCGCGAGGGCGGCCAGGATGTTGCGCCGGCTCGGGTCGGCGAGGGCGACGAACACCTGCTCCGCGACCGCCTCGACGTCGGGTGCTGACGGCGTACCGGACTCAGGCGGCATCGAGGTAGTCGACCAGTTCGCCGAGTTCGTGGGTCCAGCCGGTGCTGTTGCCGCCGAACGCCTTGTCGTGTGCCTCCTGTGGTAGTTGGGCGAAGCCGGACTCGACCACGGTGAGCCGGGTGCCGGTGCCGGTCGGTTCGAGGGAGAACTCGACGTACGTCCGGCGCGGGTCGTCGGCGGGCAGTCCGTAGATGTGCCAGGTGAACGCGAAGACCGTCGGCTCCTCGACGCGCTCCAGGGTCAGCTCGGCGGTGTCACCGCTGGTCCAGGTCAGCCGCGCAACACCGCCCGGCCGGAGATCGATCGTCGCCTCGTTCCCGAACCACGTGCCCAGGCCCTCGGCTGTGGTCAGCGCGGTCCACACCTTCTCCGGCGGGTGGGCAAGCTCCAGCACCCGCTCGATCCGATCGGGAAAGCCCACGACAACCTCCGATTGCAACCGTATGGTTGCTTGGACTATAGCGTGCCGCAAGGAGTAGCCGCGGCCAACCTCAGCGGGGGATCGGATTGCCTGTCGGCGTGTACTCGACCAGGAGAATGCGGTTGTCGAGGACGCGCTGACTGGTGAGGGTCAGCTCGGATTCGTTCAGCCCGTCGTACGCCCACTCGCGTCCGGTCGGGCCGCAGAACAGCGGGAACACCATCAGCCGAAGGTTGTCCAGCACACCCGCGTTGACCAGCTGCTTCACCACCGACATGCTGCCCATCGTGCGCAGCGGTACGTCGCTGCTCTCCTTGAGCGCGAGCACCGACTTGACCAGATCGTCGGACTCGATCGTACTGTTCGGCCACTCGACCGACTTCAGCGTCCGTGAGAACACCGTCTTCGGCAGGTTCGCCATCCGCTCGTATCCGGCGTCCTTCACCTCCTCCGGCAACCCGGCCAGCGCCTCGTAGGTCCGGCGCCCCATCAGCACATGCTGCGGCCGTGCCCCCTCCTCGTCGATCCACTGCTGCAGATCCGGCCCGAGGTACCCGAAGTACCCCGGCGACTCCGCTCCGCGGGCCCAACCGTCCGCAGAGATGAACAGATCAGCAGTAACCGTGGTTCCCATTTCAAACACCTTCCGTAGCCGAGGTCACACCTTTCCCGCAACGTCGGAGCACGCGCCGGTACTTCGACATGCCCTAGTTTGGCTCGGACCCAGGATGAACCTCGATTCGCCCGATGATGGGGTGGTGACGGGATTTCGGTCGGCGCTCGAGGTCAGTCGTGGGTTCTATGCCGAGGTGATCAGGCCGGTGGTGGAGGTTCCGCACGCGGCCGGGTTGCTCGGGTGGGGGTCCGACGTACTGGGGTATGACACCGAGCGGTCGATGGACCATGGCTGGGGTCCGCGGTTGCAGGTGTTCGTCGACGAGGTCGAGCCGGTGCGGGAGGCGATCGAGGCCAACCTGCCGGAGGAGTACGACGGTCACGCGGTGCGGTTCGGGTGGGATGCGCAGGAGCCGACTCACCACATCACGGTCACGACGCTGTCCGGCTGGCTGGTCGATCACCTCGGATTCGATGCCAGCAAGGGCGTCAGCCTCGAGGATTGGATGGTCACGCCACAGCAGCAGTTGCAGGGTGTGGTCGCAGGTGCGGTGTACGCCGACGATGGTCGGCTCGAGCCGGTCCGGGCCGCACTGCACTGGTATCCGGACGAGCTGTGGCGCTGGTTGCTCACGTGTCAGTGGTCGCGGATCGCGCAGGAGGAGCCGTTCGTCCAGCGTGCGCACGAGGTCGGCGATGAGCTGGGCTCCCGTGTCGTCGCGACCCGGCTGGTCCGGGACCTGATGCGCCTTGCGCTGCTCCAGTCGCGCGCCTACGCGCCGTACACGAAATGGCTCGGTACGGCGTTCGGCCGGCTCGGGCACGCGGACAGACTGGACCGAGTGCTGGCTGAGGTGGTCGCGGCCGGCGACCACGCCGATCGGGAGCGCGCGCTGACCACGGCGTACGAGCTGGTCGCGCGGCGCCACAACGCGTTGGGGATCACGCCCGAGGTCGATCCGTCTCCACATCAGTTCTTCGACCGACCGGCGATGGTGCTCGGCGCCGAACGCTTCGTCGACGCCTGCCAGGCCACGGTCACCGACCCACGGGTGCGGGCGCTCGGGATGTTCGGCGCCATCGACCAGTTCGCCGACAACACCGATCTGCTCAGCAACCCGTCGGCGTACCGGAAGCTGATCGGCGCCTTTCGTCCGCCAGCGGGAGCCTGATCCCTCCGACGGAGGTGCCCGGATTCCCGCCCACTCGACATCCTCCCCCCACCCCAACCGCTGTGTGCCCCGCGCCGCCACCCCACCTGCCCAGCCCCGTCTGATGGGCTGACCCACCGGACGCGGGGTTGGCCAGCCGGATGCCGTGGGCCAACCCACACTCCGATGGGCTGACCCACCATCGGCGCCGACCCAGCGGCGCCCGCCAGGGGCGGTCCGCGTGGCGGCGTTCGGTTGCAGAGGCGAGTCGGTTGGCAGCGCAACGATGTGGGGCGGTACTAGGATCGGTGGGCAATGAGTGGTCAGGCGAGGTCGAAGCTTTCGCGCGTGCTCGAGGATCTCGGGCGGACGTTGCTGGATGTGGTCGCGTCGCCGGGGAAGCTCGACGCGGAGCTGACCGGTGTACTGATCTACGACCCGGACGACGAGTTGGTGGTCAGTCCGGGGGAGTTGGTGCTCGGGGTCGGCGTCCGGGACGCGGAGACGACGGTCGAGTTGCTGCGGCGGCTCGGTGAGTGCGGTGCGATCGGGCTCGTCGTGAAGCATCCGGTCGAGACCTCCGAGGCGGTCGTCAGGGCGGTCCGGGAGAGCTCGGTCGCGCTGCTCGGGCTGACCCGGGCGGCGTCGTGGTCGCACGTGGCGGCGCTGCTCCGGACGATGTCACTGGCCTCAGCCGACATGGTCGGCGGCACGGACGACTTCGCGGGCGCACCGGCCGGCGATCTCTTCGCCCTCGCGAACGCGGTCGGTGCCTTACTGGACGCGCCGGTCACGATCGAGGACCGGGCATCGCGGGTGCTGGCGTTCTCCGGGCATCAGGAGGAGTCCGACCCCGGCCGCGTCGAGACGATCCTGGGCCGTCAGGTGCCAGACCGGTACACCCGGATGCTGCACGAGCGCGGCGCGTTCCGTGAGCTCTTCCACGGCGACGAGCCGGTGTACGTCGAGGCGCTGACCGACGAGATGCTGCCCCGCGTCGCCATCGCCGTGCGGGCAGGCAACGAAGTACTGGGGTCGATGTGGGCCGTCGCCCGGGGGCCACTGACCGCCGATCGTGCCGCGGCCTTCGCCGACTCCGCGCGGATTGTTGCCTTGCACATGCTTCGGGCCCGGGCCGGCGCGGATGTCGAGCGACGGCTCAGCGCCGACCTGGTCGCTACTGTGCTGGAAGGTGGCGCGGGTGCGTCTGAGGCCGCACAGAGACTCGGTCTGGCCGACGGCCGGCTGTGTGTGATGGCCGCTCAGGTCCTCGCGGGCGACGCGGCTGACAACGAGGCCGCTTCCCAACGGCTGCGCGATGCGCTGGCTCTCCACTTCGCCGCGGTCCACCCGAGGTCGGCGGCCGCTCTGGTGGGTGGGGTCACGTACGTCGTCCTCCCGGCCGGCCACGGTTCGACGCGAACGGTGCTGAACGGCGATCGCGACATCATCCGGCTGGCCGAGGACTTCCTGGCCCGGATCGGTGCCCGCGCCGACGCCGTGATCGGCGTCGGCCGGACAACCGAGTCGCTCGCCGAGGTCGCGCTGTCCCGCCGGGAGGCGGACCGGGCGCTCCGGGTGTTGCAGGCGGATCGCCGCGGCCGCCGGATCGCCCGCTTCGACGACGTCCAGGCCGAGTCACTCCTGCTCCGGCTCGCCGACCTCGTCACCGAGGACGGCGAGCTGCATCTGGGACCGCTGGCCACGCTGATCGAGTACGACGACCGGCACGAGATCGGCTTCGTCGACACCCTGGTCGCCTATCTCGATGCCTTCGGCAACGTCGCGGACGCGGCCGCCGCGGTTCACCTGCACCCGAACTCGTTCCGCTACCGCCTGCGCCGGCTGTGCGAGATCAGCGGTCTCGACCTGGACGACCCCGACGTCCGGCTGGCCACGATGTTGCAACTGCGGCTTCGCCGGCTCGCCGGGGACGCATGATCAGGAGAACGCGACCCACTCCACTCCGGTCGTGATCTCGTCCAGCCAGTCGCGGTCGATGTCGACACCAAGGCCGGGACCGGTCGGCACGGTGACATGCCCGCCGTCGAGCACGAACGGCGTAGTCACGTCGCGGGCGTAGTACCGGTTGGAAGCGCTGGTGTCACCGGGCAACGTGAAGCCTGGCAGGGCCGCCAGCGCCACGTTGGCCGCGCGTCCGATGCCCGTCTCCAGCATTCCGCCGCACCACACCGGGACTCCGTTCGCGGCGCACACGTCGTGAACCCGCCGGGCCTCGAGGTAGCCGCCGACGCGACCGGGTTTGACGTTCACCACCGAGGTGGCTCCGATGGCGATCGCATCCGCCGCGGACCGTGCCGAGGTGATCGACTCGTCCAGGCAGATCGGGGTCGACATCATCCGTGCCAGCTCGGCGTGGCCGCGCAGGTCGTCCTCCGGCAGCGGCTGCTCGATCAGCGCGAGGTCGAAGGCGTCGAGCTGCGCCAGGTGCCGGGCGTCCCGGACCTCGTACGCCGTGTTGGCGTCGACCTGCAGGATCAGGTCGTCACCGAACCGCTCTCGCACGGCACGCACCGGCTCCAGATCCCAACCGGGCTTGATCTTGAGCTTGATCCGTACGTACCCCTCGGACAGATAGCCGCCGACAGCCTCGAGCAGTACGTCGACCGACGCCATGATCCCGACCGAGACCCCGGCCGGCACGGACGGCTTGACCGCACCGAGGTAGTCACCGAACGACATGCCTGCCGCCTTCAGTTGCGCGTCCAGCACCGCGGCCTCCAGCGCCGCCTTGGCCATCGGATGACCGTGGTACGGCGCCAGTACCTCGGCAACGAGCGGAGCAGTAATCGGCCCAGCGGCGGCGACTGCGGGGAGCAGGAATCGACGCAGTACGTCGGCCGCACCGTCGACGTACTCGGGGGAGTAGACCGGCTCCGACATCGCCACGCACTCGCCCCAGCCCTCGCTGTCCGCGGTCACCACGCGGAGCAGCAGGATGTCGCGATGGGTCTGCGCACCGAAGGACGTCTCGAACGGAGCCACCAGCGGCAGCCCGATCCGCCGCAGCTCGACACCTGTGATCTTCAACGGTTCTTCCTCTCCCTCGTGAACACGTACCAGCCGTCCTTCGTCACTCCGGCCACCCGGGCCCCGCTCGCCAGTACCTCCTGGAACGCCGTCCGGACCTCCATTCGCCAGACCTGCGCGAGCGCGGGGTCGTCCAGCCGCATTCCCTCGATGTCGGCCGGTACGGCGCACCGGATCGTCGGCCCGTCCGGCATCGCCAGCCGGCGCGGTCGACCGTCGCCGTCGGTGTCGAGGATCGTTGCGCCCGCTGCCACAGGTGTCTCGATGTGATGGCCCGCCGCGGCCGCGATCACGTCGGGAGCCCGCAGCGGCCAGCGCACCAGGAGCCGGTCGCTGCCCTGACCGGCGTTGACGCCGTCGGCCATCTCGCCGTAGAAGTCGACCAGGTACGACACCACGTGCGCGCCGAGCTTGGTCAGGTTGAAGTACGCGTTGCGGCGGACGAGCGGGTCGAAGGTCCACGCGATCGACTCGATCCCGCGTTCCAGCGACCAGGCCCGCTGGTGCAGCTTCAACGCCCAGCCGACCTGCCGGCCCCGAACCTCGGACAAGACGCCGGTGATGTGCGAGTGCAGCTCGGCGGACGAGCCGGGTCGGTTGGCCAGGAATGCCGCGGTGACACCGACCAGTTCGCCGTCCAGGAAGGCGCCCGCGACGTACGCACCGGCGTGCGACAGAGCGCGCATCAGGTCGCCCGACACCGGGGGGCTGGCCGGACCGGTGCGCCAGACCCGCCCGAGGAGACGTTCCGCATCGCGATGCTCGATCGGCTCGTGCAGCTCGCGAATGGTCAGGTCCCGGGCCCGGGCGACCGCATCGGCCACCTTCCGGGCCTCGCGCACCTCGGCCTCGAGCACGGCCGTCATCCGCGCGCTCCGGCGGCGATACGGTCGATCAATCCCGTCAGCAGCCGCGTGCGCTCGCCGAGCGCGGCGACGTCGGCCCACTCGTGGACCGTGTGCGCGCCGTTGCCCACGGCACCTAGTCCGTCAAGCGTCGGGATTCCGAGTCCGGCGGTGAAGTTTCCGTCCGACCCGCCGCCCACGTGAGCCCCTTCCAACGATGGCAGACCGAGCTCACCGGCAACGTCCTGTGCGAGGGCGAACAGCTCCGCCGACAGGCTCTCTTCCAGCGGTGGGCGATTGATCCCGCCCAGTACCTCGATCGACACGCCGTCGACCGGGCTGGGCAGGGCACGGATCGCCTTGTCCACGCGTTCCTGCTCCTCCTTGCTCGCGGCCCGCACATCGATCGCGAGAGACGCGGTGTCCGGAACCGTGTTGATCGTCACGCCCGACCGGGCCACCGTCGGAGTGACGGTGGTCCCGACCGAGGTGTCCGCGAGATCGCTGACCGCGAGGATCGCCTGCGCGAGCGCAAGGCTCGTGTTGGCACCCTTCTCCGGCTCCAGGCCGGCATGTGCCGCCCGCCCGGTGAACTGCAACTCGTAGGTGGACACACCCTTCCGAGCCGTCTTGAGCCTGCCGTCGACGCTTGCCTCGAGCACCAGTACGGCGCGACTCCGCACGGCCGCCGACTCGATCACCTCACGGCTGGCCGGGGAGCCCAGCTCCTCGTCCGCAGTGACCAGCAGGCCCACGTAGTCGCGGGCAGTGCAAGCAGCCATCGCATGCACGGCCTGCACCAGTCCCACCTTCATATCGAACACGCCAGGCCCGTAGACGCGCCCGTCGATCACTCGGTACGGCGTCTGCTCGAGCGTGCCGATCGGGTGGACCGTGTCCAGGTGCCCGAGCAGCAGGACGGCCGGGTCGGCCGGTCCGAACCGGAGGACCGGTCGGCCGCCGGCCTCCGTCCGGACCGGTGCTTGGCCGAGGCACGTCGTACCGATGCCGGTCAGGACATCCGCGCAGCGGTGCAGGGCGTCGAGGTCTGACGACGGCGACTCGCAGCAGATCAGCCGCTCGAGATCTGCCAGCATCAGGTCGTGCATCGGGGTCGTCCTTCCGCGGTGGTCGTCATGAGCCGTCCAGCAGTCCCCACTGCTCGGTGTTGTAGGTGGGGAACGCCAGGCTGTTCTCCCGGATGTTGCCGAGCTTCGCGCTGTAGGCCAGGAACGACCGGTTCTGGTAGAGCGGCAGGATCGCGTAGTCCGAGGACACGATCTTGTCGGCCTCCTGCAGATCCTTCGTCGCGACGTCGGCGCTGGTCGCGGACAGTGCCGCGTTCAGCAGTTTGTCCACCTTCGGGTTGCCGTACTTGCCCAGGTTGAACCGGCAGAAGGTGACCCCTGCGGGACAGCTCAGGTAGTAGGGGATGTTGCTGGTGGCCGAGAACGGTGACTGCGTCACGGTGCCCACGGTCAGGTCCCAGTTGCCGGCCTGGACTCCGTCGATCGTGTTCGGCACCGGGGTGGACTTGACCTGGATGCCCAGCGGCGCGACCGCCGCCTGCACGAGTTGCGCCTCGCTGGCACGGAGCTTGTCACCGGCTTGAACGATGAACCGCAGCGTCGGTACCGGCGTACCATCCGGCGCGACGACCTTCGACCCGACCCCGGTGTAGCCGGCATCGGTCAGGGTCTTCTTGGCCTTCTCCACGTCGCCGATGCCGTACTCGTTCGCCGTGTCCACGTCCGAGTAGCCCGGATAGCCCTCGATGAAGAGGTGACTGCGCAACGGTTTGGCGGTGGGGTCGAACTGCCCGATCGTCTTGTCGATCACGCCCTGCACGTTGACGGCCTGGATGATCGCCTTGCGCAGCGCGATGTTCTTCAGCGTCGGTGCGTTCAGGTTGAGCCAGACCTGATGGACCGACGCGCCGGGCGTGACCTGGTACTTCACCCCGGGCAGGTCGTCGACCTGCTGGACGATGTCGACCTGCGGGTTCGGGTAGATCACGTCGACCTCGCCGTTCGCCAGTGAGGTCGGCTGCTGTGAGACGTCGGTGATCAGGCGGAACACCAGCTTGTCGAGGTTCGGCGCCTTGCCGTACCACTTGTCGTTGCGGACCATCACCACCGAGCCGTCCGAGGTGTACTCCTGGATCTTGAACGGCCCGGCCGAGAACTTCGGCACGTTCTTCGCGAACCCCTCGTTGAAGCTCTTCTCGAGCCCGGCCGGCGTCGTCACCGACCCGTACGTCGCGGCCACGTGCGCCGGCAGGATCGGGGAGAACAGTGCCTTCCAGTCGACGTACGACTGGTCGAACACGACCGTCACCGTCTTGCCGCCGTTCGACCCGGTGACCGACTTGATCCGGTCGTACCCGGCCGTGTTGGACGCCTGGCACTTCGGGCACTGGCGCGGGTCGAGCACCCGCCAGGTGTAGGCGAAGTCGTCGGCCGAGATCGGCGTACCGTCGGACCAGACCGCCTTCGGGTTGATCGTGTAGCGGATCGTCTGCGGTGAATCGGCGACCTTCTCGACCTTCGTGGCGACCGGCTCGTTCGGGGCCAGCGATCCGTCCGGCTGAATCAGGAACACGCCTGGCAGCAGCACGCTGGAGATGTCCAGCACCGAGTACGTCGCGCCGCCGGAGTTCAGCACGTTCCAGTTCGAGATCGGGTAGGTGATCGTGTAGGTCACGGTGCCGCCGGATCGTACGGTGGCGGTGTTCGCGGTGTTGAGCGGATCGGACACGCGGCCGTCGCCGGAGTTCGTCGTACCGCCACCGCCGCTGCACGCGGCCAGCAGCAGTGCGGCGGCACCAGCGGCGGCCACGACTGCGGTTCGCAAAGCCATGTCGGCTCCAGGGGATGAGAAGGGTCAGGAACGCAGCTGGGCCACGGCCTGCGCGGCCGCCCAGCCGATCAGCCCGTCGAACTGCGGGGCATTGGGAGCCGGGTCGGCGGCCCGGGTGAAGACGCCCACGGCGTACCGGCCGCCGTCGGGGAACTCGACCACGCCGACCTCGTTGCGGACGAGCGGCAGCGTGCCCGTCTTGCCGCTGACCGTGACCTCGTCACCGGGGAATCCGCTGCTGAGCCGATGCGGCCAGACCTGCTTGCCCATCCAGCCGCGCACCAGCGCACAGGCCTCCGGGTCGGCGGCCTCGTCGCGCCAGATGCCGGCCAGCAGGCTGGTGATCTCGTCCGGTGTCGTCCGGCAGGTCCCGGCCGGATCGAGTGCCCGCAGCGCACGCAACTGCTCCACCGGTACGTCGGCCAGCTCGCGTTCGTCGTCGGTGTAGCTGATCGCGAGGTCGGCCTCGATCGACGCCAGGATCTCCGCACAGTTCTGCGGTACGGCGGTCCCCGGCAACCCGAGCTCGGCCAGCAGTGCGGCCACACGGTCCTTGCCGACCCGATCGATCACGAGATCAGTGGCCACGTTGTCGCTGATCACCATCATCAGCAGGGCGAGGTCGTCGTAGGAGATGAGCGCCGGATCGCGGTGCATGGCCAGCCCGTACGGCGAAGGGACGAGGCCCTCGGTCGGCACCGTGATCCGTTCGGTCAGATCCACCTCGCCGGCCACAGCCTGGCGCGCGAGTTCGAGCGCCACCGGGACCTTCAGAACCGAGGCGGTGACCACCGGCGTCTCCGCGTCGACGCCGACCGTCCGGCCGGTGGCGAGGTCACGCGCGTGCAACCAGATCTCGGCGCCGAGCTCTCCGGCGTACGCGCGGATCTCGTCCGGGGTCGACGCAGTCGCGGTGACCGGCGTACGGAGCTTGGTCGGGACCGACCTGAGATTGTCGACCAGGATCCGCGCGACGGACCCCACTGCCGCGTCGACCGCGGGGAGACGGTAGTCCGGGTCGTCGGTCCGGACGAACGACGCGACGGCGTACCGGCTTCCGTCGGGAGTTCGGACGACGCCTGCCTCGTTCCGCCAGAACCGGAGCGTGCCGGTCTTGGCGCTGACGATCGTGCCCGTCTCGGTGAACGCGCTGCGGAGTCGGTGCGGCCAGGCTTGCCCCGCGAGAATGCGACGCATCTCCGCGCACTGCTCGGGAGGCGCCGCCTCGTCGTTCCAGATCGCGGCGAGCAGTCTGGTGATGTCGCGTACCGTCGAGGCCTGCAGGGTGCGCGCGGGATCGATCGCCCGGGCGGCTCGCCAGGCCTCCAGTTCGAGCTCGTCGGTGTCCGGGATGTCGGCGTAGATGGTCTGGTAGATGTCGTCGCAGGTGCCGTCGACCCGGGTCGCGGTCAGTCCGAGCTCGCGCACGGTCGCGTTGATCGACTCGGTGCCGAGCAGGTTGACGAGGATGTCGGTGGCCGCGTTGTCGCTGACGCTCATCATCCAGTACGCCAGATCGTGCAGCGACAGCTCGATCGGTCCGGCCATCACCGACAACCCGGTCGGCCCGGCGGAGCGACCGTCGACCGGTACGTCCATCCGCGTCGCCGGATCGAGCCGGCCGTCGCCGAACCGGCGGAACAACTCCACCAGTACGGGGATCTTGAACACGCTCGCCAGTACCACCGCGGTGTCCTCGCCGTACCCGGCCTCCTTGCCGGTGGTGAGGTCGACCGCGTGCACCCAGGCCTGCGCATGCACTGGCCCGAGCACCTGCTCCAGCTGTTCCTTCATGCCTTCTCCTTCGCGGGGCTACTGGCCACGGCGCAGCGCGCGGCCGGGCAGGTTGCCGGTGGGTGCGCCGCCGGCGAGCGCGACCGTCCCGTTGACGACGACGTGCCGCATGCCGACGGCGTACTGGTGCGGTTCCTCGTACGTCGCCCGGTCGGCGACGGTACCGGCGTCGAACGCGATCACGTCCGCGTAGTTGCCCGGAGCAAGCACGCCGCGATTGCTCAGACCGAGGTTGCCGGCCGGCAGACTGGTCATCCGGCGGACCGCTTCGGGCAGGCTCAGCAGCGACTCCTCGCGGACGTACCGGCCGAGGATGCGGGCGAACGTGCCGTAGGAGCGCGGATGCGTCGCACCGTCCGAGTACGGCGCCTCGGTCGCGAACGTCTGCGCGTCCGAACCGACCGAGACCCAGGGATTGCGGAGCGCGCTGCGCAGCACGTCCTCGTCCATCATGAAGTACATCGCACTCAGCGACGGTTCCTGCTCGACCAGGCGGCAGAGCATCTCGACCGGATCCTGGCTGTCGGCCTCGGCTGCCTGCTGCAGGCTGAGTCCGCGGTACTTCGCGGCCGGGCCGTTCGGATCGGGGAGCAGCATCACACCGTCGGCGCCGCCGGCGGCGAGGTAGAGGTTCTCCCAGCGTGGGGAGGGCGTCACGACCGCTTCCCGGATCCGGGCCCGCTCGGCGGGGTCGGCCAGGCGTGCGGCGAGCGCCTCATGGCCACCGTCGTGGAAGTCCGGCGGGATCGATGCCCCCAGCGAGGTCTGACCGGCCAGGTACGGATAGATGTCCGCGGTGACCGGCTGGCCGGTCGCGCGGGCCGCCTCGACGCGCTCGATCGCCTGCGCCATCTTCGGCCAGTTGTGCCGTCCCGCCGCCTTGAGGTGGTAGATCTCCGCGTGGACTCCGGCGCGGCGGCCGATCTCGATCAGCTCGTCGACGGCCTCGAGGAAATGGTCGCCCTCGCTGCGCATGTGCGAGATGTACATGCCACCCCGCTTGGCGATGACCGTGGACAAGGCAACCAGTTCGTCGGTCGAGGCGAAGCAGCCGGGTGGGTAGATGAGGGCGGAGCCGATCCCCAGGGCGCCGTCGGCGAGTTCCTCGTCCAGGATGCCGGTGACGTTCGCCAGTTCGGCCGCGGTCATCGGACGGTCGTCCGCGCCGGCGCCGATCATCCGCAGGTTGTGCGCTCCGACGAAGCTGGCGACGTTCTGGATGACGCCCTTGGTCTCGAGGTGGGCGAGGAACTCCGAGAGCCGGTCCCAGACCAGCTCGGGATCGCCCGCGTCGCGGGTCGCTTCGAGCTCGGCCCGGATCTCCGGGGTGAACGGGCCGATCGAGATTCCCTCGCCGAAGATCTGCGTGGTGACGCCCTGGTACAGGTCGGACAGTCCGCGGCCGTCGCGTTCGAGGGTGAAGTAGGAGTGACTCAGGACGTTCACGAAGCCCGGGGCGACCGCCAGACCGGTCGCGTCCAGGACCTCGGCGTCCTGGTCGTCGCGGGCCAGGCCGGGCCCGATCGCGACGATGCGGTCGTTCTCGATCACGACATCGGCGGCCCGGCCGGGGCCGCCGGTGCCGTCGTGGACAGTACCGCCTCGAATGATCAGGGTCGTCGACATGCGAGCATCCTGAGCCGCTGCGACGGCCGCGGTACTCGTCCAATCGGCCGAAGTCGGAGCCAATCTTGTGTGCGATACAACGAAGAGCCGACCTGGACCCACCGGCTGCACTGGGCTGCGAGGTCCGGACGACGACACGGAGGTCGGGAATGGCGAGCACACCCTCGAGACGGACGCTCCTGACGGCGTCCCTGGCCGGCGTCGCCGCGGCGAGTCTGACGGCGCCGGCCGAGGCGACAGCGGGGTCCGCCCGCGGGACGATCCAGCGGATCGACGAGATCGTGGCGGCGATCCAGCCGCCCGGCGTCGGCATCACCGTTGCGGTGAGCAAGCACGGCCGCACGATCTTCACGAAGGGTTACGGACTGCGCGACCGTGGCAAGCCCGACGTGTTCACCGGCGAGGACTTCTTCGAGGTCGAGCAGCTGGACGACCGGCTGCACCTGTCCCGGGGCCGGCGCTCGGCGACCGGCGACACGATCTACAACCTTGGCTCGATCAGCAAGGGCTTCACCTCGGCCGCGGTACTGCGGCTGCACGAACGCGGCAAGCTCTCCGTCCACGATCCCCTCGGCAAGTACCTGCCTGCTTATCCACGCGGGGCCGCCATCACGCTGCTCCAACTGCTGCAGCAGGTCAGCGGCATCATCGACTACAACCAGTTCCCGCTGTTCGAACCGGCGTACGACGCCTTTGTCGCGAGCGGCGAGCGGGATCACTCGGAGGTAGTGGCGAAACTGCAGACCCTGCCGCTGCAGTTCCCACCGGGATCGCAGTACGCCTACAGCAACACCAACTACCTCCTGCTGGGGCTGGTCGTGCAGAAGGTGACCCGGATGACGCTGGGGGAGTACCTCGCGCAGTCGTTCTTCCGGCCACTGCGGATGCGCGACACCAGGCAGAGCTACCCGGCGCTGGGCAGCCGGGACGTTGCCCTCGGCTACTACGCCGAGGCGGACGGCGTACACCGGGCGTACCAGTGGAACCTGCCGTGGATGCTGGGCGCGGGTGGAATCACCGGGACCGCGGGAGACCTCGCGCGATGGGATGCGGCGCTGCTGCGGCCGGGGCTGTTCAGGGCCGAGACGCTGAAGCTGATGTTCACGCCGAGCCTCGGCAGTTATGCGTGTGGATGGGTCGCCCAGACGTACGAGGGCAAACCGCTCATCTGGCACAACGGTACGGTCGGCGGCTTCCACGCGATGCATGCGTTGTTCCCCGACGACGGGATCGCGGTGGTGCTGCTCGGGAACGACCAGACGACGCAGGCCCAACTCGACCCGAGTGCGACCGCCGTGTTCGACGCGATCACAGCGGCGCGGTAGGCCGACGTGCTGACCTACACCATCCGCCGGTTGCTGGTGTCGATCCCGGTGATCATCGCGTCGACGTTCATCGTTTTCCTGCTCGTCACGCTGTCAGGGGATCCGCTGGCGAACCTGAAGGGACGCAACCCGCCACCGTCGCCGCAGGTCGTCGCGGTCGAGGCGGAGCGCCTCCATCTGGATCAGCCGGTCCTGCAGCGCTATTGGACCTGGATCACCGGGGTGGTGCACGGCGACTTCGGGCCGTCGGTGCGCACCAACGTCGACATCGGCCACGAGATCGTCACCCGGTTCGGCGTCACGCTGCGGCTGATCGCGGTCGCCGTCGTTCTCGCGCTGCTGCTGGCGGTGTTCGTCGGCGTGGTCAGTGCGGTGAAGCAGTACTCCGGGATCGACTACGGCTTCACCTTCGCCGCATTCCTGTTCCTGTCGATGCCGTCGTTCTGGTTCGCGGTACTGCTCAAGCAGGGTGGGATCTCGCTGAACAATCTGGTCGGCCGGCAGGTCGTCTCCACGATCGGGGAGAGATCGGTCATCGTGGAGGGCGGGACGTGGGCTCATCTCACCGATGCGGCCGGCCACCTGGTGCTGCCGACCATCTCGCTGGCGCTGATCTCGTTCGGTGCGTGGAGCCGCTTCCAGCGGGCCTCGATGCTCGACGTACTGAACAGCGACTACGTCCTGTTCGCGCGGGCGAAGGGTCTCTCGCGACGTCGGGTGGTGATCAAACACGCACTGCGGACCGCACTGATCCCGATGGTGACGATCACCGCGCTCGACTTCGCCGCCCTGATCTCGGGGGCGGTGATCACCGAGACCGTGTTCCAGTGGCGTGGACTCGGCGACTTCCTGGTCAGCTCGGTCAACGAACGCGACGCGTACGCCGTACTGGCGTGGCTGCTCGTGGTCGCGGTCGCCGTCATCGTCTTCAACCTGATCGCCGACCTGCTGTACGCCCTCCTCGACCCACGGATCCGCTATGAGTGAGCATCTCTCGACCGTCGCCGCACCCACCACCCGGCCGGTCAGCACCGTCAGGCAGCGCAGCCAGCGCGAGTTGGTCCTGCGCCGATTCCTCCGGCACAAGGCGGCCGTGATCAGTCTGGTCCTGTTCGTCGCGATCGTGCTGCTGGCCTTCGTGGGTGGCGCGGTCTGGCGCTACGGGTACGCCGACATCACGCCGGCGGCGTCCGTGCCACCGTCGGCCCAGCATCCGTTCGGCACCGACAACCTGGGTCATGACACCTTCGCGCAGGTACTGCGGGGCACCCAACGATCGATCGAGATCGCGTTGTTGATCGCTTTGCTGGCAGGTCTGTTCGGCACGCTGTGGGGTGCCTTCTCCGGTTACTACCGCGGTGTGACCGACAGCATCATGATGCGCATCGCCGACCTGGTCCTGACCCTTCCGTTGCTGGCGGTCGCCGCAGTACTCACGCGGGCGACCTCGGGCTCGTGGTGGTTCGTCGCGCTGGTGATCGCCGCCTTGCAGTGGGCCTATGTCTCGCGGGTGGTGCGCGGCGTCGTCCTGTCACTGCGGGAGAAGGAGTACGTCGAGGCCAGCCGGGCACTCGGCGCCCCCGACCGCTGGATCATCTTCCGGCATCTGATTCCGAACGCGCTCGGGCCGATCATCGTCAACGTCACGATCCTGGTCGCGGCGGCGATCCTCGTCGAAACGGCACTGTCGTTCCTCGGACTCGGCGTGCAGCCGCCGGACACCTCGCTCGGCCTGCTGGTCAGTGAGGCCGACACCGCGGTGAGCACGCGGCCCTGGCTGTTCTACTTCCCAGGCGCGTTCATCGTGCTGATCGCGCTCACCATCAACTTCATCGGCGACGGACTGCGGGACGCGTTCGATCCGACCCAGCGGAAGGTGCGCCAGTGAGCGAGTTCACCGTCAAGCACAGCGCTGACCGCGAGACTGTGCTCGAGGTCGAGGACCTCACCGTGTCGTTCCCGACCGAGGACGGCCTGGTCCGCGCGGTCCGCGGCGTCAGCTACGCATTGCGCCGCGGTGAGGTGCTCGGCATCGTCGGCGAGTCCGGCTCGGGCAAGTCGGTCACCTCGATGGCGGTGATGGGTCTGCTGCCGGCCTCGGCCCGGGTCGGCGGCTCGGTCCGGTACCGCGGGCAGGAGCTGATCGGTGCCCCGGACAAGGAGTTGCAGCGGATCCGCGGCGGCCGGATCGCGATGGTGTTCCAGGACCCGATGACGTCGCTGAACCCGGTCTACCCGGTCGGCGACCAGATCGCCGAGGCCGTCCGCGCGCACAACGACGTCAGCGCGGCGGCCGCACGCGAACGGGCCGTCGACCTGCTCGCGGCGATGCAGATCCCCCGCCCCCGGGAACGGGCCCGCGACTTCCCGCACGAATTCTCCGGCGGCATGCGGCAACGAGTGGTGATCGCGATCGCGATGGCGAACGACCCGGACGTGATCATCGCCGACGAGCCGACCACGGCCCTCGACGTCACCGTGCAAGCCCAAGTCCTGCAGGCGCTGGAGACCGCCCGGGCCGCCACCGACGCCGCGATGGTCCTGATCACCCACGACCTCGGCGTCGTCGCCGGTTCGGCCGACCGTGTCCTGGTGATGTACGCCGGACGCCCGGTCGAGCTCGGTGGTGTCGACGACATCTACTACGCACCACGGATGCCGTACACGCTCGGACTGATCGGCAGCCTGCCAAGACTGGACGGACGGTCGGAGCGTCTGGTCCCGATCACGGGTGCACCGCCGTCCCTGCTCGATCTGCCGCCGGGCTGCCCGTTCGCGCCGCGATGCCCGATGCGGGCGGAGATCTGTGATACCGACGAGCCCGATCTCCTCGCGGTCGGCGCGACCGATCATTTCGCGGCGTGCCACTTCTCCAACCATCTCGAAGGAAGGCGACCGGAGGACGTGTTCGCTCAGACGTCGCTGGACAGTGCGGGAGGAACCCAATGAGCGAGCAGCCGCTGCTGTCCGTGCAGAACCTGGTCAAGCACTATCCCGTCCGGAGCAAGGGAGTGCTCCGCCGTCGCAACGGCGACGTACATGCCGTCTGCGACATCTCGTTCGACCTGCATCGTGGTGAGACCTTGGGCCTGGTCGGCGAGTCGGGCTGCGGCAAGTCGACCACCGGTCGCGCCGTCCTCAACCTGCAACCAGCGACAGCGGGCAAGGTGGTGTTCGACGGCGAGGACCTCGGCGCGGTCGGCTCGGCCCGGATGCGCAAGCTCCGGCAACGGCTGCAGATCGTCTTCCAGGACCCGTACGCCTCGCTCGATCCGCGCATGACTGTGACCGACGCGATCGCCGAACCGCTGCGCATCCACGGCCGGTACGACGCGGAAGGGCCGGCCCGCGTGCGCGAACTGCTCGCAACCGTCGGACTGAACCCCGAGCACGGCAACCGGTACCCGCACGAGTTCTCTGGTGGCCAACGGCAACGAGTCGGCATCGCGCGAGCCCTTGCCCTGCGCCCCGATCTGCTCGTTCTGGACGAGCCGGTGTCGGCCCTCGACGTGTCGATCCAAGCGGGCGTCGTCAACCTGCTCGAAGACCTGCAGCTGGAGCTCGGGCTGGCGTACTTGTTCGTCGCCCACGACCTGTCGGTGGTGCGACACATCGCCGACCGGGTCGCGGTGATGTACCTCGGCCAGATCGTTGAGATCGGCAACCGGGACGAGCTGTTCGACCGTCCGGCCCATCCGTACACGCAGGCGCTGATCTCCGCGATCCCGCTACCGGATCCACGCCGGGAACGGATCCGGGCCAGGGAGCGGATCGTGATCAGTGGTGACGTGCCCAACCCGGTGAGTCCGCCGAGCGGTTGCCGCTTCCGCATCCGTTGCCCGAAGTTCGCCGTACTGACAGAGGCCGAGCAGCGTCTGTGCGTGGAGGAGACGCCGGCGCTGACCGACCGTGGTCAAGGGCATCCGGCGGCATGCCACTACGCCGAGGTGCTCACCGTGGTGTAACCAGCGCCCGGAGCGGACCGGCGAGCTTCGTGGCCAGCTCGGGATCCGCGGCCTCGATCTCGGGCAGGAGTACGTCGATCGACGCGCTGAACGCACGGGTCAGCTCGCCGGTGTCGAGGGAGCGGACGAGTGTGTCCTCGACCGGCTTGGTGATTGCCTCCGGCAACAGGTGGAAGCCGCGGCCCTGCGATGTCGGCACACCGTGGCGGAGGCACATCAACGCGAGCAGGTGATCGCGGAGGCCGCTGATCATGTACTCGGTCTGCCAGTCCTTGCCGCGGGCCATGCTGGAGCGGGCGTGCAGCGCGTACAGCCAGGCCATGCCGATCAGGTCCTTCGCCGCGGATTCGGCGAACGGTTGCTGCTCGCTCGCCTCGCCGAACAGCAGCGCGAACGCCGGACCGAGCGCGCCGAACTCGCCCGCGGGCGCGAACGCGATATCCACCTGAAGGGTGTTCCGCAGCAAGAAGACCCGGTAGATCGTCCCGCGCACCCGCATGTCCAGGTGGTCCACGCAGTCGTGGTCGCCGTACATCCGGCCGGTCCAGTCGTCGAGTACGGCGGCCTGATCGGCTCCGTCCGCCAGACCGAAAGCGAGGTCGATGTCCGACCACTCGTCCTCGGCCCCGGCGGCCGCCGAACCGGTCAGTGCCGCACCGGCGATCCGGTCGTCGTGCTCAGCTGCTTCGATCAGCCGGTTCCGCAGCCGCAGGCGTTCCTCCACTGTGAACATCCGCCAAACTTAACTTGGGCAGGGCAGCCTCGTTCACGAAGGCGTCCCGGGGCCGTTGGACCGACGCCAGCGAGACGATGTCGCGGCCATGGATCGCGGCGGCGAGCCAGACGGACAGCACGCGCATCTTGCGGTCCCAGGTCGGGACGGCCAGGACGTGGTAGCCGCGGTGCATGAGCCAGGCGAGGAAGCCCCTGACGACGATCCAGCGGAACTGGAAGATCCCGGTGCCCAGGCCCAGGGTCGCAACGGCCCCCAGCGTGTGGTGGACGTACTTCTTCGGTTCGCGGCCACGCAGCGACGCCAGCAGGTTCTTCGCCAGCCGCTTCCCCTGGCGTACGGCGTTCTGCGCGTTGGGCACCGTGAACGCACCGGGGACCGGGGAGGCCAGGTCCGGGACGGCGGCATCGTCGCCGGCTGCCCAGGCGTCCGGGATCACCTCGGTCTCGGTGCCGACCCGCAGATCGGCGCGCGTCTGGATCAGTCCACGATCCGTCACCGGCAGGTCGGTGTGGCCGCGCACCAGTCGGGTCGCGGCGTTGCCGGCGGTCCACACGAGCAGCTCCGTGTCGTACTCCGTCCCGTCCGACAGGATCACGTGGCCGTCCTCGGCCGACACGAGGGTGGTGTCGAGGTGGAGGTGTGCGCCACGCCGTTCGAGCAGCGAACGCACCCACTTCCTGGGCCCGTCGGTGACCTCGGGCAGGATCCGCTGGGTCGCCTCGACCAGGTGGAAGGCCAGATCGTCGCGGCTCAGCTCCGGGTACTTCTTGAGCAGGGCGTTGGCCAGCGACAGGAGCTCACCGAAGCCCTCGACCCCGGCGAAGCCGCCGCCCACGAACGTCACGGTCAGGAGCCGCTGCCGCTCCGGCCCGGGCGGGAGCACGGACGCCTCGTCGAAGGCGGTGAGCAGCCGGTCGCGAATCGCGACTGCCTCCTCCACGTGCTTCATGCCGATCGCGCGGTCGGCGACACCGGGCAGGTCGAACGTCCGGGTGACCGCACCGGCGGTCACCGCGATGATGTCGTACTCGAGCTCGTACTCGGGCCCCTTGACCGGCTGGATCGTCACCGTGCGCCGGGCATGCTCGACCCTGGTCACCGATCCGGCGATGAGCTTGGTGTGATGCAGGTTCCGCCGCAGCGAGATCGCCGCGTGCCGAGCCTCGACCGACCCGGACAGCACCTCGGGCAGGAACGGCTGGTACGTCATGTACGGCCGCGGATCGATCACCACCACCTCGGCCTCACCCCGCCGCAGCTTCTTCTCCAGCTTCCACGCCGCATAGAACCCGGCGTACCCACCGCCCACCACAACGATCCTGCGCACCGACATCTCCTTCATCGATTCCTCACTAGCAAAGACAGCGCAGCCCCCCGATTTGTGACATGCCTACCGCGCCTGCCCGCAGTCTCCCCAGCCCCCGCTCCCCGGCGCCACCAGCCCACTACCCTCTCACCTCACAACCCCGTCGTTCCGCGCTTTTCGGAAACTTCTGGTCGCCAGGTGCAACTTTCTTTCCGGAGACCCGTCCTCTCAACCTCGTTCCCGCAGCCCGCCTGCCCCCACCGACAGCAAGCTGGCGCGCCTGTGACCGCCGAGATTTCGTCCGAGGTCTGCTGTGGGGATAGCGGGGGTCAGTCGATGAGCTCGGTGACGGTGCCAACGGCTAGGCTGCGATTACCTTCGCGCAGGACTCCGCTGCACCTCACGGGATGGTGATGATGTCATCTGTCGCCTGGGCGGTAATCCTGATGGCTGCTGGCCTCGCCTTGATTACGGCATCAGTTGTCCTGAGGCGCGATCGGTACGTCGATCCTATGGTCGACGCAGTGCGGAAACAGAGCGTCTACAGGGATCAAGACCGGGACATGGCAGTCGCGCTGTACCGAGGGGTGCTGACCCTGTCCCGGGTGTTCGGTGCGCTGATCGTAGCTTTGGGAGTACTCGGTCTGATCCAAGGCTGAGTCGGCTTCCTGAAGCGGGTGCCGTCGGGCCTCGTGGAAGCAACTTGGGACGTGCATGACCAGCACTTTGTGCACCCGCCGACCGTTTCTGGGGGCGATGCGTGGTTAAGCCGTGCACTAGGTCGGCCTCAGGCCGGCACAGCTAGCCGGTGAGGCCGGGGTTGGGGGTGGGGCGGAGTTGGCGGCGGGAGGTTATGCCTAGTTTGGTGAAGACCTTGCGGAGGTGCCACTCGACGGTGTGCTGGCTGAGGAACAGCTTGGCGCCGATCTCGGCGTTGGTGAGGCCGGTGCCGGCCAGTTCGGCGATGTGCGCTTCCTGTGCGGTCAGGCCGTCGCCGGCGCGGCGCGTCACGCCGTTGACGACCTCGCCGGTGGCCGCGAGCTCACCGCGCGTCCGCTCGACGAAGACGTCGGCGCCGGCTGCGGTGAACATCTCGTACGCCGTTCGGAGCTGGGTGCGAGCGTCCTGGCGACGACCCTCCCGGCGCAGCCGTTCGCCGTACAGCAGATGGGTCCGGGCGAGATCCACCCGGGCTCGGGTGCGGCCGAGGAGCGCGATGGCCTCCTCGTAGTCGGACTCCTGCCCAGTCGCCATCAGGGCGCGCGAGCGGGCGAGCAAACCGAGGGCCCAGTTGGTGCCGCTGGCACGCGCCATCCCCGACAGCCGGTCGAGAGCGTCCGAGGCCAGGTCGGTCCGGTCGCAGCGCGTCGCGGACTCGACCAGCTCCGGCAGGGCCCAGTTGGCCACGCCGAGGTCCTTCGGATCCTCGGCGGCGGCTCGGGCGAACTCGAGCGCTTCCGGATAGCGAGCGAGTCCGTTCATCAGGAACGAGCCGGCCCACTGGGTGAAGGACATCCCGGCGCCTTCGCCGCGTGCCCTCACATCCTCCAGACTCGCCGCGATCAGCGGGGTCGCCTTGGCGACGTCACCCCGCCAGACCGTCAGCCCGAGCGTGCCGTACGGCGCCAGGCCGAGCCCGGTCGCGTCGGAGATCGTCCGGATCTCGGCCACGAGCAAGGTGGCCGCCGCGAACTGCCCGGCGAACAGGTGCAGGAACACTCGCGAGTTCAGCACCAGCGGAAGCCCGGCGAGATCGCCGAACTCGCGCGCGATCCGGATGTGCCGGGCGGTGAGCACATCCCAGTACTCGTCGTCCCAGAGATCCACCGCAGTACGCGATGCCAGCCACAACCACCGCAGATCGCCCGGCTCGGCGAGCTGCTCGTCGGCGAATGCCCGGAGCGCTTCCCGAGCCAACGGGACCGCTGCCGCGTACCCGTCGGTGAACATGACCGCCTCGGTCTCCAGCAGCAGGTCGTGCTTGCGGCGCTTCGTCGGCGGTGGTGCAGCGCGAGCGGCCCGCGACACGTCGGTCTGTGGAGAGCCCGGGGCGAGGCGGCCGGCGAACATCGCCGCCATCATCGCGTCGAGGTACGTGTCGCGGGCAAGGTCGGCATCCAGCGGTTCGAATCGCCGGGCGGCCCCCAGCAGCAGGTGGGCGGAGTCCGCAGTGTGACCGGAGGCGAACCCGATCTGTGCCCGGAGCAGGTTCACCTGAGCAGAGTGGACAGCGCTGACCGAAACCTCGTCGGCGGTGACGAGCAGTTTCAGCGCAGTCTCGAACGCACCGGCGCCGAGGGTGACCTGGGCCGCGGCGTGGGCACGTTGCGCCCGCAGGGCCGGGTCCGGAGTCAGGTCGGTCGCTCGCTGCAGGAACGCGGCCGTGGCCGCGACACCGCCGCGACGCTGTGCCCGGTCGGCGGAACTGATGAGTTCAGCGGCGATGTCCTCGTCCGGCCCGTCCGCTCCGTTGGCTCGGTGCCAGGCGCGCCGGTCGGGATCGTGACCAGGGTCGATCGCCTCGGCGATGGCTTGGTGAACCTCGCGACGATCGGCCCAGGTCGCTGCCCGGTACGACGCCGATCGCACCAACGGATGCCGGAACCGCACCCGGCGACCGATCTCGAACAGCCCGGCCGTCTCTGCCGGCCCGGCCGCACTCACCGGGATCCCGAGAATCCCGAGCGCCCGGAGCAGCAGCGGTACGTCGCCGACCGGCTCGGCTGCGGCGGTGAGGAGCAGCTTCTGCGTCTCCGCCGGAAGCGCCCGCAGCCGCTGGGTGAAGTTCTGCTCGATCTGGCTCGCGAGCGGCCGGGCGTCCGGGCGCTCGAACCCACCGGCCAGCTCGGTAGCCGTCAGACCGTGCGGTAGCTCCAGGAGGGCGAGCGGGTTGCCGCGGGTCTCGGCCACGATCCGATCCCGGACGTGCTCGTCCAGCCGCCCCGGAACCACCGACTCGAGGAGCGCGCTCGCATCGGCGTCCGACAGCCGCGCGACGATCAACTCCGGGAGCCCGCGCCATTCAGGACCGGTCACAGGCTCGCGTACAGCGAACACCAGGCCGATGCGATCCGCGAACAGGCGACGTCCGACGAACGTCAGGGCCTGCGCCGAGGCTTGGTCGAGCCACTGTGCGTCGTCGATCACGCACAGCAGGGGCTTCAGGTCGGACGCCTCGGCCAGCAGGCTCAGTGCCGCCGCACCGACCAGAAACCGGTCGGGTGGGCCACCTGCCTCGAGGCCGAACGCGACCGCGAGCGCCTCGCGCTGTGGCCGGGGCAGCTGATCGGTGTGATCCAGCAACGGTAAGCACAACTGGTGCAGACCGGCGAACGGAAGCTCCATCTCGGCCTCGACGCCCGCCGCCCGGGCGATCCGGCAGTCACCGGCGTGGCCGGCCAGGTAGTCGAGCAAGGCGGACTTCCCGATGCCCGCCTCGCCGCGGACGACCAGGACCTGACCCTGGCCGGAACGCACTCCGGTCACCACCCGATCCAGCTGGGCACACTCAGCCCGCCGCCCGCGCAGTTCCTGTGCCGCCCCGCCGATCGTCACGAATCCACCACCCCTCACCTGAGGCTAGTGCCCTTCGCCGATCGACGACAGCGAACCCTGAGGTGTCTCAGGTCCGGGATCTGCTGGGAGTTGGCATCAACTCGCCTGGGCAGCGAGGTCGGCGGTGAGGAGTTGTTCGAGGCCGGCCAGCTCGCCGGCGCTGGACGCCGACGCCAGGGCGCGACGGAGCCGATCGTGTGCCGCGGGGGCGACCGGATGACGGCGGTCGGACGACAGCCGGTCGCGGGCGCGCTTCACGAGCTGCCTGGCGTTCGGCGCTGCGATGTGCAGCGTCTCGGCGATCTCGCGGTACGGGTACTCGAAGCCTTCCCGGAGTACATAGGTGGCGCGTTCCGCGGGTGACAGTCGCTCCAGGAGGAGTCGCACGGCGTGGTCGACGGCCTCACGGCGTTCGATCACCGCCTGCGGATCGGCACCGCCCTCCGTGGTCTCCTCGGACAGCCACGGGGCGACGTACGTCTCGTGCCGGTGCCGGGCGGACTGGACGACGTTGATGGCGAGCCGGCAGGTCGCGGTGGCGAGGAACGCCGCGGGGTCGGCGACGGCGGGCCGGTCGGTGCGCTGCCAGCGCAGCCAGACGTCCTGGACGATGTCTTCGGCCTCGTGCACGTTGCCGACGATCCGGTAGGCGATCCGCAACAGGCGTGGACGGAGCCGGACGAAGTCCGACACCGCTTGATCGAGAGTGGCGGTCTGCGTCACGTCGGGACTCCTTCAGTCGTCGCTGGGGGCTTGCGAAGGACTACTGACACCGTCCAGGAACGACCGTGGTCGGCGCGCCCTGGGAGTCCGTGGTCGAGTCCGTGGTCTCCGTGGGTGTCACAGCTGCGACCCCTGCCCGGTCATAGCTGTGCCGACCGGTTCCCTGAGCCCAGGAGCGTGAGATGAAGCCGACGATCGAGACCGAACGACTGCTGATCAGGGCGTGGCGCGACACCGATGTGTCGGACGCGCTGGTCATCTACGGTGACGAGCAGGTGACGCGCTGGCTGACGCCCGCCATGAGCTGGGTGCCGAACGTGCTGGCCATGCGGAACATGCTGCACGGGTGGGCGGCCAAGGACGTGGCACCCGCCGGCCACTGGGCGGTCGAACTCCGCGCGACCGGGCGGGTGATCGGCGGCGTGGCCCTGCTCCGGCTGGAGCCGTGGCAGGACCTCGAGGTCGGCTGGCAGCTCGCCCGTACGGCGTGGGGTCACGGCTACGCCTCGGAGGCGGGGGAGGCGCTGGCCCGGTGGTCGATGCACAACGCGGACGTCGAGGAGCTGTTCGCTCTGGTCAGCCCGAAGAACAAGCGCGCCGCGGCCACGGCCGAGCGGATCGGCATGGAGCCGATCGGCGAGACGGATCAGTACCACCACCAGCGTCTGAATTTGTACCGCCTCCGCCACGACGATCTGGCCTACCGCGACGACGAGTCCTCGGCGGTGTGACTGAGCAGACAGTCACAGATCGGTGCCGTGCGTGGTCCTAGCTGGTGAGACCACCGCCTGGAACGCGAGGAGATTCCGATGAGTACCACCGAACAGCAGATCGCCACGTCCGTCCTGGTGATCGGATCCGGTGGTGGCGGTCTACGGGCCGCGATCGAGCTGGCCGAGCAGGGCGTCGAAGTACTCGTCCTCGGAAAGCGCTCGCGGTCGGACGCCCACACTTCGCTGGCCGCCGGCGGGATCAATGCGGCGCTGGCCACGATGGACCCCGACGACACCTGGCAGCAGCACGCGGCCGACACGCTGCAGGAGAGCTACCTGCTGGCGAACCCGATCACGGTGCAGATCGTCACCGAGGGTGCGGCTCGTGGCATCGAGGACCTCGAGCGATACGGCATGCCGTTCGCCCGTGAGGCCGACGGCCGGATCTCGCAGCGGTTCTTCGGCGCCCACACGTACCGGCGGACCGCGTTCGCCGGCGACTACACCGGCCTGGAGATCCAGCGGACCCTGGTCAACCGCGCCGTGCAGCTCGGCGTCCCGATCCTCGACACCGTGTACGTCACCCGCATCCTGGTGCGGGACAACACCGTCTTCGGCGCCTACGGGTTCGACCTGACCACTGGGCGGCGCTACGTCATCCACGCCGACGCGGTCATCCTCGCCGCGGGCGGTCACACCCGCATCTGGCGGCGTACGTCGTCCCGTCGCGACGAGAACACCGGTGACTCGTTCCGCCTGGCGGTCCTTGCCGGGGGCAAGATCCGTGACCCCGAGCTCGTCCAGTTCCACCCGTCCGGCTTGCTCGAGCCCGAGAACGCCGCCGGAACCCTGGTGTCCGAGGCCGCGCGTGGCGAGGGCGGTCAGCTGCGGAACGCCCTGGGGGAGCGATTCATGGCGCGGTACGACGCCGCGCGGATGGAGCTGTCGACGCGGGACCGGGTCGCGCTGGCGGCGTACACCGAGATCAAGGAGGGCCGCGGTACGCCGAACGGCGGGGTGTGGCTCGACGTGTCGCAGCTGCCGCGAGAGACGATCATGCGGCGGCTGCCGCGGGTCTACCAGACGCTGCTCGAACTCCAGATGCTCGACATCACCAAGCAGCCGATCGAGATCGCACCGACCGCGCACTACTCGATGGGTGGCGTCTGGGTCCGCCCGGAGGATCACGGTACTGGTGTCGACGGGCTGTACGCGATCGGCGAAGCGGCCAGCGGTCTGCACGGCGCGAACCGGCTGGGCGGCAACTCACTGATCGAACTGCTGGTCTTCGGCCGGATCGTTGCCGAGGAAGCGGCGAAGTACTCGATCGGCCGGCAGTCCCAGGAGCGATCCGCGGAGGCGGTCGCCGAAGCGCGGGCCGAGGTCGACGGCCTGCTGGCGAGCGATGGTCCGGAGAACGTGCGGGCGCTGCAGCGGGCGCTCCGCGACACGATGACCACGCGGGCCGGTGTGGTGCGCGACGAGGCAGGACTGCAGGCCGGGCTGTCGGAGCTGACGGACCTCGAGGACCGGATGACGCGGATCGGCGTACACCCCGACATCGCCGGCTACCAGGACCTGGCCCACGCGTTCGACCTGAAGTCCTCGGCGCTGGCCGCGCGGGCGACCCTCGACGCCGCGCTCGAACGGCGTGAGTCCCGCGGCTGCCACAACCGGTCCGACTACCCGCACCTGGACGAGTCGCTGCAGGTCAATCTCGTGTGGTCCGGGCCGGGAGCGGTGGAGCGTGAGGCGATTCCACCGATCCCGGACGAGCTCCGCAAGCTGATGCGCGACGACATCTCGACCGAGGGCAAGCTGGTCGAGTGACCCCGTACACCGGCCCGGCGCTGGGTAGAGCGCCGGGCCGGTCCGACTACTGGCCCTGGGTGAGGGCGTCGGCGAACTTCTTCCCGTCCTGGATCATCTGCGCATCGGTGCGCGGGCGCTTGGTCGCCGACGTCCAGGCGGTGCCGACCATCACGACGATCTTGCCGTTGGTGACGGCGCAGTCCCGGGCTCGTTCGTCCGAGCTGTAGCAGGAGCCGCCGGCGACCTCCTCGATCGGTGCCTTCACCCCGAGGAACGCCTCATCGAGTTCGGCGAGCGGCCCGTACGCCGTCACGGTGTACAGATAGGAGCCCGGCGTACCGCACGGCTGCTGCTGGAAGCCTTGCGGTTGCTGATATCCCGGCTGCGGTTGGTAGCCCTGCGGCGGGCCGGCGTACCCGGGCTGACCCTGGGACGGCGGGGGATAACCACCCTCTGGGGGCTGAGACATGAACGACAGAACCTTTCGTCGGCAGCTCGGTCCCCCCGGCGGAGATCCTAGGCGATCCGGCCTAGACCGCGGGACCAGGGTCGGCTGACCGGTAGTGGTCGATTTCGTTGACGGCGGGTTGCCGGTCGCGATGGGGTGGACGGACCGAGACAACCGAGTGCGGAGGCCGGTCCTGTGGCGACATTGGACGACGTACGAAGGCAGTTCCGGACACCGCTCGCGGAGGGGCGGCCGATGGTGCGCTGGTGGTGGTTCGGACCATCGGTGGAGCGCGGTGAGCTCGAGCGTCAGTTGCGGGCGATGGCGGCGGCCGGCCTGGGTGGCGTCGAGGTTGCGTTCGTCTATCCGATGGGGCCGGTCGAGGCGCCGTTCGGATCGGATGAGTTCCTGGAGCTTGTCGGGTACGCCGCGCGGACGGCGGGGGAACTGGGTCTGCGGTTCGACGTGACGCTGGGCAGCGGCTGGTCCTTCGGTGGCGGGCACATCGGTCCGGAGCACGCAGCGCGCGGCCTCAGCTGGGATCGGCGCGAGATCGGCGCCGAGGCGTACGACGTGCCCGTGGTGGCTGCGTGGCCCGGGGACGAGGTGGTTGCGGCCTTCGTGGGCGAGGGATCGGCTGGCGTACCGGCGTCGTACGTCGAGGTTGCTGTGAGCAACGGAATGATCCGGGTACCGGCCGGGCACGGACCGCGTGAGGTGCTGATCGCGTCGTCGCGGCTGACCGGGCAGAACGTGAAGCGGGCCGCGGCGGGCGCGGAAGGGCCGGTGCTTGATCACTACTCGGCGGCAGCGGCGGCCGAGCACATCAGGTGTGTGGCCGAACCATTGTTGCTGGCGGCAACGCCGGAGCTGCTCGGGTCGGTGTTCTGTGACAGCTTGGAGGTGTACCAGGCCGACTGGACGCCTCGATTGTTCGACGAGTTCGTGCGGCGGCATGGCTATGAGTTGCGTCCTCGGCTGTACGAGCTGCTCGTCGACGCGGCTGAGTCCGCACAGGTGCGGATCGACTTCCGGCGGACGTTGTCGGAGTTGTACGAGGAGAACTTCGTCGCAGTCTTCCAGCGGTGGGCGGAGGGGCACGGCGTACCGTTCCGGATCCAGAGTTACGGCGAGCCGCCGGCGACGATGAGCAGCTATCGCTTCGCCGACCTGTTCGAGGGTGAAGGGTGGGGGTGGACGCGGCTGCCGGAGACCCGGTGGGCGTCGTCGGCCGCGAACCTCTACGGGCGGTCGGTGGTGTCGGCCGAGGTGTGGACGTGGGTGCATTCGCCGTCGTTCCGGGCAACCCCGCTCGATCTCAAGGGCGAGGCGCATGAGCACTTCTTGTCGGGCGTCAACCAGCTGATCGGTCACGGCTGGCCGTACTCGCCATCGAGTGCGCCTGGGATCGGCTGGATCTTCTACGCCTCCGGTGCGCTGGACGACCGCAATCCTTGGTGGCCGGTTGCGGGGGATCTGTTCGGGTATCTGCACCGCCTGTCCTGGTTGTTGCAGCAGGGCACGCCGGTTCGGCCGGTGAAGGTCTACGTGCCCGCTGCTGAGGCGTACGCCGATGGGTCGTTGAACTTGTATCGCACCGCGCGTCGGTTGATCGGTGACGAGATCCCGCGGACGATTCGTGAGTCCGGGCTGGACTTCGACCTGGTCGACGACGATGCGCTCGAGTTGGTCGATCCGGGGCAGCTTGACCTCGGGCTGGTCGTCGTACCTGAGGGGTCGACGCTTGCCGGGGGAGTGGCGGTCGGTGAGCTGGCGGAGCGATTGGCGGAGGTGCCTGGGCCGAGGGTGAGTCCTCGGGACGACATCGGTGTCGTGCATCGGCGGCTCGACGACGGGGACATCTACTTCCTGGCGAACACCGGCAACCAGGCGCGAACCTTCCACTTCGACATCCCCGACGCCACAACCTCCTTCGAACAATGGGATGCCGCCACCGGCAAGACCTCGCTCCACCGCCGCTCACCCGATGGCATCTCGCTGACGCTTCACCCCTACGAAGCAACCATCCTCGTACCCACCGACGACGCGGCGCCCGACCTGACGATCGAGAAGGTGACGCGGGCAACGATCCGGGCGTCCTGGCAGGTCACCTTCGACAACTCGCCGTCGTCGGTCGAACTGCCGCATCGGTGGAGGACGATCCCGGACGGGCGGCGTACTCAGGGGCAGCGTCGTACCAGACCGAGCTCGAGTTGCCGGAGCTCGATCCCAAGACGCGGGTCCTGCTCGACTTCGGCACCGGCGAACCCGCGCCGGCCGACACCGAGACGTATCTCCCTCCGAACTCTTACCGCGCGACGCTCGACCCTCCGATCGGCGTCGCCGCGGAGATCTGGCTCAACGACGTACCCTGCGGCACCCTCTGGTCCCCGCCGTACCGCGTGGACCTCACCGATGCCGCCGTACCCGGCCGCAACGCACTCCGCATCGCCATCTACAACACGGCCGCCAACGCGCTCTCCGCCGACCCCCACCTCCTTCCCCTCGTCGAGTCGGTAACCACCGACTACGGCCACCGCTTCGACCTCCAGCACATCTCCCGCGCCGCCGACTACCTGAACTCCGGCCTCCTCAACCCACCCACCATCGTCCTCACCACGCCGACCTAGTCCGACTTTGTGCACGGCCCGACCACCTGAGCGGGCCAGGGGTGGTTGATCGGGGCGCCGCAGGGGCGATGCGTTATGCGGAAACAAATGGCCGCCGGGAGGCGAGAAGTTTCCGGACAGTGGACCGGTTCGGCCCTCGGCGTGGCGTTGGGCGGTCCAGGAGACGGCTGCGGCGTCGAGTACGTCGTCTACTGCTGCCAACTCACCCGCCAGACCGAGGTCGGACGGCACCGCGATGCCAACCGCCGCGAGGATTCGGCGGCGTTCCTCGACGCCTGCCCAGGTGGACTTGCGATGGGCGAGTGGGTGACCTGCGATCGTGGCGAAGCAGAGCTCGGGGTGGGACTCGATGACTTGGTGGTGGGTGGTGCGGGACCAGGCGTCGACCTCGAGCAACGCGGCCCGGAGCGGCGTCGAGAAGACCGACGACGAGCGCCTCCCGATCAGGCGGCGCGCCAGTACGTCGGCCTGCCGTGGGACGTCAACCGGCAGTCCGATAGGGATGTCGATCGCCACAACAGCCAACGGGCCGTCCTGCTCAGCCGACGAGATCAACTGCTCGATCGTCGCGCCGAAGTACCCGCGACGTTCGCCGCTGATGCCCACCCAGCCCGACTTGCAGGCATCGACGCCGATCACGCGGACGCTCATTCATCACCTCGTTGAACCGATCAGGAATCGAGAAGCGGCGGATCGCCACCTGCTCGTAGCGTCTTGGCCATGGACATCACCATTCAAGCGAGTTTCCTACCGCACGAGGACGCCGACGCGTCGTTGGCCTTCTACCGGGACACGTTGGGGTTCGAGGTACGCCAAGACGTCGGCGCCGGTGTGCAGCGCTGGATCACCGTCGGCCCACCGGGACAGCCGGGTACGTCGATCGTGCTGCATCCGCTGGACGCGAGTCGCACGATGACCGACGACCAGCGCCGTACCATCGCCGAAATGATGGCCAAGGGCACCTATGGCGTCATCATCCTGGCCACCCCCGACCTCGACGGGACCTTCGCGCGTGTGCGGGATGCGGAGGCGCCTGTCGTCCAGGAACCGACCGAGCACCCGTGGGGTGTGCGGGATTGCGCGTTCCGGGACCCCGCGGGGAACACCGTACGGATCGGCGAGGTGGCGTGATGAGTCAGCAGCAGGCAGCGCGCAAGCCCGGTACGCCCGGAGCGTTCTCGCGGTGGGTGCAGCGGACGATGAACGCCCGTACCGCCAAGAAGATCCGCGGCGGTCGCGACAGGATGATGGGGATGGACGTGCTCATCCTCAAGACGATCGGCCGCCGCAGTGGCGAGCCCCGCGAGACGCCGCTCGGCTGGTTCGCGGACGACGACGGCTGGCTGGTCGTCGCGTCGGGCGGCGGCAGTCAGCATCCCGACTGGCACGCCAACCTGACGGCGCATCCCGACCGGGTGTCGGTCGAACTGCCCGGCAGCGGTCTGGTGCAGGTGACGCCACACAGTCTTGACAGCAACGAGCGCGACCAGGCCTGGCAGCGCATCACGGCCGCCCAGCCCCGGCTCGCGAAGTACCAGGCGAAGTCGGATCGGCAGTACCCGGTCATCCGCCTCACCCCGCGGTGAGGTGGGCGGTGACGGCCGGCGTGATCACGTCCGGCCGTTCCGCATTCGCCAGATGCGCCGACCGGGGGACGACGATCAGCCGGCCGTCGGTGACCGTCGTCGCGATCTGCTCCAAGTGGTACGGCGGGGTGGCCGGGTCGGGCGCTCGAGCTCCAGCGGGCGGGTGTCTGGCCGCAGCTGTGGCGGATCGTCGGCGAGTACGCGAACTTCAGCATCTTCGACGTACCCTCCAACGACACCCTCCACGACCTGCTCTCCAGCCTCCCGCTCTTCCCGTATCTGCGGGTCCAGGTCACACCGCTCGCGCAGCACCCGTCGAAGCTCGACTGACCGATTTCTGTGGGTCGGAGAGAAAATCGCTGGATCCGCGCATCACATCAGGAGGTGGGGCTGTCTTTGCTGGGAAGGCCGGTTGCTGAACCGGCCTGAAGAGGGGAGTCGAGGGTGACCTTCGAGGAATGGGCGCGACAAGGCGTGCCGGACCTGCTGCGGTTCGCGACCGTGCTGTGCGGGTCCGGCCACCTGGCCGAGGATCTCGTCCAGGACACCGCGATCAAGGTGCACCGGCACTGGGACCGGATCCAGCGGGCCGAACGACCGGACGCGTACCTGCGCCGGATGGTGGTCAACGAGTACCTGTCCTGGCGCCGGAAGTGGTCCCGGTTCGTGCCACGCCCGGAGATCTGGGCCGACGCGGACCGCCAGCAGCCCGACCACGCGGCCCGGCTCGCGGACCAGGACGAGATGGTCGCCGAGCTGGCCAAGCTGCCGCGCCGGCAGCGGACCGTGCTCGCGCTGCGGTACTACGGCGGCCTCACCGACGCCGAGATCGCGGAAACGATGGGTTGCTCACCCAACACGGTGCGTTCGTACGCGTCCCGGGCTCTCGCCGCACTCCGGATCGAACTCGGCCCCTCGTCCCCAACCACCACCGCACCCCACGGAGTGATCAATGCGCACTGAGGAAGATCTGCGGAACGCGCTCGACCGGATCGCGGCGACGGCTCCCGACCGCAGCCCGATTGCCGGCAATCTGCCTGTTGACCGTCCGCCGCGACGGCGTCGTACGGCGCTGGTCCTGGCCACCGTGATGGCGACGGCGGCCGCGGCCGTCGGCGGCCCGATCCTGGTGGACCACCTGCGGGACACCTCGACCCAGCCGGCCGGTGAGCAGGCCGGCTCTCCCTGGGGCAACTGGGTCACGCTGACCGCGCCGAAGGGGATGATCGTCAACCCGCGTGCCTACGAGGCGAACCGGCAGGTCTACCAGCTGGTCGGAGCGGGCAGCCCGTGGGCGTCATGGTGTCTGCTGACACTGCACCGCAACGGCGATTTCAACCCGGGCAAGATCCCGTCGGACAGCCCGCGAATCGACCTCAACGGGCTGGCCGGGCGCCTGATCACGATGCCGAACGGTGAGCCGATCGTTCCGTTCCCGGTCGGGTACGCGATGGCGTCGGTGCCGGCCCGCCCGATGACGTCGGTCGCCTGGCAGCCGGCCAAGGGGATCTGGGCGCTGCTCAGCTGTGAGAAGCAGCAGGAGCTCGGGACCCGGGCGGTGCCGCAGATCGACGCGCCGTACGACGACGACAGCGAGACCGCGGTGGCTGTGGCGAAGTCGATCAAGGCCACCCCCGAACGGCTGACCTCGCCGTTCAGGATCGGCTACGTGCCGAGTGGACTGCACGCGCAGCGGGTGGTCGACAAGACGGCGAACTTCACGGGCGACGGGCATTCGTTCGACGTCGTGTTCAGCGACGGCAACCCGGCGACCGGGGTCAAGCCCGACCCCGCGGCCGGGCCCAAGACCGGCAGTCTGTGGGGCCCCCAGCCGCAGCCGGGCGAGGACCTCGAGATCCGGTACAGCACCGACAAGTTCTGGAACATGAACTCGAAGAGGATGGACGACGACCCCGCGGACCTGACGATCCACGACTGGAACGCGTGGTTCACCTGGGACAAGCTGGAGACCGCGCAGAAGGGCGGTAAGCCGCTGTACCAGCCGGGCCCGGACAACGGACTCCGGATGGAGCACAACGGCGTGGCGATCACTATCCGCTTCCTCAGCGGCAAGGCCGACAAGGCCCAGCTCCGCAAGATCGCCGAGTCACTCGCCCTGCCGGCCAATCCCACCAACCCGGCCAACTGGTACGACGCCGGCACAGCCCTCCCACGCTGACCGGCCTGTCTGCGCTCTCGGCCTCGCATGAGGAGGGGTCGAGAGCGCAGAATTGTGTGCGAAGGCAGCGTCGTACACACGAAGGAGCAATTCTGTGAGCTCATCAGCGGAGTCCGGGCGGTTGCGGATCGGGATCGCGGGGATCGCGATCGAGTCGAGTACGTTCTCGCCGCATCGGACCAGGCTGGACGATTTCCACGTCACCCGCGGCGACGAGCTGCTCGGACGGTACGACTTCCTCGCGCCGGGCAAGCCGCTGACCGAGGGCGTCGAGTGGGTGCCGCTGCTGCACGCCCGCGCGGTCCCAGGCGGTCCCGTCGTACCAGAGGTGTACGACGAACTCGCGGCGGAGATCTACGAGCGGCTGGGACAGGCGGGGCAGCTGGACGGCGTCTTCGTCGACATGCACGGTGCGATGAGCGTGATCGGCCGGACCGACATCGAGGCCGACCTCGTCGCCGGGATCCGCCGGATCGTCGGTCCCGACGTACTTCTCTCGACCGGGATGGATCTCCACGGCAACATGTCGCGCGAGTTGATCGGGCTGCTCGACCTGGCCACCTGTTACCGCAAGGCCCCGCACACCGACGCGTGGGACACCAAGGAACGCGCGGCGCGCAACCTGGTGGCACGGCTGCGCTCGGGAGGTCGACCGCTCAAGGCGTGGGTGCAGGTGCCGGTGCTGCTGCCGGGGGAGAAGACCAGCACCAGGATCGAGCCGGCCAAGAGCATCTATGCGCAGGTCGACGAGGTCGAGGCGATGGACGGCGTACTGGACGCGGCGATCTGGGTCGGGTATGCGTGGGCGGACGAGCCACGCTGTCAGGCCGCGGTCGTGGTGATGGGCGACGACGAGCAGGTCATCACCGCTCAGGCGAAGCGGCTCGCGGACGCGTACTGGGACGCGCACGACAAGTTCGAGTTCGTCGCGCCGACCGGGACGCTCGCCGAGTGCCTCGACCAGGCGCTCGCGTCGACCGCCCGGCCGTTCTACATCAGCGACTCCGGCGACAACCCGACGGCCGGCGGGGCGGGGGACACCTCGTGGACCCTGGACAAGCTGCTCCGCATGCCGGCGATCACCGAGTCCGAACTGACCACGATCTACGCAGCGATCGTCGACCCCGAGGTGACCACCGCGGCGATGGAGGCAGGCGTCGGCGCGACGGTGAGCGTCGAGGTGGGCGGCAAGATCGATTCCGAGCCGTGCGGTCCGGTCGCGCTGACCGGTCGGGTTACCGGGATCGACTCTGCCGCCGGCGCGGTGGCGCTCGCGGTCGGTGGGTTGCACGTCATCGTGACCATGCGCCGCAAGCCGTACCACATCGAGTCGGACTTCGTTGCCCTTGGACTGGCGCCGCGCGACGCCGACCTCGTCATCGTGAAGATCGGCTACCTCGAGCCCGAGCTGTACGCGATGGCCGCCGACTGGCTCCTCGCCCTCACCCCGGGCGGCGTCAACCAGGACCTGCTCAGCCTCGGCCACCACCGTATCGAGCGTCCGATGTTCCCGTTCGATCCCGACATGCCCGACCCGGACCTCACCCCCGAGATCATCTGACCGCGGGCATCAGCGAGGTACGTCGTCCTCCTCCGGCCGGTCGCCGTTCGCGTCGGCCGGAGGGGGAGGTGTGTCCCGCTCCGGGCCAGTGGTGGCCAGCCAGGAGCGGGCGAGTGCCAGCGCGGCCTCGACGAATGACGGTCGCTTCACGAATCCCTCCCGACGTGCTCAAGGAGTGAGACTCGCAGATCGGACTTTCAGTCGACTTTCAGCGATTGCCGGTCACTGAAAGCCGGGGACGAACGCGACGCGGTTCCCGTCCGGGTCGTGAGCATCGGGCCGCGGCTCGGCCACCGTCAGACCGAGGTGGTTGACGTGGGTGCTTGCCGGCGGCAATGACTTGCAGAGCTTCACGGCGTCGGCGCCGATCCGGAAGTACGCCGCGTCGGCCTCGTCGGACGGCACCCGCTCCATGCCGAGGTGGTCGCCGTAGAACTCGGCGGCGGCGTCGAGATCCGGTGCGTCCAGCGCGATGAACGACAGCCGGCTGACCGGTCCCGACGTGAAAGGCGGGACCCGGAACTCTTCCGACCGCTGGAGAAGCTCGACCCGTACGCCGTTCGGATCGGACAGGAACGCGAGCCGGCCCTGGCCGCTCCCCGCCACCCTCGGCGAGCTGAGCTCGGCGTACCCGGCACCGATCAGCCGGGCGTAGTCGCCGTCCAGATCGTCCGTCATGAACCCGACGTGGTTCAGCCCGTACGCCGCGTCCGGGTCGACCTCCTCGTTGTGGAGCAGTTCCACCAGCCCGGTCGCCAGCTGGATGTGCACCCGATGGACCCGCGGGCCGGTCATGAACAACCGGTCGACCACCTCGGCGCCGATCCCGGAGTAGAAGGCCAAGCTCGCATCCAGATCCTGGACACGACCACCGACATGGTTCAGTTCATAGATCACCCGACCATCATGGCAAACGTTTACCAATGGCGCCATGAGCGATGACCGGATCCGGCCTAGCGGATGCGCGAGAGGCGACCGTTCGGTGTCACCCGGACGGTGGTCTGCCGCGCGCCGACGGTCAGGTCGACCAGCAGCATGGATCCCACGGTTCTGGTGCTGAAGGCAACTTTCTCGGCGACTGCGGCCGGTACGACGACCGACAGGATCGAGGCGGTCGGTCCGCTGCGGTTGAACTTGACCACAGGTGCCGGCACACGGTGGAAGATGTCGGGGAAGTACCAGCCCTGGACGGGATCCTGCTTGCCCTGCTCGACCGTGATCGCGTCCGCCGGAAGCTGTTGCCCGTAAGGGATCTGGAGCAAGTACGTCTTCGTGCTGTCACCAGGTTTCGTGGCGACCGCCGTGGTCGGGGACTGCACGGTCACCTTCTGGCCCGGCGGCAGGTGCCACAACGTCTCGTACCGCTGATTGCCGGCCGACGTGCCGCGGTCCAGTGCGACGATCAGATCGGGATCCTTCAGTACGAGAACGTCTCTGGTCCGTTCCACCCCGGCCGCGGGTGTGTCGTGGAACTCGTAGTACTCCGAGGTCGGCGTCATCGCCGCGCTGACCAGCTTCGTCTCGACGGGTGCGCCCTTGGCCGACGGGATCGTCATCACATTGTGGGATGCCTGGCTCCTGGTCCACTCCTGCCACTTGTCGAGCTGGTATCCGGGGTGGCCCGGGTCGATCAGGATGTCGCGGCCGTGCGAGTTGTACGTGATCGACATGTGGTCGTCGTGCCCGTGATACCGGCGCGCGGCTCCGAACCGGATGCTGTACGTCGACTCCTGCGTGAACGGCCTCGTCTCGCCCCATCCGGTCCGGCCGAAGACGTACCCGGCGTCGAAGACCGCGGTCCGCTTGGACGGCGTCGTCCCGTGTGCTCCGAGGGTGGCGGCGTACTCCAACGAGGTGCCGGCCGCGGCCTGCGGCTTCTGGCGTTCCGCGTCGCCGACCTGGGGGAGTTCACCAGCTGGGGTGGTGGCGAGGGCGAGCCACTCCGCGAGTGCGCGTCGCCGTTCCTCGATGACTGGTCCAGGGTCGGCGCCGCAGCGCTGCAATGCCGTGGTCGCCCGGCCCCACAGTTGGTAGTTGAACATCGCGTAGCCGACGGACTGCTCGTTCGTCGATCCCTGCGGGTCGATTGCAGTGGTGATTGCCTGGGTCAACCGGTCGACGGCGCGGTTCTTCAGGTCCGCCCGGCCGAGAGTGCAGCCGACGCCGAACATCGCGATGCTCTCGTCCGTGCCGTGGTTCGACGGTCCGCCCCAGTTCTCGGTCATGAACTTCGCATGGTCGAGCAGGGACTGGTCGAGCCAGGCGTACTGCGCCGGCAGCTTGCGGACATGCAGACCGGACAACACCGCCTGCCGCGCACAGATCAGCACGTTCGTCCGGTGCATCGTCGACTCCCACGCGCCGACGTCGCTCTTCCATGGGTACGGGTTGTCGCGCACCCAGTCGTGGATGATCGCGATCGTATGCGTCATGGCCTTGCGGTCGCCGGTCCGGGCCGCGATGATCCCATGTCCCAACCACCGCAGCGAATGCAGCCACATGTACCAACTCGGCTTGTGATACGGATCGGACCGCCAGCGGATATCACCCGAACCATCGCCGACCTTGTACGCCGGATCGTTGCCCCAGGCGAACGTATCCCGCATGACCATCCGCAACGGCACGTCCGCCTCGATCCCACTGAATCCAGGACACGCATACGTCCCGGTCCGAGTGACCGGCGTCGACGTCACCGCACTGGGTGACGGAGACCGGGTCGTAGGCGCAACCGGACTCGGCGTCTGATCCTCCGCCGACACCACCGTCGCCTTATCCCGCCCGCCAGGCATCAACACCCTGATCGCCCCAGCGAACGCCACAGCACAAACGACCACACAGACAACAGCAAGCCCAACCCCACTACCGCTCCGCCGCGAACCCACCCCAGACCCCCTCAGTCGCCGCCTCACCAAGACAGACGCGACCACCCACCGGATTAGTTGCTCCGGTTCCAGGGATGGGGTCCAGGCTGTTACTCGAAGAGCTCAGCAGGCTTCGCGGGCGGCACCCGGATCAGGTGACGATGCCGTAGTCGCGGATTTTGCGGTAGATGGTGGCTCGGGACATGCCGAGAGCCGATGCGGCGGCGGTTTTGTCGCCGTGGTGGGAGGCGAGGGCGCCGACGATGGCGTCGCGCTCCAGGGCTTCCATGCGGGTGAGGTGCCGGCGGGTTGTCGCGTGGCATTCGGCAGGGAGGTCTTCCAGTTCGACGACGCCGGAACGCCGGCGGCGGGCGACGTCGGTCAGTACCTTCCGCAGGTGCGTCACGTTGCCCGCCCACGGGAGTCTCATGAGCTGGTTGAGCGCCGCCCCGGACACAGTCACGCTGGTGATGCCGGCTCGCCCGAGCAAGTACCGCACCAGGACCGGGATGTCCTCGAGGTGATGACGCAGCGGAGGTACGGCGACGGTCCGCGGGAAGAACCGCAGTAGCTGCGTCCCGAGCTCGTCCTGGCCGCGCGACTGTCCGGTCAGCAGGGTCAGCGCGACCCACGGCTCGCGCGCCACCGAACTGTCGCGCACCGACTGCAGGAGGTCCACGAGACCCTGGATGACCTCCGCGGAGAGCAGGTGGGCGTTCCGGATGATGAGATCGGAGCCGGAGTCCAGTTCGCTGGTGGCGCAGGCGAGGAGATCACCCTGATCGCCGGCATCGAGCACCGCCAGTCGCCGGCTCGGCGAGCTGTAGTCGTGGACGGCGCGGAGCAGAGTCAACTTGCCTGCACCCGGCTCACCTTCGGCGACCAGCCACTCTGCCCGGCGACAGGCATCGAGGACATCCTGCGTCGTATGCCGCCACAGCGCGCTCGTCCCGGTCATGCCGGGAAGCGACGGGACTCTTGCACCACCGGTCGTGCGGGGTCCGGACCGCTGCTCCTTGATCTGCACGATCCCGCCGGCCAGAGCGTCGCCGAGAAACGTCGGCTGGTACGCCAGCCGGGCGCTGATCCCGCTGGGCAGGTCAGCGAGGAACGTGACCGGCTTGGTCCCGCCGCGGGCATCCCGGGTCCGGTCGATCAGCGCGGCCTGGTCGGTGGAGTCGAAGCGCTGCTGGGCATGGGCGTTGATCATGAAGACCTCGTCGCCGAGGGCGATCACCGAGCCTCCGGTGTGCCGGCAGACCGCGTAGTACTCGGTCAGCAGCGCCTGGTCGAGGGCGTTCGCCTCCTCCAGGACGCGCTCCTGGATCCGCCGGGCCGCGAGTTTGGCGAACGACAGCAGGATCGCGTTGGAGTTCTTCGCCTGGGTGGTGATGTCCAGGATCCCGAGCAGGCCGCCGGTGACCGGATGCGTGATCGGCGCCCCGGCGCAGGAGAAGCCGCGCAGTACACCGGTGTAGTGCTCCGCGCCGTCGATCAGGATGGGGCCGCCGACCTCCAGCGCGGTGCCGATCCCGTTGGTCCCGACCTCGGACTCGGCGTAGCGGAAACCGGGTGCCAGATCGACGGAGTCGAGCCGGCGGATCAGTGTCTTGTCGCCGCCGCGACGGTCCAGGACGATGCCGCGGGCATCGGTCAGGATGATGCACACGGGCTCGTTGGTCAGCTCCGACGCCAGGGCGTCGATCACCGGCCGGGCCGCCCGGGCCAGCGTGGTGCCGAGATCGAGACCGTCGAAGTAGGCGGGCGCGGGCCGGTCGGTGTCGACCAGGGACGCCTCCGAGCGCTGCCAGGACATCCGGATGGAGTCCCGGACGGCGGGTCTGGTGGCCATGGTCAGCTCCTTCCTCTCGGCCGACTCTTCGAGAGAACAACACGACCAACGGTAATTGGCAAGCTTGTGACTCACGTCTCACATTGAGACAGAACGCCCCCACCGGTGCGGCTTTCATGCCTGGAACGCAGCTCAGCCGTACCGCTGGAGCCGGGCAGAAGCCGGCTCCCGACCCTGGAGGCAGACATTGAGCAGGCAGAGTCTCACCAAGGCGCATGCCAAGATCACCGAACTCTCGTGGGAGCCCACCTTCGCCACTCCGGCGACCCGGTTCGGGACTGACTACACCTTCGAGAAGGCGCCGAAGAAGGACCCGCTGAAGCAGATCATGCGGTCCTACTTCCCGATGGAGGAGGAGAAGGACAACCGCGTGTACGGCGCCATGGACGGCGCCATCCGCGGAAACATGTTCCGCCAGGTCCAGCAGCGCTGGCTGGAGTGGCAGAAGCTGTTCCTCAGCATCATCCCGTTCCCGGAGATCTCCGCGGCCCGGGCGATGCCGATGGCGATCGACGCCGTACCGAACCCGGAGATCCACAACGGGCTCGCGGTGCAGATGATCGACGAGGTCCGGCACTCGACGATCCAGATGAATCTCAAGAAGCTGTACATGAACAACTACATCGACCCGGCCGGGTTCGACATGACCGAGAAGGCGTTCGCGAACAACTACGCGGGCACCATCGGCCGGCAGTTCGGTGAGGGGTTCATCACCGGTGACGCGATCACCGCCGCGAACATCTACCTGACCGTGGTGGCCGAGACGGCCTTCACCAACACGCTGTTCGTGGCCATGCCGGACGAGGCCGCGGCCAATGGCGACTACCTGCTGCCGACGGTCTTCCACTCGGTCCAGTCCGACGAGTCGCGGCACATCAGCAACGGGTACTCGATCCTGCTGATGGCGCTGGCCGACGAGCGCAACCGGCCGCTGCTCGAGCGCGACCTGCGGTACGCGTGGTGGAACAACCACTGTGTCGTGGACGCGGCCATCGGCACGTTCATCGAGTACGGCACGAAGGACCGCCGTAAGGACCGTGAGAGCTATGCGGAGATGTGGCGCCGGTGGATCTACGACGACTACTACCGCAGCTACCTGCTGCCGCTGGAGAAGTACGGACTCACCATCCCGCACGACCTGGTCGAAGAGGCCTGGAAGCGGATCGTGGACAAGGGTTACGTGCACGAGGTCGCGCGGTTCTTCGCCACCGGCTGGCCGGTCAACTACTGGCGGATCGACGCCATGACCGACAAGGACTTCGAGTGGTTCGAGGACAAGTACCCGGGCTGGTACTCGAAGTACGGCAAGTGGTGGGAGAACTACAACCGGCTGGCCTACCCGGGCCGGAACAAGCCGATCGCCTTCGAGGACGTCGGCTACCAGTACCCGCACCGGTGCTGGACCTGCATGGTGCCGGCGCTGATCCACGAGGACATGGTGACCGAGAAGGTCGACGGCCAGTGGCGCACCTACTGCTCCGAGACGTGCTACTGGACCGACGCGGTCGCGTTCCGCGGTGAGTACGACGGCCGGCCCACCCCGAACATGGGCCGCCTGACGGGCTTCCGCGAATGGGAGACGCTGCACCACGGCAAGGACCTGGCCGACATCGTCTCCGACCTCGGGTACGTCCGGGACGACGGCAAGACTCTGATCGGTCAGCCGCACCTGGACCTGGACGACCCGAAGAAGATGTGGACCCTCGACGACGTCCGCGGCAACACGTTCAACAGCCCCAACGTGCTGCTGAACGAGATGACCGACGCCGAGCGCGAGGCGCACATCGCGGCGTACAAGGCGAACGGCACCAAGGCCGTCGCCTGACCCCACCGAACCGGCTGGTGGCGGCGCGGGGATGAGCGTCGCCACCAGTCGTTCCACCCGAGCGTGAGGAGGCCCCGACGTGGCCGACACCCACCGGATCCGCTTCGAACCGGTCGACATCGAGATCGACGTCACCGAGGACGACAAGATCCTCGACGCGGCGTTCCGGCAGGGCATCCACCTGATGCACGGCTGCAAGGAGGGGCAGTGCTCCGCCTGCAAGTCGTACGTGCTGGAGGGCGACCTGCAGATGGAGCGCTACTCGACCTTCGCCTGCAACGACGCCGAAGTTGCCGAGGGCTACGTGCTGCTGTGCCGGGCACACGCCTTCAGTGACTGCACGATCGAGCTGCTCAACTTCGACGAGGAGGAGCTGCTCGGCGGGGTCCCGATCCAGACGCTGAGCGCCCGGGTGGTGGCGATCGAGCCGGTCACCCGCGACATCGTCTCGCTCCGGCTGAAGGCCGAGCGGGCGTTCGAGTTCAAGCCGGGCCAGTACGCCGACATCACCATCCCCGGCACCGACGACCACCGGTCGTTCTCGATGGCGACCACCCAGTCGACGCCGGACGACCTCGAGTTCCTGATCAAGAAGTACCCGGGCGGCCGGTTCTCGGCCTTGCTGGACGGCGAGCTGGCGGTAGGCGGCGAACTGTCGCTGACCGGGCCGTACGGCTCGTCCACGCTGAAGGACGGCCACGTACTGCCGGTCGTCTGCGTGGCCGGCGGGGCCGGGATGGCGCCCATCCTGTCCATCCTCCGGCACCTACGGGAGACCGGCAGCACCCGTCCGGTCCGGTTCTACTACGGCGCCCGGACGGCGGCCGACCTGTTCTACCTCGACGCGATCCAGGAGCTCGGCGCGGAACTGGCCGGCTTCGAGTTCGTGGCCTGCCTGTCCGAGTCGGCCGCGGATGCGGACGGTCTCGTGGTCGAGGAGGGCAACGTCACCGACATCGTCGAGCGGCGGGAGGCGGAGCTGCATCGCAGCGAGGTCTACCTGTGCGGTCCGCCGCCGATGGTCGACGCTGCCTTGGCGTTGCTGGAGGCAACCAACGTGCCGAAGGACCAGGTCTTCTACGACAAGTTCACCAGCCCAGCGACTACCGATGGAGTCTGAGATGGAGCAAACCAAGCACCGCAGTTTCCCCAAGATCGAGTTCACCGACTCCGAGGCGGGGGCGCTGGAGTTCCCGAGCTCGAAGAGCCGGTCGTACAACTACTACAAGCCGGCCAAGCTGCGGGCGACGATGTACGAGGACGTCACCGTCGACGTCCAGCCGGACCCGGAGCGGCACCTGACGCAGGGCTGGATCTACGGGTTCGGCGACGGCCCCGGCGGCTACCCGAAGGAGTGGACCGCCGCGAAGTCGTCGAACTGGCACGCCTTCCTCGACCCGAACGAGGAGTGGAACCAGACGATCTACCGGAACAACTCCGCGGTCGTCCGTCAGGTCGACCTGGGCCTGCAGAACGCCAAGCGGGCCAGGGCGTACGACGCCTGGAACCCGGCCTGGCTGAAGTTCGTCGAACGCAACCTCGGTGCCTGGATGCACGCCGAGAACGGCCTGGCGCTGCACGTCTTCACCAGCATCCAGCGGTCCGGCCCGACGAACATGATCAACACCGCGGTGGCCGTCAACGCCGCCCACAAGATGCGTTTCGCCCAGGACCTGGCCCTGTTCAACCTCGACCTGGCCGAGGCCGAGGTGGAGTTCGACGGCGCCGCCCACAAGGAGGTCTGGCAGAGCGCGCCGGAGTGGCAGCCGACGCGTGAGGTGGTCGAGCGACTGACCGCCGTCGGCGACTGGTGCGAGCTGCTGTTCGCCACCAACATCGTGTTCGAGCAGCTGGTCGGCTCGCTGTTCCGGTCCGAGCTGGTGATGCAGATCGCGGCCCGCAACGGCGACTACCTGACGCCGACCATCGTCGGCACCGGCGAGCACGACTACGACCGCGACCTGGCCTACACCCGCAACCTGTTCCGCCTGCTGACCCGCGACGAGCAGTACGGCGAGACCAACAAGGTGCTGTTCGGCGAGTGGCTGACGACCTGGGTGCCGCGCTGCATCGCTGCCGCGCAGGCGTTGCAGCCGATCTGGTCGCAGCCGGCCGACAAGTCCGTCACGTTCGCGGACAGCCTGGACGCGGCCAAGCAGAAGTTCCGTTCCCTGCTCGAGGACCTCGGGCTGGACATTCCGAAGGAGCTGGACAAGTGAGCATGCAGTTCGGATCTGCCGCCGAGTTCTCCAACAAGACCGGTGTGACCCTGATGAACACCCCCGTCGGCCGGGTCGTCGCCCAGGTAATGGGCGCCAAGGACGGCGTCGAGCTGACCGAGTACCCGTCGATGATCCGGGTCGACGGGACCGGCGTACTCGACTTCGACTACGCCGAACTGACCGACGCGCTCGGCTCGGAGTTCGACGGCTCGGTGTTCGAGGAGATCAGCTCCACCCACTACGGCCGGATGGTCCACCTCGACGACAAGACCCTTCTGTTCGCCAGCCCCGAGGACGCCGCCGAATACATCGGCTTCGACCTGACCGTGCACTAACTGCCGTGCCGCTCCGGTCCGGGGCCTGGCCCGCGCCCGGACCGGAGCTCATCCCGAGATCAGACCCACGAAGCGAGGACGTCATGTACGAGAAGAACGGCGAGAAGTACTACGTGGTCGACGCGCACGTACACATCTGGGACGGCCGCGAGTCGAACCTGAAGAACGTGCACGGCAAGCAGTTCATCGACTGCTTCTACGACTACCACCGCAACCTCAGCCCGGAAGACGTGGTGTGGGACTACGACACCTACACCTACTACGGCGGCGACCGGTTGATGAAGGACGTCTTCGACGACGGGTACGCCGACCACGCGATCTTCCAGGCCACGCTGCTCAGCGACTTCTACAAGAACGGGTTCGGCCAGACCGAGGAGGCGTTCGGGCTGGCGTCCAAGCACCCGGACAAGCTGACCTACAACCACGCCTACGACCCGCGCAACGGCGAGGAGGGTCTGGAGCAGCTCCGGCGCGACGCCGAGCGGATGAACCTCAAGGGCGTGAAGCTCTACACCGCCGAGTGGCACGGTGACTCGCGCGGTTACAAGCTCGACGACCCGTGGTCGCGCCGGTACCTGGAGGAGTGCCTCAAGCTCGGCATCAAGAACATCCATGTGCACAAGGGCCCCACGATCCGCCCGCTCGACCGGGACGCGTTCGACGTCGCCGACATCGACAAGGTCGCGACCGACTACCTGGACCTGAACTTCATCGTCGAGCATGTCGGCCTGCCCCGGCTGGAGGACTTCTGCTGGATCGCCACCCAGGAGTCCAACGTGTACGGCGGTCTCGCGGTGGCCATGCCGTTCGTGCACGCCCGGCCGAAGTACTTCGCGCAGATCATCGGCGAACTGCTCTACTGGCTCGGCGAGGACAAGATCCTGTTCGCCAGCGACTACGCGCTCTGGACGCCCCAGTGGCTGGTGGAGAAGTTCGTGGACTTCCAGATCCCCGCGGAGCTGCCGGAGTACGCGCCGATCACGACCGCGCAGAAGAAGAAGATCCTCGGCCTGAACGCGGCCGCGCTGTACGACCTCGACGTACCGCAGGAGCTGCGGCTGCCGACCGATGCCGGTGACACCTCTGTCGAGGTGGCGGCCGGCGCACGCGCATGACGGCCGTCGCGACCTCGGTGGTCGACGAGATCGTGGCCGCCTTGGCGACGGTCACGGATCCGGAACTGGACGAACCCATCACAACGCTGGGGTTCGTCCGGTCGATCCGGGTCGACGACACCAAGGTCGTGGTCCATCTGCGGCTGCCGACGTCGTTCTGCTCGCCGAACTTCGCGTACCTGATGGCGTCCGACGCCGTCGACGCGCTCCGGCGGGTCGACGGCCTGGGACGGGTTGTGGTGCGACTCGACGATCACCACGACTCGGACAAGATCAACGCCGGCCTGGCCGCCGACGCCGGGTACGTCGGCACGTTCGGTGTCGAGGCGGAGACGAGCCTGGACGAACTGCGCCGGATCTTCCGGCACAAGGCGCATACCGCGGCGATGGAACGCTGTGCCGAGGCCCTGCTGAAGGCCAGCGGGATGACCGTCGACGATCTCCACGAAGTCACCCTCGCCGATCTCCGGGAAGGTCCGCACAAGGAGGCGTTGCTGCGACGACGGGTCGCGATCGGTCTCGGCGTACACCCGGACGAACCGGTGCTGGTGGACGAGGACGGTGCGCCACTCGCCGCCGAGGCGGTCCCGTTGCGGCTCCGGTTCGCCAAGGCCGTGCGGATCTCGATCGAGGGTAACTCCCACTTCTGCCGCGGACTGCTCGCGACCCGGTACGCCGACGTGGAGCCCGACGGCATGTCCATCCGAGTCACGAACGCAAGGAGCACGTCATGAGGGCGGTCCAGGTAGTCGGCTACCACACCAAGTTGCAGCTCACCGACATACCCGAACCCGAGATCCAGGGGCCGCTCGACGTGATCGTGAGGATCGGCGGCGCGGGGGTGTGCCGGACCGACCTGCACATCCTCGAAGGGCAGTGGGCCGAGAAGAGCGGCGTCGCGCTGCCGTACACGATCGGCCACGAGAACGCGGGCTGGGTGCACGCCGTCGGCGATGCCGTCACCAACGTTCAGCCGGGCGACAAGGTGATCCTGCATCCACTGATGACCTGTGGCCTGTGCCGTGCCTGCCGCTCCGGTGACGACGTGCACTGTGAGAACAGCCGGTTCCCGGGCATCGACACCGACGGCGGGTACGCCGACTACCTGCGGACCACTGCCCGCAGCGTGGTCCGGATCGACGACAGCCTCGAGCCGGCCGACGTAGCCGCACTCGCGGACGCCGGACTGACGGCCTACCACGCGGCGGCCAAGGTGGCCCGGGCGACCAGGCCCGGGGACGTCTGCGTGCTGATCGGCGCCGGCGGTCTCGGCCACATCGGCATCCAGGTGCTGAAGGCGATCTCGGCCGCGACCCTGGTCGTGGTCGACCGCAACCCGGCGGCGGTCGAGCTGGCCGTCGCGATCGGGGCCGATCACGGCATTGTTGCCAACGGCACCCAGGTGGAGGACGTACTCGCGCTCACCGGCGGGAAGGGCGCGGAGGCGGTCGTGGACTTCGTCGGTGAAGGCGGCGCCACCTCCGAGGGTGTCCGGATGCTCCGCCGGGCAGGCAACTACTACGTCGTCGGGTACGGCGAGGACCTCGTCGTACCGACGATCGACATCATCTCGACCGAGATCAACTTCGTCGGCAACCTGGTCGGCTCCTACACCGATCTGCAGGAACTGATGGTGCTGGCCGCGCAGGGCAAGGTCGCCCTGCACACCACGAAGTACCCACTCGCCGACTTCCAGCAGGCTCTCGATGACCTCGACGCGGGCAAGGTCCGCGGCCGGGCGATTCTCATCCCGTGACCCGAAAGGTGGTCTGACCATGGCAAAGGAACTGCGGTTCAACGAGGAGGCACGCCGGCTGCTCGAGTCCGGCGTGAACTCGCTCGCCGACGCGATCAAGGTGACGCTCGGCCCGAAGGGACGCAATGCCGTCCTGGAGAAGCTGACCGGCCCGCCGACCATCACCAACGACGGCGTGACGATCGCGAAGGAGATCCAGCTGCGCGAGCCGTTCGCGAACATGGGCGCCCAGCTGGTGAAGGAAGTCGCGATGAACACCAACGGTGTCGTCGGCGACGGCACCACGACGGCGACCGTGCTGGCGCAGGCGATGGTCCGCGAGGGGCTGCGCGCGGTCGACGCCGGCGCGAACCCGATGCGGGTACGTCGCGGCATCGAGCAGACGGTTCCGGTCGTGGTGGAGACGCTGCGCTCGTGGGCGGCCGAGGTCGGCGGCCCGGACGACCTGCGGCACATCGCGACGCTGGCCGCCAGTGACGACGAGACGATCGGCGAGGTGATCGCCGACGCGGTCACTCGGGTCGGCCGCAACGGCGTCGTCACCACGGAAGAGTCCGATGCCATCGGTCTGTCGGTCGAGATCGTGGACGGGATCGAGTTCGACCACGGTTATGTGTCGCTGTACATGGTCACCGACAAGGAGCGGATGGAGGCCGTCTACGAGAACCCGGTCATCCTGCTCACCAACAAGAAGATCTCCCAGGTGCAGGACATCATGCCGACGGTCGAGGCGGCCAAGCGCGCGGACCGGCCGCTCGTCGTACTGGCCGAGGACGTCGACGGTCCGGCGCTGCAACTGCTTGTCGGTGGCAACATGCACAACACGATGCGGTCGGTTGTCGTCCGGGCTCCCGGCTTCGGGCACCGCCGCGTGGCCGAGCTCGAGGACCTCGCGGTGGCTCTGGGCGGTCAGGTCATCGCGACCGACACCGGGCTGGACCTGGCCGAGGTCGCGCTGAACCACCTCGGGTCGTGTGACCGGATCACGATCACCGAGGACCGGACGACCATCGTCGGCGGTCACGGCGACGCGAACCTGGTGGACGCGCGGCTGAGCCAGCTGGAGACGCAGTTCGAGCGGGCCAGGATCGACGCCGACCGGGACAACCTGCAGCTGCGGATGGCCCGGCTGTCCGGGCGGGTGGCTGTCATCCAGGTGGGCGGCGCGACAAGCGTCGAGCGCAAGGAGCGGATGCTGCGCGTCGAGGACTCGCTGGCCGCGACCCGGGCCGCGGTCGAGGAAGGCGTGGTGGCCGGCGGAGGTACGGCGCTCGTCCAGGCACAGGAGGCGGTGTCACGGGTCGAGCTGACCGGTGACGCCGCGGTCGGCCGCGAGGTCGTCCGGCGGGCGTTGCCCGAGCCGCTGCGATGGATCGCGATCAACGCGGGGTACGACGGTGACGAGGTCGTCGCCAAGGTCGCGAGCCAGCCGCTCGGCACCGGCTTCAACGCGCTCACCGGCCAGTACGCCGACATGTTCGACGAAGGTGTGATGGACCCGCTCAAGGTCACCAGGGCAGCCCTGGAAAGTGCTGCGTCGATCGCGGCGCTGCTGATCACCACCGAGACCGCGGTCGTCGAGGAGATCCTCGGTAACCCCGGCGCGATCATGGCCCCCGGCTTCGGTGACCTGGCCGAAGGCATGGTCCGTCCGTCCAACATCTACTGAGTCATGACCGAGCCGACCAGTCTGCAGCTGCACGCCGCGGCCCGCACCCTTGGGCTGCTGGTCGCGCCCGTGCGGCTGCACCTGGTCTGGCTCGCCACCGACGGCGAGTACGACGTGGGCACGCTGGCCGATCGCGCCGGCGTCAGCATCACCACGGCCAGCCAACACCTCGCCAAACTCCGCCTGGCCGGTCTCATCTCACTGCGTCGGGAGGGCAGGCGCCACATCTACACCGTCGACGATCCGCACATCGTGGCCCTGGTCGACCAGATCCTCGCCCACATCGCCCCCGACGGCACGCTCGCCCCCGACCCACCCCTCCGCGCCGCCCAGACAGGGCACCGCCGGCTCGAGCGGAAGGTTCGAGCCGGCGGGCGGTGAGGGGTCAGCCGACCGACGGGCCGAGACCCAGGGACTGAGGTGTGCTGGAGTCGGGGGAGGGCTGGTGCAGCCCTTCGTCCAGGGCGCCGTACTCGGTCATCAGGGCGGCGCTGCCGCCCCACGGTGTCTGCTCCTCGGCGACCAGTGTGTTGGTGGTGAGCAGCAGGCCGGCGACCGAGGCGCCGTTCTGTAGTGCTGAGCGGGCAACGCGGAGGGGATCGACGATCCCCATGTCGAGCATGTTCCCGTACTTGCCTTCGAGCGCGTCGAAGCCTTCGTCGACCCCGAGCTGCGAGGTCCGTTCCAGGACCTCCGCGCCGTTGTAGCCGGCGTTCGCAGCGATCAGGTACGCCGGTTCGCGCAACGCCCGCCGGACGATTTTCACACCGGTGGCGTAGTCGTCCTTGACGTCGAGACTGTCGAGCGCCGACTCCGCATGGAGCAGAGCCATCCCGCCGCCGGCGACGATGCCCTCGGCCATCGCGGCGCGGGTCGCCGACAACGCGTCCTCGACCCGGTGCTGCAGTTCCTTCAGCTCGGCCGGCGTCGGGGCACCGACCCGGATCACCGCGACCCTGCCGGACAATGCACCGATCCGCTCGGTGAGCACGTCCTCGTCGACCCCGAACGTCGCCCGCTCCAACTCGGCACGCAACTGCGTGATCCGGAACTCGACGTCCTTCTCGTGCCCGGACTCGGCGACGATCGCCGTACGGTCCGCGGTCACCCTGACCTGGTCCGCCCGGCCGAGCTGCTCGAGCCGCATCGTCTCGAGGGTGAAACCGGAGTGGCGGCTGTAGACCGCGCCGCCGGTGATCGCCGCGATGTCCTCCAGTTTGTGCAGCCGCCGGTCACCGAAGCCCGGCGCCTTGACCGCCACGCACTGGAAGAGGCGGTTCACGTGGTTGTGCACCAGCATGCTGAGCGCGGTGCCCTCGAGGTTCTCCGCGAGGATCACCAGCGGCTTCGGCTCCCGCATGATCTTGTCCAGCAGCGGCATGATCTCCTGCACCTTGGTGATCTTCTCGCTGCACAACAGGATGTACGGGTCGTCCAGCACGGCCTGCAGGCTGCCCGGGTCCGTGACCATGTACGGCGACAGGTAGCCGTTGTCGAACTCGAAGCCCTCGACGAAGTCGACCCGCATGCCGTGCGTGGCCGACTCCTCGATGGTGACGATGCCGCCGTCGCCGACGGTGTACAGGGCGTTCGCGATCACGGCGCCGACCATGTCGTCGTCGTTGGCCGAGATGGCCGCGACCCGGGCGAAGTCGTGCTCGGTGGCGACCGGGTGCGCCACCTCGCGGAGCCGCTCCACCAACCGGGCCACGGCCATGTCGATGCCGCGCTTCACCAGCACCGGGTTCCCGCCGGTGCTGATCGCGGCCATGCCCTCGCGGATGATCGCCTGGGCGATCACGGTCGCCGTGGTGGTTCCGTCGCCCACGATGTCGTTGGTCTTGATCGCGGCTTCCTTGACCAGCTGGGCGCCCATGTTCTCGAACTGGTTCTTCAGATGGATCTCCCGGGCGATGGTCACCCCGTCGTTGGTGACCACCGGCGATCCGGTGATCTTCTCCAGGATCACGTTGCGGCCCTTCGGGCCCAGGGTCGATTTCACCGCGTCCGCCAGCTGGTCCACTCCGGACAGCAGCAGGTCGCGGGCCTGCTCACCGAATCGCAGTTCCTTGGCCATCAGAGCCCTCCCGGTCGGTCGTGACTTACGGAACGAGGATCGCGCGGCCGCGGACCCGGCCGGCGTCGAGATCGGCGACCGCATCGACGGCCGCGTCCAGCGGGTAGGTCCTGGTGTGCAGGGTGACCTTCCCGGCCTGGGCGAGCGCCATCAGTTCGGCCAGCTCGTTGAACGTGCCGACGATGTTGCCGATGATGTTGCGCTCGGTCGAGATGATGTCGAGGGTCGGGATCTGGACCTGGCCGCCGTACCCGATGACGAAGTACGAACCGGCCGGTGCGGTCATCGCGAAGCCGTCCTGCTCCGCACCCTGTTCGGCGACGAAGTCGAGTACGACGTTCGCGCCGACGCCGCCGGTCAGGTCGAGGACCGCCTCCACCTGTTTGCCGTCGGCAACCACTGTCTGATCGGCGCCGAGCTGCTCGGCCAGCTTCAAGGCCTCCGGGTTGCGGTCGACGACGATGATCCTGGTCGCGGTGAGCGCGGCCAGGCACTGGATCCCGATGTGCCCGAGACCACCGGCACCGATCACGACGCACGTCGTGCCGGGCGGGAGGAGCGGGATCGCCTTGCGGACCGCGTGGTACGCCGTGATGCCGGCATCGGCCAGCGCCGCGACGTCCTGCGGCCGGGTGCTCGGGTCGAGCTTCACGCACGCGCGTGCCGACGTGAGCAGGTACTCCGCCATGCCGCCGTCGCTGTCGAGACCGGGGAAACTGCTCTGCGCGCAGTGCATGTCGTTGCCGGCCCGGCAGGCGGCGCAGAGCCCGCAGGTGGGGGTCGGGTGCAGGATGACCGTGTCACCGACCTGGACGTTGGTCACCGCCGAACCGATCTCGTGCACCCAGCCGGCGTTCTCGTGGCCGATCGTGTACGGCAGGGCCGGGTGCATCGCTTCGGCCCACTGGCCTTCGATGATGTGCAGGTCGGTGCGGCACACCCCGGCGCCGCCGATCTTGACGATGACGTCCAGCGGGCCCTTGACGACCGGTTCCGGTACGTCGTCGATGACCGGCTGCTGGTGGTATCCGTGCAGTCGAACGGCCTTCATCCCTACTCCTCCTCGCCGACGCCGGCTTCGGCGTACCGGTGGCGCAGCATTCCCCTGCAGATGCCGGTGTTGGCCTCGATCCCGGTCCGGGTGACGCGGGCCAACCCGAGATGCCTCGTCGCCTCGGCACCGGTGATGGGGGAGCCGGTGCCGGGGTCGACGAGGAGCGGAGCGGAGGGGTCGGTGCGCAGCCCGAGTTCGGCCCGCCGCCGCAGCAGCCGCTCCAATTCGGCCGACGCGGGGACGTCGCCGAGTGTCATCGTGGCGAGCCGGGCCGGATCGGCGCCGGCGGCCCGCAGCGGCCGGCACACCTGGTCCGTCCCGGCCAGCATCGCCTTGGTCACGAAGGTCCGGCGCAGCTCGTCGAGCTCGCCGTCCGCCTCGCCCGTGAACGAGGCGGCGAATCCGGCCCGCGCCGCCACCCCGGCGTTGATCTGGTCGGACGCGAAATGGTCCTCGAGCGCGACGTCGACACCGCGGACGCCGGGCAGTGCGGCGACCACGTCGTACGCGTCGGCGACCATCAGGAAGGCGAAGTTGGGCGCACAGAAGTACGTCGGCAGCCGCAACCGCACCACGACGTCACCGGCGGCCGACACGACGCAGGTGGACACGAAACCCAGCGTCGTGATCGGCTCGTCCAGCTCCGGGTCCCGGACCGCGTCCAGCGCGGTCAGGACCCGGGACTTCTCCCCAGTCACCGCCGTCATTACTGGGTGACCAGCTTGGCGTCGTCCTGCGCGGCCGGCTCCGCCTCCTTGAGCTGGAGCTCGTCGGGGACCTTGAGGTCGTACAGCTTCGCAGCGTTCAGGCCCAGGATCTTCTTCTTGCCCTCCACTCCGAGTCGTGGGTAGTCGGCGAACTCGTCGCCCGCGGGGAACTCCCAGTCGACGAAGCCCTCGATCTGCCACTTCGGCTCCCAGATGCCGTAGTCGCTGCCGAAGGTCATCTTGTCCTCGCCGACCCAGAACAGCAGCTCGCCCATCACCTTCGCGAAGAACCGTGGCCGGGCGTGCATCAGACCACCGATGACGACCGACAGGCCGGCGTAGACGTTGGGTTCCTGGGTCGCCATGAAGCAGAAGTCCTCGATCCGCGGCAGTCCCACGTGCTCGACGATGAAGTTGAGCTCGGGGAAGTCGGTCGCGGCGTGATCCACGTCGGAGACGTCGAACGCGTCCTTGTCCAGCGGCCAGATCGTGGGGCCCTTGTGGACATGGATGTTCTTGATCCCGAACTCCTGCGCCTTCTCCAGATAGCGGTACGCCGCCGGGTCGGTCAGCTTGTAACCACGGGAACCGGCGTTCCACTCGGCGGTGTAGAGCTTGACGCCGCGCGAGCCGTACCGGTCGACGTTGGCCTTCAGTTCCTCGATCCCGATGTCGCCGTCGCGCGGGTCGAACCGGGTGTTGTGGACGAACATGCCCGGGTGCTTCTCACCCAGCGCCGCGTTCCTCTCGGTGGTGTTGAACCCTTCGGTGTACCACTCCTTCAGATACGTCGGCTGGAACACCGCGATGTCCACGTAGCCGTCCTCGAAGACGTCCTTCATCAGGTCCTCTTCGGAGTACTTCATGAACTTCTCGATGGTCCAGTGGGTCTCCTTCGGTGCGAGGCTCTGATAGGCGTGGAAACACTCGATCCAGCCCTTCGCGTACTGCTCGGCGCCCGGCACCCAGTTGTCCGGCGAGGCGTCCCAGTAGTGCATGTGGCTGTCGACCACGAAGTACTTCTGACCATTCTTCTCGTACACGTCCGGCCCTCCTTCTACTTGGAAGCGGACAGGTCGAACCCGATGTATTCGGCCGCGTCCTCTGGATTGGCGAACATGATCGTCCGGTCGTCGAGGTGGACCATGCGCCCGTAGTGGGTCGACATGTTCTCCTCGAACTCGGCCTGGTCGAAGTACCCGGGCTCCTCACCGAGCGCCTCGGAGATGTCGTCGTAGATGAACTCCATCTTGCCGACCGCGTCGACGCGGATCATCGACGGCAGCGGCGTCACCGTGACGTTGTCCAGTTCTCTCATCACGTCGGCGACGACCGCCCCGACCTGGTTGTTCATCAGCGTGACGCCGCACCGATTGGACGCGGTGTTGTCGGACTTGAAGGGGCTCTCGACGACTGCCTTGAGCGTGGTCACTGTGCCAACTCCTTCGGTTCCTCGAGACCCAGCGAGGTGACGATGCCGCTGAAGCGGCTCTTGACGCGGTCGAGTCCGTCCTCGAACCGTGGTGGTTTCGCGTCCGGCTGCGACCACAGCGGCTGCAGCGTGCGGGCCGCGGACAGGGCCAGCGAGACCCAGTTCGACGCCCAGTCCTGCATGATCGCCTTGTTGTGGTCGGCGAACTCGCGGTCATTGGTGAGCAGCTCGAACATCGCCGTGGTGTAGCGCAGGTCGCGCTCGGCGAAGTCGTACTCGGCGGCGCCGATCACGGTGGGGGTGACGAAGTCGCCGTTGCGGGGTGCGGCCTGCTGGACCAGCTGGCTGCGGAACAGCTCGCCGACCAGCGGCTCGAACACGACGTTCGCGGCGAAGATCGCCTCGCACCAGTCGTCGATCGCGGTCAGCCGCTCGGCGACGTCGCGGACGCCCTGCCAGGCCGGGTCGGACTTCCAGGTCTCCAGGTGCGCGCTGCCGTCGAAACCCTCGATCTCCTCGGACAGGGTCAGGTTGAACAGCGCGAGATCCTGAGCTGCCCGGATCCGGTGCATGCTGTTCACCGAGATCGCGTTGTTGTGCATGTTGGTCGGCGCGCGCCGGTTCGCGTTCGCGTACAGGTACAGGCCGAGACCGTGGTCGACGTGCATCCAGGCGCCGATGTGCTGCTCGACGAAGCGGACCCAGTTGGTGTTCCACTGCTCGAAGGCCTTCGACTGCTTGGCGGCCTCGACGTTCTGGGTGACCTGGCGGACGACGTTGGAGTTGTAGCGGTAGAGCGTGAGCTCCCATTCCTCGTTCGGGTCCCGGAACTCGTGCCAGCCGGTGGCCGGCCACTCCTTGACGAGCATGCCGCCGCTGCCGGGTCCGCGCTGGGGTGAGGGCTTGTCCGAGCCCCACGCCTTCAGTGCGGTCCAGTCCAGCGGGTAGCCGCCTTGCCCGTCGGCGAACCCGTAGAGCCAGCCCTGGGTGAGGTAGTGCCGCGGATCCGGCTGCACCTCGACCGTGACGTCTTCGTAGTGGCTCTGCTTGCGCTTCTGCGGCTGGTAGTAGTTGTACCGCCGTGAACTCGAGTCCGGGAACACACGGGCGCCCGCTTCGGCGTCGGTGAAGACCGGTTTCGGCACGCTCCGCTCGGTCGGGGAGTCTTGTGTGGTGGTCATCGGCTCTCTGCCTCCAGCACCTTCGGGTCGCCGGCGTCGCCGGTCGTGGTGAACTTGTCGTAGTAGATGTGCTTCGTGACGACGCCCAGCCCTTCGAGCAGCGGGATCGCGGCCTCCACCATCGGTGGCGGACCGCAGACATAGGCGTCGGCTCCGGCCAGATCCGGTTCGTGCCGGCGGACGACGTCGGTGATCAGACCGACCTCGCCGTCCCACTCGGCGTCCTCGGCCGGCTCGGACAGCGCCGGTACGTACTTGAACCCCGGCAGGACCTCCTGCAGCGCCCGGAGCTCCTCGTCGAAGCACAGATCCAGGTGGGTCCGGGCTCCGTAGTAGTAGGTCGCCGGCCGGTCGATCCCGCGCTCGGCCATCGAGCGCAGCAGCGACAGGATCGGTGCCATCCCGGCCCCACCGCCGACGAAGACGATCCGGGCGCCCGGATTGTCCCGCAGGGTGAAGACCCCGAACGGCCCGCTCAGCTGCAGCCGGTCGCCGACGTTGAGCCGGGTGTCGAGGAACTCCGAGAAGACTCCGCCGGGATAGACCTTGATCACGAACTCCAGTTGCCCGGAGTCGCGGCTGGTCGTGTTCGCCATCGAGAACGATCGGCTGGCCTCGCTGTCCGGGACCAGGATGTCGACGTACTGACCGGGGAAGAACTTGAGCTCGCCGGGGTCGGTCAGGCGCAGGACGAGATGACGCAGGTCGTGGGTGACCGGGGTGATCGCGACGACCTCCGCGACCCGGTCCTGGATCGGCAGCCCGGACCGGATCATGTCCTCGTCGTAGTTCAGCAGCTCGATGGTCAGGTCCTCGTACGGATGGGCCCGGCACAACAGCGTGTAGCCCTCGTCCAGTTCGTACTCGGGCAGCGCGAACGTCGAGTAGCGGTCCAGCTCGATGTCCTCACCGTCCAGGACGAACGACTTGCAGGACGAGCACTGGCCCTCCTTGCAGCCGTGCATGAGCATCACGCCCTGCTCGGCCGCCGCGCGCAGGATCGTCTGATCCTCGTCGACCTCGATCTCGATGCCGACGGGCTCGAACCTCACGACATGTTTATCGCCCATGGTTCCTGACGTCTCTGCGGGGACGGACCGGGGCGGGCGGACACGGGGTGCCCGCCCGCCCCGGGGAGGGGATCATGCGTCGGCGGGTGCGCGGCCGGCGGGGCCTCCGCGTACATAGCGGGCAGCGAACGCGGTCCGCTCGTCGTCACTCATCTCGTTCAGCAGCACGTTCGGGCTCGCCAGTGGCGGGCACTTGCGCAGGTGATCGAGCGTCCACATCTTGTCCGGGTTCAGGTCGAGGTGTGGTTGCGCGACCATGGTCTTGCCGTCGTCCCTGACGAAGCCCATGTCGGACACCACGTCGGCCCAGTTCCAGCCGTGGTACAGCGTCTCCCACTCGCGGTGACCGATCAGCTTGCCCATGTTCGGCGTCTGCCGGCCCTGGTACGTCGGCCGGAAGGCGACCTCATCGGTCCAGCGGCACATGTCGTGGCAGTAGGTCCGCCACTGGCCGTCGACCTTGGCCATCACCATGTCCTCGCGGACCAGGCACGGGACCATGCAGGTCCAGCACCGGTGCGGGTACTCGTAGTCGACGTCCTCGAAGACGATCGGCTTGTGCCCGTTCGGCATCGACAGGCGGTTGTAGTTCTCCCACCAGGCGCCGTACTTGTCGTACCAGCCGGGGTACTTGTACTCGAACCACTCGAAGTCCTTGTCGGTCATCGGGTCGATCCGCCAGTAGTTGGCCAGCCAGCCGGTGGCGAAGAACTGCGCCACCTCGTGCACGTAGCCCTTGTTCCAGATCTGGTTCCAGGACTCCTCGATCAGGTCGTGCGGGATCTCGAGGCCGTACTTCTCCAGCGGCACCAGGTAGCTGCGGTAGTAGTCGTCGTAGATCCAGCGCCGCCACATCTCCGCGTAGCTCTCACGGTCCTTGCGGCGGTCCTTGGTGCCGTACTCGATGAAGGTGCCGATCGCGGCGTCGACGACACGGTGGTTGTTCCACCACGCGTAGCGCAGGTCGCGGGCGAGCAGCTGGTGGTTGCCTTCGTCGGCGAGTGCCATCAGCAGCGTCGCGTAGCCGTTGCTGATGTGCCGGGACTCGTCGGACTGGACCGAGTGGAACACGGTCGGTAGCAGGTAGTCGCCGTTCGCGGCCGCCTCGGCCGGCATGGCGACGAACAGCGTGTTGGTGAATGCCGTCTCCGCCACGATGGTCAGGTAGATACTGGCCGCCGTGATGGCATCACCGGTGATGAACCCCTCGGCGAACTGACGGCCGATGGTGCCGCAGTAGTCGCTCTGGAAGTTCCGCAGGCTGGAGTTGAAGCCGGCGGGGTCGATGTAGTTGTTCATGTACAGGCGCTTGAGGTTCTGCTGGATCGTCGAGTGCCGTACCTCGTCGATCATCTGGATCGCCTGGCCGTTGTGCAGTTCCGGGTTCGGCACCGTCCGGAACAGCAGCGGCATCGCCCGGGCGGCCGAGATCTCCGGCAGCGGGATGATGCTCAGGAACAGCTTCTGCCATTCCAGCCAGCGTTCCTGCACCTGGCGGAACATGTTTCCGCGGATGGCTCCGTCGGAGGCGCCGTACACGCGGTGGTCCTTCTCCTCCTGCATCGGGAAGTACGACCGCAGGACCTGCTTGAGGGGGTCCTTCTTCTGCGCCTTCTGGAACGTGTAGTCGGTCCCGTAGTGCGAGACCGGCTCGTGATACGCAGGTTCCCAGGACAATTCCTGGATCTTCTGGTGGGCCTTCGCCACACTTTGGCGACTCATGGCACTCCTCACACTCGTGGCCGACTGCACTTGCAGTACATCGCCGCTGTGACCGCCGTGGAGGTCTCAAATTGAGATGACGGACGGTCACCGGCTCAGGGGCTGCCGAACATCGCCTGTCTGAGCTCCGCCAGCCGGGCGTTCTTGGCCAGCGCGATCTGCTCGTCACCCTGCGGATCGGGCTGGATCCCGAACGCCTGCAGGAGAGCGGCGGCCGGCTCGCCCGGGTTCCCGGTCGCACCGAGGACCGGATGGAGCCCGGCGTCGGCCAGGTGCTCGAAGACGACGTTCACGACAGTCCACGGGTTGTAGGTCTCCCGGCTCGGGACAGCGCTGTCCATCGCAACCTCCTGATCGCTGCTTCGATCACAATCCCGCCGGGCCTCGATGGGTGTCTCAATCTGAGACGCCAATGGCGCCGGACTGCATTACGCTCGAAGTGCGAGGGACCGGTGGGGCGGTGGCACTTCAGCACCCGTGCCCGCCGTGCGTCAGGAGGCCCCGTGGAAGAACTCGTGCTCCCGACGGAAGACGACAGCGGGCGGGCCGCAAAGGCACGGCTGAACTTCCTCACGCTCGACCCGGTCGGGCCGAAGGACGTCCGGCCGTCGATCCTTGCCTCCTGGGTCAGATCGCGGCGGTGGAATCTGCCGGCCGATCGGATCTCGCTGCCCTACGTCGCGGATCCCGACCTGGAACTTCCGTTGTCCAGGAGCGCGAGACCAGTCCTGCAGCAGTTGCACGAACACCTTGCCGGTCAACCGATCAGCGTCATCCTGACCGACCGGACCGGCCTGGTGCTCCAGCGTCTGACCGCCGACACCGAACTGGCCCGGCACCTGGACAAGGTCCATCTGGCGCCCGGCTTCAGCTATTCCGAGGAGTTCGCCGGGACGAACGGGATCGGGACCGCCCTCGAAGGCGGCGGACCGATGCATGTCTTCGGGCACGAGCACTACGCCGAGGATCTCGAGGACCTCGCCTGCGCAGGCGTGCCGATCAAGCATCCGGTCACCGGCAAGACGGTCGGCGCGATCGACCTGACCTGCTGGCGCAAGGACGCCGGCACTTTGCTGATCGCGCTCGCCAAGACCACGGCCGACAACATCAGGGCAGCGATGCTGACCGACAGCTCGACTCGGGAGCTGGCGCTGCTGCAGGCGTACCGGCAGAGTGCACGCCGGCTCGGCGACATGATCCTCGCGGTCGACGACGACCTGCTGCTGATGAACGCGAAGGCCCGGCAGTGTCTCGACGCCACCGACCAGCGAGCGGTGCTCGGGTACGCCGGCGAGCTGCTGGCGCGCGGTGGCACCGACGCCGTCGTGGTTGAGCTGCCCACCGGGAGCTGGGTCAAGATCAGCTGCCGCCCGATCGCCGTCGGCGCGCGGGACGAGGCCGGCATCATCCAGGTCAGCCCGCACAACTCCGGCCCGGAGAGCCGGATGCCGACCGCGACGACGCATCGTCCACCGCCCCGGCCGGTCCTTCCCGGCCTGGTCGGCCGCAGTGCGCCGTGGCTGGGCAGCAGCCGTGAGGTCGACAACGCGTGCCGGGCCGGGCAATGGGTCGTACTCACCGGCGAGCGCGGTGTCGGCAAGGTCGCACTGGCCCGCGCTGCGCACCACCAGAACAACCCGGCCGGCCTGTTCCACATCGTCGACGCTGTCGGCTCGAACGGCGGATTCGGCGCGGAGCTGGAGGCCGAGCTGGCCGACGACATGGTCCAGGCGCTGGTGATCCGGCACGCCGACCGCCTCGGCCCGCGCGATGTCGAGGCAACGATCGAGGCCCTGTACGACGTACTCGAGCGGCGGCCGTCCGAGCCGCCGTGGATCGCGCTCACAATGACATCGGACGGCACGGAACTCCCTGATCTGGGGGAGTTGCTGGCGTTGTTCCCGCTGACCGTCGAAGTGCCACCGTTGCGGCACCACATCGAGGATGTCCGCGAACTCGTCCCGTACGTCCTCAACCAGGTGAGCCACGGTGACCTGAGCTGCTCACCGGAAGCGATGCAGCAGCTGATGCGGTCCTCGTGGCCCGGCAACACCGGGGAGCTGTGCCAGGTCCTCAAGCAGGTCGTTCTCCGCCGCCGTCGTACCGGCGTGATCATGCCGGCCGACCTCCCGGCCCGCGTCCAGGTCATAAGCCGCCGCAGCCTCAGCCAACTCGAGGCCCTCGAACGCGACGCCATCATCCGCAGCCTGGTCGCCAACGACGGCCACAAGGGCCGCGCCGCCAAGTCCCTCGGCATGTCCCGAGCCACCATCTACCGCAAAATCCACGACTACGGCATCCAACCCTCGTAATCCGATGTGTTGACGGCGGCTTGTACTCAGGGTGACCATCTCACCAAGAGCCGTTCGTATCCAGGGGGGAACGATGGCGGATACCAACGTGGGCGCTGGGGGGCGCGGGCGCACGGTGAGGCTGGTCATGCCGATCGGGTTGATCGGCCTGCTGTTCACCGCCTGGTACACCTACCCGGGCTTCCAGAAGTCGGTGTGTGGGACCGAAGTGTTCCGCGCGCATCACAGTGTCAACAAGGCCTGTAGTCCAGAGCATCGACCGGTCGAGATCGCCGACGCCACCGCGAAGCTCGACGCGTTCTTCAGGCAGGTGGGCAGCGGCCGGAAGGACAATGCGAAAGACTTCTACACACCTGCGTTACGCGAGCGTGTCAGCGACGAACGCTTGAACGCCGATTGGCCGGCAACTGTCGTTGCGGTCGAGCGCACTGCGCCGTTGCAGCCCGCCTCGGAACCGGACCAGTTCGTCGTCACCTATCGGCGATTCGACGTCCCCGCGACGAAAGCGTATTCGGGCCGTCGGGGCAAGGTGAACCGATTCACCCAGACGGTCCGCCTGCAGGGGTCCGATCACGGTGTGCTGATCGATGACTTCGTCGCTTCGCCCCGGTCGACCCCGGGGGTGGGTGAAGGAAAGAGCCGTGCCTTCGCGTGGATCACCTTTCAGGTCAACACAGTGACCCGACGGGCGCCCAGTCTGAGTGCGGACCTCACGCGAGCAACGGATGTCAGGCGGGGCAACGGACTGAGAGTTCTCTGCGCGTGGGTGGACGAGGACAGCCGTCAGTGGTTCCGAACCTACGTCGGGTGGGCCGACGGGAACGAGGTGGACCTGGGGCAGGTGCCGGCGGAAGGAGTGCTCGACTGTGCGACCGACGGCTTCGGCGTCGTCCGTTGAGCGCGGCTGCGGTCGAGGTCACGACCGGCTGATTGTGCGTTCGACCTCGTTGCTCTCGGCGAGGCCTGGGCGGAGGCGGATTCCGTGGCCGGGGGTGTTGGGGATGGTGATTCGGCCGTTGGTGATTTGGGGGAGGCCTTCGACCAGGTCGGTGTACCAGGTGCGGAGGAAGGCTCGGACTGTTTCTTGGATGAGGCCGTTGGGGGAGGCGAGGGTCAGGTGGGTGCAGGCGGCCAGGGAGGTGGGGCCGGTGCAGTCGTGCGGGGCGATGGGGATGCCGTAGGTGTCCGCCAGTGACGCGACCTTGCGGGCTTCGGTCAGCCCGCCGGTCCATTGGACGTCGAGGGTGGCTACGTCGATGGCACCGGATTGCAGGAGGGTTGCGAACCCGCGTCGTCCGACAGCCGTCTCGCCACAGGCGATCGGTACGTCGACCGACGACGCCAGCACCTGGAGGGCGTCGACCGCGTCGGAGCGCATCGGATCCTCGACCCAGTACGGGTGGTACGGCGTGAGTGCCTCCATGATCGTGGTCGCGGCACCGCGGCTCCACAAGCCGTGCAACTCGACCATGAGGTTCATGTCCATCCCGACCTCGGACCGGATCGCCTCGATGACGGCAAGACCCCGCTGCAGGTCGTCATGGCCGATCGTCAGCCCACCGGTCGCCTCCGCGGCCTGGTCGAACGGCCAGACCTTGAGACCACCGATGCCCTCGTCGAACAGTTCCCGCGCGAGAGCGGCGGGCCTGGTCATGAACGCCTCGAGATCCTCGTACGGGCGTTGCCCAGCGGAGCCATCCGGGATACCCCAGTTGTCCGACCGCTGTCGCGTGCTCGAGCCGATGTACCCGGGCCCGGCGCAGGTGTTGTAGATCGGCACCGACGTCCGCACCGGACCGCCGAGCAGCGCGGCCAGCGGCAGACCGGCGTACTGCCCGAGCAGGTCCCAGAGTGCGAGGTCGACGGCAGCGTTGCCGCGTACCTCCGCGCCGGCGCCCTGGAACCCGAGGTACGGCGTGAGTGCCTGTGCCATCGCCTCCGGGGTGGCGTCCTCGGCCTGCAGCACCACCTCGGCGGCGGACTCGTGGATGTACGCCTCCACGGCCCGGGCACCGAAGAACGCCTCCCCGAGCCCGACCCGCCCGTCGTCCGTGTGCAGGCGCAGGAACATCAGATTCGGCTGGATCCGGGGTCGGATCGTCTCCACGGCGGTGATTCTCACAGCGGCTGGCACCTGCCTCAGGCTTCGGGGATCGTCCGGACCATCCTGTCAGCGGCCGGAATGAACGTGCCGCCAGCGGTGTTGACATGTCAACCTAGAATTGTTCAGGCTGACGTGGACAGCAGATGGGAAGTGGACGGATGAGCGACCTCTTGTTCGGGCTCGACACCTTCGGGGACATTCCGGAGGGTGACAACGGCGAGCTCGTGCCGGCCGCGGCGGCGATCCGGCAGGTGGTCGAGGAGGCCGTGCTGGCCGACCAGCTCGGCGTGGACGCGATCGCGCTCGGGGAGCACCACCGGCCGGAGTACTCGATCTCCACACCGGAGACGGTGCTGGCCGGGATCGCGTCGAAGACCGAGCGGATCAAGCTCGGATCCGGCGTGACGGTGCTGAGCTCCGACGACCCGGTCCGGGTGTTCCAGCGATTCTCGACCGTGGACGCGCTGTCGAACGGACGCGCTGAGGTGATCCTGGGTCGTGGTTCGTTCACCGAGTCCTTCCCGCTGTTCGGTTACGACCTGAAGGACTACGACGTTCTGTTCGAGGAGAAGCTGCAACTGTTCGTGAGGTTGCTCGACGAGAAGCCGGTCAGCTGGGAAGGCACCACCCGGGCCGCGCTGGACAACGCCGAGGTCTACCCGAAGACCGAGTCCGGCCACCTGAACACGTGGGTCGGCGTCGGTGGATCGCCGCAGTCCGTCGTGCGTACGGCGTACTACGGCCTGCCCTTGATGCTGGCCATCATCGGTGGAGCGCCGGACCGGTTCGCGCTGTACCTCGATCTATACAAGAAGGCGGCCGAGCAGTTCGGCACCGTCGCGCACCCGGTCGGGATGCACTCGCCGGGCTTCATCGCCGACACCGACGAGGAAGCGAAGGAAGTGTTCTACCCGCGGTACAAGGTCATGCGCGACCGTATCGGCGCACTGCGTGGCTGGCCGCCGATCAAGCGTGAGGAGTTCGACGCCGAGGTCGCCCACGGCTCGATGTACGTCGGATCGCCGGAGACTGTCGCCCGCCGGATCGCCGGTGCGGTCCAGAAGCTGGATGTCGGCCGGTTCGACCTGATCTACAGCGCCGGACCGGTGCCGGCGAGCGCCCGGATGAAGGCGGTCGAGCTGTACGGCACCAAGGTCATCCCGATGGTCCGCGACATCCTGGCGGGCTGACGTCATGACCGACAAAACCACGATCGCCATCCTCGGTGCCGGCAAGGTCGGCACCGTGCTCGCCCGGCTCGCGGTAGCGGCCGGTTACCGCGTACTGATCGCCGGCTCGGGTGACGTCTCGAAGATCGCGCTGATCGTCGAGATCGTCACGCCGGGCGCCGTCGCGACCACAGCGGACGAGGCGGTGGCGCAGGCCGATGTGGTGATCCTGGCGCTGCCGCTCGGCAAGTACCGGACTATTCCGGTCGAGGCGTTGCGCGGCAAGCTCGTGATCGACGCGATGAACTACTGGTGGGAGGTCGACGGCATCCGCGACGACCTGACCGACCCGCGGACGTCGTCCAGCGAGATCGTGCAGGACTTCCTGCCCGAGTCCCGTGTGGTGAAGGCCTTCAACCACATGGGCTACCACGACCTCGACGAGGGCGCCCGCCCGCACGGATCCCAGGATCGAAGGGCCATCGCGATCGCGGGCGAACCCGCGGACACCGCCGCGGTTGCGGAGATCGTCGACGCGCTGGGCTTCGACCCGGTGATCGCCGGCCCGCTCGCCGAAGGCATGCGACTCGAACCCGGGACCGAGCTCTTCGGCGCGAACGTCCCGGCGGACGAGATCCACGCCATGCTCACCCGCTTCCCTGACACTCCGCGCGGCCAGGCGGTCAGCGAGGCCCGGTCGGAGGTCTCCCGCCTGACGGCGTGACCCACGCCTCGGTGTCACGGTGAATACGGGTGGGTACGGGACGTATGCACGTGGCATGTCGAAGGGACGGCCCGCAGTACGTTCGAGGAGTCGCAGTGAAAGCAGTGAGACGTTCGGGGGCCGGGCATGTGAGTACACCGCGCGTGGTCCGATCTGCCAACATGCCGACGGACGTGAGTGGTCCGTTCGTCTGCGGTTGGTCGGCGGTCGGAGACTGCGCGGTGGTTCGCGTCGCGGGCAGGATCGACGACGTCAGTGCGCCGACGTTCGAGACCGAGTTACACCACGTGATCACCACCAAGCTGCCGACGCTCGTGGTCGATCTTCGCCGGGTGAGTCACATGGATCGTGCCGGCATCGAGGTGCTGAGGACCGCCGGTGAGTTGGCGGCCCAGCACAACGGATGGCTGCGGGTCGCCGGCGCGGCAACCTGGCTGGCCGAGCTGTTGTCGGACCTCGGCGAGCGGATCCGTCAGTATCCGAGCCTCGCGGACGCGTTGCCGTCGTACCGGCCGGCCCCGTCCGCGTGATCACGTCTTCTCGTGGTGCAGCGCGACCGCTGCGACGATGACCGCGACCGCCCCGAGTTCGGCGAGCGTCGGGATCTGACGCAGTACGGCGGCACCGATCGCCGTCGCTGTGGCGGGCAGCAAGGCCAGCATCAGCGCGAACGTTGATCGCTTGAGCCGGGCCATCGCGAGTTGATCGCTGACATACGGGATGACCGACGAGCAGACCCCGACACCGACCGCCGCGGCCAGGAGCTTCCAGTCCGTGAACGCCGGTTCGGCCTGCATGACCCCGACTGGCAGCGCGATCACAGTGGCGATGCCCATGGCGAGCGCCAACCCGTCGATCCTGCGCAGTCCGTCGACGCGCGACACCCGGTGTCCGAGTACGACGTACGCCGCGAAGAGGAGCGCGTTGAGCGCTGTGCAGAGCAGGCCGATCCAGTCCTGCGACAGCCTGATGTCGGTGAGGATGTAGACCCCGGCGACGGCGAGAACGAGCGCCAGCAGGTTCCGGAGACTGCGCACCGCGATCGCGGCCAGCACGATGACCGGTGCGAACTCGGCCGCGGCGACCGTTCCCAGCGGCACCCGGTCGATCGCCAGGTAGAAGCTGCAGTTCATCACCGCGAGAACGGCGCCCCAGCCGGCCAGCAGTTTGCGAGTGGGCGGGTCCAGAGATCGCCACGCCTTGAGTGGCCGGCGCCAGAGCCAGAAGATCGTGCCTGCGGCCGCGATCCGCAACCACGCGACGCCGAGCGGCTCGATCCGCGCGAAGAGCAGGACTGCCATGGCCGGCCCTAGATAGTGGAAGATCGCGCTGACGACGAAGTACGTCTGTGCAGGTACGACGTCGACCAGCCCGGCGTCCTTGGTCTTTTGCACTCCACAACCGTAGGAATCGGACACCTCGCCTACCATGGCGTTCCGGTAAGCGTGAGGTGCCCGATGCCTTCAACTCGAAAGGTTCAGACCCGTCGGAAGCCCTTGGTGGTCAGGTAGACGCCGACGGACAGTTCCCAGGCGGCGACGGGCAGCGTGGCGAGCAGGGACCAGGTGGACGTCTGCGTGTTGTGGCCGAAGACGGTGAGCATGTTCGCAGTGAAGAGAATCGGTGCACCGATGAGGCCCATGGTGGGGATGATGCGGGGGACCAGGCGGGACCGGTAGAGCAGGGTGCCGAAGAGTACGGCGTTGATGGCGGCCATGAAGCCGGGGCCGAACAGGAACGTCCAGTCGCGGACGGCGACCAGTGCTTGACCGGTCGCGACGTCGCCGGCCTGATCCTGCCGCAGGGTGACGACGGCGAGGAGGCTGACGACACCGACCATGATGATGGCGGCCTCGATCAGGCGGGAGCCGACGAAGCCGAGCGCCAGGGACTCGTTGCGTCGCCTCACCACCGGATACACCGCGACCGCGGAGCCGACACAGGTGACGGCGTTGACGAAATCGAGGAAGCAGCCCCACAGAACGCGGGTGTCCTGACCGGCGCCGGTGATGTAGCCGGCGTCGTTCAGCACCGGGCTGAGCAGCACCAGCGCGGGTATCGAGGCGGCGAACGTGATCAGGTAGAAGATGCCGCCGGCCCGGGCGTTGTTCCTGGTCGGGTCTGCGGTACGACGGTCGGCGGATGCGGTTGATGCGGTGATGGTCATGGCAGTTCTCCAGGTGATGAGTGCTTCGCCGGATCGGAGTCGGTCCGGGCGACCGACAGCAGCGGGAGGCCGAGGTCGCGCAGCTTCTGCAGTACGCCGTGCAGTGCGGCCTGGTCGGCGACGCGGCCGTGGATGACCGTGGTGCCGTCGGCGGCGCTGGTGACGGTCAGGCCGTCGAACCAGGTAGCCCACCGCGGGTGGAGCTGCCCTTGCAGGCGGATCTCGTACCAAGCTGAATCGTGCGACATGTCCGCAAGCTACGAGCGCTTGTGGTGACCGGGCATCACATCATGTGGTGATTCAGCGTGTGAGCAGGTTGAGCTGGTGAGCCAGCCGGACCGCGCTGCGCCGGTTCGTGACGCCGAGCTTGGCGTAGATATGCTTGGTGTGAGTGCGCACGGTGTTCAGCGACACGACGAGTTGGCGCGCGATCGAGGGGCCGTCGAGTTCGCCGGCCAGCAACCGCAGTACGTCGAGCTCCCGGTCGCTCAGCGGGTCGACCAGGACCTGCTCTCCGGCCGGCTTCGGAGCCTGGGAGGTGGGCCGGCGTACCGCGTCCAGCAGCACGCGCGGGTAGAGCCAGTCGGGCCGGCGTTGCGCGAGGGCCGCCAGCATGGACGTCATCGGTGGGCCTTCGGCGATGAAGACACGGACATAGCCTTCGGGCTCGGCCAGCGTCAACGCTCGTTCCAGCGGATCGACGCCACCTTGGGCGAGCGCCCGTAGTACGAGGATCTCGATGACGGTCCCGGTGCGGCCGCCTGCCTCGGCCGCCGCTTGCAGCCGTTCGAGAAGGTGGATGGCGTCACCGCGTGCTTGCTCGGCGAGGAGGATGCGGGCCAGCGTCAGGTGCTCGTATTCGCGCAGGTACGAGAGTTCGTCGTCCATCGACAGACCCTGCTGACGGATCCAGTCGCGGGCGGCGGACAAGTGGCCCTGGGCAACCAGGACGCGCGCCCGGAGTGCCGCGATCGGACGAACGTTCGGTGCGAAGTCGCCGACGTACACGCGCTCGGCCGCATCGAGCTGATCCCGGGCGCCGACGAGATCGCCCTCCGCTTCCTGGAGGCGGGCCATCGCCACGCGCCATCGATAGGGGTTCTGCGGCAGGCCGGCGGCCGGTCCCAGGTCGTCGGCGCGGCGTAGATAGTTGCTAGCGGCGTCGAGATCGTTCCGCTCCAGTGCGAGCCCGCTCAACCCGACGTACATGTCCGCTGTTCCGCGGAGACCTTCGCCGAGGTCGAGGGCTCGCTCGAAGGTGTTCTGGGCCTGCCGGAGGCGACCTTGCGTGATCTCGATGTCGGCCAGGGTGATCGAGCAGCCGAGGACGTCGGCGATGTACCCGATCCGTTGCAGATCCCGCGCGGTCGTCGTATAGCCGTCATGCGCGGCTTCGAGATCCCCGCCGGTCCAGTGCGCGAGACCCGCCAGCGCCGAGGCAGAGGCGGTGGTGAGGTGGTCGCCGTCGACAGCGCGATCCATCGCGCGGCCGGCATGCTCGATCGTCCCGGCCGGATCGCCGGAAGCCAGCGCCAGCGCGGCCCGGTACGTCTCGATGGCGCCGGGCAGCTTGACGAGTTCGCCACGGTCGACGACCACCAGTGCATCCGTCGGTCCGGCCAGCACGCGCTCGACGTCGTCGATCCGTTGCCCGACACCGTCGAACTCGTTGCAGGACATCAGTGCCCCGACGAATCCGACTGCGAGCACCGGCCGTTTCTGAACGACGTCGTTCGGTATGTCGTCCAGCCAGCGTCGCAGGGTGGGTTCCTGCCGCTCCCGTTGCAAGGCGGGCACGGCCAGCTCGACCAAGTCCGCGGCATGCTCAGCGTCGCCGGCCGCAAGGGAGTGCTGCACGGCTGCGACAGTCTCTCCGGCCTCCTCGTACCAGCTGCTGGCGCGCCGGTGCAGCTCCTCGAGGTCGCCACGTTCCTCGCGCAGATGCGACCGCAGGACGTCGCCGAAGAGGTGGTGATAGCGGTACCACCGGCGATGGTCGTCGAGCGGGACCAGGAAGAGGTTCTGCCGCTCGAGTGCCTCGAGCATCGCCTTGCCACCGGATCGTCCGGTCACCGCATCGCAGAGCGGCCCGGTCAGCCGGTCGGCGATCGACGTCTCGAGCAGGAACCGGCGTACGTCGTCCGCCTGCCGATCGAGCACCTCGTCGAGCAGATAGTCCACGACGTATCTGTCATCGCCGGCGAATCCCTCGATGAACGCAGTCGTGTCGTCACGACCCTGCAGCGAGAGTGCCGCCAGCCGGAGAGCGGCGATCCACCCCTCGGTCCGCCCTTCGAGCGTCGCGATGGCCGCCGCGTCAAGATCCAGCCCGGTCAGATCGTTCAGGTACGCCGTCGCCTCGCCGACGGTGAAGCGGAGATCGGCGGCGCGAATCTCGACCAGGTCGCCACGCGCACGCAAGCGCGCAAGGGGGAGCGCGGGGTCGGCCCTGGTGCTGATCAGCAACTGGACCTGTGGCGGGAGATGTTCGACCAGGAACGCCATCCCCGGCTGGATCTCCGGACCGTCGGCGAGGTGATAGTCGTCCAGCACAAGATCCACGTCGTCGGGAAGAACGCTGAGCTCGTTGAGTACGCCGGCCAGCACCGACTCGATCGGCGCCTGACCCGACCGGAGCAACGCGAGCGCGCCCTCGCCGACACCCGGAGCGGCCCGCTCCAATGCGGTCAGCACGTAGGCCCAGAAGGTGGTGGCGTGACGATCACTCGCCTCCAACGATACCCACGCGGTCCGGCCCGGGCGCTCGGCCACCAAGGCCGAGAGCAGGGTCGTCTTTCCGAAACCCGCCGGTGCCGACACGAGCGTCAACCTGATGTCGTCCCGGCGTCGCAGACTCTCGGTGAGCCGCGCTCGTGGCACGAGAGCCTGCCGGTTCCGGGGCAGATAGAGCTTTGATTCGAGGAGAGGGCTGTGCATCACCAACGCATCACCAGCTCCCCTCGTCGGCGTCGTTGGAACGAGCGTAGGGCAGGGCCTGTGAAACTCGGATGTTTTTGTCGGTGGTCCCCGTTACGGTCGGTCAAGTGCTGACTCTGTTGCGGTACGCGCTGCGTGTTGCACCTTGGAGCACCGCCCTGACGATGAGCCTGGCGGTGCTCGGCTCCTTGCTGGGCATGGCCGTCGTACTGCTCACCGGCCGCGTGGTCGGCGCGGTTCCCGGGGTGATCAACGATGCGCCCGGGGCGATGCCGATGACCGAGTTCAGCTGGCTGCTCGGCGGACTGCTGGTGGTCTTCGTTCTCGAGAGTCTGACGCCTGCGATCCACCAGGTGGCGACGCTGATCATGGACGCGGCGCTCACCCGGGCGATCGGCACCGGCATCACCGAGCCGCTGCTCAGTCCGCGCCGGATCTCGCATCTCGAGGACACCGAGGTGCTGGATGTGCAGGAGCGGGCCAAGGGCAAGGGTGGCTTCCATCTCGCCCAGGGCTTGGGCAACCTGCCGTGGCTGCTCGCGAGCCGGGTCACCTTGATCGGATCGGCGGTCATCGTCGGTGTGATGTTCTCGTGGCCGGTCGCCGTGATGCTGGTCGCGGTCACGTTCCTGCTGGAGTGGTACGGCGGCCGCCTGATCGAGCGCGAGATCGACGTGTGGTGGGGCAACACCGAGGAACAACGGCGCGCCAACTACCTGTTCGACCTCGGCATGCGTGACGCGCCGAAGGAGCTGCGAGTCTTCGGCCTCCACAACTGGTTGGTGCAGCGGTACGTCCGCGAATGGACCGCGGGTTTCCGCCCGGTCTGGGAACGCCGCCGCAGGAACGTGAAGTGGTCGATCCTGACCGGCGGCCTGCACCTGGCTGCGAACGGCTTGGCGATCCTGCTGGCCGGCCGCGCCGCGTTGAACGGCGACCTGCCGTTGACCGAGGTCGCGACCACCGTTCCGGCGATCCTGGCCATCGGGGTGTCGAGCAACGGGTACGGCGTCGTGCAGGTGCGGCGCGGGTTGTCGGCATACCGGGCGATGAAGGGGCTGCCGGAGACGATCGCCGAGCGTCATCCCGAGCCGCGCGCGACGACCAAGCACCGCGTCGAGACGATGCCGGCCCGCGAGGTCCGCTTCGAGAACGTGAGCTTCCGGTACCCGGGCTCCGACGTCGACGTACTCCGCGACCTCAACCTCACGATCCGTGCGCACGAAGCGCTCGCGCTCGTCGGCGTCAACGGTGCCGGCAAGTCCACACTGGTGAAGCTGCTCGGTGGCGCGTACCGGCCGACGACGGGCCGGATCCTGGTCGACGGCGTCGACCTTGCGGACATCGACCTGACCGCCTGGCAGCGGCGCATCGCCGCGATCGTGCAGGACTTCCTCCGCTTCCCGTTGTCAGTGACCGACAACGTCGCGTTCGGCGCGGTCGAGCGCGTCGACGACGAGGTCGGGCTGGCGAAGGTCGCCCGCGAGTCGGGCATCGACGACGTCGTACGCCGGTTGCCGGAGGGCTGGGACACCGTGCTCGACAAGACGTTCGACGGCGGCGTCGACCTGTCCGGCGGTGAATGGCAGCGGATCGCGCTGGCGCGGGCGCTGTTCGCCGTCCACGCGGGCGCCGGTGTGCTGGTGCTGGACGAGCCGGCGGCGGCTCTCGACGTACGGGCCGAGGCTGAGCTGGTCGAGCGGTACCTGGAGCTGACGTCGGGTGTGGCGTCGCTGATCATCTCGCATCGCTTCTCGGTCGTCCGGAACGCGGATCGCATCTGCGTGCTGGCCGACGGCCACATCATCGAAGACGGCACACACGACCAGTTGCTCGACGAGGGTGGGACGTACGCCGCTATGTTCCGCCTGCAGGCCGAGCGATACGTGACGTCCTCGGACAAAGCCGGCAGCGAGGTCCTCGATGCGTAGCCTCCGGATCTGCTGGCTGTGGCTGTCCACGTCGTTCCGGGCCGCTCCGTTGCTGATGACGATCTCGGCCGTGCTCGTCGCGGCCAGAGCGGTCACGGCCCCGCTGCAGACGTACGGCGTCAGCCGGCTCGTCGACGGGATCGCGGAAGACCAGTCGAGCACGATCGCGCTCGGCATCGGCATCATCGTCGGTGCGCTGGCGGTCTCGTTCGTCGCCGACGTTGTCGGCTGGCCGCTGCAGGACACCGCGCAGGAGCGGATGGCCGGTCGCGTGCACGCGGACCTGCTGGACGTGACGACCGGCATTCCGGGGCTGACGCATCACGAGCGGCCGGATGTGGCCGACCGGCTGGAGCTCGTGCGTGAACGTGCGTGGCGGATGGGTGTCGGCGCCGAGGTGTTGCTGTGGGCCTTCGCGACGATTGCCAACACGGTGACCGTGCTCGGGTTGCTGGGGTCGGTGAATCCGCTGCTGCTGATCCTCCCGCTGCTCGGTGCGTCACGGATCTGGTCGGCGTACCTGAGCAGCACGCGGCAGCACAAGGCGTGGGAGGACTCGATGCCTCAGGAGCGCCTGATCGACCGGCTGATCGAGGTCGCGAAGGACCCGCGGACGGGCCTAGAGCTGAGGGTCTTCGGGCTCGGACAGGTGCTGCTGGACAGGATCTTCGCGTTGCAGACGGAGCGGTTCCGGCGCCGAGTCGCGGCGGCCCGCTGGGGCGGCAAGGTCGATGGGTCCGTCCGCCTGGTGTTCGGTCTCGCGTACGCCGCGGCCGTCGTGTGGATCATCGCGCGAGCCCGGAACGGGCAACAGACGGCGGGCGACGTCGTACTTGTGCTGCTGCTGGCGCCGCAGGTCGATCAGATGACCGGCGGGATCGCGCGGAACGTGTACTGGGTGGGCGAGGTCGTGCGGAGCTTCAGCCGGTACGACTGGCTGCGCACGTACGCGAAGGAGAACTCCTGGACGTCGAGCACCACCGCGGCACCGGCCCGGCTCGTGTCCGGCATCGAGCTGCGGAACGTCGGATTCTCCTACCCTGGCACGGATTCCGCCGTACTCACCGATGTCAGTCTCAGCCTGCCCGCGGGGTCGGCGGTCGCGTTGGTGGGGGAGAACGGCGCGGGCAAGACGACATTGGTGAAGCTGCTCGCGCGGATGTACGACCCGACGACCGGGCGCGTCCTGGTCGACGGCGTGGAGCTGTCGACGATCTCACCGGATGCTTGGCGGTCGCAGCTCTCGGCGGGGTTCCAGGACTTCGTCAAGTTCGAGCTGGCCGCCCGCGACGTTGTGGGGCTCGGCGACGTCGACCGAGCCTCCGACGAGGCGGCCGTCCGGGCCGCGGTCGCGCGAGGCGACGCGGAGTCCGTCGTCGCCGGGCTGCCGCGCGGGTTGGATACGCAGCTGGGCAAGAAGTTCACCGACGGCATCGAGCTGTCCGGTGGCCAATGGCAACGACTCGCGCTGGCCCGGGCGTTCATGCGTGAGCGCCCACTGCTGTTGCTCCTCGACGAGCCGACCGCCGCTCTGGACCCGGAGGCCGAGCACCGCCTCTACGAGCAGTACGCCGCCGCCGCGAAGATCGCGGCCACCGAGACCGGCGGCATCACCGTCCTCGTCTCCCACCGCTTCTCGACCGTCCGCATGGCCGACCTCATCGTGGTCATGCACAACGGCCGCGTCGAGGAGGTCGGCACGCACGAGGACCTCCTCGGCGCGGGCCACCGCTACGCCGAACTCTTCGAACTCCAGGCCCGCGCCTACCGCTGATCGCCGGTCTCCGACGACTGGCCGCCGGAGAAGAGCTTGGTGATGGCCCGCAGCGGCGCGTCCGGCGTCTCGTACTCGACTTCCTCGATCTCGTCGATGGAGCCATCCGGGTTGTGCCGCTTGACCTTCAGCCGTCGCTTGATGCCGCGCGTTGTCAGCAGGTACATCCCGTAGGCGACGGTGATGGCGATGAGGGCTATCTCGATGACGGGCAGTTGCGCCTTGGCATCCTGCAGGGCCCCGCGGACGGCGTCGCGCTCGGCTGGGTCCTCCCAGGCCTCGGCCAGGATCGTGAGGCAGGCGGACTCGATCTGTGCACCGTCCTGCTCGACCCCTGCCAGCGCCGCGTCGAGTTCAGGACCGCGCTCTCCGGCAGCCTGCCGTAACTGGTCCTTCATCTTCGCCGGGTCCAGGTCGCCGCTCTTCTCGGCGAGGTAGTACCGCGTGGCCTGCTCCACCGCGTCGGCGTCGGGCCGCAACTCGGCCAGCAGTTCCGCGAACGTTTGGCTCATCTCCAGTCCCCCTCCAGCATCAAGGCCCAGGCATAGCGTGGCGGAAGAGTTTCCGCGGCGGCCGTGCAGGCCTGGTGTAGCGCACGGGCCAGATCCAGGTCGCCTGCCAGCCAGATCTCGAGCGCTGCGTCGAGAATAGGGGCAACCTCGGCGGGAGGCACCTCCCAGCGCGGGGCGATCAGTGCGCGTGTACCGGCCGGGCCGAAGGCGGTGAACAGTCCGAGACGCTCGCCCAGGCCGGTCCAATGGACCACGCCGCTCAGGCACGCCAGTGAGAAGATCACCATCGGTGCCTGCTCCAGCGTCTGCAGTGCCGACCAGTCGAGCCGATGGCGCCGGCCGCGCTCAGTGGAAGCAGCGATCGAGTTCCGCAGCGGCAGCGCTCCCGCGTCGGCGACAACGATGCCCACTTCGTTCGTCTGCGGATCCTGATAGCCGTGGCAGAGAAGCTTGGCGACGTCGACTGTGCTCAACAGCGACATCACGGCCGTGGCGTCCGCCGGTGCTTCCTCGGCGGCCTGGAACTCCAGCCCCGACGAGTTCGCGAAGGCCCGGGTTCGGGCGGTCGAGGTCAAGAGCGCGTCGCGGACCTCTTCCGCGTCCCCGTACTTCGGCACGCGCACAACGCCGATCCCTCGGACGGGTCTCACCTGCGTGTCCTGCAGGAGTGCGAACCATCCCGCCGCGTACGAACACGTCCACGGGCCGCCGCAGGCAGCATGCCAGGGCAGTCCGACGAGGTCCGGGTGCTCGATGACGACCACGTGGTCGCCATCGGTCAGGTCTTCGGACAGTTCCCGCGTCCACCAGGCGACGAGGGCCTGCCACTGGTCCTGCTGCAGCGGGTCACCTGAGCGTCCGCGCCGCCAGCCGCGGATGAGGTTGTGCAGGACAGGGGCGAGGGCGACCGGGTCCTCGTCGGGTGCCTCGAGAAATCGCGACCGTACCTGCCCATCCGGCGTGATCACGGTGAGCATGCAGACGTACACCTCGGTCGTCTCGATCCACTCCACGACGCCGATGGATCTATCCGGTTCGGCGAGCGCTGCGAGCCGATGGTCATCCGGCAACGGCGCGTCGCTGCTCCACGACCGGCTGTTCCGCGCCACCGTACGGCCGATCGCGTTGCGGCCCACGTCCGCCACCTGACGAAGCGCACTCCAGGGCGTGCTCTGCCGGTCGAGCACGCTGCCGAGTGCAGCTGCAGCCAACCGCTCGGCCGCATAGCGGAGCGACTCGGTGCTGGTCGCGACGGCAGCGAGGTCCCGGACATCCCGATACATCCGGCGCAGAGCCGTCGGCACCTGGCCGAGAACCTCGCCGGCACCCTCCCAGTCGTCGTGTTCGTAGGCGAACGCGGCAAGCCGCAGCAGCACGATCGCGTCGGGAATCTGTCCGAGCTCGACGGCGAGTCGATCGGCAGCGAGCCATCGGTCCTGGTTGTCGGCGAGACCGAGGACATCGTGCAGGACGGCCGTCGCGTTCGCGGCGTGGCAGGCGACAGCTACGTCGCCGGCGGCGATCGCGCGATCGCGGACCTCGGTCAGGTTTCGGTCGATCGAGTCGGTCTGATCGGGATCGACCAGCTCCGGCGCCGTCCCGGCCAGGATGAACAGTGCCGCGGCCGTCGGCAGGACGACGTACGGATCGGTGATCACAGCGGCTGGATCGAGGATCTCGCGCACCAGCTCAGCCGCTCTGGCCGGCTCGTCGGGCGCGGTGAGGTTGGCGAGAGCAGCCCGGAGCGCGAGGGCACGGTGTGCCTGTGGGCCGTCGGCAAGCGCGAGTGCGTGTTCGAGTGCGCTGATCGCCTCAGGTACGCGGTGCAACACCGCGAGCGTGACTGCGACCGAATGGAAGGCCTCCATGCGTTCCGCGGCCGTGCCGCGTGCGCTCAACGCGGTGAAGATGGCGAGCGCGGCATCCGGTGCGCCCGTTTCGCGCAGGAGAATCCCGATGTTGCGGTCCCCGACCGCCTTGTTCGCATCGCCGGCGTCATCCGGCAGGGCGGCCCGAGCTTGCCTGGCGACCTCCAGTGCTACCTCGGGCAGTCCGGCCAGCCGCAGTGCGTTCGATCGCTCGGTCAGGAGCGCCGCTCGCCGCATGCCGCCCAGCTCCGCCTCCCAGGGCCGCGGTTCCGAACCAACTCTGGCCAGGAAGCGTTTCGGCTGGCGGATCAGCTTGAGTCGCGAACCCAGCCAGGTCTCGGTGGCGGCGCGTGCGTCCACTGACGGGAACCGATCGATCACACGGTCGGCGAGACGCTCGAGCTCGTCTGCCTGTCCGGCACGGAGCAGCGGCGCGTCCATGTCCTTGATGAAGGACAGTGCCGAGTCGACGTCGTCGCCGCGCTCGTGGAACCGATCCACGGCATCCAGCAACTGCTCGAATCCGGGCTCCTTGCCGAACCCGGCGAGGACATCACTGACGACGCTGTCCCGACCCGAGAAGCCCAGGAACTCGACAACCTCCTGCACGGCGAGGATTTCCTCTCCCGTGATCCTGCCCACCGCGGCATCCGCGTCGGCCCGAGCGGCCTGCGCGGCGCGGTCCTGCACGAGAGTGGCGAGGAGGAACTGCGCGGCCCACCACGCGTCCTGTCTGGACACGGTGGCTCGGGCGAACTCCTCGGCCACCCGGATGGCGCCGAAGGCGTCCGGTACCTCGGTGCTGTCCTGCCGATAGGCGAACTCGAGTGATGCCAGAGCAATGGCCCACTCGCGTCCGTCGCTCACCGGCACATCAGCTCCCAGGTGCACCGCGGCTCTGGTGGCCTCGACAACGTACCTGCCGTGGAACGGGAGATCCTCGGTCTCGAGGGTGTCGGCGTACTCGTCGAATGCCTCGAGCGCCCCCGGCAGGACGTAGCCACGCAGCACGTAACGCTCCAGGTCGCGTTGGAGGGACTCACCATGCGTCTCGTCCTGCATCCACGAGTGGCACAGAGCCAGCCAGACCTGGGCCTGCATCGACCCGTAGTACCGCAACACCGCCTCGAACGTCGGGGCGTCCGCCTGGCCGGCATCCTGGGCACGGACTGCGGCGACTCTGGTGCCTGGCACCGGCGCGATTGCGGGCACGATCGCAGCAGCGAACGTTTCGGCGGGAAACTGCCGCCAGTGCTCCTCGAGGTACTTCATCAGACGATGCTCCGCGATGGCCGTCCCGGCAGCGTTGATCGCGGCCAGACGCGCCTTCATCCGTGTGGCCACGCTGTGCATCAAGCCGTCGGCCGACGGATGAGCGACGTACGACCGGTCGACCGGAAGTCCGGCGCGGGCGATCACTGCCTCGGCGTCCCAGCCCTGGGCCATCCGGCCGCACAACAGGTCTATCGCCCGTGGGTCGTCCGAGACACAGACCACGCTGACATCAACGTCGAGTGGATCGCCGCAGACCTCACAGTGCGACAGCAGCAGTTCGCCGGTGAACAGCTTGCGCAACCCGTCGATCTCCGCATCGTGGACGACCTCGACCAGCCCACCGGCCTCGTAGGCAGCACTCGGCGCACCACAGTTCGGGCACAGGGATGTCACACCATCTGGATACGGCATCGCCCTGACGTTGCAAAGACGTCAGGGCGACGGCGAACCTAACGCGCCGTTGTGTCCTCGAGCCCCGGATCGGATTCGGCGACGTGGCAGGCGGCCTCGTGGTCGGTGCCGAGGATGCGCAGGAGCGGGGTCGTCTGGTGGCACTCGTCGACGACCAGCGGGCAGCGCCAGCGGAAGCGGCAGCCCGGGGTGGGGTCGATGACCTTCGGCGGTTCACCGGTGTCGCCTTCGACGGCGGCAGTCAGCGGTGCCCGCGGGTCGGGGACCGCGCCGAGCAACAGGTCGGTGTACGGGTGCTTGGGGTTGGCCAGCACGGACTCGGCCGGGCCGGACTCGACGATGTGCCCGGCGTACATGATGGCGAGACGGTCGGCGACGTACCGCGCGCTCGCGATGTCGTGGGTGATGTACAGGAACGACACGCCCTGGGTCTCGCGCAGCTCGCTCATCAGGTTGAGCAGGCCGATGCGGATCGACACGTCGAGCATCGACACCGGCTCGTCGGCGAGGATCAGCTTGGGTTTGTGCGCCAGCGCCTGGGCGAAGCCGATGCGTTGCCGCTGCCCGCCGCTGAGCTCATACGGATAGCGGTGCATGATGTCGCCGGCGGGGGACAGACCGACCGCCTCGACGACGCGTTCGGCCTCCTCGAGCCGCTGCGCCCGCGTGAGCTCCGGACGGTGCAGCTTCAGGCTGCGCAGGATGCCGTGCGAGACGCGGAAGGCGGGATTGAGCGAGCTGAACGGATCCTGGAAGACCATCGGTACGTCGCCACGGTAGGCGAGCTGGTCCTTGCGCGACCGCATGCTCGACGTCGGCCGGCCCTGGTAGTAGATCTCGCCGCTCGTCGGCTGGTACACACCCGCGAGCAGCCGGGCGATGGTGCTCTTGCCGCTGCCGCTCTCTCCGGCCAGCGCGACGATCTCCTGCCGGTCGATGGTGAGGTCGACGTTGTCGACCGCGTGCAGCATCTGCCGGGACAGCCCGCGGCCGACGCGGAAGTGGCGGGTGAGCTTCTTGGTCTCGAGCAGCGGCGCCGTCGACGCCACCGAGTCCTGGACGGTCGACGACGTGGAGTCCACACTGATATCGGTCATGACGTCACCTCCTGGACGGGCTCGGCCGGGTGGGTCTGGCCCGGTGCGTGCAGCAGGCAGCGCGCCTGGATCGGACCGACCTGGTAGAGCTCGGGCTCGATCTTGGGACAGTCCTCGAACGCCACCGGGCAGCGCGGATGGAAGCGGCAGCCGCTCGGTGGGCTGGCCAGGTTCGGCGGGCTTCCCGGAATCCCGGTCAGTGGTTGCTTCGGGCCCCGGATCGACGGGAACGCGTCGAGCAGACCCTTGCTGTACGGGTGCGCCGGATGGTCGAACACGGCGCGCGTGGCGCCGAACTCGACGACCTGACCGGCGTACATCACCATCAGCTGGTCGGAGAAGTGGCTGATCAGCGACATGTCGTGGGTGACGAAGACGACGGCGAAGCCGAGTTGCTTCTGCAGTTCCTTGATCTGCACCATCAGGGATCGTTGCGCGACCACGTCGAGCGCCGAGGTCGGCTCGTCCATGATGATCATGTCGGGGGTGAACAGCAGCGCCATCGCGATCATCGCCCGCTGCCGCATCCCGCCGCTGAGCTGGTGCGGATAGCTCTTGAGGTGGATCGGGTCGATGCCGACCATTCGCATCACCTCGGCCGGGCGCTCGTCGTCGACCCGTTCGTCGTGCGCCATGATCGCGTCGCGGAACTGGCTGCCGATGCTCTTCACCGGGTTGAGCGCGTTCATCGCGCTCTGCATCACCACGGAGTAGTCCCGCCAGCGCAGTGCGGCCAGCTTCTTCTCGCTCATCGCGACGAGGTCCTGGCCCTGGAAGTGCACGCTGCCGCCGGTGATGGCGGCCGGTGGGCTCAGCAGCTGGGCGATGGCGAACAGCAGCGTCGACTTGCCGCAGCCCGACTCGCCGACCACCCCGACGAACTCACCGGCGTGTACGTCGAGATCCACCGAGTCGACCGCGACGACCGGGCGGTCGCCGGTGTCGTACTCGACGGTGAGATCGCGGACCTCAAGAATTGGCTGCTGACTTGGCACGTCGCCTCCGAACCGGCCGCAGGGCGGGGTTGCTGATCTCGTCGAACGCATAGTTGAGCAGGGCGAACGAGACGCCGAGCAGCGCGACCGCCAGGCCGGGCGACAGCGCCCAGGCGGGCAGTCCGTTCACCAGGGCGCCCTGGTTCTGCGCCCAGTAGAGCATCGTGCCCCAGCTCAGTGAGTTGGGATCGCCGAGCCCGAGGAACTGCAGGCCGGCCGCGGTCAGGACGGAGTACAAGGCAGCACCGAGGAAGTTCGCGACGATCAGCGAGATCATCGTCGGCAGCACTTCGACCACGATGATGTACGACCGCCGCTCGCCACGGACCCGGGCCGACTCGAGGAAGTCGCGGTTGCGCAGCGACAGCGCCTGCGCGCGCATCTGTCTGGCGCCGTACGACCAGCCCGTGAGGATCAGCACGACGATGATCACGGTCAGGTTGCCCTTGCCGGCGTACGTCGCCAGCACGATGATCAGCGGGAACGTCGGCAGCACCAGGAAGATGTCGGTCATCATCGACAGCACGTTGTCCGCGGCGCCGCCGAGGTAGGCGGCCGAGACCCCGATGACGACGGCCAGGATCGTGGCGCCGAGGCCGGCGACGACCGCGATGATCAACGACTCGCGGGTGCTGTAGATCAGCTCGGCGTACACGTCCTGGCCGAGGCCGGTGGTGCCGAGCCAGTGCGCGGACGAGGGGCCCTGCAGAGGCAGGTCACCGATCGCCTGTGGGTCGCCCTTGAGCCACGGGACGAACAGCTTCGGAACGGCGGCCAGCAGGCAGAACAGCACCAGCAAGGCCGCCCCCACCATGGCCTTGCGGTTGTGCAGGATGGCCCGGAAGATGCCGCCCCGCGGGCGGCGGGTCACACTCGGTGCGGCCGGTGCGGTGCCGGCGACGATCGCACTCATCGACGTCCTCGCTTCGCTGCGGGCGCCGATAAGCGCGATGAGCAGCTCTGCTTGATGGTGACTTCGCTTCGCTCACTCACTGGCAACTACCCCTTCGTCCGGGCTCGTGGGTCGAGCAGGAACACCGCGAAGTCGCAGAGCAGGACACAGATCAGGACGGCCAGCGTCGACAGCAGGAACAGTGCCTGCAGCAACGGGTAGTCGGTGCTCACCGTGGCGTTGTAGAACATGTAACCCAGGCCGGGGTAGTTGAAGACGTACTCGACCAGGATCACGCCGGAGATGACGAAGCCGAGTGACATCGCGAACCCGGACAGGTTCGGCAGGAACGCGTTCCGGCCGGCGTAGCCGAACATGATCTTCCGGTTCGGGATGCCCTTGGCGCGGGCCATCCGGACATAGTCTTCGGCCAGCGTGGTGACCATGTTGTTGCGCATGGTCAGGATCCAGCCGCCGACCGCGGTGATCAGGATGGTGGCGGCCGGCAGGATGCCGTGCTTGAGCACGCTGCCGGCGAACTCCGCCGTGAACGCGGGCGTCAGTCCCTGATCGTAGTTGAAGTCGTTGGGCAGGACCGGATTGTTGCCCATGGCGAACAATGAGATCAGCAGCAGCGCCACCCAGAAGTACGGCAGCGCCGAGGTGACGATGAAGATCGGTGGCACGACCCCGTCGATCAGCCCGCCCCGCCGCCAGCCGGCGATCGTGCCGATCAGGGTGCCGATCCCGAACGCCAGCACGGTGGTGATGCCGACCAGGCCGAGGGTCCACGGCAGCGCGTCGCCGATCAGGGTCGTCACCGGGACACCGAGGCTGCTGCCGACCGACACGCCCCAGTGCCCGGTGACCATCGCTTTGAGGTACTCGCCGTACTGCAACACGATGTTCTTGTCCGGGTCGAAGCCGAACTCGGCCAGCACCGTGCGTAACTGCTCCGGCGTGACGATTGCGCCGCCCTTGCTGAGCCGCGACCGCAGTGCATCCTCAGGACTGCCCGGCATCATCCGCGGGATGAAGAAGTTCAGCGTCATCGCCGCCCAGAGAGTGAGCACGAAGAACCCGAGACGACGTATCAGGAACCGCACGACCACCAGCTCCTCGTGCTCACTCTTGCCACGTTTCCTTCCTTACCTACTTCTGGGCCGACTTCGAGTACAGGTTCGTCAGCACCTGCCCGACGTCGGGGATGTTGTACGGCGCCGGCTGGGCGTACGGGTTGTCCTGCGTCGGCCAGCCCTCGAGGTCCGTGGTGTTGTACTGGTACCAGTCGACCGACTCGGTCGTCGGGATCAACGGGATGTCCTTGATCATGTAGCCCGAGATCTGCTTGATCAGCTTGACCTGGGTGTCGGGGTCCGCACTCGCGTACTGGTCGAGGAGCTTGTCGACCGCGGGGTTGATGTAGCGCGAGTAGTTGCTGTTGGCCTGCTTGCCGATCGGGGCGGTGTTCTTCGAGTACAGCAGCTGCCGCAGCTCGTAGTACGGCGTGGGTCCGCCGGACTGGCTCGAGTACGCCAGGTCGTAGTCACCGGTGTAGAGCTTCTGGTTGTACGACTGCTGCTGCAGGTCCTGGGTGGTCAGCTCGATCCCGACCGCGGCGAGCTGCTGCTTGACGACCGCCAGGGACGCGTCCCAGTCGGTGTAGCCGGTGACGCTGATGACGTTCAGCTTGAGCGGGTTCGACGCGCTGTAGCCGGCGCTGGCCAGCAACTGCTTGGCCTTGTCCGGGTTCGGCTTGTCGTAGCCGGCCGCCGTCAGCGCGTCCTTGTCGAAGTACTTGTCGAAGGTCGGGGTGACGACGCCGGTCTGGTTCGCGGCCGGTTGGTAGCCGCTCTCACCGATCTTCGAGATCTGCTCGCGGTCGAGCGCGTAGGCGATCGCCTGCCGGACGGCCAGGTTGCTGGTCACCTTGTGCGACGGGTCGAGGTTCGGGATGAGCGCGACGTTCGCGGTCGGCGGGAACCAGTAGTTGTTGTTCGGTGACTTCGACTTGTAGAACTTGTCGATGTTCGGGATGTACTGACCACCCCACTGCGCCTTGCCGCTGGCCAGGTCGAGGTTGGCCGGGTTGTTGTCCAGGTACGCCGGGTACTGCACCTTCGACACATACGGCTTGCCAGGCTGCCAGTAGCTGCCGTTGGCGGCGTAGGTGATGTTGTTGCTGCTGCATGACTCGACGGTGAACGCTCCGGTGCCGACCGGCTTCGGGTTCGCATAGGTGGCCGGCTTGGACGCCGCCTCGCCGGTGGACCAGATGTGCTTGGGCACGATGCCGACCTGGTTGGCGAAGTTGTAGAAGTACGGCTCGGCCGCACCCTTGAACTTCAGCGTGACCTTGTTGCCGGCCGCGGTGACGCTGGTCAGCCCGGCGCCGCTCCACAGGGCGAAGAGGTCCAGGGCCGGCTGCTGCTTCATCAGGTTGAACGTGTAGACCACGTCGTCGGCGCTGAACGGCTGGCCGTCGCTCCACTTCACGCCGTCGCGGATGGTGAAGACGATCGAGTCCTTGGTCGGCGACCACGTGAACGCGGTCGCCAGCATCGGCGTGGTGGCACCGCTCTTCAGCACATTGACGAAGGTCAGGGGCTCGTACACGAAGCCGAGCGCCTGCTGGTTGACCGCCGGATTGAACGGGTTGAACTGGCATGGCCAGGTCTGACCGCCGACGTTGGCGATCGTGACGACTCCACCCTTCTTGAACTGCCCGGTGCTGCCGCCGCTGCTCGTCGAGGACGACGGGTTGCTGGAAGCACTCCCGATCGGCTTGTCACCGCCGCCACAGCCCGCAGCGGCCAGTATGCCGACCGCCATGGTGGCGACGGCGATCCGTTTGATGCCCCTCATCGTCTCTGCCTTTCACTCCTCGATCTCATGGTCATGCGAATGCCTCCGCACCGAGGACCGCGCCCGCGGCCTCGACTCCGAGGGCGAGTGCGCCCACCAGCGGCGCGTCCGAAGGGAACCGGGCCTTTTCCAGTTCCGGTGGGAACGGGACGGCCGCGTCGAGTGCCCGGCGCAGTTCGGGACCGATCCGGTCCCAGGAGCCGACCAGGCCGCCACCGACAACGATGCGGGCCGGGTCGAGGGCGATGGCGAGGTTGACGACGTGCATCGCCAGCTCGCGGTTGAACTCGTCGGTGAGGACGGCGGCGTCCGGCTGGGTCGCCGACCTGGTGAAGACGTCCGCCGCCGATACCCGCTGTCCGAGCCGGGTGCTGCCGGTCGTCTCGAGTGCTTGGCCGCTGACGACATCCTCGAGGATCGTGCGCTGCGCCGGCTCGATCCAAACGTCCGCGGCGGTCCGCACGTTGTAGGCGATCTCTCCGGACGCTCGGTGAGCGCCGGAAATCACCGTGCCTCCGGCAACGATCGCCACCGCCAGGCCGGTGCCGAGGTTGAGGTAGATACCCGGATCGCAACCGGCCAGCGCACCCCACCGCACCTCGGCGGCGGCCGCGGCCTTCACGTCGGTCCCGAGCCGGACAGGTACGTCGGGGAACGCCTCCCGCACCATCCGCCCGAAGGGGAGTTCGCCCCAGCCGGGAAACGTCGGCGCGAGCTCGACGTGGTCGTCGTACGGGATCCCGAGCGTCGCCGCGCCGACCGCGGCGAGTTCCCTGTCCGGAGCGACATCCGCCAACAGGTCCTGGGCCGCGGTCAGACCGCGACGCATCGCGGCCTCGGCTCCTGCATCGGCCAGGCTGTCGATGGTGGTCGTGCCGAGACGCCGGCCGGACAGGTCGGCGACCGCGGCGGCGATCTTCGTCCCGCCGAAGTCGAGTCCGAGCACAACCGGGGTAGGAATCATGGGCTGGCAACTCCACCGTGCCGTCCAATAGAATCGTTAGGAAACTAACTTAACAATCCTGGCGGGCACAAGGCCCAACTCGCAGCTTGACCAATTCGCGACCTGAAGGAGACCGACGTGACGGTTGTCGCCGGAGGTGCCGCCGCGGCCCGCCCGCAGCTGATTCGCGCGATCAACGAGCAGGTGCTGCTGGAACACATCCGGCGGTCCGGGCCGGTGTCGAGGACGGAGCTGGCCGCGCTGACCGGTCTGTCGAAGCCGACAGTCTCCGCGGCCCTGGCCACCATAGAGCGCGGCGGGCTGGTGCATGCGTCCGGCCAGCGGACCGGCGTCCCGGGTCCGGCCGCGCGATTGTATGACGTACGCCCGGAGGCAGGGTTCGTCCTCGGGCTCGATGTCGGGCGCGAGTTCTTGCGTGGGGCGGTCGCGGATTTGCGGGGCACGGTGCGTTGCCGGCTCAGCGTGCGCACGAAGGCAGTGCGGGAGATGGCCCGGGTCCAGGAACTCGCCGACCTCGCCAAGACACTGCTGGACGAAGCAGGTATCACCGCGTCGCAGCTCACCCAGACAGTGATCGGAAGTCCGGGTGTCTACGACCCGAAGCGCGACACCCTGACGTTGACCGGGCGCCTGTCGGGTTGGGACTCGCCCGCGGTGTTGCCGGCGCTGCGCGAGCGGTTCGGTCCGGCGTTGATGATCGAGAACGACGTCGACGCCGCGGCCCTGGCCGAGCGGGTCCACGGTCATGGCCGCGATGTCGACAGCTTCGCGTTCGTGTCCGTCGGTACGGGTATCGGCATGGGCTTGGTGCTCGACGGGAAGCTGCGGCACGGCTTCCACGGTGTGGCGGGCGAGATCAGTTACCTGCCGTTCACCGAAGGCAGCGGAAGCGATGCTCGGGATGCCCGCAAGCGGGGCAGCTTCGACGCCTCGGCATCGGCCGCGGCCGTGGTCAGGGCCGCTCGGCGTGCGGGTGTGCGAGGTGCGACGTCGGCGGCGAAGGTGTTCGCGGCGGCGGCGCGTGGTGATGTGATCGCGGCCGCCGTGGTGACCGAAGAGGCACTCCTCGTGGCCAAGGCGGTGTGCAGTGTCATCGCCGTCGTCGACCCCGAGTTGATCGTGCTGGGCGGTGGCATCGGGCAGGCACCGGGCTTCCTCGATGCGGTCGTCGAGCAGTTGCGTCTGCTCTCGCCGGTAATGCCGGAAGTGAAGATGAGCGTGCTCGCGGCAGACACAGTCGTGGCCGGCTGCATTGCCGCCGGCCTTGACCGTGCTTGGCAACACCTGCTGGGCCGGATAGCTCAGCCGGCACCAGCCTGACGTGTCCTAGGCTGGCGGGGTGGACAGTCAGCCGAGTTGGCGCGAGGAACGGCGGGAGGCAGCCGCCGTCCATGCCGCGGCGCTCGAACGCCGCAAGGCCGCCGAGACCGCGCAGGCCCGTGCGCTGCTGACCGATTTCGTCCGGACGATGAAGGAACGAGGCGTCGAGCCACAGCCGCTGCGAGCGCAGGTCACCGGATCGGGAGCCAGCTACCGCACCGGGATCACTGGCTGGTACCTGCGCCGCAACCGTTCGCTCGGCACCGACGCCGAGGGCAACTTCTACATCCTCGGTACGCCAGCCAGCCTCAGCGCCCGGCTCCTCGGCGTACGCATCCTGCCGTCCGATCCGCCGATCACCGTCGGCCTGGGCGCTCGCGATGGTGAGTCCATGCCGCTCGCGCAACTTCTCCAGCTCCGGCTGGACGAGAGCGACTGACCCGGGTTTCTCCAACCCCGGGTTGTGGTGGCGCTGCGTCACGCCCGGTCATCGGCGTGACTGTTGAAGTCCGGGCTGCTGCCGCCTCGATCGGAGGTTGGAGATCCATCCATCCCTGGTAGGAACGCGGAAGCCCCTGACCGGCGTGATGCCGGCCAGGGGCCTCGGGTGCTACGTACTACGTGTTATCTCAGCCGTCGGAGTCCGGGGCCGGGATGTACGAGCCTGGCACGTCCTGCGGTGCGACGATCTTGTCCTCACCGGGGTACGGCGTGGCCCAGTCGTGCGCCTGGTACCACGTGAAGTGGTCCATCTGCGCCGGGTTCGCGAAGTCGGCCTTGGCGTCCGGGCCGGTGAGCCGCTGCTGCGACTTCCAGTCGTTCCACTTGGCCGCCAGCTCCTGCATGTCCGCCGGTACCGTCGCCTTCGGCGCGGGCGCCGCGAGCGGGTTCTGCGCCGCCGGGGTGTCCAGGCCGCAGGACGGTGGGGTGCTCAGACCGCCGGTCAGCGAGGTCCGGTTCGGCAGAGCGGTGAACGGCGTGTTGTCGGGGCGCTGGGTGAACGCGTCCCGCATCGGGGTCGCCGCACTGTCCTTCTGGTTCATCGGGTGGATCCCGAGGATCTGCTCGATGGTGCGGATCATCGTGATCTGCGAGTAGTAGTGGTTGTCGACCGTGCCGTGCTGGGCCCACGGGCTGATGATCTGGATCGGCGCCCGGTGGCCGTCGATGTGGTCCAGGCCGGCCTGCGAGTCGTCCTCGACGACGAAGATCGCCGAGTCCTTCCAGTACTTGCTGTGCGAGATCGTCTGGACGATCTTGCCGACCGCGAGGTCGTTGTCCGCGACCTGGGCGGCCGCGTTCGCCGGACCGCCGGTGTGGTCACTGGACAGCCAGAACATGTTCAGGTTCGCCGGCCCGTTCTTCTCGAAGTCCTGCTTCCAGATCTGTGCCCGGTAGATGTCCGGGACGCTGGTGTCGAACTTCGGGAAGCCGTGCACCGACACGTCGTTCAGCGACGGGATCGGCGAGGACGAGACCAGCGGGTACTTCGTGTCCTGCCCGGTGGCGACCATGTTCTTCGTGTCGCAGTACAGGTTCTGCCAGCTCGCGCCGGCCGGCTTGGTCAGGAACTGCTGGAACTCACCGAAGTCGCGCACGGTCTTGCCGGCCGCCTGCGCACCGCTCCAGATGAAGCCGGTCTGCTGGTGGCCGAGCGCGTCGTCCTCGGTGTCGTAGCTGCGCAGGTACTCGCCGGCCGAGGACTCGGTGTACTCCGGGTTGTCCGCCTGCATCAGCCAGTTGTGACCCTCGGCCGAGTTCGTGCCGACGTCGTAGGTGTTGTCGTAGAGCCCGAACTGCTGGGCCAGCGCGTGCTGGTTCGGCGTCACGTTCTCACCGAACTGCGCCAGCGCCGGGTCGCCGTCGCCCTCCGGCATGTCACCGTAGACCTGGTCGTAGGTCCGGTTCTCCTTCACCAGCAGGAAGACGTGCTTGATCGTCGACGGCTCGCCCAACCGCTGCGGGACCGGCACCGGCTTCTTCTTGGCGGCCTCGCCCTTGCCGTTGGCCACCTGGACCGAACCCTTGGTCCAGCCGTTCTGCTGGAAGACCTTGGCCGTCTCGGCGCGGATCACGTTGTCCGTCGGCAGCTTGAACCGCTGCAGGCTCGACGTGGTGTCGTGGGTGCCGTGCCCGGCGGCGGTCGTCGTACGGCGGGCGTCGATGCCCCGGGTGTTGGACACCAGTACGTCGTCGCCGACCGTGGCGATCTCAGCCGGGAAGTAGTCCGTCGGCAGCAGACCGACGTAGCTGACCGGCTCCAGCGGGGTCGTGTACTTGTAGACGGCGACCGCGTTCGCGCGGCCGAGGGTCACCAGCAGATGACCGTCGTCGGTGAGTGTCACTCCGTCGGGCTCGTAGCCCACCGAGGCCTCCGGCCACGGCTGGGTGGCGACGGTCTGGACGACCTTGTTCTTGCCGGTGTCGATGATCGACACGTCGTTGGTCTGGGTGTTGGTGACGAACAGCGCGTTGCCCTTGGCGTACAGGGCGGTCGGGTGCAGACCGACGTCGATGCTCGTCACGGCCGCAGCCGGCTTCGCCAGGTTGATGACGCTGACGGTGCCGGTCGTGGTGGCCGCGGTGACCGGGTTGGCCGGCACCGGGGTGTTGTACGAGTTGATCGTGGTATCGCCCGGCCGTGCCGTGCGGCCGCCCTCGTTGCTGACGTACAGGTTGTCGCCGACCATGATCAGGTCACGCGGAGCGATGCCCACCGACCAGCTCTGGATGATGCCGCCGGTCGCCGCGTTGATCGCGACCACGCGGTTCTGGCCGTTGACCGCGGAGTACACGATCGAGCCGTCGGACGAGAACACGGCCTCGCCGACCAGTGCGTGCTTGGGCCCGTCGGCCGGGATCGAGACGAACGTCGGGTTGGCCAGGCTGCCGTCCGGGTTCACGGTGAACCTGCGGTAGCCGTCGGTCTGCCCGAGCCACAGCTGCGACCCGTCGGGGGAGTACGTCGGGCCTTCCTGGCCGATGTCGTTGCCAGGGATGCGCAGATTCGCCGCGGCGTTGTTGCCGATCAGCTGCTGCACCTTCCAGTCCTTCAGGTTCACGATCGCCAGCGCCATGCCGCCGTCGGTGATCGAGGCCGCGACGTGGGTGCCGTCGGGGCTGACCGAGGAGGACATGATCTTGCCTGGCTGAAGGAGGAGGCGCTCGCCGATCGGCTTGAGGTACTGGTCGCTGGAGATGACCAGACCCTTGTCGGTGGTGTCGCCGACGTGGGACGTTCCGAACTGCGTGGTCTGGGCTGAGCCGGTACCGGCGGCGAGGACGGCGACAACGGTGGCGCCTGCCGTGACGAGTGGTACGCGGCGGCCGATGCGTCGACCGAGAAGGCCCGGGGGCTTCTTCTCGACACGCCGGCGGAGGCGTGTTACCTGCATCTTGGGTTATCCCTTCGGGGTGGGTAGCAGGTCGACGTTGCCGTCGAACTGCCATAGGGGGTTGGGTGCGTCGCCGATCGGCGTCCGGACCAGGAAGAAGCCGTTGACTTCCTTCGGTCCGTCGCCGTCGGCCATGAAGCGCCCATCTGCGGTGATGTCCAGTTGGTAGATGGCTTGCCCGGTCGCCGCGACGTCGGGCAGATGCCACGAGACGACGCAACGCCAGTCGTTGCCGGGTCCCACCGGGTCGACCTTGCCGTCGCCCTTGGTGCACGCCGTCGAAGCCTGCAGTTGCGCTTCGGTGACGTCGGGACGGTTGAGCTCCTTGGTCTGCACCCGGTAGAGGTGGGCGAACGCGGTCGACACGCCGGCCTCGACCTTGGCCTGCTGGATGCCGGCCGTCGCCGAGGCCGTCACCGCGGCGAGGATCGCGATGGTGACGGCGAGCAGACCGACCAGCGGTACCAGGCCGACGGTGATCGCGCGCCGGCCCGAACCGTCCGAGGTCAGGTTGGTGAAGTCACGCCGCAGGAAGAGCAGGTAGGCCAGTGCGGTCGCGGTGGCCGCCCAGACCAGGCTGACGAGGACGCCGATCAGCAACGGAGCGAGTTGACCCGGGCTCGTGAACAGGCCCTTCCAGGCTGTGAACGCGTACCCGGGCAGAGCCAGGCGTACGGCGACCGGCAGCGGCAGCATCTGCGCCAGCTGCATGGCCAGCGCGACCAGCGCGGGCAGAAGCAGACCCATCGGAGACCGACCCAGTGCGACGGATCCGAGCAGGCCGATCGCGGCGAGGGCGAGGGTCGGGGCGATCGCACAGACCCACGCGAGCAGTACGTTCCCAGCGGCGTTGCCAGACGACAACAGGTGACCGTCGAGGCCGACCAGCGGCTGATTGCCGACCGCGATCAGCCCGCCGACCGCGCTGGACACAGCCAGCCCAGCCATCAGCAGCATGATGACCGTCAGGCTGGCCAGTGCCTTCGCCACGAAGATCCGTTGCGGCGAACGGACCGCCACGAGCAGGTGGCGCCAGGTCCCCAGCCGATCCTCGGAGGCGAACACGTCTCCGGCGACCAGCGAGGTCAGCAGCGGGAGCGCCCAGTTCCCGGAGAAGCCCAGGATCACGAGCGGTCCGGCCCACCCGGTCGCGTGCATCCAGCGCCCGAAGAGGGTGTCGACCGGGAGTGAGGTCTGCTGGCTGACCGCGGCGACGAACAGCGCGGGTGCGATCCAGCAGGCGACGACGATCAGACGGATCCGCCACTGCGAGGTCAGCTTGACCAGTTCGAACCGGTAGCCGCGGGCCACCGAGACGGGATGGGCGACGGCCGGACGGGCGTCGGCGACGGTCGCGGTCACTGGCCCGCCTCCTGCTGCTCGGTGAGGGCGAGGAACGCTGCCTCGAGGGGCGACACGACGGGTGCGAACTCGCGCACCGCGATGCCGGCATGCACCAGCCGTACGACGAGGTCGTCGAGCGCTTGCACCAGTCCACGAACAACGAAGAGGTCGTCGTTCGGCGACACGGCCTCGTCGACGGTGATCCCGTCGGTGTCGCCTGCCACCTTGCGGGCGGCCTCTGCATCGGAGGTGACCAGGCGATAGTCGAGTTCACCGTTCTCGGCCGCGAGTTTGCTCAGCGGTCCGGTGAAGACGATGCGTCCGGTGTTGAGAATGGTCACCTCGGAACACAGGGCCTCGACATCGTCCATGCGGTGACTCGAGAGCACGACAGTCGTTCCCTCGGCCGCCAGCCGGTTGAGAACACTGTGGACGTGCCTCTTGCCTGCCGGGTCGAGGCCGTTGGACGGCTCGTCGAGCACGATCAGCCGCGGCTTGGTGAGTAGCGCGGCGGCGAGTCCGAGTCGCTGCCGCATGCCGAGGGAGAAGCCACGGGTCCGGTCGTCCGCGACATCGGTGAGGCCGACCTCGCCGAGGACGGCGTCGATTCCGGCCGTCTCGGTACCGCCGCGGAGATCGGCCAAGGCGGCGAGGTTCTGCCGGGCCGTCAGCGACGGGTAGAGACCGGGCCCGTCGACGAAGCCGGCCACGCCTTCGGGTGCGGCCAGCGCGCGGCCGACCGGCGTACCCAGAATCTCGAGGGTGCCGCTGTCGGCGACGGCCAGACCGAGCAGCAGACCGAGCAGTGTCGTTTTGCCGGCGCCGTTCGGCCCGACGAGGCCGTGGATCTGTCCCTGCGCGACATTCAGGTCGATGCCGTCGAGGGCGACGACCTCACCGAACGCCTTGGTGATCCCGCGAGCCCGGACCGCGATGAGTGCGTCCATGCATCCCTTCCTTCATAACCTCAAGGAACTTAGGAAGTGCAGACGACGCCCACGGGGGCCCTGAGGTTAACGGTGAGAGAACGAGCGGCAACCGATTTCCATCGGTCCCAAATGTAAGGCCGAATCGGGCCGCGGGTAATTCGGTAGCGGCGCGTCGGGGCCGCTGGTAACGTCCTCGGCCTGTCTTTTCGGGTGGCTTCTCTGCACTGTGTGAAGGATCGAATCGAACCGGATGGTTCTCCGGGGCGGGACCCTGTTGATCGCCGCCAGTCCGTCGTTCGTCCGTCTGCCAACACGAGTCGAGGCTCCTTTCGATGGTCGATTCCGCACCCAGCCCTGCCGGCACCGATGAACTCGAGGCCGAACGGGCCTTCCTGACCGAGGCGCGCGCCGCGCTGGCCCGCATGTACGGCGACGTCTTCGGTCGCGAGATCCCGGTGATCGGGGGTGAGGACAACGACGAGCGCTTCACCAACGAGGCCAACCAGCGCGCGTACGAGCAGCGGACCCGGGCGCTGATCGACCTGCCCGACGTGCCGCTGTTCTTCGGGCGGCTGGACTACGAGGCCGGCGCGATCGAGGAGCTCGACCGGATCTACATCGGCCGCCGGCATGTGCACGACGGGAGTGGCGCACCGCTCGTCATCGACTGGCGCGCGCCGGTGTCGGTGCCGTTCTACCGGGCCACCCACAGCGACCGGCAGCGAGTCCTGCTGCGGCGCCGGTACGGCTTCTCCGACCATGCAGAGTTGACCGGTTTCGAGGACGAGCCGTTGATCGGGACCGTCGTGGCCGACCAGGCCGACGCGTTCCTGCGCGCCGAGATCGAGCGCCCGCGCACCGGGCCGATGCGCGACATCGTGGCCACCATCCAGCCGGAGCAGGACGACCTGGTCCGTGCGCCGCTGCATCCGTCCGTCTGCGTGCAGGGTGCGCCCGGCACAGGGAAGACCGCCGTCGGCCTGCACAGGGTGGCCTATCTTCTCTACACCGAACGGGAACGGCTCAGCCGCGGCGGCGTCGTGATCGTCGGGCCGAACCGCTCGTTCCTGTCCTACATCCGCAAGGTCCTGCCCGCGCTCGGCGAGGTCGACGTACGGCAGACGACCATCGACGAATGGATCAGTCAGGCTGCCGTGGCGGTCGACGAACCGGAGGCCGCGCGGGTCAAGGGCGATGCCCGGATGGCCACCGTGCTGCACCGTGCCTTGTGGTCGTACGTCGGTACGCCGACCGCCGGAGTCCTGTACAGCAAGGGATCCCGGCGCTACCGCGTGCACGAGGACGAGGTCAGCGAGATCGTGTCGTCGCTGCGCGAGTCGACGCGGTACGCGCCGGGCCGCAATGCTCTGGCCCAGCGGATCGCGCACGTCGTCCTGGTCCGGATGGAAGAGCGCGCGGAGTCGCCGGACGACCGCGTGCAGAATGCCGTCGCCCGCTCCAAGCCCGTGCGCCAGGTGCAGGACGCGGTCTGGCCGCGAGTGTTTCCCGAGCAGGTGCTGCATCGGCTGTTCTCCGATGCCGACTTCCTCGCGCAGACCGCCGGCGACGAGCTCACCGCGGACGAACGCGCCGCGCTGCTGTGGACCAAGCCTGCGCGGTCCTGGAAATCCGCGAAGTGGTCGGCCGCCGACACCGTGCTGCTCGACGAACTCGAGGACTCGATCGAACGCAGCAGCGGCTCACTCGGCCACCTCGTCCTGGACGAGGCACAGGACTTGTCGGCCATGCAGTTGCGCGCGCTCGGCAGGCGCTGCCGCACTGGCTCGGCCACCGTCCTCGGCGACCTCGCCCAGGCGACGACCGCGTGGGCCGCAGGCTCCTGGGATCGCGTCCTCGGTCACCTCGAGAAGTCCGACGCCGTGGTGGCCGAGCTCGATCGGGGCTTCCGGGTCCCGGCCCAGATCATCGACTTCGCCGCGAAGTTGCTGCCGGACATCGCGCCCACGCTTGGCGTACCGACCGGTGTCCGGACGGTCGAGGATGCGCTGAGCGTCATCGAGGCCGACGAGCGCTCCTTCGTCGACAAGCTCGTCGACGCGTGCAAGGCCGACCTGGGCGGCGAAGGTTCGGTCGCTCTGATCGCGGCCGACGATCACGTCTCGGAGCTGATGGACGCGCTCGTCGCGGCGGGTCTCGAGCCCGCGCTTCTCGGCGCGGGCGAGGAGGAGATGGACGCGACGCGCCTGGTCTGCGTGCCGGCATCCCTCGCGAAGGGGCTCGAGTTCGACGCGGTCGTGGTCGCCGAGCCGGCCCGGATCGTCGCCGCCGAACCGCGCGGCCTCCACCGCCTGTACGTCGTTCTGACCCGAGCCGTCAGCCGCCTCCACATCATCCACACCGAGCCACTGCCGGCCGCCTTCAGTCAGTAGCGCTGGGGAAGGCCGGGCCGCGCTTGTCGAGGAAGGCTTCGATTCCTTCCTTGGCGTCGGGCGTGCTGACCGCGGCGCGGATCGTCAATGCCTCGCGGCGCATGGCTTCCGCGGGGGCGGGGGTGGCGGTCATGCGGAGCAGGCGCTTGGCCACCACCTGAGCGGACCGCGAGCCGGTCAGCAGCACGTCGACCACGCGGTCCACGGCTGCCATGAGCTCGTTGTCCGGATGGACCTCTGCGACGAGGCCGGCGGCCTTCGCTTCCTCAGCCGTGAGGAGTGGGTTGAGGAGGGTGAGGTACAGGGCTCGGTGCAGTCCGAACGAGGCTGGTGCCTCCGTCCGGGGACAGCCCGACCTTGGTGTAGGCGATCGAGAACCTTGCCGAGTCCGCGGCCAGTACGACGTCCGCCGCGGCCGCCAACGCGACACCGGCACCGGCGGTGACCCCGGCCATGACCGAGACGACGATCGCGTTGAGGTTGTGCAGATCGCTGATCGCCCGATGCAGGGTCTCGGCCAGATCCTCGACGTACTGTTCGCGATCGTCCGCGGCGGAGATCGCGAGCAGGTCGCCACCGACGCTGAACGCATCGCCGTCGGCCGCGAGCACCACGACGCGGACATCGTCGACCCGGGCCTGGCGGAGTGCGGTGCCGAGTTCCTACAGGGTGTCGAGGTCGAGCGCGTTGCGCCGATCCGGCCGGGCCAGCGTGATGTACGCCGCCCCGCGGCTGCTGCGATAGCGGATCGTCATACCGGCAACACCGGCGTGCGCGCCAACTCCGCCTGTGCACCGCGCTGTCCCAGTGGTTCCAGGCCGGCGGACCGTCCACCCCCGAGGAGGTCGCCCACCTGTACGTCGACCTCGCGCTCGACCTGGTGGGCAACCAGCCCTAGAGAGGTACGCCCCAGGCGGCAAAGGTGGCGGGCGCCGCGTCGTAGTACTGGCCGGTGTTCTGGTGAAGCCACCGGATGTTGGCCGCGCTGATCGGGGAGTCGAACAGGCGGAGGTCGTCGACGTCGGCCACGGACGAGTCCGGGTTGTCGCCGCCGACGTTCAGCTCCGTCGGTTGCAGCAGCGCACCCGCCGAGTAGGGCTCGATCGTGAACGGCTTGCCGTCCAGGAAGAACCGGATCGCCTTCTGGTCGCACGATGCCGCCACATGCGTCCAGGTCTCGGCGGCGATCGGTCCCCGGGCCGAACTGAGAATGCCGGTGGTGCCGCTCGCGCCGAACAGCCGCACCCAGAACACTCCGTCCAGGAGGCCGGCGTGCGCGACCTCGGCGCTGCTGCTCCGCAGGACGAGGAACCGGGCGCCGCTGCTGCCGGATCGGCACTTCACCCACGCCGAGAACGCCCAGCCCGGCGGCGATGCCGGCCAGGTGAGGGTCGTCCTCGAGGCACCCGGCCCGGTGCCGTTCGAGCCGAGGGCGGACCCCTGGATGCCGGTGACCCAGGACCCGGCCGCGGTGAGCGTGAGGTCGTTGCCGGACGGCGACTTGTCGTCGACCAGCGTCCCGGCGTTCTCGTTGAAGTGGTAGATGCCGCGGGCCACATTCTCCGGGCGGTACGGCGTGGCGACCGGTGCGCCACTCCAGTACCCCGCGGTCAGCTCCGCGAGGAAGTTCTTCGTGAAGGTCAGGTAGTCGTACGAGACCTGGCCGCCGGCGCTCGCGTCGCCACCGACGTACAGCGTGTCGAGTCCGTCGATCGCGGGTGTCACGTGCGGGACGCCGTCGCCGATGCTCACCGTCTCCTGCGCGTCCTCGAGCCGGACCTGCACGTACGTCGGGTTGATCGCGAACAGGAACCGGGTCCATTGGCCGACCGTCAAGGTCGCCGTACTGGTCACCGAGACGGTCCCGTCGTCGATGGTGGTCCAGGTAGCGGTGACGGTTCGCGCGGTGTTCACGACGACACGGACGCGTCCGTTGCCCAGGGCATCGTTGATGGCCAGGATCGGAGCAGCCGTACCGGTCGGTGCGGTGTCGAGGCGGAGCCAGCCGGAGATGGCGAGTCGGTCGCAATCGGGGAAGTTGATCGCCCCTGTCACGCCTGCTGCGGTCGCTGCGGAGACCAGGGCTCGCCCGTACAGGCCGGTGGTGAAGCTCGCCGACGGAGCGACTGCGAGGTCGCGGCCGTAGGTGCCGAAGTCTTCGGCGGTGTCGTGGTCGAACGGATAGATCGCCAGCTGGAAGTCGATCTGCTCGGCGGCGATCAGAGTCGGCCAGTACGTGTCCTCGACCGGATCGTTCCACCAGCGCAGGTCGTCGATGATCCCGTTCAGGGCCTCGGTGCCGGTGAGTGTGTTCCGCCCGGCCTCCATGACGACCTCGGTGCCGGAGTAGGTGAAGGCGGCCGTGGCGTTGACCGACAGGACCTCGACACCGTCGACGGCGATCGTCACGGTGTCGGTGGCCGGCGTGGCGTCGTACACGACCAGGACGTGATGCTCCTCGCCGTCGCGGATGCTCGTCGTCGTGCTGTACGTCGCGCCCGCGATCCTCGCCTCCACGTTGCCGCTGGAGTTCGACGCGTAGATGGCCCAGTTGAGGGTGCCGCTGCTGGTCGCGGACGCGATGCAGCGGGGTGCGGCCGTGGTGTTGCCGAGTCGGACCCAGGCGGCAACCGACAGTCCGCCGTCGGTGTTGAGTGGGTAGAAGTCCTCTCCGGCTCTCGGTGGCCGGACGACCACATGGAGTGCGCCGCCGGTGCAGTTGAGGCCGTCGCCGTACCTGGCCGGAACGAGCGTCGCCGATCCGAGGATCGTGCCGGGCAGGAAGTAGCCGGCGACGTCTCGTACCGTCGTGCCGTCGACCGTGTCCGCGTTGAACGTGTAGCCCGCTGCCTGCGCCACGGTCTACTCGGCCCGGCGGACCCGGACGGTCACCGTCAGGTCGGCCCCCGAAGCCGTCGATCCGACCTGGTCGACATCGACGGTGAGGTAGTCACCGGCGGCCAGCGTGGTGACGTCGGGAGTGTCGCCGGCGTCGGTGTTGGTCCCGGCCGCGATGCTCGGCCGCTTCCCCTGATCCGTGTAGATCGTCGTGCCGTTCTTGTTCAGGTCGACCACCAGCGCCGCGCCGGTCGGTGCGGTGTTCACCGCGGCCCGGACGGTCTCGACGACGTACGCGTCTTCGAGATAGATCCGCGACTTGCCGGTCGCGACCGCGACGGCGCCGGTCACCGAGAACGTGTACGCCTCGATCGGCACCGCCAGGACGCCGTCGATCGTCAGACTTCCCTGGACGTGCATGAATACTCCCCCCACCGGCGGCCCCCTGCCGCCCGGACGCACGAGCGTACGGGATCACTGAGGGCTGTAGCCAGGCCAACGGGGCGCACCTAGTCTGGAAAAGTTGCGGGGCGGGCCGGGGAGGGGCGGGCGATGCAGGTGAAGGACGAGGGTGCGTCCTTCTGGGGAGGGCCAGACAGACTGCGCGGTCGCCGCTCCGAGTGCGCAGTGTTGGACGAGCTGATTTCCGCTGTTCGCTCGGGCGAGGGGCGTTCGCTGGTACTGCGCGGCGAGGCCGGGGTCGGCAAGTCGGCGCTCCTGGGCTACGCGATGACGAGAGCCTCGGATCTGCGGGTGCTCCAGGTGGTCGGCGTCGAGTCGGAGATGGAACTGGCGTTCGCGGCGTTGCATCAGTTGTGTACGCCGATGTTGCACCGTCTGGACCGGCTTCCCGCTCCGCAGCGTGATGCGCTGACCACGGTCTTCGGCCTGAGCAACGCCGGGCCACCGGATCGGTTCTTCGTCGGACTCGCCGTACTGAGCCTGCTCTCCGAGTTGGCGGAGGAGGGGCCGCTGCTGTGTGTGGTGGATGACGCGCAATGGCTGGATCGGGCGTCGGCCCAGGTCCTGGGAGTCGTGGCGCGACGGCTGATGGCTGAGCCGATCGGTGTCTTGTTCGCAACGCGTCGGTCCGGCGTGGAACTGCGGGCGTTGCGGGAGCTGGAGGTCGCCGGCCTGCGCAGCGACGAGGCGCGGGCCCTGCTGGAGTCGGCCGTCCGGTTCGGACTCGACGCGAGCGTCCGGGACCGCCTCGTGGCCGAGACCGGCGGGAATCCACTGGCGTTGCTGGAGCTGCCGCGAGGGCTGACCGTGGCTCAGTTGGCGGGCGGCTTCGGGCTGCTCGGTACACAGGCGTTGTCCGGGCGGATCGAGGACAGCTTCCTGGCGCGGATCGCCGCGCTCCCCGAGCCGACCCGGCTGCTCCTCCTGGTCGCGGCGGCGGAGCCGGTCGGCGACCCGCTACTCGTCTGGCGAGCGGCCGAACGACTGGGCGTAGGGGACTCGGCGGCGGTCGATGCCGAGGCAGAGGAGTTGCTGGTGATCGGCGATCGGGTGGCGTTTCGGCATCCGCTCGTACGCTCAGCCGTGTACCGGTCCGCGACGCCACAGGATCGCCGCGCCGTGCATTCCGCGCTGGCCGAGATGACCGACGCGAGGATCGACGCCGACCGCCGGGCCTGGCATCTGGGCACCGCGGCAGCGGGACCGGACGAGGCAGTGGCCGCCGAGCTCGAACGGTCCTCGGGTCGCGCGCAGGCCCGCGGCGGGCTCGCCGCCGCAGCCGCGTTCCTGCAGCGTTCGGTCGCGCTGACGGCAGAGCTCGAACGACGTGCGGAGCGCGCACTGACAGCCGCGCAGGTCAGCCTCCAGGCCGGAGAGCTCGATGCGGCGCTCGGGCTGTTGACGACCGCGGAGACCGGAGTACTGGACGAGTTCCAGCGTGCGCGGGCCGATCTGTTGCGCGGTCAGATCGCGTTCGCCTCAGGCCACGGCAGCGACGCGCCTCCACTGCTGCTGAAGGCTGCGAAGCAACTCGAGCCGTTCAAGCTGGACCTCGCCCGCGAGACCTACCTCGACGCCTGGGGAGCGGCGCTGTTCGCCGGCCGGCTGGCCACCGCCGGCAGTCTGCTCGAGGCGTCGCGGGCAGCCAGAGCACTCCCGCCCGCCGACGCTCCGCGTCCCTCCGATCTGCTGCTGGACGGGTTGGCGCAACTGGTCACCGAAGGACGTACGGTCGCCGCGCCGATGCTCAGGCGCGCCACCGACGCCTTCGCCGCCAAGGATCTGTCCCCGGCGGACAACTTCCGCTGGGGATGGTTGACCACGGTGCCATCCAACGTGCTCTGGGACGACGAGAGCTGGTACACGATCAACGCTCGCCAACTGCGGCTGGCCCGCGATGCCGGCGCGTTGGCGCGGCTGCCGATCGACCTGACCGCACACGCCATCCAGGTCGCCTGGCGGGGTGATTTCACCGAAGCCGATGCCGTGATCGCGGAGATCGATGCCGTCACCGACGCGACCGAGACCCGGATCGCGCCGTACGGCGCCATGCTCCTCGCAGCCCTGCGCGGACGCCAGACCGAGGCGACCGCGCTGATCACATCCGCCGCCCAGGACGCGGCGGATGGTGGACAGGGGATCGGCGTCCAGTACTCGCAGTGGGCTTCGTCGATCCTGTTCAACGGACTCGGTCGCTACCCACAGGCACTGGCCGCGGCCCGCCAGGCCTGTGCGGACACGCCGGAGCTCTTCCTCTCTGCCTGGGCACTGCCCGAGCTCATCGAGGCCGGCGCCCGCAGCGGTGAGCAGCATCTCGCGGCCGGCGCTCTCGACCGACTGGTCGATGCGACCGCGGCGGCCGGCACGGACTGGGCGCTCGGACTCGCGGCGCGGTCGCGTGCACTGCTGAGCGAGGGCTCTGTCGCCGAAGGCCAGTACCAGGAGGCGATCGATCGCTTGAAGCGGACGCTCCTGCGACCGGAGCTCGCTCGCACACACCTGCTGTACGGCGAGTGGCTCCGCCGCCATCGTCGCCGCGTCGACGCGCGACGCCAGCTACGCACCGCGCATGAGCTGCTCACCGCGATCGGCATGGAGGCGTTCGCCGAACGAGCCCGGCGCGAACTGCTGTCGACCGGCGAGACGGTCCGCAAACGGCGGGTCGGGACGAAGCGCGACGAGCTGACGCCCCAGGAGAAGCAGATCGCCCTGCTCGCGCGCGACGGCCTGTCCAATCCGGAGGTCGGCGCTCGCCTGTTCCTGAGCCCTCGCACGGTGGAGTGGCACCTTCGCAAGGTCTTCGCCAAGCTCGCGATCAGCTCCCGCCGGGATCTCCGCGACGCGCTTCGTGGCGCCGGATCCTAAGGCCCGCACAGATGGAGGAACGATGACGGAAAAGATCTTGGACGGGCAGACGGTCGTGGTGATCGGCGGGAGCCTGGGCATCGGCTTCGAGACGGCCCGACTCGCGCGGGCCGAAGGCGCCAGCGTGATCATCACGGCGCGCTCACCGGAACGTCTCCAGCAGGCCGGCAAGGAGCTCGGGGCGGATGTCGCCGCGTTCGACGCGACCGACTTCGATCAGTTGGAGACCTTCTTCGGCGACCTGCCCACCCCGATCGACCACGTTCTGGTCACCGGCCCCGGTCCGTACTACGGGCTGGTCGCCGACATGGACTTCGACGCGGTACGCCGTGACCTCGAAGCGCACCTGCTGTTGCCCATGCACGTCGCCCGCCACGCGGCCACCCGGGTTCGTCCAGGCGGGTCGTTGCTCTTCATGGGTGGCACCGGCGGCCGCCGGACGGCGCCGGGCCTCGCCTCCATCGGGTCGCTGACAGCCGCGGGGCCAGCCCTGACGAGGAACCTGGCCGTCGAGTTGGCGCCGGTCCGGGTGAACCTGATCGCGGCCGGCTTCGTCGACACTCCGCTGTCGGCGACGATCCTCGGCGACCAGTTGGACGCCCGTCGTGAGCAACTCCGGACCACACTTCCGATCGGCCGGGTCGTCGGTCCGGCCGACATCGCCAACCTGGCGATCCACTTGATGATCAACACGGCCATCACCGGCGCCACCGTCGACATCGACGGTGGCCAGCAACTCGTCGAAGGCTGACGCTACCCGAACGTGAACACGTACGCCTCGACGCCGGCCTCGTCGAACCTGATCTCCACGGTCCGCTCGAGGACGGCGTCGTCCTGGCGCACGAGCTGGTACATGCGGCCCTCGCGCAGTACGCCGTTCCCGTCCTCGTCGACGTCGACACCGTGTGATCGGCCGGGCGCTTCGCCGTCGAGCAGCACGCGGAACAGGACCGCATCCGATGCGCCCGGAGCCAGCACCAGATGTGCGTCTCGCGCCTGGAACCGGAAGGCGATCCTCCCCCCGGGCTCGTCCAGTACGACGAACTCGGGCCGAACTGTCCACCGGCCGCCGAGAGCCCAACTGTTGAAGGCGAGGCGCTCCGGCAGTTGGTACTCCTGGCGGTCGTCGAGTCCGGCGCCGCCCGGCAACCGCCCGCCCCGCCCGTAGCCGAGGTAGGTCTCCGGCGTGCGCAGCTGGGTCCAGTCCGCCGGCGCCTCGACGCCGGTGCCGACCACCGCCACCGGTTCGCGCTCGATGCCGAGAAGCCGCTGGATGGTGCGCTCCGACTCGACGTAGCGTCCTTCGCCGAAGTGATGATCGCGGATCATCCCGCGATCGTCAGCGAAGTACAGCGCCGGCCAGTAGTGGTTGTCGAAGGCGCTCCAGACCCCGTAGTCGTTGTCGAGGGCAACCGGGTAGTCGAGCCCCCGCTCCTTGACCGCCTGCCGCACCAGATCGGTCTCGTGCTCGAACTCGAATTCCGGCGTGTGCACTCCGATCACGATCAGCCCGTCGCCGGAGTACGCCTGGGACCAGGCCCGCACATACGGCACGGTGCGGAGCCAGTTGATGCACGTCAGCGTCCAGAAGTCGACGAGAACGACGTGGCCCTTCAGATCGGCGGGACCGAGCGGCTCGGAGTTGAGCCACCCGGTAGCCCCGCCGAAGGAGGGCAACTGCTGACCTTGGAACATGACGACCTACGACACCGCGGCGACGCGCGCCGCGTCGCGGTACGGGGCCAGGAATGTTGTCAGCGCCTCGAGCAGTTGCTCGGGAGCCTGCTCGGCGACCCAGTGGCCGGAACCGGGGATGACCACGCTCTGTACGTCGTTCGCGGCGGGCCCCATGCCCTCCGCGACGTGCGGACCCCAGCTGTTCTCGCCGCCGATCCCGAGCACGGGGATCGTGAGCTTGTGCTCCTTGCGCTGCATGTTCTGTCCCATGGTGGCCTGCCATGCGCGGTAGAACCCGAAGCTGGCGCGCAGTACGTCCTTGTCGCGGTTGTACAGGCTGACGTAGTACTCGATGGCGTGCTCGGGCGGTGTTGTCCCGCCGCCCTGGATGGCGAACTCGTAGCGGTAGTAGGCGTCCGCGTTCCCGCTGACCATGTCGACGATCAGGTCGTCGTCGACGCGGTTGAACGGGATGTGCCAGAGCTTGTCGTTGATCACGTCGGGAACGAACAGGGGCGGAGAGTCGACCACTCCGGGTGGTCCGGGCACTTCGGCGACGGCGAGGGACTCGACCCGGTCGCGGTAGTCGGCGGCCAGCGCGTAGCCGATGATCATTCCGGTGTCGTGCCCGACCACTGCGAACCGTTCGTGTCCGAGCGCATCCATCAGCGCGGCCAGGTCAGCGGCCAGTGTGGCTGTGTCGTAGCCGTCCCTGGTCTTCTCGGTCAGCCCGATGCCGCGCTGGTCGACGGCGATCACGGTGAAGTCCCGGGCCAGTGCCGGCATCACCTCACGCCAGGCGTACCAGTTTTCCGGCCAGCCGTGGACCAGTAGCAGTGGCGGACCGGTGCCCCCGACGACCGCATGTTGGCGCAATCCGCCGGCATCGATGATCCGGCTGGTGAACGTGTCCGTGAAGCCCTCCGGCAGGTGCGGAGCCGAGGACACGGATCCAGGACCTGTCGTCGTAGTCGGTTCGGGTGTGCTCATGGGTGTCCCCTTCGCAGGCGACGTCTGGTGACGACGCAGATCTCCACCGTTGCCGTTGTGGACGCCTGCTCGCGCCGGTTGAACACCCTGGCATGCCTCTGATCGTCACGACCAGGGACTCTTCATCCGAAACAGGCGCATGATCAGCGGTATGGATGATCTGCAGGAGATGGTGACGGGCTTCCGGGTTGCTGCGGCGCTCAGTGTGGCGGCGGAGCTGGGAGTGTCCGACGCATTGGCGGGGGAGCGGCGCACGGTTGCCGAGCTGGCGGCCGTCGTCCAGGCCGACGAGGAAACGCTGGGGCGGCTGCTGCGGGCACTGGTGGCCGTCGGGGTGTACGCCGAGCAGGACGGGACGTACTCCAATACCGAGATGGGTGAGCGGCTGCGGTCCGACGTACCGGGGACGTTGCGACCGCTGGCCCGGATGCAGCAGGACCCGGCGCTGTGGTCGGCCTGGGGTCACCTCGCTCACAGCGTGCGCACGGGTGAGAACGCGTTCGAGGACCTGCAGGGTGTCGATGTCTGGGTTCACCGGCAGAAGCATCCCGAGTACAACGTGATCTTCAACGACAACATGACGGCGCTGAGCTGGTACGTCGGGAAGTCGGTCGCCTCGGCGTACGACTTCTCCGGGGTGAGCAAGGTCGTCGATGTCGGGGGAGGGCAGGGGATCCTGCTGGACGCCGTACTGAACCAGCACGAGCACGTGCACGGTGTGGTGTTCGATCTGCCGCATGTTGTGGCGAAGGAGCCGCGAACCCAAGCGGTCGCATCGCGATGGTCAGCGATGGCCGGCAGTTTCTTCGAGGCGGTGCCGCCGGCGGACGCGTACCTGATCAAGTCGATCCTGCACGACTGGCCGGACGACCGCTGCGTGGAGATCCTCCGAACGTGCGCCGCGACGCTCAACCCCGGCGGCGTCGTCCTCGTCGTCGAGCTCGTCCTGGACCGGCCCGGCCACGAGGTGGTGTCCGCGTTCTCAGACCTCAACATGCTCGTTCTCCTGGGCGGACGGGAACGCAATGAAGCGGGGTATGCCGCCCTGTTCGCAGCCGCCGGCCTCCACCTCAAGCAGGTCATCGACACCGGCACCCGCATGTGCATCCTCGAAGCGGCCGCTGCCTAGCCTCAGGTGACATCGACCTCCCGGACCTGCGCGATCGGCGTGCCCGGCCCTCCGGGTTCAGATCAGGTTGAAGGAGAGCAGGGTGATGCTGTGGGGTGGGAAGTCGTAGGCGGCGTCTGTCAGGTCGAGGACGCCGCGATCTCTCAGGGCGACGTTGTCCGGGTTGCTGAGGGTGTTCGAGGCCAGTACGTCGTCCACGTCCACGCCGAGATCTCGGACGGCGACTCGCGTCGGCAAACCCTCGGCGCGCCCGTCGAGCCTCAGGTCGGCGCGGATGGTCGCCGTACGGTGGCGGTTGATCACGGCCAGCCGCAGCGAGCGGCCGTCCTCGGTCTGCGTGGCCGAGACGTCGAGGTCGGGCACAGTGCCGCTGCGCGTGCGGAACTCGTCGGCGGCGTCGCGTGCATCCCCTTGCCGTACGGCGGCCAGCCGCCCGGATGACCGGACGTCGGCGGTCAACGCGACCGGGCCGAGGTGGTTCTGGTACAGGTCCCACACGTGGTACGTCGCGGCCCGCACCGCGCCACCCGGCCGAGCGACAACGACCCCGTTGGCATTGAGCAGGTTGACCGTGTTCGCCATCGTCACGGGTACGTCGTGTCCGCTCGCGCGGTGCAGTGCGTGGAAGACACCGGCGTAGAAGAGCGCATCCGCCAGGGTGCGTGGGCTCCACCGATTGACTCGGCGACAACGCTCGGTGGAGAGCCCGTCGACGTCGCGCTCGATCGTGCCGCCGTCGTCCGAGGCTTGTGGCTCGGGCCAGGTGTCGGGTTCGACGTGACGGATGTTCCACTCGTCCAGCGCGAGACCCAGCGGCCGTTCGATTCCGTGCTGCGCGGCCAGGCCGGCGACGAGATCGGCGTACGTCTGGATCTGCTGCTCGAAGTACTGCGCCTGGGCGACGATCGCGTCGTACTCGGTGTCGCCGTCGACCAGTTGGGTGGTCGCGCCGTAGAGGTGGAAGGACAGGTAGTCGATCTGGTTCCCGACCGCCTTCAGGACGGTGTCGGTCCAGCCTCGCCGGTCGTCGGTGAGGCCGACCCCGACGAACCTGAGCGACGGGTCGACGGCGCGCATGAAGCGGGCGTGCTCGGTGGCGTCGGCAGCATAGGCCTCGGCGGAGCGATGTCCCATCTGCCAGCGGCCGTAGACCTCGTTGCCGAGACCCCAGTACTTGACCTTGTACGGATCCGGGTGGCCGTTGGCGGCACGCTTCCGTGCGTACGTCGTGTCGCCGGCGTAGTTGGTGTACTCGACCCAGCGGACCGCGTCGTCGACGTCGCGGCAGCTGTGCGCGAGATACGGCTCGGTGCCGACCTCGGCGCACCAGGCAAGGAACTCGTCGGTGCCGAAGTGGTTGTCCTCCTCCTCGCCCCACGCGAGCTCGAGCCTTCGCGGCCGCTCGGCGCGCGGCCCGATCCCGTCCTCCCAGTGGTACGGCGAGGTGAAGTTGCCGCCCGGCCAGCGGACCACCGGAAGGCCGAGCTCGCGGCACAGCTTGACGACGTCGCGGCGCAGTCCGTTGCGCGCGTCCGGATCGTCGTACGCCAGGGGTGAGCCTTCGTCGAAGACGCCGCCGTCGATGTTGCCGAAGAACGCCGACTCCAGGAAGTGGCCGTAGATCAGCGGGTCGATCGTGCTGCGCCGGCCGGTGTGGATGTCGATGGTCGCTGTGGTCGTCACGGGTGCGGGTTCTCCTCGTCCAGGGCGCTGAGAGCGGTGTCGTAGGTCTTCGCGCCGACTTCGAACATCGACGTCATCCAGTGGTAGAAGTTGTCGCCGCGATCCCGCAGCGTCGCGTACAGCCGGCCCATCAGCTCACGCCGTACGCCGGCCAGCTCGGGGTGCTCGTAGCGGTTCTGCAACTCGTGCGGGTCGGTCCCCAGGTCGTAGAGCTCGTTGCCGTCGGCGGGGTTCACGATCAGCTTGTAGCGGTCGGTCCGAATCATCCGCTGCGGGTACGGGAAGTGGTGGCCGTGGAACTCCGCGACCACGGCATCCGGCCAGTCGGCGGGGCGGTCGCCCGCGACAAGCGGCAGCAACGACCGACCCTGGTAGTACTCCGGGACAGGCAGTCCGGCGAGCTCGAGGAAGGTCGGAGTGAGGTCGGTGAGGGTGGCGAATCCGTCCTCGGTCCGAGCGGGCGGGTTCCCCGGAATCCTTGCCAGCAAAGGGATCCGGTAGATGTCGTCGTACATCGCCGGACCCTTGTCGTGCAGCCGGTGCGACCCGGTGAACTCGCCGTGGTCGGCGGTGAAGAACACGGCCGTGTCGTCGCCCAGCCCGAGCTCGTCGAGTACGGCGAGGATCCGGCCGACCTGCTCGTCGATCAGCGTCACGTAACCCCAGTACGCCGCGATCAGCTCGCGCCAGGTGTCCGGCCCGAGGCTGTCGAACGTCCAGTGCGAGGAGTAGTGCTGTTGTACCCGGGGCTTGTTGGCGAAGGTCTCCGCGATCGAGACCGGCAGCTCGACATCAGCCGGGTCGTAGCGGTGGTAATACGCCTCAGGCAACAAATAGGGCAGGTGTGGCCCGAACCAGTTGCAGCCGAGGTAGAACGGCCGTCCGTCCTCGGCGTACCGGCGGAGCTGCTGGATGGTGCGCTCGGCAAGGAAGTACTCGAAGGTGGCTTCCACCGGCTGGTCGAGGATGCCGGCGAGCAGGTTGCCGGGCTCCCCGTTCGCGAAGGTGCCGCGGACAGGGGAGTGCACTGCGAAAGGGGGATAGCCGTTCTCCGCCAGATACCGCAGGTAGTCGGGGTGCTGGACCGCGTTGCCCCAGCCGGCGTAGTGCGCACCGTCGTACCCGAAGTCCTTCGGTCCCTTCACCTTGCCGACATGCCACTTGCCGACGTGGCCGAGCTGATAGCCGGCTTCGCCGAGCAAGGACGAGAAAGGTGGGAACGTGTCGTCGAGCTCCTCGCGATAGCCGACGTTGCGCTCATAGTTCGCCAGCAGCGTGTGTTTGTAGGGGAGTACGCCGGTCTGCAGCGTGGCCCGGGCCGGAGTACAGATCGCGGTCGGGGTGAAGCCGTTGGTGAACAGCGTGCCGGCGGCCGCGAGCCCGTCCAGAGCGGGGGTCTCGCACACCCGGTTGCCGTAGCAGCCGAGGGTGTCCAGGCGGTGCTGGTCGGTCATCAGGAGCAGGATGTTCGACGGCACTCGGTCTCCAGAGCTAGGGATCATTGCTTCACCGCGCCGGCCAAACTCTCGACGAACTGCCGCTGCAGTACGACGAACACGGCCACGACCGGTGCCAGCGACAGTACGGCGGCCGCGGCCATCCCGGCCCAGTCCGTGTCGTTCTCCCCGACGAACGCGGACATGCCGACCGCCAGCGTGCGCAGCTCGGGATGGCTGAGCGTGAACACCAGCGGCAGCAGGTAGGCGTTCCACGCGGCGAGGAACTGCAGGATGAACACGCTGACCGTGATCGGCTTGGCCAGCGGCAGCATGATCCGGAAGAAGACCGTGAGCGGTCCGGCGCCGTCCATCCGGGCCGACTCCTCGAGGTCCTTCGGGATGGTCCGGAAGAACCCGGCATACAGCAGCGTCGCGGCTGCGTGACCGCCCGCGCCGAGCCCGAGGACGACACCGAGGTGCGAGTTGAGCAGACCGAGCTGATCGGTCAGCTGCGTGACCGGGATGATCGTGTAGCCCTCCGGCAGGAAGAAGGTGACCAGGAAGACGCCGATCAGGACCTTCTTGCCGACGAAGTCGTACCGCCCGAGTACATAGCCGGCCAGCGCGCTGCGCATGATCACCAGGGCAACCGTGCCCAGCGTGATCAGGACGGTGTTGAGCATGTACGACGAGAACCCGACCTCCGACCAGGCCCGGCTGTAGTTCTCCCAGACCGGCGCCTCAGGCAACAGGTTCAGGCCCTTGCCGAAGATCTCCGGATTGGTCTTCAGCGAACCGGAGACCAGCCAGAGGAACGGGTAGATCCAGACGGCACAGAGCAGCGCTAGCCCGGTGCCGATCAGCCAGCGGGAGCTTCTGGTCGCGATCATGCCATCGCCCGCCGAGCGGCCCGGATCCCCAGCGCCTGGGCGATCGCCAGTGCCATCGTCAGCAGCCCGAACAGGACAGCCGCGGCCGAGGCGTACCCGAGCTGCGGGACAGTGGCTCCGAACGCGGTCCGGTAGATGTAGACCTCGACCACCTCCGAGGAGAACGCGGGACCGCCGCCGGTCAGCGTCATCACCAGGTCGAAGACGTTCAGTGCCCCGACCATGTCGATCAGCGTGATCACCACCAGGAACGGCAGCAGCAGCGGCAGGGTGACGTACCGGAACTCCTTCCAGTTGCCGGCGCCGTCGATCCGCGCGGCTTCGTAGAGCTCGTTCGGGATCGTCTGCAGCGCGGCCAGCCAGTAGATCAGCGTGATGCCGAGCCACTTCCACACCCAGACACCGATCACGCTGTACAGCGACAGCCCGGACGAGCCGAGGAAGTCGACCGGGCTGTCCACCAGCGCCGACTTCACCAGCGCCAGGTTGACCGGCCCGCCGGCGTCCAGGATCAGCGTGAACACGACGCCGACGATCGCGCCGGTGGTCACGACCGGCAGGAACAGCAGGGTCCGGAAGAGTCCGCGGAACGGCGTACTCCGCCGGTTCAGCACGATCGCGAGGAGCAGCGCCAGACCGACCCGCAGCGGCACTGCGATCGCCAGGAACACGAGCGAATTGCGGAAGGAGTTCCAGAACAGGTCGTCGGCCCACAGCAGCTCGAAGTTCGCGAAGCCGATGAACGTACCGACGTCGGCGAACCCGGGCCAGTCGAGGAACGCGTACCACCAGCTGGCGACGAGCGGATAGACCGTGTAGAGGCCGTACCCGACCACCGTCGGCAACAGGAACAGGTAGATCCACCAGTCGTCCCGCATCCGCCGCCAGACGGTACGCCGTTTCGGCGCGGGCGCCGGTGGCTTCCGTCGTACTGGTGCCTCCGTGGTGAGGGTCACTTGTAGCTGGCCTGGGTGTAGTCCTGACCGGGCTGCCAGTTGCCGAAGACCCAGTCGTCCTCGCTGACCTCGGCGCCCTTCTTCTTCGCCGCGTCGATCGCGCGCTTGCGTTCCTTCGTGGCCTTGTCGGCGTACTGCTGGAGCGCGGCCTTGTAGTCCTTGGTCGAGCCGGTCAGCACGGCCTGGACGATCTCACCGGGGCTCGGGTGCACGTCGCGCATCTCGGCCAGGGCTTTCGCCACACCGCCGTTCCGGACCTCCGGCACAGGCGCGATCCGCACGTCCTGCTGGAAGAACGAGACGTTCTTCTTGTACGCCGGATGGACATCGGCCTTGTCCACCGAGTCGAGCAGGATCGGCGGCTGGTCCATCCGGGTGGCCAACTGGGCGGCGAACTCTGGCGTGGTCATCTGGAGCAGTACGTCGGCGGCGACCTTCGGGTTCTTGGCCTGGTCCGACACGAAGAACGAGCCCGGCGCGGGCGCGACGTACACGGTGCCGCGTTGCGTCGACGGCGCAGGGATCTGCCAGGCGCTGATGCCGCGCTCGACGGCCGGAGACTCCTCGACCATGAGACCGCCGATGAACCACGGGCCCCACGGGAACAGCGCGGCCTCACCGGCGGCCCAGCGGGCCCGGGCGTCTCGCGGACCCAGGGAGGAGGACGCGGGATGCAGTACGCCGTCGGACTTCAACGCGAGCAGGAACTCCATCGCCTGGATGAACGGCTCGCTCGCGACGACGATCTCACCGGTCTTCCAGTCGATCTGGCCGGGTGCGCCGGCCATCTGGGCGAAGGCGGTCAGCTTCCCGCCCAGGTAGTCGGTGTCCTTCATCGGCAGCAGCAGACCGTGCACCGAGTCGGGTGTCTTCTGGTCGAGCGTGCGGATCGTGGCGCGGTAGTCGTCCCAGGTCGCCGGCGACTGCTCGGGATCCAGACCGGCCTGCTTGGCCAGCGCACTGTTCACCCAGGTCGTCGAGTCGTGCCAGCGGCCGCTGAAGACCGGGAACGTGTACACCTTCCCGTCGAAGCGATGGATCCCGTCGTACAGGTAGTCCTTCATCGGACTGTTGCCGAGATCAACGAAGTCGCCGATCGGGTGGAACCAGCCATTGGTGACCAGAGCCGCGACGCTGCCGCTCAGGCCGGCCGTCGAATGGACGTCGGGCAGCTGCTTGCTGCGCCGGGCGAGTTGCAGCGCCTGGCCGAGGTCGGCGGGATCGAGCTGACGGCGCTTGACCGTGATGTTGTCGTGTTTCTGGTGGTACTCGACGAACAGCTTCTTCTCGAACAGCTCGGTCAGCGGCCTGAACTGGTCCCACCAGTTGACGGTGATCGGGCCGCTGGTGCCGGCTGGATCGGCACCAGCGTTCTGGGCGCTCTGGCCGCCGCCGCCGGTGCAGGCGTTGAGCAGCGGAAGGCCGAGGGCGAGGCCACCGGCGGTGCGCAGCAGTTGGCGTCGGGACGGTCGGGGCGGTCGGGGCGTGGTCGAGGTGCTCATGGCGAGTGCCTCCTCAGGGCAGGGCTCAGCCGAGGTCGGGGATCCGGTCCCGCGCGGCCGCAGCCTCGGCGGGATCGGCGGGGGCGGCCGGGTAGCCGGCCAGGAGTGCGGAGCGCCGGAGTACGAGGGCTATGCCGCCGCGCGCCGCGTCGTCGTGGCCCAGGGCGGCCGGAGCGATCCGCAGTCCGTGCCGCACCTGGTTGTGGGTGTGCTTGCGGACGGCGTCACGGATCGGGTCGAGCAGCGACGCACCGGCCGCAGCCAGTTCGCCGCCGATGACCACTGTCTCGGGGTTGACGGTGTTGCAGGCCGCAGCCAGGACCTCACCGATCCTGGTACCGGCCGTCGAGATCACCGCGCGTACCGCGCGATCACCGTCGGCCAGCCGGCCCAGTACCTCGTCGAAACGGCGTACGCCGCACTGCTCGAGAATCGCGGCGAGCGAGACGTAGCGCTCGAGGCAGCCTCGGCCACCACACGCGCACTTCGGTCCGCGGGGATCGACGGTGATGTGGCCCAGCTCGCCGGCCGCGCCGCCGGCACCGGAGAACAAGTGCCCACCGAGGACCAGGCCGCCGCCGACGCCGTACGAGAGCCGCAGGTACAGGACGTTCTGCAGACCTGCGCCCGCGCCCCAGATCGCCTCACCGAGCGCGGCCAGCCGGGTGTTGTTGTCGACGTACACCGGTACGCCGAAGCGGTCGGTCAGGCCGTCGCGGACGAGATGAATGCGGGTGGCTCGGCTCGGCTGGCGGTGGCCGCCGGTCTCCGACACCGGACCGACCACGCCGACGCCGACACCGGCGAGGGCGGACAGCGAGATTCCGTTGTCGGCGGCAAGCGTGTCGACCAGGTCGAGCGCGAGTTCGAGCCGCTTCGACCACGGCGTGCGTTCGGAACAGTCGGTGCCGGCCGAGCCGACGACCTCGTGCGCGACGTTCGCGATCGTCACCTGGATGAGGCGATGACCGAGATCCATGCCGAGCGCGAGTCCGCCGGAGGCGTTCACCGTCAGCTGGGTCACTGGGCGGCCGCGACCGCGACTGGTGTTGTCGTCGATCGCGGTCTCGGTCAGTGCGTCGGCCGCCAGTAGCTCCTGGACGATCGACGACAGGGTCGCCCGGGACAGGCCGGTCCGTTCCGCCAACTGGGCACGGGTCATCGCGCCCTGCGTGCGTAACACCGTCAGCACCCGATCCTCGTGGGTCTCCCGGAGCAGGCGCAGCGGTCCGGCGGTGTCCTTGGCCATGCGGAGGACTCTGGGCCGTCCCGCCGTTTTCTGTCAAGACCCCGGAATTAATCCGCCCAGATTAATTCCGGGCTCTTGACGTAAAAACTCCGACGACCCCAGACTGACCGTGGCGGCGTCGGCTCTTGCCTGCCTGAATTCGGGGTGGTTTCCTGGAATTCGGGGGTGGTGACTTGGGGCCTTCGACTGCTGGAGCGACGTACCTGGTCGTAGAGAGTGCGGGGTCGGACCAAGGGCGGCGGATCAGCCTGGTCGGGAACCGGTTGACGGTCGGCCGGCTGCCGAGTTGCGACGTGCGCTTCGACGACATCCAGGTGAGCCGAACGCATGCTGCGCTGTGGCGCCAGGGCGGTCTGGACTACGTCGAGGACCTCGGGTCGTCCGGTGGCACGTACGTGAACGACGTACCGATCGGTGCTCCGCGTCAGTTGTCCGCCGGTGACACGGTGGCCTTCGCCGGCCTTCGGCTTCGCTACGAAGGCGATCGGACACCGGCGCCGCAGCAGGCGGTTCGCTACGACATCGGGGACCAGCGGGCGGAATCGATCAACAACGTCGGGCGGGACCAGTACAACTACTCGCAGCAGGTCATCCAGCAGCGGGAGAGCTTCTTCCGTGAGATCGCGGCGACGAGAACCAGGGCGCGATGGATGGTCTGGATGGGAGTCGTCCTGTTCGTGGCCGGTCTGGGCATCGCCTACGCCGGCGGTTACAGCTTCTTCAAGCTGATCATCGATACGCCGATGGACTCGACCGGTCCGCCGGACAACTTCGGCGACGGCTTCCTGACGACACTGGTGGGTGGCCTGATCAACACCCTCGGCATCCTGCTGATCATCATCGGGATCGTGCTGCACATCGTCGCGACGTCGCGGCGCAAGCGGGTCGACCGGGAACTGCCGCCGCCACGGCCGTACCGCGGCCCTTGAGAGGGATGCGTGATGACCTTCAACATCGGCAACCAGTCGGCCGGCAACATCAACAACGTCGGCCGGGACCAGCACATCACCGGTGGTCAGCACGGCGTACTGGTGACGCCTGAGGCTGCCCGCCAGGCTATCATCGATCTGCGCGCCGGGCTCCGGCTTGCTCCGCTCGAGCAGCAGACCTCGGCCGCCGCGGAGGCGGAGGTGCGCGAGATCGAGACCGAGATCCAGAAACCCGAGCCCGATCGGCCCAAGGCCGCAAGCTCACTGGAGAGACTCACCCGGCTGCTGCTGTCCGCGGGTTCACTCGCCTCCGCGGGCGCGGCCCTGGTCCAGCCCTTGCAAACCCTTGCCGGCTGGCTCGGCACCCTCGGCGCCCCGATCCTCCATCTCCTACCGCTGCTGGCCTGACCCAGCCGGCCGCCACCTTGCCGAACTGAGCCGGTTCCGGCGGAGCGGTTCGGGCGGCTGATGCGTCAGACGTTCCTGCGGCTGGACCCGGCCGTGTGGTTGGGTTCTGGGCTGAAGGAGGTGGACGTGGCGGGGTCTGGGATCTTCGTACTGTCCGTCGTGGTCGTCGGTGCGGCCGGGATCATCTGGGGCATCATCGCGCTGGTACGGCGGCAGCGGTACATCAAGTCGTTGCGGGATCGTGGCTGGACGTTCGTGAACAGTCCGACGTTCGATGCCGTGGGCCGGCTCGGCAATCCGCCGTTCGGGATGGGCTTCCGGCGCAAGCCGGACGATCAGATCATCGGCCTCACCAGCTCCGGCCGGGCGTTCCAGGTCATCGAGTACGACTCGGAGTACTGGTCGGGCTGGATCGGGATGGTCACGCTGTCTCGCCGGCTGCCGGAGCTGTGGATCACCGGCGGTCAGACGCAGCCGCGGTCCGGTGTCGAAGCGACCGTCATGCAGACCCCCGCGCACCTCGGGCAGGGCTGGCAGGTCGGCGCACTGGACCCGGCGTTCGCGGCAGCGGTGATGACGCCGCAGCTGTGTGAGCGGCTGATCGCGCTTGCCGCGGGCCAACCGGGTGTGAACCTCAGCATCGACGCCGATCAGCTGGTCGTTCTGGATCCGCCGCGCAAGGACGTCGAGCTGCTCGGTCCCTGGCTGGAGCAACTGGCCACCGTCGCCGCGGCGATCGATGCCACACCGCTGGACCAGTGGATCCAGCCGGAGCAGCCGCCGCGGCTGACCTTCTACCACCACCCGGAGTGGTATTGGATCGGCGTCGACGACAGCCTGCTGCAGGGCACCCCGGTGACTCGGTCCGGCCACGATCACAGCACCAGTGAGGTGATCCGGGGCCGCGACGGTGACGGTCCGCCGTTCGTCGCGTTCACGCACCACTGGAAGACCACTCGCACCGAGACCTCCACGGACAGCGAGGGTCGCACGCACACGCGGACCGTGGTCGAGAACCACAGCGAGCCGATCCTCGGCTTCCAGTTGCCGGCCCGGATGCCATGGATCCAGGTCGCCCGGCGCGGCTTCGGCCACGGCATCAGCTTCGAGAGCGAAGCCTTCAACGACAAGTTCGCCGTCACCGCCCAGGACACCAAGTTCGCGTACGACGTGATCCACCCCCGCCAGATGGAGTACCTGATGGCCAACCCACCGGCGTCGTTCAGGATCACCGAGGACTGGGCCTGGTTCGCGCCAGGCACCCACAGCCATGGGGTCATCGCCCACAGCTCCGACTTCCTCCGCGGCTTCCTGGCCCGCGTCCCGCGCTTCGTTTGGCGGAACCTCGGCCTCCCGGACTCGCCGTACCCGCCGCTCGACGCCGCTCCGACGCACAGCAGCCGCTGACAGACCACCTTCATCACGGTTGGGTCACGACGGATCAACACGTGTTGCTCGGGATGTGACCGGCACGACATGCTGGCCGCTCGATTCCGCGCAACTCGTGTTGATCGGAGGCCCGGTGACGGTGCGGCGCTCGGACGTGGCCCGGTTGGCGGGTACGTCGCCCTCGGTCGTGAGCTACGTGCTCAACGGCGGACCTCGCGGGGTCGCGGAGGAGACGCGGCAGCGCGTGCTCGCCGCGATCGAGCAGCTCGGCTACCGGCCGAACGGGATCGCCCGCTCGCTGCGGATGGCCCGGACGATGACGCTGGGCCTGGTCGTCCCGGACAACGCCAACCCCTTCTTCGCCGAACTCGCCCGCGCGATCGAGGAGGAGTCGTTCGCCGAGGGGTACACGCTGCTGATCGGCAACTCGTCCGAGGACGACGACCGGCAGACGACGTACGTGCAGACCTTCCTGGCTCGTCAGGTCGACGGGTTGTTCCTGGTCCCGGCGCACGGTCCGCTGGGCTGCCTGGAGGATCTGCAGCGCGCGAAGACGCCGTGGGTGACACTCGACCGTGCCGTGGAAGGGATCGCGCCGGCCGTGCTCGTCGACAACCGCGGCGGTGCCTACGCCGCGACCCGGCATCTGCTCGAACACGGCCGGCGGCGGATCGCGTGCCTGGCCGGACCGCAGGACGTGATGCCCGCAACGGACCGAGTCGCCGGCTGGCGTTCGGCGCTGGCCGACGGCGGCATACAACCGGATGCGATGTCGCTGTGGCATGCGCCGTTCGGCCGGCAGGCCGGGTACAGCGCAGCCCGCAAGATGCTCGCCGCGGACGAGCGGCCGGACGCGATCTTCGTGGCCAGCGACGAGCAGGCGATGGGTGTACTGCGGGCCGTCGCCGAGCTCGGTCTGGTCTGTCCGGACGAATTGGCGATCGCGTCGTTCGACGGTGTGGCCGCGGCCATGTACTCGACGCCGGGCCTGACCACGGTCCAGCAGCCGTTCCGCCTGCTGGCGCGGGCGGCGGTGAGCCATCTCGTGCAGCAACTGGGCGTGGGCGAGGTCGACGCGGACGAGGCGAGGACCGAGGTCCTGCCGGTCCAGCTGGTCCGGCGCGGGTCGTGCGGCTGCATCGACCCGACGGGCGGGGACGCACCCGAAACGGAGGACTGAGATGCGTCGATCGGGACTGTGGCACCCGCGGCTGGCCGCGGTGGTGGCCGGTCTGCGACATACCGAGACGATCGTGCTCGCGGATCCCGGGCTGCCGGTGCCACCCGAGGTCGAGACGATCGACCTGGTCTGGGCCCGCGACGAGCCCGCGTTGCTGCCGGTGCTGGCCGCACTCGCCGCCGAACTGGTGGTCGAGCAGGCCCTGATCGCGCAGGAGCTGACGGACTCGCGGTTGCTGCGAGGCCTCGACGAACACCTCGGCTCGGTCCCGCTGAAACGGACCAGCCACGAAGACTTCAAAGTCCTCTGCCGGACCTCGCGGGCCGTCGTCCGCACCGGCGAGACCACGCCGTACGCCAATGTGATCCTGACCGCGGGAGTGCCGTTCTGATGATTCCGGCTGACTACGAAGACCGGGTGTACGCCGGTGTGCTCGGCAAGGTGATCGCCGTCTATCTGGGCCGGCCGTTCGAGGGCTGGCGGTACCAGCGGATCGTCGACGAACTCGGCGACATCACGTACTACGTCAACGACCGTACGGATCTGCCGCTCAAGAACCACCTGCTGGTGGTCACCGACGACGACATCAGCGGGACGCTGGTGTTCCCGCGGGCGCTGCGCGACCACGGCGTCGAGCCGACCTCCGAGCAGGTCGGCCAGACCTGGCTCGACCAGATCGTCGAGGAACAGACGGTGCTGTGGTGGGGCGGGCTCGGCAACTCGACCGAGCACACGGCGTACCTGCGGATGAAGGCCGGCATCCTTCCGCCGGACAGCGGTGCGATGGCGCGCAACGGTCAGGTGGTCGCCGAGCAGGTCGGTGCGCAGATCTTCGTCGAGGGATTCGCGATGACGCGGCCGGGCGATCCGCAGGCCGCGGCCGACCTGGCCGAGCGCGCCGCCCGGGTGAGCCACGACGGTGAGGCGATCCATGCTGCTCGTGTGGTCGCGGCCCTGGTCGCACAGTCGTTCGTGGAGCCGGACATGGATCGGCTGCTCGACACCGCGGTCACGCTGATCCCGAAGGACAGCCTGATCTACCGCGTCGTCGCCGACGTCCGCGAATGGGCCACCGGCGGTGACTGGAAAGCGACTCGGGAACGGATCGAGGAGCGGTACGGCTACCACCTGTACGGCGGCAACTGCCACGTGATCCCGAACCACGCGACGATCATCAACGCCCTCGCGCACAGTGGCGGCGAGTTCGCCCAGGCGATGACGGTGGTCAACACCTCCGGTTGGGACACCGACTCGAACGCCGGCAACGTCGGAGCGATCTGCGGCGTCCGAGGTGGGCTGGCCGGCCTCGACGCCGGCCCGGACTGGCGTGGCCCGATCGCCGACCGGCTCTACCTGCCGGCCGCCGACGGTGGATCCTGCATCACCGACGCGGCCCGCGAGGCCCTGACTCTCGCCGGGCACGGACGGACCTGGGCCGGTGAGCAACCGGTGGTCCCGAAGGACGGCGCCCGGTTCCACTTCGCCTTCCCTGGCTCGGTGCAGGGCTTCACCATTGCTGAGGGCAACGGTCAGGTCGTGAACCACGACGCCCGCCTGACAGTGCCGGGTGCGACCACGGTCAGTACGCCGACGTTCATCCCGCCCGAGGCTCTGGACATGCCGATCTACGGCCTGCTCGCGAGCCCCACTCTCTACACCGGGCAGACGGTCACGGCGCACGTCGACGCCACGGACGACGCCGAGGTGCGACTGACGATCACGGCGTACGACGAGAACGACGAACTGCGCACCGTGTCCGGACCGGGGGCGACCCTGTCCGCAGGCGAGTCCGCGGATCTGGCGTTCACCGTGCCGGAGCTCGGTGGCCAGCCGGTCGCGGCTGTCGGTCTGACGACTTCGGGCACCGTCCAGTTGGACCGCCTGACCTGGGACGGCGCACCCGACGTAACCCTCACGCGACCGGTGGCCGGAACCGTCTGGCGTCGTGCCTGGCTGCGCGCGGTCGACCGCTGGGACGGCCATTGGCCGGAGCCGTTCCGCATCGTGCAGAACCGGGGCACCGGCCTGCTCAGCCAGGGATCAAGGGACTGGCAGAACTACACCGTCAAAGCCGATGTGACTCCACACCTGGCGGCCTCGGCCGGCATCGCGGCTCGGGTCCAAGGGCTGCAGCGGTACTACGCGCTCGAACTGGCCGACCGGAACACCGTCCGCCTCGTCCGGCACCACACCGTGCTCGCCAGCCGCGCGTTCGACTGGAAGTACGGCCACACCTATCAGCTCGCCCTCACGGTGGACGGCGACCGGCTCGTCGCCACCGTCGACGGTGAGGCTCTGTTCGACCTGACCGACCCCACGTACGACTGCGGCGGCGTCGCGCTGGTGGTCACCGAGGGCCGGACAGCGACCCAAGAGGTCCGCATCACACCCATCTCGCGCGAGGAGGAATCATGACCGCACATCCGTTCAGCCGCCGCCGTTTCCTGACCGGTGCGGGCCTGAGCGCGGCTGCCATCGCCGCGCCCGGTGTCCTCACCGCCTGTGGAGGCAGCGACGACAGTGGAGCCGGCTCGGGCAGCGGCAAGGTCGACCTGTGGCTCGACATCCAGGGCGACGCGAACCAGAAGTACTTCAACGAGCAGGTCGCCGCCCTGTTCGAGAAGGCGAATCCGTCGGTCGACCTGAACACGACGTACTACAAAGGCGACGACCTGCGCCGGCTCGTGCAGACCGCCCTGCAGGCCAGGTCCGGGCCGGATGTCGTCCGTGGCCCGTCGGCCACCCAGACCCTGGCCTGGAGCAAGGCGCATGCACTTGCGGACCTGACGCCGTACGCGGACAAGTACGGCTGGAAGGACAAGCTGTCGGCCTGGGCGATGAACGCGTTCACGACGGAGGACAAGCTGTTCGCGCTGCCCATGCGGGTGGACACGATGATGCTCTACTTCAACAAGACGCTGTTCGCGTCGAAGGGCTGGAAACAGCCCACGAACCGCGACGAGCTCGAGGCGCTGGCGGCCGAGGCGCACGGCCAGGGCATCACCGCGTTCGGCTCCTCCAACGTGGACTGGAAGGCCGCCGGCGAGTGGCTGATGACGGTGTTCTGGAACCACTACTCGGGTCCGGACGCCTTGCACCAGGCGCTGTCCGGCGACATCAAGTTCACCGACCCGGTCTTCGTCGAGGCGGTCGAACTGGTGCAGAGCTACTTCGACAAGGGCTGGCTGGCCGGCGGCGTCGACAAGTACTTCGCCGTTCCCTCGCAGGAGATCGGTGCGAACTTCGGCAAGGGCAAGGTCGCGATGATCCCGCAGGGCGGCTGGTTCATGAGCCAGGTCGGCCAGTACTTCGGTGCCAAGGCGAACAACGACAACGAGTGGGACTGGATGCCGATCCCGGCGCTGCGGTCCGAGGTCAAGTACCCGCTGTTCGAACTGGGTATCGGCGGTTCGCTCGGGATCAACGAGGCCAGCAAGAACAAGGACGCCGCCGCGACCTTCATGAACTGGTACTACGGTGACCGCGGCGCGGCCCTGAAGCGGATGGCCGACGTACCGGCGACGTACAACATCCCGATCGACTTCACCGACGCCGACATCCCGACGAAGATCGACCCTCGCTCGGCCCGCGTGCTGACCTCGCTGAACAAGGCGGTCTCGACGGGTGACTACGGGTACGTCACGTGGACCTGGTGGCCACCGAAGACGGACGTGTACGTCTACGAGGGGCTCGAGCAGGTGCTGACCAAGAAGATCAAGGCGGCCGACTACTGCAAGGAACTCGACCGGCTCTTCACCGAGGAGAAGGCCGACGGCACCATCCCCGCCCTACCCGCCCAGGGCCCGGCCAAATGACGACGGCCGTCGCCGGCACCGCCGTACGGGCGCCCGGCGCCGCTCGTGCGCGGCGCCGGTCGGCGGTGATCGGCTGGGCCTTCCTGGCACCGCTGCTGGTGCTCAACCTCGTCGTGGTGCTCGGTCCGTCGATCGCGACGGTGTACTACTCACTGACCGACTGGTCCGGGCTCGGGCCGGCCGAGTTCATCGGCCTGGAGAACTACACCAAGGCCTTCACCGATCCCGATGTCCATCAGGCCCTGCTGCACAACGTGATCTGGTTCGTGCTGTTCGGTTCGGTGCCGATGGCAATGGGTTTGCTGGGCGCCTACCTGCTCAGTCAGGTCCGCCGCTTCCAGGTCCTGTTCCGCGCGCTCTACTTCATTCCGTACGTCGTGGCCAGTGTGGTGAACGCAGCTGTCTGGAAGATGCTGCTGTCACCGACCAGTGGGATCGGTCACCAGTTCGGGATCGATCATTCGTGGCTCGGTGACACCGCCACGTCGCTGGTCAGCGTGAACTTCGTCGTCGACTGGCACTTCTGGGGCTTCCTCGCGGTGATCTTCCTCGCCGCGATGCAGGGCATCGACCCGCAGTTGTACGACGCGGCCAGCGTCGACGGTGCCGGCAAGTGGCAGCAGTTCCTCTCGGTCACGCTGCCCGGCATCCGCCCGACGATGATCTTCGTGATCCTGATGACGGTGATCTGGACGCTCAAGGCGTTCGACTACATCTTCATCATGACCCAGGGCGGTCCGGCCGGCTCCAGCGAAGTGGTCTCGACGCTGATGTACAAGCAGGCCTTCAACGAGTATTCCGCCGGGTACGCCGCCGCACTCGGACTCTCGATGACCGCCATCACCGCCGGGATCCTGGCCGTCTACCAGTACCTGCGCAAGAAGGGATGGGAGGACGAGTGACCACCACCGTCATCGACCCGGCGACCACCACCCGCACGCCTGGCCCGCCGGCCGCCAGTCCGAGGCGGTCCCGCCATTCCGGTGCAGGCGCCGGGGCGTACGTCGTGCTGATCGTGCTGGCACTGTTCGCGATCGGCCCACTGGTCGCGGTGGTGTTCAACGCGTTCAAGAACAACGCGGAGATCGGCACCAACCCGCTGGCACCGCCGACCTCGCTCAGCCTCGACAACTTCACCGAGGCGTGGACTCGCGGCGACTTCGCCACCACCATGCGCAACAGCGCGATCATCTGTCTCGGTGCCGTCCTCGGCACCTGCCTGATCGCCGGCCTCGCGGCGTACGCGCTCAGTCATCTGCACGTGCCGGGGAGCGGGATCGTGGTCGGGTACCTGTTCCTCGGCAGTGCGCTGCCGGTGCAGTTGTTCCTGGTGCCGCTGTTCTTCCTCTGGACCCAGTTGCACCTGGTCGACAACCTGTTCGGGCTGATCGTCATCTACTGGGCCACCGACGCGCCGTTCGCCACCTTGCTGCTGAGATCGTTCCTGCTGAAGATCCCGAAGGACTACACCGAGGCGGCCCGGCTGGACGGCGCGTCCGACCTGCAGATCGCCCGCCGGGTCGTGCTGCCACTGGCCTGGCCGGGCTTCCTGACCGTCGCGCTGATCGTCGCGCTGTGGTCCTGGAACGAGTTCTTCTGGGCGATCACCTTCATCCACGACCCGAAGCTGCGCCCGGTGGCGACCAGCTTCCTCGCCTTCCAGGACCAGCACTCGACCGACTGGGGGATGACGAGCGCCGCGGCGATCTTCATGCTCGGCCCGGTCGTGCTGCTGTTCCTCGTACTGCAACGCCGATTCGTCAGCGGTCTCACCGCAGGAGGACTCAAGTGACGTCACCCGACACCCGTCCGAACCTCGTCCTGATCGTCGCCGACCAGTTGCGCCGCCAGGCCCTCGGCGCGTACGGCGACCCGAACGTCGCGACGCCCAACATCGACGCGCTGGCTGCGGCGGGGACTCGCTTCGACGCCGCGTGCTCGACGTACCCGGTCTGTGTGCCGTACCGGTTCTCGCTGATGACGGGGGAGTACGCGCACACCCGGTTCATCCCGTCGATCGAGTGGCGGATGTCGCCGGCCGAGCGCACCCTCGCCGACGAGCTGAACGGGGCCGGCTACCAGACCGCGCTCTACGGGAAGTGGCATCTGTACGGGAACTTCGGTCACTACCCGGGCCACACCGTGGTGAAGACGTCGCGGACCCAGGTGCCGCGGCCGTACCAGGGCCGGTTCCAGCGGTTCGCGGGCTTCGACATCTGCAACGACCCGTGGGACACCTACTACTGGAACGAGGACGATCCGCAGGCCCACAAGATCGACGGGTTCCAGACCGACGGCCTGTTCGACCTCGCGATCGCCGACCTGCGCAAGCCGTCGGACAAGCCGTGGGCCACGGTGCTGTCGGTGGAGCCGCCGCACCCGATCTTCACCGCGCCACCGGAGTACGTCGAGCGCTGGAAGGACCGCGAGATCGTCCTGCGGGAGAACGTTGACGTCGGCAAGGACTACAACAAGCGCGGACCGCACGGCCGGGACCTGATCGACGACCTGCGGGTCTACTACGCGATGATCGAGAACCTCGACGACAACGTCGGGCGCCTGGTCAGCGCCCTGCGCGAGACCGGTCAGCTGGAGAACACCGTGATCGGTCTGACCGCGGACCACGGCGAACTGCTCGGCTGCCACGGTCTGCTGGCGAAGCAGCGTCCGTGGGAGGAGTCGCTCGGAGTCCCGCTGATCCTGTCCGGTGCGGGCATCGCGTCGGCGGTGGTGGCCGATCCGGTCAGCACCGAGGATCTGTTCCCGACCCTGCTCGGACTGGCCGGCGTCGTACCGCGCGATCCGAAGCCCGGGCTGGACCTGTCGCCGCTCGCCCGCGGCGACGAGACCGGGCTCGACCGCGAGGGCGTGCTGCTCGAGTTCGTCGCGGAGATGCGGCCGGGGATGCCGTTCCATGACGAGACGTGGCGCGGCTTCCGGACCAGTCGCTACAAGTACACGGTGCTCGGCGACGCCCACGGTGGAAAGCCCTGGCAGTTCTTCGACCTCGAGGAAGACCCGTACGAAATGACCAACCTGGTCGACAGCGAGAAGCACGTGGACGAGCTCCGGCGCCACCACACGCTGCTGCGGGACCGGTTGGTCGAGACCTACGACCACTACGTGCTCGCGCCTGCGTTCGGGTGCCCGGGCCTGAACGAGTGGGACCCCGAGGCCAAGTTCCAGCGTCGCTTCGGCTGAGACCGTGCTGTCGTCGTCGAGAGGTGAGGCATGATGAAGCTCGCACGTGTGGTCGCCGCGCTCGTCTCGGTCGCGGGATTGATCGCGGCCGCGCCGGCCGGGGCCGAGCCCGGCCCGCAGTACGTCGGGACGGAGTACGACCAGGGCGGTAGCAGCCAGGCGATCGACGGCCCGCTGCCGCAGGTGGAACAGCTCGCGAACCAGATCACCCGGACCACCGACACGATGCTGCGCGACCTGGCGCACGAACGTGCGAAGCTTCCGTACGGTTCGATCGAGGCCGACCACCAGGCAAGGCCGCAGCTGACGACGTACCCACCGGCGGCCGGCAGCCCGGTCTCCGATCAGTACTCCGCCACGGTCGGTCAGCGGGGACGGAGTACAAGCTCCTTCGTTTACCAGGTCGCGGCGCGCAAAACCGACAGCAACCTGGAGAAGGACACGTCCTGGACGTCGTTCTCGTTCGCTGGGCCGGTGACGGTCGAGGTGCACAAGCTGAGCGGTACGGCGACCGGCTGTCTGGTGCGGCCCGAGTCCGCCCGGATCCGCACGCACTTCTCCGGCAGCACGTGCTCGTTCACCCTGACCGAGGCGGCCAACGTCTCGGTGGAGTTCACGCCGAACACCACCAACCCGGTGCTGCATCCGATGCTGGTGTTCGCGAACCCGCCCGAGGTCGACGTACCGCCGGCTCAGGACCCCAACGTGTTGTATCTCGGCCCCGGACTGCATCAGCTCGGCACGGTGCAACTGCACTCGAACCAGACGGTGTACGTCGCGGGTGGCGCGTGGGTGCAGGGGACGTTCAAGGGTCTCGGCGTCCACAATGTGGTGATTCGTGGCCGCGGCGTCATCGACGGGACGTACCTCGACACCGGCGATCAGGATGCGAACAAGAACCAGCCCGGGCTGATCGACATCGACTGTCACGATCCCAGTCAGCCTCCGCACGCGGCCTGCTCGACGGGGTCGTCCAACTCGAGCAACGTGGTGGTCGACGGACTGACCTTCGTCAACGGCCCGCGATTCAACGTGCGGGTGCTTGGTGACCACATCACCGTGCACAACCTGAAGGTGATGAGCTGGTGGTACAGCACCGACTGCATCTGGGCCGGCACGGCGAGCCTGGTCGAGGGCAACTTCTGCAAGGTGAACGACGACGCGCTGAAGCCGATGACCGGCGACTCGGTGATCCGGGACAACGTCGTCTGGCAGCTCGAGAACGGGGCGCCGTTCATGATCAGCTGGAACATCCTCACCGACCAGGCCGACTTCCACGTCTACGACAACGACGTCATTCACGCCGAGCACTACTGGCTGTCGCCACAAGCGATCTTCCGGGCCCGGCACGCCACTCCTGGGCACCTGCAGAGGTTCCTGTTCGAGGACATCCGGGTGGAGGACGCGAACTGGAGGTTGTTCTACATCATCTTGGAGAAGCACCCGAAGTGGTACGACCCGGCGCTCGGGTTCGGCCAGATCTCCGGCCTGGTGTTCCGCGACATCACCGCGCAGACGCCGTTCACGATGCCGAACGTCTTCACCGGTGGGGATCCCGATCACCGGGTCTCCGACGTCACGCTGATGAACGTCGCCATGAACGGCACGTGTGTGGCGAACGCTGCCGACGGCAACTTCCAGATCGATCCGGCGACGACCGATCAGGTCCGGATCGTGAAGAGCGCGCATGCCCCCTGCTCGCACCGATGAGAGGAACCCCGTGACACCGAACGTGGTCGTCGTACTGGCCGATGACATGGGGTGGGGGGACCTCGGCTGCTACGGCTCGGCCATCCCGACCCCGAACATCGACAGGCTCGCCGCCGGCGGTGCTCGGCTGACCGATTGCCATTCGGCCTCCGCGGTCTGCACGCCGAGCCGGTACGCCCTGATGACCGGTCGCTATGCGTGGCGCGGACCGTTGAAGAACTTCGTACTGATGGGACACGGTCCGGCGCTGATCGAGCCGGACCGGCCGACGATGGCAAGCGTTCTGCGCGACGCCGGCTACACGACCGGTGCCTTCGGCAAGTGGCACCTGGGCCTTGGCTGGCGACATCGCGACGGGTCGGTCCGGGATGCGTTCGCGCCCGGCGCGGTGCTGCACGACGACGTCGACACCGACTTCGGGCGCGACATCGACTACACCGCGGCGGTCACTGGTGGGCCGACCGAGCTGGGTTTCGACCGGTTCTTCGGGATCGCGGGGTCGCTGGACATGCCGCCGTACGCCTTCATCTCCGACGATCGCACTGTCGGGGTGCCCGACCGGGAGAAGGAGAACTACCTGACCGAGCAGCGCCCCGGGCTGCAGGTCGACGGCTGGCGCGAGGACGAAGCCGACGTACGGTTCGTCGGCGAGGCTGTCGACTGGTTGCGGGGGATCGAGCCCGGTACGCCGTACTTGTGCTACGTCGCGCCCTCGGCGCCGCACCGGCCGTGTGTGCCACCGGACTTCATCCGTGGTCGCTCCGGACTGGGGGACCGGGCGGACGCTGTCTGTCTGGTCGACTGGGCTGTTGGTGAAGTACTGCAGGCGATCGCCGAGCGCGGCGAAACCGAGAACACGTTGGTCATCGTCACCAGCGACAACGGTGCGCCGATGATCTTCGACGACGACGGCGACATGACGCAGCACCGTCCCAATGGTGACTGGCGCGGCCAGAAGGGCGACCTGTGGGACGGCGGTCACCGCGAGCCGTTCATCGCCTTCTGGCCGGGCCGGATCCCGGCGGGTTCGTTGCTCGAGGCCTCGATCTGTCTCACCGACGTCCTTCCGACGGTCGCGGCCGCGACCGGTGCGGCGCTTCCGGACGGAGCAGCCGAGGACGGTCAGGACCTGCTCGGCGCACTGACCCGGGGCGAGTCGTTGCCGGCGGACCGGCCGGTGGTCCACCACAGCCTCGGCGGCCGTTTCGCGATCCGCTCCGGCCGGTGGAAGGCGATCTTCGCGCCCGGCTCCGGCGGCGGCTTCTCGGAACCGTCGATCAGCGCCCTCTTCAGCGCCGGCTCCGGCAAGGCCCACGCCAACCCCGCTTGGGACGCCGACCACCCCGACGGCCAGCTCTACGACCTGTCCACCGACCCCACCGAAACCACCAACCTCTGGTCCACCGAACCCGAGACAGTTGCCGCCCTCTACACCCAACTCCAATCCATCTGCCAATCCGAATCCAGCGGCCTCCCCTTCAACGCACTCCCGGCTCACTCGCGAACGCCTTAGCCTGAGTCGGTGATGTGGCCGATCCATCGGGGGCGGCATACCGAGAAGTGCCTTCTGGGCAAGGAGAATCGGGATTGTCCAGATCCTGGTCCTGCCGAGCTCAGAAAGTACTGACAGTAAAACCATCGGATGGCCGGTCGCGAGCGGAGGTTGGTTCGATGAGGACAACCGGGTGTCATGTGTGGGTCTGGTGCCGGGCAAGGCCGTGATCAAACCCACTGACCCCTGTCCAGCAACGGGTCCATCCTCTGGACGAACGTGTTCGGCCCCACGACCGGGCGCCGCCGATCACAGCCTGGCCGGCGACCACCATGACCCCCAGTTTGGATGCCGGCCACAGTCGGCACAGCGGACAGCTCGGGCGGGTGACGATCTCGTCGGTGGCGAGTGATCGGCGTTGCGGTGTCGCCCCCCGGCCCGTCGAAGCCTCGTGGGTGACGACGAGAGCGCCGGGATTAGACGTTGCCTAAGGCAAGATCCGCAGAGGCAGACGTCTGTGGATAACAGATTCCGTTGTGGATAAGGGCTTCTGGATTCGGAAACTGTCGGTGGCGGTGTCTAGAGTTGCCGGTATGGAACTTCTGGACGAGCGGCCGATCTGGTCGATGAGTGGCAGCGAGATGCTGTCGGCTCTCGACGCCGTGGATGCCGAGCTTGCCCAGCGCCAGACCTACCGTCTGCAGCTCATTGCGGCCCTGGACGACATCGGTCACGCCCACGACATCGGTGCCCATGACACCGTGCAACTGTTGGCCTTCCGCTACCGCCTGGACCGCCCTGTGGCCCACCGCGACGTCCGCCTGGCCCGGGCCCTCCCGAGGTATCGGACCGTGTCTGCCGCCCTGACCGACGACGCCATCCCCGCAACCTCAGACCTCGACAACGGTGGCCAGGTGCTGCACCCCGCGCAGGCCGAGGCGATCGTGTCCGCCCTCGAGCGCGTCCCCGCCACGGTGCCGGTCGAGGATGTCGAGGTCGCCGAACAGCAGCTGGTGAACCTGGCCCGCCACCTCACCCCTGGTGAACTGCGCAAAGCGGGCAAGCAGGTCCGCGATCTCCTCGACACCGACGGCCCCGAACCTGACGAGCACAAGGCCTACGCCCGCGAGTCCCTGGCGTTGATCACCGCCGAGAACGGCGTCAAGTTCCGTGGTTACCTGGCCAACGAGAACGCCGAACTGCTGCGGTCCCTGATCCACGCCGGTGCCCGTCCCCACAAGACCCTCGACGGCGAACTGGATCCCCGCCCCCGCGACAAGCGCCAAGCCGACGCCCTGACGACCGCGCTGACCCTGGCCGCCAAATCCACCGATCCGGCCCTCAACCTCCCCACCACCAAGCCCGGCCCTGCCCTCGGAGAGGCTGCCTCAGGCCCCGCACCCGCCGGCGCCGTTCCGGGGTTCGGGGCGAAGACCACCATCACCGTCACCATCGACCTGGAGGACCTGAAGTCGGCTACCGCGGAGGCCACCGGCGGACTCGTCTACGGCGACAACCTGTCCGCGGCCGCGATCAGACGCCTGGCCTGCGACGCCAACATCATCCCGCTCGTCCTCGGCTCCAACTCCGAACCCCTCGACGTCGGCCGCTCCGAACGACTCGTCACCCGCGCCATGCGCCGCGCCCTGAACACCCGCGACAAAGGCTGCGTCGTCTGCGGCGCCCCACCCATCCACTGCGACGCCCACCACCTACGCTCCTGGCTCGACGGCGGCGAAACCGCCATCTGGAACCTCGTCCTGCTCTGCCGCCGCCACCACATCGACCTCCACGCCGGCCACTGGACCATCACCATCACCAACGGCAAAGTCCACGTCACCCGCCCCACCTGGGCCGACCCACCACCAGCCCCTGATCAAGGACAATGCAAACCCGCCCCACCATCCCCAACCGCCAGACCGCGCTCATCCACACCTCCCAACCCCCAGGTCAAACCCCTCCGCGAACGCCTGCCCGACGACGGTTCGCGCGTCGACCCGTGGTCGGGCGGACGGCTGTCGGACGGACTGCGGTCGGACGACGCCGAACGTGTGGACAGTGCGCAGTCACGGGAGGGACGAGTGGGAGATACGTCCAGGGTGACTACGTGCTCGGGCAATCTCCGCACCGATGCTGCGGCACTCCGAGAGGCAGCACGCCAAGCGATCTGGGGCGACACCCCAACGAGCGACTCGGGCACGCGCACTGCCCTCCCCGGCCCCACAGCCGTATCCGCGCAATCAGCCCATCACGATCCGTGGCCCGAGCCAGGACCGCCAGCAGCCGTCCGCCCGCGCGGAACGTGAAGCTCTGCACGGCACTGGCACTTGCCGCTGGTATCCGCAGGGCGGGTGGTCTCGACGCTAGGTCACCTCAGGCTGCAGGTGGGGCCTGACGCTCAGTTGTGGGGCGGTACGACGTACGTCCTCCCGACGGGGTCAGTCGGTACACCCCTCAGGGGGTACGGCCATGGGCCTCCAATGCGAGGTCCTGCCAGTCGGACCAGGTCTCGAGGCGGTCGGCGTACACCTGTTGGGCGATCGCGTTGCCCTGGTTGCCGAAGAACACTCGTAGTGGTGGGTTGTCAACGTCGGCGAGCTTCAGGATCGCTTGGCCGGCGGCCGCCGGGTCTCCGAGGTCGAGTGTCTTCGCGTACGCCGCGAAGGTCTCGCGCAGATCGTCGTACCGCGGATCGGGCTGAGCGTGGTCGGCGCCCGCGTTGCCGTCGGTGGCGTAGCCGCCGGGCTCGACCAGGGTCACCTTGATGCCGAAGCCGGCGACCTCCTGGGCGAGGGATTCGCTCAGGCCTTCGAGGGCCCACTTGGAGGCGCAGTACGCGGCGCCGAGTGGGAACCCGGAGACGCCGGCGACCGAGGAGATCTGGATGATGTGCCCGCCGCCCTGCTCGCGCAGGTGGGGGACCGCGGCCTGGACGACCCACACCGCCCCGAAGAAGTTGGTCTCGAACTGATCGCGCAGTTGCTGCTCGGTCAGTTCCTCGACGGCGCCGGACAGGCCGTAGCCCGCATTGTTCACGATCACGTCGAGGCGGCCGAAGTGTTGCCGTGCCTGCTCCACGCTGCCGAAGACCGCGGCCTTGCTGGTCACGTCCAGCTCGAGCGGGAGTACCGCATCGCCGTACTTGACGACCAGGTCATGGAGGGTCTCGACCTTCCGCGCGGTCGCAGCGACCTTGTCGCCCCGGGACAGAGCGGCTTCGACGAAGCTGCGTCCCAGTCCGCGTGACGAACCAGTGACGAACCAAATCTTGCTCATGGTGTGTTTCCGTTCTTTCGGCTGTTGTGAACGACCACCAGATGCCGACGGCATCGATCTCCGTGACAGCCCGGCGACGTGACGAGCGCCACCCCACAGGGCATGTCACAGCCGGCCGGACTGTCTCGTCTCGGGCTTGAGGAACAGTCCTGAAGTCGGAAAGGTGATGATCATGCGGGTGTTCGTGGCAGGTGGATCCGGGGTGCTCGGGCGGCGGCTGGTACCGCAGCTGGTGGCGCGGGGACACCAGGTGACGGCTACCACCACGGGTTCGGCGAAGCTGGGCTTGCTGGAGAAGCTCGGTGCCGAGGCGGTCGTGATGGACGGGCTGGACGCCGCGTCGGTCGGTGAGGCGGTGGCGAAGGCCCGGCCTGACGCGATCGTGCACCAGATGACCGCGATCTCGGTGGCCCACGCGGGCAAGCCCGACATGAAGCACATGGATCGGTGGTTCGCCGGCACCAACCGGCTGCGGACCGAGGGGACGGACCACCTGCTCGCGGCCGCCGAGGCGACTGGCGTGACCAACTTCGTCGCGCAGGGGTACGGCGCCTGGAACGGAATCCGTACGGGCGGCTGGATCAAGACCGAGCAGGACCCGGTGGACCCGATGACGGGTACGCCGGCCGAGCCCGGGATGGCGGCGATCGGCCACGTCGAAGAGGTGGTGGTCAAGGCCGGCGGCGCGGTGCTGCGGTACGGCTGGTTCTACGGGCCTGGTGCCATGGACGACCTGGTCGAGCCGGTGCGCAAGCGGCAGTTTCCGGTTGTCGGGGGTGGCGACGGCTACTGCTCGTGGGTGCACCTCGACGATGCGGCGAGCGCTACAGTCTTGGCTGTGGAGCGGCAGGCCAAAGGTGTGTTCGACATCGTCGACGACGAGCCGGCGCCGGCCAACGTGTGGCTGCCCTACCTGGCCGAGTCCGCGGGAGCGAAGCGGCCGATGCGGTTCCCCACCTGGCTCGCGCGGCCACTGGCCGGGGACGTGGCGGTGATGATGATGACCGAGGGCCGCGGGTTCTCCAACGCCAAGGCCAAGCGGGAGCTCGGCTGGGAACTGCGCTACCCGTCCTGGCGGCAGGGCTTCAAGGAAGAGCTGGCATGACGCGTGCCGAGGAGTTCGAAGAGCTGCGACCGCTGCTGTTCTCGATCGCCTATCGACTCCTCGGCAGCGTGAGCGAGGCAGAGGACGCGGTCCAGGAGACCTGGCTGCGTTGGGAATCCTCGCCGACAGCGCCCGCCTCGACCAAGGCCTTCCTGTCCGCGGTGGTGACTCGCATCTCGATCGACGTACTGCGGTCGGCCCGTGTCCGGCGGGAGACGTACGTCGGTCCGTGGTTTCCTGAGCCGCTGCTGGCGGATCCGTACCAGGATCCGGAGCGCGCGGCGGAGCTGGCCGACTCGTTGTCGATGGCAGCCCTGCTCCTGCTCGAGCGGCTGAGTCCGCTCGAGCGTGCGGTGTTCGTGCTGCGTGACGTGTTCGGGTTCGGCTTCCCGGAGATCGCTTCCGCGGTGGAAAGGTCTGAGTCGGCGTGCCGTCAGCTCGCGGTGCGGGCGCGGCGTCACATGGACGCCGGCCGGCCCCGGTTCGAGGCCGACCGCGCCGAGCGCGACGTACTCGCCTCGCGTTTCTTCGACGCCTTCAGCGAAGGGGACGTCGACAGTCTGCAGGAGTTGCTCGCAGCCGACGTACGCATGGTCAGCGACAGCGGCGGCAAGGCCCCACAGTGGGGGACCGGCATCACCGGCGCCGACAAGGTGGCCCGCCTACTCGTCTCCCTGGTCACCCCCTTCACCCGGATCGGCGGCACCGTCGAACCCCACGCCCTGAACGGCCAACCCGGCGCCATCCTCCGCGACCGCGACGGCAAGGTCATCAACACCTGGACCCTGGACATCCTCGACGGCCACATCCAAACCATCCACACCGTCCTCAACCCCGACAAACTCACCCACGTGGGCCCAGTAGCCGACGCCTGGTCAGTACTCCGCCAAACCACCCAGTCCCGCCGCCCACCAAACCCCTAGCCGACACTCCACCCGACCACCACCGCACCCCCACCTGCACCTGACGAACCGATCGTTTCCTCAGCGGGCGGCTCTGTAAGGACGCCATAAGCGGCGGGATCTGTTCACGGCGAGCCATCTGGGCGATTGTCGAAAATGATTCTTTCCGATCGAGGGGGCCGGAGATGGCCGTTTACAGTAAGTCGTTCGACGAACCCGATGAGCAAAGGACGCCGGACAAGACCGTCGTCAACGTGGTGAAGTTTCCCGGCGCCAGCGTCGCGAAGATCACCTTCCAGCCGGGCTGGCGCTGGTCGGAGTGCATTCGTCCCGTCGTCGGTGGCGAGTCCTGCCAGGTCCGGCATGTCGGCACCCTTCTCTCGGGCGAGATCGAGGTCGTGCACGACGACGGCAGCAAGGCGCGACTCGCCGCCGGCAGCGCGTACCTGATCGAGCCTGGGCACGACGCCTGGGTGGTCGGTGACGAGCCCGCGATCGGCCTGGAGTTCGAGTCCCACGCAGCCGAGACCTACGCCAAGTCCTGACACTGTTCGATCCCTGTCGTGACTCTTGCAAATGATCGTGAGCGGGAGGACGCTCTGGGTAAGGGGAAATCTTCAGGGGGAAACATGTTGCACTGTCGTGTTTCCGGCGTGCCCGTGGGCGGGTCGGACAGTTGCGGGGAATTGACCGGGGCGGGCCGATGAGCGAGATGGCCGCGGGTCCTGCGTCGGCACCGGATGAGGTGCACGTTTCTGGTGAACCGGTACGGCGCATTCCTGGTGATGCCGCCCGGGAGCCTCAGCCGGGGATCGCCCTGTGCCTGTCGGGCGGTGGCTATCGGGCGATGGTGTTCCACGTCGGTGTTCTGTGGCGTCTCAACGAGGCCGGGATGCTGCCTGAGTTGAAGCGTGTCTCGAGTGTGTCCGGCGGTTCGATCACGGCCGGCGTACTCGGGATGAATTGGAACGAACTGCAGTTCGATCAGGCCGGCGTGGCCAAGCAGTTCGTGTATCAGGTCGTCGATCCGATTCGTGCGATGGCGAGCACGCATGTGGACCTTCCGGCCGTGCTCACCGGGATCGGGCTCCCGTTCACATCGGTGGCCGACCGGGTCGTCCGTGCGCTGCGCAAGCACTTGTTCGGCCAGACGACGCTGCAGGGTCTTCCGGACAAGCCGACGTTCGTGATCAACGCGACGAACGTGGAGTCCGGCGTACTGATGCGATTCAGCAAGCAGTATCTGGCCGACTATCGAGTCGGTCGCATCAACAACCCGGAGGTGCCGCTGGCTGTCGCAGTGGCGGCCTCGTCGGCGTTCCCGCCGATCCTTTCGCCCTGCACTGTCGACCTCGACCGGGAGGAATGGATCACGCAACCGGGCAATGACCTGACGACGCCGGAGTTCCGCAACGAGATCCGGCTGAGCGACGGCGGTGTGTACGACAACCTCGGGCTGGAGACGGCCTGGAAGCGGTACGAGACGGTCCTGGTCAGCGACGCGGGCGGTCACCTGGGTGCGGTCGCAGACCCGCCGGTGGACTGGGCCCGGCACACGATCCGCGTTCTCAAGGTCATCGACAACCAGGTCAGGTCGCTGCGCAAACGTCAGGTCATCGATGCCTTCCGCAACAAGCGCCCCGGCATGTACGTCGGCATCCGCAGCCATGTGGACGACTTCCCGCTGGCCGACCCGCTGCCGTCGGATCCCGCTGTAGCGGCGAGGCTTGCGGGGATCCCGACGCGGCTGAACGCGATGGACGACGACGTCCAGGAACAGTTGATCAACTGGGGATACGTCATCTGCGACACCGGTCTGCGCGCCCACCTCGGGAAGCCCCCCGGTGATGGGACGTTGCCTTATCCCGACAATCCACTCACCAAGTTATGACGACCACCGGCGACACGGCGCCGGTGGCGCCGGTGGCGCCGGTGGCGCCGAACAATCCGACGATCAGGCCACCCGACCGGCGGCAGTTGAGAACCTTCGCGTTCGACCCGATGTCGACGAGGCTGTCCGGTCGATTCCTGGGACTCGACGTACCGTTCGAGGCCGATCTGTTGCCGGGTCCGGACGGCAGCCTGGTCCAGGTCGTCGACTACGACGCGACCCGGGATGTGTGGTACGAACCGCTGGACCTCAACGATCCGGCTGTCCTCGCGCAGGACGGGCTGCGGCCGGCCGAAGGGGACCCGCGGGCCCACCAGCAGATCGTCTACGCGGTGGCGACCAGCGTGATCGAGCGGGTCGAGCGCTTCGTCGGACGCCGGTTCCGGTGGCGGTCGAGCCAGAAGCTTCGGCTCGTGCCGCACGCGTTCGAGGGGCGCAACGCCTTCTTCGACCCGAAACGGCGCGCCGTGCTCTTCGGTTACTACCAGGCCGATCGGCGTGACCCCGGGCCGAACCTGCCCGGACAGGTCATCTTCACTTGCCTGTCGACCGACATCGTCGCCCACGAGGTGACGCACGCGATCCTGCACAGGCTGCGCCAGTACTACGCCGAGCCGACGAATCCGGACGTGTTCGCCTGGCACGAGGCCTTCGCGGATCTGGTCGCGTTGTTCCAGCATTTCGTCCATCGCGATGTCGTCTGCGAGGCGGTCGCAACGACGTCGAGCGATCTTCGCAAGAACAGTGGCCTGCTCCAGTTGGCCCGCGAGTTCGGCGAGTCGACAGGACGTGGAGCGGCGCTCCGCTCGGCGATCGGTACCGAACCGACGCCGCAGAGGTTCCTCTCGGCCTCGGAGCCGCATGAGCGCGGTGCGTGCTTCGTCGCGGCTGTCTTCGATGCCTACCTCGACAGCTACAAGAGGTCCATCGGAGATCTGATCCGGATCGCCACCGGTGGAACGGGCATCCTGCCGGCCGGCGAGTTGCATCCTGATCTGGTCGAGCGGGTCGCCGACGAAGCCGTGAAGAACGCCGACCGGTTGCTCGGCATGGTCGTCCGCGCGATGGACTACCTACCGGTGGTCGATGTCTGCTTCGGCGACGTCGTACGGGCGATTGTCACGGCGGATCGTGCGCTGTATCCGGACGACGCCATCAACCTGCGCGGCAATCTCGTCGAGGCCATGCGCCGGCGGGGGATCTATCCCGAGCAGGTCGCTTCACTGAGCGACGTGGCGCTCGAATGGCCGCCGGCGCTGGCGTGGCCGAAGGGTGCCGAGGCGGATCTGAACAACCGCGAGGCGCTGGATCTGAACGACCCCGAGGCGCCGGTCGACCTGCGAAACCTGATCCTGCTCGCGGCGATGGACCTGGACCCGGGAGGAAAGCCCGGCGCGTTGCAGGTGAAGGCTCCGCTCGGGAGCGATCCCGACGAAGGCGACATGGGCGACCCTGGCGAGGTCCTGTTCCAGACGCTCAGCCGCTGGGCCCGCCTCCATGCCGTGGAGATCGGCCTCGACCCGGACCCCGAACTGCGGATCGCGCTGACCGGCATCCATGTGGCGTACCGGCAGGCAGCCGACGGTCAGCCCCGGCCGGAGGTGGCGATCCAGCTCACCCAGCGGCGGCCCGAGCTGGAGGATCAGGAACTGCCGTACGACACCAGACCGAAGATGCGGGCCGGCACGGTTCTGATCGCCGGCGTTGACGGCCGGATCGAGCACATGATCGCCAAACCGCTGCCGTTCAAGGATGCGGCCGCGATCGCCAAGCTGCCGCTGGACCACCCTGGGCGTGACCACCACGACGCCGGCGTACGGCGGCTCGGGGCGATGACAGGGTGGGGCGAGCAGCTGGACATCGTGGACGCGTTGAGCGAATGGACCGACCAGCCGTCCGTCGAACGCCTGACCTTCGCCGCGATTCACGCGGAGATCATGAACGCGGATCGGGGGATCTGATGGCCCGGGCGCAATCGACCGTGACGGTGCGGATGTACAACGTCGGCTTCGGCGACGCCTTCGTGGTGACCGTACGACGGGGCCGCGCGCTCTGGCGGATGCTCGTCGACTGCGGCGTACACAACCAGGGACAGGCCAGGCCGATCCGGGAGTCGGTCCAGGCGATCATCGCGGACCTCACCGCCGACAGTGCGAACGGCGAGCCGCATCTGGATGTCGTGGTGGCGACCCATCACCATGCCGACCACATCTCCGGATTCGCGTTGTCTGATTGGGAACAGGTCACCGTGGACGAGGTGTGGCTGCCGTTCGTGGAGGACGCGGACGACCCGGATGCCCTCGCCTTGCGCAGCAAGCAGGCTGCGACCGCCCGTCAACTGCTGGGCATGATCGAACGACGGACTCTCGGTGTGGATCCGGGTCAGTGGCCGGCGGCGGTCGCGGCGGCGCGCAGCTTCGCGCTCAACTCGTTCGGGAACGCGGACGCGACCGACCGGCTGGTCGGACGGAACGGCCAGCGATTCAAGAACGACCACACCGTGCGCTATCTGCCGAACCTCGACGAGGTCAAGAACAAGATCGAGATCGGTGTCGACGGGGTGACGATCCACGCGCTCGGGCCGTCACGCGACCCCAAGGACCTGAAGGTGATGGACCCACCGGCCAGCGTCGGCTGGCTCCAGCTCAACCTCGATGAGCCGATCGACGGTTCGGTCGCGGCCTCGCCGTACCCGCTGTTCGAACAGGTCTACGCGCTGCGGGATCCCAGTCGGGTGCGGCCCGATCTGCAGGAAGCCGCGAAGTCCTTGCAACTGGACAAGCTCAGCAACGACATCGGCCTGCTCGGTGCGGCGTCGATCCTGGAACGTGCCGTCAACAACACCAGCCTGTTCCTGGTACTCGACGTCGCCGGCACGCACTTCCTGTTCCCGGGAGACGCGCAGTACGGCGCCTGGCAACACGTGCTGAACGACCCGCGGAAGAAGGCTCTGCTCGCGGACGCGGCCTTCTACAAGATCGGTCATCACGGCTCCCACAACGCCACCCCGAAGGCGTTCGTGGAGGAGGTCTGGCACGACGGCGCCGCTGCGATGTTGCCGTGGGGGTTGGTGAAACGCTGGGAGGACACCATCCCGAAGAAGGAACTGATGACCGCCCTGGCCGACCACAAACACACCGTGATCCGAGCCGACACCCAAGCAGACAAACGCATCGGAATCACCACCAAGGACAACCTCTGGCGAGAACTAACCTTCAAGCTCAAGTGACCAGCACGCACCGTCATCCTTGAGACCGTCGCGGAGGTCGTCTGCTGACCCGCTGGCGGGTTATGTGATCGCTGGCGGCATCTAGCCGGTCATCGGGCAAACAACCCCGTCAGCGGGCAGTCGCGACGCTGTCCTGAGGGCTTCTCGTCGGCGGTGCGTGCTGGAATGGAGGGCAGGAGGTGTGGATGCGACTTGATGGGAGGGTCGCGCTGGTGACTGGTGGGTCCGCGGGGATCGGTGCGGCGGTTGCGGAGCAGCTGGCCGAAGCGGGCGCCCGGGTGATCGTGCACGGCCGGGATGAGCAGCGGACCGAGGCAGTCGCCAAGCGGACCGGGGGAGTGCCGCTCCTCGGTGATCTCGCTGTGCCCGGCGCGGCAACCACGCTCGCCGACGCCGCCCTCGACGTCCACGGCCACATCGACATCGTCGTGGCGAACGCCGGGCAAGGCTGGTCAGGCCCGTTCGCAGAGATGACCGCCGCCGAGATCGACCGCCTGGTCATGCTCGATCTTCTGGCGCCTCTTCAGCTCGTACGCCGCCTCCTACCGCCGATGCTCGATCGCGGGACCGGCCAGGTCGCGCTCGTGGGCTCGATCGCCGGGCGCACCGGTGTCGCCGGTGAGGCCGTGTACGCCGCTACCAAAGCTGCGCTCGACGTGTTTGCCGAGAGCCTGCGGCCGGAGCTGCTAGGCACCAGCGTAGCCGTGAGCCTGACGATTCCAGGCGTCGTGGACACCGGCTTCTTCGCCGCCCGCGGTAGACCCTACGACCGCCGCCGCCCGCGTCCAGTCCCCGCCGCCGACGTCGCAAAGGCGCTCGTCGGCGCCATCGCCCGTGACCGCGCCGAGGTGTGGGTCCCCGGTTGGCTCCGCGTGGCTCCCGCCGTACGGGCACTGACCCCGGGCCTCTACCGGCGGCTGGCAGCCCGATTCGGCGAGCAGGTGATCTCCCGACCGGGGTAGGCGCGTCGGTGAGTAAGGAGCTGGCACCCCTGGCGATGCTCGCTTGGGTCGGCTGGCGCCGTCCGCAGCAGCGCGGTCCACGTCGGGATTACCGTGTTCATCGTGAGGATCGCCACGTGGCTGCAGGAGACACCGGGCGCCGTCGTACCGTCCAGCGACGCGTTCTTCCTCCACATCGAGAGCACGGGGGCCGCGCAGCACGTCGGCGGCCTGGTGATGCTGGAGCCGACTGAGGGCCGGCCGTCGATCGACGACGTACGGGCGCTGGTCCGCGACGGATTCGCCCGGTTGCCGCGCATGCACCAGTGCCTCGCTCCGACGTCACGGTGGCGACGGCCGCGCTGGATCGAGGCCGAGTACGTCGATCTGGACTGGCACGTCACCGAGCTCCACTCCCCGGACGGGAAGGCCGGACTGATGCGGATCCTCGGGGAGCTCGCCGAGAACCCGATGCCCCGGGACCGGCCGATGTGGCGGGTGGCGATCATCCGCGACGGCGGGCCGGGCGGCGCCGACGCACTGGTGGTGCTCGTTCACCATTCGATCGCCGACGGCATCGGAACGGTGCTGCAGGCCCTCAGTCTGTTCGAGCCCCGAGCCACGCTCCCCGTACCGCCCGGACGCGCTCCCAGCCGGCTCCGACGCGCCGCCGCAGTGGCCGTGGGCCTCGCGCAACTGGCCACCGACGGCACCGCCGCGTCACTGCCACCGAGTTCAGCGCGGCGCGGTTTCGGCGTCGCCGACATCGAGCTCGAAGTGGTACGTCGTACCGCTGCCGCTCACGCAGTGCGCGTGACCGACGTCGTGATCGCTCTGCTCGCCGACGCGGTGTACGCCGTGGCACCCGAACTCGCCCGAGCGGTGGACGGCCGGATGCGGTTCTCCGTGACGACGATGGTGCGCACGCCCGACAGCGCGGCGGAGGGGAACGCGACGGCTGCGGTGATCGTCGACGTACCGGTCGATGGCCGGCCGTTCGACGACCTGCTCGCGGAGGTGGCCACACGCACCCGGCGGCTCCGTCGGCCCACCCGGGCGATGGCGTCCCGCTTCGTCATGGCCACTGGCTTGCGGCTCGTCCCTGAGCCGTTCGCCCGATGGTTCGCACGGACCGTCTACGGGCCGCGCTTCCTGCACGCGGTTGTGTCCAACATGCCGGGGCCGACTGTCGCGCTGACATTCGCAGGGGTCGGCACGGGACCGACGTACCCGATCCTGCCGTTGGTGCCGGAGACTCCGCTCGCTGTCGGCGCGCTGAGCTGGAACGGAGTACTGGGCATCGGGCTGGCGACCGATCCGCAACTGCTCAGCGCCGCGGCGGTGGCCAGGCACCTCGACGCCACGTTGGCGCGGCTGCGGGAGAGCAGTCCCGTGCCGGTCTCAGGGAGCCGGCCACTCGAGGGCGAGGAAGAGCCGAGCGCGTGATTCCGGGTCGTCAAGGCGGTCGCCGAACAGGGCCCGGAGCCGTGCCATGCGATACCGCACGGTCTGCGGGTGAATCCGCAGCTCCTCGGCGATCGCGTGGCGGTCCCCGAACTGCCGCAGCCAACTGGCGAGCGTCTCGGTGAGCCGCGCTCGGGCGGCCTCGGTCTCGCCCTGCAGCGGAGCCAGCATCTCCTCGCGCAGCGCGGCCACCAGTGACTCGTCACGCCAGACGATCAAGGCATCGAGGTGCTCGTCGGCGAACACCGGATCGTCGGTGAGCACTCCCGTCTTGCGCAAGCGGGCCGCGATCCGGGCGATCTCGAGACTGCGGGGCAGCTCCGCCAGTGGCACCGGGTTGCCGACCACGGCGCCGAGGCCGGTGAGCTCCCGGCTCAGCTGGAGGCGGCGGCCGGGGCCGGACGGTTCCGGGATGATCGCGCCGAAGACCACGCCGTTGCGACGGATCGGGAGTGCTCCCGGCTCGAGCCGGCTGACCATCGTGCGGGCGAGCTCGTGGTCGCCGTCGATGTAGATCACCACCGCGGCCGTCTCCGGGATCCGCCACGCCGCCTGCAACGCCGCAGCCCGGATCGCCTCGGTGCTGGACCGGCCGGACAGCAGCAGGTTGGCGAGCTCCTCCCGGCGGCGCTCGCGGGCGAGCGCGTCGTCGAGTTGCTCCTGCACGTAGCCGTTGGCGGCCGAGAACGAGAGTTGGTTGACGAAGACAAACACCGAGTCGGCCAGCGCGGCCAGGTTGTCCGGTGCGAACTCCAGTCGCAGGGCGGTCGCGGCGACGTGCCGCCAGGCGATCCGGGCACCGAGCTGGAAGGCGGTGAGGAGCCGGGTGAGGTCGTTGCCGACCTGTTGCTGCCGGCGACCGATCTCTTCGAAGACCAGGCGTACCGTTTCGTCGGCACGATCGAGGCTGGCCCGCTCCGGGCTGGACAGGTCGGCGATCGACATGTCGAGCAGCCGATGCACGAACAGGGCTGCGGGTTCTACGACCGCGTCGCGCTCGGCATCGAGGAACGCGGCGTAGTCCGGCCAGTGCTCCGCGAGCCGGTCGCGAACCTCGGAGAGCAGGCCAGGCAGCCCCTCGAGCAAGGCCTCCTCGAGGCGGGCACGGTCGAATGTGGCGACGGTCATGTGAAGACTCCCACGCGTTCCTTGCCGAACGCCGGCGAGACAGGTGTCCTACGGATACGTCATCCCACGGGTAACTGTATCCCCGTGACAAATTCTTGCCGGACGAATGTGGTCCAGTGGGGCAGAGTTGGCACGAAACCGCTTCCCATCATGGGAGCGTGCATCCTGAAGGAGTGCAGAGGGTCCCATCGGACCGGGTGGATGAACAAGCCCATGATCAGGCACTGAGCAGGAGGGAGCAGGGCGAGAATTTCCCGGTGGCGCTGAGGTTGCTTCCTGCGCGGCATCGGGAGGCGCTGCACGCCGTCTACGGGTACGCCCGGACCGTCGACGAGCTGGGTGACAGCTGGGTGGGAGACCGGACGGCTGCGCTGCGCGCCTTCGCGGCCGACCTCGACCACATTTGGGTCGGCACCGAGCCCGATCACCCTGTACTGCGCCGGTTACGCCCGATCGTCCTCGACCACGCCCTGAGCGCCGAACCCTTCCACCAGCTGGTGCAGGCCAACCTGCAGGACCAGACAGTCTCGCGCTACCAGACCTTTGCGGACCTGCAGGGCTACTGCCGGCTGTCGGCCGATCCGGTCGGCCGCATGGTGCTCGGTGTCTTCGACGTACACGACGCTGAGACCGAGCGGATGTCCGACCGGGTCTGCACCGCGCTGCAACTGCTGGAGCACTGGCAGGACGTGGCCGAGGACCGGCGGGCCGGCCGGATCTACCTGCCGCAGCAGGATCTCCAGACGTACGCCGTAGTCGAGGCCGACCTGGACGACCGCGCGGCGACACCGCAACTGAGAGCGCTGATGAACTTCGAGATCGAGCGCGCTGCCGCGCTGCTCGAGGAGGGAGCCGCGATCGTGACCAGGCTCGACGGATGGGCTCGGGTGAGTGTGGCGGGATTCGTCGCCGGGGGTCAGTCCACGGTCCGCGCGCTGCGGCGTACCGGTGGCGACGTCCTGGCCCGGTCTGCTCGTCCGTCCAGGCTGGATACCGCCGCCCGAGCCTTACGACTGATCGCCGGGGCGGTTGCTCGATGACGATGACGGGGAGCCCCACGGTCCTGGATGCGTACGTCGCCTGTGCGGAGATCACCCGGACCGAAGCCCGCAATTTCTACTACGGCATCCGGCTGCTGCCCCCGCAGAAGCGCAACGCGTTGTGTGCGCTGTATGCACTGGCGCGGCGGATCGACGACATCGGCGACGGTGACCTGCCGCTGGACGAGAAGCGAACGGCACTGCATCGGATCCGAACGAACCTCGGGCGCCTCGACGACCTGCACGAGCCCGTCTACGTGGCAGTGGCCGACGCCGTACGCCGGTTCCCGGTGCCCATCGGGGCCTTCGAGGAGCTCGTCGACGGAGTCGAGACCGACCTGTCGCAGGTCCGCATCGCCGACTTCGACGAGCTCGTCGTCTACTGCCGTCGCGTCGCCGGCTCGGTCGGCCGGCTCTGCCTGTCGATCTTCGGCCCGACCGAAGCCGACGCCGACCTCGACACCCTGTCGCTGTACGCCGACCAGCTCGGCATCGCGCTGCAGCAGACCAACATCCTGCGCGACATCCGCGAGGACCTCGGCAACGACCGGATCTACCTGCCCGCCGACGAGCTCGAGCGCTTCGGAGTCCGGCTGACCTTCGACGAGCGGGGCAATCTCGACGATCCGCAAGGCCGCCTGGCCGCGTACATCCGCTTCGCCGCCGGACGGGCCCAGGACTGGTACTCGCTGGGCTGGCGGCTGCTGCCGTACCTGGACTGGCGAAGCGGCGCGTCCTGCCGAGCCATGTCGGGCATCTACCACCACCTGCTGCGACGGATCGCGGCCAACCCGGTGCTCGTGTACGACCGCCGGCTGTCGCTGTCGGCGGGGGAGAAGGCGCAGGTCGCACTCGCGTCACTGGCGGGAGCACGGTCATGAGTCGGGTGGCTGTCGTCGGGGGCGGCCTCGCCGGCATCACCACCGCTCTCGCGCTCGCCGACGCCGGCCGTGAGGTGCAGCTGCTGGAGGCCCGACCGAAGCTCGGTGGGCTGACCCACTCGTTCGAGCGCGACGGCCGGTGGATCGACAACGGCCAGCATGTCTTCCTCCGCTGCTGTAGTTCGTACCTCGGGCTGCTCGATCGGCTCGGTGTTCGCGACCACGTACACCTGCAGCCGCGTCTCGACGTACCGGTACGCAGCGGCTGGCACGCTGGTGTTGGGCGGATCCGGCGTACCAAGATGCCGGCGCCGCTGCACCTCGGGCCGGCCTTGGCGACGTACCGCTGGCTCAGCGTGTCGGAACGGGTCCAGGCGGTGCGTGCCGCGCTGGCGCTGGGCCGGGTGGACCGGGAGGACTCGGCCACTGACGCCCAGTCGTTCGGTGCGTGGCTGGCCGCACATGGGCAGGACGCGCGGGCAGTGGAGGCGCTCTGGGAGCTGATCGGTGTCGCCACCCTGAACGCACGCGCCGTCGATGCCTCGCTTGCGGTCGCGGCCACTGTCTTCCAGGTCGGTCTGCTCGAGCAGAGCGATGCCGCCGACATCGGTTGGCCGCTCGTTCCGCTGCAGCAATTGCATGGCGATGCCGCCGCTCGGGCGCTCGCCGCCGCAGGTGTCGAGGTCCGCCTGCATGCGCGGGTGAAGTCGCTCGACGACGTGGAAGGCGGCTGGCAGATCGATGCCGACAGGTACGACGACGTCGTACTCGCGGTGCCGCCTTCGGAGGCCGAGCGGCTGCTTCCCGAGGACGCGGTCGATCTGCCGACCGGGTGGGCAGACGCGCTGGGCAGCTCACCCATCGTCAACGCACACGTGGTTCTCGACCGGGTCGCTCTCGACGACCCGTTCGTCGCCGCGGTGGACAGCCCGCTGCAGTGGGTCTTCGACCGTACGCCGCAGAGCCTCGCAAGCCGGGCCGACAGCGAGCAGTACCTCGCGATCTCGCTCTCAGCCGCGGATGACTTCATCGACATGCCAGTTGCCGAGCTGCGCGATGTGCTGGTGCCCGCCCTCCGGCAGCTGCTGCCCGCGGCTGCAGACGCACGTGTGAAGGAGTTCTTCGTGACCCGAGAGCGACATGCCACCTTCCGGCCGGCACCGGGTTCCGGTCGATTCCGGCCCAAGGCGACCACAGCTCGTCCGGGCCTGCACTTGGCCGGTGCGTGGACTGCCACCGGTTGGCCGGCCACCATGGAGGGCGCCGTACGCAGCGGAGAGTCGGCCGCTGCCTCGGTACTGCGGGCGCCCCTTCGCCCATCGCTGCCGTCCGAGGACGTGTTGTCGTGACGGCGGTCGAGCCCTCGACCATGCCGGCGGAGAGCAACGTCCTGGAGCTTCTCGCCCGCAGCCGGGACCTGGTCGAACCCCAACTGCGTGAGGCCGTGGCTCGTCTCGACGACCACACCCGGCTCGTCGCGTCGTACCACCTCGGCTGGTGCGACGAGGAGGGGACGCCGACCAGCGGCAGCTCCGGCAAGGCGATCCGGCCTGGCCTTGTGCTGCTCGTGGCCGAGGCGGTCTGCGGGTCGCCCGGGCCGGGGGTGCCAGGCGGCGTTGCGGTCGAGCTGGTGCACAACTTCTCGCTGATCCACGACGACCTGATGGACCGGGACACGCAGCGACGGCACCGGCGTACGGTCTGGGCGATCTGGGGTGACGCTACGGCGGTCCTGGTCGGTGACGCGCTCGCCTGCCTGGCCGACGAGGTACTGGCCGAGTGCGAGGCCCCACCCGCCCGCTGCGCTGGACGTGCACTCGCAGTGGCCACCCGGGAGTTGATCCGCGGCCAGGTTCTCGACGTCGCGTTCGAACGGCGCGACGATGTCGGGCTGGCCGAGTGCCTCGACATGGCCGGCGGCAAGACAGGCGCACTGCTGGGGGCGTCGGCGCAACTGGGCGCAATCCTGGCTGGTGCCGATGAGGCGACCTCCGACGCGTTCCGGACCTACGGGTGGGAGCTGGGGCTGGCGTTCCAGCTCGTCGATGACCTCCTCGGCGTCTGGGGAGCCCCGGAGCGCACCGGCAAGCCGGTCTTCTCGGATCTGCGCGCGCACAAGAAAACGCTGCCGGTGGTGTGGTCGCTCGAGTACGGCGGTGCGGCCGGTCGTGAGCTCGCGGACTGGTTCGCGGACCCGGCGACACCGACCGAGGACAGCCTGCGGCACGCCGCCGTACTGATCGAACGCGCCGGTGGTCGCGAATGGGCCTCGGCCGAGGCGGACGAACGGGTTCGCAAGGCCGGCAAGGCACTCGACGCCGCGGGCGTCGCACCGGCCAACCGGGACCAACTCGATCAACTGGCGCAGTTCGTGGCGGAGCGACAGCTGTGACGGCCGAACGGCTCGCTCAGGACGAGAAGACCGACGTCCGCGCTGAGAACTGTCTGGACGCGGCGGTGGAGTACCTGCGGTCCCTGCAGCACGAGGACGGCTGGTGGAAGGGAGATCTCGCCACCAACGTGACCATGGATGCCGAGGATCTCATGCTGCGGCGATTCCTCGGCGTGGCTACCCCGAGGACCGACGCGGAGACGGCGCGGTGGATCCGGTCCCAGCAACGCGACGATGGGACGTGGGCGACGTTCCCTGGTGGGCCTGGTGACCTGTCGACCACAGTCGAGGCGTGGGTGGCGCTGCGGATGGCCGGCGACGACCCTGCCGAGCCGTACATGGCAGACGCCGCGGAGTTCATCCGCGGTGCGGGTGGAGTCGAGAAGGCGCGCGTCTTCACGCATCTGTGGCTCGCACTGTTCGGCCTGTGGGAGTGGGACGACTGCCCCGACCTGCCGCCGGAGCTGATCTTCCTGCCCAGCTGGGCACCCTTGAACGTCTACAACTGGGCCTGCTGGGCACGGCAGACGATCGTGCCACTGACCATCGTCAGCGCGTTGCGACCGGTCCGGCCGGTCGACTTCGGCGTCGACCAACTTCGCGCCGGTACGCCGACCGCACGCAAGGCTCCGCCGTGGACCCTCGACGGTGGTTTCCAACGGCTGGACGTCGTACTGAACGCCTACACGCGCTGGGGACCTCGCGGCCCGCTCGGTGGGATCCGTCGGCTGGCGATGCGACGTTCGGTCGAGTGGATCGTCGCTCGGCAGGAGGCCGACGGCGGATGGGGCGGCATCCAGCCACCGTGGGTGTACTCCCTGATCGCACTGCACCTGATGGGCTACGCCACGGATCATCCGGTGATGGCCGCCGGCCTGCGCGGGCTTGAGGGCTTCACGGTCCACGCGGACACCGCTGACGGTCCGGTGCGCTGGCTGGAGGCCTGTCAGTCGCCGGTCTGGGACACCGGGCTGGTGGTGGGCGCTCTGCTCGATGCGGGCGTCGCACCGGACGACCAGGCGGTGCTCAAGGCCACCGACTGGCTGCTCGACGAGCAGATCGATGCACCCGGCGACTGGCAAGTACGGCGGCCGACGCTGACGACGGGCGGGTGGGCTTTCGAGTTCGCCAACGACGGCTACCCCGACACCGACGACACCGCGGAGATCGTGCTCGCTCTACGCCGGGTTGTCCATCCGGAGCCGCAGGTGCTCCGGGCGGCCCTCGACGACGCGGTGGAATGGACGACAGGCATGCAGTCCGCCGACGGTGGCTGGGGCGCCTTCGATGCCGACAACACCGACACCACGCCGCTGCGGCTGCCCTTCTGTGACTTCGGTGCGGTGATCGACCCGCCGTCGGCCGACGTCACCGCCCACGTCGTGGAGATGCTCGCGGCCGAGGGCAGGACCGGCACCGACGAGTGCCGCCGCGGAGTGCGCTGGCTGCTCGATTCCCAGGAGGCGGACGGGTCCTGGTTCGGCCGCTGGGGCACGAACCACGTCTACGGCACCGGAGCCGTCGTACCGGCACTGATCGCGGCCGGCACGTCCACCGATGATCCGGTCATCCGCCGGGCAGTGCGCTGGCTGGCGGACCATCAGAATCCCGACGGCGGCTGGGGTGAGGATCTGCGCTCGTACGTCGATCCCACCTGGATAGGGCGTGGTGACTCGACGCCGTCGCAGACGGCGTGGGCCCTGCTCGCCCTGCTGGCGGCCGATGAACAGGACGAGACGGTATGCCGGGGCGTCGGCTACCTCGTCGACACTCAGCGGCCCGACGGCGGCTGGGACGAACACCGCTACACCGGGACTGGTTTCCCTGGCGACTTCTACATCGGCTACCACCTGTACCGGCTGGTGTTCCCGATCTGGGCGCTCGGTCGCTACCTCGGCAGAGACCGTCCGCATCAGGAGGGGGCGGTCTCACGATGACCTTGGGAACGGTCTGCACGCCCCTGTACGTCGAGTGGCTCGCGCTGCGCGACAAGCTCACCGCGCCGCTGATCCGCACCGGGCGGGCAACTGGCACGATCCGCGACGATCCAGTGCTCGTCGCCGGGGTCGGTGGTGCACTGACCGATCGGATTGCTCCCGGCGACCTCGTCGTGGCGACCGAGATCCGCCGCGACGACCGGACCGTGCCGAGCCACGCGGCCGACCTGGTGGCGGGCGAACTTCGCCGCGCCGGGTTGAGGGTGCATACCGGGCCGCTGGTCACCACCGACCACGTCGTCGACTCCGCCGCCGAGCGCAGAGCGCTGGCCGCATCCGGTGCGATCGCCGTCGACACCGAGTCTGCTCTGATCGCGGGAGACGAGGGCCGGTGCATTGTCGTCCGTGCGATTGTCGACAACGTCGAGCGGCCGCTGGCGCGCGCCGGAATGCCGCTGCGTGGGATCAAGGCGCTCGCCTCGCTGCGCCGGACGGCACCAGTCCTGGAGGTGTGGGCCGCCGCCATCGGCGACCGGGAGTTGTTGCTCGCCGCCCCGCGGTCGTTCTGCGCCGGTGTCGAACGAGCGATCGAGATCGTCGAGCGCGCGCTGGAGCGGTTCGGCTCACCCGTCTACGTACGTCGTCAGATTGTCCACAATCTCCATGTGGTCCGCGATCTGGAGCAACGGGGTGCCGTCTTCGTGGAGGAGGTCGACGAGATCCCCGAGGGCAACGTAGTGGTGCTCGCCGCCCACGGAGTCGCACCGGCCGTGCGTACGCAGGCCGCCGAGCGGCGGTTGCGGGTGGTCGACGCCACCTGCCCGCTCGTGTCGAAGGTGCACCACGAGGTCCGCAGGTACGCCGTACGCGACAACACCGTGCTGTTGATCGGCCATCCCGACCACGAGGAAGTCGTCGGTACGACGGGTGAGGCTCCGGGCAACGTGATCGTCGTCCCCGGCCCGGCCGAGGCGGAGACGGTACAGGTTCCTGATCCCGGCCGGGTCGCCTACGCGATGCAGACGACGCTCGCGGTCGAGGAGGCGGCCGAGACCGCGGCCGTACTGCGGCGCAGATTCCCTGCTCTCGCCGGTCCGCGCAAGGACGACATCTGCTACGCCACCAGCAACCGTCAGGCGGCAGTCCGCGAGATCGCCCGCCGCTCGGACCTGGTGATCGTGATCGGATCGCAGAACTCCTCCAACTCCCAGCGACTCGCCGAGGTCGCAGAAGCCGAAGGCACCCGCGCCGTACTCGTCGACGACGCCGCGGAGGTAAGGCTGGACTGGCTGGCCGGCGTGTCGCGGATCGGTATCTCGGCGGGCGCCTCGGCGCCGCCGGCCCTTGTCGACGATCTGGTCCGCAGTCTGTCCGGACTCGGGTCCGTGACCGTGACCGAGAGCGGGGCGGTCACCGAAGACGTCCGGTTCTCACTACCGAAAGAGGTGACCCAGCAGTGAGCATGCCGCTGCGGCAGTCCGTCCGTCTGGGCGGGTACTTGATGAAGCAGAAGCTGCTCCGGCGGGAGAAGTTCCCGATCTTGCTGGAGCTCGAGCCGCTGTACGCCTGCAACCTGAAGTGCGCCGGTTGCGGCAAGATCCAGCAGACGCACGACTGGCTGAAGAAGCGGATGCCGGTCGAGCAGGCGGTGGCCGCGGTCGAGGAGTGTGGCGCGCCGATGGTCTCGATCGCCGGCGGCGAGCCGCTGATGCACAAGGAGATCGACGAGATCGTCCGGCAACTGCTGGCGCGCAACAAGATCGTCTTCCTCTGCACGAACGCCGTACTGATGCCCAAGCATCTGCACAAGTTCACGCCGCACAAGAACTTCGCCTGGATGGTGCACATCGACGGCCTCCGCGAGCGGCACGACCAGTCGGTCTGCAAGGACGGCGTCTTCGACGAGGCGGTCGCGGCGATCAAGCAGGCGCAGGAGGCCGGCTTCCGGGTGATGACGAACACCACGTTCTTCGACACCGACAGTCCGCAGGACGTCATCGACGTACTGGACTATCTGAACGACGACCTCGGCATCGACAACATGCAGATCTCGCCGGGGTTCGCCTACGAGAAGGCGCCCGACCAGGAGCACTGGCTCGGTCCGGAGGAGACCCGGCAGCTGTTCCGCAAGGCGTTCGCCGACGGGCGGCGGAAGAAGTGGCGGCTCAACCATTCGCCGCTGTTCCTCGACTTCCTCGAAGGCAAGGTCGATTTCGACTGTACGGCGTGGGCGATCCCGCTCTACTCGCTGAAGGGCTGGCAGCGGCCGTGCTACCTGATGGACGACGGGTACGTCGCGACGTACCGGGAGCTGCTCGACGACACGGACTGGGACTCGTACGGGCGTGGCAAGGATCCGCGCTGCGCCAACTGCATGGCGCACTGCGGCTACGAGCCGACCGCGGTCGTTGCCACGATGGGGTCGCTGCGACAGTCCCTGCGCGCAGCAGTCGGGGCATGACGATGTCCGGCTGCGCGGGGTGGCTTCGATGAGCACAGTGCTCGGTGCCGACGCGGCGGCGCGGTTCCTCCCCGGTTTGCGTGGTCCCGAGGACCTGCGCGGCTTGCCGGCCGACGCCCTGCCCACGCTGGCCGAGGAGATTCGTGCGGAGCTGATCCGGCAGGTCTGTCGCACCGGCGGACACCTCGGACCGAATCTCGGCGTCGTCGAACTGACGATCGCGGTGCACCGGGTCTTCCAGTCACCCACCGACGCGATCGTCTGGGACACCGGGCACCAGGCCTACGTGCACAAGATGCTCACGGGCCGGTGGGATTCGTTCGGCACACTGCGGCAGTCCGGTGGACTCTCGGGCTATCCCAACCGGCTCGAGAGTACGCACGACCTGGTGGAGAACTCCCATGCGTCCACGGCGCTTGGGCACGCAGACGGCATCGCGAAGGCGTTCGAGTTGGCCGAGAACCATGATCGGCGCGTCGTCGCGATCGTCGGCGACGGCGCCCTCACCGGCGGCATGTGCTGGGAGGCCTTGAACAACCTCGCCGCCGCACCGAGCCGGCCGGTCGTCGTGGTCCTGAACGACAACGGGCGTTCCTACGAACCCACGGCCGGGTACCTGCCACGGCACTTGCACCAACTGCGCGACAATGTGGCCCGCGGCAACCTTTTCGAGGATCTCGGCTTCGCGTACGTCGGGCCTGTGGACGGACATGATCTCGCAGCGATGGAAGGCGCGCTACGGGCGGCCGCCGTACTGCGTCGCCCGGTTGTGGTGCACTGCGTGACGACCAAGGGCAAGGGTTATCGCGCCGCCGAGGAGGACGAGGCGGATCGGATGCACACCGTCTCGCCGGCCGCATCAATAGCGGCGTCAGGTCCGTCCTGGACGAGTGTGTTCGGCGACGTCATGCTCGAGATCGGCCGGCAGCGGCCGGACGTCGTCGCGATCACTGCGGCGATGCTGCGGCCGACAGGCTTGCACCCGTTCGCTGTGGAGTTCCCCGACCGAATCTTCGACGTCGGTATCGCCGAGCAGCATGCGGTGGTGTCGGCGGCCGGGCTAGCGGGTGCGGGCATGCACCCGGTCGTGGCGATCTACTCGACGTTCCTCAATCGCGCCTTCGATCAGGTGCTGATGGACACGGCACTGCACCACGCTCCAGTCACCTTCGTCCTCGACCGCGCAGGCATCACCGGTCCGGACGGGCCGTCGCATCACGGAATGTGGGACGTCGGTCTCTTCGGGTTGGTGCCGGGCGCCCGGGTCGCGGCTCCGCGTGATCCGGACCAGTTGCGCGTCCTGCTGCGGGAGTGCGTCGCGTGTGACGACGGACCGACCGTACTGCGCTTTCCGCGAGGCGACAGCGGACGGACCTTGGCCTCGGTCGGATGCTGGGGGAGTGCGTCCGTACTGCGCGCCGAGCCGGATGCCCAAATCCTGCTGCTGCCGGTCGGACCGCTCGCGGAGGCGGCTGTCGACGCGGCTGACGAGTTGCGGCGACACGGCGTACCGGTGGTTGTTGCCGACCCGCGCTGGTTGCAACCGCTCGACCCAGCGCTGGTGCAAGCCGCCGGACGCTTCCGGACCGTGTTCACCATCGAGGACAACGCACCGTCGGGCAGCTTCGGCGACGCGTTGGCCAGAGAACTACGCCAAGCCGGCGCCACCACCCAACTGCACAGCCTGACCCTGCCGGCCGACTTCGTCCCCGCCAGTTCCCGCAAGGACCTCCTGCACTCCTACGGCCTGGACGCGGAAGGCCTCGCCCGAACGGTCCTCACTACTGTCCGAACTACTGACCGAGCGAAGCGAGGGTGACGGCTACCCGGGCGGCGACGCCCGCGTTGTTTCGGGCCAGGGCGAGGTTCGCCGGAATGCTCTCGCCGTCCGTCTCCTTCTCGATGCGCTCCAGGACGTACGGCGTGACGGCCGGCCCGGTGACTCCTGCGCTCGCACTTGCCGCCAGAGCCGCGGCGAGTACGTCGGTGATCCGTGACTCCGGGATCTCGTCCTCGACGGGAATCGGGACGGTCAGCAGAACGCCGGTATTGGGCCGCGAGCGGAAGCGCAGTACGTCGCAGACCACCCGCTCGTCGTCGACCCGGTGCGGAACCGGCAGTCCACTCGACCGGGTGTAGAACGCCGGGAACCAGTCGTGCTGCCAGCCCAGGACCGGGACGCCGACGGTCTCGAGGTACTCGAGGGTTCGCGGCAGGTCGAGGAACGCCTTGGCTCCGGCGCACACGGTGATGACCGGGTGGTTGGCGATGGCGTCGAGGTCGGCCGAGACGTCCCCGCTGAGTTCGGATCCGCGGTGCACACCACCGATGCCGCCGGTGGCGAACACCGAGATGCCCGCCGCGTGCGCCAGCGTGACCGTCGCCGAGACTGTGGTGACCCCGACATCCCATCCTTGTGCTTGCGCCACGGCCAGATCGCGCTCGGCGACCTTCCGCGTGCCCTGCAGCACACGCTTCTCCTCGTCCGGCGACAGCCCGACATGTGGCCGGCCGTCGAGGATCGCGGTCACAGCCGGTGTGGCGCCTTGGTCGAGGACCGCTCGCTTGCAGAGTTCGAGGGCCTCGGCGTTCGCAGGGGCGGGCAGCCCGAGGTTCGAGAAGATGGTCGACTCGAGCGCGACGACCGCGCGTCCCTCGTCGAGAGCTTGCGCTACGTCGTCGGCCACGATGGGCTGGAAGGTCTGCACCCTGCCATTGTCAGTCACGAACAACTCCCTCTGTGGTCAAGGTGGCGCCGGGTTCGGTGAGAACCCGCCGGGCGAGCCGGTGACCGGCTTCCACCGCGTCGACAACCTCCGCGTGATTGAGCACCGCGGACAGGAAGCCCGCCGCGAACGCATCCCCGGCTCCGGTCGTGTCGCGTACTTCGTCGATCGCCGGCACCCGGACCATGGCCGATTTGTTGCCGCCGGCATGCACCTCGGTGGGCTCCACGCCGTTCTTGACCACAACCGTCGTACCGGAACCGGCGAGCTGCCGCAGGGAGCCGAGGTCGGCTTCGATGCCGTTGGCAAAGATGTACGTCGGCTGGAGCGTTCCGACCAGCGAGCGGAAGGTGTCCCGTCCGATGGAGTCGATGAGAGCGACCGACGACGCATCGATCGTGAGGATCGCGCTCTCGGCCCGAGCGATCTCCGCGGCTCGGCGGAGGACAGGCAAGGACAGCCCAGTCAGCGAGTACGCCGAGAGATGGACCGCCGCGGCACCGGAGATCCAGGAGTCCGGAACGTCGGCCAGCTCGGCCGCGGCACCTCGATCGGGGAACATCGTTCGTTCTCCGGCCGCATCCACGAGGATGACGATGGTCCCCGTTCGGCCCTGTCGCTGCACCTTGGCGTCAACGCCCGCCGTCGCCAGTTCCCGTACGAGTGCCTCGCCGACGGCGTCGTCCCCGACCCGGCCGATGAACCGGACCGGCGTACCGAGGCTGCTCGCGAACACAGCGACGTTCGACGCCCCACCACCTCGCCCGCGCCGGATCCGTGCCGAGTTGTCCGTCCCGGTCCGCAGCGCCCCCTCCGACCAGACCACAACGTCCTCAACCAGATCGCCGATGCACACCAGGCGACCCTCGGCACTCGTCACAGGCTCATACCTCCAGTCCGGGTGGTCCGACGCTACCCGTCGCTGGACTGCCTATAGTTATCAGGGAGTCCATCCGAACTCCGGGGGTCGCGATGACCGATGAGCCGAGCGGTGGCGATCTGTCCCGGCTGCGGCAGCTCAACGCACTGAGCGTGCTGCGAATCCTGCGCGACGAGAAGCCGTTGACGCTGACCGAGCTGGCGAAGCGGACCGGCCTGTCCAGGGCCTCGACCGAGGATGTCGCGCGCGAGTTGCTGGCTCGTGGCTGGGTTGCGGAGTTGGCCCCGACTGTGGGCACCGTCGGCCGGCCCGCCCGTCGCTACCGTTTCCGCGCCGACGCGGGCCGGATCCTTGGCGTCGACATCGGCGGCCACAAGATCCTTGCCATGGTCACCGATCTCGAGGGCGTGGTGCTGAACCAGACCCGTGTCGCGGTCAGCCCGCGGATCGGACGCCGGGAACGCCTGGCAATGCTCGACGACTGTGTCACCACCACCCTCGCCGGAGCCGGCGTGACCCCCGATCGGATCTGGTCGACCGGAGTCGCCTCCACCGGACTCGTCGACGGCACCGGCAAGGTGATGCTGTCCGACTCCGTGCCGGAGTGGACCGGTGTCGACCTGGCCGCGCACTTTCGCCGACTCGTCCCCGGACCCGTCCGAGTCGAGAACGACTGCAAGCTGGCCGCACTCGCGGAGTCCTGGCGTGGTGTCGCCCGGTACGCCGGGAACGTCGTGTTCCTGCTCGCCGGCCTCCGCACCGGTGCCGGTCTGATCATCGACGGCAAGCTGCACCGAGGGTTCGGCAACGCCGCGGGGGAGATCGGCGCGTTACCGGCGGCCGGTTGGCTGAGGGCTCCGCAGCACCTGTACGACTGGCTGGGTGGTGGCGACGATGTGGAAGAGGTGTTCCTCGCCGCCCGGGACGGGGACCGGACGGCGATCCGGGCTGTCCGCGGGTACGTTCGCGACATCGCGGTCGGCGCGTCGGCGCTGGTTCTCACCCTCGATCCGGAGCTCGTCGTGATCGGCGGCGGCTTCTCCCGGTCGGCCGACGTACTGGTCGAACCTCTGCGTCGCGAGCTCGACCGCTGGTGTCTGCGGACCCCCGAGATCAGGGTGTCGGAGTTCGGAGCCGAGGGAGTCACGCTCGGTGCCGTCCGGCTCGCGCTCGAGCAGGTCGAGGCCACCCGGTACGACGGGAAACTGCCCGTCTCGGCGATCTGACCGCGCCGAGCTCTTGACATAGTTTTCCTGGACTCCATGATTATTCTCAGGTCGCAGGATGCGTCAGGGAGGCCCCGCCCATGAGACGGTTCGTCACGATCATCGCCCTCGTCAGTCTGGTCTTCGCACCACAGGCCGCCGCCGCGGCCCACGGAACCGGGCCGGTCACGACCCGCGACTATGCGTCGACCGATGCCGTGATCTCCAACCAGGAGCGCGGCTTCTACCACCACACCGAGACGCACTACCGCGCCGACGGCTCGGGCTACGTGCCACTCAACGTGACAACGCTGCGCAACTTCCGGACGCAGGAGAACGTCACCCAGATCCTCCGGGTGTTCTACCTGGAGAAGTTCGCCGGCCAGGACACGCTCGACAAGGCGTACCTCGACCTGGTCCGAGCCGACTTCCGGACGATCCGCGCGGCCGGCATCAAAGCCATCGTCCGCTTTGCGTACGCCCAGCCGCCCGGCTGGCCGCCGACCATCCCGTACGGCGACGCACCGCTGGCGCGGGTCCAGAAGCACATCGCCCAACTGACGCCGATCCTCCGGGAGAACGCCGACGTGATCGCGGTCGTCCAGGCCGGCTTCGTCGGGCTGTGGGGTGAGGGGTACTACACCGACTACTTCGCCGACCCGCAGGACCCGAGCCAGGTCTCGGACCAGAACTGGGCGGACCGTCGCGCGGTGATCATGGCCCTGCTCAAGGCCCTCCCGACGGACCGGATGATCCAGGTGCGGACGCCGTACATGAAGCAGCGAATGCTCGGCGTACCGACTGGGGCAGAAGGCGGTCTCACCGCCGAGCAGGCGTACGACGGGTCGCCGGTGGCGCGAGTCGGTCATCACAACGACTGCTTCCTCGCCAGTCCGGACGACTTCGGGACCTACCTCAGTGACCCGATCGAGCTCGACAAGGAATTCGTTGCCCAGGACACCAAGTATGTGCCCGAGGGCGGTGAGACCTGCGCAGTGAACTCGCCGCGGTCCGACTGGGACTCGGCGTCGGCGGAGATGGCCAGGCTGCACTTCTCCTTCCTGAACACCGACTACCACCCGGACGTGCTGGCGAGCTGGGGTGACAACATCACGATCGCCGAGCAACGGCTCGGCTACCGGTTCGCCCTTCAGCAGAGCACGGTCACGAGCACCACCCGGCCGGGCGGAGCCGTCGACGTCGGCCTGAAGATCCGCAACGACGGATGGGCGGCGCCGTACAACCCGCGGCAGGTCCAGTTGATCTTCCAGGGTGACAAGCACAGCTACCGCGTCAACCTGCCTGCCGACCCCCGTCGCTGGCCGGCCGGCGCAACCACGGCGCTCGACAAGCAGGTCTGTGCACCGGCCGTGCCCGGCAAGTACCGCCTGCTGCTCAACCTCGCCGACCCGGCGCCCCGACTGCAGTCCCAGGACCGGCTGCCGGGCTCCACCCAGACCTACAACTCGGCGTACGCGATCCAACTGGCCAACACCGGCACCTGGCAGGCCGCGACCGGCTACAACGGTCTCGGCCAGACCGTGACCGTCACTCCTGACCACAACTCCGGGGGCTGCGGCAACCTTCCGACACCGCAGCTCATCCGCTGATGCCGGCGCAGGTCCATCCCTACCCCTGCGGGGGATGGACCGCGTCGCCGCTCACGACTCGGGTTTGAGTAAGTGGTTGTGGATCATGAAGGCGGTCCGGAGTTCTTTGTAGCCGACTCGGTCGAAGAGGACTGTCATCGCATTGCCGGTGTAGTGCTCGACCTGGCCGGGACCGAAGGTGGGGTGGATCACTCTGCTGCCGACCGGGAAGGGTTGGTCGGCGGCTGGGGTTGCGGTGCGGCCGGCGAGGTCGTTGTCGCAGTTGCCGCACGGGCCGTCGTACCGCTCGCCGAAATAGCTGAGCAGCCATTCACGACGACAGCCGCCGTACTCCGCGTACGCCGCCATCATCTCGACGCGGGAACGGGCGGCCTCGCGGCGATCGTGCTCGACTGCCGAGGCGGCGGCGACGGCCTGGTCGACGTCGACTCGGGCGGCCAGGTGGAAACGGTGGCTGACGGCAACCATCCGGGCATCCGTCAGTCGGCCGAGGGCGCGTTCGACCCGGGCCGGACTGAGGCCGCTCGCGGCGGCCAGTTCGGGGATGTCCGCCGGGCGGTGCTCGTCGATCGCCGTGGCGACGGCGAGGAGGTCCGCGTCGGTGACCCCTCCCGAGGCGAAGAACCGGTTGAGGCCGAGGTCGGCGTGGCGGTAGAAGAGTTCGATGTCGGCCGGTTCGCCGTCGCGGCCGGCGCGCCCGATCTCCTGGTAGTACGCGTCGATCGAGCCCGGTGCCTCGGCATGGCTGACCCAGCGGATGCCCGGTTTGTCGATGCCCATCCCGAAGGCGATCGTGGCGACGACGACCCGGCAGTGGTCGGCGAGGAAGCTGTCCTGCACCTCGCGACGTTGCTTGGCCGACAGACCCGCGTGGTACGCCTGCGCCGGGACGCCCGCGATCGCCAACTCGTGCGCCACGTCCTCCGCGTGCCGATGGGTGGCGACGTACACGATGCCTGGTCCGCGCGATGACCGGACATGGCTGAGCAGCCGGCGGTTCTTGGTCTCGTCGTCGGCGAAGGTGAACACCGCGAGATTGAGGTTCGGCCGATCGAAACCGCCGACCACCACGGCCGGGTCGCGCATCTCCAGCCGGTGGATGATCTCCTTGCGCACCGGCGGGGCAGCAGTCGCGGTCAACGCGAGGACCGGGGGCCGCTGCATCGCGCGGATGGCGGCGGAGAGCCGCAGGTAGTCGGGGCGGAAGTCCTGGCCCCACTCGCTCACGAGGTGGGCCTCGTCGACGGCCACGAGCCGCGGGCGGGACGCGGCCAGCAGGTCGAGTACGTCGGGATGCGTGAGCTGCTCCGGCGACAGGAGCACGAATCCGGGCCGGTCGTTGGACAGCATGTCGCGGGCTGTCCGGCGACCGGCCGAGTCGCTCGCATTCAACTCGGCGACCTCGACACCCGCGGGATGCTCCGACAACGCCCGCAGTTGATCGCGCTGGAGCGCCACCAACGGGCTCACCACGATCGTTACTCCACCCAGCGCGAGCCCCGCCAACTGGTAGATCGCGGTCTTCCCGGTCCCGGTGGCAAGAACGGCGAGCGTGTCCTTCCCATCGAGCACCGCCCGGACCGACTCCTCCTGCCCCGGCCGCAACGAGTCGAACGCCAATCGCTCCCGAGCCAGCGCGGCAACATCAACAGACACCCGCACATCATCCACCACCGGCGTGAGGACTGGTGACGAACGTTCCCGGGTACATGTCCTGGGTGGGCGGTCAGTGGCTCGCGGTGATCGCCATGCCCAGGAGGTGTGACTATGAACCAGCACCGGATGGTTCTCGAGGCGGACAACGGAGCGGAGCTTCTGTTCGTCTGCCCGTACGACGGTTGTGGTCGTCGCCTGGTGCTCAAGCGGTCGGGCGGGCTGACCGTGCTCGACCGCGGTGACTTCTTCGCGCTGCACTCCGGCGGTACCCAGGGCCTCGAGATCGAGGCCGGAATCGGCGGCTGACCTGCGCGTTTCCGCTTAGTCAAGGCTGAGCGCCGCGGCTCAGCGCTACTGTGGCGGTTCACTCAGCGCTGCCCTGCACTCTCTCCGTGAGGCGAGCCCATCCCGGGCCGCCCACCCACTTGGGGAGATGTCATGCAGCAGTTCGATCCCAACATTCCCGGCCTGATCGAGGGCGAAGTCACCACCGTCACGATCATCGACCCAGCCGGTGAGTTCCCGCCGTTCCAGGTCGGCAACCATGTCCTGGACCGCACTGACGCGTTCAAGATCAGCGTGGAGTGGAAGGTCACCGGTCCGCTGCGGCCACTGTGGCTGGCCGCCCTCGGTGGCCAGTGGAACGTCCAGGCATTCGCCGAGTCCTTGGGCGGTGGTCCGGAGATTCTGCTGGCCGCCGACAACACCGTGAACGCCGACCCGGCCGTCTCGAACTACGCCGTCGAGCTCAACGTTCCGCCGAACACCTTGGACGAGGGGAACCCGGGCAGCCAGATCAGCGGGATCTACAAAGTGGTGGTCTCGGTGTTCCTCGACAGCAGCCTGGGCACCCCGGGGTTCGACATGACCGGGTTCAACGAGGGTCCGATCATCCAGGTCGAGGACCCGCAGTGACCGTGGGACACACGCCGAACGGCCTCCGGTTCTGACACTGGCGTAGCAGACCGGGTCGTGTCCCCGAGCCAGGGACGCGACCCGGTCAGCGGAGCTTGGCCAGTTCCGCTGCGGAACCGGTGCGGATCACGTCGTACAGAACGGTGGTGTCGGGTGTAGGGCTGGCGTCGATCGTGACCCGCAGGATCCGCGTGCAGAACTCGTACTGCCGCACTGCCTGATAGGTCCGTCCCTGGGCGGCGTAGCACCGCATCAGCAGTCGGTGCGCGTCCTCGCGGCACGGGTCGATGTCCAGCATCCGGTGCGCGGTGGCAATGCAGTCATCCACTCGGCCGTCGGCCAGGTCGATGCGGCTCAGCCTGTCCAGTGCGTCGACGAGCTTGATGCGCAGGCTCTCCCGCGGCAGCAAGGTCCATTGCTCGAACGGCGCATCCGCGGCGAAATCGCCACTGTAGAGCGCAATCGCCTGCTGGTACGCCGTTCTGGCCTCCTCGTGAAGGCGCGCCCGCTCAGCCGCGGCGGCGGTACGCAGTCCTTGCTCGAAGGTCTCGACATCGACCTCGACGAGCAGGTCCGGGTTGAGCCGGTACCGGCCGTCGGCGTACTCCACGAGGTTGAGCGCGGTGACGTCGAGGAAAGCGCGACGCAGGCCGCTGACCGCTACCTGCAGCCGGTTGCGTGCGGCGGAGGCCGGCACATCGCGCCAGAACTCCTCGAGCAACTCGTCCCTGGCACAGGCGTGATGCCGGCGGGAGAGCAGATACCGAAGGACGCTCGTACCTCTCTGGCCGTTCCAGGACGTCACTGGCGAGCCATCGACCCGCACCTCGAGAGGGCCGAGCAGCCGCGCTTCGAGCAGACCTTGGCGCGTGGCCGTTCGGACGGCGGGCGAGCTGCGCACGCTCTCCGGGTACGCCGGCGCCGGTCGTTCGCTACTGAACCAGCGTCGCTTGGTCTCCGTCGGTCGGGTCAGTTCTCGCCGAAGGGATGGACGCCAGATCGGGCGCAACCAACCCCACTGCTGCTCCATCGGAACCAGCCACGGTCGAAGCTGGCCGGAGGCGATCGGACCGGTGCTCATCTGCGGGTGCCAATAGCCGACAGTCAGCGCGACCTGTAGTGCGCTCCGCTGATCTGGCGTCAGTTGGTCGAGTAGTCCCGCGGTCAGGCGGCCGAGTAGCGACGACAGGCTGTGTGAGGAGCCGAGCGCTTCGTCGACTACGTCGGGGGACCACAGCTGTGCGGCGGTCAGTGCGTCTCCGAGAACAGCCGCGTGGCGACCGGCGTACCTGAGCAGACGTGCCCGGCTCTGGGCTGACCAGTACTCCTCGAGAGCGCCTTCGTCGACCAGTTCGGACGCGGGCACCACGCAGTCCGGTCCGCGGCCGAGCTGAGGATGCAACCGGCCTTCGGCGACCACCACCATCCTGACGCCCCGATCGATGACGGCCGGCCGGATCGCCTTGACCAGCCGGGCGACGCCCGGAGTCATTCGGCTGCCCAGCTCGAGCACGATGACGGCGCCTTCCGGTGCTCCTTGGATCTCGTCGCCGAGTCGAGCAGCCGGCAGTCGAAGGGTCTCCGGCTCGACAGGTGACCAGCGATGCTTGCAGGCCGCGGCCAGGGACTGCGCCAGTTCCGTCGGGCGTACGTCGTCGGCGCGCAACCAGACGCAATCGTGCAGCCGCTGCCAACTGTCGACCACGCCGGCCAGCCGCTCGGCGGCGTAGGAACCCCGTACCCCGCGAACCACGGAAATCGGAGCCTCCGCGATGCGCCGCACCCCTGGGGTGGTCGCGCTCGCGGCGGCCAGGGGGCGAAGGACCGGCGGCAGGTACATAGGTCTACCCCGGTCCGTGCGTTGTGCGACTCATGGCGATGCGTCCCCCTCCGCGCAAGCGCGCGCGCTCACCGACTGGATGCAGAGGGCCCCGCTCCTGATACGCCTTCACCTGCTCAAACCGACGTGATCCGGACCGGACTCTCATCGGGGCCGGGTGGTTCGAAGTCGGCCAGGTGCTGTTCGAGGACCGCGTCGGCCACGTCCCGCCGAGCCGCACTGACCCGGTTGCCCGCTTGGCGCCGGCGGATCGTCGGGTGGTCAACGTCGAGGTAGACCAGCACGAACCCGGCGCCGGCGGCCAGGGAACGCCAGCCGTCGCGCAGCGAGCGCAACGAGCTGGTGTCGTCGACAATCACTGTCCGATCGGCGGCGAGCAGAGCGCGGACTTCGGCGCCGGCGAGCTCGTGGGTGCGGATCCACTCTTCGACCGGGATCCCGTCACCGCCCCACAGTCCACGGCGCTCGTTGATCTCGTCGAGGCTGACCACCACCGCGTCAACCGTCGCCGCGAGTGCCTGCGCATAGGTGCTCTTGCCGGAGTACGCCGTACCGCACATCAGCACCAGCAGGCCTGGGCCTGTGGGGTGGTTCGGCATGTCAGTGGCGGGCTTCGAGGCCGATGGCGTCGCGGAGTTTCTGGGTGGCTTCCTCGAGGTCTGGGTCGGTGCGGGACTGTGATGCCATCAGTTCGGCCAGGGCCTCGGCGATCACGTTGAGCTTCTCCTGGGACGCTTCCTCGGCCCGGCGGGCTGCGTTCTCGAGCAGGACCAGCAGGAGCAGGGTGACGACACTGGCGACTGTGTGGATGGCGACCTGCCAAGACTTCAGATCCACCCACAACGGCAGGCTGACCAGCCAGACAATGACGATCCCGGCACAGAGAAAGAAGAACGGGGCCTGGCTGACGCGGAGATAGGCCGTCTGCACGAACCGATCGAACAGCGACCGCCGGTCGCCTTGCTCGCGAGTCTCGGCCGCCTCACTCCGCTCCATCGTCGGAGCGTAGTGCGCGCCGCTGCGTGGTGCCACTGCCTGGCAATGGGTCGGCCTGTCGCCACAGGTCGAGCAGGAGCTCGTTCACCTCGTCGGGGCGTTGCTGATGGGGGGAGTGGTCAGCACCCTCTACCTGGATAAAGGTGGCGCCGGTCTCCGTCGCGATGAACCTCGAAGTGGCGATGAGTGCTTCGCCGGCCGCGGCGCGGTAGTCAGCCGCGGCTGTCTCCCAGGTGCCGGCCAGGACCAGCTTCGGATACGCCGCGGAGCGGAGAGGCCCCAGCGGTACGTCGGCGTTCCAGCACGGCCGCTCGTGGAGCGCCGAACCAGCGGCGCGCAGCGACCATTCGTAGGGCTCGGGAACCGGCTGGTCACCCCAGACAACCCGGAGATACTCCTCCGCTGTCATCGACTGAGTACTCGGCCAGTAGCGGCGGTTGCCTTCGAGTGCCTTGGCGACCACCGGATCCGAGGTCGCGACAGCCAGCGCCGCCGGCTCGATCAAGGCCAGCGAGGCGACCAGGTCGGGTCGGCGTGTGGCAGCGAGCATCGCGACCACACCGCCGTACGAGTGCCCGACCAGGTGACTCGGCTTGTCCATCAGTCCGGCGATGTCGTCCGCGTCGACGTCGTAGTCACTCATCTCCGTGTCCGGACTCTCCCCGAACCCCCGCCGGTCCACGACAAGAATCCGCCGATCCCGACCAAGCTCCCGCTGCCCTGCGTACGACGTCTGTCCCCAAGACAACGTGCCGTGAACCAGGATCACCTGGTCAGCCGAGGATCCACCGTCATCCCACACCGTCACGTGTATCGGCAGCATCCCCAAATCCTAGGCGCCGACCCGGTCAAGACCTGCGATCCCAGAGGTAGTTGGTGCGGTTTCGCAGTATTATCGCTGGATGGTGCGTGAACGCAAGGGGACTGGGGATGGGCTTTCGGCTGCTGAGGTGCTGGTCGAGGGGGTGGACGTGACGTTCATGGTGTGGTTGACGTCGCGAGCGACTGCCGACCTGCTCGACGCGGCGCTGGCGCCGGCGGGGTTGGACAGTGACGAGTTCGCGATCTACTCCGTACTGGTGGCGGCACCGTCGATCACTCCCACGGAGCTGGCGCGCTGGATGGCTGCGCCACCTACCACGGTGTCCAGCTACGTGAAGCGGTTCGAGGCGCGGGGCCACGTGAAGCGCGAGCCGAACCCCACCGACCGGCGTTCCTACCGGATCAAGTTGACGCCGGCTGGCCGGCGCGCGCATTCGGCGGCGGCCAAACTCTTCGTCCCGTTGAGAACGCGCGTGGAGCACGGACTCGGTGGACGGGAGGAGCAGGTGCGTGACGCGCTGCTCACCCTCCGGACTGTTCTCGACGAGATCCGGCACGACCCTGGGACCTAGCCGGTCCAGCCCTTGACAAGAGTACTACGAGATCGCAGTATCAAAGTACTGCGAGATCGTAGTACTCGTCGAGCTTCTGAGGGCTCGGTGAAAGTGAAGGGCGGATGGCTCATGAACAGCATTGGCGTCGAACAGGCAGCCCCAGGACGGAGCGGCAGGCGTGAGCGCTCCAGCCGGGTGATGCGGCTGCGTGGATGGACGGCCCGGCACCCGGTGACGGCGTTCCTGACCCTGGCTTTCGCCATTGCCTATCCGGTGATGTCACTGCCGGTTCTGGCCGCGCACGGCGTGATCGCCGATGGGTGGATGCCGGCGGTGCCGGGCGTCGGCGCAGAGCGGATCGCGTCCGTGCTACTGGTCTTCGTGGCGCTGGTCCCGGCCGCCTTATGGACGACGTGGGCCACGGACGGACCGGCCGGGGTCCGAGTCCTGGTGGGCCGGATGTTCCGGTGGCGCATCGGGTCAGGTTGGTGGCTTGTCATCCTGGCGGGCTTGCCGACGCTGACAGTCGCGCTGGCCCTGCTGTCGGGAGACACGTTCAAGCGGGTCGACGTTGCACCGTTCGTGATCGGCCAGGTGGTCGGGCTGCTCGTGAATCTCGTCCTGATCAACCTCTGGGAGGAGACCGCGTGGTCGGGGGTCGTGCAGACGCGGCTGGAGCGACGTCATGGCCTGGTCAGAGCGGCACTGCTCACTGCCGTGCCGTTCGCGCTGGTCCACCTGCCGCTGCAACTCATCGGCGACTTCTCGCTCGCCTCGCTCACGGGCGCTCTGGTTGCGCTGCTCGTCATCTGCGTGCTCGTCCGCTTGATGATCGGCGTGTACCTGCGCGGGACCGGTGGCAGCATTCTTGCGGTCGCAGTCGGCCACAGCGTCTTCAACCGCAGTAACAACGACGAAGGCGTTGTCGCTGGACTAATCGAGGGGGATGGGCGGAAGCTGGCCGGACTGGTCGCTGTGCTGCTGCTGACAGCGGTGATCGCGATTGTCTCGGGGAGACGGTCATGAACTCCGAGGTTGCCCAACGCATCGCCGAAGAGGTCGCCGCGAAGGGAAAGGTGCCCGGGCTGTCATTTGCCGTCGCCGGACCTGGAGGAGTTCTGTACGCCGGGGCAGTGGGGTACGCCGACCTGGCAGAGCGCCGGGAGTCCACCGTCGACGACCAGTACCCGTGGTTCTCGATGACCAAGATCGCCACGGCGACAGCCGCCGTACGGCTGCATGCCGATGGCAAGCTGGACCTCGACACACCGATCGGCACCTACCTTCCTGGCTACCGGCCGTCTGCCAAGACGGGGCACCCAACCACGCGCCAGTTGCTGACCCACACCGCGGGCCTGGCGAACCCGCTCCCGATCCGTTGGGTCCGACCCGAGGGGGATCGCGAGGACCCGGCGCTGCTGGACCGGATCGTCCGGAAGCACGGATCGCCCAGGAGAGCAGTCGGAGGTCGAGCGGCGTACTCGAACATCGGATATCTCCTCGCAGGAAAGGTCATCGAGGCTGTCACGGGGGAGTCGGTCCAGGACCATGTCCACCGGTCTGTCCTGGAGCCACTCGGGATGAAGAACACCGGCTATGAGTTCCAGGCGAGCGGTCCTCGATCCATCGGCTACGTCCGCCTCAACCCCGCCGCGGTTCCGGTACTTCGTTGGGCGTTGCCCAGCGGGATCGTCGGCAACCGAGTTGCCGGCCACACCGCTCTGCGCCCCTTCCTTGTCAGCGGCCCGGCGTACGGCGGTCTGGTCGGGACCGTGACCGACGCGGCTCTGCTCGCAGCCGCCCAGAGCGCGGGCCCGTCGGATGATCACCCCCTTCTGCCCTACGAGCAGGTGGAGGCGATGCGCACGATCAGCGCGCCCGGGAAGCCGTTCGACCATGGCATCGGCTGGTTTCGTCCGCCGGCCGCCGCCGACCGCACTCCGGCGTACGTCGAGCACTACGGGACGGGATGCGGCTTCTGGAACGCCATGCGGATCTACCCGCACCGGCGACTCGCGATGGTTGCCATGACCAACACCACCTTCCGGTGGGATTTCGACAACCTCTTCAGCCGACTCGAGCAGCTGCGATAGCGCTCCTGCCATTGACCGGAGCTGCCGGTGGGTGGACTTTGAAGAGGGGGGAATGTGCGGATGTCAGTGGTTTCCGGCGGGGCGGGGGGCGCCCGAACTGCAGACGCCGAGGTGCATCGGGTGGGATGGGGCTTCATCCTGCTGTACACGTTGGCGTATCTGAGTACCTGCTTGGTCTTGATCGCACCGCTGCTGGTCACCTTGGCGTTGAAGGTGAACTCGCTGGTGGGGATCGACAGGGCGCCGCGCAGCCTGGCCCTGGTTGCCGGGATCGGTGGCCTGGTCGCGATGGTCTGCAATCCGTTCTTCGGCAAGTTGAGCGACCGTACGTCGTCGCGGCTGGGCATGCGGCGGCCGTGGATGGTCATCGGCCTGGTCGGTGGCTCGCTGGGCATTCTCGTGGTCGCGGTGGCGCCGAACATCCTCATCGTGCTCGTCGGGTGGTGCACTGCCCAGCTGTTCTTCAACGCATTGCTCGCCGTCCAAGTGGCGGTCTTGCCGGATCAGGTCCCAACGACGCAACGCGGTGTGGTCGCCGGCGTACTGGGAGTTTGTCTGCCGATCGCCTCAGTCAGCGGGACCTTCCTCGTCAAGCTGTTCACCGGAAATCAGGTCCTCATGTTCTTGGCCCCGTGCGTGATCGGCGGATTCTTCATCCTGCTGTTCGCGGCGGTTCTCGACGATCGGCGACTGGCGAAGGCGGACAGGCCGCCCTGGTCCCTGCGAGAGTTCGCCGGCACGTTCTACGTCTCACCGCGCAAGAACCCGGACTTCGCCTGGGTCTTCGTCAGCCGGTTCCTGTTCGTGCTGGCGTACGCCTTCCTGTTCACCTACCAGGCCTACTACCTGCTCGAGAAGATCGGCAGCGCCGAGGCCGACGTACCGCGACAGATCTTCCTCGGCACGCTCATCCAGTCCAGCGTCATCGTCGTTGCTTCGGTCATCGGTGGCCGGCTGTCCGACTGGACGGGCCGGCGGAAGGTCTTCGTCCTCAGTGCGTCCATCGTCTACGGGCTGGCGATGCTTGTCATCGGTGTCGCCGTCGACGTCAACGGCTATCTCATCGGGATGGCGATCGGCGGTCTCGGATTCGGCATCTACATGGCCGTCGACCTGGCGCTCGTTGTCGACGTACTGCCGGACAAGGCCAACGCCGCCAAGGACCTCGGCGTACTCAATATCGCCGGCGCCCTCCCAGGTTCTGTCGCGGCGGCGGTCGCTCCGGCCATCCTGGCGGTCGGCGGTGGCAGTTACGGCGTGCTGTACGGCGTTGCCGGAGTGTGCGCGATCGTCGGGGCGTTCGCCATCCTCCCCGTGAAGAGCGCCCGCTGACTCTGGCTAGTCGCTGTCGAGTTGACGGATCTCCGTCAGCGCGGCCTTGGCCTCATCCGCCGTCGGTCGGCGTTCGGGGTGCTTGGCGAGCAGCCCGTCGATGATCGGGCCCAGGCGGCCGGTCCGGGGTGGCGTGCCCCGGAGTACGGCGAGGAAGCTGTCGGACCACTCGCCCCGGTCGAACGGCGGGTGGCCCTCGACGCCGGCGAACAGGGTCGCGCCGAAGGAGTACAGGTCGGCCCGAGGATCCGGCTTGCGCCCCCGGGCCTGCTCCGGCGAGATGTAGCCAGGAGTCCCGGACCGAGTGTCGGTGGGCACGCCCGAGAACGACGCGATGCCGAAGCCGGTGAGGACGACTCTGCCGTCCGCGCAGACCTGGACGTTGGCCGGTCGGACGTCTCGGTGCACGATCCCCGCCTGGTGCACAGCCTTCAGTACGTCGAGCAGCCGCAGGCCGATGTCGGTCGCCCGGTGGATCGGCAGGGGTCCATCGACGGAGAGGATGTGTGCGAGCGAGTGTCCAGTCAGCGGTTCCATCACGATCCAGAGCACATCGCCCTGGCGGACGACGTCGTAGATCCCGACGAGACCCGGGTGATCGACGCGGGCCACCGCGCGAGCCTCGTTGAGCACCCCCGCGTCGTCCCGATCCGGCTCGCGCACGTGGTAACCCCTCAACGCCACCGGCCGCTGGAGCATCTCGTCCTCTGCCAGGCCGCCACAACCAAGCGGGGACCCGACGCGGTAGCGGTCGGCGACCAGCTGGCCCGGGCCTACGGCCGCTGCCCGACTCATCGCACCAGTGCCTCCTCGAGTGGACCGAGGTCCTTGTCGTACGAGCACCACGATCGGCTGAGTGAATCGGCCCCGGCATCCCGGCGACCACCACTCCCGGCTACCGGTCAGCGGTAACCGGTCGGAGGGCAAGCGGCCGTGGGTCAGCCCGTCCCCCACAGCGGTCGCCCTCGTGGATGCAAGCGGGCCGTCGTTTCTTCCTGCTGGCTGCAATGCGCACGGGGTGCTGGCTGCGACGACACGTTGGTAGGGGCAAGTCAGTCTGGCTGGAATGAGCTGTCCCGCGGAGAACGGAGCCGCACGATGAGTCTCTCGATGGACCTGCCCGCTGCCGGGGCGACGTCCGGGAGGTGGATGTTCAGCGCTGCGTGCGCGGGCCTGGACCCGGAGTTGTTCTTCCCGATCGGGACCACGGGGCCCGCGATAGCGCAGATCGAACAGGCGAAGCAGATCTGCTGCGGCTGCGGTGTACTCGAGGAGTGCCGTCGCTGGGCGATGAACACCGGGCAGGAGGCGGGAGTCTGGGGCGGGCTGTCCGAGGAGGAGCGCCGCGCCCTGAGTCAACGCAGGATCGAAAAGCGGCGGCGCGAGCTCCGTCAATTGTTCGATTGAATCGGACCAGCGTATTGGTGATTGACCAACTCTGACCTCGCCGGGTGCATCTAACCGGTGTCCAAGGGGGCATCGTGAAATGTTTTCACCGCCGGTTGCCCCGCCGGCTGGGGCTCATTGCCTGAGGCAAGTACGTACACCGGACCGGGTCACCTGACGAACGTCCGGACCGGCCAGACGGCTCAGGGCCACGCGTCGCGGTTGCTCCCAGCAACTACTGGGTGGGCAGCAGTTGGGTGGTCAGGGCGTCGGCCGTCCATTGCTCCCAACGACTGGGGCTCCAACCGCGGCGTTCAGTGAGGTATTGGTACATCTCGGGGCTGAGTAGGGCGAGGGCGATGTCGGTCGCCATGGCTGGGTCGAGGCCGTCGTGGAGGGGGCCTTTCGCTGCGAGGGCAGTGATGAGCTGTTCCATGACGATGGCACGCTGGGTGTTGTTGGTCTCCCAGAGATCGGCGATCTCAGGGTCGGCGGAGGCGGCGCTGGCGACGACCTGAAGCACGGGGGCGACGCGTCGATAGATCTCGCGCGCGAGTCGCGCCTGCTCGCGAAGTTGCTCGCGCTGGCCGGCTTCGGAGATCGCTGCGCGCACCCTGGGGCGTTCCAGGGTCGGCACGGGTTCCTCGTCGCCGGCAACCGCGGTGTCGAGGATCTCGCTGAGCAGGGCCCGCTTGGTGCGGAAGGTGAAGTAGAGGGTCTGCACGGCCACTCCGGCCTCGTCGGCGATGGCCTGCATCGAGGTGGCGGCGTATCCACGCGCGGTGAACAGACCCAGCGCCGCCGTGCGCATCCGGCGTCGGTTGGCGCGCGTCTTGTCCGCTCTGCTGGTGGTCTCGCTCGCGTTCATGGTCGGAGCCTAGCAGTTGACTAGAGTGTTGCTCTAGTGATCCACTAGAGCGACACTCTAGCGACAGCCCCGAATGGAGATCCGATCGATGAGCGAGACCGTTGTGCAGTCCGGCGTCATACGCCGGCAGTTGCGTACCACCGCAAGGCTGACCGCGCTGATCGGCGGACCGCTGTTCTGGCTGGGGACGCTGCTGCATCCCGCCCGTGACGGGTGGAGCATCGCGGAGGTCGGGGAGCGGTACGGGCTCACGCATGACATCCAGGCAGCAGGCCTGTTCCTGCAGATCATCTGTCTCGCGAGCATGATCGCGTTGGGAACCCAGGTCACCGGGCGGCGAGCGCTCCGCTCCTGGTACGTGGCCTTGTCGGGCACTTTGCTGTGGTTCGCGCTGATCATCTTCGACGGATCGCATAACCCGGTCCGAGCGGAGTACGAACCAAGCTTGGTGCACGAACCGGCCGACTTGAACACGCCCGCCGCTCTGATCGTCATTCCGGCCCTGCTCGCGTTTCCACTCGGCTACCTGTTGCTGGCCCGCACGCTCAATCGATCTGGCCTGCGGTGGACCGGCGTACTGCTCGGCGTCGGCGCCACGGTCTACACGATCGGCGGGCTGTTCATCTTCACGTCAGGCCCGCGATTCGGGCTCATTCAGATCTTCGAAGTCGCCGGCGCCACCCTGTACGCGGTCGGGTTCGTCCAACTGGGCCGCGCCGCAGCCAACGACCTCAACCTGCCTCCCGTCTCGGCCGCCTAGTCATGGCGGCCTCCCGGACTCCCATCACTGGTGCGGCGACCATCATCGAGGATCTGCTGTCGCCGGCTGGACGGGCCGACCCGTTCCCGCTGTACGCCGCGGCGCACGGGATCGGTCCGGTCCTCGCCGTGACCGACGATGTCTTCGTCGTGTGCGGTTACGCGGAGGTCAATCAGGTGCTCCGAGACCCAGGTTTCGGGTTCCCGGACGCGGCACCGAGCCCCTCCACAACGACGGCCGGCGCCGACGCCCTCCTGTCGATGAACCGGTCGATCCTGCGGGCCAACCCACCGGACCACGGGCGCATGCGCTCCTTGATCTCCCAGGTGTTCACACCGCGCCGAGTCGCCTCACTGGAACCGTCGGTTCTGAACGCTGTGGACAACCTGCTCGACCGGCTCGCCAAGTGTGGGGCCGACGGCCAGACCGTGGACTTCATGGATCAGTTCGCGTTCCAGTTGCCGGTCGCTGTGATCTGCGAACTCCTCGGCATCCCGGTGCAGGACCGGCAGCGCTTCCGCCCGCTGGCATCCGACCTGACGGCGGCGCTCGAACTGTCCGGCGGCGTCGCCGGCCCCGCTGACGCGGCTGCACGCGAACTGGGCAGCTACTTCACGCATCTGATCAGCGAACGTCGCGCGGCGCCGGGCAGCGACCTTGTCAGCGCTCTGGTGGCCGTCCGCGACGCGGACGACGGCAGCCTGACCGACGAGGAACTGCTCGCGAACCTCATCCTGCTGCTGGTCGCCGGCTTCGAGACGACCACCGATCTCCTCGGCAACGGCTTGGCGCTCCTGCACCAGCATCCGGACGTCGTCGCTGCCCTGCGCTCTGATCAGGCGACGGCCGCGGGTTTCATCGAAGAGGTACTGCGCTTCGACTCCCCGGTGCAGGTCGCCATCCGGATCGCACACGCCGGCGGACTGGTCGTCGGAGACCTCTCGATTCCCGCCGGCAGTGCCATGATCCTGCTGCTCGGAGCCGCGAACCGCGACCCGGCCCGCTTCGACGACCCCGACCACTTCGATCCGGCCCGCGCCGACAACAAACCTCTCAGCTTCGGCGCCGGCCCACACATCTGCCTGGGCAACAGCCTCGCCCGACTCGAAGCATCGGTCGCGTTCCCACGCCTCCTTGCCCGCTTCCGCAACCTCTCAGCAGACCCCACCCAAGAGCCTGTCCGCCGGGACAGACTCGTCCTGCGTGGCTACCAGACCCTCCCGATCCGCCTCGAGGCCACCTTTGCTCCAGGAGTCAGCTGATCGTGGTGCCTTCCGGCACGCGGCGAAAGCTGGGGCGCGGTTCTACGATGGCGAGACGATGACGCCTACTCAGCTACGTGCGTTCTCCGCGGTCGTGCGCCTCGGTTCGGTGAAGGCCGCCGCCGCTGAACTCGAGGTCACCGAGGCCGCCGTCTCCCTGCACGTTGCCCAACTGCGCAAGGAACTCGGCGACCAGTTGTTCACCCGGACAGCGTCAGGGCTGGCGTTCACTCCCGGCGGGTTGCGGCTGGCCAGCCGTGCCGTGGAGTTGCTCGGACTGCAGAACCGGACGATCCAGGAGGTCAGCCAGGCCGGGCGCGGCCGGAGGCTGATGCGGATCGCGGCCTCGACGTTGTTCGCCGAGTACGCCGCCCCGGGCCTGATCGAACTGTTCGCCGGCCGGGCGGATGATCTGGACGTCGAGTTGAGTGTGCATCATCCGCGCCAGTTCGCGGCGCTACTGTCCGAGCGTTCGGTCGACGTTGCCCTCGGCCCGGTTCCGGCCGGTTTGCCCGAGTCGATCCGCCGCGTCCCCTTCCTCAACTACCGGCTCGTGGTGGTTGCCGACAGCGAGCATCCGGCCGCGATCGGCCCGGCCCGGCCGGCGATGCTGCGTGAGCAGACCTGGTTGCTCGGCCCCTCGGCGGTCACTGACGGCGCGGTCGCGGCGATGTTGCGCAAGCTGGAGGTGCCGGAGCAGAGGCAACGGATCTTCCAGAGCCACGCGGCGGCGATCGAGGAGGCCAAACGTGATGGGGGAGTCGCGGTGGCCTTGTCGTCCGCGGTCGCCGGCGACGTGTCGAACGGCCGGTTGACGATCGTCACCGGTCGTGGACTGACGATGGGCGGGGTCTGGTCGGCGATGACGTTGCCGGCGCATGCCGTCGTACCGGCCGCCGCCGAGTTGACGCGCTTCATCACCACGCCGCGCGCCACCCAGGCGATGTTGCGGGGATCGGGCGTGACGATCGGGCATTTCCGGCCGTCGATCCACGTCACCTTGTGGAGTTGACCACCTCGGCCAGCGCGTCGAGGGTGTTGCCCGGGAGCAGGGCGTCGCAGTACGGCAGGGCCGCGACGAGCGCACCGGTGAGTGGCTGGTAGCCGGGAGCCGCGACGCGTGGATTCATCCAGATCACTCGATGGGCGCGCCGGGACAGTCGAGCCATCGTCCGGGCCAACTGCTCGGGGTCGTCGCTGTCCCAACCGTCGGAGGCGATGATCACCACGGCCCCGCGGACGAGTGCGCCGTACCTGGACTTCAGCAGGTTGGCCACGTTGGTGGCGATGCGGGTTCCACCGAAGCGGTCCGCGACCAGGGTGGACGCCTGATCGACCGCGACCGCGACATCGCGATGTGCGAGTACGGCGGTCAGCCGCGTCAAGGTCGTTCCGAAGGCGAACACCTCCGCTCCGGCACTGATCGTTGCCGCCCGCATCAGATGCAGGTACGGCCTGATGAATGCCTGCATCGACTGGCTGACATCACACAGCATGACGAGGCGCCGCGACTTGTGCACTGGGCCGGTGCGAACGAGTTCGGTCGGCTCCCAGCCCGTGCTGCGCGAGCGTGCCATCGTGGCCCGAAGGTCGATCATCGTGCCGCGGCTGCGGGTTGCGAAGCGGCGGGTACGACGGGTCGGCCAGTGCTCGCGAGCACTCTCCAGCCAGGCACCGACCTCCGCGAGTTGCACCGGGTCGAGCGCGTCGAACGGCGTGTCGCGCAGACCGGTGAGTGCGCTCGGCAGTCGTTCGGGCACAGCAAGGCCGGTGTTCGGGTCTTCGGCGCGGCCGGTGGCGGCAGTGGGCATGGTGATCCAGGGCAGGCCTGCGCCGTCGTGAACCATGGCCGATGGTGGGATCCCATGGCTGGTGCCGCGGTCGGGGGCGGAGTCGAGCGGCCTGCGACGGGACTGCGGATCGACTGCGACGACCGTGTCCGCGAAGACGGCGGCGAACACTGCGTCGTACCTGTCCAGGTCCTGTCTGCGGCGTACCAAGGTGACTCGGCCGAGCCAGTAAAGACGGCGTTGATTGTCCGCCTGCTGCACCGTCAGCGCTTCGGTGAAGAGTTCCGTCGCGGTCAGGTCGACGGAGATGCCTGCGGTTCGCAGTCGCTCGGAGAACGCCACGGCGAACGACGCACGGTCGACCGCACGGAAGAGGACGGCATCATCGGACAAGGAAGTAGATCACCACCGCCACGATCACGACGACGGCCAGCACCGGGACCAACCGCCGTGCCACCGAGCCGCCGGCGAGGTGCATCAGGTCGAGCGGAGCCGGCTCGGTGCTGTCGGACGAGGCTCGCGGCGAGTCCGCCTGGTCCGGCGCCACCGTATCGACCGCACGATCGCCGGCCAGTCCATCCCCGCCGACTCGGCTGGGCGCGGGCTCGGCTGCGGCTACGTGCTCGGCGCCCAGTGCGCCCGCTGCCAGCTTGGCTTCCAAGCAGGCGGTGAACTCTCCGAGGAGCTTCTCCGAGACTTGTTTGATCATGCTGCTGCCGAACTGGGCAACCTTGCCGGAGATGCTCAGGTCGGTGTCGACGCTCACCCGGGTGCCGGCCGGGTCGGGCGTGAGGTCCGCGGTGATCCGCGCGGAGGCGTTCCCCGACCCGCGCGAATCCTTGCCCTTGGCATCGATCACAGCATGGTACGTCGCGTCGTCCTTGGTCTCGAATCGCGCCGTACCACCGAAGTCGCTCACCACCGGACCGAGCTTGACCCGGACCTTGCCCTGGTAGTTCTCGCCGTCGAACCCGGTCAGCTGCGCACCCGGCAGACACGGCGCGATCGCCTCGAGGTCGGTCAGCACAGCCCACGCCTGGGCGGGCGGCACGCTCACGGTGAACTCGTGGGTGATCCTCATGCTGTCCCCTCGCTCGGTTCGAACAGTTCGGTCATGGCGTCCACGTCGTCGGGCGACTTGGCGATCGCCGACAGCGTTCGGAGCGCGTCGTCGCGACCCAGCGAGGTCACTCCGAGCGCGCTCAACGCGGCGACCCAGTCGATCGTCTCGGCCAGCCCGGGCGGCTTGTCGAGGTCGAGTTGCCGGGCCCGGCCGACGAAGTCGGTGACGCTGCGCACGAGCGGTTCGGCGGCGGCCGGGATCCGGCGCCGGACGATGCGCACCGCGCGGCCGGGCGAGGGGAACTCGATCCAGTGGTAGAGGCAACGGCGCCGCAGCGCATCGTGGAGCTCGCGGCTCCGGTTCGACGTGAGGACGACGTACGGCGGCCGGGCGGAGGCGAACGTGCCGAGCTCCGGGATCGTCACCGACGCTTCGCCGAGGAACTCCAGCAGCAGCGCCTCGAACTCGTCGTCGGCCCGGTCGATCTCGTCGAGTAACAGCACCGGTGGCACCGGGCCGGTCGCCGTGACACTGCGCAGGATCGGACGCTCGATCAGGAACTCGGAGGTGAAGAGGTCGGTGTCCTGGAGTCTGTCGTGCCTGGACTCGGCCAGCCGGATCGCCAGCAGTTGGCGCTGGTAGTTCCACTCGTACAGGGCTTCGCGTGCGGTCAGCCCTTCGTAGCACTGCAGCCGGATCAGGGACGTGCCGAGAACGTTCGCCAGGGTGAGAGCCGACGCGGTCTTGCCGACACCGGGCTCGCCTTCGAGCAGCAGCGGGCGGGGGAGCGTGCAGGCGAGGTAGAGCGCCGTCGCGGTGCCTTCGTCGAGAAGGTGGCCGGCCTGGTCGAATCGGGTGACGACCTCCTCGATGTCGCGGAACGGTGCCTTCATCGCTCGATCCCCTGTGCCAGCAGACTCTCGTAGTCGTCCCAGGTGTCCACGTCCGCCGGCACCTCCGTGTCCACCGGTACGTCGACAACGGCGTGACGGCCCGACTCGATCAGCTTCCAGACCCCTTTGTCCCCGTGCAGGTTCGCGAGCTCGGGGAAGACCGATCGGGCGAACCAGAACGGATGACCGATCCCGTCGCGATAGCGGCACACGGCGATCGGCGCTTCCGCGTGAATCACCGACCGCGCGGATCGGACCCGGACTCCGGGCTGGTCGCCGAGCATCAGCACAATTCCGGTCGTCCGATTGTCGACAACGTCGAGCGCCGAGACGATCGAGGACGAGCAGCCGCTGCCGTACGACGGGTTCAGGACTACTGTCGCCCCGCTCAGGTCGACCGTCGCGCGGACATCCTCGGCCGCGCCGCCCAGCGTGACGAGCAGCTGGTCGAACGCACAGTCCCGCGCGGTTCGCAGTACGGCGTCCAGCAGCGTCGTACCGCCGTACGGGAGAAGCTGCTTCGGCTGACCCAGTCGGTGCGACCCACCCGCGGCGAGCACCAGTCCGGTCACGAACATGCCGCTCAACCCGCGACCTGCGCAGCGTAGGCGTCACGGCACCCCTGGCCGCAGAACCAGTAGGTGGTGCCGTCGACCTCGAGGTACGGCGTATCGGACTTGATCAGCACCGACATCCCACACACCGGATCCACGACCTGTACGGCGATGTCCTCCGCCGGAATCTGGGCGGGGCGGAGACCGTTCTGCCGCATCGAGCGCACAACGTCCGCGAGCACGGACAGGGCGATCTCCCCGGGAGTCTCCGCGCCGAGGTCCAGGCCGACCGGTGTCCGGACGCGGGCCGACTCCTCGTCGGTCAGGCCGAGCTCGGCCAGCACCGCGCGACCACGCTTGCCGCTGGCAACCAATCCGACGAAGCCGACACCGGCGTCCAGCGCTGCCCGCAGTGGAGCGGTCTCGTCCCGGCCGAGCCCTGCCACGACCACGGCGAGCGTGCCCGGTGACGGCGGCCGGGTCCCGTCCAGCCGCTCGATGGCGAAGCCGGCCGCGGTTCCGACCGCGACCATCGCCTCGGCGATCGGCGTCGCGCCCGAGATGCCGAGCAACGGCGGGGGGATCTGTGGCTGCAGGAAGATCTCCAGCGAGCCGCCACTCAGGCAGGGATTGGTCGCCACCACGGCGCCGGGAACCTCCGGAAACGCATCCGCCGCCGTGGGGACGACACGCAGCAGCACGGCGCGGCCCTCGCTGAGAGCCGCGAGTGACGCCGACACGACCGAACCCTCGGCGCAGATGCCGCCCACGAATCCCTCCAGCGATCCGTTCGCCAGTACGACCGCGTCGTCACCCGGCCGCGCGGAGGTCGGGTGCTCCGCGCGGACGACGGTCGCGTGCACGAACGGCACTCGTGCACCCGTGAGTTCGGCGATCCGTTCGGTGACGGTTGTGTTCATGCGCACCTCACACCGGCGGCCGCGGCCGGCCCTGCATGGCGTCCCAGACCCTGGACGGTGTCAGCGGCATGTCGGCGTGCCGGATGCCGAACGGCTTCAGTGCGTCCACCACGGCGTTGACGACGGCGGCCGGTGACCCGACCGTGGCCGACTCGCCGATGCCCTTCGCGCCGATCGGGTGGTGCGGTGACGGAGTGACGGTGTAGCCCGTCTCCCAGTCGGGGACCTCCAGCGCGGTCGGGATCAGGTAGTCCATCAGCGATCCGCCGAGACAGTTGCCGTCCTCGTCGAAGGCGATCATCTCCATCAGGGCCATCCCGACCCCGTCGGTGAGGCCGCCGTGCACCTGGCCCTCGATGATCATCGGGTTGATGCGCGTCCCGCAGTCGTCCACCGCGACGAAGCGCCGTACCTTGACCACCGCGGTGCCGGGATCGACGTCGACGACACAGATATAGGCGCCGTACGGATAGGTGAGGTTCTCCGGGTTGTAGCAGATCTGGGCCTCCAGACCGCCCTCGATGCCTTCGGGAAGGTCACCGGCGCCGTGCGCCCGCATCGCGATGTCCTGGATGGTGACCGCGGTGCCCGGGTCGCCCTTGACGTGGAACGAACCCTTGGTCCACTCCAGGTCCGCGACCGAGACCTCGAGCATGCCGGACGCGATGATCCGGGCCTTGTCGCGGACCTTGCGGGCGACCAGCGCGGCGGCCGCGCCGGAGACCGGGGTCGAGCGACTGCCGTAGGTGCCGAGACCGAACGGCGTGTTGTCGGTGTCGCCGTGCACCACCTCGATGTCGTCCGGCGGGATGCCGATCTCCTCGGCGACGATCTGCGCGAACGTCGTCTCGTGCCCCTGGCCTTGCGTCTTCACCGACAGCCGGACCACGGCCTTGCCGGTGGGGTGGACCCGCAGTTCACAGCCGTCGGCCATGCCGAGGCCGAGGATGTCCATGTCCTTGCGGGGGCCGGCGCCGACCGCCTCGGTGAAGAACGAGACGCCGATGCCCATGAGTTCGCCCCGGGCCCGGCGTTCGGTCTGCTCGCGGCGGAGTTCGTCGTACCCGGCGAGTTCCATCGACAGCCGCATGGTCTTCTCGTACTCGCCCGAGTCGTAGACCCAGCCGGTCTTGCTCTGGTACGGGAACTGCTCGGGCCGGATGAAGTTCCGCAGCCGCAGCTCGGCCGGGTCCATCTGGAGTTCGTACGCGAGACAGTCGACCAGCCGCTCGACCAGATAGACCGCTTCGGTGATCCGGAACGAGCAGGCGTACGCGACACCACCCGGCGCCTTGTTGGTGTAGACGGCGGTCATCTTGCAGTACGCCGCCTCGAGGTCGTAGCTGCCGGTGAACACCCCGAAGAATCCGGCCGGGTACTTCACCGGAGCCGCCGTACCGTTGAACGCTCCGTGGTCGGCCAGCACGTTGGTCCGGATCGCCAGGATCTTGCCCTCCCGGGTCGCCGCGATCTCGCCGCGCATGATGTAGTCCCGGGCGAAGCCGGTGCTGGTGAGGTTCTCCGACCGGTCCTCCATCCACTTGACCGGTTTGCCGAGCACGAGCGACGCGACGATCGCGCACACATAGCCGGGATAGATCGGGACCTTGTTACCGAAGCCGCCACCGAGGTCGGGAGCGATCACCCGGATCTTGTGCTCGGGCAGGCCGGACACGAGTGCGTAGACGGTCCGGTGTGCGTGCGGTGCCTGGCTCGTGGTCCAGAGCGTGAGCTTGCCGTCGACGCGGTCGTAGTCCGCGACACATCCGCAGGTCTCCATCGGCGCGGGGTGGACGCGCGGGTAGACGATGTCCTCCTTCACGACGACATCGGCCCGCGACATCACGTCCTCGGTCGCGGCGGCATCGCCGGTCTCCCAGTCGAAGCAGTGGTTGTCCGTCTTGCCTTCCAGGTCGTCGCGGATGACCGGCGCGTCCGCCGCCAGTGCGGTTCGCGCGTCCACGACCGGGGGCAGCGGGTCGTAGTCGACGTCGATCAGTTCGAGCGCGTCCCGGGCGGCGTACCGGTCCTCGGCGACGACGACCGCGACCTCCTGGCCCTGGAACCGGACCTTGTCGGTGGCCAGCACGGCCTGTACGTCGTTCGAGAGCGTCGGCATCCAGGCGAGGCCCTGGGCGGCGAGATCGGCGCCGGTGATGACGGCCTTCACCTTCGGATGGGCCTGAGCGGCAGTGACGTCGATGCTCGCGATCCGCGCGTGCGCCATCGGTGAGCGCAGGACCGCGAGGTGCAGCATGCCGGGCAGCTGGATGTCGTCGACGTACTTGCCCAGGCCGCGGATGAAGCGTGGATCCTCTTTGCGCAGCATCCGGCCGTGGCCGAGCGGCTTCTGGTCGTTGTTGTCGAACGTCTCGGTCGGGCGAGTCGGTGTGGCGGTCATGCGGGGCTCCCGGCGGTCTCTGGCGCGGGTTCCGCGGCGTCGGCGGGTTGCGCACCGTCGGGGTGGGTCGCGGCCCAGCGGATCGAGCGGACGATGGTCGCGTAACCGGTGCAACGGCAGATCTGGCCCGAGATCGCCTCGCGGATCTCCTGCGGGGACGGGTCCGGGTTGCGGTCGAGCAGCGCTCGGGCGGTCATCATCATTCCCGGCGTACAGAAGCCGCACTGCAGTCCGTGGCACTGCATGAAGCCTTGCTGAACGGGGTCCAGGCCGTCCTCGGTCTCCAGGCCCTCAACCGTGCGTACGTCGTGGCCGCCGGCCATCGCGGCCAGGACGGTGCACGACTTGACCGGCTCGTCGTCCATCCAGACCACGCAGGTGCCGCAGTTGCTGGTGTCGCAGCCCCAGTGGGTCCCGGTCAGCCGGAGGTGATCGCGGAGGAAGTGCACGAGCAGCGTGCGGCCCTCGATCTCGGCCGAGACCTCTTCGCCGTTGACGGTCATCGTCACCTGCATGGTCATGCCCTCCCTTGTCCGGAGCGTTCGTCGTACCGCTGGACCGCCGTTCGGAAGGCTCGGGTGGTCAGCTCTGCGGCGAGGTGCCGCTTGTACTCGGTGCTGCCGCGCATGTCGGTGACGGGCTCACTCGCCGCCGCGGCCAGTTCGCCGGCCTGCCGGAACAGCTCTTCGGACGGTGGGTTGCCGCGCAGTGTCTCGGAGATCGCCGGGATACCGGTCGTGTTCGGTCCCACCGCGGCCAGCCCGGCCCGCGCGTCGGCGATCACGCCGTCCCGGATCCAGACCGCGGCGCCCGCAGACACGACCGCCCAGTCACCGGCTCGGCGCTCGACCTTGTAGTACGCGCTGGAGCCGCCCGGCCGGACCGGGAATCGCACCTCGGTGAGGATCTCGTCGTCACCGACGGCCGTCTCGTACGGGCCACGGTAGAACTCGTCCATGCTGACCACCCGCGTTCCGGACGGTCCCCGGATCACACAGCTCGCGTCCAGCGTCGTACACACCGCAGACAGATCCTCGGACGGGTCGGCCTGGCAGAGCGAGCCGCCGATCGTCCCGCGATTGCGGACCACCGGATCGGCGATCACTCGTTCGGCGTCGGCGAAGATCGGGAACAGCTCCGCGAGATCGGCCGACTCCAGCAGCTCGCGGTGCCGGGTCATCGCGCCGACCCGCACCTCGTCGGGCGTCACCGTGATCCGGCCGAGTTCGTCGTGCAGTTCGTTGATGTCGATCAGGTACTCGAAGTTGGCCAGCCGGAGCTTCATCATCGGCAGCAGGCTGTGCCCGCCGGCGATCAGGCGGGCCGAACTGCCGAGCCGGTCGAGGAGCTCGACGGCGTTGTCGACACTGGTGGCGCGCTCGTACTCGAATGGTGCTGGAACCTGCATGCCGGGCTCCTTCGTCGACGCGGATACCTTGATGGCACCGCGCCGGCACCCCACTGTCAACGGCTACCTAAGCCATTCCTTAGGTGCGCAGGCGGGAACTGCACCGACCAATCGATCGCAGGCCCCCACAGGGCCGATCGGGGCTAGTTTCGACGTACCGGAAGGGAGGCGGTGAATGCGGGATCTGCTCGACGACATCGACCGGTGGCGAGCCGACGGTCGAGCCGTCGTACTCGCCCGGGTCGTGGACCTGGAGGGTTCCGGGCCGCGCGGTCCGGGCGCCGCGATGGCCGTCAACGATCGGCTGGAGGTGACCGGCTCGGTGTCTGGTGGCTGCGTGGAGGGTGCATTGGTCACCGCCGCCGAGGAGGTGTTCAAGACCGGTGAGCGGTCCGTGCACACCTTCGGGTACTCCGACGGCGAGGCGTTCGCCGTGGGCCTGACCTGTGGCGGCACGATCCATGTGTTCGTCGAGCCGCTCGACTGGTGACGGGCGTGTACGCCGAACTCGCCGAGGCGCTGCGGACACGGCGGCCCGTCGTCCTCGTCACCGTGGTCGACGGCCCGGCGACCGGTGCCAAGCTGCTGATCACGGCGGAGGGGGAGCGGACCGGAAGCCTGGGCGACGCGGCGCTGGACGACCGGGTGGAGAGGGACGCACTGGGTGCGTTGGCCGCGGGGCTGACCGGCGTACGGCACTTCGGCCGGCACGGCGAGCCGGAGCGGACCGACCTGACTGTCTTCATCGAATCGTTCACGGCGCCGCGGCGGATGATCATCTTCGGCGCCGTCGACTTCGCGGCCGCGCTGACACAGGCAGCCAAGCTGCTCAAGTACGCCGTGACCGTCTGCGATGCACGTCCGATCTTCGCCACCCGGGCCCGATTCCCGCAGGCCGACGAGGTGATCGTCGACTGGCCCCAGCGACTGCTCATCCGGATCGGTGCGAGCCTGACGCCACGCGACGCGGTGTGTGTCCTCACGCACGATGCGAAGTTCGACGTACCCGCGATCGTCGCGGCGCTGGGCACCGAGGTCGGCTACCTGGGTGTCATGGGTAGCCGCAACACCCACAGCGATCGGCTGGTACGCCTTCGCTCCGCAGGCGTCCCCGAGGCGGCGCTGGCCCGCCTGCACGCCCCGATCGGCCTCGACATCGGCGCGCTGACCCCCGAGGAAACCGCCGTCTCCATCTGCGCCGAAATCATCGCCGAACGCGCCGGCCTGGAAGTCGTCCGCCCTTTGCGACAGGTGAAGACACCGATCCACCACTGATCTCAGATGGGATCGGGGCGTCCGTGGATCACGCGCACACCGGCAGGCAGTCGTGTGTCGCGGGCGAGCAGCGCGCCGTCCAGCCAGGCCTCGATCACCTCCGCCAGTTCCTCGGGGTGGTTGAAGTTCACCGCGTGCGCCGCCCCTTCGACGAGCACGACCGCCAGGTGCTGGGAAGCGAGCCGGCCCACCTCGTGGACGCGGGACGGAGGAGGCATCAGCGGGTCCCGGCCACCGAGGACGGCCAACGTCGGGACGGGGGTGTGCAGCAACCGCTCCAGGGACGGGTACAGGGTCAGCTCGTGGAACAGGCGCAGACCGTTGACCGGTCCGAACCTCAGGTAGTCCGGCAGCGCGATCGGCGCCATCCTTGGGCTCTCGCGCATCACGTCCAGCGCCAGTTGGCGGAGCGCGCGGGGAAGCGGCCGGTTCTGAATGCCCCCAGCGGGGGAGACGAGCACAAGTCGGTGGACGCGCTCAGGTGCCTCGTGCGCCACCTCGAGGCCGATCGGACAGCCCATCGAGTTCCCGACCAGCACTGCCCGTTCGATGTTCAGCGCGTCGAGGATCGCCAGCAGCGCGCCGGCGAGCGCGGGAACGTCCAGCACCTGGTCGCGTCTCTCGCTGCGGCCGTAGCCCGGCAGGTCGGGCACCACGTTGACCCATCGGCCGGCCAGGAGGCGGGCCGTGGGCATGAGATAAGAACCGGAGATTGCGAAGCCGTGGATGTGTACGACGGGCACGCCACTCCCGCCGACGCTGCGCCGGTAGTACACCGACCTGCCATCGACCTGCACCTGCTCGGCTACCCAACCGTGGTCGGCACCCATGGCGAATTTTCTCACACCCCCAGACCGGGGTCAGAGCTGTCGGCGCATGAGGACATACGCGTCGCCGATCAGCTTCTACTGCAGGCCTGCCGCCGGTTAGAAGGGCAGCGTCCGGCCTGACGGCGTGCGGAGGTCGAGCTGCTGCGTGTCCCTGCGAGGTCGTACCGGCCTCCGGCGGATCCGAATCTGGCGCATGGCTAGCTCCTCTCAATTGATCAGAGCAACATTCACGCCCAAAAGTTCACATCTGCGCCGGAAGTTCCCAGATCGACACCTGGGCGGGCTGTCAGCGCCAGTTGGTTCGGTCGGCGGGGCCTTTGGGGACTGGTTCGAAGGTGACGTCTTCAGTTGGTACGGCGTTGCCGTTCGGGTCGGTGAAGGCAACGTTCACCAGGTCGCTGGAACGTTGGTCCCGGCGTAGGACGGTGGGGCCGGCCTTGCGGGGGACGTGGGCGTCGCCCCATTGCTGGAGGGAGGCGAGGACCAGCTTGAGGTCCTCGCCGGCCGGGGTCAGGTGATAGGACGAACGGGTCCGCTCGCCGTCGGCGCGGTATTCGTGCTTCTCCAGCAGGCCGGACTCGACCATCGCGGCCAACCGGTTCGCGAGGATGTTCGGGGCGATGCCGAGGTAGTCGCGGAAGTCGGCGAACCGAGTCGTACCGAGGTGCGCCTCGCGCAGGATGAGGAAGGTCCAGCGATCGCTGACCAGGTCGAGCGTCCGTGCGATCGAGCAGTTCGGCTGGGTAGTCATCGGGCCTCCTTCGCCGGACCGCGGCTGCGCGCCGCCAGCAGGCCGGCGGCCAGGATCACCAGCAATGCCAGCGTACCGATGACGGTCACTCCGAGCAGTAGCGCCGTACTCAACCCCGAGGCGGTCGCCACGAGCCCGAGGGTCAGCGCGATCGCCCCTTGCAGGAGGTAGGCGACCAGGTAGACGGCCGCGACGGTGCCGCCACGGTGGTGGGTGGGCGCGTGGGTGGCGATCAGCCCGAGTCCACCGGAGAAGAGCAGCCCGTACGCTGTACCTCCGACGACCGTTGTGGCGACGAAGAACGGCAGGGAGTGCTCGGTCGACGCCAGCTCGAGCAGACCGAGATCGACAAGAGTGAGAACGGCGCCGACCGGCACCAGCCGGCTAGCCGGGAACCGGCGGCCGGCGATCGCCGTTACGCCCGTCGCGGCGGAGAAGATCGCCAGCAGCAGGCCGATGACGAAGATGTTGCCGGTGCCAACCAGATCACGGATGATCTCGGCACCGAGCGCCAGGAACACCGAGCCGAACGCGTAGGCCGCGGTGACTGCGAGGGCCGCCGCCAGGTACAGCACTCGGATGCCTTTGGCAACGATGATAGGGCGCGGCCGCCAGCGGGCCTGGTTCTCGTCCTTGATGTGCCGAGGCATCCGCCAGACCGCGACGAACACCATCGCGATCACTGCGAGCAGCACCCAGAAGTCCAGGTGCAGGGGTGCCGGCGCGTACTCGATCAGCCCGCCGCCGACGGTCGTCGCCAGGGCCAGTCCGAGCGCAGTCGCTGCCGTCGTGATGGACGAGGCCCGGCTCGCCTTGCCGCGGGCGCTCAACTCGACCGCGGCAGCGGTGGCTGGAGTCAGCGCCAGACCCACACCGGCCCCCATCAAGGCGCGGCCGGCGTACACCCAGCCGACCGACGGGGCGACGGCGAAGAGGAGTACGCCGAACAGCAACGCGCCGACGCCGTACAGCATCGTCTCCCGGCGGCCGATGTAGTCAGAGACTTGGCCGAAGATCAGCAGGAACGCGACGAGTACGACCGGATACACGGCGAAGATCGCGGTGGTCGCGGTGGGAGTGAGGTGCCAGGTCGAGGCGTAGAGCGGGTACGTCGTGGTCGGCGCGGCGCTCGTCCACAGGCTGATGGCCGCGACCGCTGCCGCGACCCAGAAGCTGGCTCGGCGGCTGAGGGTACGGCGGGTTGGCGCGGAGGTGGTCGCGGGAAGATCGACGGCGGTCATGCAGACGTCCTTCGGCAGGTAGCTGAGTTGCGCATCGAAACCCAGAACACCTGAGTTGCTCACAACAATCCAGCTCCCGGTTATGACCTCTGTCACATCCGCACGGCGGGGTCCTCCGATCAGGCTGGGGGGACTGTGCGGGTGACGACCCAGCGATGGGGGGAGATCGGTCGGGTGCGCGTGAATCCTTGGTTCTCGAACGCGGCCATCGGCCCGGTATGCAGGAAGGATCCCGACACCTTCCGGTCGTCGGTCTCCTCGGGGTAGCCCTCGACGGTGCCGCCGCCGAGGCGGGCGATCTCGGCCAGCGCCCCGCCGAGCGCCGCGTCGGCGACTCCGCGACCACGTAGACCCTTGCCGGTGAAGAAGCAGGTGATGCGCCATTCCGGCAGGGTCGTCAGGCCCTTCTCGTACAGCCGTCGGCTCTTGACCTCCGGCAACTCGTCGGGGGAGCCGAACTGACACCAGCCGAGGCACTGGTCATCGGCGAACACCAGCGCCGCGTGGGTGCGGCCCTCGCGAACGCGCTGCTCCTTCTCGTCGCGATTCTGCGCCGCGGTCCGATCCTTGCCCAGCTTGGCGTGGAAGCCCACACACCAGCAGCCGCCCCAGACGCCGTTGTTCGCCTCGACCAGCCGCGCAAACGCCGGCCAGGTATCCACGTCCAAGGGCCGAACCGACAGCTCAACATCCGCCACCTTCGACTTGCCCACGAGTCCTCCGATCCACTGACTATTCGCGCCATCCGGTGAGTTCGACCGACTTCCCGGTGTCGACCCGGAAGCCGAGCTTGATCTTGGTTTCCTGGCCGGCGGCCAGGTCGAGCTTCCACGTGATGACGCCGAGGTCCGTGGTCTCGGCCGGCTCCGGTTCGGTGGTGGTCGGTTTGACGGTGATCTCGTGGTCGCGCGCTACCGGCAACTGGTCGAGCACCGTGACGCGGGCGGCGCGTGGCGTGTGGTTCTCGATCCGGGTTTCGTATTCGACCTCGCGCCGGCGCGTCGATCCCAGCGTCGCCTTGGTCGCAGTACGGCGTACCAGCTTCCGCTCGACGCGGATCCGGTCGTCCAGGCCAAGTGCAAGCTCGACATCCTCGCCGGGGGCCCACATCGGCAGCGCGGCCGAGGCCACGAAGTCCGCCTCGTGGAAGACGGCGGCCTTCCCGGCGGGCAGCGTGTGCGTGGACGAGTTCACGACCGTGGCCCGCAGATGGACGTCGGCTGACCGGACGGGCGTCGTGATGTAGTCCAACTCGGCCCCGAGGCCGATCGAGGCGATGGTCGCGCGGTGGGAGGCGCCGTCTGCGGGTACGGCGACCGGCCGGGGCGGGGTGTACGCCGCGGCAGTCACGCCCTGCTCGACGGCCGCCTGCTGCTCGACGAAGGCAGGCGCCTCGGCTGACTGGAGCTGCTCGGTGAACGAGGCCCGAGTGGGCACACGACTCGCAGCGACGGCGGTCGGTACCGGCGGGTGGAAGCGATCGAGGTACCAGGGGTCGAGCTCAGGCACCTTCACGGCACTCGCCGGCCGGGCCGTCGACAGCGTGAGGTCGCACTCGGGCCAGTCCTCGCCGGTGTGCTGGGTGATCAGGCCGTACCAGCTCAGCGTGATCTGATCGCCCACGAGCCGGATGTCGTAGGCGCTGGTCCAGCCGGCGAGCGGCACGACGTACGACAGCTCGATCTCCACCTCGGCCGCGGCGTCCAGGGCCAGTGCGACGGCAGCGGAGCGGCGGTCGGGAGTGCGTTGCTGTGCGACCGCGTCAAGCCGTCGGTCGGCGGCGGCGACGCGTTCCTCGGCTTCGCGCCGCTGCGTGGCGAGCTGCCTGCGCGTCGTCCGTACGGCGGTCAGCCGCGCGGCGAGCGACTCGGTGAACCCGCCCACCTCGGCGACTGTCCCGCCGGAAGCGAGCGTCTTCGCGAAGCTGCCGCCGGCTCGACGCGCCAGCTGTGCCAGGAACGTGTCGAGCTGGGCCTGGACGTCATCGGCGTCGCTCAATTCCGAAACGTCGCTCTGAGCCTCGCGGCGTTGCCGCTCCAGCTCGGCCACAGCCTCGTCCGGCGCCTGCGGATGGTGGCGCATCGCCAGATCGACGCCGAGCACGGTGGCCGCTCCGCGGCCGGAGACCCTCACCGAATCCTCCTGCAACGCGAGCGGCAGCGGCTCGACGTACACCGTCTGATCGCCCGCCGGCACACCGATCTTGCCGCGCCGAGTGACCCGAGCCCGGTCCGGATAGACAGAGACGGCAGTGATCGGAGCATGCACCACGAGTTCGACCATGACCCGACAGTAGCCGCCCGCTGCGACAGTGAAGACTGCCCAATAAGTGTTTGACGGTTCGGTGGGTCCTGAGGCATTGTGCTCCCCAAGGGTTGTTGGGGAGTGAGATGACTGAGGACGATGTCAAGGAGCTGCGCGCGGTGGCTCATCCGGTCCGGCTGCGGATTCTGTCGTTGCTGACCGGTACGGCGATGAGTGCTGCCGAGGTGGCCCGGGAGCTTGACCTGACGCATGCGAACGCGTCGTACCATCTGCGGATCCTGCTCGAGTCGGGCACGATCGTGGAGGCGGGGGAGGAGCGGATCCGCGGTGGGGTCGCGAAGCGGTACCGCTATCCCCACGAGGACCCAGGAGAGCCTCGGTCTCCGATCACCACGGAGAGCCGGATCGCCCAGGTGCGCGCGCTGGGTCGCGAGTTGGAGCGACGGATGAGCCAGCGCAAGCCGAAGTCGCCGAACCATCTCAGCGACCTCGACGGATGGGTGCCGCCTGAGGTCTGGGCGCGGGTGCGCGAACTGCTGATGGAGGCGTCCGGATTGATGCACGACAATAACCAGCCACCGCGGACACCGGGCACGGTGCATGTCAGCGCCACGTCCTGGACGTTCCAGATGACCAAGAAGCCGCGGTCATGAAGGAAGGCTCGGCGCTCGCCCCGCTGCGCGAGCGGAACTTCCGGTATTACTGGCTGTCCCGGCTCATCGACAGAGCCGGGACGACGATGGCCGGCGTCGCGCTTGCGTTCGCGGTGCTCGAGGTCAGCGATTCGCCGACGGCTCTCGGCACGGTCCTGGCCGCCTACAGCATCCCGATGGTCGTCTTCCTGCTGGCCGGCGGCGTACTGGCGGACCGATTCGGCCGGACCTTGGTGATTCAGCTGAGCAACGTCCTGTCCGGGCTCAGCCAGTTGGCAACGGCCGCATTGGTGATCACCGGCACCGCCGAGGTCTGGCAGTTGGCGGCGCTCGCCGCGCTCAACGGCACCGCCACGGCAGCGGGGATGCCGGCCTTGGCAGGCGTGATGCCTCAGCTCGTCCCGCGCGATCAACTCAAGCCGGCGAACCTCGTACTCGCGGTGCCCGAGAACGCACTGATGGTGCTCGGCCCGGCCGTGAGTGGGGTGCTCGTAGCCGTCGTCGGACCCGGATGGGCGCTGGCCGTGGACGGCGCGACGTACCTGCTCGCGATGCTTGTCCTCACGCAGGTCCGCATCCCTCGCCCGGCCGACGGGCAGCAGCGCGGGGGCGCCATCGCCGACCTGCGCGAGGGGTGGACGTACTTCCGCAGTACCACCTGGCTCTGGGTCGTCGTCGCCTCGTTCTCCTTGCTCAACGCGATCAGCAGCGGCGGGTTCAATACCCTCGGCCCGGTGCTCGCCACCGAAACCGATATCGGCGAGGCCGGCTGGGGGCTGATCCGGTCGGCCCAGGCGGTCGGCTTCCTGGTGTGCTCGCTGGTCCTGATCCGCATCTCCTTCCGCAGGCCACTGCTGTGGGGAATGGCCGCGGTGGCTCTGAACGGGATCCCGATGCTGGTCCTCGGCCTGCAGCCCGTGCTGGTGGCCGCGATGATCGGCGCCTTCCTGGCCGGCCTCGGCAGCCAGGTCTTCGGTCTGGGCTGGGACCTCGCCATGCAGGAGCACGTGCCGGACGAGATGCTCTCGCGCGCCTATTCCTACGACATGCTCGGCTCGTTCGTGGCGATCCCGGTCGGCCAGTTGCTGTTCGGTCCGATCGGGCTGGCCTTCGGCGTCCAGCGCGTCATGGTGATCGCCGGCGTGGCGTACATCGTGGTCGCCCTGGCGACACTGGCGTCACGGTCGGTGCGCGACCTGCCACGAGCGACGGCGGCCGTGAGTGCAACGTCACGTCCGCAAGATAGTTAGTGCACTAACCATTCGCGTACACTTGAGCCATGGCGACCAGGCGCACCAGGAGCCGCAGAGCTCCGATGAACATCGAGACGGTCCAGCGATGGGTCGTCTCGGCCATCCTCTTCCACGTCGGCAGCGTTCCCGCCGTCACGCTCGCCGTCTACAGCATCGGCGTGGCGGACACCGACTACGGCAAGGGCGTCGGCCTGTGGATCATGTCCGGCGTCATCGGCCTCCTCACCGCGGCCGGCATCCTGGCGATCTTCCGGCGCTCGCTGCTGTCGCTGTGGCTCATCGTCGGCCTCCTCCCGACTGCTGTCACCGGCTTCTACGTGCTGTGAACCGTCGGCCCGTAGTGGTGAGCGACATCCAGTCGTAGTGTCGAGGAGGGGCGGTCGACGCCGTCCCGGGTCTGCGGACTGGGAGGGCACAGCAATGGTTGACTCGGTCGCACCGCACGGGCTGCACCACGTGACCGCGATCGCGGAGGATCCACAGCGCAACGTCGATTTCTACACGACGGTGCTGGGCCTCCGCCTGGTCAAGCGGACCGTCAACTTCGACGCCCCGGACACCTATCACCTGTACTACGGCGACTCCTCGGGCCGGCCGTCGACGCTCCTGACGTTCTTCCCGTGGCCGGGAGCGCCGTACGGCAGGCAGGGCACCGGTCTCACCACGGCGACCGCGTTCAGCGTGCCGCCGGAGTCGCTCGGCTGGTGGCAGCAGCGGCTGCAGAGCCTCGGCGTCGACGCGGACGCGCCGGTCGCCCGCTCCGACGAGGAGGTACTGCGGCTCCGTGATCCCGACGGCCTCGTGATCGAGTTGGTCGCCTCCGACGGTGACACCCGGTCCGGCTGGGACGGCGTCGCTGCGATCCCGTTCGACAACGCCGTTCGCGGCCTCTTCTCGGTCACCATGACGGAGCAGTTGCTCGACCCGACCGCCGAGATGCTCGCGGGCATGCTGGGGATGCGGCATGGTCAGGACTCCGCCGACGGCGCCCGGTTCGTGATGTCCGGGGGAGCCGCGGGTACGGCGGTCGACGTACAGCCGAGCACGTCCTCGCGCGGTGTGCAGGCGGCCGGAACGGTTCACCACATCGCGTTCCGCGCGCCTGATGGCGAGACCCAGGCGAAGTGGCGCCTCGAGCTGATCGAGGCCGGCGTACAGGTCACCGAGATCCTCGACCGGCAGTACTTCACCTCGATCTACTTCCGTGAACCGGGCGGCGTCCTGCTGGAGATCGCGACCGACCAGCCGGGCTTCACCGTCGACGAACCGCTGCTGGAACTCGGTCAGCATCTGAAGCTCCCGCCCTGGCTCGAACCGAACCGCGAGCAGATCCAGGCCTCGTTGCCATCGCTGCGCGTACCGCCGGCCCCGGACGAGGTCGACCGATGAGCGAGGACCCGCTCCAGCGGCCGCACGTCTGGCAACCGGGTACGTCCGCGCCGCCGCTGCTGTTGCTGCACGGCACCGGCGGAGACGAGTACGACCTGCTCGTACTGCGGCAGTACCTTGCGCCCGACGCACCCGTGCTGTCGCCGCGGGGAACGGTGTCGGAGGAGGGGATGGCTCGGTTCTTCCGCAGGCACCGGGAAGGCGTCTTCGACGAGGACGATCTGCGACTGCGCGCCGACGAGTTGGCTGCTTTCCTCACGGCTGCCGAGCAGAAGTACGACGTACCCGCCGGGTCCTGGGTTGCGGTCGGCTTCTCCAACGGGGCCAACATGGCATCCGCGCTCCTCCTACGTCATCCCGAGTCCCTTGCCGGCGCGGTACTGCTGGCCGCGATGGTCCCGTTCGCCGCCGACGAGCCTGCGGACGACGCCCTCGCAGGCAAGCGAGTCCTCATCGTCAACGGCGACACCGACCCCATGGCCACCGCCGAACAAACCACCCGGCTGACCGCCCAGCTCCGCCGCCGATCGGCCGACGTGGACCTCCTGCCCTTCGCCGGCGGCCACACCATCGACCCGGCCCAACTGCCCCGCATCAAACAGTTCGTCGACACCTTCACCCCGAGGCCCGACTCGCCTTGAGGAAGGCGAGCACCGCCAGAACGCGGCGGTTCGTCTCGCTTTCCTCGGCCAGACCGAGCTTCTGGAAGACCGATCCGATGTGCTTGCCGACCGCACGGTCGCTCAGGTACAGCACGTTGGCGATGGCGGCGTTGCTGCGTCCCGTCGCCATCTGCTGCAGCACCGAACGCTCCCGATCGGTCAGGCCGAGCAGGGGCGTACCCGCATCGGTCAACTTGCGGGAGATCAGCTCCTCGATCACCAAGGGGTCGAGAGCCGAGCCGCCTCGGGCGACCTCCTGGAGCGCGCGAACCAACTCGTCGACCTGAGCGACCCGCTCCTTGAGCAGATAGCCGAGTCCGGCCACACCGTCCTGCAGCAACTCCAGGGCGTACTCGTCCTCGATGTACTGCGACAGCACGACGACGCCGATCTCCGGGAAGTCCGCGCGGATCCGCTTCGCGGCGTGGATGCCTTCGACAGTGTGGGTCGGTGGCATCCTGATGTCGGTCAGTACTGCGTCGGGCCGATGCTCGGCGACCGCCTGCAGCAGCGACTCGCCGTCGATGGCCAGACCGACCAGGTCGATGTCATCCGCACCGGCGAGCAGCGCGGACACGCCTTCTCGCATGAGGTAGTTGTCATCGGCGAAGACGACCCGCAAGGTCATGTCGGCTGCTCTCTGCCCACAACGGGGATGCTCGCTCGCAGGATGACCGCCGACCCCGAGGAATCGACGACCGCGGTTCCACCGCAGGCCAGCACCCGGTCGACCTCGGGCTGATCCCACTGAGAGGCGCGGCCGTCGGTGGCGGTGATGGTGAGCGTGAGCTCGCGTCGCTCCAGCCGTAACTCGAGCAGCGCCGAGCCGCCGAGCCCCCGAAGCGTTTCCACAGCACAGAAATACGCCGCCGCCTCGATGTGAGAGTCGAATCGCGCTCGCTCGGCGGTCGGCGAGATGCTCACGAGGACCCGCCCGCCGGCGTGCGCGGCGTACAGGCTCAGGGCTGCAGCCAGCCCCCTCCTGGTCAGCGTCGCCGGATAGACGCCGCGGGCAACGTCTCGCAGCGCCGCCAGCGCCCGGCTCGTCGCGTTCGTTGCCTCATCCAACGAGCTGCCGACTGAGGCCGGGTCGGTCTCCGCCCTCGCCAGCTGACTACGGATGCGTTCGAGATGGGGGAGTACCTCGACAGTGACCGCTCGGGTCAGCCGTTGACGTTGGGATTCCTGTGCAGCCAGGAGCCGCCGCCAGGAGGCGTCGAGCTCCTCAGCCTGCACGCCGGTCTGATCCACCCTGGCCTGTAACTGGGCCGCGAGTTGAGCGTTGCGCAGTCCCAGGCCTGCTTGGGTGGCGAGGTCGGTCAGCAGGGTGCGATCTGCCCTCGACAGTTGCCGACCGGCCGGCATACTCACACTGATCTCGCCGAGTTGCCGTGCGTTGTGCCAGACCGGCTCCGAATACGCGATCCGCGACAGGCCTGCTGGGCCGGGCCATTGCGCGACGATGTCGTCGGTCCCGGCCACCGCCAGGCGTACCGCGGTGTGCTCGGCGCCGACGCTGCGTCCGGCCACCTCGGCCACGCCCGGCATGATCTGATCCAGTGACACCGCCCGGGACAGGTGGCGGCAGAGATCGGCCAGAGCCTGGTACGGCGCGGCGCGACGTCCGTACGCCACGCGGTTGCCGACGCGCTGCATCCCGCTCCGCAGAGGCTGGAAGACCAACGCCACGAGGGCGGTTGCGATCACCGATACCAGGTACTGTTCCGAGACCTGGCCACCGATCACTGCGCCGAGCAACGCGACGGCCGAGACATAGGCGGCGGTCACGAAGATCAGGGCCACGGCCGCGACCACCGCACGGTTGATGACCAGATCGATGTCGTAGAGCCGGTACTTCAGGATCGCGAGGCCCGCGGCGACCGGCACGCTGGCGTAGGCGACGAAGAGCGGTACGACGCTCCACACCTGCGCGTCGTCGGGACCAAGGCTGATGACCTGGGCGAGGACGAAACCGGCCACGAGCGCGAACGCCGCAGTGGTGAGCCATCGCAACTGCTGCCGCTGTTCACCACGGGCGCGGCGCAGCCGCAGTACGAGCGCCACTACGGCGAGGAGGAGCAACGCGACGTTCACGATTGCGGCCACGGCGCCGATGGCGGTCACGAGCGGGTTCAGTTCGACGGACGAGGTGATGGTGTCGATCGGGACCAGCAGGACCGTGCTGAGGATCGCCACCACCTGCGGGACCGGAAGCGCCCACAACACAGCTCGCCAAGCCTTGCTCGGAAGGGATCCGTCGGGGAACAACAGGAAGACAGCTGCCAGCACCGACAGCGCCCAGCTGGCACCGAGCGCGGAGGACAGCACGGTGGCGACCTGGCCCGTGAACTGCGATCCGAGCTCGCCGTCCTCCAGGACGCGGAAGGCATAGGCCTGACAGACGAGCCCGATACCGGTGCCGAGTTGCCCGACGAGGAACAGCCAGCCGATCGGGTTGCGGGGGAGTCGCGTGGCGATCAAGGCGCCGACGAACGCACCCAGCACGCAGCCGATGGTGATCATCGGGAACGCGTTGAGGCCTGCGTCCGCGTGGATCAGTCCGCTGGATCCGGACAGGACCAGGACGCCGTGGGCGACCCCGAGCGCCGCGGTCGTGGCGAACATCGACCAGGCGAGACGGGTCGTTGCCGAAGGCATCATGGCGCTCGGCTCACAACAGCGAGCGGAACCTCGGCGCGTACCGTCGTACCTGCGCGCGGGACCGAGCTGATGGTGAATACTCCGCCGACCGCATGGATGCGTTCAGCCATATGGGTCAGGCCGCCGTCGTTGTCCGGCGCCGTGGCGAAGCCCTTCCCGTCGTCGCGAATGCAGGCGCTGACGGCACGGTTGTCGCCGTACAGCTCGATCACCACTCCGTGGGCGGCAGCGTGTTTGGCCGCGTTCTGGAGTGCCTCCAGGCAGCAGTAGTACAGCGCGTGTTCCACCTCGGTCGGGTACCGCCCGAGCCCTGCGCTCACGAGCTCGACCGGGACGGGACTGGTCTCGACTGCCGCGCGGAGAGCCGCCGTCAACCCGGTCTCCGCGAGCAGCCGGGGCCGCCCGCCGATGACATCGAGCAGATCGGTCACCGCCTGCTCGACCGAGACGTCCAAGGTGTGGAGGTGCTCGCGTGCCTGGTCAGGACGCAGTCCGACGAGGGTGCGGGCCAGGCCGAGGTTGACCGCGAGCGACACCAGTTGTTGCTGCGCGCCGTCGTGCAGGTCCCGCTCGAGCCGCCGGCGTTCGACGTCCTCCGATTCGGCCACCCGGCGTCTGGATTCGCGCAGCAGGTCCGCGCGGGCCGAGACGTCGCGCAGCCGGTCCTGCAGTGCGGCAGTCAACCCGAGGTTGCGAACGACCAGACCTGCTTGCGCCGTCAGGCTGTCGAGCAGTTCGATGTCCACCGGTGTCAGCGGCTCATCGGCGCGTTCCTCGACGACCAGCAGACCGAGCAGGTCGCCGCTGTGCCGTACGGCTCGCAGGTGCCGACCAGGCACAGGGTCCGTGAGATCCGGCGGCACTGTGGGTGCGTCGTTGTCGGCAGGATGGGCTGCGGCGAGCTGGATCCGGCCACCTGCCAGCAGCCAGATCTCCACGGTCGAGGCGTTCAGCGCCGTACCGAGAACCTGCGCCATGCGTGCCGGAGTCTGGCTGTCCGCCGTGAAGTGAGCGAGCACTTCGTACGGCGCTGAGCGATGGGTCAGCTCGTTCGCCCAACCGCGCAGGGTCCGGCGTACGGGCTCGAATCCCACACCGACGATGATCGTGGCCAGCACCGACAACGCGGGGCTGGGCGAGTGTGAGCGGCCGACGAACCTCCCCACGAGAACCACGACCACGAGGTAGACCCCGCCGACGAACACCATCAGTCCCGCCAGTACCAGCAGGTCCCCCCACAAGTGCCGTCGGGTCGGCCGCCGCCCAGGCGGCCACCACCCGCTCACTTCCTCAGTCTGCGGGTGGTGCTGTGCTGAGGGAAGGGGTGGCTGGCCTCACCTCCTGGGGGAGGGCTAGGTCCCGGGGTCGGTGCCGAAACCCTCCGGGGCTGTGCAAGCAGCACTCTGGGCCACGGACGCGTCGAGCGGTGTCCTGGGAGAAGCCTCACCTTAGGAGCCCTGATGTCGACCACGACCCGGCGCGAACCGCTGTCCAACTCTTCGACCCTGCTACGACGCCACCCGGTGGGGCTGTTCCTGGCGCTCACCTACGCACTGTCCTGGGCCTTCTGGGCACCACTGGTCATCCTCCAGGACAGCATGCCCAAGGGACTGGGGGCCATCCTGATCCTGTTGGGAACCGTGGTGCCTTCGACATTGGCTGTGGTGTTCGTGGCCAAGCTGCACGGCAGGCCTGGTGTGCGGAGGTTGTTCGGCCGGTTGCTCAAGGGACGCGTCGGAGTTCGCTGGTACGTCGCTGTGATCGGCTTGTCGCTGCTTGCACCCATCGCGCTCGGCCTGACCATCCTGCTGGGCGGTAGCCGCCCGGCGCTCGACACCACCGTCGTCGCAGTACTCATCGGCTTCGTGTTCTCGATCTTCCCTGGGAGCGCGGTCGGTGAGGAACTCGGCTGGCGTGGCTTCGTCCTGCCCAGGCTCCAGAGCCGCCAGAGCGCCCTGCGTGCGAGCCTCCTGATCGGCGTGGTGTGGGGGCCCTGGCACCTCCCGCTGTGGCTGACCGGGCAGGAGTCTCATCCGATCAGCCTGTTCGCCGCCTTCGTCGTGTCCGTGATCTGCATGTCCGTGCTGTGCACGTGGATGTACAACGGCACCGGTGGAAGCCTGCTGATCGTCGTACTGTTCCACGCCACGGCCAACCTGCCGGTGACGATCATGATCGCGCCGCTCGGCAAGGACATGGCGCCGTCGTTCCTGACCTTCGTCGGCCTGATGGTCGTCGCGACCACGGTCGTAGTCATCGCGACGGGTGCCGCGCAGCTGTCCCGCACCCGGCAGAAGCAGGTCGAGCTGCCATGACCGGGCTCGGCGTCCGCCCCCGGCGGGAACCGTCGGTCTTCTCGCCCTCGCTGCAGCTAGCTATCGTTGGACGCGCCAACGGCAGGAGGCCGAGGTCACACAGCACTCTGTCCGCTGACTCGTGGTGGCGGTTGGGTTCGCTGGACGGATGCCTTGAGGTCGGCCAGTTGGACGCAGGCGGCGGTGATGGCGTCTTGCAGGGTGGGCCATTGGTCGACGCACCAGTAGGGGTCGTCGGGCTGGCGGTCGTGGTCGTCGTCGATGTCGGCGCACCAGCCGCCGGTGAAGGCCTGGTGGATGTGGATTCTGAGGTTCATGGTGGTGACTCCATGCGGGCTTCATCGGGATTCCGCCATCGTTCGTAGCGATCCGGGCGTCGGATGGTCGTGTCGTTGCGGGGCGGCCGGCGTCCGCCGTACGGCGGACGCCGGGTCGTGCGATCAGAGGATGCTGAGCCCGATGGTGCCGGGCGCGAGCCGCCGGGTGTTCACGTCGTCACGGCCGGCCAGCGTGTCGATCGTCAAGTGGTCCGTCGGTTCCGCGTCCTTCAGCCGTACGTCGGCCTTCAGTCCGGACACCCGCACGTCCCCGCCGGAGCCGGACACCCGGATGTGGTCCCTTCCGGCAGTGCCCGTGACGGTCACAGCGTCGACTGCCGAGTCGCCGCCGCTCGCGTTGAGCTGCGCACCGAGGTCGACATCGACGTTCTTGACATCGGTACCGCGCAGATCGCCGACGGTGACCGTGTCGGCGCCACCGAGCGCGTTCAGCGAGACCCGCTCGACGTTGTCGGTGTCCATCACGATGTTGCCCACGTCCCGGGTGAACCGCAGTCGCGGACCGTTGGCGGCGGCAACGAACTTCTCCGCCGCGGCCGCACCGTTGAACACCATGGTGTCCTGGTCGCGGCCGCCCTGGATCACGTCGCTGCCGTCTCCCGGATCCCAGGTGAACGAATCGCGGCCACTGCCGAGCAGTGCTGTGTCGGTGCCTCGGTTGCCGTCGACCGTGTCGTTGCCGGCGCCGGTGCGGAACAGTTCGTTGCCGCTGCCCCCGAAGGCGGAGTCGTTGCCGTCGCCGGTGTCGATGATCGTGAACGGCTGTACCTCGGCGCCGTAGTCGATCCGTACGACGTCGTTGCCGCCCCGGCTGCTGACGAGGATCTGGGTGAAGTCGCTGCGGTTGACCGTGCGCTTCGTCGTACCAGGACCGAAGTCGACCTCGAGAACCGACGTGTTGGTTGCCGGCACGCTCAGCGTGATGTTGTCCGCGTGGTTCGTTCCGGTGACGATCAGCTGGCCGGTGTCGATGACGACGCCACTCGACGGAGTCGCGGATGCCGTGCCTGCCAGGCTCACGGCGATGCCGGTGCTGATGGCCGCGGCGGCTGCGGCGCTCAGACCTCGCCGGAGACGCCTTGTCACACTACTCATGATCTTGTCCCTCCCAATGGGTACGGCGGTCTCGAGTCGACGCGCCGTGCTGTCTATGGGGGGCTACACGCGTGCCGTGGCCGGTCGGTTCAAACGAAGTCCGGCGTATTTCCGGGCATCCGTCGAGTTGGTTGCCGGAGGCATCCAATGCCACTCAGGGTGTGGTGAGTGGAGATCCGGGGTTCGACCCGGGGTCATCCACAGTGTGCCGCGCACGTTTGACGAGGACGATCAAAGCAGCATCGAACCGATATGGCTCGGCGTCCGTATAGGGAGCACGGAAGACCGGCAGAGGGAGGCGATCATGACAACAGTTGCGGTGGAGTCAGCACCGACGGTCGTCGGCTCGGATCGCCTCGTGACTGGTCGATACCGCCTGATGACGTTGCTCGGCCGCGGCGGTATGGGCAGGGTCTGGCTGGCCGATGACGAGTTGCTCGGCCGGCGCGTCGCGATCAAGCAGGTGGTGCTTCCCGGCCACCAGTCCGAGCAGGTTCGCGCCAGTGCGCTGGCCGAGGCGCGTGCGGTGGCACGAGTGGAGCACCACAGTGTGGTCAAGGTGTACGACGTCATCGAGGACGCCGGCGATCACTGGATCGTCATGGAACCGCTGTCAGGGCGAACCATGGCCGACGCGCTGGCATCGGACGGGCCGCTACCGGTTGCCGACGTACGGCGGATCGCGCTGCACCTGGTCGACGCACTAGGGGCCGTCCATCAGGCCGGTCTGGTGCACTCCGACGTCAAGCCGGCGAACGTCCAGCTGTGTGACGACGGACGGGTTGTCCTGATGGACTTCGGCATCGCAACTGCGGTCGACGACGAGCAGACGCTGTCGAGCGAGGCCATGGCCGGCAGCCCGGCGTACATGTCACCGGAGCGAGCCCGCGGCGACGCGGTCGGCCCGGCATCCGACCTGTTCTCGCTGGGCGCGACGCTGTTCGCGGCAGTCGAGGGGAAATCCCCCTTCGGTGCCGGCGACCCGTTCAGCACGCTGATAGCGGTCGTCGAAGCCCGGCCGGCCGCCTTCGTGAACGCCGGCCCGCTGCGGCCGATCATCGAAGCCCTACTGGCCAAAGACCCCACCGATCGCCTGACTGTCGCGCAAACCACCACCGCTCTGCACACCAGCTGAAGTCCTGCGCTGGTGCGGCGCGATGGTGTGGGTGCGATCCTGAGCCGGTGACAGCTGGGATGACTGCCGGTGCGTGGGCCGATCAGCAGGTGGCCGCAGTTCGTGACGATCCGTCCGGCCGGCTTGCGCTGATGCAGCGGTGTTACTACGGCCCTTTCGGCAAGGCGCCTCGTCATCTTCCGTATCGTCGTGCGGCGATGTCCGCGATGCAGTGGGAGCTGCAGCGAGGCGTACTGCAGCCGTTGTTCGGTGACCGTCCTGGCAGTCCGTGGTGGCGGGCGGTGAATGAGCGCGTACTGCGGGACGGTTGTGAAGCTGTGGCCCTGAGCGGAGATCTGTCCGGGGCCGCCTCGTCACGGACGGTTGACTACTGGCTGTCGTTCGCGCAGTACCCGACCGCTCGGGCTTGGTGGCGCGCGCACAACGGAAGCATCGTGGCCGGCTACCTCGAGCATCGCGAGTTGGCGGAGGCGGAGACTGCCGCCGAGCGCTTCTTCATGAACGTCGTACTGTGCCGAGTGCTGTACACGCACACGCTCGTTGCGGCCCCTCGGATCGCACTCGGCTGGCTGCGTCCGCTCGCCCCGCTGCTGGGCGATCCGAGGCTCGGCATGGCCGGGATCTTTCTTCAGTTGTCGCGCGTCCTGCCGGACGAGTATCCGCTTCGCGACAGTGTGCAGTCCTATCTCAAGGGCGAGCTCGGGCTCGGCCGGTGGCTGGACTTCGGCGTGATCCTGCCGCGGCTGCAGCAGATCTACGAGTGGTCGGCGTACGAACTCGCGGCTCCGGGACTGCTGGACTGCATCGAAGCCGGCGCCCTGACCTACGCCTGGTCAGCAGTCGACCGAAGTGTCTGGCAGGCCCCGGAGTCGTCGATTCTCCGTCTGACCCAGCGCCTGCTGCCGCCCGAACGTCGTCGCTAGCCCGCGGTCAGTCGACCACCGCGGGAGGCGCGCCTTCGTCGACAGGGCGGGAGGCCGCGCGTTTGCGGGGAAGCATCAGTGCCGGTATCAAGGTCAGGGTCACCAGCACCCAGGCGACCCAGAAGGTGTTGGCGAAGGCCTCGGCGGCCTCGACCAGTCCGCGGACGATGGCGGCGGGGTCGATGTGGAGCGGGATCAGGCTCTTCGGCTGGGTATTGAAGAGGATGGCGGCCTGGGTCTCCTTGAGTCCTGCGCCCATCCCGGGGACGTTCTGCGTACCGGGGATGATCGGCGAGTCGTTGAGCTGGTTGGTGAGGATGACCGACATCGTCGCGACCCCGCAGGACGAGGCGATCTGCTGGGTGATGTTGAGCAGGGTCGAGCCGCGCGCGACCTGGGGACCGCGCAGCGTCCGCAGCGCGGTGGTGAACAGCGGCATCATCGTGCCGCCCATCCCGAAGCCCATCACGACCAGCATGACGATGATCAAGGGGTACGGCGTCGTCGCCGTGAGCTGGGTCAGTCCGAACATGCCGATGACGATCAGCCCGAGACCGACGGGCACGATCCGGCCGACCGGGATCTTGTCCACCAGCCGCCCGGCGATCGGCATCGTCACCATGGCACCGAGTCCCTGCGGTGCTACCAGGAGACCCGCATGCAGCGTGGACTCGCCGCGAATCTCCTGGAAGTACGTCGGCACCAGGAGCAGCCCGCCGAAGAACGCCGCGGCGAACAGGAACATCGTGATGATCGAGATGGTGAGGTTGCGGTCGCGGAACAGCCGCAGGTCCAGCAGCGGGTGCTCCGGCCGGAAGGAGTGCCAGACGAAGGCCGCCATCAACAGCACGCCGACCAGGATCGAGACCCACACCCGGGGCGCGGTGAAGTCACCGCCCTCGGCGGGCAGCGAGGAGATACCGAAGAGGAACAGGGCGAGCCCCGGCGACATCAGGGCCACTCCGAGGACGTCGAGCGACTCGGACGGCTCAGCGTGGTCCTTGGCCAGGGCGAACCAGGCGTAGACCAGCGCGATCGCGCCGAGCGGGACGTTGATGAGGAAGATCCAGTGCCAGCTCGCCACCTGGATCAGCCAGCCGCCCAGGATCGGTCCCAGGATCGGTCCGAGCAGCATGGGTACGCCGAGGATGGCCATCAGCCGGCCCATCCGGTGCGGTCCCGCGGCCTGGGTCATGATCGTCATGCCGAGTGGCATCAGCATGCCGCCGCCCAGTCCCTGCAGGACGCGGAAGGCGATGAGCATGTCGATGCTCGTGGCCGTGGCACACAGCGCGGATCCGGCGGTGAAGAGGAAGATCGCGGCCATGTAGAGCCGCTTGGTGCCGAACCGGTTGGCCGCCCATCCGGTCAGCGGGATCACGGTCGCGAGCGCGAGCGTGTACGCCGTGACCGTCCAGGCCACGTGCGCGTACGTGACCGGATCCTCGGGTGTGCCGAACTCGAGCTGGAAGGTCGGCAGTGCGACGTTGACCACCGTGATGTCGAGGATCGACATGATGGCGCCCAGCACCACGACGCCGGCGATCTTCAGAACAGCGGCATCAATGTGGTCCGGGTAGTCGGACTGGGTCGCTGGCTGGCTCAACGTGATCCCCCCTGGGCACAAGGTCTGCTTGCCGCGAGCCTACGCGCGAACCCAGGCCGGACACGAGCAAATTCCTGATCACGTCGGACGATCTCCGAGCGTCAGGCGGCGACTACGGACAGTCGTAGGACACGGTCAGGCGGCTGTCTGAGCGGCGTACTCGGACTGCGGTCAGAACACGCCAGCTCGCCAGCGAGCGCTCCTGCGCGGCATTCAGCAGGCTCAGCACATCGGCCAGTACGCCGCCGCCCGGACGCAGGAGGGTCCGCACCGCGACGGCCACGACGTGCAGCGCCATGATCGCCGCACAGATCGGCCACAGCACCCGACCGACCGCAGACCGGGCATCCTCCCGGGCGACCACCGGAGCAATATGCGCGCCAAACCTTAGGCGAGCATGAGAGTCCTCTCACCTACATCCTGCTGGGGTCAGCGGTTGAGGAGGTCGGCGGCCTGGAGTTGTTGCCAGATCTCGGATTGGTCGACGACGGTGACGCCGAGTTTTTCGGCCTTGGTGAGTTTTGCGGCGCCGACGTCGGCGCCGGTGATGAGGAAGTCGGTGCTGGCCGAGACCGAGGAGGCGATGGTGGCGCCGGCCTTCTCGCAGAGTCGCTGGAAGGCCGGGCGTGCGACCTTCTCGCCGGAGCGGGGGTCGCTGATCGAGCCGGTGACGACCACCGTCTTTCCGGCCAGCGGTGCGCCGGCCGCGACGACCGGTGGGAGGTCCTCGTCGCGTACGTCGAGCGAGACGCCGGCCGCGCGAAGCCGTTCGAGCTCAGGCCGTAGCCGGGTGAGGTGTTCGATCAGAGAGGCGGCGACCTTCGGACCGATGTCGTCGACGGCGACGAGCCCGTCGACGCCCGCGTCGGCAACCTCTTCCAGGGAAGCGAAGCCCGCGCGGCACAGCCTGGCCGCGGTGCCTTCGGAGGCCATCGGGATCGCGAGGCCGATCATGGCCCGGCGGAGGCCGACCTGGCGGCTTGTGTCGATCGACTCGATCATGCGAGCAGCCGAGATGTCCCCGATGCGATCGAACTCCAGCAGCCTTTCAGCGGTCAGTTGGTAGAAGTCCGAGGGGTGTTCGAGGATCCCGGCCTCGGCCAGTCGTTCGATCCAGACCCCGCCGATGGCGTCGATGTCGGCGGCCGCCCGGGATGCCCAGTGGATCAGCCGCCGTACGGTCTGGGCTGGGCAGGAGACGTTGGTGCAGAACAGCTCGCGGCTGTTGCCCTGCTCGATCAGGGGCTGCTCGCACGACGGGCACACGGCAGGCGGCACGATGTCCCGCTCCGCGCCCGTGCGCTTGGACGCGTCGAGTACGCCGGCCACGAACGGGATCACGTCGCCGGCACGGCGTACCAGGACCGTGTCACCGATCTTGATGCCGCGTGCGCGGATCACTTCCTGGTTGGCCAGCGTCGCGCGCGTGACCGTCGTACCGCCGACGAAGACGGGCTCCAGCCAGGCGACCGGCGCGATCTTGCCGGTCTTGCCGACGTCCCAGACCACGTCGGCCAGCACGGTGGTCTTCTCCTCGGCGGCGAACTTGTACGCCAGAGCGCCGCGTGGCGAGCTGGAACGGGTGCCGGCCGCGGCGAAGGCGTCCCGATCCGCCAACCGCAGTACGGCGCCGTCCAGGTCGTAGTCCAGTTCGTTGCGTTGTTGCTCGATCGTCGCGATCACCGCCTGCGCCGCCGCGGCGTCGTCGCAGTGGCGCATGTCGGCGACGGTGAATCCCATCGTCTGCAGCGCGCGCTCGAGATCGGCGTCGGCGGAGTCGCGGTCGCTGAGCAGGTCGAAGGCCAGGAACTGCAGCCGTCGTTCGGCGACGGTGGCCGGATCCTTGGCGCGGAGCGTGCCGGCGGCGGCGCCTCGTGGGTTGATCAGAGGCTTGTCGGGGTGGGCGGCGTTGTAGGCGGCGAAGGTGGAGCGCAACATGACCGCCTCGCCGCGGACCTCGGTGCGGTCCTGGACGTCGAGCCGGTCCGGGACTCCGTCCGCGAGTGCCCGCACGAGCGGGGTCACGTCGTCGCCGGTCGTCCCGTCGCCGCGGGTGATCGCTCGTGCCAGGCGCCCGTTCTCGTAGACGAGGGCGAGTGACAGGCCGTCCAGCTTCGGCATGACCACCACCGACTGGCCGGGGAAGCGACTGAAGAAGCCCTCGACCTGTTCGGGCCGGGTCGCCTTCTCCAGGGACAGCATCGGCCGCGAGTGCCGGATCGGCGCGTGCAGGACCGCGGGCGCACCCACCTGGTCCAACGGGTTGGGGTCGGGCGCCAGCTCCGGATTGGCGTCGATCAGTGTCCGCAGCTCGTCCTCGATCGCGTCGTACTCCGCGTCGGCCACCGACGGCGAACCGCGGTAGTAGGCGTCCCGCAGTACGACGATCTGATCGGCAAGTTCCTGAATGCGCTCCCCAACGTCCACGGGCAGGACACTACCGGCGCGTCCCGACAAAGGGCCGTATCAGTCCGTGGTCACCTGGATGATCGTTCTGCCGCGTTCGGTGAAGGCGGCCGGAGCGTCGGCCAGAGGACGGACGGTGCTGACGAGGGGGACGAGCCGGCCTTCGTGGAGGCGGGACGCCAGTTGGGCGAGCTGTTCGCGGTGGGGCTCGACCACGAAGAAGACGGCCCGGCCGTCGTGCGGGTGGACGGTGGGTGGATCGGCGATGGTGACGAGGGTGCCGCCGGGGCGCAGCAGCGCGGTGGAGCGGTCGCGGATGTCGCCGCCGATGACGTCCAGTACGACGTCGACCGCCCCGGCGTCCTCGAGGCGTTCGCGATCGAGGTCGAGGAAGGCGTGGACGCCTAGATCGGAGGCCATGGCCTGGTCGGAGGCTCGGCCGGTGCCGATGACGTGGGCTCCCGCATCGCGGGCCAGTTGTGCGGCGACGGAGCCGACGGCGCCACCGACTCCGTGAATGAGGACGACTTGGCCTGCTTTCAGCTGGGCGTGGTCGAACAGCGCCTGCCAGGCCGTCAGGCCGGAGATCGGCAGAGCGGCTGCGGTGACGTGGTCGACGTTCGCCGGGAGCGGGGCCAGATTGCGGGCCTCGACGGCGGTGAACTCCGCGAGGGTGCCGTTGCGGCTCCAGTCGGTCAGTCCGAAGACCCGCTGCCCGACCGTCAGCCCGGTGGTGCCGTAGCCGAGCTCGGCGACGACACCCGACAGTTCGTGGCCGGGGACCGTTGGCGTGCGGTCGTGGCCGGCGCGGTCGGTCCACGTCCCTGGCCAGTCCAGCTCGCCACGGGTGAAGCCGGCGGCGTGCACTTGCACGATGACGTCGTTCTCCGAAGCGTGCGGATAGGGGAGATCGGTCAGGGTCAATCCGCCGACGCCGGCCGCGCGGTCCCGGGCTGTGATGGCACGCATGAAGATCCTTGCGCTAGTCGTTGTGATGGTTTCGACATCGACCGTACGCGCTTGCGGCCCGCCACCGGTGGGCCATTTGACGGCGTAGGTGATGGGCCGCTTCCGCGGTGGCTGGCCCATGACCGTGCAGCCGGATTGGACCAGTGGTGCGGGCCTTTCGCGCCGTACCGTCGAAGCATGACCATTCCTGGTACGGCCGCGTCGTCAGCGGCTCTGGAGATCGTCTCCGCGTATCTGTCACCCGCCCTGCTGAGCCATTCGCACCGCGTCTACGTGTGGGCGGCCGCGTACGGCACGCAGCAGGGCATCCAGTACGACGCCGAGTTGTTGTTCACGGCTGCGATGTTCCACGACATCAGCCTGGTGGCGGAGTTCGACAGCCACACCGTCTCCTTCGAGGAGGCCGGCGGCCACGTCGCCCGGGTGTTCGCCGCGGGTGCCGGCTGGCCGAGCGAGCGCCGCGAACGCCTCGGTGAAGTCATCGTCCGGCACATGTGGCCCGACGTCGACGCGGCCGACGACCCCGAAGGTCACCTGTTGTCGCGCGCCGCAGCAGTGGACATCGTCGGAAAGAACATCGACGACTTCACTCCCGCCTTCCGAGCCGAGGTACTCCAGCAACACCCCCGCCTCGACCTCACCACCGAGTTCCTCACCTGCTTCCAGTCCCAAGCCGACCGAAAGCCCACCAGTTCCGCCGCCCGCGCAATCCAGTCCGGCCTCACCGGCAGAATCGCCGGGAACCCCCTCGACGCTCACTGATCCGGGGTGTCGGTGCGATGGCCGACTGCCCAGGTTTCTGCTTCGCGTAAGGCCTTTTCGGTTGATTCCCCGACCAGTTCGCTGGCCTCGAAGACGGTGACCGGACCGGAGACATCCACTCGGTCGGTACGGCGTAGCAGTTCGGCCAGGCCGTGGTCGACGCCGCTGAGGTACAGGCGGCCGCCTACCGCGTGCAGGGCGGCAGCGTAGTCGGCCAGGACCTTGACGAAGGTCGCGCCGACGGAGGTCCGGCCACGGAGCCGGAGTACGACGGCGGGCGCTTCGGCGCCGGCCGGATCGGGCAACCGGGCGCCGAGGGTGCGGGAACCCGCGTAGAGCAGGCTGCCGTAGACGTCGAGCACGATCGTCTGGTGGCTCGACAGTTGTTTGGGAGCCGGGTGCTCGATCCACCGGCCGTCGCCGGCGGGCTTCAGTTCGACGACCTTGAGATCCATCGCCTCCTGGTTGAGTTGCAGCAGCAGCGACAGCGTCACGCCGATCCCGACGGCGGCGGCGATCGGAAGGAACAAGGTCGCGACGAACGTCGAGACGATCGCGATCTGTGAGGTCGGGCCGGTGCGCATGATCGTCTTCAGCTCGCCCAGCCTGAGCGAGCCGACGGCCGCGAAGATGAGTACGGCGGCCAGGGTCGGCATGGCGACAACTCCGACCACGCCGGAGAAGGCCGCGAGGATCACCAGCATCCACAGACCCGCACAGATCGCAGCCCACCGGGTGCGGGCGCCGACTGCCTGGTTCAGAGCGGTCTGGCCGACCGAGCCGCCGACCGGTTGACCGCGGAAGAAGCCGGCCGCGAGGTTGCCCACGCCCTGCGCGATGAAGTCCTGGTTGGGGTTCGAGACGGTTCCGTCGCGGTTGGGTGCGGCCTCGGCGACCCCACTGCCCTGGACGAGGACGATGGCGGCGACGGACAGCGCACCGGTCACCAGGGAGAACGACAGCAGGCTGAGGTCCGGCAGGTGCGGCAGCGGAATACCGGGCGGAATCTCCCCGACGTCCTCCACCCGTGTCACCGAATCGGCACCGGCGATGATCACCACCGCGGTCGGGACGACCAGCGCGACCAGTGCGCCCACCGGGGCCAGGCGGGTCCGGGACAGACCGGCAAGGATGCCCAGGGCTGCCAGCCCCGCCAGCAGGGATGGGATGTCGATCCGCGACGGATGGGTGACAACGTCGACCGCCTTGGCCAGCGCGAATCCTCCACTGGCCTCCGCGCCGGTCAGGACGGAGATCTGGCCGCAGAAGATGTTGACCGAGATCCCGGTCAGGAACCCGATCATGACCGAGTGCGACACGAACCGCGTGTAACGCCCGAGCTTTGCGACCCCCGCCACGATCATCGCCACACCGGCGATGAGCGTCAGCAGGATCACGGCGTCCGGCCGGTCCGCGGGATCCACGTCCGCCAGTGCCGACCCGGCCGCCAAAGCCGCCGCGGAGGTCGTGGTGATCACCATGAGCCGGGTGCTCGACGACAGCCCTCCCGCGACCGGACCGGCGAACGACGCATACAGGCCGTGGATCGGGTTCACACCGACGAGTACTGCGGTTGCCATCCCGTCCGGCACGCTGCTGATCGCGCCCGGCAGACCGGCGACCACATCGGCGCGCACGTTCGGCCGCTCCGACCGGAGCCAACGGCGTACGGGATGTGCGCCCACGTCAGGTCGCCTCCTTCAGAAGGGCCTCATCCAGAAAGGGCCTCATCCTGTCCCGGCGCTGTCGAGCCTAGGGACCGGCGACCGCCGCAACCTCATCCCGGCAGGACGATCCGAGCGGACAGGGCTGCTACTCCGCTGTGCCGCTTCGTTCCGGAGAGAAGTCGCGGGACTGAGGTGCTTCGTCGATCCCCGCAGGGTGCGTGACTGCCGTGCGCAGTACCTCGGCGGCCAGTGCATCGACCGAGCAGTCGCGATACTCGGCCAGCACGATCAGAAGCATGCCTGCCTCGGCCAATTCGATGTGGTGATACGCGGCGAGTACGCCGGTGGCCTGCTCTCTGAGCGAGGCCGTCTCGGACTCGTCGATCCGGGGCCGATCGATTCCGTCGCCGGGCTGGAAGCCCATGATTTCAGACTTTCTGCGTCGCAAGCGGCATGCTGATGACCGAATAACAGCAGCCGAAATGTACCCCGCGAGAGCGATCCCGAAACTGGCCCGGTCTGATGGCGCTGCCGGCTGTTGTGGGACAGGGCTTTTGTCACGGCTGGTCGCTACGAAGGGCGTCGGGGCTGCCGAGATCTCTGGACGTACGTCGTGATCGAGGTCCGCCGCCCTGGTCTTCGTCGGCCTGCTCGAGGTGGACGTAGCGGCGTCCGAGCGGACCGGCCGTGACACCGTGGAGTACCACGCTCAGGAACACGGTGAGCGCAACGACGGCGACGACGCGCTCGACCACCGGGATCTCGCCGAGCTCCTCGACTGCCAGCAGCGCGAACACGACCGAGGCCAGGCCGCGCGGCCCGAACCATCCCACGAACAGAGCGGTCTTGCGGTCCAGACCCGCTCCGAGCAGGGACAGGGCGACCGGAACCATGCGGACCACGGTCAGACTCAGTACGGCGTACGCGAGGAGCGTGAAGCCGAAGTTGTGCAGGGCGATCGGCAGCAGCGCGGCTCCGAAGAGGAACCAGACGGCGAGTGCCATAACCTCGCCGACCAGCTCCGGCAGCTCGACGACGGTGTCCGCGTCGACAGTCTGCTCGTCGAGCGTTGCTCTGAAGGCGATGCCTGCCACGAACGCCGCGATGAATCCGTTGCCGCCGAACGCGACGGCGAGGGCGAAGCTGCTGAGTGCGGCAGCAAGCGTTCCGATTGGCCGTGCGTCGGCAATCATCCAGTGCCGTCGCGAGCCGACTGTCAACAGCCAGGCGCTCGCTGTCCCGATCGCAAGGCCGGCGATGAGCCCGACGGCGAGTTCGAGCAGCGCGCCGCCGCCGTGGTCGGCGCCGTCGTGACTTTCGATGCCGAGTTCACCGGCGGCGACAGCCAGCGTGAACGTGACGATCGGTGTGACGATGCCGTCGTTGAGTCCACTCTCCACGTTGAGTGCGCGACGCAGGCGCACGGGGATGAGGCGATCGTTGATCACCTGGGCGCTGAGAGCAGCGTCGGTGGGAGCCAGCGTGGCGCCGACGAAGCCGGCGAGCGCCCAGGTGAAATCGTCGAAGAACCAGGCGGCCAGGAGAGAGCCCAGGATCACGGACAGGGGAAGGCCGAGCGCCAGCAGGCGGCCGGGCAGGCGAATGTCTCGTTTCAACCTGGAGATGTTGACTCTGGCAGCATCGGAGAACAACAGGAGCGCCAGCGTCAGCTCCGCGAGCAGATGGACGGAGGGCGCCTCGACGTCCACCGAGAGCGGGCCCCAGTCAGGGTTCCCCAGTGCATAGCCGGCGACCGCGAACACCAGCGGACCGGTGATGTTCCAGCGGGCCAGGAGGCCCGAGATCACTGCCCACGCGAGGATCAGAAGCGCGAGGACCGCGAACGTGCCCTCCGTCACCGCCCCGCCTCCGTCGTCACGGGTTCGAACCGGTACGCCGCGAGCAGTGCACGGACGTCAGCGGTGAGCTGATGGAGGCCGCTCATTTCTCACCTCAGATCTCGGGGCGTGGGGGAAGCAGACCCAGCTCCCACGCTCGCCGTACGGCCTCGTTGCGCCGGGAGGCGCTCAGCTTGCGCAGGATGCTCCGCACATGGCTGCGGACCGTGTTGACCGAGACATACATGATGCTGGCGATCTCTTCGGTGGTCAGGAGCTCGGCGAGGTACTCCAGCACCTCGTGCTCCTTGCTGCTCAAGGCGACGGTGACGACGAGTTCGTAGCGGCTGCGAGTCGATTGATCCGCGGCGCCGTCGCGGGTGGATCTCGGCGCGCGGAGCCAGGCGTGACGCCGCATCAGTTCGCCGGTTGGCTGGAGCAACGTTCGCAGCGGTGGCGGCGCGTCCGAGAACGGACGGCGGAGGTGCTCGGGCGCGGCCAGTCGCAAGGCGCGCTCCACATGGAGATCGCTCCGGCCGGACTCGCCGGCTCTGATCGACTCCGCGGCTTGAACCAGCCAGCTGTCGATCTGCGTCTCCAGGGATGTGGCCCGCTGCGTGACCGGAGACGGCAACGCAGGACCCCGCACTCCAACCTCTGTAGCCGCCCGCTGCAGCACGAGGATCGATTCGACCTGGTGGCGGCCAGGGGAGTGCTCGATCACAGCGATGGCCTCATGTGGCAGGTGCTGAGCCACAAGAATCTTCGCCTCGTCCACCAGGAGGGACTGGCCGAGCCAATCGTCAGTTCCGCCGCGATAGCTGTTGCCGGCCGCCCTCAGCTCAGCCCGAGCCAGGTCGGCATCTCCTCCGGCCCGGAGCACTCTTGCCCGGACCAGGGCCGCGAGGGCTGCGAGAACCCGGACATCGAACGTCGGTACGGCGTCCCCGGCGCGATGCACCAGGTCCCGGGCTGCCGTGAGCTCACCTTGGTCCGCACTCACCCAGGCTCGGGCCACGATCGCCGACTGGGGCTCATCCAGGCGAGCCCCGGACTCCGCTGAAGCGGTCGCCTGCGCGGCGAGCTCGCCGGCCCGCCGCAGGTGTCCCCACACCGCCTCCACCAGCGCGGCCATCCCCAAGGCGTCTGCCAATGCCTCGTGCAGACCGGCTTCGTCGGCAATCGCGATCGCCTCGGCGAAGGCCTCCGCGGCTCCAGGGAAGTCACCGCGCTGGAGCAGGACCCGGCCTTTGCATCCGGCAACGAGGAACGTCAGCTCCGGATGCAGGGCCCTCGATCCCACCGATGCCGCGCCGAGGCCCGCCTCGGCGGCGAGCGTGGCGTCCAACGCCGTGGTGACATCGGCCCGAAGACTCGCCGAGATCGCTTGCAGCACGCTGATCGCCAGCTCGTGGGTGGGTGTCCGTGGTGGGACGCCCTGCTCCAGGCTGCGTCGAGCCTTGCTCAGTTCCGCCGTACACCGCTCGACATCGAACTCCGCGAGTGCTCGAGCGGACCGCACCACCGCGGCATCCGCTCCCTCCACGTCGTCGGGAAGGTCAGCGACCAAAGCTTTCAGTAGCTGCCGCCGGCGCCCGACAAGTAGCTGCGCGAAGTCGAATTCTTCCACCAGATACCGTGCCGCATCCCCCCAGTGCCCGGCCGTGACGGCGTGGTGGACCGCCGTCAGCCGGTGCCCGTTCTGCGCGAACCAGGCGGCGGCGGTGCGGTGAAGCTCGGGGACCAGAGCCGGCCGTTCGAACAGCAGTTCCGCCCGGAGGAACTCACGGAAGAGTGACTGGTAGCTGTAACAGTCGCCGGTGCCGGGAACCCGCTGGGTGAACGCGTTCCCGTGGGACAAGAACTCCAGCGACCGACGGTCACAGACGCGACCCGTCAGCGCCTCGGCCAGCTCGGGCCAGAGCTTGTCGACGATGCAGGTCCGGAGCAGGAAGTCCCGCAGCGCGGAGGGCTGCGTCTGCAGCACCTCGGTCATCAGGAACGCCGCCACGTTCCCCATATCGCCCCGAAACTCCCGGATGGCCTGTGCGGTGTCGGCCTTCCCGGCCAGATTCATCGCCGCGAACGTCAGGCCCGCCGGCCAGCCGTCCGTCCTGGCGCAGAGTTCTGCCACCTCGGCCGGCGTCAGCTCGAGGTTCTCCTGCCGCATCAGGCCGGCGGCCTCCTCCACCGTGAAGGCCAGGTCGGCGGCGCGAATCTCGGTCACGGTGCCCGCCAGCCGGTAGCGATAGAGCGGCAGCGGCGGATCCGCGCGGGTCAGCAGGACGATCCGCACGCTTGCATTGCCCCGGACGAGGCGATCGACGCTGTCCCAGAGCTCCGACGTCAGGGTGAGATCGCCGCAGTCGATCACGAGGACCAGCGCGGGCTCTTCGGCGAGGCCGGCCCCCCTCAGGTGGAGGCCGTCGAGTACGGACTGCAGCGAAGCCGTGGCGTGCTCGCCGGCGGCGTCCACAGTGATGTGCTTGACCGGGCTGCCCCAGGTGCCGAGTGCCTCCCACGAGAACAGGAGGATCGTCTTCCCGAAGCCCGCGGGCGCACTGACAAGCGTCAGCGGGCCCTGTACTCCTTGGCTCACCAGGTCCAGAAGACGCTGCCGAACCACCGTCCGCCAAGGTGTCGCCGACGGATCCGGCCGGGCCGTCTGCCCCCCGTTGTGCATCGGAATCAAGCGGTGTGCGCGCCCGTCCCCTACCTGCTGACCGCCCGGCATCTCCCCTCCCGGCGATTGACCACTCGACTGGTCGACGGGCGGTGCGCGGTGGTTTCACCGCAGCTTTCGAGACGGAATGACACCGATATTCGTCGACCCTACCCATGCTGCCCCAGGACTGGCGGCGGTAGCTCACCCCGCACGGGTGAGGCGGGCCTGCCTTCGCCACTGCCGGACGCACGCCCGCCTGCAGCCGCAAGAGCCCTGACCCGTTTCACCCTGGCAGGAGGAGGCGAGGACCTGTGGGCCCGGTGCATGCTGACGCTGAGCTCGATGGCGGAAGAACGCGATCGAGAACCGGGGCAAAGGACTGAGAACGTGAGCGAGCTGAGGCGGTCATCCGGCGCCGATTTACCCGATCCCGGCACATCCCGCAGCACGAGCCGAACGATCCGGTCGTGGTGTGTCTACCTGGCCACCACAATCGGTCTCGTCTGCGCGATCGCCACGTGGGGTCTGGTCGGGGTCGTCATCAGTGTGGTCGTTGTCGCGATGGCGACGGCCGTCGTCGCCTCGTCCATGTGGGGAGGGGACGGACGGGTCGCGGTGGCCAGGGTCGTTCGGGTCACGCTCGGCGCCGGGCTGATGACGCCCGCGGCCGTGGGCCTGATCGCGGTCGCCAAGGTCGCCGGCGTCTTGGTCGTGGTGATCCTGGCGCTGACCACGCCGGCTCTCACCTCGCTGGTCCGGGCGCGACGGAAGGCCAACGGGGATCGTCCCGTCGTAAGGCCGGAGCCGACGACACCATATAACTCCGTGACGTCGCTTGCCGACGGTCCCGCGGCCGCCCCGGCGCCGGAGCTCAGTTCCCTCGGCGATGAGGCGTTGTGCCTGGCCTGGCGCCGGAGCTTCCGCCTGCTGGAGACTGCCGCGACGGCCGCGGAGCGCCTGACCGTTGTCAAGAAGCGTCAGCAGTACCTCGACGAGCTCCAGCGGCGATCTCCGGAGGGACTGGCGGCCTGGCTCGCCTCCGGCGCACGAGCATCCGGCAACCCGCTTCCGTACGTCGACGATGCGCGGCGCCGAGCCAGCTGAGTCACGGACCCAGCTGGGGCGCCGCGCCGTCACTCAGGCCATCGGAGGGATGCGCTGCTTGGTGGCAGAGAGCTGGATTTCTTCCTGCTCGTTCCAGTCCACGTCGCCCTGCCCACCGATCCGCTCCCGTACGTCGGACCACCGGACGGTGAGCGCGAACAGTACGACGGTGTCCAGCGCGATCATCAGCAGCGACCAGACGGGGTAGGCCCCGAGCCAGGCGATCTGCGTCACCGCGTGCAGGCACACGAGCACGATGGCCGCGAACCTGGCCCACGTCTGTGCCGCGAGCAGGCCGGCGGCCACGCCCAGCATGAGCAGCCCGGAGATGAGCAGCACCCATCCGTACCCGGTCGTGTCCACGACGATGAGGTTGTTCCGCGTCATCGCCAGACGCTCGTCGTTGAAAAGGGCGATGAATCCCTGGAAGACGTTGACCATTCCGATCACCACGAGCAGCGAGCCGGCGAACACAACGATGCCGGCCAGGACGCCCCCGCCTCTTTTCTCAGCCATCTCGGTCCTCTCTCGTCGGCCGTCAGGCTCTGGCGTCGTGGAGATCGCGACCGTGTACGGCCAGCGCCCAGATGACGAAGATGTCGATGGCGATGATGGTGATTGCCCAGAACGGGTAGTACGGGATGAAGGTGAAGTTGGCCAGCGCACTCAGCACGGCCAGGATGATGCCCACCACCCGCGCCCAGGTCTGGCCCGCCATGACCGCGAACCCGGCCAGCATCACCACGATGCCGAACAGCAGGTGGATCCAGCCCCACGCGGTGGCGTCGAACTGGAACAGGTAGTCACGGGTGGCTACGTAGAACTCGTTCTCGAAGAGTGCCACCAGACCGGAAAATGCCTGGAAGCCTCCGGACATGACCATCATGACGCCGGCGAACAGGATGAAGCCGACCGCCCAGCCGCTGACCTCGTGTTCCTCGCCCGCGCCTTCGTACTGCGATGCTGCAGCCCCTTGTGCCACTGTCGTTCACTCCTTTGTCACGTCGTGATCGAACCGCTCCGCCGCAGCGGAGGATGGCACCAGGCTGACCTACCACCTCAGGCCCGGCATCATCCCCAGGGGACGAGCGACCGCTCAGATCTCGACGCTGATCGGGAAGGTGGCGATCCAGGCGATGGCGGCGACGAAGACGAGACAGCCGACCCCGAGGAGGATCCAGCGCAGGCGGCGACGGGCGATCTTGGTGCTCATCCCGGCGAAGAACAGGACCACGGCGTACAGGACGACGGTGAGTACATAGTTGCTGGCTATCTGTATGTCGCGGAGCACGTCGGTCGCGGAGGCCGCGGCAGCCGCGTCGAGCCGTTCAGCCTCCTGCCGCGACGCGAGCTGGTACTGCGGCATGGCGAAGGGCGTCGGCGGCGCATCCGGGTTCGTGGCCGGGCGGGTCGCCATCCAGGCGTTGAACGCGGGCCGGAACTCCGGGCGGAAACGCTCGGCGTAGAAGTCGGCGATGGCGGCGTCACCTCGGCGATCCGCGTCCACCCACGCGATGAAGGTGGCGACGTCCACCTGGGTCTGGGCCTGGGCCTGGCCTTGCGCCCGGGCAGCGTCGATCCGAATCGCGTTCGTGCGGCCGGCCGCCTTGGCCTGCTCGCCGTTCCACCGGGTCGCCTGGTAACTGCTCCACGAGGTCCCGACGGCGGCGACCACCAGCAGGACGGTGACCAGCACCTCCTGCCAGGTGCGGCCACGATCGGGCTTCTCCTCAGCGGCGGTTGCCATGCTCGTCACACGGAGGGGCCACTTCGAGCCCGACGATCTCGAGTTGGGTATCGATCAGGCTGATGGTTCGCGTCATCGCGGTCGGCTCCAACCTTCCCACTCCTGCGCCGTGTGGATGGTCGAAAAAGACGAGCAGGAACAGCAGCAGTGTGATGACCACCGTCACACTGCCCATCAGGACGCCCTGCGTCACCGCGCCCTCGGCCCGGTCGGCGAAGAACAACAGGTACACGAAGATCACCACCGAGATCACCGACAGGACCAGCCACAAGGGCGTCGGGATGATCCCCTCCGCTCCGTGCACCCTGTCGATGCGCGCCTGTTCCCGTTGGGCGGTCTGATCCATCCACCGGTCGTACGCCGACTGCTCGGTCGGCGTACTCGGGTTGACGGCCGACATCGTCAGGAACATCTGCACACCCCACGGGTTGACGGAGTTCCTGAGCGTGCCGTTGTCCATGGCCACCCACTCCGGTCCGGCTACGGACCGTGCGTAGCAGATCAGGTAGCCGGTGAGCGCCGCCGCGGTCTTGTCAGGCAGGTACTGGGCGGTCTGAACCTGCTGCGCCACAATGGTCGCCTCGGTCTCGGCGCCGGCTCGCGAATCGTCGTACGAGGTGAACGACAAGAAGATGATGAAGCCGAGAAGGACCGAGAATCCGGTGGCGAGTACACCGAAGACGCCCGAGGCGCGGTCACCGTCGCTGAAGTAGCTGCCCTCCGGCGCCCGCCTGCGCACGAGGAGCATTGCAGTGACGGTGACCGCGGTCACGAGAACCGTGACCACCAGGGCCCAGACGATGTTCATGCGCCGCTAGTTCACGGTTCCGGGTACGGCTTCGGCTTCGGCCGGTGGGACGGGACGGGAGGCGGTCGTCGCCCGGCCGGCGCCGACCAGGACCTGCACGACAATCAGCAACAGGGCCACGAGGGCGAGCGACCAGAACAGCCGGGACGTCGAGATGTTGTTGCCCCAGAGCAGTACGACGGCGCCCAGGAAGCCAATGGCCACCCGCAACCATCGGGCGTTGGCCGCGACCCAGCGGCCCGCGCTGCCGACCGGGCCGTCGGCCAGGGCTCCGCCGACGCCTTCCAGACCATCGCGGATGGCAGCGCGGACGGCAGAACCGGACTTGTTGGGTCCCGCGAACCAGCCGATGACCACGATGACCAAGCCGAGCCGGAAGAACACCTCCCGGCCACGCTCGAGGTAGGAAAGCAGCTGGTCGTAGAAGACCGCGCTCGCCGGACCGAACGTCGTACCTGCCAAGGCGTCGATGAACAACTGCCGTCCGATGGTCAGCGCCAGCGCGATCAGCAGTGCGTTCCCGGCCAGCAGTGCCCCGATGATCACCGTCGTCCGTGGACGCCGCCGCGAGAGCACCAGAGCGAGCAGATAGAGCAGCGCCACCACCACGATCAGCCACTGGGCCACCGGGTTCGCGAACGCATAGATCGTCCGGAGTTGCTTCACCTGGGGTGCTTCCACCAGCACGATCTGCTTGTCGACGTCGGGGACGGGCACGTTCTGCAGGATGGTGAGGCCCCGATCGATCAGGCGTTGCTTGACCTGGTCGATGACCTGGGAGACATCGAGGACGATCTGCTCACCCTGCAGCGAGACGGCGCCGCTCTGATCACCCTTCAGCACCCGCTGGAGGGTCTGCTGGGCCCTGGTGTTGGCGGCCGTCCAGAGATCGGCGAACGCGTCCGAGGCGATGAATTCCCGGACCTGGCGGTCGATCAGGCTGTTGATCGCACCGGACAGGGGCCCGACCAGTCGCTGCAAACGCGGCCGGTCGGTGATGACACCGGCGAACACGTCGTTGAGGAGCGCCTCGATGTCGACCTGATCCTGGATCGTGTCGGTGACCTTCGTGGCGATGGCGTTCTGTACCTCTGGCGAGTTCACCAGCGGGCCGACAGTGTTCACGTAGCGTGTGGTGTCGTTCAGCGTGCGTTGTCCCCAGTACGCGATCGCCGCCGGCGTCGTCAGCAACGCCGCCAGCACCAAGCAGACGATCACCGCGGCCGACCGTCCCCTGGATGGCCGCTTCGCCTCGGGCGTGCTGCCTTCTGGATCGCTGGACAGCGTGGAGTCCGGGACGGACATGCTGCGCCTCCTCGCCGGTCGGGCCAAGGTATCGATCGTCTCCGCAGCGGGCGAACGGAACCTCACCCCGCACGGATGAACCTCGGGCTCACGCCTGGTCGCAGCCGAGGGATCCGGGGACGGGCCGCCGCTCGGTGCACCTAGTCCGCCGGGGGTGAGGCGTTCGGCCGGGGCCGGGAGGAAAGGTGTGCACGACAGGTACGTCGGACCGCGCGATCGCGGTCGCCCGATCCAGAGGAGAGACCCGTGGGATCTGACATCAAGGCTCCAGTCGACCTGTACATCGCTGCATATCCGGGCGCGGAGGCGGCACAAGGTGATTGGGACGCCATCAAGCAAGCTGCTTCGGACGATGTGATCAAGGTCGACGGGCTCATCCTCGTCAGCCGCGGCTCCGACGGCAAGATCAACGTCGACGACGACTTCCACACGGCCCGGAAAGGTGCTGCCTGGGGCGCGGTCGGCGGTGCGGTCATCGGCCTGATCTTCCCACCCAGCCTGCTGGCGAGTGCCGCGGTCGGTGCGGGTGCCGGACTCGGAATCGGTGGGCTCAAGTCCCACCGGGAGAAGAAGGCGATCAAGGCCGACCTCGAAGACACCTTGCCGCTCAACAGCTCGGGCATCGTGGCACTCTTCGAAGAGACGTGGGTCACGGATGTCGACAAGGCGCTGTCGCATGCGGACAAGGTGACCAAGCACGAGGTCGACGCGGACAGTGCGGACGAGGTCAAGAAGGCCGCCGAGTAGTCGCGAGCAGAAGCCATGCTGCGAACCGGCGTACGTCGATCGGTCGCCGCCGCGTTGGTGACCGTTGCTCTGCTCGTCGTACCGACGGCCTGCAGCGACAGCTCGACACAGGGCACGACGGCTCCGTCACCGACTGCGGCGCCGCCGGCAACGGGGGAGCCGGCGGCGGACTGCGCTGCCGCGTCGGCCCTGAAGTCGTCCCTGGACACCCTCACGAGCGTGCAGCCGTTGCAGGATGGTCTGACCGCGCTGAACACCGCCATGGCAGGTGTCAAGACCAGCCTGGACGCCGCGGCGGCATCGGCATCGGCTGCACTGAAGCCCGCCGTAGAGGGTGTCAAGACGGCGTTCTCAGAATTGGAAACCGCGGCCAGTGGCCTGACCGCGGACAACCTCAGGCAGAAGGCTCCGGCGATCAGTACGGCGCTCACGCAGGTCGGCACCGCGGCCTCGTCGCTGGCGACAACGCTGAAACAGAGTTGTCCGGCCGGCTGACCCGTCGCCCATCACGAGGAGCGCTGCGATGAAGCACTACCCGTTGATCGCGGATCACGGGCTGATCGGGGACCTGCAGACCGCCGCCCTCGTCAGCACGGACGGCTCGATCGACTGGTTCTGCACACCCCGCTTCGATTCGCCGAGCGTGTGCGGGGCGCTGCTGGATCACGAGAAGGGCGGCCACCTCCGGATCCGTCCGGCACACGGCACGTTCGACACCAAGCAGCTGTACTTCCCGGACACGGCGATCCTCATCACCAGGTTCCTGACCGAGGCCGGCGTCGGTGAGGTGATCGACTTCATGCCGGTGACGAGCAGTACGCAGGCGACCCTGAACCACCGGATCGTGCGGCTGGTCCGCTGCGTCCGCGGCCGGATGACGTTCGACGTGCACATCGCGCCGCGGTTCGACTACGGACGCAGGTCCCATCAGTGGCATGCGACCGAGCACGGCGGAGTCTGCACGAGCGATGGCTCGGCGCTGACCTTCCACATCGTGCGGGAGCCCGACGACGAGCGTCTCGCCCGGCCGCGGGTCGACGACACCGGCGACGTACAGTTCTCGCTCACCCTGGAGGCCGGCCAAGTCCGCGGCGTGGTGCTCGAGACCGCGGCCGACGGCCCGCCACGGGAGATCCGGGTCGCCGAGGCACAGCGGCTGCTGGACGAGACTGCCCGGTTCTGGCGGACCTGGCTGGCTCAGTCCACCTACACCGGTCGCTGGCGCGAGATGCTGCAGCGGTCGGCGATCACGCTGAAGCTCATGACGTACGCGCCGTCCGGGGGCCTGGTGGCCGCGCCCACGGCTGCGCTGCCCGAGCAGATCGGCGGTGAGCGGAACTGGGACTACCGCTACACCTGGATCCGCGACGCGTCCTTCTCCATCTACGCCCTACTGCGGATGGGGTTCACCGAGGAGGCCACCGCCTTCAGTGGCTGGCTGCGGGACCGCGTGCAGGAGAAGGCAGGAGGGGCCAGTGGGCCGCTGAACATCATGTACCGCGTCGACGGCTCGTCCGACCTCACCGAGGAGAGCCTGGATCACTGGGAGGGGTATCGCGGCTCCCGCCCGGTGCACATCGGCAACGGTGCCGCCGACCAGTTGCAGTTGGACATCTACGGCGAGGCGCTGGACAGCCTCTACTTCGCCGACCAGCGCGGGCTCGAAATGGGCCACGACGGCTGGCTCGCGATCCGGGATCTGATCGACTGGCTCACCGACAACTGGGACCAGACCGAGGAGGGCATCTGGGAGACGCGGGGTGGGCGCAAGGAATTCACCTATGGCCGCGTCATGAGCTGGACCGCGCTCGACCGGGCGATCCGGCTCGCCACCGGCCGGTCGCGGCCGGCCCCGCTGGATCGGTGGATCCAGGCCCGCGACGCCATCTACGAGCAGGTGATGGCACGCGGATGGGATCCGGAACGCCGGGCCTTCGTCCAGCAGTACGGCAGCAAGGTGCTCGACTCCTCCCTGCTGCGCATGCCCACCGTGGGGTTCATCGCGCCGCAGGATCCGCGGTGGCTCTCGACGTTGCGGGCGATGGATTCCGAACTGGTCACCGACAGCCTCGTCTACCGCTACAACCCCGAGGCGTCGCCCGACGGCCTCCGCGGCTCGGAGGGCACGTTCTCGCTGTGCACCTTCATGTACGTCGACGCGCTCGGCAAGGCCGGCCGGATCGACGAGGCACGGCTCACCTTCGAGAAGATGCTCACCTACGCCAACCACCTCGGCCTGTACTCCGAGGAGATCGCCCTCACCGGCGAGCAGATCGGCAACTTCCCCCAGGCGTTCACCCACCTCGCCCTGATCGACGCAGCCATGACGCTGGACGCCCAGCTCGACCGCACACGGCCTTCAGAGCGCTGAGAGAGGGGCAGAAATGGGTGGCGTGATCGGTGACATCCTTCCCCTCGCGCTGGGCGTCGCGATCAGCCCGGTCCCCATCATCGCGGCGATCCTCATGCTGCTGTCGCCGAACGCGAAGACGACCAGCATCGGGTTCCTCATCGGCTGGATCGCCGGGATCGTTGTTGCTGTCGTCGCCTTCACTCTGCTCTCGTCGCTCCTGTCCGAGGGCGATTCTGACGCCTCGAGTCCGGTCAAGGGCACGATCCAACTGGCCCTCGGCGTGCTTCTGATTCTCCTGGCCGCGAGGCAGTGGAGGGCCCGTCCGCGCGGTCAGGTGGAGCCCGAACTGCCGAAGTGGATGTCGGCCATCGACACCCTCACCACGGTCAAAGGGCTCGGCCTCGGTTTCCTGCTGTCGGCGCTCAACCCGAAGAACCTCATCATGGCCGCCGGAGCCGGCATCGCGATCGGCGGTGGCAACCTCGGCACCGGTGAGACCGTCGTCGTCATCCTCGTCTTCACCGCGATCGCCGCGAGTACCGTCGCGGTGCCCGTGATCGGCTACCTCGTGGCCGCCGACCGGTTGGCCGAGCCGCTCGAGGCTCTGCGCGGATGGCTGGTCCGGGAGAACACCGTCGTGATGGCGATCCTCCTCCTCGTCATCGGCGTGGTCATGATCGGCAAGGGCATCGGGAGCTTCTAGCCCGCTCAGGCTTCGGCGAAGACTGTTGCCCAGTCGTTCTTGATGCTGACCACCGTCCAGTCCTGTGCACGGGCCTGCTCGAGCGACGTCTCGGCGCCGGCGGTGTAGCTGAACTCACGATCCTCGTCGTCGTGCAGGACCAGCAGCCGTAGTCCGGGCCGCGTCGGATGCCCGGCGTACCGGAGCATCGGGATGTCGCCGTTGGAGTTGCCGCCGGCAACGACGGGCCGTCGGCCGATCCGGCTCCAGATGCGTACCGGCTTCAGGGGACCGTCGTCGAAGACGTCCATCTCCGCCTGGTAGACGACCGATCCGCCGGCGTCGTCGTCCTGGTACCGCAGGCCGGTCGAGCTGCCGATGATGCGCTCGGCCGGAATGCCGTAGAGCTCCTCGGTCACCGGTCGCATGAAGTCGCGGTCGCCTCCGGACGCGATGAAGGAGGTGAACCCGTGGGCCTCCAGGTAGCGCAGCAGTTCGATCATCGGGAGGTAGGTGCATTCCCGAAGCAGCCGGCCGAGCGTCGGGTGGGGCGTCGTCTGCAGGAAACGCGCGGCCAGCTCCGCGTAGCTGTCGACACTCATCCCGGCGAACGCCTGAACGATGCCGCCCAGGAGCACCTTCACGCCGCTGTCGTCGCCGTGGTAGTGCTTGGTGATCGCGCCACCGAGCCACGCGTAGTCCTTGTCCCGGGCGGCCTGCCACGGCTGCCGGGAGCGAAGGTTCGGGTCCTGTTCGGCCATCTCGGCCAGCCGCTGCAGGACAAAGCCGACTTCGACCGGCATCGGCTTCTCGCACCACAGTGTGCCGTCGTTGTCGAACACCGCGATCCGCTCGGAGGGCGGGACGTACTGCGCCCCACCCTCCTGCACGGCCCGGCCGACGTAGTCCACGATCGCCTGCCGTGCCGGAGTGTCCCTCCAGGACGGCAGCACCTCCACGGGATCGGTCACGAGCCCGGCCGCCTACTCGCGCATCAGCATCAGGGCGGCCTCGCGTTCGAGGTCGAGGTACGGATCACCGCTGACATCGACCGCGACCCGGTTGATGGTGCCGCCGGTGAAGGCGTGCGGTGGCTGGCCCGGGTAGTCGTCGGTGATCGGCTCTCCGGCGTGCCTGCCGACGTACAGACCCGCGCCGGCGATGGCGAACGCCCCGAGCTGGGTCTTGATCTGTCCCTCGCCGACCTTCTCGTCGCCGTGGTACAGCGACAGTGTTCCGGTCGCGCCGTCGGGATCCATGCCCTGCTTCTCGAACGAGGCCGACAAGATCAGGTTCTCGCCCGTCGGGATGTCCTTGGTCCCGACGACCTGCTGTTCGATCGCGCCGACGAAACTGTTGACGTAGTGCAGCCGGTTGTCCTTCACGTACAGGGCATGGCCACCGAACCTCGCGCCCATCGCGAACAGCACGCCTTCGGCGCCCGGCGCCGGGATGTCGACCAGAGCGCCGATCGAGAAGGAGCGGTTGCGGGTGTTGACCGCCTGCCATTCCGAGACCGGGGCCGTGTCCGGGTAGTACACGTAGCGGTCCTTCGCCGCGGTCAGCTGGGGCCGGGCAGTGGTGAGGATCTCGACCGCGGAGCGGTCGTCGAGCGGGAACGCGTTGTTCGCGCCGGCCTCGGAGAACCAGATGTTGACAAGCTCGCGCAGTTTGTCCGGCTGCTCCGCCGCGAGGTTCCTGGTCTCGGACCGGTCGACCTCGACGTGGTAGAGCTCCCAGTCGTCGGCGTTGAAGTCGCCCCAGCCGGCGATGGTCGGGTGGGTGGTGACCGCCTTCCAGCCCTCGTGGTAGATCGCGCGGGATCCCAGCATCGAATAGAACTGGGTCCGTCGTCCGGAGTCCGCGGACGCGTCGTCGACGCTGGCGCGCATGCTCATCCCGTCGAAGTTGCTCTGGGTGTGTCCCTTGATCGCCTCCGGGGCATCGACGTCGAGGACGTCGAGAATCGTCGGGACGATGTCGATCGCGTGGTGGTACTGGTGGCGGAGTTCCCCGCGGGCCTGGGTGCCCTTGGGCCACGAGATGATGCAGGGGTCCGCGGTGCCACCACTGAACTCGTAGCGCTTCCACATCTTGAACGGCGTGTTGAACGCCATCGCCCAGCCGTTCGCGTAGTGGTTGTACGTCCTCGTACCACCCAGGTCGTCGAGCTTGGCGAGGTTCTCCGCCAGGTCGTCGTCGATCCCGTTGGCGAACTTCATCTCGTTGACCGAGCCGTTCGGGCCGCCTTCGCCGCTCGCACCGTTGTCGGACACGACCACGACGAGGGTGTTCTCCAGTTGGTCGGTCTGCTCCAGGTACTCGAGCAACCGGCCGATGTGGTGGTCGGCGTGCGCGAGGAATCCGGCGTACACCTCCGCCATCCGGGCGAACAGGCGCCGCTCGTCGGCGTTGAGCGTGTCCCACGGGCGGGTGTAGTCCAGCGCCGGGAACGGCTTGTGGTCCGGGCCGCTGCGCGACTCCGGGGTGCCGATCGGATTCACCGGCGGCAGTTCGGTGTCGGCCGGCACCAGCCCGAGCTTCTTCTGGCGCGCCAGGGTCTCTTCCCGAATCACTTCGTACCCCTGGTCGAAGCGGCCCGCGAACTTCTCGATCCACTCCTTCGGCGCGTGGTGCGGAGCGTGGCAGGCGCCGGGTGCGTAGTAGAGGAAGAACGGCTTCTCCGGAGCGATCGCCTTGGCGTCCTTGATGAACTCCACCGCCTTGTCGGTGATGTCATCGGTGAGGTGGTAGCCCTCCTCGGGCGAGCGTGGCTGATCGACCGGGTGGTTGTCGTAGACGAGGTCGGGATACCACTGGTTCGTCTCGGCCCCGAGGAACCCGTACCACCGCTCGAAGCCCCTGCCGGTGGGCCAGTTGCGCCGGGTCGAGGCGAGGTTCATCTCGTCGGTGGGGCACAGGTGCCACTTGCCGACCATGTAGGTGTTCCAGCCCCGCTCGCCGAGGATCTCCGACAGCATCCCGTTCTCCGGTGGGATCGTGCCGCTCGCGTTCGGGAATCCGATCGCCGCCTCGGTGATGCACGCCATGCTGTTGCGGGTGTGGTTGCGGCCGGTGAGCAGGCACGACCGGGTCGGCGAGCACAGAGCGGTGGTGTGCCACTGGGTGAAGCGCACCCCGCGCGAGGCGATCGCGTCGATGTGAGGGGTCTCGATCGGACCGCCGTAGCAGCTCATCGCCGAGAAGCCGACGTCGTCGAGCACGATGTAGACGACGTTCGGTGCATCCTCGGGAGCCTTGGGCGGTTCGAACGGCGTCCAATCCGGCTCGGAGTCGCGAATGTCGACGTTGATCGTCCCTCGGAACTGCTCAGGCATGATGCCCCTCCTGGCTGATCGGCAGCAGTCAGGCCAGCCTCGCCGAGCCCCGATTTAGGGTCTTCACCCCCAAGGGATGAAGCGACTTTCGCGCACCGCCGGGCTCATCGCCGCGACCCTCCGTCGTCAGCCTCCGGCTGCGGACTGCGCCAACTCGCGCCGGTCTGCCGTACGTACTCCGCGACCGCCTCGTCGAGCGTCGGGAGGAAATGCGCCGGGTCGATCGTCCGCGTGAGTTCGTACCGCTCGATCTTCTCGCGCACCGGATCCTTCATCTCCGCGAAGACCAGGGACACGCCGTGTGCGTTGAGCCAGGCATCCAACTCCTGCAGCATGTCGGAGGCTGTGGTGTCGACGTCGGTGATCGGCTCGGCGGCCACGATGATCCAACGGAGGCCGGGATCATCCGTGGCGATCTCCCGCACCTTGTCACTGAACATCCGCGCGTTCGCGAAGATCAGGGGCGCGTCGAAACGGTAGACGACCAGACCGCGCAGGAGTTCGGCGTCGGGGTAGTTCTCGGTGTCGTGCAGGCCCGCGATGCCCTCCACCCGGCCGAGCTCGGCCTGGTGCGGCCACCAGGTGCGGCGGAAGACGTTGAGGATGGACAGGCCCACGGCGACGAGAATGCCGGGCAGTACACCGAGGAAGGCCACGCCGAGCAGCGCGATGATGGACAGCCCGAACTCGGTCCGGCGCTGATGCCACAGCCGGCGGGTCCCGGCGATGTCGGCCAGCGACAGCGCGGCAGCGATGACGATCGCGCCCAAGGTCGGCTGAGGCACGTACTGCATCAGCGAGGTGGCGAAGACCAGGACCACGGTGATCATCGCGGCGCCGACGATGCCGGTCAGCTGGGACCGGGATCCGGCCTGCTCGGCGACGGCGGTGCGCGACCCGCTGGTGCTGACCGGAAAGCCCTGGAAGAACCCGGCCGCGATGTTGGCCGCACCAATGCCGACCATCTCCTGGTTCCCGCGCACCCGATCGCCCTTGCGCGCGGCGAACGCCGATGCCGTGGACATCGTGTCGGCGAGCGCGACGACGGCGATGGCGAACGCCCCGATGAGCAGCGGCGGCAGATCGTCCCAGCTGACCGCTGGGACCGTGAAGGGCGGGAATCCCTGGGGGAGTACGCCGACCGTGTCGACGTCGTGCGACTCGAGGTCGAACCCGTTGACCAGTACGGCGGCCAGCACCACGACGATGAGCACGCTCGGCAGCTTGGGAAGCAGCCGATTCAGCAACAGGATGCCGACCAGCGAACCTATCCCGAGGATCGCGGCCGTCACGTTGGCGTCACCGTCCGCGAGCCCCGACCCGAAGGCGCGCACCTCGGCCACCAGCCCGTCGGCCTCGACCGAGAAACCGAAGAGCTTGTCCAACTGACCGACGATGATGGTCAGCGCGAGCCCGTTCATGTAGCCGATCTGGGTCGGCTTCGACAGCAGGTCCGCCACGAACCCGAACCGGGCCACGCCGGCGACCACCATCACCACACCGACCATCACGGCCAGCATCGAGGCGAGCGCGACGGCCCGGGCGGGGTCACCGTTGGCGAGCAGGAGCGGCGCTATCGTTGCCGCGATCATCGGACCCAGGGACGAGTCGGGACCAAGTACCAGCACTCTGGACGGTCCGAAGACCGCGTAGCCGAGCAGGCAGAGAATCGAGGTGTACAGCCCAGTCACAGGCGGCAGCCCGGCCAGTTCGGCGTACGCCATCCCCTGTGGCACCAGCAGCGCCGACAGCACGAGTCCGGCGACGATGTCCTTCGGCAGCCATGCCCGCTCGTACGACCTGGCCACCCCGACCGCGGGCACGTACTCCTGCCACCAGGGAGGTTTCACATCGGGGCGTTCCTCGACACTGGCCATGGCGGTCAGCCGATCGGCCTAGGCTTCCGCGGCGAACGGATCGGCTGCCGCGCCCTCAGGGGCCTGTTCCTCCAGCGTCTCCTTGATCTCTTGCAACGCCTTCCGCGCCTTGTTGCCGACCTTGGGATACCGGGGATCGATCTCGATCAGCGTGTTGGCGATCACCGAGGCGGCGGCGATGCGCGCGTACCACTTGCGGTCGGCGGGAATCACGTACCACGGCGCCCACTCGGTGCTGGTCTTGGACAGCATCCGCGAGAACGCGTTCTGGTAGTCGTCCCAGTACTCGCGCTCGCGGATGTCGGCCGCGGAGAACTTCCAGTTGTGGTCGCGCAGGTCGATCCGCCGCAGGAAGCGGATCCGCTGCTCCTCCCGGGAGAGGTTCAAGAAGAGCTTCACGATCTTGATGCCGTTGTCGCTGAGGGTTCGCTCCCACTCGTTGATTTCGCGATAGCGCCGTTTCCACAGTCCCTGGCGGGTGCCCGGCGGAAGCTTCTGGCGGTCGAGGAGTTCCGGGTGCACGCGGACGACGAGCACCTCCTCGTAGTGCGAGCGGTTGAAGATGCCGATCTCACCGCGACCCGGTAGGCGCAGCCCGTAGCGCCACAGATAGTCGTGGTCCAGCTCCGCGCTGGAGGGGACCTTGAAGCTGTTCACCGACACGCCCTGGGGATTGACGCCGGTCATGACATGGCGGATGGTGCCGTCCTTGCCGCCCGCGTCGAGCGCCTGCAGCACCACCAGCACGCCATGGGTGTGCTGTGCGTACAGCCTGGACTGATACTCGGACAACAGTTCGGTCCCCTGGGCCAGCAGTTTGCGGCCGCGCTTCTTGGAGCGGATCATGCCCCTGAAGTCCGGCTCGAAGTCCCTGGCCAGCTTGACGTTCGAGCCCGGTTCGACGCGGAACGGCTCGATGAAGTCGGCGATCCGCTGCTCGCGAGATGTCATTCGCTGGCCCCTACCTTTTCGGTGCGCCTGGCACGAGCCGGCGCGACGGCGTGCTCCGGGCTGAGTGTCGGCCGCGACCGCAGCCGCCGCCTGCGGACCAGCTTGTCCACCTCGACGACGATCGGAAGGAGCGCTGCCAGGCCGAAGCAGACGAGCCACTGGCGCGGGCTGAGTGTGACGGTGAGCATCCCTTCCTGAAGCGTCGGGAGCTGGGTCGCCAAGGACAACAGGACGACGGGGATCAGGCCGATCACCAGGGCCTTCATGATCGGTGGTGTCAATCCGCTGGTCGGCGCGCGCCGGTTGACGATCGCGTTGAACACGGTCCCCAGACCCATCACTACGAACGTCATCGTCAGCGAGACGGTGCCCTGCGTCGTACTCGGGTCGTCCGGCCCCGCCACCAGCGGCACGAAAGCCGCCAGGAAGAGCACGGCCGCGTAGACGATCCACCGGATCACCGCGTTGCGGTTCGTGATCGGTACGGCGGGATCGCGCGGCGGACGGTGCATCACGTCGGGATCACCGGGGTCGACAGCGATGATCACCACACCCACGGCCGTGGCGAAGAACAACAGGAACAGGACCATCGACGGAGTCATCGCCACGCCGTCGTTGATGTCGAACACGGTGGCGGCGAGGAAGAGGAGGACCAGCGCCAGCAGCTGCGTCATCTGATACCGCACGTACGAGACGACCTTGTCGTAGACGCGCCGCCCGATCTCGACGGCGTGCACGAGGGTGCCGAAGTTGTCGTCGGTGAGCACCATCCGTGCGGCCTGCTTGGTCACCTCGCTGCCGCTTCCCATCGCCACCCCGATGTCGGCCTGTTTGAGGGCGGCGGCATCGTTGACGGCGTCGCCCGTCATCGCGACGATCAGGCCCTGCTCCTGCATGGCCCGGGCGAGTCGCAGCTTGTCCTCGGGAGTGACCCGCCCGAACACGTGCAACTCGGGCAACTGCTGCTTGAGCTGCTCGTCGGTGAGCGCACGCAGTTCCGCGCCGCTGATCGCCCCGGGACCGAGGCCCAGCTCCTCGCCGATCGCCTGAGCGGTGATCGCGTGATCACCGGTGATCATGCGTACGTCGATGCCGGCCGCAAGCGCCGTACCGACTGCGCTCTTCGCCTCCGCGCGCAGCGGGTCGATGATGCCGGCCATACCGACGAACGACAGCCCCTTGGTCAAGGACATCGGATCGTCGGTCATCGCGGTCAGCTCGTGGTCGGCAACCAGGCGGGCAGCGAACGCGAGCACGCGCAGACCCTTCTGCCCCATCCGCAGGTTGGCCTCGTCGATGCCCTCCCGCGACTGCGTGATCGGGACCTGCGAGCCGCTGAGCGGTCCGCCCGCCTCGCTGCAGCGCGCCACGACGACGTCGGGCGCGCCCTTGACCAGCTCGATGAGATGCTCGACGCCGTCGACGTTCACCCGGTGGAACGTCGCCATGAACTTGTACTCGGAATCGAACGGAACCTCTGCCAGCCGCGGGTAGGTACGTCGCGTCTCCTCGGCGTCGACACCGAGTTTCGCGGCCAGTACGACGAGCGCGGCCTCGGTCGGATCGCCGATCACCGATCCGTCGTCGCCGACCACTGCGTCGCTGTCGAGGGCGAGCCCGAGACCGAGGCGTGTGAAGTCCGGCACGGGGGCGCCGGCCACCGAATGGATCGCGCCGCTCTTTCGGTAGCCCTCGCCGTCGACGGTGAACCACAACCCGCTCGCGTACAACGTCGAGACCATCATCTGGTTCAACGTGAGCGTCCCGGTCTTGTCGGTGTTGATGACGCTGGTCGCACCGAGAGTCTCGACATCGGTGAGGTTCTTCACCACGGCCTTCGCCGCGGCCAGTTGCTTCGCGCCGAGCGAGAGCAGGCCCGAGACGAACGCCGGCATACCGGTCGGGAGCGCCGAGATGGCCATCGCGGTGCCGAGCAGCAGGAGGTCCTTGCCGGGAGTCCCGCGGATCAGGCCGACCACCACGATGACCGCGACAGCACCCCAGGCAATGATCCCCAGAACCTTCGTCAGCGAGTCCAGTTCGCGCTGGAGCGGCGACCGGGTGCGCTTCACCGAGGTGAGCATTGTCGCGATCCGGCCCATCTGCGTCTGCATCCCGGTCGCGGTGACCACGATCGTGCCAGTGCCCCGCGTCACCGAGGTGTTCTGGAACAGCATGTTGGTCTGGTCGCCGAGACCGACGTCGGGGGCGGTCAGCACGGCGGTGCCCTTGGCGATCGGCGCACTCTCTCCGGTGAGCGCAGCCTCCTGCGCCTCCAGCGTCGCGGACCGGACGATCCGGCCGTCCGCGGGTACGATGTCGCCGGCCTCGACCTCGACGATGTCGCCCGGAACCACCTGCGTGGCCGCGATCATCGTCACGTCGCCGTCGCGGATCACCCGGGCCTGCGGCACCTGCAGATCGGCGAGGGCATCGACACTCGCCCGTGCCGTCAGCTCCTGGCGGGTACCCAGTCCGACGTTCAGCAGGATGAGCAGGGCGACGATGACTCCGGTCGAGAGCTCCCCGATCAGCAGGCTGACGACCACGACGGCGATCAGCATGAGGTTCATCGGGTCGCGCACTTGCTGGCCCGCGATGGCCCAGATCGAGGGCGGCTTCTCGGCCGCGATCTGGTTCGCGCCGTACGACGAGAGCCGGCGCGTCGCCTCGCTCCCGGCAAGCCCCGTCACGACATCGGAGCCGGCCGCGTCGACGACCTCATGCGCCGCAAGACCGTAGGGCGGACGCTCGGCGCCGGTCGCCGACGACGCTGTGGTACCGATCTCGCTCACTTGTGCCTGCCTCCATGTCGCGTCAGCGGTCGGTCACTCCGCGGTCTTGGTCCTCAGGCCTGCGCGCCGGACGGATAACCCGGTGCCTGCCTGCGCTGCGTCCACCCCGCGCCCCAGTGCGCGATGTCGAGAACGCCGGCCAGGACCACCCAGAACCAGTCCAGCCCGCTCAGACCGCCCGTCCGCCAGAGGATCACGTACATGAGTGTTGCGAAGGGAAGGAAGATCAGTCCGAGGAGCGGCCAGATCCAGCTGTCGAAGGCGGCGTCGACCAACTTGGGCCGTGCCACCCAGACGATGAACAGCGCCAGGCGGGGGAAGACTCCGGCGAACAGCGCGAACAGGCACCCCATGGTCGTTCCTCTCGTAGGCTTCCACCGACCATGCCTCGGCACGGGCGGCGCCTGCCTCATCCACAGAGGATGTCTCGCAACGGCTCATCCGCTGAGAGGGAGACGCGGGTCGGGGTCGGCCCGGTAGGCGCGGAACGCCTCCGCCAGGGTCGGGAAGATGTTGTCCTGGCCGATCGCGTCCAGGGTCCCGTACGCCCGGAGCGTCGAGAGCAACTGGGTATCCGGCCGGACGAGCACGAAGCGGGCGTTGTGAGCCCTGCTGTAGTTGACGAGGTTGGCCAGCGTCACGCCGGCCGAGTAGTCGATGTCGTCGATCGCGCCACAGTCCAGCGCTACCCAACGGACTGGGTCAGGAGCGGCCGAGATCACCGACTCGAGGTGGTCGGCGAAGCGGTTGGCGTTGGCGTAGAAGAGTTCCGCGTCGTAGCGGAAGACCACCAGACCGGGCAGGCTCTGCGCGCCCGGCTTCGCCGGCAGGTAGGTCGGCTCGCCGGCCTGGTTCTGACCGATGACGAAGTCGCCCGGTGTGTACTGCCGCCGGACGAGATCGAGCAGCGAGAGCACGATGGCGAGGATGATTCCCTGCTCGACGCCGACGGCGAAAACGGTGATCGCCGTGATCACAGCCACTACGAACTCGTTCTTGCGTCGCATCCACAGCTGCTTCAGGCCGGGCACGTCGATCAGGCTGACGCCGATGAGGAAGACGATCCCGGCGAGAACCGCCGTGGGCATGTCCGCCAGCAGTCCGGTGAAGAACAGGGTGAACACCAGCACGACGGCCGCCATCGTCAGGTTGGCGAGTTGGGTGCGCCCCTTCTGCTCGTCGAGGATCTGCGTCTTGGTCGGGCTGCCGTTGACCACGAAGGTGCCGGTGAGGCCGGCGGCGAGATTGGCGCCACTCAGCCCGACGATGTCTCGGTTGATGTCGACGGCATCTCCGTGCTTGAACGCGAAACTGCGGGAGGTGGCGGCGCTCTGGGCGATGATGAGCACGAAGCAGGACAGGGCGGTCGGCACCACCTTTCCCACGTCCGACCAGGAGATCCCCGACGGCAGGCCGATCGGCGGGAATCCGCCCTGCACGGCACCGACCACGGCGACGCCGTGCGCCTGCGCGTCGATCAGGGCGGAGACAGCGGTCAGCAGGACGACGGCGACGACGGCACCCGGGACGGCCGGGATGAAACGCCTGAAGATCTGGATGACCACGATCGTGGCCAGCCCGAAGGCCAACGTGCCGAGCTTGATCGAGGACAGCGAAGTGATCCAGTGCCATTGCTGTTCGAACCAGCCGCCCTTGCCCTTCGGGATGCCGAGCAGGTCCGGGATCTGCCCGGACAGCACCTGGATGCCGACGCCGGTGAGGAACCCGATCAGTACCGACGCGCTCAGGAAGTCACCGATGAAGCCCAGGCGCAGAAGCCGCGCCAGGATCAGCAGGGCACCGCAGACCAGCGCTGTCAGGCTGGCGAAGGCGAGCCAGTCGGGCGATCCGGGCGTGACTCCGGCGATGCCCAGACCGGTCAGGCCGGCGGCGAGCACCGCGGCCGTGGCCGAGTCCGCGCCCACGACGAGCAGCCGCGACGAGCCCAGGAGCGCGAAGAGCAGGGTGGGAAAGATGATGGTGTACAGCCCGGTCACGATCGGCGTACCGGCGATCGACGTGTAGCCCATCACCTCCGGGATCGCCACCGCCGACAGGGTCAGACCCGCGATGAGGTCGCGCGTCAGCCAGGCCCGCCGGTAGCCGCGCAGCGGCTCGGGGATCAGATTCATGCCGGCCGGTCGTGGTCAGACTTGCTGGATGGCGTCGATCCGGTTCGAGCTGATGGCTTTGGCGAAGTCGGCGAAATCCTGGTCGTTCTGGGCTGCGTAGCGTTCGGAGAAGTCGGTGATCGACTTGTCGAAGGCGTCGTCGTCGCCGAGGTAGGCAGCGATGGAAACCGCGTCACCCGATCGTGCGTGAGCACGGGCCAGGGTCCATCCGCACGTGCGGGCGTAGTAGGCCATCACCGCGGGCAACATGAGCTCCACGAGCGCTGAGCCCTTCATGTCGCGCAGTTGGCGCCAGTAGAAGTACCGGTCGGCCTGAACCCCTTTGGACCAGCCGAGGAAGATGTCGCTGCTGGCCTGCATCAAGCGCTGGCCCTGGACCACCCGCTCGCCCGGCTGCCTGAACGCGCTCTTGCGCAACGGTCCTTCGAGAACCGACCTGGTGGCCTCCTTGACCTGGAGGAACAGCGGATCGCCGCGGTCACGGCCCTGCAGCAGAACGACGAACGCTCGCGTTCCGACGCTGCCGACGCCGACGACCTTACGGGCCCAGTCGATGACCTCGAAGCGCTCGAGCAGTTGCCGAACGTCGGGCCGAAGAGTGGAGCGGTAGTCGCGGAACAGGTCGAAGACGACCTCCTCGAGATCTCCGGGCTCCACGCCGTACGCGGTGTGGAGCTCGCGCGCGGGGACGATCACCGGCGGGACGCTGGCGATGCGGTAGCGGCCGTCGACCTCTTCGCCGAGCTTGGACAGGGCCTGATTGCTGTTGCGGGAGTGGGCCTTCAGCGCATTCTTCGTAAAGCGCTTGTGGGCCTCTTTCACCTGCTTCAGCGTCATCCCGCCCGTGCCGTCCTCGTCGGCGGTCTTGTTCTTGCCCTTACCCTTCTTGGATCCCTTGCCCTTGCTGTCGGCTCCGGCCAGGAGGGCATTCACCGACTGGTTGATCTCGTCCTCGGAAATGTGGGCATACCACACGTCGAGGGTTCTCTGGGCGGCGAAGTCGGCCATCGTCTCCCGGTAGGAGGTGACACAGGCCTTCGTGATCGCACGAGCGTCCGCCTCCGAGTATCCGTTGTTCTGTGCCGCCACCATGAAACTCGCGGCCAGCCGTTTGACGTCGTACTCGAACGGGCCTGGGAGGGTCTCGTCGAAGTCGTTGATGTCGAAGACCAGGTTGCGCTCCGGCGACGCGAAGACGCCGAAGTTCGACAAGTGGGCATCTCCACACAGCTGGACCTCGAGACCGGCCGTGGGCGTGTCGGCAAGGTCCGTGGCCATGATCTTGGCAGCGCCACGGTAGAACGTGAACGGCGAAACCATCATCCGGCCGTGCCGCACCGGGACCAGGTCCGCGTCACGCCGTAGGTTCTGCTCCTCGATGAGCGCTACCGGGTCCGGCCGGTCCGCGGCGGGCACCCACCCGGCGTGACTGTCCGGATTCACCCGGGCGCGCGCTTCCAGACCTCGTGCGGTGCGCTCGTCGAGAGTCGGATGTTCAACCTTCGTCGCCATGATCGGCCGCCCCTTCTCGCCATCGCAGGCGCGACTCGTCGGACGAGCCGGGTCCCCACCCTGCGATCGGCGTACTCCTCCGACGATCCGGCAGAACCCGGGCGCACCGCATCACCCCTGAGGGAGGATCACGCCACGACGCCAGCCTGACGGCCGGTCCGGGAGCAGATCATCCGGGGTGTGGGATGCCTCGATGGGAGCGGCCGCACAGGATGGGCTTGGCGTCGGGGCTCGGCGCCGAGGCGGAGATGCTGAGGGCGGGCCGATGGGGTGGAATTCGTGAGGCGGCGGGTTGCCGCGATTGTGGCGCTGTTGGTAGGGGCGGCGACGGTCGTGCTTGCCGTAGTGGTCGCGGTGAGTCAGTTCCCGCGCGGGCTTTTCGTGTTGGGCTGCGTGGTGATCGCTGCCGTCGCGGCCTGGTACGGCGTGTTGCGGAGAGGGATCGCGCGCGTCGTCGGGCTGGCCGTGGCCGGCCTGGCGCTTGCCGGTGCGGTGGTCCTGGTTGCCGTGGGTGGGAACTTCGGCGTCGATCTGCTCGTCGTGGTGGGGCTCCTGGTCACTCTGGCAGCGTCACGAGCCACCTTTACCGCCCACGTGGATCTGCCGCGGGTGCCCGCCCCACAGCATCCGGTGCTGTTCTACAACCCGAAGTCCGGCGGGGGAAAGGCAGAACGCTTCGCTGTCGCCAAGGAAGCACGCGACCGCGGGATCGAGCCGATCGAGCTGAAGCGCGGGGACGACCTCGAAACCCTTGTCCGCGGCGCAGTCGCCCGGGGTGCTGACGGACTCGCGATGGCCGGCGGGGACGGATCGCAGGCGGTCGTCGCCTCGGTCGCCGCCGAACTCTCGCTGCCCTACGCCTGCATACCCGCCGGCACCCGCAACCACTTCGCGCTCGACCTCGGGGTCGACCGTGACGATGTGGTCGGTGCTCTCGACGCCTTCGTCGATGGCGGCGAGCGGCTGGTGGACCTCGCGGAGGTCAACGGCCGGGTGTTCGTCAACAACGTGTCACTCGGCGTGTACGCCGAGGCAGTACAGCGCACCGGCTACCGCGCTGCCAAGATCCGGACCATCCTCGACACCGTTCCCGACGCGCTCGGTACCGGTGGCAGCGATCTCGACATGCGCTGGACCGGCCCCGGCGGCCATGGACATCGCGGGGGTGCGGCCGTGCTCGTGTCCAACAACCGCTACCGCCTCGGTCGTGCTGTTGGTTCCGGCACCCGACCGCACATCGACGACGGCCTGCTCGGCATCACCGTCATCGGAGCACCAGCCGACGGCGGTCAACGCCCCCTCCAGCGTCCATGGCGCGAGTGGTCGGCCCCCTCCTTCGAGGTCGACGCCGATCGCCCACTGCCGGCCGGCGTCGACGGGGAGGCGCTCATCTTCGACGCGCCTTTGCGGTTCCGCATCCGGCCCGGAGCTCTCCGGGTGCGCATCGCGCACCAGCACCCCGGATCCTCGCCGTCGGCGCTGGCTCCCGAGGGCCTTCGCGACGGACTGGTCCAGCTGGTGCGCACCGCCCTCGGCCGAGACCGGAAACCGGCAAGTCCCAACCCCTAGGAGGCCGCAATGGATCTGATCGAGGTCAAAGAGAAGGCGTCGATGAGCCGAGAAGACGCCGCGGCTCGCTTGCACGCTCTCGCCGACACCCTCGCCAAGGAGAACGACGTCGAGTTCGACCGCGGCGGCCTGCGGGTCAAGGTGCACGTTCCTGACCAGGTGCACTTCAAGCTCGAGTTCGAACTCGGGGACGACGGGAGCGAGCTAGAGGTCGAGCTCACATGGTGACGGAACCCGTTGCGTGAGCGACTCACTGCACCGCCTCTCCGGCTACGACCGCGCTGCCTACCGAGCGGTCGCGCGGCTGTCGACACCGGCCTTGGATGAGCCGATCCGGCGGGTGTCCGATTTCGCCAACTTCTCCAAGCTGTGGTTCGTCGTTGCCGGTGCCCTTGCGGTGTTCGGCGGTCCGCGGGGCCGGCGCGCCGCGGTGACGGGGCTCACCGCGATCGGGGCAACGTCCCTCGTGGTGAACCAGCCGATCAAGAAGCTGACGGGCGAACGTCTCCGGCCCGACCGGCGCGGCCTCGGCGTACCCGTGCAGCGGTGGGTGCGGATGCCCGCCTCGGGATCCTTTCCGTCCGGACACTCCGCGTCCGCGGCGGCCTTCGCCGTTGCCGTCGGAGGCGTCCTGCCCGGACTCCGGCCGGCCTTGCGGGTGACGGCGTCGGTCATCGCGTTCTCCCGCGTCTACACGGGCGTGCACTATCCGAGCGACGTTCTGGTCGGGGTGACCATCGGAGCGCTGTTCGGGCGGTTGACCGGGCGGCTGGCGCTTCGCCGCTGGCCACCATCGGAGCCGAATGAGAAGGAGCACACGTCATGACAGTTCAGCCCACGCACGGCGGTGCGAACGCGGTAGCAGCCGGTCGGCTGTGGGCCGGAGGCGGGGCCACGGCCGTCGTCGCCGCATTGATCGCCATCGTCGGCATCCTGCTCGCCCGCGGCGTCTTCGACGTAGCCGTCCTGGCGCCCGAAGGCGAGGGCACCTGGGGAGACGCGGACACGGGGAGGTACGCGTTGTACTGCGCTCTGGCGGCGCTGATCGCCACCGGCCTGATGCATCTGCTGCTGATCTCGACGCCCCGGCCCCATCAGTTCTTCACCTGGATCATGATGCTGGCCACCGTCGCGGCAGCGCTCGCGCCCTTCATCACCAGCGGGTCGACGTCGTCGAAGGTCGCGACAGCAGTGATCAACCTCGCCGTCGGGATCGCCATCGTCACCTTGGTGAACGGATCAGCGCGGGCGGCGACGCAAGAACGCCGCACCGCTCGGTAGCCGCAGACGTCAGGGTTTGCGCACGGCTGTCGCGTGCCGCCGTGACCAGCGCGCGCGGCGGGTGCGGGCGCGGACGAGGAACTCGCCCAGCTGATAGTGCGGGTCGGACGAGGTGGCGAGCGGCTCGGGCGAGCCGAAGACGACGTCGGAGATGGTGAGCCGGGAACCTCGACTCAGAGCATCGTGATAGCCGACCAGGCGCCCGTCGACTCGAAGGTAGGTCTTGCCGCTGGTGTGCCAGTCGAACCTCAGTTCCGCGAAGTGCGCACTGGGGTTCGGCAGTTGGCCGATGTCGTGCCAGACCCGGTGGAGCCGGACCCGGACCAGGGCCTGGAACGTGGTCAACGGTTCGAGACTCAGGGTGAACTCATCACCGAGGCGAAGAATCTGCAGCGACGAGTTGACGGCTCGGCCTGGGTGCTTGATCCGCAGCAGGCAGCTGACCCCGATCACCTCGAGAAGGGGAGTTTCGAGGACGTAGTGGAGACTGCGGCCTGGTGCGATCAGCACGGTGCCCTCGGACGGGCTCAGCACGAGCGAGCCCGGCGACAAGCTGCCGGGCAGACCTTGCAGGGACCGGATGTTGTGATCCGGGAATTCGTGCAGCAGCACTGAGCGCCACATGGCGATCTCCTCATCCGATCGGTTCGGCGGCGACCTCGCCCGGAGGCAGCTCCGCAGGTTTCGCCGGCGGGGTGGTGTCCTCCGGGAGTTGGCCGCCGGAGATGAGATCGCCGAGCCAGCGAGTGGAAGGGTCGGCGTCGAGGAGCAGAGCCTTGACCAGGAGCGACAGTGGAATGGCCAGTACGGCGCCCAGCGGGCCGAGGATCCACGCCCACAAGACCAGGGAGAGGAAGGTCAGAGTCGTGGACAGCCCGACCGCGTCGCCGACGACCTTCGGCTGGATGATCGACTGAATGATGAAGTTGATGACGCTGTACGCCACGATCACCCACAGGAAGGTCGCCCAGCCGTGGTCGAGGAGCCCCAGTAGCGCGGGTGGGATCACCCCGATGAAGAACCCGACGTTCGGTATGTAGTTGGTGATGAGGGCGAGCAGCCCCCACAGCCAGGGCAGCGGGATGTCCAGCAGGTAGAGGACCCCGACGTCGAACATGGCCACGATCAGCCCGAAGACGGTGGAGACGATCAGGTACCGCGTCGTACCGCGCGCGAAGCCGGTCAGGGCGCCGGTGACTTCCGGCCTGACCCGCGCCGCCTGGCGCAGGCGGTCCGGGAAATGGGTGGAGTCGATGCCCATGAAGAACAGGACGGCGACGACGAAGGCCAGGCTCGAGAAGACCCCGAGGAGTCCGCTCAGCCAGCCTTGCAGAATGTCGAAGAGCGCCCCGAGGTCGAGCTTCTTCAGGGCAGCCTCGAGTTGCTCCTGGCCCACGCCATGGTCGGCCAGCCAGCTGCGGGCGTCCGCGACCAGCGCGGTGAACTTGTCCTCATAGGTGGGCAGCAGGCTCGCCAGCTTGGCGACCGAGAGGGCCAGCGCTGCCGCGACTCCCAGCAAGAAGACGTTCACGACCACAAGTGCGATCAGCGCGGCGAGCCACCCCTTGACGCCTTTCCTGACCAGCAGCCGGCGCAGTGGACTCACCGCGATCGTGAGGACGAGCGCGAGGAAGACAGGACCGACGATCCCCGCGAAGCCGCGCAGCCCAGCGGCCGTCAGAACCGTGGCTCCGGTGCCGAGGAGAATGATGACTCCGCGCGGCAGTGCCAGTGGGGCAGGCGACGAGCCGGCTTCCGGCCTCCGGCCGTCGGGGGAGTCCGTCGAGCCTGCGGACATCGTCGCAACCTCCCTTTCCCGACCCGCCTGGGCTTCGAAGATCGCTCAGATCGCCCTGGCCAGCATCACCCACCCCGGATGATCATTCGCCGACTCCTGGTACGTCGTCCGCCAAGGGTGACGCGCCACCGGTCGGTGCGGTCCTACTGTCGACCGCGCGCTCGACGTCCGTCGAGGACCGAGCAGGAGGGGTGGACACAGATGACCGACGACCGCACTGTCGAGTCGCAGGCCGACTCGGGCTGGGCGATGAGCGGAGTCGCCTTCGCCGCCGCGATGCTGCTATTGATCGGTGCCTTCCACGTGATCGCCGGCTTTGCCGCCATCCTGAACGACGAGTACCTCGTGCGGGTCAGGGGCTACGCCTTCGATCTGGACATCACCGCCTGGGGATGGATCCACCTCATCCTGGGCCTGGCGCTCGTCGCGACCGCCTTCGGTCTGTTCTCCCGAGCGCGCTGGGCGGGTGTGGTCGCCCTCTTCCTGGTGGTGCTGAGTGCGATCGACAACTTCTTCTTCATTCCCTATCAGCCATTCTGGGCGCTGCTGCTGATCGCCCTCGACGTGTGGGTGATCTGGGCGCTGACGCGTCCGCGCGCGCTCCGTACGTGACGGCCGGACAACCGTGTCCACGCCGCTGGTCCGCACCGGCGATCTCGGCCGGATCGTCGCCACCTATGTCAGCTCGGTGCTGGCCCTTGCCATCGCGGACGCCATCCTGCCCGGCCTCAGGATCTCGTCGTTCCCACAGCTGCTCGCCGCGGCCGCGGCGACCCTCCTGGTCGGTGCGTTGGTGCGTCCTTTGCTCGTCGCCGCAAGTGCCGCGATCGGATGGTTCGCGGTACTCCTCCTGGCGGTGCTCGGACAGGCCGCGATCCTCGCGTTGGCGCTCACCCTGATCCCGGGGGTCGAGGCGGACTCGTTCTGGGTCGTGCTCGCGGCGGCGTGGATCGCGGCGGCCGCGGCGACGATCGTGGCGTGGCTCTGCTCCTCCGGTACGCCGGAAGCCTTCACGGCAACCCTCGTCCGCCGGACCAGGCGGCGGCGGACAAAAGTCGACGATCCCGAGGCTCCTGGCGTCATCTTCGTACAGCTCGACGGCGTGCCGTTCCCGGTCCTGCGCTGGCAACTCATGGCCGCCACCCTGCCCACGATGGGTCGCTGGATCCGCGAAGGCGGCTATCGGCTGGTGGAGTGGACCCCGGTGCTCCCGCCCACCACGCCTGCCAGTCAGTTGGGGATCCTGCACGGCCGCATCGACGGCGTACCCGCCTTCCGTTGGTACGACCGGGCCCTGGGGCGGGTGCTGGTGAGCAACCGGGCCGCTGACGCGGCCGAGATCGAGCGCCGGGCCACCGACGGCCGCGGTCTGCTGGCCGATGGCGGCGTGAGTATCTCCAACCTCTTCAGCGGTGACGCCGAGCGGTCGGTGCTGACGATGAGCAAGATCGAACTCAAGCGCGGTTCGGCCGACACACGTCGTCGCGCTGCCTGGTATCTCGCCCGGCCGGACGGTTTCGCCGGCAGCCTGTCCGGAGCGATCGCCGAGATCGCCCGGGAGAGGTTCGAGTCACGTCGGCAACGCCGTCGCGATGTTCTGCCGAGGGGACACCGTGGCTGGCTGTTCGCCGGTATGCGGGCGGTGACGAACGTCGTCCTGCGGGACCTCAACACCGCACTGGTGGCCGAGGAGATGATTCACGGCACCCGGGTCGTGTATGTCGACTATGTCGACTACGACGAGGTGGCCCATCACGCCGGCTCCTTGCGGCCGGAGTCGCTGGGCACGCTCGATCGGCTCGATCACGTGCTGGCATGTCTGGAAGCCGTGGCCGCGGAAGCGCCGCGGCCGTACCGGCTGGTCGTCCTGTCCGACCACGGGCAGTCCCAGGGAGCGATCTTCGCCGATCGGTACGGGATCGACCTGGCTGCGGTCTGCTCGCAGCTGACCGCGGCACAGGTCGAGGCGGTCCAGCAGTCGGTCGAGGGCTGGGGGCGCCTCAACGGCCTGCTGACGGATCTGGCCGGCGGCGGCTCCGGAACTCGACGGGTCGCCCGGGATGCGGCGCTCCGAGTGCAGGACCGCTCCGCTCCACCGGCGGTCACCACCGCTTCGGACCTCGTCGTCCTCGGGTCCGGCAACCTCGGCCTGGTGTACGCCGCTGAGGAGCGCCGCCTGACGATGGAGGACATCACCGATCGATGGCCGGCTCTCATCCCCGGGCTCGTGAACCACGACGGGATCGGATTCGTCGCGGTGATGAGCACCGAGCACGGGCCGCTGGTGCTCGGGCCGTCGGGTGTCCACCGGCTGTCCGACGCCAAGGTGACGGGCGATGACCCGTTGGCGCCGTTCGGGCCGCACGCCTCGGCCGACCTGCTGAGAGCGGTATCGATGCCCGAGGCACCTGACCTGTATGTGAACAGTTCCGTCGACCGGGACACCGGCGAGGTCTCCGCTTTCGAAGGTCTGGTCGGCTGTCACGGTGGACTCGGCGGCTGGCAGGGACGGGCGATGCTGCTGGCTCCACCCGATCTGGTGATCCCGGACCACCCGATCCGCGGCGCGGACGCGCTCCATCGCGTGCTTGTCGCGTACCTCGAACAGCTCGGACAGCGCAGCGGGATCTCGCGCGATACCGCGGACGTGTGAGGGGGTGTGACGATGACCGACCACACTGCCGGGCAATGGTTCCTCACCCCGGACGAGCGCGGCAATCCCGGCACGGACATCGACCGGGTGGGAGACATCGACGGGTCCTGGGTCGACGGCAACCTGGTGCGGCCGCTGATCCACGGGGCGACGTACTTCCGTCGCTTGTACGAAGAACTGTGCGCGCTGCGGCCCGGCGACCGGATCTACTTCACCGACTGGCGTGGCGACGCGGACGAGAAGCTGCTGCCCGACGGTCCGACGATCGGAACCGTGCTGGCCGATCTGGCCCGATCAGGAGTCGAGGTCAGAGCGCTGCTCTGGCGATCGCATTCGGATCATATGCAGTTCAACGCTCAGGAGAACCAGCGGCTGGGAACGAAGCTCAACAAGGCCGGCGCCGAAGTGCTGCTCGACCAGCGGGTCCGGCGCCTGGCCTCGCATCACCAGAAGCTGTTCGTGATCCGTCACCACGGCCGGCCGGAACAGGCGGTCGCGTTCGTCGGCGGCATCGACCTGTCCCACCAGCGCCGTGACGACGACGAGCATCTGGGGGATCCACAGCAGGCGCCGATGGATCGCAGGTACGGCGACCGTACGCCGTGGCACGACGCGGCGCTGGAGATCCGCGGACCGGTCGTCGGCGATCTGCTCCGCACCTTCATCGAGCGCTGGGACGACGGCCATCCGCTCGACCGGCGGACGCCGTACCGGATGATCGTGCAACGGCTCGCCCGGATGCCGCGCCATCCGAAGTCGCTGCCGGAGCAGTTCCCCGATCCGCCGCCGGCCGGGCCGCACGCCGTCCAGGTACTGCGAACATATGCCCACAAACGGCCCGGCTATCCGTTCGCGCCGCAGGGGGAGCGGAGCATCGCCCGGGCGTACGGCAAGGCGTTCGGCAATGCCCGGCACTTGATCTACCTGGAGGACCAGTACCTGTGGTCAGAGCTGATCGCGCAGGGGATCCACGATGCCCTCGAACGCTCGCCCAGCCTGCGCGTGATCATCGTCGTACCGCGGTACCCGGACGCCGACGGTGCCGTGAGTGGGCCGCCGGCACGCTTCGGTCAGTTGCGCGCTGTGCGGATGCTGCGCCGGACCGCGCCCGAGCGGGTCGGGATCTACAACCTGGAGAACGCCGAGGGGGCGCCGATCTACGTGCACGCGAAGATCTGCATCGTCGACGACGTGTGGTTCACCTGCGGCTCGGACAACTTCAACCGCCGCTCCTGGACCTGTGACAGCGAACTCACCTGTGCGGTGCTGGACCCGACTCCCGACGACCGGGAGTTGGTTGCCGAGGGCGCCCGTCGGCTCGCCCGGGACCTGCGGCTGGAGGTGTGGTCGGAGCATCTCGGCCGGCCGGTCGCGGGCCTGGCGCAGCTCGACCCGTTGACGGGGTTCGAGCTGTGGCAGCGAACCGCCGCGGACCTGGAGGCCTGGTACGCCGGCGGCAAGAAGGGCCGGCGGCCACCCGGACACATCCGTCCGCACGTGACGCAACACGTGACCCGTTTCCAGGCGCTCTGGGCCGAACCGCTGTACCGGCTGATCTACGACCCCGACGGCCGCCCCCGCCAGATGCGCCGCAACAATGAGTTCTGACCCTGAGTGTCGAGTACCTCACTCATCCTGGTGGTCTCCCCCACCATGGATGAGGCGGGGCCCGGCGGGCGGACGCAGCATGGTCGCGTGGGTACTTCAGAGCAGTCCGAGAACCCGCCTGACGCGCCGCCGGCGAGCCGGGACGCGATCCCCGTGCTCGACGCGGCAGTCGGGGCCTCAGTGCTGGCAGCGGCCGCCGCGCAGACGGTAGGACGCCGGCTCGGGGGAGCTCTCAGCCCGGTCAGGCGCCGGGTCGGAGGGGTTCTCAACCCGGTCGCCGTCGTGATCCTGCGGCCGCCGATGCTGGCGGAGCGTTACCAGGCCGCCACGTGGCTGGCAGCCCTGGCCGAGCGTGGTGGCCAAGGACGTGCGGAGGCGGAGCGTCAACTGTCGGTCATGCTGGACCGGTTGGTTCCCGCGGTGGCGGCAGAGGTGCTGAAGCGACTCGACATGGCCGGGATGGCGGAAGGTGTCATCGCGGAGGTCGACCTCGCCGAGATGATCCGGCAGTCCACCGGATCTGTGGCTTCCGACACCGTGCGCGGCGTACGCATGCAGGGCATCTCCGGCGACGAGGCCGTGGGTCGGGTGGTCGCCCGGCTGAGGTTGCGGCGTGGCCGGACAGAATCTGAGATGACGCCCACGCAACCATGAGAACGGACGAGCCCGTGTCGATCGTCCCGCGGGAGGCCCAGCCGTACCAGGGACGACGAGCGGGCCTCGTCACCCGATCGGTGGCCAGTGTCATCGACGCGGTCGTCGTAGCGGTAGCTGTGCTGGCCGGCTATGTGGGCGTCAACGGGCTGAGGTTCCTGATCCGGCCACGGGATTTCCAGTTCAGTGAGGCATCGCCGCTGCCGAGCGTGGGGACCGCGCTGCTGGTTCTCGTCGTCTACCTGAGCGTCGCCTGGTCGACCACCGGACGGACCTACGGCTGCCACGTGATGGCACTGCGGGTGGTCGACCGTCGCGGCCGACGGGTGCGCCCGCTCGTCGCGCTGCTGCGGGCTGTCTTCGCGGCCGTGTTCCCGCTCGGACTGCTGTTGTGCGCCGGTGGCCACCAGCACTCGGTGCAGGACCTCGTCCTGCGTACGTCGGTCATCTACGACTGGCGACCCGGATTGCCACGCTGAGGAGGCCACCATGCCGGACACCGATCGAAGCGCCGCGAAGCCGCGATGGATCTGGGTCGGCCCGATCACGTTCGCCGGCGTGATGATGATCATTCTCGGCCTCTCGCACGGCTTCCAGGGGTTCGTCGCCCTGTTCAACGAGGGGTACTACGTGGTCGAGAAGAACGGTCTCGCCATCCACATGGGCTACACCGGTTGGGTCTGGACGCACCTGATCGTCGGCACCGTCGTCTTCGTGGCCGGATTCTGTGTCCTCGTGGGTCAGGTGTGGGCCAGGGTCGTCGGCGTGATCCTCGCCGTCCTGAGCATTCTGGTGAACGTGGCGTTCCTCGCCGCGGCTCCGGGCTGGAGCACGATCATGATCGCCGTGGACATCCTGGTGATCTGGGCACTGACCTTCCACGGTCGTGAGGTGCGGCCCAGGCATGGCGCCTGAATGAGTACCTAAGCCTCTGGGCGTGAGGGCAGCAGTCCCAGCTCCCACGCCCGCCGTACGGCCTCGTTGCGGCGCGAGGCGCTCAGCTTGCGAAGAATGCTCCGGACATGGCTGCGCACCGTGTTGACGGAGACGTACATGGTGCTGGCGATCTCTTCGGTGGTCAGCAACTCGGCGAGGTACTCGAGTACCTCGTGCTCCTTGCTGGTCAATGCGGCGGTGACCACCAGCTCGGGCCGGGCCACTGCCCAGCGATCGGCGGTGCGGTCGCGACCGCGAAGGCTCGGCGCGCGGAGCCACGGGTGGTGTCTCATCAGCTCACCGGACGGCTGCAGCAGCTTTCGCACCGCCGGCGGCGCCTCCGCGAACGGACGGCGGAGCTGCTCGGGGGCGGCCAGTCTGAGGGCCCGCTCCAGGCAGATCCCACTTCGACCGGTGTCTCCGGTCCTGATCGACTCCGCGGCCTGGACCAGCCAGCCGTCCACCTGGGTGTCGAGTGCGACGACGCGATCCGTGGCCGGGAGTGGCTGAGCGGGCGGGCGCTCGCCGGCCTCGGTGGCTGCTCGCTGCAGCACCAGACGCGAGCCGAGGTGGTCGCGACCCGCCGACTGCTCGATCGCCGTCACGGCCTCTCGTGGCTGGTGTTGTGCCACGAGCATCTTCGCCTCGTCGATGGTCAGCGCCTGGCCGAGCCAGCCACCCTGCACGCCGTAGCTGCGGCGCGCCGCTCGGAGTTCCGCAGCGGCGAGATCGATGTCGCCGCTTGCCCGCAGCAGCCTGGCCCGAACCAGAGCGAGTGCGGCAGCGAGAACTCGCGCGTCGTGGGTGGGCGCGGCCTCGGCAGCGCGCTGCACCATTTCTTCGGCGCTGGGCAGATCGCCCCGGTCGGTGTACACCCAGGCCCCGGCCACGATTGCGGACTGCGACAGTTGCGCCCCCGACTCCGCCAGCGCGGTCGCGTGCGCGACGACCTCCCCGGCGCGCCGCAGATGTCCCCAGGCCGCTTCCACCAGCGCGGCCATGCCGAGGAAGTCGACGAGGGCCTCGTGGGCACCGCTGTCCTCCGCGAGCGCGATGCCTTCGGTGAAGGCCGCGAGGGCTGCCGGAAAGTCTCCGTGCTGGAGCAGCACCCTGCCCTTGCAGTCGGCGATGAGCAGCCTCGCTTCTGGATGCGCGATAGCTGACTCCGGCGATGCCGCTCGCAGGTCGGCCTCCGCGGTCAGGACCGCGACCAGCCCGCCCTCGGGATTCTCGCTGAGGCTCGCACAGACCGCTTGCAGCATGGTGATGGCCAACTCGGCAGCCTGTCGTCGAGCCGACAGCTGAAGGTCCAGCCGGACCGTGGCCCTGCCGAGTTCCGCCGTACAGCGGTCGACATCGAACGCGGCCAGCGCGCGGGCGGCTCTGATGATCGCGGCCTCGGTACCGTCCAGGTCGTCGGGAATTCCGGCGAACAACGTTGTCAGCTGCCGACGCCGGCGCCCGACGAGGAGGCCGGCGACGTCGAGATCCTCCACCAGGTACCGGGCTGCGCGCTGCCACTCACCCGCCGCGACGGCATGGTGGATCGCCTCGAGCGGCTGATGGTTCCCGGCGAACCAGGCAGCCGCAGCGCGGTACAGTGCCGAGACGTCGGTAGGCCGCTCGTACAGCAGTTGGGCGCGAAGGAACTCGCGAAACAGCGGCTGGTAGGTGTAGCTGTCCGCTGTCCCCGGAACAGGCCGGATGAACGAGTTGCCGTGGGAAAGGAACTGCAACGACCGAAGGTCACAGGCCTGCCCGGTCAGCGCCTCGGCCAGCGCCGGCCGGACCTCGTCGACGATGCTGGTGGAGAGCAGGAACTGGCGCAGCTCCGGCGGCTGAGCGTCGAGGACCTCGGTCATCAGGTACGCCGCCAGGTTTCCGGAGTCACCGCGGAACTCCCGGATGACCCGCTCCGCGTCGGCCTTCCCGGCCAGGTTCATGGCCGCGAACATCAGGCCGGCGGGCCAGCCGTCGGTCCGGGCCTGGAGTTCGGCGACTTCCGAGGCAGTCAGTTCGAGCTTGTGCGCGCGCATCAGCGCTGCGGTCTCGTCCGTCGTGAAGGCCAGGTCGGTAGCCCGGATCTCGGCGATGGTGCCCGCCAGCCGGTAGAGGTGCAGGGGGACGGGCGGGTCGGACCGCGTCACCAGCACGACTCGGACGCGTCCGGCATTGCCGCGGATGAGGCGATGGAGGCTCCGTCCGAACTTGGGCGTCACCGTGAGGTCGCCGCAGTCCACCACGAGCACCAGTACGTCGTGATCGCGGCCCTGCAGACCTTCGCGCACGGACTCCACCATGGCCGGGGCATCTTCGCTGCCGGCGTCCAAGGCGATTCGCTTGACGACGGCCGGACCCTGGTAAAGCGCTGCCCACGACTCCAGCAGGATGGTCTTGCCGAAGCCTGCCGGCGCACTGATCAAGGTGAGCGGCAGCTGAACCCCCAGACTCACGCGATCGACAAGACGCGGCCGCGGCACTGTCCCCGGTGGAATCGCCGAGATCGCGGGTCTGGACCTCAGGCGACTGTCGAATGGTGCGTCGGGTGAAGTACTTCGTCGGTTGTCCGCCCCTGCGTGCTGATTGCTCGGCATGGTCCCCCTCCTGGCGCGTGCGGCATCACTCAACGCTGGGGAGGCGGTGCGCTGCGAGTCGCACCCTTTGACGAAATCACGGAATGCCTTGTAAAACCAGCGTTTCTCGTCCGATTGCCGGACAATTCGACACCTAGTGGTCTCTCCTTGAGACGCGGTGGAAGGTGGCGCTCGGGGCCGAACGCGGCCAGTTCACCCCACAGGGATGAAGCCGCGGTACCTGACCCCTGCGAGCGTCGAACGCACACGTTGGGAACGGAGTGTGGGTTCGATGGTCGACGCGACATACGAGATCCGCGTGGCGGGCGCCGTACCCGAACAGGATCTTCGCGACATGGGTGCGGAGACACTTGCCGTCGACCAGGCCAGCACCGTCGTCTACAGCATCCCCGACCAGTCGGCGCTCTACGGCCTGCTGGCCAGACTTCGGGCCCTGGGCATCGAGGTGGTCGAGGTTCGCCGGATCCTGGACCCGGCGTCGGCATCGACGGAGTGGACCGAGATCGATCCGGGAAGGGGAGACGATGACAGCACCTGAGTTCCGCCCGTCGTACCAAGTCGCCGTTCAGGGGGAGCTGAAGCCGGCCGTTCTTGTCTTCTGCGCGGGCCGGCAGGCTCATCACCAGACGTCCGGGGTCTTTCGGTTGCGGGTCAACGACGAGCAGGGAATCGCCGATCTGGTCGCGATGCTCGAGACCGCGGGCCTGACGATCCTGAGTATCCGGCAGGTCAGTCCGCCGGCCGCTGCGAGCGTGTCCGCCTGAGTTCATCCCGCGCGGGTGATGCCCTGCCGACAGCCGCGCGACAGTGTGGCGACGAACAATCCGTGTGGAGGGATGCAGAGTCATGCCAGATACAGAGGTTCATGGACCCATCGATTACGTACTCCTCGAGTTCACGGGCAACCGGCTGACCGGTAGAGCGGCCGAGGAACTGGTGAACCTCGTCGAGCGCGGCATCGTCCACGTGTACGACGTCATGCTGGTCGGCAAGGACGCCGACGGCTCCACCTACATGGTTGATCTGGCCGAGTCGTCAGGTCAGGCCGGCAGCTTCGCCGACCTCAGTGGTGTCCGGTCGGGAATCCTCGCCGAAGACGACCTCCTCGAGGTGGCCGGTGCGATGCAGCCCGGCACCTTGGCGGCGCTGATCGTCTACGAGAACACCTGGGCGATCCCGTTCGTCGCGGCGGCGCTGGAGTCCGGCGGACAGCTGATCGCCGGCGGGCGGATTCCGGCCGAGGACGTGATGGAAGCGCTCGACGCCCTGGAAGCCCTGGAACCGACGAGTTGAGGAGCCCGACATGCCACTGTTGCGAGGATTAGCCAGGACCGCGGCTGTCGCGGGCACCGCGTCGGTTGTCGCGGGCCGGGTCCGGCACCACCAAGACCAGAAGTTCGCCCAGCAGGACGCCGAGGCGGCACAGGCCGAACCCGAACCCGCGCCGGCCGCACCCGCGCCGGCCGCACCGGCGCCGGATGCCACAGCGGACCGTTTGGACCAGCTCAAGACCTTGGGCGAGCTGAAGCAGTCGGGTGTTCTCACCGAGGCAGAGTTCGAGGCACAGAAGGCCAAGATTCTCGCCGGCTGAGCCGTTGTCATGACTGAGGAGACCAGGAGCGTTCCGGCGGGGACGGCGGCCAACCCACGGCTTGCCGTCCTCCTGGCGATGGCGATGTTCGTGCTCGTCGTCGACACCTCGCTGATGAACGTGTCCATCTCCTCGGTGGTCAAGGATCTCGACACGACGGTGAGTGGCGTCCAGTCCGCGATCGCGCTCGAGGCGCTGGTGTCCGCGGCCTTCATCCTGATCGGAAGCAAGGTCGGCGACCTGATCGGGCGCAAGCGCGCCTACCTGCTGGGTCTGCTCGGCTACGCGGTCGGTGCCCTGGCGATGACCTTGGCTCAGAGCCTGACCGCGATCATCGTGTTCTGGGCCGTGGTGGGTGGCCTCGGGGCGTCGCTCCTGCTGCCCGCCATGCAGTCACTGATCCATGGCAACTTCGAAGGCAAGGCGCAGGTGAAGGCCTACGCCATGGTCGGAGCCGCCGCTGCGTTGGCTGCCGCGGTCGGACCGCTGCTCGGAGGCTTCATCACCACGTACGGGTCCTGGCGGATAGCCTTCCTGCTCGAGGTCGTGGTGATCGCAGTCGTGGTCTCAGGCCAACGTCTCGTTCACGACGTGCCGTACACGGGATCCCGGCGAGTGGACGTGGTCGGCGCCGTCCTGTCAGTGCTGGGCATGGGCGGCATCGTGCTGGGCATCCTGGTGTGGCAGGAGGGCGGGGAGTTCGTCGGCCTGATCATCGCCACGGGCGCCGTCGCTCTTTCGGCGTTCATCTACTGGCTGGTGCGACGCAAGCGACAGGGCAAGCCGACACTCCTGGACCCGGCCCTGTTCAGCTCCGCTGTCTACCGACTCGGCATCTCCGGGCAGATGCTCCAGCAGATCGCTCTGGGCGGCACCATGATCGTGCTGCCGATCTATCTGCAGATGGTCCTCGAGTACAACGCGATGGAGGCGGGACTGTCCCTCGCGCCGCTGTCGCTCAGCATGTTCGGGATGGCGATCCTCGCCGAGAAGAAGGCGGCCGGGCGAAGCCCGACCAGCATCATCAGGTGGGGATACGTGTTCTTGACCGCAGGCCTGCTGATGCTGATCCCGATCGTTCCCCGGGCCGACTCCGGCTGGATCCTCATCGGACCCCTGATCGTCGCCGGCCTGGGCCTGGGTCTGCTGGTGTCGCAGCTCAACAACTACACGCTGGGGCCGATCTCTGAGGAACGGGTCAGCGAGGCGGCCGGCGTCAACTCGGCAGCCGGATCGTTCGGACTGTCCTTCGGGCTGGCGTTCGCCGGTGCGATCATGCTGGCCACGCTGTCCTTCACCTTCACGGCGCTGTCGGACTCGAGCACCGTCCTTCCGCCGGCGGAGAAGGCGCAGGTCGCCCAGACGCTGGAAACCGATGCCGAGGTGATGAGCAACACCGCGCTCGACGAGCTGCTCGTCAAGCAACCGCAGGACGTTCGGGACGAGATCATCCGCATCAATACCGAAGCACGGCCGATCGCCCTTCAGGTGGCGCTCGGGATTCCGATTCTCGCCGGCCTTGCCGGGCTGGTGGTCTCCTTCCGGATGATCCGGCTGAAGGATCCGCTCAGTCCTCCCGATGACTGAGATTTTGCTGGACAGCACCGAAGAGCATGCGAGCGACAAGACCGACGATGACGAGATCACCGATCATCTGCACGGTGACGATCGCGCGGGCCGACGATGACACAGCCACGATGTCGCCGAAGCCGACGGTCGCGAAGACGGTCACCGTGAAGTACGCAGAACCGAGCCGGTTCAACGGAGCGTTGAAGTTCGCGGGCTCGGCCCGTGCCATCAGGAAATACGTGGTCGCGAAAACCGCGAGGAACAAGGGCACCGACGTCGCCAGGGATCCGATCGCTCTGACGCGCGGGTAGGGCGAGCGGGCGATCTCGCGGATCTGCCAGGCGAGCAGGATCGACACGACGGCAAGGCCGCCGACCAGGCCGACCACGGCGACCGTGCCGTCCAGGCGCATCGGCAGGAGGAAATAGCCGGCGACGATGAACAAGGACACCAGCAAGGAACGCAGCAACGACGCCACGGCGAGGCGGCGGCGGGACCGCGCCGGGAGCTGGGCGTAGCCGACCTTGGTACCTCTCACAGCCTCAGTGAAGCCCGAACCGAGGGCGGGCGGTTCATCCGGCGCGGGTGATGCTGGCCAAGCAACCCCGGTGTTGGCTGGGTCCCTAGCTGATCTGAGTCTGACGCCCTGGCTCGACCATGTCCGGAGGGAACGAGCAGCATGAGTGCACGGACCACGATGGTGAGGGTAGGGCGAGCCGTACCCACAGCGAGATCAGCCCGCGCCAACGGTGGACTGGCACCCGCCGTCCGTCGTCTCGCTCCGTCCGACCATGCCCGCCTGGGACTCGCAGCGCGGGCAGCGCTTCCGCCGCGCGAGCAGGGACAGCTGGTACTTCCCTCGAACCGTCCGGATCCGGTCGCACTGCTCGAGGCGCAGGCCCGGTCCCGCATCGCCGAACTCGTGCCGGTGCGGCACGGCCGGATGATGGTGTCGCCCTTCACCTTCTTCCGGGGCAACGCCCTCGGGATGGCCGCCGACCTCGGCGCGGCGCCGGTGTCGGGCCTCACCGCACAGCTGTGCGGTGACGCCCACCTGTCGAACTTCGGGGTGTTCGGATCTCCCGAACGACGCCTGCTCTTCGACCTCAACGACTTCGACGAGACCATCGCCGGTCCGTGGGAGTGGGACGTCAAACGTCTCGCCGCGAGCCTGTCGGTGGCCGGCCGGAGCAACGGGTTCTCGCGGAAGGAGCGCCGCAAGTGCGTCCTGGAGACCGTCCGGCGCTATCGCGATGCCAGTGCCGACTTCGCGACCATGCGAAATCTCGACGTCTGGTACGCCCGTGCCGACATCGACGAGGTCGAGGAGGCCCTGCGCAGCAAGATGAGCGCGAGCCGGCGCAGGAATGTCGACCAGACCCTGCTGAAGGCACGCGGCAGCGGGAGCCTCAAGGCCTTTGCCAAGCTCACCGAGATGACCGATGACGGCGTCCGGATCAAGGCCGACCCACCGTTGGTCGTGCCGATCGCCGATCTTCTGCCCGACGCCGGCAGGGAAGAGCTCGAGGCCGGGATCAAGGAGCTGCTGACCCTCTACCGCCGGTCGTTGCCGCCGGAGCGGCGGGACCTGTTCGACCAGTTCGAGTTCGTCGACATGGCCCGCACAGTGGTTGGGGTGGGCAGCGTCGGCACGCGGTGCTGGATCGTGCTGCTGCGCGGTAGGGACGACGGAGATCCACTTTTCCTGCAGGTCAAGGAGGCCGTGCCCTCGGTGCTCAAGACGATGGTGCCCACGGTGCTCAGGCAGCGGTCCGCGCCCCGCAACGAGGGCGAGCGCGTGGTGCTGGGGCAACGGCTCATGCAGGCAGCCAGTGACGTCTTCCTCGGCTGGCAGCGGGTCGATGGCATCGACGGACAGACCCGCGACTTCTACGTCCGGCAGTTGCGGGACATGAAGGGTTCAGCCGTGGTGGAGAAGATGGATCCGCGCGGCATGACGATGTACGGCCAGCTGTGCGGCTGGACGCTGGCCAGGGCCCATGCGCGATCCGGTGACCGGATCGCGCTGGCGACGTACCTGAACAGCGACGACGCCTTCCCCGAGGCGATGGTCGAGTACGCCGAGGCGTACGCCGACCAGAACGAGCGTGACTACCAGGTGTTCATGGACGCCATCAAGAGCGGCCGCCTGCAGGCGGAGAGCGGCCTGTAGGCCGGGAGGTCTGGAGATGGATCGGGAGCTGTTCACGTCGAGCTGGAAGATCATGGTGGCCCGCGGAGTCGTCGGCATAGTGTTCGGGATCCTGGTGATCGTCTGGCCGATCGAGACCGGTCTCGCCCTGATGGTGCTGTTCGGATTCTGGGCGTTGCTGGAGGGCATCAGCTTGCTGGTGCAGGTGTTTCGGCCCAGCACGGAGGGGAGTCGGCTGGGGCGTGCGCTGCTGGGTGTGATCGCGCTGGTCGTGGCGTTCTTCGCGATCTTCAGTCCGGGCGTGACGGCGCAGACACTGACCTGGATCTTCGGCATCTGGCTGATCGTCCGTGGGTTGTTCGAGGTCTTCACGGCGTTCAGCAGTTACCGGCTCACACCCCGCTGGTTACTCCTCGTAGGTGGCGCGCTGTCGATCCTCCTGGGCGTGTTCTTCGTCGCCAACCCCGGCCGTGGTGCCGTCGGGATCGCGATCTGGCTCGGTCTGATCGCGCTGTGCTGGGGCCTGGTCTTCGTCGTGGCCGGCTTCATGCTCCGCCGCGAGCAGTCCTCACCCGCTCCCGCCAACCCCGCACCCGCCTGAGTCGGCGGCAGCGGTCAGCGGACGTCGACGTACGAGATCTCGATGGCGTTGTTGCCGTAGCCGATCCGGTTCCACGGCGGTACGTCGGGCTGGACGTTGCCGGCCGCGTCCGTGGCGCGCGCCCGCAGGCTGTGCCGTCCGCGCGTCGCCTCCCACGAGTAGCTCCAGTCCTGCCACTCGTACGGCGTCCGCGGCGGCTCGACCACCGCGGGGCTCCATTCGCTCTCACCGGTGAAGCTCAGCCCGACCTCGGTGATCGCACCGTCTCCGGACCACGCCTTGCCGCGGATCGTGTACGTGCCGGCGGGGATGGTGGAGCTCGGCGCCGGGTCCGTGATCCGGGCCCGCACCCGCATGTGGGTGACCGGCTCGAACGGCCGGTCCGGCCACTGGTAGATGTAGTGGCCGGTCTGGAACTCGCCCACGAACGGCTCGGTGAGTACGTCGAGCCGGGTCAGCCACTTCACCGACGCGACCGCGTACCAGTGCGGCACGACCAGCCGGAACGGCGCGCCGTGGTCGGGCCGCAGCGGTTCGCCGTTCATCTCGTAGGCGATGAGGATCTCGGCGGCCGGACCTGCGGCGTACTCCAGCGGCAGCGAGCGGACGAAGGTCAGGTCGTCGACGTCGTCGAGGACCGAGCTGAGGTGGTACTTGCCGTGGTCGGCACCTTCACAGCGGAGCTCGACGCCGTCCGCGCTGGGCCGCGCCTGTGCCAGAACGTCGGCGAGTCGGGCCCCCTTCCAGTAGGCCGTCGATACCGCGTAGCCGCCCCACGGTTCGCCGGTCGGCAACGGCTTGGTGTCGAGGCGGCCGTTGCCGGCGCACTCGAGGGTGACGGCGTGTTCGGCGGCCGGCAACGCCCGCAAGTCGTCGAGTGTGAGCGAGAGGGGAGCGGCGACCGCGCCACCCACGTGCAGGGCCCCGTCGTGCTCCGGCAGCGCGAAGTTGCTGCGGACATAGTGCTCATCGGTCGAGGTGATGTGATCGCGGAGGGCCGCGTGCGGCGCCTCGGCGTTGAACGGCTCCTCCTTGATCATGGCCAGGGCGGCCCGATTCGCGGCGATCGCATCGGTAATGGTGACGGACATGGCATGCGCTCCTCGGTGCTGGCGTGTCAGTAGTCGGGGTCCTGGAAGTGCGGGTCCCGGTTGTCGTTGAAGGCGCCGATTCCCTCGATCCGGTCCGGGTGCACCGCGGAGCGCCAGTGCGCCTCCATCATGATCGAGATCGCCTGCTCGACGGGCTGGCCGGCGCCCAGCTGGACCGCCCGCTTGACCGCTTGTACGGCGGTCGGCGAATTGCTCGCGATCTTCGCGGCGACGCGGTGGGCCGCCGGCATCAGCTCGTCGGCGGGATGGAGCTCGTTGACCATCCCCAGCCGGTACGCCTCCTGGGCGGTGATCGGGTCACCGGTCATCAGCATCTGCAGGGCCTTGCCGGGCGGCAGGACCCGGGGCAGCAGGACCGGTGAGCCGCCGCCGGCCGCGAGCCCGATCATCGCCTCGGGCTGGCCGAAGGTGGCGCTGTCGGAGGCGAGGATGAAGTCGGTGCTCTGCGCGATCTCGGAACCGCCGCCGTAGGCGATCCCGTTGACCGCGGCGAAGATCGGCTTGCGGAGCTGACGCAGCGTGTACAACGTACGGTCGAAGTCCTGCCGCTGGCGCAACCACTGTTGCTTGGACATGCTCTTGCGCTGGCGCAGGTCGCTGCCGACCGAGAAGGCGCGGGTGCCGGCGCCGGTGATGATCGCGACGCGGATCGCCGGCTCCACCGCGATGGTCTCCAGAACCTCGGTGAGCCGGGCGCCCATCTCGGTGGTGATCGCGTTGTCGGCCTGTGGCCGGTTCAGGGTGATGACCGCGACGGCGCCCGCGGACGTGTAGTCGAGCAGCACCGACTCGGCCGGGTCGGCGTCGTCCGGTGCGGGTGGACCGAAATCCAGGTCTTTCCAGCGGTCGGTTCCGGTGGCTTGAGTCATCGGCTCTCCTCGGTCAGGTCGGCCAGCCAGCGCAGCCCGCGGAGGCCAGGGGCGAAGCAGTACTCGCCGCCGCGGGTGACCACGAACTGCGGAATGTCCTGCAGGCGGCGGCGGATCGGATGCCGGGGAACGGTGAAGGTTCCGGTTCCGTCCTGAGGCCCCACGAGAGGGTCGCTTTCCTGCGGGGCGCCGATGAAGATGCCGTCGTTGAGCCACTGCGTCTTGACGAACTCGAACTGCCGCCCCGGGTGCGCACCGGCGAAGACGAAGATGATGCCCCGGTCCGCCCCGTCGTCGTCGAGGACTCCGTCGGGCAGGGCCGTACCGTAGCTGGTGCCGCGGCGGATCATCCGATGCAGCCGTACGTCGACGGTCTGTTCGTCCTCCAGGGAGTCGCGGGGATTGGCACGCCGGGCGTGCGCCCCGGCCGGGCACTTGAACCCGCGCGGATCGTCGCGATAGGCGAAGTCGTTCCTGCGCTTCGGGTCCGCACCGAGCTCCGGATCGTCATGGTCCGGGGACAGCGCGAGCGGCGCTCCGGACTGCCAGCGGCCGACCATCTTCGCCCCGAGCAGCGCCTCTTCCCTCCGGTTCGCGGCGTGTTCGCGCAAGTAGCGGCGGTAAGCGGCGACTCGGGTGTGCAACTTGCGGAACACCACGTAGGTGCCGTTGCGACCGAGTACGTCCGGTGTCGGCATCGGCGGCAGCGCCCCGGTCTCGTCCGGGTAGCCGAGGACGAACTCACCCGCCTTGATCGGCGGCTCGCCCGGATTCGTCGACTGTGTTCCGACGCCCTCCACGGCCGGCTGCCCGATCCCGTCCCGGAAACCGAACGACGTACGGCCGGACGCGAGCTGGTGGCAGTCCTGTCGCCAGATCACGTCGATCCCGGGGAACTCGTCCTGGGCGCGGCGCGCCCGCTCCACCAGCTCGTCGAGACTCGCTTGGTCCGGGGCGAGAGTGGCGAGCGCGATGTGCACGTCAGGGCTGCCCAGCGGTTCTTCCCAGTGGTCGGGGCTGCTCGCACCGACGTCGCCAAGCTCGGCCGCGCGGGCCGCCATGCCCTGCCGGAACTCGGGGGAGAAGCTGTCGAGCGACTGCTGCGGTACGCCGAGTGCCTGCAACCCCTGATAGGTGAAGGCGACCGTCATCCACGCGGACGGGGTGCGGTCCAGGACGGACCGGGCCGATGACAGCAGCGGGATCAGCCGGCGGATCAGGTGACGGCCGTCGTCCGGGTCGTTGACCCGCAGCAGGACGTACGTGCCGACGTACGGCGACGGCCGCTCATGCAATGCGCCGGCTTGGATGTCGTCGAGGTCGAGTACGTCGGTCATGGCCGCCTACACGTGTTCGGGTGGCTGCGGGGGCGTGGGGTTCGCGGGGGAGAGGTACGGGAAGACACTTGACGCCGGCCGCGAAGACCGATCGACGCCGTCCCGGATCACAGGCCCGTTGCCGGCGTTGATCAGCAGGGTGAAGAAGGCGTCCATCACGTCGTCGTTGAGCGCTCGCCCGCCGAAGGTCCGGTGCTCCTGCCCCGCCAGGGCGGCCCGCTCGATCTCCAAGAACGACCCGTGCTCCTGATAGGGCTTGCCGATGTCGAACGCGAGCTGGTCGGCGAGCACCAGCTTGGTCAGTGGGTGGTCGCCGTGTTCGTCGGCCGGCCAGTCGACGGTGCCGTCCAGACCGTCCCAGAAGGCGAGGTTGGCGTTCAGTCGCGCCCGGTAGGCGCCGAGATAGCCGTCGGCCAGGTGGAAGCCGTCTTCCATGTTGTAGAGGTCGCGGATCTCCAGGTCCCGGTTGACCGGGTCGAACTGCTTCGGTCCGAGCAGCAGGTTCTTGACCTCGGGCCGGCCGGTCCGCTCGATCCGGATGGTGAGCCGGCCCCGGGTCAGGGTCTCCGCGACCAGACCGACCAGGCCGTCCGTCCGGCCGAGCAGCTGCGCGCAGTCGAGTTCGACGACGATGCTCAGCACGTTCTTGCCGTCCAGGAAGATCGCCGACGGGTCGGTGAACGCGAGCTCGCCGGTTGCGATCGTCTTCAGCGCCGCCGGGGCGTCGAGGATGAACGGATCCCAGCGGGGGCCGGCGAACGCCCGTACCCCCGCGCCCTTGCCCCCCTCGGGGTCGCCGACTCCGAAGGTCACCTCGTCGCCGGCCGGTGTGCGGCAGAAACCGGACTGCGGGCCTGCCTCGGGGGACTGGTCGGAGAAGACGCAGTCGAAGACCAGTTCCTCGGTGCCCACGGCGAACGGCGCCGATCCGGGCGGTCCGCCGGCCGGCGTGAGCGGCCGAAGCCGGAGCCGGTAGATCAGCCCGTCCGAGAAACGGCCGTCGGGCGGTGCGAACGGCAGGGTGTTGAGAACCAGGACCAGGTTGCCCGGTGTCTCCGGGCTGGGAAACGCGAAGACGTCGGTGATGTCGGCGATGGGCTCGGCCAGCGCACGCGGGCCCGAGATGTGGTCAGACATGCGAGTCTCCTCGACGGTCCACGCTCAGTCCGCCGCCTCGGCGAGCAACGGGGCCAGGGCCGGTGCCTGCAGCAGCTCGGCCGCCTCCGGGTCGTCCAGGACCTCCTGGAACGCCTTGTTCACGCGCTCGGCCTTGCGGATCTCCTTGACCGTTCCGCCGTAGTTGCGTGCGTAGGCGCCAGCGGTGAGCTGCGCCGACATGATGAAGTCCTTGACCGCCTCCAGGTCGGGCAGACCGTCGTACCCCTCCACATGCCGGAAGATGGCGTCGAACAGCTTCAGCGGCTTGGACGCGAAGTCCAGCATGTAGGCGTCCCAGGAGCCGTCGAAGCTGGTGGCGAACAACAGCCGGGTGTCATTGTCGAACGGCACGAAACGCGCCTCGTGGATGGTCCCGATCGGCAGGTCGTAGTCGCCGGGCCGGTAGCCGGGGGATTCCTGCAATGCCTGCAAGGTCTTGCGCAGTGCTTCACCGTGTCCGGGTTTCACGTGGAAGAACAGACTGAACTCACTCGTGGGCCCGACCCGAAGGCCCGGCCGGGACGGTGCTTCGGCTGTCATCGGTGATCACCCTCCTGACGGGAACTGGCCGGGTCAGTCTTGGCGAAGCCGAGCCCGCAAACCTCATCCACGGCGAGTGATTGCCCCGGTGGCGCGGCGAGAACGGGTCTGGGTGTGCGCAAGGGGCCGCGTTGGGCGCATACTGGGGTTGTGGAGCCCTCCCGCGCGACGACGCGTCGTCACTTGTCCACGAGTCCCTTCAAGCCGAAGGTGCCCGAACCGATCAAGACCTTCGAGGTTGGTGATCGGGTGTCCCACGACAAGGAAGGCCTGGGCCGGATCAGTTCGGTCGAAGGGACCTATGCGGTGGTGGTCGACCTCGGCGGCGGCAAGCTGCTGCGCGTCACGTCACCCTTCGCCAAGCTGCACACGCTCTGAAGGCTGTCAGAGCAGGCTGAGTAGGCGCTGATCGCTGCCTGGGCGGGGGACCAGGATGGTGAACTTGACCTCACCGAGGTTCCAGAGTCGCTCGAGCTCCGGCTGCTCCTTGCGGAGCCTGACCGGGTTCAGTACGGCTCCGGCTCCGAGTTCGGGCTCACCTTGAGCACCTCGCTGATCGATTCGTGCAGGGTTCGCGGCAGGTCAGCGGGGCCTTCTGCATAGACGGCCAGCTCGTCGTCGCCCAGTGGAATGGGCTCCTCGTCGCCCAACGACCCAGCCGCGGCGGTGACCGCCGCGGCGAGGGCGTCAAGGTCGAAGTCGGCCGGGACAGTGATGAGCCAACGCACATGGCCTCCAGGGCTAGCGCTTCAGCGCACTGTACGACGCCGCAGCATTCACAATGCCACGCCCGTATCCCGGATCCCAGTCTGTCCCTGAGACGTTGTGGAGTCCTGCGAGCATCGCGTCACGGAGCTGGTCCGGGGTCATCGAAGGGTTCGCCGACAGAAGCATGGCGGCGACCCCGGCCGCGACCGGGGTCGCCGCGGACGTGCCGTTGTCGAACGGGCTGTCCGTCTCGCCACCCGGGCGGCCCGGTCCGAAGTTGCCGAAGAAATGCGAGTACGCGGCGAGATCCGGCTTCTCGGGATGGAACATCCCCGGGCCCTGGGAGGAGTAGCCGATGCGTTCGTGCCGTGTGTTGACTGCTGCGACCGTGATGACTTCCTGGATGCTGTTCGCGGCGTGGATCGACCTGCCTGGGCCGATACCCGATGGTTGGCAGTTGCCGCTCGGGCAATTCTGGCCGCAGTTGCCGGCGGCGAACAAGCAGACCGCACCGGAGGCGACGACCTCGCGTACCTTTCGGGTGAACGGGTGGTTGATGTCGTGGACCTCGTGTTCGGGGAAGCTCGCTATGGGTGGCACGCCGGCGAAGCCGTAGCTGTTGGACGTCAGGTGGGGTGTTCCGTCGATGCGGCGGTGGTCGAGGATCGCCTGGAACATGGCGAGCGCGCCGCCTGAGTTCGCGATGCCCAGGAACGGGTAGTCGTAGAGGCGGGCACTAGGTGCCGCGACGAGGATGTCGGCGGCACACATTGATCCGTGGCTGGTGATCGGTGCGGCGCCAGGCTGCTGCGCGCCGGGACGAGCGAACCCGTCGACGACCGGGTACTGGATGCCGTTGACGCCCTCGTCGACGATCGCGACCGCGATGTTCTGGCCACGGAACCCGTCGTCCCAGGCCCGCCTGACGCCCAGCATCGTCCTGAGCACCTCGAGACTGACGGCCTGCCGGAACGGGCGGCAGTCCAATCCGGCACGGGACCGGGCGAGGTCGAGGACATCGTCGTTCTGGAAGAGTGTCAGCGCAGAGTTCGCCCAGACGGTGACGCCGTCGCGAGCTCGCAAATCGTCCAGCCTGGCCGGGTCGACCTCGGCGGCAACGACGACCGAGGTAGCAGGCAGGTCCGGATTCGTGGACGATGCGGCGAACGCGGAGAAGGCGTCCAGCGAAGTCAGCCCGAGCCCGGGTCCTGGTGCCGGGTCGCTGAACATGGGGATCGACAAGAAGGGCTCGTCGAGCTCCACGCCCATTCCCGCGACTCGATCCATCGACGACGTCATCGTCGGATGCACCGCAAAGGCTGAATCGGCTGATTCCTGGAAGGACTCGAAGCCTCCCGGGACATCCTGGCCGGCCACCTCCAACAGAACCTTGACTTTCGCCATCGTCTGCCACCCCCTGAGACAAGTTGTTCACCGGCCGCCGCGTTGGAAACCGACAGGCGGCGGAACGGTCCCTGGGCCAAGGTTGCGACGATCGACAGGCAAAAGGAAGAGTCAAGTCTGTGTGGACGCGTTCTTCTGGGGCGATTGATTGAAGCAACTGGGTGAATGCCGACGGAAATATCCGTTGAATTGTCATTGACGTACCCGTGGCCCGGTCGCACGCTGGAAGAATTCCGGGGAAGACGGAACGGGACTCACCACGGTCCGGTATTCCCGGGGGGATCATGTACTCGGGGCGGAACCACGGCCGGTCGACCGGCAGCACAACAAATCCTGGCGCTACGGCAGAGCGCCGCACCACCAGGCGATCCCACCGCGCCCACCTCCTGACCAGCGCCTTCGCGGCCCTCGCCATCACCGTCGTCCTCGCCACCGCCGCGGCCGATCCTGACGTGCCGACGCTGACCATCGCACCTCAGGTAGTGAAGCCCGGCGAGTCGGTGACCGTGGAAGGCAGCAATCTCCAGGCCTGCAAGGGCGAGGTGCTGTTGGAGTGGACCGGGCACCCCAACGTGACGGTTGAGCCTCAGAAGCTAGACGAGGGGTCATTCGGCGAGCTGCGGCTCACGATCCCGGACGAGGTTCCTCCTGGGCCGTGGACGTTGCAAGCCACGTGCTCCGAGTCGGTTGTCGCCAGGGACGTCGTGAACCTTGTTTCTCTGGATGTCGACAAGACTTCCGGGGCTCCGGGTGACACTGTGTGGGTTCAGGGCAGGGGCTTTACGTCCTGCGATGTGGTCGAGGTGACCTGGAAGGACCTGAACAGGTCGACGCTTCTCGAGGCGTCCAGGGGCTGGTTCCGCGGTCAGTTCGCCGTACCGGATGACGCACCGGCCGGGGCCACCGAAGTGACGGTGGGTTGCCCGGCGTTCGGCACCTACTCGTTCACGTTCACAGTCGTCGTCCCCTCCAGGCCGACGCCAACGTCACCGACTCCAACCGTGAGCACGCCGCCCGGCACTCCGACCACGGCGACGGTGTCGCCGGTGCCGAGTTCTCCGACGACGACCACGCCTTCAGGCAGCCCGACCACAAGTGCACCGGTGCCGCCGACAACCTCGGGTGGTGCGCCGCCGACCACCTCGGCGGGACCGTCGCCGACCGCGAGCGTTCCGCCGACGACCGGTCCTCCGCCATCGCCTCCGCCGGGAAAGCACGTCAACCCGGTGCTCACGACCATGTCGGTGCCCTTTCCGGTCGACTTCCGGATGTCGCTCGTCGCAGTGCTGGCTGTGCTCGCGCTCGCCGCGCTGTTCTTTCTGCTCGTGGCGTTTCCGGCCGAGTTGTTCAACAAGACCTACGAGAACAACGAGGTCGAGATCACCAAGGCGTTCGGGTGGATGAGCGGTGTAGAGAGCGGACGAGTACGGCGCGCCTTGAGCTTCATCGGTTTCCTCGCCACCATCGCGTTGATGTCGCTGCTCCTGGCGGACCGGGAGCGGCCGGACGGCAACGTCGCGGCCGAGTTCATCGCGTTCCTGGTCGCGACCGCACTCGTCATCCTGATCTACGAAGGATCGATCGAGCTGTTCCGGCGGTCTCGCACGAATACTCCGGGCCGGCTACGAGCCTTGCCGTCCGCGTTGTTCGTCGGACTCGCGTGCTGCCTGCTCTCCTGGGGTCTGCACCTCGAACCGGCATACTTCTACGGCATGATCGCCGGGTTCGTCGCGGCCAAGGCCGCCCGGCCGCCGGCTCCGGGCAACGACGGCCCGGCCGTTCTCACCGGCGTGCTGGTTCTCGTGGCAGTGGGCGTCGCGGCCTGGATCGGCCGGTACGCGACGTACGACCGGGCGCACGGTGATCACGCCGAGTTCGCGTGGGTCGTGGGCGACGCCGTGCTGTTCTGGATCATCGTGCTCGGCGTCGAGGGACTGACGTTCGGCCTTGTTCCCTTGCGCTTTCTCGATGGCGAACGACTGCGTGACTGGCATCGGATCGCGTGGCTGCTTGCGCAGTCAGCAGCGGTGCTCTTCTTCGTGTACGTCTTCGTTGTCCAGGCTTACGGGCCCGACAGTCCTGGCATCGACGTACGGTCGGTACTTCGCGCGCTCGCCTTCTTCGCGTTCTTCGGTCTGGTGTCGGTCGGGTTCTGGCTGTACTTCCGCTGGGACGGTCGGCCGACTGCGCACTACTCCGACCACGCTGCCCCTTCGCCCTGACACCGATGTCCGCGTGACGCTACAGCTCAATGGCGAAAGAGGGTTGCAGGTCGTCGAGGACTTTCACGTCGATTCGGTCCGGGTGCTGCGACTGCGCATCCTGGGCTTCTTTGATGGCCGCTCCGAGGGCTTCCCGGCGGCTGGCGATGGTGCGGTCCTGGGAGCAGTTGAACCACAGCGTGAACGGGCCGGGGGCCTTGAGCCGAGATTCGACGATGGTTGCGATGACCCGCGGATTGGGGTTGCCGTGGGCACCGTCGCCGCAGAACACGTAGTGGTCGGCGAGCACGCGGTCAGCGAACTTCGTGCTCAGGTTGTTCTCCGAGCCGTGATGCTGGACCTTGACGATGTCACAGCGGAAAGGCCCGTCGGCCACCAGGCGCCCAGCGGCCGTCAGGCCCTCGAGGAGCTCGTCTTCGGCAGCATCCCCGGTGAGCAGGCAGGTCTTGCCGTCTTCCTCGGCGAGCAGCGTGATCGAGGCCCGGTTGGGCGGCGTCACTCGCGCCGAGTTCGACTGCGCGATGATCTCCGCCGCGGTGCCGATCGAGCTGATCAGAGCCTCAGCCTCTCCCCTCGAGGTGGGCGGGCCGGCGAGCAGGAAGTCATCGAGGCCGAGCCCGGGTCCGTCAGCCGATCCTTGCCCGTCGCCGCGCGGCCCCGCCTGCCGTCCCGAGCCGAGCAGATCCTCGAGCCACTCGCGCCAGTCCTTCCGCAGTCTGTCGAGGTGCTCTTCGGTCGGCCCCAGAACGGTGAGCGTGACGCTCCCGAAGTGCCGGCGCTGGATGGGCTCGCGTAGCCGCACGAGTTTGTTCTTGAAGCCTTTGTTGCGGGGGACTGGCGTCTGGTCGTCGACGAGGCTCATGAGTTCGATGCCGTCGGTGATGCTCTCGGTGAGGTCGACGATGGACGTGAGCGCGATCCGTGCCGGGCCGGTACTCGCGGCGTCGCTGCGAGGGGCGAGTTCGACGGCCTCGGAGATCTGCATGGCGATAGCACTGATCGGTCCGGCCAGGTCGCCGAACTGCGCTCGCCACGAGTTGTGCCAGAGTCCGTGGATCTCTGGTGGACGGGGCCGCTTGGGTTGCGGGAAGGCCGGGTTGTGTCCTTCCTTCACCTGGAAGTCGTGCACCTCCCAGGCCGCGAGGTCCTGCAGCAGCGAGATGATTCCCGAGATGTGGTCGGCGTCGATGTGGCTGACGACGACAAGGTCGAGCGGCGCGCCGTTGTCGGCGAGATCCTGCAGTACCGGGCGCGTCTGTGACTCGAAACTGGCCGTTCGCCCGCCGTCCACCAAGATGTGGTGCCCGTCCGCCGACGTGAGCAGCAGACAGTCCCCGTCCTTGGCGAAGAACACATCGAGCTTCATTGCGCGCTCACACTCTCGGTTGCGGCCGTCGACTTGACCACCATGTCGGTGAACTTCGCGGTTGCCCGCACACAGGCGGCGGCGTCGATCAGGCCGAAGCCGGTGTCGTTGCGCCAGCCGAAGGTCTGGCCGGGAAGCGGTGACGATGTCGAACGCAGGATTCCCTGGATCTGCGCGGAGGTCAGATCGGGCTTGATCCCCAGCATCAGTGCGGCGACGCCGCAGACATGAGGGCTGGCCATGCTGGTGCCGGTCATCTCGATCCACTGGACTTCGCTGTCGAAGCCCTTGGCGGCAACCACACCGGTGCCGTTCGCCGCGATATCGGGCTTGGGCCGGCCGTCCCGCGTCGGACCGCGGCTGGATGTGACATGCGCGGCGTTGCGATCGATGTCGGCGTTCGCGACGGACAGGAGGCGCTCAGCGCAGGCAAGCGAGCCGATCATGCGGTCGTCGGTGTACGAGCCCGATGCGAAGTACGACGGATAGCGCCATTGCTGTGCGGATCCGGGCACACGCCGTGGGTCGTCCCGCTCGATCCAGGCGTCGAAGCTGCCGTCGCGCACGACCGCTCCGGTGAGGCGGACACGCCACTCCCCGGAGGCGATCGGACCCAGTTGGGGGCTACCGCCCGGCTGCTGCGGCCCGAAGAACGGTGAGAGCAGCACCGAAATCCGGTTCAGCCCGTTGGCGGGGTGATAGGCCTCGTTGTAGACACTCAGGACCGTGCCGTTGCCCAGGAGCGCGTTCCGCATCATCTGGCCGAGCTTGATCGGCTCCAGCCAGGGCTGACCGGGCGGCTTGACCTCGACGTCGAAGCGGTCCTGGGGGCCGTACCAGATTTCCAGCTCGTTCTCGGAGATGTCCTGTACGCCGTCTCCGCCCACGATCCAGCCGAGTTCGCGCCGCAGGTTGGTCGCGGGAATCCTTCCGCTGGCGTGGATCCGTCCCTTGACGTATCCACGGTCGGTGGGCGAGCCGGGCTCGACCTGGCCCGCGTTGCCGGCCGCGACGGACACGCATCTGCCGCGCGTCGCCAGCGCGTTGTCGATCCACCGGGCCATGGCGCTCGAGGTGTCGTGGGCATGCCCGTTGGTCCCCAGGCTGATATTGATCGACAGCGGGAGAGGGGTGTTGTCCTGGCCGAGTTCCGCTGCCAGTTCGATCAGGTACTCGACCGCGTCGGCGATGCGCGTGGAGTCGTAGAAGCTCGACGCCGCGACAGTGTCCTCCGGGCGCAGCGCGAGAAGAACGCCCGCGATGAACGCCTTGCGAGCAACTCCGTCGTTGCCGGCGGCGATCGATGCCACATGAGTGCCATGTGATCCGATGACCATTTGCGACTGGGGCTCGAGGCTGCTGGCGGCCATGTTCCGGCTGCGCGCCCCCTCGATCGCCGCGTTCATGGCCTCACGGCGAATCTCTGATCCGTAGTCCAAGCCGTCATAACGCCCGGGAATGCGGCCGGCCGGAGAGGGGCGAGAGGAGCCCGCCTGATCCCAGATGGAAACCCAGCGAGTCACGCCTTTGTCCAGGAAGTCCGTGTGCGCGAAGTCGAATCCGCCGACGTCGATGATCCCGACCAGGACATTCTGACCGTCGTGGTGGCGAGCGCTCTCCGCCTTCACCCGTCGCGCATCGCCCGGGCCGTTCGTGATGTTGTGGCCGACCAGCGGCTCCGGACCCCGCAACGCCTGGCCTGGTTCGACGTAGGCGACGGCCGCATTGACCAGTAGGTCTCGCACGTCCCTCGCGGCGACCTCCACCACGCCTGTGTCGAGCTTCCAGCGCGACCTCTTGGCATAACGGTTGACCGCATTGATGGCATCCTGACGGACGCTCGGCGTCAGATCCCGATCGAGCTTGACGAAGAGGCTGAAGGCGACGTTCTCCGGCGGCGCCTTCTGCGGGGTCTGCGTCGCAAGGGCGATCACCTCCGCCGGCGACAGGACGGTCGGGGCTCGCGGACTCGCGGCGTCGACCGGACCATCGCCCTCGACTTCGATCGACTCGCGGAATTCACCAGGCGCGAGCGCCGCTCTGGTGGCGGGCGCGGTTCCTGTGCCATCGACCGCGGGCTCGGCCAAGGCTACGGACGGGCATTGCTCCGCCCGCGCTTGGTTGACCTCGTCGGTACCGCCCAAGAAGACGTCGAGCTTCGGCGAAAGCCGTGGATCGAGTGACCTGATTTTCGGCGCGGCCATAGCATCCCCCCTGATTCGTCCCCCAGCGCTGGTCGTCAAGTCATGAAATGCGTCATGACCGGGCCTGGGCGCTATAAGACGATGATGGACCTCATCTCGTCGACAAAGTAGTGGACAACGAACAATTGCGATCCGCGGATCCGCTGATTCATGCGTTTGGCAATTGTCCGTCGGCGGCACACGCAGGCCAGTGAGATGAGCGCGCTGTGCCGGCAACGGCCCTGCGCACTTGTGGGTGCGCAGGGCCGCTGTGTTCAGTTGCCGGCTGTCAGAGGGTGGCGCATTGGCCTGTCTTCGGGCCGGAGGCGGAGTTGGGTCGGCCTGCGTTGGTCGGGGCGGGAGAGTTGCCCGTGCAGGACAGTGGTCCGCCGATGTGGTTGCCGGAGACAATCGTCGAGCCGGTGTTGTTCTGTACGACGAGTGGGCCTGCCACGGTGGCGCCGTCGACCGTCACCTGACCCACCGAATCGCGAACCGTCACCGGACCCTGGACCGTCGTCGGCGCGCACTCGCCGTTCTGGTTGCCGAGCCAGACCCGGGTTCGACCGGTCACGCTGACCGGCCCGGCCACCGTCGTACCGCAGAGCAGAACGTTGCCTGCACCGGACGCCGTCACCGGGCCGCCGAACACGGACCCGGATGCGTAGAGCCCGGCACCCGCTGCCACGGTTACGGAGCCCGAGACCGTCGCGCCATCGAGGCACGCGACGCCCGAGGACACGGTCAACGGGCCCTCGTGTGTCCCGGTGACCATCGTCGTACAGGACGGCACGCCGGTGGCGACGAACGGCACGAGCCAGGTCTGGCCCTGACGGCTGTAGGTGACTGTCCCGTGATAGACACCGTCGGCCGGGTAGGTGTGGCTACCGCTCACGGTCATGAGGCTTCTGCCTTGACGTTGGCTCGCCACGTAGTCGCGCGCCGCGATTGTGCCGGCCTCGGCAGGGGATCCGTCGCCCCAGTCGACCATGGCGGTGAACTCACCAGGCGGAATCGATCCGGCAGCCAGGCGCCCCAGAGGTGCGTTGCTGACTGTCCTGTCGGTGCCGAAGCGGCTGACCGTGCCCATCGATTCCGGAGTCCAGTTGACCTGGGCGATGGAGCCGTAGTTCACATTCGCGAACGCCCACCGTGGTCCGGCGACGCTGAGCCGTTGCACATACGCGTCGTAGTCCTGGGTGAGCACCTTGGGCGACCAGGCCTTCTCCAGGATTCCGGCCAGCCGTGGGAAGACCATGAACTCGTTCGTGGCCAGCCCACGCATCTGCTCGCCCCAGATCGGCGCCTCGATACCGATGATGTCCTGGGCTTTCGGCCCGCCGTACGCCGGTTGCGCCCAGACGGACCGGTACTTCTCCCACACCCATTCCGGGTCCCACGTGTAGGCCTTGTCGAGTTCGGTCCGCGGCGTCCGGCCGGGCGACCCGTCGTACCCGAAGTCGAGGTAGGCGTTCCACTCCGGGGTCGTGATGACGCTGCGGCCCTGGTTGAACCACTCGGGCTTGATCAGCGGGGGACCACCGCCGGTGTAGTCGGACCAGTAGTGGTTGATCGAGGTCGAGCCCGGTGCGTAGCCCTCCAGTGCGGGGTTCCAGCCCATCATCCGCTTGCCGTTGTCGTTGACGATCGACTCCATCTGCCCGATCCACCACTTGTAGTCCTCGTGGGGCATCCCGATGGCCTCGTCGCCGCCGATGTGGACGATCGGTGCGGGCGAGATCGCGGCAAGCTGTGCGATGGCGTCTCGCCAGAACGCGAGCGCCCGCTCGCTCGCCGGGTCGTTCGGGTTGGTGCAGAACCGGTCGGTCTGGGTCTGGCCCAGGCAACCCATGACCGCGACGCCGCCCAGGGACCTGACCGCCGCCGTGGCGTGGGCCGGGCCCTCCAGTTCTGGGACGATCTCGATGAACCGGTCGGCGGCGTACTTGACCAGGCCCTTGAAGTCTTCTTGCGTGTAGAAGCCCGCGATACAGCCCGATCCGTTGCACCCGGTGCCGTCGAGAGCCGGGTAGCCCTTGATCTCCAGCCGCCAGGACTGGGAGTCACTCAGGTGCAGGTGCAGCCGGTCGCCCTTCAACGCGGCCAGTTGGTCGATCATGGACCGGATCTCGGCCACGGTCATGAAGTTGCGCGCAGGATCGAGTTGAAGACCTCGATGCGCGTAGCGCGGGTAGTCCAGGACCGTGATGGGCTGTGCGGTCCAGGGCCCTGCGCCGGCGGTGGAGGAGTTGATTGCTGCTGGCAACAGTTGCCGAAGGCTCACGAAACCGTTGAACAGACCGTGTGCTTGCGGGGCGACGATCTTCGCTCCCGCACTCGACACAGTGAGGGAATAGCCCTCGTCCGCCTTGTCCGCTGGGACACCGGACACCGGTCCCGTGCTCAGGGCGACGTCAGAGGCCGTGGCGTAACCGGTCACCACGGGAAGCACGAACCCGGTGGCCGGCCGCAGGTAGCCGGCGAGCACCTCAGCCGTCGCGGCGAGCGCACTGCTGGAGACGACGATCCGCGACGTGGCCGTGAGCTCGAACGGCTGACCGGTGCCGGCCGTCTGCTTGACCGGAACGGGGATGATCTGTCCCACGGTCGGCGGCGGCTTGGGGCCGGACCAGATCTCGAACTCGTTGAGGGTGTACCCGGTGGTCGAAGTCGTGGCCGTGGCTTGCATGCGGACGCACGAGATCGGGTCCTTGCGGTCGATCACCTGGGAATCCTTGTCGCTCGGATTCACCACATGGGTGACCGTCGACCAGGTCTGGCAGTCGGCGTCCGTGGAGACCTGCAGGTCGTACTCGGTCGGCTTGGCCGGGGACGTCCAGCGGCTGAACACCTCGTAGACCGGGGCAGGCGAGGCCAGCTTGACCTGGAACCAGTCCTGGGTCGGGTCGTAGCCGCTGCCGATCGATGCGTAGTTCGAGGTCCATCCGTTGTGCACGAACACGTCGATCGCGTTGGCGGGTGCGTACGTCGCCGCCGGTGCGGTCATGCGTTGGGACTTGGCAGAGGCGACCGCGCCCGGCAGCAGGGCGAGGTTGACGCTGTCGGGTGTCTCGGCGTACGTCGTGGGTGTGCCGGCGGAAGCCTGTCCCACGGTGAGTGGGACCAGGGTTGCGGCCACCAGCGCACCGATGGTCAGAGCGGGGACAGCGCGAGGCCGAGACCGATGGCCTGCATCGGGTCTCCCCTCGGGTTTCGGCGCAAAGAACGAGAATCTCACGTCACTCCTTACCGGTGCAGGGCGGTGTCACGCGGTCCCGGAGGGCGACCGTACCGGCGATTTTCCGTCCCGGTCCCCGCCTGTGCAAGAGCCCGGGCCGGCCCGACTCGCCGGGGCTGGCAAGCGTTTGCCGATCTGGCATAGGGTGAGCGTTGAAACGTTGCCGAATCGGGAGGAATCCGGGTGACTTCCACGCACGCAGTCAGGTTCGCCGCGGTCGGGCTGGATCACGCGCACATCTTCGGGCAGATCGCGGGTCTGGTCGGGGCCGGTGCGGAGTTCGTCGCGATGGCGACCGACGATCCCGCGGCCGCGATCGCGACCCGGGTCCGCGAGCGGTATCCCGACGTTGCGGTGGTCGAGAGTCCGGACGACCTGATCGGCCAGGACGGGATCGACCTGATCGTGACCGCCGCCGTACCGGATCGACGGGGACCGATCGCCGTCGCGGCGTTGCTGGCCGGCAAGGACGTCGTGACCGACAAGCCCGGCTGTGTCAGTCTCGAGCAGCTGGAGGAGATCGAGAAGGCGGTCGGTCAGAGCGGGCGGTTCTGGTCGGTGACGTTCTCCGAGCGGTTCGAGGTTGCCAGTGTGGTCAAGGCCGGTGAGCTGGTCCGCGAGGGCCGGATCGGGACCGTGGTGCAGACCATCGGGCTCGGGCCGCACCGCGTCGGGGACCGCGGTCACCTCGGTGGTGGAGCCGGCCGTCCGGACTGGTTCTACGACAACAGCCGGTACGGCGGCATCCTCACCGACATCGCCTCCCACCAGATCGACCAGTTCCTCTGGTTCACCGGTGCACGGACCGCCGAGATCGTGGCGAGTACGGTCGGGAACTTCGGCAACCCGGACGAGCCGGGCCTGCAGGACTTCGGTGAGATCCTGCTGCGCAGCGACAACGCCCAGGGGTACATCCGGGTCGACTGGTACACGCCGGCCGGCCTGCCGACCTGGGGCGACGGCCGCCTGATGATCCTCGGCACCGACGGCTACATCGAGCTGCGCAAGTACGTCGACATCGCGGGCCGCGACGGCGGCGACCACCTGTTCCTGGTCAACCAGGAAGGCACGCAGTACATCGACTGCTCGGACGTCGAGACGACGTACTATCCCGACCTGGTCCGCGACGTCCGCGAACGAACCACCACAGCCGCCCCACAGGCCCACACCTTCGAAACCATGCGCCTGGCCCTGAAGGCCCAGCAACAAGCAACGATCCGCGGCGCGGCCCGATGACCTAGAGCCCGGCCGCGTGGTCGGGGACCTGGGTCTGCATCTCTCGCGGGGTTCGCTCGTAGCCCTTCGACGGTGGGCGTGGCGGCAGGCCCAGCGGTGGCCGCTGGACTTCGTAGTACGGGATGGTCGACAGCAGGTGCGCGATCATGTTGATCCGGGCTGAGCGCTTGTCCTCGCTCTCGACGACGTACCACGGCGCCTCCGGGATGTCGGTGTGCACGAACATCTCGTCCTTGGCGCGGGAGTAGTCCTCCCAGCGGCTGATCGACTCCAGGTCCATCGGTGACAGCTTCCACTGCCGCATCGGATCCTCGAGCCTGCGGCGGAACCGGTTCTCCTGCTCGCTGTCACTGACCGAGAACCAGTACTTGCGCAGCAGTACGCCGTCCTCGACCAGGAGCCGCTCGAAGATGGGGGACTGGTGCAGGAACCGGGCGTACTCCTGGTTGGTACAGAAGTCCATCACGCGCTCGACGCCGGCCCGGTTGTACCAGGAGCGGTCGAACAGCGCGATCTCGCCGCCGGCCGGGAGATGCTCGATGTACCGCTGGAAGTACCACTCGGACCGCTCCCGTTCGGTCGGAGCCGGCAGCGCCACGATCCGCGCCACCCGTGGGTTGAGGAACTGCGTCACCCGCTTGATCGTGCTGCCCTTCCCGGCCGCGTCCCTGCCCTCGAAGACCACCACCACGCGGGTCTTCTCGACCCGGACCCATTCCTGCAGCTTCACCAACTCGGCCTGCAGTCGCAGCAACTCCCGCTGGTACACCTTCTTCGGCAACCGCTTCTTCGCGCCACTCATCCCTGAACCATCTCGCACGATCTCTGACCGGGATAGGTCAAGTCAGTGGATGAGCACCTCGAGAATGACGATGAGGATGCCGAACGTCGCGTTCACGGCGCCGGTGGTCAGCGCCATCGGCCAGCCCCAGCGCTGGCGGCGGGCGAACATGATTCCCCAGCCGAGGAGCTGCGCGACACCGCACCACAGCATCAGCAGGACCGCCGAACGGTCCGGCAGTACGTCGAGGGCCCCGAGCGCCAGGATTGCCAGGGCCGGCAGCGGTCCGGTCACCAGGGGCCACTCTTCGGCCATCGCACTGCGCACCGCACGCCAGTCGAGGCCGTCCGCTGCATTGAGATGGTGAGCGAGCGCGTTGGCGTAGACATGTGCCAGCCAGAAGATGACCAAGGTCATGACGGTCACCACCAGCAGCCGGCTGATGGCGGTCTGCTTCGCCCCGCCGGCAACCACGGCCATCGACGCGATGGTGCCATAGATCGCGCCGGCCGAGGACCACGCCCGACCTGTACGCCGCCCTGCCTCGTGTTCCCTTGCCTCGCTCATGTCGACGCTCTCCAACGACGGGTTCGACGCACCGGCTGCGCTATGGTCCAGTCTGTCTTGTCATCACCGATCTCCCGTCCCTCGAGGAAAGTGTCATGACCTCTACGTCCAGGAGGCAAGCGTGAGGCTTCTTCTCACTTCCGGCGGTGTCACGAACCCGAGCATTCACGACGCGCTCGTCGACCTGCTGGGCAAACCGATCGCCGACTGCAACGCCCTCTGCGTCCCGACCGCGCAGTGGGGCCACCCGGCGTGCGGGCCGGCGTCGGTGCGTGGCTTCGTTGCCGGCGTACCTCCATGGGACATGGGCAGCCTGGGATGGAAGTCAGTGGGCGTGCTGGAACTCACCGCGCTGCCCAGTATCGGTGAGCAGCGCTGGGTCCCTTGGGTGCGGGAGGCCGACGTACTACTGGTCGACGGAGGCGACGCGACGTACCTGTGCCACTGGATGCGGCAGTCCGGGCTGGTGGACCTGCTGCCGTCGCTGCCCGAGATGGTCTGGGTGGGGGTGAGTGCCGGCAGCATGGTGATGACACCACGGATCGGTGATGACTTCGTCGAGTGGCAGTCCGCGCCAGACGACCGCACGCTGGGGATCGTCGACTTCTCGATCTTCCCGCACCTGGGTCACGAGTCCATGCCGGACAACACCATGGCCGAGGCGGAGAGGTGGGCCGCCGACATCGCGGGTCCGGCGTACGCGATCGACGACCAGACGGCCATCAAGGTCACCGACGGCACCGTCGAGGTCATCTCCGAGGGACAGTGGAAGCGGCTCGACTCCTAGAGCCCTGCGTCTCAGCCGGATCAGCTTGAAGAGGCGCATCCGATGCAGGTGCGTGCCGTCGGTCTCGCCTCGAGCCTGGCTTTCGCGATCGGCTGTCCGCACCGTTCACAGATCCCGTAGGTGCCGGCCGCCAGCCGATCGCTCGCCGCCTCGACCTCTGCCAGGTGACCCTGGACCTGCAGTACGAGCGCTGAGACCTGCGACCTCTCGAACGCGATCGTCGCACCTTCAGGATCGTGCTCGTCGTCGGCGTTGGCGTCACGGGAGGCCGCCACCACGTCGTCGAAGTCGCCGGTCAGGCCAGCGAGGCGCCGGAGCGCTTGTCGCTGTTCGGCCTCCAGCAGCTCGCGAACCGTGTCCATCCCTCCATGCTGACACCGCCGGCGATGATATCGACGCTGATGCCGCCAGGCACCGGCCGCCTACGTGACTGAACCCTCCAGGTCCCGACATCGTTCATTGGAGTGTGACCACGATCACACCTCGGTGAGGGAGGGAGCACATGGTGGCAAGACGAGCACGTTGGGTGGCTGCGGCCTTCGCGATCGGGCTGGCGGCCACGGCGACAGGCAGTGTGGCGACGGCGGGACGGGAAGACGCGGGCAGCACGCCGAACACGATCCGCGAGCAACTGACCGGCTACGAGGAGGACCCGGCGCCGATCTCGACGAACGGCAGCGGACGGTTCCAGGCCCAGATCAACGACCGGGCCAAAACGATCACCTATCGCCTCAGCTACACCACGTTGGAGGGCGCGGTCCAGCAGGCGCACATCCACTTCGGCGGTAAGGCGCAGAGCGGCGGGATCAGCGTGTTCCTGTGCACCAACCTGGGCAACGGCCCCGCGGGGACCCAAGCGTGCCCCGCGGCACCGGCGACCATCACGGGCACGATCAGGCCGGCCGACGTCATCGGTCCGGCGGCCCAGAGCCTGATCGCCGGCCAGTTCGACGACCTGGTCAAGGCGATCCGGAACGGCACGACGTACGTCAACGTGCACAGCAGCCTGTTCACGGGCGGTGAGATCAGGAGCCAACTGGACCACCACCACAACTGACCGACGAAACTCAGCCCTGAGGGTGGGCCGAAACGGCCCGCCCTTCAGCTGTCGCTGCCCATCGTGCGGAGGACATCGCCGATGGACTGCACCGACCCGTGCCTGCGCCGGATCAGGTCGGCCACGATCCCGGTCCAGCCGGTCTGATGCGCGGCGCCCAGACCGGCGGCGTTGTCGCCGTGGAAGTACTCGTGGAACATCAGGTTGTCCTTCCAGTTCGGGTCGCTCTGCAGCCGGTCGACCCCGCCGAAGCATGGCCGCCGGCCGTCCGGGCCGACGAGGAAGATCGACACCAACCGGGCGAACAGGTCGTCGGCGATGGCGTCGAGAGCGAGCAGTTCGCCCGATCCGGTGGGGTACTCGACCTTCAGGTCATCGCCGAAGAAGCGGTGGTAGCGCTGCACGGCGGTGGTCGCGAGGAAGTTCAGCGGGAACCACACGGGCCCGCGCCAGTTCGAGTTGCCGCCGAACATGTCCGTGGTCGATTCGGCCGGTTCGTAGTCCACCGTGGCGCGCATCCCCTCCACCTCGAGGGTGTACGGATGGTCGCGGTGGTAGGCGGAGATCGAGCGCAGTCCGTGGGGCGACAAGAACTCGTCGGGGTCGAACAGCTTGCCGAACAGGCGCAGTACCTGCTCAACGCCGACGGCTCCCATCAGCAGCCGCTGCTGCCCGGCGTCGCCCCGCAGTACGCCGGCGTCCGCCAGACTCTCGCGGTCGCGCAGGCCCTGGCGATCGAGGAACTCGGCGAACTGCTTGCCCGGGGCAACAGCTCGCTCGATCAGCTGGTCGTCGATCACGGCCACCGCCAGCATCGGGATGATGCCGACCATCGAGTGCACCTTCACCGGTACGACGCCGCCCGGGGTGGCAATCCGGTCGTAGAACAGGCCGTCGGTCTCGTCCCACATTCCCTGCTGCGCCATCGCGGTGCGAATCGCGGCGAAGTGTTCGAGGAACTTGTGGACCAGGTCGCGCGCGGGCCGGTGCCCGGTCCGGTTCAGGATCGCCGCGATCGTCGTCATCGCCAGCGCGTAGGCCGCCATCCAGCCGGTGGCGTCGGCCTGTTCGAGCACCCCGCCGACCGGCAGATGCGAACGGTCGAGCGGGCCGATGTTGTCCAGCCCGAGGAACCCGCCCTCGAACAGGTTCGACCCGTCGGCGTCCTCCCGGTTGACCCACCAGGTGAAGTTGACCAGCAGCTTGTCGAAGATGCGGCTGAGGAAGTCCAGATCGCGCCCACCGTCGATGGCGAACACCTCGAGCGCCGCGAACGCCTGGACCGGCGGGTTCACGTCGCTGAAGTCCCACTCGTACGCCGGGAGGGCGCCGTTCGGATGCTGGAACCACTCGCGGCATACCAGCAGCAGCTGATTCTTGGCGAAGTCGGGATCGACGTGGGCCAGCGCGATGCAGTGGAACGCGAGGTCCCAGGAGGCGAACCAGGGGTACTCCCACTTGTCCGGCATCGACATCACGTCGAAGGCGCTGAAGGTGCGCCATCGGTGGTTGCGCGCGGTGTGCCGCGAAGCCGGCGGCACCGGCTGTCCCGGGTCGCCGTCCAGCCAGCGGGCAACGTCGTAGTAGTAGAGCTGCTTGCTCCACAGCAGCCCGGCGAAGGCCTGCCGCATCACCATCGCCTCGTCGGGCGAGGCGGCCGCCGGGGTGAGATCGGCGTAGAACTCGTCAGCCTCCGCCCGGCGGGTCCTGACGACCTCCTCGTACTCCGATCCGAGCGCGGTCGCGGAGTCGGCCCCTGATCCTGCCGGACGCAGTCGTAGCCGCAGCTCCGCGGTCGAACCCGGAGCGAGGTCGACGCGATACCAGGCCGCGCACTTGGTGCCGCGCAGAGCGGGATCGACGGTGGGCGCACCGGTGACGACGTGGTCGTTGATGCCGTCCTTCGGGTACGGCGTCGACCCGGCAACGCCGTACAGGCGCTGGATGTTGGTCTCGTTCTCACAGAACAGCAGAGTCGGCGTGGTCCCGTCCGGCCCCGGTGCGGCCAGTAGTTCCAGCTCGCCCAGGGATGCATGCGAGACGCGAACGCTCGATTCACCGGTCGCGGCGAGCTCGGGTCGTTGCGCATCCGGGCTCCACGACCAGGTGTTGCGGAACCAGGCCGTCGGCAGGACGTGGAGTGTCTCCGGGTCCGGTCCGGCGTTCGTGACCTGGATCGACATCAACAGGTCGGTCGGGCTCGCCTTGGCGTACCGCACCTCGACGATCCAGTAACGATCCTCGTCGAACGCGCCGGTGTCGAGGAGCTCGTACTCCGGATCGTGCTTGCCGCGCCTGCCGTTCTCGGCGCGCAGGTCTTCGTACGGGAACGCGCGCTGCGGGTAGTGGTAACGCCAGCGGTTCCAGGCATGGCTCGGTACGGCGTCGAGGTACCACCAGTAGTCCTTGACGTCCTCGCCGTGGTTCGCCTCCGCGCCGGTCAGGCCGAACGGCCGTTCCTTGAGGATCGGGTCGCTCCCGTTCCACAACGCCAGCCCCATGCACAGCCGTTGCTCGATGTCGCTGAACCCGGCCAGCCCGTCCTCGCCCCACCGGTACGCCGTGGATCGGGCGCGGTCGTGCGAGAGGTAGCCCCACGCCTCGCCGTCGGCGCTGTAGTCCTCCCGCACCGTTCCCCACTGACGCTCGCTGAGGTATGGACCCCACAGATACCAATCGCTCCGGTCACCTGCCATCCGCTCGTGCTCCACTCCGGACGCGTGAGGCTCTGTCGTCACGTGGCCCTCCCAGCGATGGTGCTACCGGCCTGTGCCCATTGTTCGGCAGCCGCGCCACCTCCCGCCTCGTCTGCGGCTGATGATGCGGGGCTGCTCTCGCTACGATCGGGAGATGCGACACAAGGTCGGCTACTGTGCGGCGCCGGATGCGGTGAAGCTGGCGTACGCCGTCCATGGTGACGGCCCGCCGATCGTCAGGGTGGCGACGTGGATGAGCCATCTGGAGTTCGAATGGGAGAGCCCGGTATGTCGCCATTGGCTGGACGCTCTCGGGGACGGTCACACCCTGGTCCGGTACGACGAGCGCGGCTGCGGGCTCTCGGATCGCGACGTCGACGACATCTCGTTCGATGCCTGGGTGGCCGACCTCGAAGCCGTGGTCGATGCGGCCGGCCTCGACCGGTTCGCGCTGCTCGGCGTCTCGGCCGGTGCGGCGGTCGCGATCGCGTACGCGGCTCGTCATCCCGAGCGGCTCACGCATCTGGTCCTCTACGGGGGATACGCGCGCGGCCGGACACTTCGGGGTGTGAGCGAGCGCCGGCTGCAGGAGGCGCTGGTCGCCGCGATCTCCGCCGGCTGGACCGATCCCGATCCGACGTTCCGGCACCTCTTCAGCATGCTGTTCCTGCCAGCCGGCACGGCCGAGCAGATGGGGTGGTACGACGACTTGCAGCGACACTCCACCTCGGCCGCGACCGCAGTACGTCTCTACGACGCGCGTGGCCGCCTCAACGTGGTGGAGCTCGCAGCTCGGGTGCGGACGAGGACGCTGGTCGTACACGCAGCAGCTGACCGAGTCGTGCCGGTGGACGAAGGCCGGCTGCTCGCCACCTTGCTCCCCGGAGCGCAGCTTGTCCTCCTGGAGTCGGCGAACCACATCCTGCTGTCGGATGAGCCCGCGTGGGCGAACTTCGTCGCGGAGTTGCGTGCCTTCCTCGGGACGGAACCGGCCACCGCGCGGCCCGGAGCCGGAATCGATGAGCTCAGCCCGCGGGAGCTGGACGTGCTCGCGCTCGTCGCGGCCGGACTGACGAACGACGTGATTGCCGACAGGCTGAGCCTCAGCGTCCGGACTGTCGAGCGTCATCTGACCAACACGTACGTCAAGCTGCATGTCTCGGGCAAGGCGGGACGCGCGGCCGCGGCGGCCAGGTTCTCCGAGACGCAGCGTCGCTGATCGGGGCTGCTGCTGCGTGTTGGCCGCCAGCCCGCCGCCGCGGCATTGCGTGCTGGCTCCGATGCGAGCGACTCGTACGGCTGCCTACCTTCACAGGTATCAGGGCAAGCGCCCGGGTCCCGGGCACTTCGAAGGAGGCATTCGATGGAGCACATGGTCAGTTCTGACCGGGCGTCGGCGGTTCTCGCCGAGCCGACAGCGACGTACGACGTCCGCGGCGGGGGAGGCGTCAGGCTGCACGCCCGGGAGTGGGGAAACCGCCAAGGGCGTGCAGTTGTCTTCATTCACGGCTGGTCGGCCAGTCATATGTGCTGGGCGCACCAGATGCAGGGCCGGCTCGCCGACGACTTTCGTCTGGTGGCGTTCGACAACCGGGGTCACGGCATGTCCGAGAAGCCGTTGGGCGCGGACAGCTATCGCGACCCGCAGTTGTGGGCGGACGACCTCGCCGCGGTCATCGATCAGTTGGGCCTCGACCGGCCGGTGCTGGTCGCCTGGTCGTACGGCGGGTTCATCGTCTCCGACTACATCCGGGCGTACGGCGAGGACCGGATCGGTGCCATCAACCTGGTCGGGGCCGCCGTCATGCTGAAGCCGCCCACCTTCGACCACATCGGTCCCGGTTTCCTCGAGAACGCTCCGGACGCGAGCATGCCCGACCTGGCCACGAACATCGCCGCCGTACGACGCTTTCTCGGCGTCTGCACCGCCGAGCCGCTCGAGCCGGACGACTGGAGCGCGGCCCTGGCCTGGAACATGGTCGTTCCTCCCGAGGTGAGGGGGGCGTTGATCTCGCGCGAGATCGACAGCGACGACGTACTGTCCGCGCTCTCCGTGCCCGTGCTGGTCACCCACGGAATGTCCGACAGCATCGTGCTCCCCTCAATGGGCGAACACGTCCTCAACGTCTGCAAACCCGCCAGACCGTCTCGGTACGAAGGCATAGGCCACATGCCCTTCACCGAGGCCCAACCCCGCTTCGACCACGAGCTCGCCGAACTCGCCGCCGACGTCGCCTGACTCAGGTCGTCGGGGCCGGTCCCGACGACTGGCGCGGGGTGAAGTCCCCTTGGATCCGGAGCGAGTCCGGCTGCTTCCCCGCCATCACCTCGCCCAGCAGATCCACCGCGGCCGCGCCGAGCCTCCCGATCGGCGCGCTCACGGTGCTGAGCTTCGGCGTGAGAACCCTGGCCAGCAGTACGTCGTCGCAGCCGACGATGGACCGATCGCCCGGCACGGAGAGTCCCCGTTCGGCAAGTCCCGCGACGACGCCGCAGGCGGTCAGGTCGTCGAAGGCGAAAGCCGCCGTCGCGGGGGAGTCGGCGAAGGCCGCCGCGCCCTCCCTGCCCCCTTCGTACGAGGCCTCGAAAGGCCCGAGCTCGATGAGCTCGACATCGGCTGAGGCAGCCCACTTCCTGATCGCAGAGGCACGCTGCCGGGCCGCCCAGGACGCCGATGGACCGTGCAGGAGGGCGACCGTCTCGTGGTTCAGGTCGCGAAGGTGGTCGCCGGCCTGCGCGAGCGCCGCCGAGTTGTCACAGATCACCGTGGTCGAATGCATCATTTCCCGGTTCACCACGATCGCCGGGGTGGAGCCGAGCGCGTCGCGCAGCCGGGCCGGGGTGCCGCGTGGCGACGCCACGATCACGCCGTCCACCTGCCCTGCCAGTCGCCGGATGAGCGCGGCCTCGGCGGAGGTGCTCTCTCCCGCGTCCACCATGATCACCGAGGCGTCGTTGTCCGCCGCCGCCTGCTGGATCGCGCGGACCAGCGGCGGGAAGAAAGGATTGGTGATGTCGGGGATGAACAGCCCGATGGCGCCCGTACGGCCGGTGGCCAGGCGGCGTGCCGACTTGTTCGGCTGATAACCCAGCTCATCGGCCTTCGCGAGGATGCGCGCTCGGACGTCGTCTCGCACCTGGTCCGGACGGGTGAAGGCCCGGGACACCGTGGACCCCGACACCCCGAGGGCGTCGGCGATCGAGTAGATGGTGACCTTCGTCATGGGTCGGCTTCCTTCTGCTCTCCGGCACCGGCGCGATCGGCACTCGCCCCCGCGTGCACTCTATCGACATCACGGCACCTCTCACGCAGCTCGGGAAGGTGCGGTCAGGCGCCCAGAGTCGCGCGCAGCCGGCTTGCGGCGTCCGCGTCGAGATAGAGGGTGCAGCCCGGGTGGGTGCGGAGGATGGTGCTCGGGCAGTGCTCGCCCAGTGGGTCGAGCAGAGTGGCCCGAACGGCCTCGGCTTTGCTTTCCTTCGACACGACACAGAACAGTCGGGCCGCGTCGAGCAGCCGGGGAACGCTGAGCGTCAATGCACGTGTGGGTACGTCGTCGAAGGAGTCGAAGCATTCGTCGTCGACCTGCTGTTGCCGGCAGATCTCGTCGAGCTCGACAACCTTCACAGGCTGCGGGTCGTCGAAGTCCGCGACGGGCGGATCGTTGAAGGCGATATGGCCGTTGACGCCGATGCCCAGGCAGACGATGTCGATGGGTGCCGCCGCGAGCAGCTCCGCGTAGCGACGGGCTTCGGCGGCCGCCCCGCCGGTCGGGTCGAGCACATGTGCGGTGCCCAGTGGCACCCGATTCCACAGCGCCTTCTTGAGCCAATTGCCGAATCCGGCCGGATCGTCGGCGTCGAGCCCTATGTATTCGTCCATATGGAATGCCGTCACGGCGGACCAATTGATATCCGGTTCGGCCAGTAATGCATTGATGGTCTCTGCCTGACTCGGTGCGGAGGCGAAGATCACTCGTGCTTCACCCTTGCGGGAGATGACCCGGCGCAGCTCGGCCGCGATATCGGCTGCGGCCGCTCGGCCCGTCGCGACGGGATCGGAGAAGATGCGCACCCAAGGCTCGATCGTTGGCGTTGTCATGCTGCATAGCTTGGGCTGCAACCGCTTGCAGGTCAAGCCGCGTGGACGCGGCTCCGAGCCCGTCCGCAGCTGCGCCGGTGTCGAACGGCCAGGCGGTGCGGCCGCCTGAGCGGTCGGGAAGTCGTTGACCTGCAAGCGGTTGCATGCTCTAATGACCGAACGATCTATTCAGGGCGGACGTCTCCCGGCCGGCGCGAGGAAATCCTTCACGACTCTGCGGGAGAGTGTCAGTCGTGCGCGTGCAGAGAATCGGCGACAACGGACCCGCCGAAATCTCCGCGGCCATTCCCTCGTGTTGTCCATTCTTTGTTCGGTTGGCTTGATGGAGCGTTTTACTAAAACGTTCTACCAGGAGGTCGGCGATGAGCTCTGATCGAGTGACGATCCGGCAGATCGCCGAGATGAGCGAGGTCTCCGTGAGTACGGTGTCGAACGTCCTGAACGGTCGCACTCTGCGGATGTCGGCGGAAACTCTCGAACGGGTCCGCGGCGTCATCTCGACGCTGCGCTACCGCCCCAGCAGCATCGCCCGCGGGCTGGTCACCGGACGCACCGCGACCATCGGGCTCGTCGTCGCCGAGATCGAGACGGCGCTGTTCTTCAGCGCTGTCGGTGCGCTCGAAACGGCTGCCCGCGCCGCGGGTTACAACCTGATCGTCTGTCACGCCCGCGGTTCCCGGGACGAGGCCGAGGTGGTCACGGTGCTGCGTACGAAGGGCGTGGACGGGATCATCTTCATCGCCAACTCCGAGGCCGTGGACAACACGCATCTGACTGATCTGCCCGCCGCCGGGATCCTCGCCGTCGTCGTCAACCGACGGCGTCCCGGCCCGGAGTTCGGCCGGGTCACCTGGAACGATCGGGCCGGCGTCGCCGGCGCCGTCGAGCATCTCCACGATCTGGGGCACAGGCGGATCGCGTTCCTGCGTGGTCCCAGGTCCCGTGACAGCACTCGCGAGCGTGCCGCGGGCTACCGCCGGGGGCTCAAGAAGGTCGGCCTGCCGTACCAGGAGGACTATGTCCGCCTCGCGGACTACACCGCCGATCCGCTGACCTGGGAGCGGGCCACCAGCGAGCTTCTCGATCTCGAGCCCGCGCCGTCGGCCATCATCGCCTCCGACGACTCGGTGGCGGCTGTCGTGATCCGTACGTCCCAGCGCCGGGGGCTGTCGGTTCCCCGTGATCTGGCCGTGGTCGGGATCGACGACCAGATGTTCGCAACACTGCTCAATCCTCCGCTCACCACCATCCGGCTTCCGGTGAAGGAAGCCGCGGAACGCGCCCTGGAAATGCTCGTCGACGCCATCGCGGGGCAGTCGATGCGTGAGGTCCGGCTCGCAACGGAACTCGTGGTCAGGGATTCCAGCTCGCCAGAACCTCGCACCAACGTCAGCTCACCGGATGCCTGCATCCGGCAAGGTCGCCGGACCGTCCAGTCCTGGAAGGAATGAACATGATCACGAGGCGCAACTTCTTAGCGGCCGCCGGCCTGGCTTCGCTGTCCGCCGCCGCCCTCACCGCCTGTTCCGGAGGTTCGGCCGGTGGCGACGCCAAGGGCGCGGCGAATCTCGAGGTCATCTGGTGGGGCGCCGACGACCGGGCGGCGATCACCAATTCGATCCTCAAGCTGTACGGGACGAAGTACCCCGGGAACACCGCGAAAGGGCAGTTCCTGCCGTTCGGTGACTACTTCAACAAGCTCAACACGCTGGCCGCGTCGAACAGCCTGCCCGACATCATCCAGCTGAACCTGCCGAACCTCGCTGCCTACGTCAAGAACGGCTTGCTGCTCGATCTCGGCGATGTCGATCTGGGTGACTACGCCAAGGCCTCCCTGGAGACAGGCAAGATCGACGGCAAGCTCTACGGCATCAACTTCGGGTTCCAGTACCTGACCGTCATGTACAACACCGAGCTCGTGAAGAAGAGCGGGCTGAGCGTTCCGAAGGATCCGGCCGACTGGAACACGTGGGGCGACTTCGGCGTCGAGCTTGCCAAGAAACTCGGCGGTGGCATGTACGGCATGAGTGACAACAGCGCCGAGTCGAACACCTGGTCGTCGTGGCTGACCAGCCGTGGCAAGGGACTCTTCTCGACGGACGGCAAGTTGGCTCACGACGAGGGCGATGCCGTCGCCTGGTTTCAGTACTGGAGCGGTCTACGCGACCGCGGCGCCATCGCCTCCGGTGCGGAGAGCCAGACCTATGTGTCCAACGGCGGCGCGGCTGTCGATCCGCTCACCACCGGCAAGTCCGTGATCTCGATGAGCCCGATCGTGCAGTTCCAGGGCTACCAGAAGGTCAACAAGGTCCCGCTGGGCCTGGCGCCCTGTCCGAGCGGCCCGGCGGGACGCGGTGAGGTCAATGCCTTCTTCGGCTGGGGCATCTCCTCGAAGACGAAGAATCCGCAGGCCGCCAAGGAATTCCTGAATCTCTGGTTCACCGATCCGGGGGCGTTCAAGGAGCTCGGCCTGGATCGTGCCATCCCGGCCTCGCAGAAGCAGCTCGACACCGTGAGTCAGGGCGCAACGGGGGCGATCAAGACCATGCTCGGATTCATGGACTCCTACACGATCTCCCCGGCCTCGCAGCCCGCCTCGCCGCCGAGCATCGGCAGCAAGATCCAGGACAGCCTGACCCGGGCCGCCGAGGCGGTGCTGGCCAAGAAGCTGTCCCCGGAGCAGGCCGGCGCGCAGTACTTCAGCGAGATCAAGGCCGCCGCCGGTGAGTAGTTCGCTGGTCCGCGGAGCGGGTGAGCAGGTCGAGGTGCCGGCCCCGGGCACCTCCGACCTGCCTCGCCCGCCCGCGGGCGCGGCGATGAGCAAGAAGGGCAGGAAAGATAAGAAAGGCAAGGCAGGGTACCTGTTCCTGACCCCGTGGATCATCGGCTACGTGTGCCTCACGCTCGGGCCGATCATCGCCTCGCTGTACTTCTCCTTCACCGACTACAGCCTGCTGGCCAGCCCGCACTGGGTCGGCCTGAAGAACTACAGCGACATGTTCCACGACAAGCGCTACTGGGCTTCGGTCATCGTCACGGTGAAGTACGTGTTCATCGGGGTGCCGATCAAGCTCGGGATCGCCCTGCTGATCGCGCTCCTGCTCAAAGACGGCCTGCGGCACATGTCGGTCTACCGGGCGATCTACTACGTGCCCTCGCTGCTCGGTGGCAGCGTGGCGATCGCGATCCTCTGGCGCCAGATCTTCGGTGATCCAGGCATCTTCCAGTCGTTCCTTGCACTCTTCGGGATCGAGAGTCAGGGATGGCTGACCAGCCCGGCCACCTCCCTGAACACGCTCATCGTCCTGGAAGCCTGGCAGTTCGGCTCGCCCATGCTGATCTTCCTGGCGGGCCTGCGCCAGATGCCTCAGGATCTGTACGACTCGGCGGCCGTCGACGGCGCCGGGCCGGTACGGAAGTTCTGGAACGTCACGCTCCCGCTGCTGACCCCGATCCTCTTCTTCAACCTCGTGCTGCAGATGATCGGATCGTTCCAGGCCTTCACGCCCTCCTTCATCATCAGCAGCGGCACCGGCGGACCCGTCGACAGCACGCTGTTCTACACCCTCTACCTCTACATCCAGGGCTTCGGGAACCTCCAGATGGGATACGCCTCCGCGATGGCCTGGGTGCTCCTGGTCGTGGTCGGCGGCATCACCGGGCTGTTGTTCTTCACCGCCAAGTACTGGGTTTTCTACGGAGATGCGAGATGACGACGAGCAGCATCGACGTGGGCCGGATCCGGACCCGGCCCCGGGCGAGGAACAGGAAGCCGCTGTGGCGCCGGATCGTCAAGCACGCGGTACTGGTCCTCGGAGCCGTCCTGATGATCTACCCCCTGCTGTGGATGTTCGGATCGTCGTTCAAGCCTGAGAGCCAGATCCTCGGCACCGCGAATCCCTTCCCCGGTCACGGTGCGAACCTCAAGGGCTATATTTCCGGTTGGTCGGCGTTGGGCTTTCCCTTCTGGCGTTACTTCCTCAACTCGTTCGTCATCTGCGCGCTGTGCATCGTGGGGAACCTCCTGTCCTGCTCGCTGGCGGCTTTCGCCTTCGCGCGGCTCGAGTTCCGGTTCAAAGGCAAGATGTTCGCGATCATGATGGGCACGATCATCCTGCCCTTCCACGTACTCGTCGTACCGCAGTTCGTGCTCTTCCGCACGATGGGGATGGTCGACACGATCCTGCCGCTGGTGGTGCCGAAGTTCCTGGCCGTCGACGCGTTCTTCATCTTCTTGATGATCCAGTTCATGCGGAACGTGCCCCGCGAGCTCGACGAGGCGGCGGCGCTGGACGGCTGCGGACCGCTGGGACTGTACTGGCGGATCATGATGCCGCTGTGCCTGCCGGCGCTCGCGACCACGGCGATCTTCACCTTCATCTTCACGTACAACGACTTCTTCAGTCAGCTGCTCTATCTGTCCGACACGTCGAAGTTCACCGTGCCGCTGGCGCTGAGATCGTTCATCGACAACACCGCGACCTCGAACTACGCCGGCCTGCTGGCGATGTCGAGTCTTGCGCTGCTGCCCGTCATCGGGTTCTTCCTCGTGTTCCAGAAACTGCTGGTCGAGGGCATCGCCACGACCGGCATCAAGTGAGGTGACATGTACTTCAAGGATTACCGGCACGTCCTGGTGGTCTTCGCCCATCCCGACGATGCCGAGGGGCAGTTCGGCGGCACGATCGCCCGGCTGGTCCAGCAGGGCGCGGAGGTCAACTACGTGTGCTGTACGGACGGCAGCCGGGGCGGCACCGACCCGGCGATGACGGATGCCGAGCTGACCGCGATCCGTGCGGCGGAGCAGCGGGCTGCCGCCGATCTGCTCGGCGTCAAGGAGGTCACGTATCTCGGCCGGAAGAACGGCACCCTGGAGGTCACCGCGGACCTACGCCGGGACATCGTCCGGGAGATCCGCAGGCAGAAGCCTGACCTGATTCTGACGCTCTCGCCGTTCCGCGTGCTCGACGCGCCCATCGGGCTGTCGCACGCCGATCACATGAACGCGGCGGAGGCCACGCTCATCGCGGTGTATCCCGAGGCCGACAGCCCGCGTGCCTATCCCGAGTTGCTGGACGAGGGGTTCGCGCCGCACAGCGTGAACGACGTCTGGATCCCCGCGGTGAACGGGGCCGACCGCATCATCGACGTCACGGACACGGTCGAGATGAAGGCACGGGCCTGGTTGTGCCACAAGAGCCAGGCCGGCGCCAAAACGGGCAAACCGGCCTGGACCTTCGAGGCCCGGATGGGCACGAGGATGCGGGCGGCGGGTGCCAAGATCGGCGTCGCCTTCGCCGAGAGTTTTCGCAGCATCGAGATCACGCCCTCCGAACCGGCTCCCAGCCCGCAGGTCTGAACCCCGCCGGGTCCATCCCCGGCCGACGCACTCTCGAGGAGACCGATGTATTTCAAGGATTACCAGCGAGTCCTCGCCGTCTTCGCCCATCCCGACGACGCCGAGTTCCAGTTCGGCGGCACCGTCGCCGCGCTGACCCGGCGCGGAGCAGAGGTGAACTACGTGTGCTGCACGGACGGCAGCCGCGGCGGCACGGATCCGTCGATGACGGATGCCGAGCTGACGGCGATCCGTGCGGCGGAGCAGCGGGCCGCCGCGGACGTGCTCGGCGTCAAGGAGGTCAGGTACCTGGGGCGGAAGAACGGCACGCTGGAAGTGACCGAGGATCTCCGCCACGACATCGTCCGCGAGATCCGGCGCTACAAGCCCCAGCTCATCCTCACGATGGCGCCGTTCCGCGTCCTGGACATGCCGATCTCGCTCTCCCACGCGGATCACATCGCGGCGGCCGAGGCGACGCTCATCGCGACGTACCCGGAAGCCAGCAGCCCGCGCGCCTATACGGACCTGCTCGACGAGGGGTTCGAGCCGCACCGGGTCAACGATGTCTGGATCCCGGCCAACGGCGACGCCGACCGAATCATCGACGTCACGGACGTGGTGGAACTCAAGGCCCGCGCGATCAAGTGCCACACCAGTCAGCTCGGTGGCAAGACCGGCAAGCCCGCCTGGAGCTTCGACGACCGGCCCGGGCCGGCGCTGCGCGCCGCGGGTGCGAAGATCGGCGTTGCTTTCGCGGAGAGCTTCCGCAACATCGAGATCCTGAAAACCGAACCAGCGAAAGGCCCTCAGGTATGAGTGACGACATTCTCGGCTTCGGCATCGTCGGATGCGGCGTGATCAGCCGCTGGCACGCCAACGCGCTGAGCGAGATTCCCGAGGCGAAGCTGATCGGCGTGAACGACGTGATCGGCGAGCGCGCCGACGCTCTCGCGGCGGAGTTCGGCGTGGAGAGCTTCGCGAGCCTCGACGAGATGCTCGCCCGCGACGACATCCACGTCATCTGCGTCACCACACCGAGCGGCCTGCACGCCGAGATCGGTATCGCGGCGGCGCAGGCGGGCAAGCACGTGCTCGTGGAGAAGCCCATCGACGTCACGCTGGAGATGGCGGACAGGCTGATCACCGCTTGTGCCGACGCCGGTGTTCAGCTCAGCGTGATCTCCCAGCACCGCTTCGACGACGGGCTGCAGGAAGTGCGTGGCCTGATCGATTCGGGACGGCTCGGCCGACTCGTGGTCGGGACGGCGTCGACCAAGTGGTACCGCACGCAGGGCTACTACGACGGTGCCGACTGGCGAGGCACGTGGAAGCTCGACGGCGGCGGCAGCCTGATGAACCAGGGCGTGCACTACGTCGACCTGCTGCTGTGGCTGATGGGTCCGGCGAAGAGCCTGGTCGCCCAGGCCAACACCCTCGCGCACGACATCGAGGTCGAGGACGATGCGGCGGCGCTCGTGCGCTTCGCCAGCGGTGCCGTCGGCACGGTGCATGCGAGCACCACGATGTACCCGGGGCTTCCGGAGCGACTGGAGATCTGCGGTACGGAGGGCTCTGTAGCGATCGACGACGGGACCATCGTGATGAAGGAACTCAAGGACGAGAAGGGGGAGACCGGGGCCTATGGCAACCGTAAGTCGACCTCGTCCGAGGGCCTCGCGGCGACATCGGCCGCCTCCGATCCCACCGCCATCAAGCACGAGGGACATCGCCGCCAGATGGTGGACCTGATCAGTGCCATCAAGTCGGGTACGCCGCTGTTGAGCTCAGGGCAGGACGGTCGCCGGGCACTGGAGTTCATCCTGTCCGTCTACGAATCCTCCAAAGCCGAAGCGCCGGTCGCGCTGAGCGGACACTGACATGTGGACACTCTCCGGTTTCGCCGACGAGATCTCACCTGAGCTCTCCGTGCAGTGTGAGGTGCTCAACGGCTTGGGCATCGCCCACATCGAGGTCCGCAGCGCCTGGAACACGAATGTGCTCGACCTGGACGACGAACAACTGGCAGCCGTGGCCGCACAGCTGCGCGACAGCGCCATCCAGACCTCCTCGATCGGCTCGCCGATCGGCAAGATTTCGGTCGCCGACGATTTCGACGAGCACCTGCGCCGGTTCGACCGGGCCCTGCAGGTGGCGGAGGTGCTCGAGGCGCCGTACATCCGGATCTTCTCCTTCTACTATCCAGACGGCGACGAACCCAAGCAGCACCGTGACGAGGTACTGCGGCGGCTGTCGACGCTCGCCGAGCGGGCCGCGGGGCGGGACGTGGTCCTGTTGCACGAGAACGAGAAGAAGATCTACGGCGATCTGCCGGAACGCTGCCTCGACATCATCGAGTCCGTCGGCTCGCCGAATCTGAAGATCGCCTGGGATGCGGCGAACTTCGTCCAGTGCGGGATCTCTCCCTTCCCGGAAGCCTTCGAGCTGTTGCGCCCACATCTGGAGTACGTGCAGATCAAGGACGCCCTGCTGGCCGACCAGCGCGTAGTAGTGGCGGGTGCCGGCGACGGCGGCGTCGTCGAGACGATGCGCGCCCTCAAGGCGGACGGCTTCGACGGCTTCTTCTCGATGGAACCCCACCTCAGCAAAGCCGGCCCAGCCGGAGGCTTCAGCGGCATCGAGCTGTTCCAGCAGGCAACGAACGCCTTCGTCGCAATCCTCGAACAGGAAAACATCCCCTACCGCTGACCCAGCAACGCGACAGGATCGCGGAGGAAGAGTCTGCTTGTGCGGAGCCTCAGCCGGCCGGCCAAAGCTCCAGGTGGATGGAGGTGGGGTGGATCTCGAGCTGAGCTGCGGTTGCTATTCCCATGTCGGCGCGGGGTCGGGTGTTCTCGTCAGATGCGGTAGCGCGGCGCGGCGCGGATGTTGGCGCCGTGGGCACGACGAGGACAGGCCCGGCCGACGCGGACGCGACGTAGGTGTAGCGCCGAGGAGATCCGGGCGGCGAGTTCGTGGCCGTCCTCCCACCTGGGAACCGGCGGTCGAGGTTGCCATGGCGCCAGTCCCGAAACCGGCGCCGGACGTCTCGCAGTCGCCGACGTCGACGTCGACGTTGGCCGACCGTGGGAGGAGCTCGGATACTGGGTGGGAGGGACCTTTCTGAAGAGTTGGCGGCGATCGTTCGAGATGCGCCTTGAGTGTCCAGGTCAACGCGGATGGCCAAGCGGCGTCAGGAGTCTCCGAGTGATGCGGTGAACCAGCCTCGTGTGGTGTAGCGGTCGTCGAGGTTCTTACGCAGTGCGCCTGCTCGTTCGAGTCGGTCGAGGAGTCGACGAACTCAAGGTAGGTGAGCTCGTGTTTGATGTCGGCGGGCAGAGAGGACCAGAGTTCACGCGGCAACTTCGGGTCGGCCAGGAGTGATGTGATCTCGGTGAGGACCAGGTGCTCGGATGGACTGATCCGTACCCGGTCGACGTCGAGCAGGAAGGGGAGTACGGCGGCCAGGACCACGACCGCGATCGAATCCTTGCCCAGCGTCTCGACTCCGATGACCAGGACAGCGGAGGCGACGAGCGACTGGAAGACGCGAAGGGCACGTTGATCCGCCAGCTGCCGAGTCGCATGGCCAGCGGCTCGTCGAGCTCTTGGTCGAGCAGGCGGAGAATGACGGCGGACAGACGATCCGGATTCTGAGGGGCCAGGACCGAGGCGAGTGCAGCCAGTGATTGGTCGGTGAGCTTGACCAGTTCTTCTTCGCCCACCGAGCTGAACTGGTTCAGCGTACTGGCGACCAGCTCATTGACGTCGATGGAGCTGGCTCCGGGACCGAAGGTCACTGCTGCGCCCTCCTTGTTGGTCGATCATGAACCATGCGGCCACCACATGCTGTACGGCCACATCGATGAGGACGTTGACGTGCTTGAAGGCGTCGGGGTCCTTCTCTGCCTGCTCCTTCGGCAACGTCTCGAGCCACGCGGAGGTGACCTGTCGCCCCGCCTCGGTCGCGAATTGGAGCCAGATGATTCCAGGCAGGACGTTCATCTGGTAGGCGAAGATGTGCAGTTTGCGATGTCCGTCGACGACGCCGCGGTTCCAGGTGACGCGAGCGGCGCGGTCGAAGGTGTGCAGGAGTTGCGAGACGATCGGCTGATCCGCGACGGCCACAATGTGGTCGATGCCCTCCGATGATGCACTCCCCGGTGCGTCGACGAGGCTCGACGACGTGGTCAGGCACAGAACGGGGATCTCACCGAACAGACGGGCCGCGTCAGCTGGCGACTCCGTCGGGAAGATGCACAGTCTCGCGACGGGCTGGTCGAGTTCGTCGTACCCGGCGGCTTGCAAACCGACTACATGGCCCGTCATCGTCTCCAGCGGGTTGGGGCGGCGAAATTGAGCGGCGAGTACGTCTGCGCGCGCCGCTTCGCCTACCGGGACAACGCCGGTACGTCGGCTATCCGCGCCAGGGCCGCACCAGCTCGTCCACGACGGCTGCCGCCGGTATTTCGTTGCGTGGGACACCGATCGCGACGACTGGCACGCCCTCCAGGCGGGAGGCTGCTCTCTCCGGTGTTCCCGGCCATACCCCGGGGGTATGCCCGGGCTGTCCCGGGCGCGATGGGGCTCTGCGCGGCATGACAGTTGTGTCAGGCAAATCGACTAGGCCTGATCCGTTTCAGGCTGACGGGCGGACGAGTGCCTACTACCGCACCGCAGTAGCCCGATCGCGATGTCGCCCGGGGGAGCGGTTGCACTGAAGGACAGGGTGCCTGGATCCGCAGCCGTGGGTCCTGGCCCGCATCGATGATTGAAGGAGCATCCAATGGCAGCAGTACAGAGAACGGCGCAGGTTGACTGGACGGGAAGCATCGCACGGGGCGCCGGGGTCACATCCGGAGGAAGCGGCGCGATTCGGGACTTGCCCGTCACGCTCGCATCGCGCTTCGGTGAGCCGGCAGGCAAGACGAGTCCGGAGGAGCTCATCGCGGCGGCGCACGCAGGATGCTTCGCCATGGCGCTGGGTTCGGTACTCGCGGGATACGGAATGCCTCCGGAGTTCCTGCGGGTCATGGCCACCGTAACGCTGGAGACATCCGGCGACCCGACGATCGTTTCGAGCCTGCTCGACGTCCACGCTGTTGCCGCCCAAGCGGATGCCGCATCGCTTGAGCGGGCAGCCCATGAGGCCGAGCGTAGCTGTCCAGTCTCGCGAGCCCTGCAGGGAAATGTCGAGATCCGTGTCCACGCCACCCTGGACCAGCCGTCCGCCATGCAGGCCGCCGACTGAACTCGCATGAGGTACTGGCAAGCAGCCGGGGACTCCTCTGCAAGGCACCAGCGACGGCCGTGACATAGCCCAAGCGCACTGCGGGCGGAATCTGCCAGGGCGCAGCCGCGTCGGGGTAGCCGGGAGGAAGTCCCGGCCCTCCGGCAGTGGTCGTAGCGGTCCTGACGGTCGCCGATAGTCCGGCCCTCTGCTCTCCCTGGCGACCGGGGACTCTGCCGGGGCAACGACCCGGGTCCTCCCTGGGGCCACGGGCCGATGGATCCGCGACGGTTGTTGCAAGAGTCGTCCACCCGGGCAGAGGAGCCGATGATGACACAGCAGATCGAGGACTACGCACTCATCGGCGACCTCCGCACGGCGGCCCTCGTCGGCGTCGACGGATCAATCGATTGGCTGTGCCTCCCAAGATTCGACTCGCCGGCAGTGTTTGCGACGCTCCTGGGCGATACCCGGAACGGCCGATGGATCCTGGCGCCGCAGAGCGGCGGACGATGCACGCGTCGCCGGTACCGTGGCGACTCGCTGATCCTCGATACCGAATGGATCACCCCGGACGGCGCCGTACGCGTCACTGACTTCATGTCACCGACCAGCGCAGGGTCGCAAGTGGTCCGCAGTGTGGAAGGCTTGGCGGGCGAGGTTCCGATGCACATGTGCATGGTTCCCAGAATGGGTTACGGCAAGGTCGTGCCAAGCCTCCACAGCGTCGGAGGGCACTTTGTCGGAACCGCAGGTCCAGACTCCGTCTGGCTGACAAGTGACGTCGCCCTGACCGCCACGAACGACACTCTGACCGGCGACTTCGTGGTCTCGGCGGGTCAGCAGATTTCCTTCGTTCTTGGACACTTGCCCTCGCCGCAGCTCGAACTCCCTACCGTCGATGCCGCCGACGACCTCGCGGCCACCGAAAGGTACTGGCTCCAGTGGATGAGCAAGTGCACCTACTCCGGTCCTTGGGCAGACGCAGTCAAGCGATCTCTCATCATCCTGAAGGCACTGACTTTCGCCCCGACCGGGGGCATCGTGGCCGCGGCAACCACGTCACTGCCCGAACAGATCGGCGGTTCGCGCAACTGGGATTACCGATTCTGCTGGTTGCGCGACGCGGCCTTCACCGTGCGAGCGTTCCTCGCCACTGGATACGTCGAAGAGGCCTCTGCCTGGCGTGACTGGCTACTGCGCACGGTCGCCGGCGATCCGACCGGAACGCAGATCATGTACGCCGTCGACGGCACGCGCCACCTTCCCGAACTGACACTGGACTGGCTGCCTGGACACGCCGCCTCCACACCTGTGCGCATCGGCAACGGGGCGGCAACCCAACGACAGAACGATGTTTGGGGCGAGGTCCTCGACGCTCTGCAGGCGACCCGCGCCGCAGCAGATCCGCCGCGTCCAGACGAAGCAGATCTGGAACGGGGTCTGGTCACACAGCTTGAACAGAACTGGGCCGAACCGGACAACGGCATCTGGGAGGTCCGTGGACCGCAACGACATTTCGTCCACTCCAAGCTGATGGCTTGGGTCGGAGTGGACCGAGCCGTCTGCGTTCTCGAGAACGACCACACGCGTGAATCCCTGAACGAACTACGTGCGCTGCGGGAGGCGATCCACACGGAAATCTGCAACCGGGGATTCAGTCAGTCGCGACGAGCATTCACACAGTCCTACGGTTCCGCGCGCCTGGACGCTTCGGTCCTTCTCATGCCGCGCTACGGATTCCTGCCCTGGGCAGACCCGCGCATGGTCGCCACCGTCGACGCCATCCAAAGAAACCTCACCCGCGACGGTCTCGTCCTCCGCTACGCAGTTGGCGCCGAGGGCACCAACGTCGATGGCATCCACGGTGAGGAAGGTGCCTTCTTGGCGTGCTCCTTCTGGCTTGCCGACGCGCTTCACGGAATCGGTCGCACGGATGAGGCCGCCGAGCTGTTCGACCGCCTGCTGTCCTTGCGCAACGACGTCGGCCTGCTCAGCGAGGAGTACGACCCGATCACCGGACGCCACCTCGGCAACACGCCACAAGCCCTCAGCCACGCCGGCCTCGTCACCACCGCACTCCACCTCGCGAAGCCAACGGCAACAACCGTCCAGCATCAGCCGCCAACATGGCAGGAAGCCGCCAGCTGAGTTGCCAGCCGGCGCAACGAAGCCAGCAAGCTCGCGGCGAAACCTGACGCCTCGACACCGATGTGAGGCGAGAACGTCGACCCAACTCGGAAAGGCCATGAAATGGCAGTCACTGCGTTGAAAAGAGTCCTCTACACCGCCGAGGCGGTCACCGAAGGCGGCCGGTCCGGGCACGGCCGCACCACTGACGGCCGCCTGGAAGTCGAGCTTGCGGTGCCCGAGGACATGGGAGGCAACGGCGGTCCAGGCACCAATCCCGAGCAGTTGTTCGCGATCGCCTATGCGGCCTGCTTCCAGTCGACCATGCTGTCAGTCGCACAGCGTGGCAGGTTCGATGCCAGTGACTCCCGGTTCGCCTCCCGGGTAGATATCGGCCCGACTGGACACGGCGGCTTCGGGCTTCGGGTTGCCCTTGATCTGCACGCACCGCATCTGGCGCCTGCCGCGGCCGCACACCTGATGGCCGAGGCCGACGAGCGTTGCCCTTATTCCAATGCCATCCGTGGCAACATTCAGGTCCTACTCACCGTCGACGGGACGCCGATCGAGGAGATCGTCGAGAACGATCAAGGCGCTGCGTAGTGGACCTTGTTTTGACTGGCTGTCCGGTGATCACGGCGACTGTACAAGCCTGCCGAGTAGCGATGCTGAACCTCGTCTGACTAGGCTGACGAGGTGGCAGAGCTGGAGTCGGGCAGCGCGCGGCGCAGTTGTTTTCGGGAGGTGATGTCAAGTTTGGCGAACACCTTGCCAAGGTGCCATTCGACGGTGCGAGGGCTGATGAACAGCCGGGCGGCAATCTCGGGATTCGTGAGATCGTCGCGGGCCAGCCGGGCGATCTGCGCCTCCTGTGCGGTCAGCTCCTCGTGCGTCTCGACTGTCCGCCTGCGTAGTGTCTCGCCAGTGGCGAGCAGCTCCCGTCGGGCACGCTCGGCAAATCCCTCGGCCCCGGCGCGGCTGAACGTGTCGTGGGCCCGGTAAAGCTGCTGGCGGGCTTCCACGCGACGGTTCCCGCGACGCAACCATTCGCCGTACAGGAGTTGAGCACGGGCGAGGTGGACGGTGATCCGGGTCCGGGCGAGGCGCTCGACCGCCTCTCGGTAGAGGGCGTCGGCGACTTCGCCGTCGCTCAGCGTCGCGCGGGAGCGGGCCTCGATTCCGAGCGCCCACTCCGTCCCGGCGGCACGTGTTCGTTCCTCGAGTCGCCGCAGGGCTGTAGCGCCGATGTCCGGTCGATCGCTGCGCACAGCCGCCTCCACCAGCTCGGTCAGACCCCAGCCGAAGAGACCCAGGTCATCGTGTTCACAGACCCGTTGCGCGGCGGCGAGCGAGTCCTGGTAGCGGCTGAGACCGTTGTAGAGCACCGCTGTGGCGTAGTCCGCCAAGGCGATCGCCCTTCCTTCACCCCTGGCTGTTGCATCCTCGATGCTGGCCCTGATCAGCGCCGTGGCCTGGGCTTCCTGGCCCCGCCAGGCGGAGAGCACCAGCGACGTGTACATCAACGGGGGGCTGCCGGTTGCCTCGGTGATCACGTCGGCCTCGTCGATGAGCTCCGCTGCGGAAGCGAACTCGCCGGCATGTACGTCAACGCCGGCGCGATAGGTGAGGGCGATCGGGAGGGCGGTCAGCCAGCCCGCATCCCGCGCGTGCCGAAGCTGCCGGGTGGCCAGCTCATGCCACGACTCGTCATCCCACAGATCCGGGGCGATTCGGCACCCCAACCAGAGCCAGCGGGTGTCGTCCTGACTGCGGCCCTCCTCCTTGGACAATGCGCGCAGCGCTCGCTGGAGCGGCTGCACCCCTGCCTCGTAGCCTTCGGTGAACCTTCTCACGAGACCGTCGAGGAGTAGATCGATCGCACGTGCCGGCTGCGGGGCCCGGGGCGCCGTGCGGGCTGCGCCGGCGGCGTCGGCCACGCCGCCGCCGCTCTTGCTGAGGCGGCCGGCGAAGATCGCCGCTCCGAGCGCTTCGAGGTAAGTCTCACGCGCCGACTGAGTGTCCAGCGCCTTGAGGTGTTCGGCGGCGTTGAGCAGTAGCGATGGAGCGTCGTTGCCGCGTCTGAGCAAGAACGACAGCTGTGCGCGCAGGCGTTCCAGCCCGGCCCGCCGGATGCCGCCGAGCGGCGCCAGCTCTGCCGCCGCAAGCAGCGCCTGCGCCGAGTCCGGCGCGCCAGCCAGGAGCTTGGCCTGAGCGGCGGCGAGTGCACGCGCTCCACGAAGCTCGCGATCGGGCGTCAGCTCGGTCGCGCGTTCCAGAAACGCGGCCGCCGCGACCGCGCCGCCGCGGGCGCGCGCCCGGTCGGCCGAACGCTCCAGCTCGTCGGCCACTGCCTCATCCGGCCCTGACGCCGCACGGGCGAGATGCCAGGCGCGACGATCGGGATCGAGCACCAGATCGGTTGCTTCTGCCAAAGCACGGTGCACCGCCTGCCGGTCGTCCACAGACGCCGACTGGTAGACCGCCGAGCGGACCAGCGGATGGCGGAACCGGACCCGGGTGCCGAGTTCGACCAGTCCTGCAGCCACGGCAGGCGCTGCAGCGTCGCCTCCGATTCCCTGCAATTCGGCTGCGCGGCGCAACAGTGTCATGTCGCCGATGGGCTCAGCGGCAGCAGTGAGCAGAAGCAGTTGCGTATCGTCCGGAAGCGATTGGAATTGTCGATAGAAACTCTGTTCGACGCGGGTCGCCACAGCCGCCGTGTTGGGAAGGCCGAATCCGCCCGCCAGCTCGGTCGGCGTCAGCACTCGCGGCAGCTGCAGCAGCGCCAACGGGTTGCCCCGTGTTTCGGCGACGATGCGGTCGCGCACTTGTACGTCGAGCGGTCCACGAAGCGCCGATGCCAGGACCAGGTGGGAGTCGCGCTCGCCGAGGCCCTGAACCTTGAGCTCCGGCAAGCCGGTCAGCTCGTCGCTGGGCTCCCGCACGGCGAATATCAAGGCCACCGGATCGGCCATCAGTCGTCGTGCCACGAAGGCCAGAGATTGCACGGAGGCCCGATCGAGCCACTGTGCGTCATCGATCACGCAAGCGAGCGGCTGCTCCTCGGCCGCACCCGCCAACAGGGTCAGGACGGCAAGACCGATGAGGAAGCGATCAGGTGCGTCGCCCTCTTGTAGCCCGAAGGCGACCCGCAACGCATCGCGTTGTGGGGCCGGCAACGTCTCGACCCGGTCGAGCATCGGCGCACAGAGCTGGTGAAGGCCGGCATAGGCGAGCTCCATCTCCGACTCGACGCCCACGACTCGCGCGACGCGGAAGCCTGCCGCACGCTCGAGCATGAAGTCAAGCAGAGCCGACTTGCCGCAGCCCGCCTCGCCGCGCAGCACCAGGACGGAGCTCCGCCCTGTAGATACCGCGTCCAACAGCCTGGCCAGTACCTCGCACTCGCTGCGCCGACCACGCAACACTGACCGCGGGCGACCGCTGGACGGACCCATGGTCGATGGTAGGGAGCGCGCCCAGTGTTTTGGCAAGCCTCTCGAGGCGATTGGCACGGTCGCTCGGTCGGTGCCACCTCTCTGCCGGGCCGCGTGCAGCCCTCCGCCTCGTCCGTTCGTGTCCTCTTCACGCAGACCCGGGATCGAACCCGGGGACCTACCGGCGCCCACGGGTGCCGATCGCCGCGAGCCTAGATCCGTCAGCACACCAGCTGACGACCAGCTCACGGTAGGAGCGACAAGTGTTCACCAATCGGAAGTCAGGCACGATCCACCGCCGGCGCGTCCAGCTCGCAGCGGCGTTTTTGGCGGCCGCCGCCATGATGTTCACCGCGGCCAGTTGCGGCAGTCCATCGGGATCGGGATCGGCGCCGGTGCCAGTTCCGCCGGCGACCGGCGATCCGGTCAGCGCGCAAACCACCGCACTCGGCACCATCCTCGTTGACGGCCGAGGCCGCACCATCTACCAGTTCGCCAACGACAAGAACAACACGTCGACGTGCGCCGCAGCCTGCTCGGACAACTGGCCCTACGTACCAGCGCCCGACTCGCTGCCGACGTCCTCGCCCGGCGTGAGCGGCAAGGTCGGCTCGATCACCCGTGACGACGGCCACCGTCAACTGACCGTCGCCGGACACCCCCTGTACACCTTCGTCGTCGACTCCACCCCGGGTCAGACCAACGGTCAGGGCATCAACCTGAACGGCGGCGTGTGGACCGTCGTCTCCCCGGCCGGTGCGCCCCTGGCGAACCCCAGCCCGGCTAGCGCCGCGACACAAACCTCCATCGCACCCGGCTACTGAGAACGCCGACCAACGGAGAGAAGGCAGTGCCATGACAACCGCAGCACACTTCCCCTGGCCCGACCTCATGCCGGCCGGGCTGATATCGCCGCAGAGCGCAACAGATCTCACGTTCGATCCCAACGAGACCTGTGCCCGCTGCGGACCCGGTACACAGGCCGAGTCCAAATGGGTGTTCCGGCAGATCAGTGAGCGAACCCGCGAGCACTGCGACTTGTACCTGTGCGCCCATTGCTCCCAGGCATGCGAGCCTCGCTTGCTCAGCGCCAGCATCCTCCGTGTGGATCGGACGCATCACCAGCACTGACTGTCTGGCGGTCCACCGGCATCCCAGCACTGATCCACTGGAGGAGTCATGAATCGCACGACCATCGCTGCTGCGTTAGCTCTTGCTCTAGCAGGCGGCGCCGTCGCCTGCGGGGACGGTGGCAGTACGGGCGCACCGACCAGGGCGCGCGGCGAGATCTCCGTCTGGTACTCGAACAACGCCGAGGAAGTGGCCTGGGCCAAGCAGATGGTCGCGGGCTGGAACTCGGCGCACGCGGACCAGAAGGTCACCGCGCAG
>NZ_JBITJE010000005.1:0-197932 GCF_044459685.1 Kribbella sp. NPDC050241
GTACTGCGACCGGGAGGTCGTGGGAGAGTAGGACGCCGCCGGACATTCACACTGTTAAGGGCCACCCCACAAGGGGTGGCCCTTAACATTTGTCCGGACAACTTCGGCACACGAGCCGCCTGCAGGGAAGCCCTCGATGGGGCTGATCGTTGTAGGTGGCGGTACGTTTGTCCGATTACTGCACTTCAGCATCGTTAGGAGTCACCGTGGCGACGCCACCTCGCAATCCTCACTCCGGTTCAGGGGACCGTCGCGGTTCCTCCGGAGGCAGCGGCCGTTCCGGCCGTGCCGGTGGTGGGCGTTCGGACTCCGGTTCCGGTCGTTCTGGGTTCGGTTCGGGTCGTTCCGGCTCTGGGGGCCCGCGCTCCTCGGGCGGTGGGCGTGCCGGCGGGACTGGTGGCTCCAGCAGCTCTGGTGGGCCGCGGTCGTCTGGTGGTTATCGGGGCGCCTCGAGTCGCGGCGACGGACCACGGGCCGGTGGGCCACGTGGGGGTTCGCGTTCTGGTGGGTCTTACCGGGACGGGGATCGTGATGACGCGCGTTCCGAGAACCGGCGGGGTTTTGCCGGCGGACGTGGCGATGACAAGGGTGACCGGGATCCGTTCGGTGGTCAGCTGTCCGGTCAGGGCGGCGGTGGACGCGGCTCTGGTCGAGACGACCGCTCTGGCGGTTACAACAGGGACGACCGAGGCGGTGCGGGCCGTAGTTCCGGCGGCGGCCGCGGTGGTCCCCGTCGAGACGACCGTAACGAGCGCTCGGGCGACCGCGGCGGCTACCGCCGCGACGACAGGTCAGGCTCCGGTGACCGCGGCGGCTACCGCCGCGACGACCGGGGCGGCGACGATCGCGGTGGCTACCGACGGGACGACCGCGCTGGGCGCGACGACCGCGGTGGCTTCAAGCGTGACGAGCGTTCCGGGTCAAGCGACCGTGGCGGCTATCGCCGGGATGACCGTTCTGGGACCGGGGACCGCGGCGGGTATCGCGGGAATGACCGTTCCGGGGGCGGGGACCGCGGCGGGTATCGCGGGAATGACCGCGCCGGGGCCGGGGACCGCGGCGGGTATCGCGGGAATGACCGCGCCGGGGCCGGGGATCGCGGTGGTTATCGCCGTGATGAGCGTGGCGGCAGTCGGCGCGACGACCAGGGGTTCCGGCGTGACGAGCGTCCTGGCGCTGGTGATCGTGGTGGCTATCGCCGTGATGAGCGTGGCGGTGACGACCGTGGTGGCTACCGGCGCGACGACCGATCCGGGCGCGACGACCGTGGCGGTGCTCGGCGGGACGACCGTTCCGGCTCTGGCGACAGAGGCGGCTTCCGTGGAGCTGACCGGTCTGGAGCTGACCGGTCTGGGGCTGACCGGTCTGGGGCTGACCGGTCTGGGGCCGGCGATCGGGGCGGATTCCGGCGTGATGAGCGTGGTGGGTCGCGGTCTGACGAGAGGTCTGGGCGGGGCGGTGCTCGTGGGGGCGGGCCGGCTCGTGGCGAGCGTGGCGCGTTTCGGCGGGATGAGCGTGGGGGTGACTCGCGCGGCCGCGGTGGTTCTCAACGCGACGGGCGGGATGACCGCCGCGGCGGGTTCCGGCGGGACGAGCGTGGCGAGGAGAAGGCCGGCCCGCGTCGAGACGACCCGGCGATTCCGGAAGGGATCACCGGAGCCGAGCTCGACCGTGGTGTGAAGGCCGAGCTGCGGTCGTTGCCGCGGAGCCTCGCCGACCTCGTCGCGCAGCACCTGGTCGCGTCCGGGCGGCTCCTCGACGACGATCCCGAGCTCGCGTACAAGCACGCCCGCACCGCACGGCGGTTGGCCGCGCGGCTCGGCGGCGTACGGGAAGCTGTGGCGATCACGGCGTACCTGGCTGAGCATTACGACGAGGCGCTGACCGAGTTCCGGGCGGTACGGCGGATGACCGGGAACCATGAGGTTCTCGCGATGATGGCCGACTGCGAGCGGGCGCTCGGGCGGCCGGACAAGGCGCTCGCGCTGGCGCGGGACAAGCACGTCCACGACGTGTCGGAGGCCACGCAGATCGAACTGCTGATCGTGGCGGCCGGTGCGCGCCGCGACATGAAGCAGCTCGCGGCGGCGATCCAGACACTCGAGGTGCCGGAACTCACCAAGCGCACGCGCGCCGAGTGGTTGCCGCGGCTGCGCTACGCGTACGCCGACGCCCTCGAAGCAGCCGGACGCACTGAAGACGCGCTCGAGTGGTTCCACCGCGCCGCCGGCGCCGACGCCGACGGCTCCACCGGCGCCGCCGAGCGAGCCGCCCAATTGGAAGGCCTCGAGTTCACCGACCTGGACGAAGACGACGACTACGACGAGCCCACCGACGAAGCAGACCTGGTGGACGAATCCGAGCCCACCGACGAGCCCGAGCTGGTAGATGAAGCCGAATCCATCGGCGAGCCGGAGCTGGCGGACGACCCCGCCACAACCGATGAAGCCGAATCGGCGGACGAATCCGCCCTAGCCGATGAAGCCGAGCTCGCGGACGAGCCCGAGCCCGCCGACGAAGCCGACCAGGCCGATGAAGTCGAGCTCGTGGACGAGCCCGCCGACGAAGCCAACCTGGTAGATGAAGCCGAGCTCGTGGATGAAGACGACGTGCCCGCCGACGAGGCAGAGTTTCCGGACGAGCCCGCGCCGGCCGACACCGAAACGCCCGAGAAGCCGGAGAACTAACCGCATAGCCGCGCTGCGCGCGGCCGCGGGGAGCTGAAGAGCCTACGGCGCGCTGGAGCTTGGCGCAGGCGCACCGAGCGGGTTTGTGCGGTGATGGAGAGCGGGAGTGGCACGGCGGGCGCTCGAACGTGGCGCAGCCGTGCTACACGCGTTTGCGCGGCGGTGGGGGAGCGGCCACGGCCGCGAGACTGCGCCGCGTGTCGCCGGGCGGTGATGAAGACGCACATGGCGGGAGCGTGGCGTCGCCGAGGGCATGAGCACGCTGGCACGGAGCTTGCGAAGCACGAGACTAACGGAGCCGCGTCAGTGTGCGGTCGGATGGGCTGCGCGGGGGCTCGTGAGTTGCGGTGGGATGCGTGCGAGGGCACGGAAGCGAGACTGTGGGGCGGTGAGGTTCTGCTTGTTGGTTGATGCGGGGAGAATGGGGTGATGGGTGAGAGTTTGGGTGGTTGGGCCGGGGCTTTGAGTGCCGAGGCTCCGGTGGGGGTGTTGGTGGGGAACGCGCTCACCAAGGGGGCTGCTCGGTTGCAAGGGGCGGTTTTGATGGTGGAGAAGGGTGAGGACGACGCCATCCACCAGGTTCGGGTTTCGTGCCGGCGGTTGCGGAGTGATCTGAAGCTGTTTCGGAAGTTGCTGGCCGGCGACTGGTCGAAGGAGCTGCGGAGCGACCTGTCCGCGTTGGCGAACGCGTGTGGGGAGGCCCGCGATCTCGAGGTGATCGCGGCGCTCGTTCGTGAGACCGCGAACAGCGAGGACGACGAGGAGCACGTCGAGACGATCCTGACGACGCTGACGGTGGGCCTCGATCGGGCTGCCAAGCGGTCGGCCGAGGTGGTGACCGGTGAGAGTACGGCGGAACTCCTGCAGACCCTCGAAGTGGTCGCGGCCGCGCCGGACCTCAAGCCCGATGCGAGCAAGCCCTGCGGCGAGGTCCTGCCTGAGCTGCTGGCCGCGGCGAACGAGGCGTTCACGCAGGAAGCCGACAAGCTCAAGCCCTGGACAGTTGACGACCACTGGCACGAGGTGCGGCTGTTGGCCAAGAGAGTCCGGTACGCCGCCGACACCAGCGCAGCTGTGCTCGGTGACGAAGCGAAGGCGACCGCGACCCAGGCCGCCAAGTACCAGGAGTTGCTCGGCCAGCACCAGGACCACTGCGCCGCTGCAGACGCGCTGACCGCCATGGCAGCGGACGCAGCAGCCCAGGACGACCCAGAGCTCTCGTTCACCCTCGGCCGCCTCACAGAGCGGCACCGCGCCGCCCGCAGGCCCCTCCGCGAAGAGTTCCTGAGCCTCTACCACAGGCCCTAGCCGGTCACAGCGTCCGGAACAGCAGCCCGACCCGCGGCTTGGGGCCGAACGATGTCGCCTTCTGTGGCAGCACAACGCCTTGCGCGGCGGAGCGCAGTACCTGGTCCATCCGGGGCGCTGTGAGCTCCACAACCGCCTGCTGCGGGCCAGCCAGCGCCAGAGCGTCTGACAGTGCGTGGTGGAAGCTGATGTCTTCCTCAACGACGCCCCACACCGGCAGCAGCTCCCGATGCAGCATCGAGACCGTCGGAGCCTCCTGCCCGGCGGTCGACCGCACTGTCACCCAGCTGGACCCATCCGTCACCGCAATCCGGTCGGGTACACCCTCTACGCGTCCAGGTAGCACCTGCCAGCCGGCCGGCGTACGGGAGCGGACCGTGGCCAGGTCCAGACCCGGTATGACGCGGTGGATCGGGTCCAACGTGAGTGGGTGCCGGCCGTGGTCGACGAGCATGGCCAGACCGACCGACGCCCCCTGCCGTCCGGGCTCACGCTTCTGCCGTTCCAGGTACGCGGCATAGCGGTGGTGGCCGTCGGCAATGAGCGCCTCGTGCTTCGACAGTTCGCCGGAGATGGTTGCCAGCACAGCTGGGTCCTCGATGCGCCAGATGCGGTGCAGGGCGGTGCCGTTCTGCGTCTCGGCTTCAACCCACGGCTCTCCGGCCCGTGCGGCGTCGACAGCGTCGCTGGCCGCGCCTCCGTCGGCGTACGCGAGCAGGATGGGCTCCAGGTCGGCGTCCGTGGCCTCCATCAGCTGGAGCCGGTCGTCGACCCAGTGCGGCATCACATCCTCGTGGGGCAGCACCACTCGGCGGGCCGGATCCAGGCTCAGTGACCCGACGAGGCCGCAGAGCAGCGCGCTGCCCAGTTGCTGCTCGTACACGTAGAGGGCGGGCCGTGGGTCCTGCACAACCACACCGGCGCGTTGCCAACCGGCGAGCCGTCGGGCCGGCTCGTCGTACCGGCCGGAACCGAGCTCCGGATCGCGTGGAAGGATGAGCCTCACCATGTTGTGCAGATCAGAGTCAGTCAGCCGCCGGACGATGGCGGGTTCGAGTACGTCGTACGGCGGCGAGGTGACGGCGCCGAGCGCGCTCACCTTCCCGGCCACGAACCGCCAGGCACGCAGTGGGTCGAGTCGTAGCACGCTCCCCCTCGAATCCGGCATGGGCGGCATCGTACGGCGGGAAGCATGAGCGCGGAACGAAATGCGCCCCCGCCGCTGTCGGCGTGTGACGAACCGCTCGCCAGCCGGTACGACGTGGCGCTGCTCGACCTGGACGGTGTCGTCTACGTCGGGCCGGACCCGGTTCCGGACGCGCCGGAGAACCTGCGCAAGGCCTCCAAGGAGGGCATGCGGATCGGCTACATCACCAACAACGCGAGCCGGCCGGCGCGGGTCGTTGCCGAGCACCTCGCGTCGTTCGGGCTGGAGGTGATCGCCGACGACGTGGTCACGTCCGCGCAGGCGGCGGCGAAGCTGGTCGCGAACGACTTCCCGCAGGGCTCGCCGGTGCTCGTGGTCGGCGGGGAAGGGCTGTACTCCGCGCTGGAGGAGTACGGGATGAACCCGGTCCGGAGCAGCGACTCGCATCCGGTGGCGGTGGTTCAGGGATTCCACCCGGAGGTGAACTGGGTGATGCTCGCGGACGGCGCGCATGCGATCAACGAGGGCGCGAAGTGGTACGCGACCAACCTGGACCTGACCATCCCGACCGCGGCCGGGATGGCACCGGGCAACGGGACGCTGGTACAGGCGATCCGGGCCGCCGTCGGCGTGGACCCGATCGTGGCGGGCAAGCCGGAGCCGCCGCTGCTGGAGACGAGCATCGAGCGGCTCGAGGCGAATCGGCCGTTGATGATCGGGGACCGGCTGGACTCCGACATCGCGGGTGCGCACGCGGTCGGCGTCGCGAGCCTGTGGGTCGCGACCGGTGTGAACGACCCGCACGACCTGGCCCGCGCGCCGAAGAACCAGCGTCCGACGTACATCGCGCCCGGCCTGGGGGCGTTGGCGCAGAAGCAGCCGGGTGTGACGGTCGAGGGCGGCAAGCACACGTGTGAGGGCTGGACTGCCGAGGTGGTGAACAACGCTGTGTCGGTGAAGGGCGAGGGCGCGCCGTACGACGGCCTGCGGGCGATCCTGTCCGCGGTGTGGGCCGCGGTCGACGCGCCGCCGAAGCCGGCCGCCAAGACGGCGAAAACCGCCGGCCGCAGCCGCCGCCCGCTGCCCAAGCCCGCTCCGACCCCCGACTCGATTGCGATTGACGCCGCGCTCCACCGCATCGGCCTGGAAACCTGAGGCGCTAAACCGCTCAAGGGCGGTGGCTGGGTGGTGTTGGGGTGGGGAGGCGATACCGTTGCTGGGACGAAGCGAGGAGGCAGTCATGGTTCTGGACGCACTGCGAGGCTACGTACAACTGGCGAGCGGACTGACCGAGGTCACCAGGCAGAGAGCCCAGGCGGCGGCGAAGGCACTGCTGCAGCAGACCGGCGCGGACACGCTGACGACCGGGCTGACCAGCAAGGTGAGCGAGCTGACCGACGAGATCGTTGCCACCAGCAAGAGCAACCGTCAGCTGCTGCAGGCGATCGTGTCGAACGAGGTCGAGGGCGCGGTGGCGCGGCTCGGGTTCGTTCGCTCGGAGGAGGTCGCAGGGCTGACCCGCCGGGTGCAGAAGCTGGAGAGGGAGCTCGCCGAGGAGCGTGCCGCCGGGCCGGCCGGCGATGTCGCCGTACACGCACCGAAGCATCCGGCCAAGAAGTCCGCGGCGAAGAAGGCGGCGAAGAAGGCTGCCGCGAAGAAGGCGGCGGCCAAGAAGACGGCGAAGAAGGCGTGACGTGACCGAGCATCCTGGCGAGCAGTTCCCGCCGGACGTCGACCCCGACGTCGAGCCGGGGTTCGAGCCGCACCCGGCCGAGGAGGCGCCCGCCGTCCCCGACTACGACGCCGAGCCCGGCTCACAGAGCTTCGAGTACGCCGACGAGGCAGGCGAGGCATCCGGCGACCAGTCCGGTGAGCCTGGGCATGTGGATCCGGCCGAGGTGGAGTTCGGGCCCGAGTTCGCCCGCGAGCCTGGGCAGGAATACGAACACCCCTACGAAGCCGAATCAGCCGAACCCGAGCACCAAGCCGAACCCGAGCACCAGGCCGAGCCCGAGCACCATCAGGCCGAGGCCGACCAGCACGAAGGTGAGGCGGGGCATCCGTTGGTGGATGAGGTGATGGGCCGGCTGGACGAGTTGCGCGAGCGGCCCGTGGACGAGCACGCCGAGGTGTACGCCGACCTGCACGAGCGACTGCAGAGTGCCTTGGTGGAAGCGGATGCCGAGCACGGCGACCGTGGCTGACCGGAAGGTCTGAGTGGCCAAAGGAGTCAAGCGATCCCGGCTGGACGCCGAGCTGGTACGGCGCGGCCTGGCGCGGTCCCGGGAGCACGCTAGTGAGCTGATCGCGGCGGGCAAGGTGAAGGTGTCCGGCACCGTCGCCTCCAAGCCCGCGACCGGTGTCGGTGCCGACGCCCCGATCGTCGTCGACACCTCCGAAACAGACGACCCCGGCTACGCGAGCCGTGGCGCGCACAAGCTGGTCGGTGCGCTGGAGGCCTTCAGCGCTGTTCAGGTGAAGGGTCGCCGGTGCCTCGACGCGGGCGCGTCCACGGGCGGATTCACCGACGTACTGCTGCGCAACGAGGCAGCGCACGTGATCGCCGTCGATGTCGGGTACGGCCAGCTGGTGTGGTCGTTGCAGACCGACGAGCGGGTCACGGTGATGGACCGGACCAACGTCCGTACGCTCACCCTCGACGACATCGGCGGTGAACCGGTTGAGCTCGTCGTCAGCGACCTCAGTTTCATCTCGCTCACGCTCGTTCTGCCCGCGCTGATCGGGGTGGTGACGCCGGACGGCGACCTGATGCTGATGGTGAAGCCGCAGTTCGAGGTCGGCAAGGAGCGGCTCGGCAAGGGCGGGGTCGTCCGCGACCCGGAGTTGCGCGCGGACGCGGTCCGGAGCGTCGCGGCCAAGGCCCAGGAACTCGGCTGGGGTATTCAGGGAGTGGCCGCCAGCCCGTTGCCTGGTCCGTCAGGAAATGTCGAATACTTCCTGTGGATACGCCGGAATGCACCGCCTCTCGATGAGACGATGCTCCAGACCGCCATCGAGCGCGGTCCGCAGTGAAGGAGGCAGGGTGGTAGAGCACGAGCCGCGGCGCGTGCTGGTGGTGACGCACACCGGCCGGGAGCAGGCGGTCGAGGTGGCCCGGGCCGCGCACCGGCTGCTGACCGACGCCGGTCTGCAGGTCCGCCTGCTCGGCGACGAGGCCGAGGCGCTGAAGCTCGAGCCGGCCGAGGTCGTGGACGACCACGAGAAGGCTGCGCTGGACGTCGAGCTGATCATGGTGCTCGGCGGTGACGGCTCGATCCTGCGCGGTGCCGAGCTGGCCCGCCCGCACGGTACGCCGGTGCTCGGGGTGAACCTGGGCCATGTCGGGTTCCTGGCCGAGGCCGAGGTGGACGACCTGGAGCGGATCGTCCAGGTGGTGGTCGATCGCAGCTACACGGTCGAGGAGCGGATGACGCTGGCCGTCGAGGTCCGGCTGGCCGGCGAGCTGATCTTCGACACCTGGGCGCTGAACGAGGCGAGCATCGAGAAGGCAGCCCGCGAGAAGATGCTCGAGGTGCTGGTGGAGGTGGACGACCGCCCGCTGTCCCGCTGGGGCTGCGACGGCGTCGTGGTGGCGACACCCACCGGCAGTACGGCGTACGCGTTCTCCGCAGGTGGTCCGATCGTCTGGCCCGAGGTCGAGGCGATCCTGATGGTGCCGCTGAGCGCGCACGCGCTGTTCTCCCGGCCGATCGTGGTGGCACCGACGTCGCGGCTGTCGATCGAGCTGGTCCCGTCCTGGCATGGTCGCGGCGTGCTGTGGTGCGACGGCCGCCGGATGGTCGAGGTGCCGCCGGGTGCCGAGATCGAGGTCCGGCGCGGCACGACCCCGGTCCGGCTGGCCCGGGCGCACGAGGCGCCGTTCACCGACCGGCTGGTGGCGAAGTTCGACCTCCCGGTGCTCGGCTGGCGCGGCGCCGCCGAGCGCAAACGCAACGGCAGCACCAACCGCAACGGCGACAACGGCAACGGCAGCAACAGCCAACAGGAGACCTGATGCTCTCTGAGATCCGCATCACCGGGCTGGGCGTGATCGAGGACGCCACGCTGGACCTCGATCCGGGGTTCACCGCGGTGACCGGCGAGACCGGCGCCGGCAAGACGATGGTCGTGACCGGCGTGAACATGCTGCTCGGTGGGCGTGCGGACAGCGGCCTGGTGCGGCACGGGACCCGTCGCGCCCGGGTCGAGGGCCGGGCCAGCGGCGTGCCGAAGTCGATCGTGCAGCAGGCCGAGGACCGCGGCGGCGAGCTGGACGACGACGAGCTGCTGATCGCCCGCGAGCTGTCCGCCGAGGGTCGCTCCCGCGCGTTCCTGGGCGGTGCATCCGTACCGGTGTCCGTGCTGGGCGAGGTGTCCGGCGATCTGGTCGCGATCCACGGCCAGGCGGACCAGTGGCGGCTGCTGCAGCCCGCGCGGCAGCGCGAGACTCTCGACACCTTCGCCGGGAAGCCGCTGCTCGTGCCCTTGCAGGAGTACGTCGCTGCCTACAAGCGCCACCGTCAGGTCGAGGCCGAGCTCATCGAGCTGACCACGCGCCAGCGTGATCGTCTGGCCGAGGCGGACTTGCTGCGCTTCGGCCTCGACGAGGTCGCGAAGGCCGAGCCACTGCCGGGCGAGGACACCGAGCTCGCCGCCGAGGAGGACCGTCTCGCGTACGCCGACGGCCTGCGTACGGCGGCCACCACGGCAGCCGACGCGCTGGCCTCCGAAGAGGACCAGGACTCCACCCGGCCGAACGACGTACTCGGTCTGCTCGCCCTCACCAAGCAGGTGCTGGACGCGGAACGCGAGCACGACCAGAAGCTCGCCGATCTCGCGGACCGGGCCGGCGAGCTCGGTTACCTGGCAGCTGATCTGGCCGGCGAGCTCTCGTCGTACGCCGCTGATGTGGACACCGATCCGGCACGGCTGGCAGTGGTGAGCGAGCGGCGGGCGTTGCTGACCAGTCTGGTTCGCAAGTACGGCGCTGACCAGGGCACTGTGGACGAGGTGCTCGAGTGGACAAAGCGGTCCGCATCCAGACTGGCCGAGCTGGACGGCAGCGACGAGCGCGTCGAGGTCCTGACCGCTGAGCTGTCCGAGCTCGACGCGAAGCTCACGGAGCTCGGCCGGCAGATGCGGGAAGCGCGGATCGAGGCGGCCGAGCGACTCGGCGTCGCAGTGTCCGAGGAGCTGACCGGACTGGCGATGCCGCACGCGAAGCTGTCGGTCGAGGTGCACGAGACCACGGCCGGGCCGTTCGGCATCGACGAGGTCGAGTTCTGCTTCGCGGCGAACCCGGGCAGCCCGGCCCGCCCGCTGCAGAAGGCCGCGTCCGGCGGTGAGTTGTCCCGGGTGATGCTCGCGCTCGAGGTGATCCTGTCCGACACGCATCCGGTGCCGACGCTGGTGTTCGACGAGATCGACGCCGGGATCGGAGGCCGGGCCGCGGTCGAGGTCGGCAAGCGGCTGGCCCGGCTGGCGGAGAAGACGCAGGTGATCGTGGTGACGCACCTGCCGCAGGTCGCCGCGTTCGCGGACCGTCACGCTGTGGTGCTGAAGAGCGACGACGGCTCGGTCACCACGAGTGGTCTGGTCGCGCTGGACGAGGACGCGCGGCTGAAGGAACTCTCCCGGATGATGGCCGGCCTGGAGAATTCCGACGCCGCCCAGGCGCACGCCGAAGAATTGCTCGCGCTCGCCGCCGAACGGCACAAACCGCGGAAGAAGAATCGTCCCAAAGGATGATTTGACGCACAGTCACCGTTAATTCAGTGCGTGAAGGAGGCCTCGCGCGGGTAAATGGACCGGATAGGGGCTCTTGACATGGCAGGATGAGAGCGCGATGAAACTGCCCAGCCTGCGGAGAGCACGACCCACTGAACTGCCCGGGACCACCGGTGTGGTCCGGCTCGATCGCCGTACCAAGAATCTCACCAAACGGCTCAAGCCGGGCGAGATCGCCGTCATCGACCATGTCGACCTGGACCGGGTCAGCGCCGAGGCGCTGGTCGACTGCCGGGTCGCCGCCGTCGTCAACGTCGCCGACTCGATCAGCGGCCGGTACCCGAACCTCGGCCCGGAGATCCTCGTCGAGGCCGGGATCCCGCTGGTGGACGGGGTCGGCCGCGAGGTGTTCTCGGTGCTGCACGAGGGCGAGCGGGTCCGGCTGAACGAGGGCTCGCTGTACCGCGGCGAGGAGGTCGTCGCCAAGGGCATCACGCAGGACAGCATGTCGGTCGCGGAGCTGATGGACGAAGCCCGGTCCGGACTGTCCACGCAGCTCGAGGCGTTCACCGCCAACACACTGGAGTATCTGCGCCGCGAACGTGATCTGCTCCTCGACGGTGTCGGCGTACCCGACATCCATACGCCGATGGACGGTAAGCACGTGCTGATCGTGGTCCGCGGGTACGACTACCGCGAGGACCTGGTCGCGCTGCGGTCGTACATCCGCGAGTACCGGCCGGTGCTGATCGGGGTCGACGGCGGCGCGGACGCGCTGGTGGAGAACGGCTACGTCCCCGACCTGATCGTCGGCGACATGGACTCGGTCAAGGACGAGACGCTGAAGAGTGGCGCCGAGGTGGTCGTGCACGCGTACCGCGACGGCCGGGCGCCCGGCTCGGAGCGGCTGGAGCGGCTCGGCGTGGACTCGATCGAGTTCCCGGCCGCCGGCACCAGCGAGGACGTCGCGATGCTGATGGCCGATTCCAAGGGCGCCTCGCTGATCGTCGCGGTCGGCACCCACAACTCGCTGGTGGAGTTCCTCGACAAGGGACGCCCCGGCATGTCGAGCACCTTCATCACCCGGTTGCGGGTCGGTGCCAAGCTGGTGGACGCCAAGGGTGTCAGCCGGCTGTACCGCAGCCGAGTGTCGACCATGCAGGTGGTCGCGCTGGCTGTGGCCGGCCTGTTCGCGCTCGGCGTGGCCTTGGTCGCCGCCGGCGCCGACGACGTGCTGTGGTCGATCCTGCGGGCGCGCTGGAGCGACTTCGTCTACTGGATCCGGGAGCTGTTCACGTGATCGACTTTCGCTACCACATCGTCTCGATCGTGGCGATCTTCTTCGCCCTCGGCGCCGGTGTGGTGCTGGGTGCCGGACCGCTGAAGGGCACCGGCAGCGAGCTCGTCCAGAGCCAGGCCGAGAAGGACCGCCAGCAGCTCGCCGACGCGCGGGCCGAGCTGGTCCAGGTGAAGGCGCTGGACAAGTACCGCGACGACTTCGTCGCCAAGGTCACCGCCGGGCTCACCGACGGCAAGCTGGACGGCAAGCGCGTCGTCGTGGTCACGATGCCCGGCGCCGACGGTGATCTGACCAACGGCCTGCAGGACGAGCTGGAGAAGTCCGGCGGCCAGGTGACCACCCGGGTCTCGCTGGACGCGAAGCTGTTCGACCCCGGTCAGCGTCAGCTGGTCGAGCCGCTCGTCACCGATCTGGTCACCGCGGACACCCCGTTCCCGCCGGACAGTACGACGTACGAGCGGGCCGGGCTGATCCTGGCGCGCGGTGTCGCGGCCAAGGAAGAGGGCAGGCCGGCCGACGCCGAGTCGACCAAGATCCTCAGCGGGCTGACCGGCGCCAAGCTGTTGTCGCTCAAGCCGTCGCAGATCAAGGACCGGGCCAGCCTGATCGTCGTGGTCGCCGCGAAGCCGCCGACCCCGACGCCGGACAACTCGTCGTACAGCGACGCGGTGGACTTCATCACCGGCCTCGACCAGGCCAGTGGCGGGGTCGTGGTGGCCGGTACGCCGGAGACCGCGCAGAACGGTGGTCTGCTCAAGGCCTTGCGGAGTGACTCCGAGGCCACCAAGATCGTTTCCTCTGTGGACGTGGCCGACATCCCCTCCGGTCGGATGACTGTTGTCTTCGCGCTGGCCGAGCAGGCGACTGGCAAGGCGGGGCAGTACGGCGCCATGGACGCGAAGAACGGCGTAGCGCCGTCGGCCGTACAGACGAAGGACAACTGACGTGGGAATTCTGAGCGCTGCCGTCGCGGCAGCCGCCACCGCTGCGCTCGAGCGCGCCGCGGAGAAGCTGCCCAAGGAGAACCGGGCACCGTTCCAGCGGACGAACCACCGGGGCGAATCGGTCACCCTGCTGGAGGGTCCGATCGCGGTCCTCGGTGCATTGGCCGGTGTCGCCGCCGCCGGGAAGACGCCGGGCAAGGTGAAGGCCGCCGCGATCCTCGCGGGCTCGGTCTCCGGCGCGGTCGGCGCGTACGACGATCTGCGCGGGACCACGCAGGCCAAGGGTTTCCGCGGCCACCTCAGTGCACTGAAGCGCGGTGAGGTGACCAGCGGCGCGGTGAAGATCCTCGGCGTCGGTGCCGCCGGCCTGGCCGCCGCCGCATTGCTGCCGCGGAAGTCGACCGGGGCGAAGGCGCTGGCCGGTGTTGTTGCCGACGGCGCCTTGATCGCGGGTACGGCGAACCTGACGAACCTGCTGGACCTGCGGCCGGGCCGCGCGCTGAAGGCCGTGGCCGCGGTGAACGCTCCGCTGGCGGCCGTGAACGGGCCAGCCGGCGCGGTCGTCGGTGCGGCTGTCGCCTCGGCGCCGTCCGACCTGGGTGAGCGCTCGATGCTCGGCGACTGCGGCGCGAACGGTCTGGGCGCGATCACCGGGACGGCGCTGGCAGCCTCGTTGCCGCGGCCGTTGAAGACGCTGGCGCTGGCCGCGGTCGTCGCCCTGAACCTGGCCAGCGAGAAGGTCAGCTTCACCAAGGTCATCGCCGAGAACCCGGTGCTGGACAAGATCGACCAGTGGGGCCGACGACCCAGGTGAGCACGGGCGGTCGGGTCGCCCGCGCCGCACTGCTGATCGCCGCGGTGACCGTGCTGGCGCGGGTAGTGGGATTCGGCCGCTGGCTGGTGTTCTCCAAGACTGTCGGCGCGGGTTGCCTGGCCGAGGCCTACGCGACCGCCAACCAGCTTCCCAACATCCTGTTCGAGGTCGTCGCCGGTGGAGCCCTGGCCGGTGCGGTGATCCCGGTGCTGGCCGGCCCGGTCATGCGCGGCGATCGCGGCGCACAGGGCCGGATCATCGGCGCGCTGCTGTCCTGGTCGTTCGTGCTGCTGGCGCCGTTCGCCTTGCTGTCGTGGGTTCTGGCGTCCAGCTACACAGGTGCGATGCTCGATCCCGGTGCGGAGTGCGCTGGTACCACCGCAACCGCGACGCGCATGCTGGTGATCTTCGTGCCACAGGTGTTCGGTTACGCGATCGCTGTGATCGCGACCGCCGTTCTCCAGTCCCACAAGCGCTTCGCAGCCGGCGCGTTGGCGCCACTCATCTCGAGCGTGGTGGTCGTTGGCACCTACCTTCTCTTCGCGGCGTACGCTCCTGACGCGGATGCGGCGTCGCGCGATGCCACCAATTTCCTGGCCTGGGGAACCACAGCGGGCGTCGCTGCGCTCGCACTCACGGTGCTGATCCCGATGCTGACGCTGCGGTTGCCGATCAAGCCCACGCTGCGGTTGGACCCTGGTGTCGGTCCAGTACTGCGGAGGCTCGCGCTGGCCGGTCTCGCCGTACTGATCGCGCAGCAGCTCACGTTCGTCGTCACCACCTATCTGGCCAACCACAGAGGCGTTGCGGGCAGCATTGCCGTCTACTCCTGGGCGAACGCGGTCTACCTGCTGCCGTACGCCGTACTGGCCGTGCCGATCACCACAGCGGTGTTTCCGCGGCTCGCTGCGGCGTTCGACTCGGGGGAGCGCTTCGAGGTCTACGCCTCTGCGTCGACGCGCGCAGTCATGCTGGCCGGTGGGGTCGGCGCCGCGCTGCTCGTCGGTACAGCGGTTCCGGTCGCGAGGATCTTCGCGTACGACGACGGTGCGGTGCAGGAGGCCCGAGCGACGTCACTGGGCAACGCTCTGGTCGCCTTTGGTCCAGCTGTCATCGGATTCGCGGTGCTGATGCACGTCGGCCGAGTGCTCTACGCACGGCACGCGGGCCGCGAGGTCGCTGTGGTCACGTCTGCCGCGTGGCTGCTGGTGGCTGTGGCCGGTGTGGTTCTGACGACGTCATGGGACGCCGTTCCCGCGCTGGCGGCCGCGATGTCGGTCGGCATGGTCGTCGGTGCGGTCGTCCTGGTGGTGGTCCTGTGGCGTGAGGTCGGTCCAGCCGTGCTGGCCGGACTGACCCGTGCCACGCTGGCTGCGCTGGTTGGCGCCGTACTGGCTGGTGCCGCGGGCTGGGCGGTCGCTCTGCCCGCCGCCGACGCCGGAGTGGGCCGAGCACTCGTGTTCGCGGTCCTCGCCGGCCTGGCCGTCGTCATCGTGTACGCCGCCGTCGCGGTCGCAATTGATCGCGCGGACACCGTCGCACTGCTCCGCCGGAATCTCGTAGAGGAGACGCAATGAGGATCGGCCTGCTGCTCGCGGAGTCGCGGGGTGGCATCGGGCAGCACGTCGCCTCACTGGTACCGCGGTTCGTGGCAGCCGGCCACGAGGTCGTCGTGTGCGCACCGCCCGGTACTGCGGAGCACTTCGACTTCGGTGCTGCCACGGTCGTGACGCAGGCGACCGCGCTCCGCGGGTCCGATGTGATCCACGCTCATGGCTACCGCGCCGGCATGGCCGCGCTGCGGGACCGGTCGCGGCTACGGCCGCTGGTCGTCACCTGGCACAACGCGGTGATCGCGCCTGGACCACGTGGACTGGTCATGCGGCTGGGCCAGAGGCTCGTGGCCAAGGGCGCGGACCTGACTCTAGGAGCCTCTAGCGACCTGGTGGACCTGGCGAAGAGCCTGGGCGCCCGGCAGGCGCGGCTGGCGCCCGTCGCGGCTCCAGCGCTCCCAGAGGTCCGTACGCCGGCCGCCGACGTACGTCAGGCACTCGGACTCGGGGACCAGCCTCTCGTGGTCACTGTGGGTCGCCTGGCGCCGCAGAAGGACTATCCGACCCTGCTCGCCGTGGCTGCCCGGGTGCACGAGTCCACTCCGGACGCTGTGTTCGTGGTTGTGGGCGACGGACCGCTGCATGACAACCTGCAGGCGCGGATCGACGCTGAGCAACTGCCGGTGCGATTGCTGGGACACCGGTCCGACGTGGCTGACCTCCTCGGCGCGGCCGACGTCTTCCTGCTCACCTCCCACTGGGAGGCCCGCGCCCTGGTCCTCCAGGAGGCGATGCAGGTCGGCGTACCGGTGGTGGCGACGGCGGTCGGCGGCGTACCCGAGCTGGTCGGCGACAGCGCCGTACTGGCGTTCCCCGGCGATGCGGACGGGCTGGCCGACGGGGTCCGGGCGGTGCTGGCCGAGCCCGACACGGCGAACGCTATGCGGACGCGGGGCCGGGAGTTGGCCGCCAGATGGCCGGACGAGGACGCCGTGGCGAAGAATCTGCTCGACATCTATGCGGGTCTCGTTTCGACCACCCCTTGACAGCAGGTAGGCTGAAGGCCCGTGGACAGGGCTTCGAACTCCCAGCAGACCAAGCACGTTTTCGTCACCGGTGGTGTGGCGTCCAGCCTCGGCAAGGGGCTGACAGCGTCAAGCCTCGGCAGTCTGCTGACGGCACGGGGCATCCGGGTCACCATGCAGAAGCTGGATCCGTATCTCAACGTGGATCCCGGCACCATGAACCCGTTCCAGCACGGCGAGGTGTTCGTCACCAACGACGGCGCCGAGACCGACCTGGACATCGGGCACTACGAGCGTTTCCTCGACCGCGACCTGTCCCAGGTCGCCAACGTCACGACCGGCCAGGTCTACTCCAGCGTGATCGCCAAGGAGCGCCGCGGTGAGTACCTCGGCGACACCGTCCAGGTCATCCCGCACATCACCAACGAGATCAAGGAACGGATGCTGGCGATGGCCGGCGCGGACGTCGACGTCGTCCTGCACGAGATCGGCGGCACCGTCGGCGACATCGAGTCGCTGCCGTTCCTCGAGGCGGCCCGTCAGGTCCGGCACGACGTCGGCCGGGACAACGTGTTCTTCCTGCACATCTCCCTGATCCCGTACCTGGCGCCCAGCGGTGAGCTGAAGACCAAGCCGACCCAGCACTCGGTCGCCGCCCTGCGCTCGATCGGTATCGCCCCGGACGCGGTCGTCTGCCGCGCCGACCGGCCGATCCCGGACGGCGTGAAGCGGAAGATCTCGCTGATGTGCGACGTCGATCAGGAGGCCGTGGTCGCGGCCGTCGACTCGCCGAGCATCTACGACATCCCGAAGGTCCTGCACACCGAGGGCCTCGACGCGTACGTCGTACGCCGGCTGAACCTGCCGTTCCGCGACGTCGACTGGACGCGCTGGGACGAGTTGCTGCGGGTCGTGCACCACCCGAAGGACGACGTCACCGTCGCGCTGGTCGGCAAGTACATCGACCTGCCGGACGCGTACCTCTCGGTCGCGGAGGCGCTGCGGGCGGGCGGCTTCGACAACGACGCGCGGGTGAACCTGCGCTGGATCGCGTCCGACGAGTGCGCCACCCCGGAGGCGGCCGCGCGGTTGCTCGGTGACGTCGACGCGGTCTGCATCCCGGGCGGTTTCGGCGTCCGTGGCATCGAGGGCAAGATCGGCGCGATCCGGTACGCCCGCGAGCAGGGCATCCCGATCCTCGGCCTGTGCCTCGGTCTGCAGTGCATGGTGATCGAGGTGGCCCGCGACCTGGCCGGCTTGGTAGAGGCGAACTCCAGCGAGTTCGACCCGGACGCCGAGCAGCCGGTGATCGCGACGATGGAGGAGCAGAAGCACATCGTCTCCGGCTCTGGCGACCTCGGCGGCACCATGCGGCTCGGCCTCTACCCGGCGAATCTGGCCGACGGCTCGATCGTCCGCGACCTGTACGGCGCTCCGTCCGTGCAGGAGCGGCACCGGCACCGGTACGAGGTGAACAACGCCTACCGGGACAAGCTGGAGACCGCCGGCCTGGTGTTCAGCGGACTGTCCCCGGACAACGAACTGGTCGAGTTCATCGAGCTGGACCGGTCGCAGCACCCGTACTTCGTCGCCACCCAGGCCCACCCCGAGCTGCGGTCCCGGCCGACCAAGCCGCACCCGCTGTTCTCCGGCCTGGTCGCCGCGGCGCTGGTCCGCCAGCGCGAGTCCCGGCTGCCGGTCGAGGAGCCCGCCGTCGCCAAGAAGACCGCGGCCAAGGCCAAGCCAGAAGCGGTCAAGGCTCGATGAAGGAGCACCCCGAGCTGCGGTTCGGCGGCGGGCTGGAGGACGTCCCCGAGCGGTGGCCGGTCTCCTCGTCCGAGGTGGTGCACGAGACCGGCCGGGTGATCTCGGTACGGCGCGACACCGTGCAGCCGGACGGTCGCGACTCGTTCGTGCGTGATGTGGTCGTCCACCCCGGCGCTGTCGGGGTGGTGGCCCTGGACGGCGCCAACCGGATGCTGCTGGTCCGCCAGTACCGGCACCCGGTCGGCTACCGGCTGCTCGAGCCGCCCGCGGGGTTGCTCGACGTACAGGGCGAGCAGTACCGGCTCGGCGCGGAACGGGAACTGTGGGAGGAGACCGGCACGAAGGCCGCCGACTGGCGGGTGCTCGTCGACGCCTTCACCTCACCCGGCCTCACCGACGAAGCGATCCGCATCTTCCTGGCCCGCGACCTGTCCGTGGCCCCCGAAGCCTTCGAACGCCGCCACGAGGAGGCAGACATGGAGACGGTCTGGGCCCCCTTGGTCGACGTCGTCGGCGCCGCCCTGGCCGGCCATCTCCACAACCCCATCCTCGTCATGGGGTCCCTCGCCGCCTGGACCGCCCTCAACGGCCCCGGCTTCGACTCCCTCCGCCCCGCCGACGCCCCCTGGCCCGCCAAGGACCACTGACGCCGGGGCCTGCTGACCCCGGGTTCGCCAACGCCCGCTGGCGGGTTGTTTGACGGGTGGCGGGACAACTTGCCGTCAGTGGTGAAAGAAGCCGCCATCGGGCGGCGGTTCCGGAAGCTGCTGGGGGTTGACCTGCGGGGCGGGCGAGGGTATTTGTTGCTGACAACGATGTCACTCCGCCCCGTTCCGACGTCGAAGGTTGGCCGCTCATGCGCCGTTCCGCCCCGTCCCGTCGTGCGAGCTTTCTGCTCGCCGGTGTTCTGATCGCAGCGTTGGCTCCCGCGGCTCAGGCCGTGCCGTCGCCTGGAAGCCCTGGAAGCCCTGGAAGCCCTGGTTGGCCGACCACCGCGCCGCCGCCTGATCCGGCGGTTGTGGGATTGCGGGCGCCCGAGGTGGTCGGGAGCAGCCGGATCACCACGGTGTCGGCGGATCCGGCTGACCACGTGGATCCGTTGATCGGTACGTCGAATCTCGGGGACGTGTTCCCGGGAGCGGTGACGCCGTTCGGGATGTTCTCGTTCAGCCCGGAGACGAGCCGGGGGAATGCGTACCGCACAGCCGCGCCGGGTGGATACCTGTACTCCGCGACCACGATCCGCGGGCTCAGCCTCACCCATATGAGTGGCACCGGATGCGCCGGTGGCTCGGGCGACATCCCGATCTTCCCGTACGTCGGTGACGTGACCAGCTCGCCGCAGTCCGACGCGAAGGACGCGATCTACGCCAGTACGTTCGACCACGCCAACGAGGTCGCCGAACCGGGCTACTACAAGGTGGGCCTCGACTCGGGAGCGACCGCGGAGTTGAGTGCGACCACGCGGACCGGCTCGGCCGCGTTCACGTTCCCCGTGGACAAGGCGAAGTCCCTGCTGTTCCGTACGTCGAACTCCGAGGTCGGCTCCAGCGACGCGGACATCAGCATCGACCCGGCCACGCGCACAGTCTCCGGATCGGTGACGAGCGGCAACTTCTGCGGCTACCTCGCCAGCGTCGGCCGCCGCAGCTACTACACCCTGCACTTCGTCGCCGAGTTCGACCAGCCGTTCAAGAACCAGGGCACCTGGACCGACACCACCGTCACCCCGGGCAGCACCAGCTCCCGCGGCGGTACGTCGTACGGCGTCGACGGCTGGATGCCGCCGGACAAGGGCTCCGGCGGGTACGTCGGGTTCGACAGCAGCAAGGTGACGATGCGCATCGGCATCTCGTACGTGAGCAAGGCCAACGCTCTGCAGAACCTGCGCGCCGAGAACCCGCGCGGTACGTCGGTCTCGGCGACCGCCGCGAAGGCCAAGCAGGCGTGGCGAACGCAGCTGAGTCGGATCGAGATCACCGGCGGAACCGCGGACCAGCGCACCACCTTCTACACCGCGCTGTACCACGCACTGCTGCACCCGAACGTGTTCAGCGACATCAACGGGCAGTACTGGGGTTTCGACCAGAAGCCGCATCGCCTCGCGCACGGCCAGCAGGCGCAATACGCGACCTTCTCCGGCTGGGACGTCTACCGCTCGCAGCTGGAACTGCTCACGTTGCTGGAGCCGCGCAAGGCCGGCGACATCGCGCAATCCTTGCTCAACCAGGCGTCGCAGAACGGTGGGATCTGGGATCGCTGGACGCACGCCGCCGGGAGTACGTCGGTCATGACCGGAGATCCGTCCGCGCCCTCGGTCGCCGGGATCTACGCCTTCGGCGGCACGAACTTCGATGCCCGGGCGGCGCTCGAGTCCTTGGTGAAGGCGGCGACCGTGCCGACCGAGAAGGACCTGAGCTCGGCCGGCAAGCCGGTGATGTCGATCGGCCAGCGGCCGTCGCTCGACAAGTACCTCGCGCTGCACTACGTCCCGACCAAGTCGAACGCCTGGGGCGGTGCGGTCGAGACGCTCGAGGACGTGACCGCCGACTTCGCCCTGGCCCAACTGGCCCAGCGCACCGGCGACCAGGCGACGTACCAGCGCTTCCTGGACAGGTCGCAGTACTGGCAGAACGTGTTCAACCCGGAGAACGGCGGCTACATCCAGAACCGGGACGACAACGGCGCCTGGCCCGCGTTCACGCCGTCGACGGGTGACGGGTTCGCCGAGGGGAGCAGTGCGCAGTACACGTGGATGATCCCGCACAACCGGGCCGGGCTGGTCGACGCGATGGGTGGTGTGGACAAGGCCAACCAGCGGCTGGACGCGTTCTTCAAGAACCCCGACGGCACCTGGGCGCTGACCGGCGCCGGCGAGTTGCACGCCGAGATGGACAACGAGCCGTCGATCAACACGCCGTGGATCTACAACTACACCGGTAAGCCGTACCAGACGCAGGAGACGTTGCGCCAGGCAATGAATCAGCTGTGGAACACCGGCACCGGCGGCATTCCCGGCAACGACGACCTCGGCGCGATGTCGTCCTGGTACGTGTGGACCGCGCTCGGGCTCTACCCCGACGTACCGAGCCGCGCGGAGCTGCAGGTCGCGGCGCCGCTGTTCTCGCAGGCTGTCGTCCACCGGGACGGCGGCCGCACGATCCGCATCAACGCTCCCGGTGCGGACGCGCCGTACGTGCAATCCCTGGAGTTGAACGGACTTACGACGACCAAGTCGTGGCTGCCGGAGTCGTTCGTGCAGCACGGCGGGACCCTGGACTTCACGCTCGGGACGACGCCCAACACCCAGTGGGGTGCCAGCGCGGCGGACGCACCGCCATCGTGGCGGACCGGTGAGATCCCGTTCCAAACCTCAACGGACGCGAGCCGAGTGGTCGTTGCCCCCGGCACCACCAGCGCGCCGATCGCGGTGAAGGCACACCGACTCAGCGGGACGGCTCAGGACGTCAGCTACACAGTCACGACTCCGACAGGTCTCACTGCATCGCCGGCCAGCGGCACCTTCCCTGTGGACCAGGACGGCAGCGCACCCGTGACGATCACGGCGGCCGTCGGCACACCCAACGGCCGCTATCCGGTGACCGTGTCGATGAAGGCAGCCGACGGCACGCTGCTTCCGCAGGTCGGCTTCACGGTGGTCGTCGGTCAGCCCAACTCGTTCTTCGTACTGCGCGAAGGTGTCGCCACCTCAGACGACACAGGCGACCACACCGAGGCCGATTTCGATGGTGGCGGCGTGAGCTACTCGCGACAAGCGCTGGCTGCGGCCGGGCTGGCACCCGGTGGTACGACCACTGTGCAGGGCCTGAGCTTCACCTGGCCCGACGTACCGACTGGTGACCCGGACAACATCCCGGCCGACGGGCAACTGCTCAACCTGGACGTCCCGGCCGGTACGACGAAACTGTCGTTCGTCGGCAGCGCGGTCAACGGCAACCAGGAGGGCAGCGCGACGCTGACCTACTCCGATGGCACCACCAGCCAGGTCGACCTGTCCTTCAGCGACTGGACGCTCGGCGGGGGTGGCGACACCGTCCACTTCGGCAACGTGATCGTCGCGACCACGCCGTACCGGAACGAGTCGGGCGGGGGAAGGGACGACGTCACCACGCACATCTTCGCGACGGCGCCCGTGACCTTGACGAAGGTTCCGGTCAGCATCACGCTTCCGGAGAACCGCGACCTGCGGATCTTCACGCTGGCCACCGGCTGAGGGGATTGACCATGGCCAACGCCGGCCCGGACACGAACGGCAGCCAGTTCTTCCTCGTGTTCGCGGACTCGCGGCTGCGCCCGGACTACACCGTTTTCGGGTCCGTGGACCGGCTCGGCCTGAAGGTCCTGGATCGGGTCGCGGCCGGCGGCGTCGTACCGACCCCGGAGGACCCGGCGCCGGTCGACGGTGCGCCTCAGCGTAAGACCGACATCCTGGTCGCCCGGTCGCTCGGCGTCAGGTAGTCAGCTCAGGCCGATGCCCACGGCTTCGCCGCCGTCCTCGACCAGGGCGGCGGCGACCAGCCGCGCGTTGGCCGTGAGTTCCTCGTCGGGGATCTTCGGCAGCATGTCGTCCCAGGCCGCGATCATCGCCCCGCGGAGCTGCATCATCCCGGCCGGCCGCGCCAGGAACCACAGATGGAAGTGCTCGCTCCCGTCACCCCACCGGCTGAAATGCGTCCGCCCCACGCCATCGATCTGCCGGATCGCGTTCGCCACCCGCTGGATCAGCGGCCCCAGCGTCGCGGTCAGCTCCGGCGGCAGGTTGTCCAGCCGGTAGTGTTCGTGCGGCTCCAGAATCGCTACGAACGGCAGCCCACCCGCCGCGAAGGTCTTCAACTGCCACTGCTCGTCTCGCCAGATCGCGAACCGATCCGGATCCGCACACTTCGGACACGGCTCGCCGCCCTCCTCACCCCGCCGCGGCGGCTCCGGCAACACCGGATCGGCCAGCGGGACGACCTGGAGATCTCCCTCGAACGGGAAGAACGGCCCACCCAGCAAGGGCTCGGCTGACATGCGCTCGCCGTACGGAAGGCGGCGGTGGTACTCGGACGGAAGCTCGGTCATCCCCGCATTGTGCCCGACCGGCAGGACCGGGTCAGCTGGGTTCCTTCGCGGCCGCGATGACCCGGGTCAGGCGTTCGTGGAGCTGCATCAGCTCGTCGACGTCCATGCCCAGGCGGTCGACGATTGCCGGTGGCACCTTCAGCGCCTCCTTGCGAAGGTCCCGCCCTTTCTCCGTCAGGGAGACGGCGAGTGAACGCTCATCCCTGGTGTCCCGATCCCGGCGCAACAGGCCCGCGCTCTCGAGACGTTTGAGCAGCGGGGACAGCGTCGCCGGCTCGAGCTGCAGCATCCCGGACAGGTCCTTGACCGAGACCGGCTCGAACTCCCAGAGCGCCAGCATGACGAGGTACTGCGGGTGCGTCAGCCCCATCGGCTCGAGGACGGGCCGGTAGAGCGCGATGACGCTGCGCGCGGCGATCGCCAGCGCGAAGCAGACCTGGTGCTCGAGCGCCAGCGGGTTCTCGAGGTCGGTCTGTCTCATCTGTCGTTCGGCCACACCGTGAGTGTACCAATCTTGCGTACGCTAATGGTTAGTACACTAACTAATGAGGAGGAACGATGGCCCGAGAGCACGTGCTGGTCGATGGCGACTGGCTCGAGAAGCAGCTGGACGATCCCGCCGTGGTGGTCTTCGAGGTGGACGAGAACAGTGGGGCGCACGCCGCTCGGCACATCCCGGGTGCGCTCGCCCTCGACTGGCGGATCGATCTTCAGGACCCGCTCCGACGCGACCTGATCGGCCAGGACGCGTTCGAGCAGCTGTTGACCACGCACCAGGTCACGCCGGACGACACGGTGATCCTGTACGGCGGGGACAACAACTGGTTCGCGGCGTACGCCTACTGGTACTTCAAGCTCTACGGTCATCGCGACGTACGCCTGCTCGACGGTGGCACCAAGCGCTGGGAGCTCGACGGGCGGCCGCTGACCGATGCGGAGACCGTACGTCGGCGTACTCCGCGCCCGGCCGCCTACCGCGCACAGCCCGCCGACGGAAGCCTGCGGGCCTACCGGGACGACGTCATCGCCGCCATCGGCAGGGACAGCATTCTCGACGTCCGGTCGCCGGCTGAGTTCTCCGGCGAGATCCTGGCCCCGGCGCACTTTCCGCAGGAGCAGCCTCAGGTTCCGGGCCATGTTCCCGGCGCGGTCAACGTGCCGTGGTCGCAGGCCGTGGCCGACGACGGCACCTTCCGCACCGATGCACAGCTTCGCGACCTGTACGCCGGCGCCGGACTCGCGCTGGCCGGACCCGGCGGCGAGCCTGCCTCCGACATCGTCGTCTACTGCCGGATCGGCGAGCGCAGCGCACACAGCTGGTTCGTGCTGCACGAGCTGCTGGACCAGCCGTCGGTCAAGAACTACGACGGTTCCTGGGTCGAGTACGGCTCTCTGATCGGTGTGCCGGTCGAGGTGTGACGATCCCCTCGCGGCCGTTGCAGACCTCTGCAACGGCCGTGCAACAGGGCAGCGGACCATCTCCTCACGACCCCCACAGGCCAGGAGATCCGATGAACCGCACCAGCGAAGGCCACTGGAAGCGAGACGTCATCACCGCCTTGTGCCGGCAGCTCTACGCCCTCGCGAAGCGCGAGGAGGAGGCTGCGGCGGACGAGGCCGCGCGTACGCCGTACTGGGCGTCGCTCCCGGCATCGGTCGAGGCACATCGGAGCGCGGCCCGGATGCTGCGGGCCGATGCCGACCGCCTCGAGCTCGAGACCCGGCCCTGGGGCGTTCCGATCTGAGGAGGTGAGTCCCGTGTTGATCGAGAGCTCAGAAGTGGATGAGGTGGTGCTGGCCTGCGAGTCGTCGGAGTGTGACGGCCGGCAAGGCGAGCACGAGTCCGAGACCGTGGCGTACTGGGAGACGCCGGACTCCGGCACGCTGGTCACCCGGACGTCCTGCCGGCGGTGCAGCCTGGCGACGATCATCCGGCGATGGGTCGGCCCGGCCCGTCCGGAATCCCACGACTGCGGCTACTACACCGGCGCGTCGGGCTCCTGCTCCTACTGCAGCTGGTGATGACAGCTGCGTGGCCGGACCTGGCCACACTCCGGCGCGACCAGGTCTCCGGCGACGTCACCTCTGTTGCCCTGGTCAACGAGTGTCTGAACCGGATCGCCGAGCTCGACTCGCGGCTGGGCGCCGTACTGGCGCTCAACCCGCTGGCAACGACGGACGCGGCCGCCGCGGACGAGCACCTGACACGAACAGGCGAGGTCCTCGGTCCGCTGCACGGGATCCCGATCCTGGTGAAGGACGTGTTCGAGACGCGCGGGATCCCGACGAGTTTCGGTTGCCACGCCTTCCGCGACTACCTTCCGGAGGCCGACGCCGAAGCTGTACGGCGACTCCGGGCCGCCGGCGCGATCATTCTCGGCAAGACCGCGACCCCGGACTTCGCGATGTCGTGGTTGTTCGACTCGTCCATCGGCGTCCGGACCGTCAACGGCCGGTCGCCGCTGCACGATGCAGGGGGCTCCAGCAGCGGGTCGGCGGTCGCGGTCGCGGCCGGACTCGTGCCGGCCGCACTCGGGTCCGACACGGGCGGATCCGTGCGAGTCCCGGCCTCCTTCAACGGGGTGGTCGGAATGCGGCCGACCCCTGGCCTGGTGCCGGCCCACGGGCTGTCCGCGTTGGTGTCGATGCAGGACACCCCAGGTCCACTGACCAGCTGTGTCGACGATGCCGAGCTCCTCCTGGCCGTGCTCTCCGACGGGCGATTGCCGGTGAGCGAACCGACGCGACCGCTGGAGAGCTACCGGCTGGGTCACCTCCTCCGGCCGGACGGTCCGGTCGGGTGGGACGGCTCGGACCAGGTCTCGACAGTGTTCGGCAAAGCACTCGCACGACTCGGCGTCCCGGTTGCCGACGTCGAGGTGCCGGCGCTCGAAGGGTTGCTGCGGGACAGCTCGCCGTACGTCGTTGCGGCGCGAGCGGACCTCGACGCCTTCCTCGCTTCGCGGCCGGCGCTTCGGGGCAGGTCCTTCACCGAGCTGTACGACGAGGGGGTCTTCCCCGAAGAGCTGGATCTTGCCGAGCTGCTCGCGACCCGCTCGTCACCCAGTGTTCGGGGTCGCGTGGAACTGCTGGCCGGGCGGCGTCGGCTGCGCGAAGCGATGGTCAATGTGATGACCAGCCGCGGCCTCGACGCACTCGTGTACCCGACGGTTCGCGTGCCTGCGCCGCGGCGGGACCGGGACCGGCTCCGACTGCCGAGCCGCGCGCTGCCCGTCAACACCTTGGTGGCGTCCCAGGCCGATCTGCCGGCGTTGACGCTGCCGGTGGGCAGAACGGACGAGGGCCTGCCGGTCGGCCTCGAGCTGCTCGGACTCCCGGCCAGGGATGCGGGCTTGCTGCGCCTGGCGCGGCTGGTGGAGCGGGCCTCAGACGCCCAGCCGGCGTTCGAGTGCCGCCCATGAGGCGCTGTCCGCGACGAGCGGGAGTTCGTGGTCGCGCGCGTGCCACGCGGCCGAGACGATTGCCTGGAGCAACCGATGTCGCGCGACCGGACGTCGTACCGACAGCACGCCCTCGGGTGACAGCTCGACGGCGTCGTCGGGTCCGGGCCGCCGGCACAGTCCCGGTTGGAGCAGACCCGACAGGTCGAATCCGAAGTACGTCGGTCGCGCGTTGTCCTCGGCGAAGGCCAGGTCGCGCAGGGTGCTGGCGCCGCCCAGCACGAACATCGAGTCCACGCCGGCCGCGCCGGCCCCGGCGATGTCGGTGTCCAGGCGATCGCCGACCATGATGGTTTCGGAACGATCGGAGCCGAGTCGGGAACGGGCGAGGTCGAACAGCGCCGTACCGGGCTTGCCCGTCACGTGCGGGGCAGCCGGCGTCGTCGTCTGCACCGCGCCGACGAAGGCGCCGTTGCCCGGCGACAGTCCGCGTGAGGTCGGCACCGTCGCGTCGAGGTTCGTGGCGACCCAGATCGCGCCTGCCTGAACCAGGTACGCGACCTCGGCCAGGTCGCGCCAGGTCACGTCCTGCCCTGCTCCCTGGACAACCGCGTCGACTGTCTGCCCGTCGGCGAGCTCGGTGACCCGAAGTGGTGTCAGACCTGCCTCGGTGAGTGCCTCAGGTACGCCGGGTCCACCGACGGCGAAGACCGGCGCTCCTGGCCGGAGCCGTTCGGCCAGGTACGCCGCAGCCGCCTGTGAACTGGTGACGACGGACCAGCCTTCGTCGCTGAGCCCCAACTCGCGCAGATGCTCGCGAGCAGCGGCGGGGGAGCGGGACGCGTTGTTGGTCGCGAACACCACTGGCACCTGGCCGGCGATCATCGCGTTCAGACTCGGAACCGCACCCGGCACTGCCTGTGCACCGCGGTACACCACACCGTCGAGATCGCAGATCACCCCGCGGTACTTCGCCAGTACCGGCTGGGATCTGTCGATGACGGCTGTGTCGTGGAGATGGCTCACGAAGCGGCTCCGCCGGACACCAGCGCGGCGGCCACGGCCTCGCTGGCCTGCCTGCAGTTGTCGAGCAGTACGCGCTCATAGTCGGCGCCACGGCTCCAGGCCTCCGCGGCCGCGGAGATCAGCGGGCGTGAGAATCCGAAGGTCACTCGCCACGGTTGGCCCGGAACCGAGGCGATGGCCTCCAGGTGCGCGCAGGCTCGGTCGAGAGGTTGCCCGCCGGAAAGCAGCAGTACGCCGGGGGTCTGTGCCGGAACACCCTTCTCCAGCAGGGCCACGGTCCTTCGAGCGACCTGCTCGGAGTCCGCCGGCACCGGGTTCGTGAGTCCGGGCACGACCATGTTGATCCGCAGCAACAGGTGGTGCGGATCGACGCCGACCCGGTCGAGCTCGGCGCGGAGGGCGAGCAGCGCGTTGGTCGTGACGGCCTGGGTGACACCGATGCTGGACGCGCCGAGCTCCGGCATGGCGATCGTGAGGACGGGAAGGATTCCCTTGGCCTGCGCCGCCGCCGCGCCCAGCGCCAGCGTCTCGACACCGACGTGGACAGAGCCGCGCGGAACGTCAAGCGGTGAAAGGTTCTCGCGCCACTCGACGAACGACGCGCCCGCTGGTACGTCGGCCTCCGCCGACGTCATGCGCACACCAATCAGTGGCGCGGCCTCCGTCGTCCCGAGCGCGGTGAACGTCCCAGGAGTCAGCAGCACCGCGGAGACGTAGTTGCTCAGGCCTTCCGTCCGCAGAACCGCCTCAGCGAAGAAGTGAGCCTGGTCGGCGCCGACGAGAGCCTCGGCGTACTCGTCTACGACCAGCATTCCCTTGGGTGGTGCCAGGATCGCGGCGGCGGTCTCGTCCATCGTGGGCATTTCGGCCTCCCTGCAACGAATGTACGGCGTTGCATCGACGCTAAGTGGCTGTGCGCACGATCGATTCACCCGCGGGGCTGAGTGTGTGGGTGATCCGGCGTACGACTCCCACCCCCGCGGTCACCCCTCGGGTGGATGCCGCGTGGCGGAGGCAATGGTGTGCTCGGGGCAGCCCACCCCTGCCGCGAGGAGTGCCCATGCTGACCGAACGCCAGACGCTGACCCAGTTCCTGACCGAGGACCGTCGTCGTCACCCCGGTGCGAGCGAGGAGGTCGACTCGCTGATCCTCGACGTCGCGCTGGCCTGCAAGGCAATCTCGAAGCGGGTCGCGTCCGGTGCGCTGGCCGGCGTACTCGGCGCTGCCGGGGCCACCAACGTGCAGGGCGAGCAGCAGCAGAAGCTCGACGTACTGGCCAATGAAATCTTCGTGCGCACCAACGAGTGGGGCGGTCTCGTCGCGGGCATGGCGTCCGAGGAGCTCGAGGCGCCGTACCAGATCCCGGCGCACCATCCGCGCGGCAACTGCCTGCTCGTGTTCGACCCGCTCGACGGATCCTCCAACATCGACGTCAACGTCTCGGTCGGGAGCATCTTCTCGATCCTGGCCGCTCCCGTCACCGGCCCCGACGTCCAGGTCGCCGACTTCCTCCAGCCCGGAACCGAACAGGTCGCCGGCGGCTACGCGATCTACGGTCCGTCGACCGTTCTGGTGCTCACCGTCGGAACCGGCGTGCACGCCTTCACGCTGGACCCGGGTCTGGGGGAGTTCTTCCTGACCCGCCAGGACATCAAGGTGCCGGAGGCAACGGCCGAGTTCGCGGTCAACACCTCGAACCGCCGGTTCTGGGAGCCGGCCGTGCAGCGCTACATCGACGAGTGCCTGGCCGGCACGACGGGTCCGCGGCAGAAGGACTTCAACATGCGCTGGGTCGCCTCGCTGGTGGCCGAGACGCACCGGATCCTGACCCGTGGCGGCGTGTTCCTGTACCCGCGCGACTCCAAGGACCCCGCACAGGAAGGCCGGCTGCGGCTGCTCTACGAGGCGAACCCGATCGCCTTCCTGATCGAGCAGGCCGGCGGCCGCGCGATCACCGGACGCGAACGCGTACTCGAGGTCACGCCCACGCAGCTGCACCAGCGGATCGGGCTGATCTTCGGATCGCGCGAGGAGGTCGACCGGATCGAGCGGTACCACGCCGTGTCCGGCGGCGACCCCGAGCAGCAGGGCAATCCGTTGTACGGCTTCCGCGGTCTGTACCGCGCCACCGCCTGAGGAGTTGGTCCCATGTCAGCCAAGCACCCCGTCGTCGCGATCACCGGCTCGTCCGGAGCCGGCACCACCTCGGTGATGCGGACCTTCGAGCAGATCTTCCGGCGCGAGCAGGTGAACGCCGCCTTCGTGGAGGGCGACAGTTTCCACCGCTACGACCGGATGGGGATGAAGGACGAGATGACCCGGGCGTTCGCCGAGGGGGATCACACCTTCAGCCACTTCGGTCCCGACGCCAACCTCTTCGAAGAGCTGGAAGGGCTGTTCCGGCAGTACGGCGAGAGCGGCGGTGGCCGCGTCCGCAGGTACCTCCACGACGAGCAGGAGGCAGCGCCGTACGCGCAGGATCCCGGGACGTTCACACCCTGGGCCGAGCTCCCCGGTGCTACGGATCTGTTGTTCTACGAGGGTTTGCACGGCGCGGTGGTCACCGAGAAGGTCGACGTCGCGCAGCACGCCGACCTGCTGATCGGCGTCGTGCCGGTGATCAACCTGGAGTGGACCCAGAAACTGCATCGGGACAAGGACAAGCGCGGCTACTCGACCGAGGCCGTGACGGAGACGATCCTGCGGCGGATGCACGACTACGTGAACTACATGTGCCCGCAGTTCTCCCGTACGCACGTGAACTTCCAGCGGGTGCCGGTGGTCGACACGTCCAATCCGTTCATCGCGCGGACGATCCCGACGCCGGACGAGTCGATGCTCGTGATCCGGTTCAAGGACCCCCGCGGGATCGATTTCCCTTACCTGCTGTCGATGCTGCACGACTCGTTCATGTCGCGCCCGAACACCATCGTCTGCCCCGGCGGAAAGATGGATCTGGCCATGCAGCTGATCTTCACCCCGATGCTCTGGCGCCTGCTCGACCGCCAGGCCAAGACCCGCTGATCCCTGTTCCCCGAGGTTCTGGAGGCTCCCTTTCATGACTGTTCGTGTCGGTATCAACGGCTTCGGCCGGATCGGCCGCAACTTCTACCGTGCCGTCCGTGCTTGCGGGGCCGACATCGAGATCGTCGGCGTCAACGACCTGACCGACCGGTCGACGCTGGCGCACCTGCTGAAGTACGACTCGATCCTCGGCCGGCTGGACGCCGACGTCCGGTCGACCGACGCCGCGATCGTCGTCGGCGACGCGTCGATCGTCGCCCTGGCCGAACGCGATCCCGGGAAGCTGCCGTGGAAGGACCTCGGGGTCGACCTGGTGGTCGAGTCGACCGGCTTCTTCACCGACGCGAACCTGGCCCGCGCGCACGTCGACAGCGGCGGCGCCCGGAAGGTGATCATCTCGGCACCCGCCTCCAACAACGACGTCACGATCGTCATGGGCGTCAACCACGACCAGTACGACGCCGCAGCGCACACGGTGATCTCGAACGCCTCCTGCACCACGAACTGCCTCGCGCCGATGGCCAAGGTCCTGCACGAAGGGCTCGGGATCACCAAGGGCCTGATGACCACGATCCACGCCTACACCGCCGACCAGAACCTGCAGGACAACATCCACCAGGACCTGCGCCGGGCACGGGCTGCCGCGATCAACGTCGTACCGACGTCGACCGGGGCTGCGAAGGCCATCGGGCTGGTGCTGCCCGAGCTGAAGGGAAAGCTGGACGGGTACGCGATCCGGGTGCCGGTGCCGACCGGATCGGCGACGGACCTGACCTTCGACGCGGCGCGGGACACCTCCGTCGAGGAGGTGAACGAGATCGTCCAGGCGGCGGCCGAGGGAGATCTCAAGGGCTACCTTCGCTACTCCACCGACCCGATCGTCTCGTCCGACATCGTCACCGATCCGGCGTCCTGCGTCTTCGATGCTCCGCTGACCAAGGTGATCGGCAACCAGGTCAAGGTTGTCGGTTGGTACGACAACGAGTGGGGTTACTCCAACCGGCTCGCCGACCTCGTCGCCCACGTCGGCGCGAGCCTCTGAGCCGACGCCAACCAGCGACGACGACGTACGAGTACGACGGCTCACCCTTTAGTCATCACTTTGGCGGCGCGGGCCATGACCGGCCGGCCTGGTTGGTGATGCCACCAGCATGCTCAACCAATCGACGGTGATCGAGGACAAGGGAGCGATGGTGGCACCGTGTCCTTCGGGGAGAGTCCGTGGGTCCTCTGGGACGGCGACAACCACACATCCAGCAGCGGCAGCTGACGCGATGCCGTTCTGCGAATCCTCGATCGCGACGGCGTTGTGCACGTTCACTCCGAGTCTGGACGCCGCAGTCAGGTACGACTCCGGATGGGGCTTGGGGTATGCGACCTCGTCACCGCACAGCACTAGGTCGAAGGTATCCGGTGGAAGCTGTGCGAGGACGACGTCGACCAGCACCCGATAGCTCCCGGTCACCAATGCGGTGGGGATCCCGTGGGAACGTACGCCGGCGACCAGCTCACGGGCCGCCGGGCGCCAAGGAACACCGACTGAGAAGAGTTCCTGTGTCCGGTCGAGCAGCCACTTCGCCAAGCGTTGGTCGTCGCCGTCGACCCCGATGTCGTCTTGGATGATGCGGACGGTGTTGAGCAGGTTGCTGCCGACGATCCGGAGCCGTGCCTGCGGAGACAAGGTGCCGCCTAGCTTGCTCGCCAGGTCCTGAAGGCTGACGTCCCAGATGCGTTCGCTGTCGAACAAGGTTCCGTCCATGTCGAACAGGACCGCTTGGAGGGCTGGTTGGTTCAAGATCGGGTCTCCTCGTGAGGTTCATGGGACGGGAACGGATCCGGTACTGGGCCGGATGACTCGAGCCGGGTGATCGGTGGTGACACCGTCTGCGCCCCAGGCGATGGCTCGGTCGACTTCAGTTCGGGTCGGCGCCGGCCAGAGGCAGTACTCCAGCCCTTTGTCGTGGGCCTGCTTGATGAGCTCCGGACTGCTTCCCTGCCATCCGACCCCGACCCACTGGGTACCGATGGCGAGTGCCTGCTCCAGCAGTTCTTCGGACCCGGTCTCGGACAACAGTGCGCAGCGTAGGTCGCCGAAGGCCTCGGCGAGGGGTTCAAGCCTCTCGGCGTGGAAACTGATCGGCTGGATCTGCTGTCGCAATTCCGCGCGGTCGGCCAACTGGCGGCGCAGTGGCTCGACCACCGCGTCGGTTTTGATCTCCGCCAGGATCGTGATGTCCAGGGCTTCGATCGCTTCTTCGAGGGTGGGGATGTGCTCGCCGTTGCCGGCGTCCAGGCGTTGCAGTTCGGCGAGACTGAGTTCATCGACTGCGCCGTGACCGTTGGTTGTGCGGTCGACTGTCGGGTCGTGAATGAGGACGATGTGACCGTCTTTGGTGAGGCGCAGGTCGAGTTCGACCTCGTCCACGCCGTCCTGGACAGCGCGAAGGTAGGAGGGGATTGTGTTCTCGGGCATGTAGCCCATGGCGCCGCGGTGACCGGTGATGCGAAACGGTGCCACCGGTGTCAGCCCTCGTCTCCGGCGAGCTTGTCGTACTTCGGTTTGATCTTCTCCGCGCCGGCCTTGAGCTGCTCTGCGACGCCGTCCAGCACCTGTTGGGCCGGCTGATTGTCGCCGTAGATCTTCTGCAGCCCCCCGTAGATGATGGGTGAAGCGTTCTGCACGTAGGCGTCGACCTCATCGAGCTGGCCGGCCTGCGCCAACTGGGCGATGGCCACGCCGCGGTTGGGGTCCTTCTTCAGCGCGGTCTGGTATTCGGACCGACTCACTGCCTCCTTCACGACCGGTAGGTAACCGGTGCCCAATGACCAGGTTGCGGCCGATTCTGGTGAGGAGAGGAACTTGATCACTTCCCAGGCGGCTTCCTTGCGCTCCTTGGGTATGCCCTTGAAGATCGAAAGCCCGCCGCCGCCCGTGGGTACTCCATGGGTGACTTGTTCGGGCAGTGGGCTGACGCCGACCTCGAACTTGGCTGCCTCGTAGGTGCCGGCCAACGCCCCGGTCGAGTTCATGTAGGTGCCGACGAGGCCGTTGTTGAAGTTCGTCCCATAATCACGGGAGAGGACGGCCATCTTGTCGTCGAAGATCAGCTTTCGCATCCAGTCGGCACACTCGACGGCGCCGTCCTTGTTGATGGTGACGTCGAGGCCCTTGGAGATGCGTCCGCCGAACTGCCACACGCTGGCTTCGAATTCCCAGCTGTCACCACCGGACAGTTCGGTCACCTTCACGGGCTTGCCGGCGGCCTTCTGCTGGATCAGCGCAGGTCCCCACTCCCGCAGTTCTGTCCAGGTCTCAGGTCCGCGGTCGGGTAGTCCGGCCTTGGCGAACAGATCCTTGTTGTAGTATATGATCGGTGTGCTGCGGGCGAACGAGATCCAGTACAGCTTGTTCTTGATCACGCCGGCGTCGAACAGGTTCGGGTAGAACGACGCTGTGAACGCGTCGTCGACGTAGCTGTCGAGCTCTTCGAGCGTTTCGTTGAGGAAGAAGACCTGCCAGGCAGTCTGACCGAACGCCATGATGTCGGGGACGGCCTTCGCTCGCAAAGCGGCGGTGACCTTGGAAGTGGCGTCGAAGTAGTTCCCTTGGAACTGTGCTTGGGCGTAGATGTCGTTCTGTGAGTCGTTGAACTTGTTGATCAGCTCGTTCAGAACGTTGCCCGGCTTCCCGTTCCACGAGCTCCACAGGACGACCTTCTGACCGCGTTTGCGGTACTTCTCCGGCACCTTGACGTCGACTGCAGCGAACCCGCCCCCTGCTCCGCCGCCACCGCCACCTGAGCAGGCCGCAAGAGCAGGAGCTGCGAGAGCGCCGGCGCCGGCCAGTTGGAGCAGTGAGCGTCTGCTCAACCCGGTCCCAAGGCTGAGGGGGGAGTTGTTTCCGGACATGTGATGTGGTCCTTCCAGCTGTGACGGCAATGAGTGGGTCAGCCCTTGATCGCGCCGCCGGAGAATCCGGCGACGATGTAGCGCTGTGCCAGGAGGAAGACGATGATCATGGGTGCGGCGACCATGACGGTGCCGGCCATGATGGCGCCCCAGTCGTTGTAGCCCTCCTGGGATTTCAGGTAGAGCAGGCCGACCGGCAAGGTGCGCATCTGGGTTGTCGTGGTGATGATCAGTGGCCAGATGAAGTCGTTCCATACTTCGATGACCGAGATCAGCGTGACGGTGATCATCATCGGCCGAGACATGGGCACGACCAGTTGGAGAAGGATCCGTAGGTGGCCGGCTCCGTCGACGCTGGCGGCCTCGAACACCTCGCGCGGGAGGCTCATCATCTGTTGGCGTAACAAGAACATTCCGAACGCTGATCCGGCCCCAGGGATGATGAGCCCCGCGTAGGTGTCGACCCAGCCGAGGTGGGAGGCGGTCAGATAGTTGGGCAGTAACGTGATCGTGCCCGGGGTCATCAGTGCGCCGAGCAGCAGGAAGAAGATGCCCCGCTTGAAGGGAAACGGCAGGAACGTGAAGGCGTAGGCGGAGCCGGTTGCCAACAGCATCTTGATGGTGGTTCCGATGACGGTGACGACAATCGAGTTGATGAAGAAGGATCCGAACGGCGCGTCGTGCCAGGCGTTGGCAAAGTTCGACCAGTGCAGGTGCTGCGGGATCCATTGGAGTGGGAAGCGGTAGATCTCGCCGCTGGGTTTGACCGCTGAGCTGAGCAGCCAGTACAGCGGCATGATGAAGACAGCAGCGATCAGCACCAGTAGTGCGTAGATGACGATCTGTCTGGAGACTGCTCTGCCGGCGATGTCTCGCCGTGCTGAGGTGTTGGCGCTCACTGGTAGGTCACCTTCCGCTCGGCGAATCGGGTCATCAGGAAGGTGATCGCCAGCAGGATGATCAGCATGACCACTGCCGCGGCAGCTGCCAGGCCGGCATCGGATGCCTGGAATGCCTTCTGGTAGATGAACCAGCTCAAGGTCGTCGAAGAGATGCCTGGACCGCCCCCGGTCATGATGGCGGTGACGTCATAGGCCTGGAAGGTGCCGATGACCGATGTCACGACCAGGAAGTAGGTGACCGGGGACAGCAGCGGCACAGTGACGTAGCGGAAGCGCGACCAGCCACCCGCACCGTCCAGCGTCGCGGCCTCGAACAGGTCACTGGGGAGGTTCTGCATGCCGGCGACGTAGATGATCGCGCAGAAGCCGATTCCCTTCCAGAGGTACACCATCACGAGGGCATAGAGCGAATAGTGAGAGCTGGTCGTCCACTGAGGTGAGGTGATCCCCAGTGGCTCCAGGACTGCGCGCAGCAGGCCGAAGCTCGGGTCGAGGATGAACAGCCAGAGTGTGGCGATCGCAGCCCCGGAGACGATGTGTGGTGCGAAGCTGACCGTTCGCACCAGACCACGGCCGATGAGTCGCTGGTTGAGGACCAAGGCCGTTGCCAGTCCCCCGACAACGGCACCGACAACGATCAGTGCCACGAACTTGAACGTGTTGAGCAGCACCTGGGCGAAGTCGGAGCTGGTGAACAGCTCGCGGTACTCCGCCGGACCGGCCCAGGTCGGACTCGGAGAGATCATGTCCCACGAGGTGAAGCTCAGATAGAGGTTGTAGATCACCGGCCAGTACGAGAAGACCAGGATGAGTGCGAGGTTCGGTCCGACCAACGCCGCGAAGAGAAAGTACTCCTTGCCGTGCCGCTGTAAGGCACGTTTCCAGTGCGGAGCAGCCTTCGCGGTTGCCGACGCTGTGACCGTGCCAGTTCGGCCGGCCAGAATGCCGGTCACGGCGCTGCCGCCGGTCGAGGTCGCCGCCGGCAGCGCGTGCCGGCGATCAGGGGGTGTCGTTCCATGCGAAGAGCCTCTCGGTATCGCTCATCTGATCGGTCCAGTGGAAGCGAGTGGACATCGAATTAAGGCACTCGCGGCGCCCGCCTGACAATGACTCGAATCAATATGAGGTCTAGAGTGCTCACATGAGCGATACCGGCGATGGTGCTGACCTGCAGAAGATTGACGGCCGGCGACTACGCGGCAAACAGAGCCAGATGCTGTTGATGGCTGCGGTGGCGAGGCGCTACTACCTCCAGGAGCGTTCTCGCGTGCAGATCGCGGAGGAACTCGGCCTGTCCCGGTTCCAGGTCGGCCGGCTGCTGGAACGGTCTCGGGAGACTGGCTTGGTCCGGATCGAGATCGGCCTGCCCGATGACTTGGAGATGGATCTGTCCGTCCAGTTGCAGGATCGCTTCGGACTGCGGTACTGCGCCGTGACCCAGGCGCCGGCCGACTCTCCGGAGTTGTTGCGGGGCATCGTCGGGCAAGCCGCAACCTCGCTGCTGCAAGAGATCGTGACCGATCGCGACGTCGTGGGCATTTCATCTACCCGCACGCTGATGGGACTCCCAGATCCTCCGGGTGGATTCAGCAGGTGCGCTGTCGTGCAGATCACCGGCGCGGTGTCGCGAATCGACGCGTGGGACGTGATGGAAGCCGTACGTCGGTTCACGCGGGCCGGTGGGGGACCGGCCTACCTCTACTACGCGCCGATGGTGTGTCCGAGTGAGTCAGGTCCGGAAATCTATCGGAAGCAACCCGACTTCGTGCGCTGCCAACAGCTGTTTCGTGAGTTGACAGTCTGCGCCATCGGCATCGGCGCGTGGGGCGATGGACTGTCGACGGTCTATGAGGCAGCGTCGGCACGCGACCGGGAAACTGCTCGAGAGCTGGGGGTGTGTGCAGAGGTCGTCGGACACCTCCTGGATGATCAAGGCCGCAAAGTGCAGACGCCGCTCGACAAAAGGATGATCGGCATCTCCGAAGCCGAGCTGCGTTCCGTGCCCACGCGGATCGGTATCGCCTTCGACGTACGCAAGAGTGACGCCGTTCGAGCCGCGCTGACATCTGGACTGATCAACGGGATCGTCATTGATCACGACCTGGCTGAGGCTGTGCTCCTCGGCGCCCCATGACACGGATCCCGACCGTGACGTGGCCAGCAGGTTGCCTCGGGCAAGGATCGGTTGCTGAAGCAGTGGGTGACGAGTCGGGCGAAGGTAAGTCCCTCCCCGGCATTGACGTTGTTCAGCGACCGTTCAGGACCCGGTGAGTGCGGTCGTACGCCGTGGCGCTGTGATGCGCCCGGGCCAGCAGCGTGCCGGTCACCAGACCCAAGGTGGTCCAGAGAACGGCCAGCGTGCCGAGTGACCTGAGCCGGAACTGCCAGACCAGGCCGGCCCCGACGTCAGTGGGAATCGCGTCGGGGCCGGCCGGCAGTCCGGCGAAGAGGACGACGCAACCGGCGGCCACTACGCCGACGATGCTCCAGGAGAGGCGAGTGGTCGACCACCCGCGCCGCCGGGCGGCGCGGACGACGGCGAGCAGCGCTGTGACCGTCAGCGCCGCGATGGCGATTGCGCAGCCGTAGAGGAGCGTGCGTTCGGTGACCGTGTCCGGGTCGCCGACGGCCGGCGGGTTGGCGGGGTACTTGAGGCCGGGGGCGAGGGCGAAGATCGTGAAGCCACCTCCGGCCACGACCAGCGCGCTGGTCAGGTCGCTGAGCTTCGACGACCGGCGGAAGCGGCTCAGGGCGACGGCGTACAGCACGGACAGCAGGAGGGCGGCGACGATCACCGCGATCGCTCCGCCGACCTGCTGAAGGCTGCGCGAGACGAGCTCGGCCTCATGCGTATGTTCGCCCTGCGCGTGGTCGGCGGCGGCGCGGCTCTCCTCCACCTCCAGGGCGAGCCGGACGGTCGGTTCGACGACCACGAAGCTGAAGACCGCGGCGACCCCACCCGCCGCGAGTCCGCCGGCGAGTGAGGCACGAAAGGTTGACGGCCAGAGGTTCATCGCGGCGTCCCTAGTGGCAGGGCACGCCGAGAATGTGGCGTCCGTCGTGGGTGAACTCGTGGACGTACGGCGCGACGGTGGACAGCACCGCACCGTTGTCCTGGAGCATGAGATACAAGGCGATCAACGACAGTACGGCGATCAGATACGCCCAGACCGGGATGCGCTCGGCCGTCGTGGTCACATTGCTCATGTGTCGGGCTCTCCTTCGGTGTGTGATGAGAGTGCTCGGCGATAGACCTCGAGGTGTTGCTCGGCAGTGCCGGACCACGGGTACGCCGCGGCGACGGCCGGCCCGCGCCGGGCCAGCCGGTGCCGGGTTGCTTCGTCGTCGACCAGTCGCGCCAGACCCTGTGCGAGTGAAGCCGCATCACCCGCGCCGGTCATCAGTGCGTCCTGCTCGTCGGTCAGGAACTCGTGGAAGACGTCGATGTCGGACGTGACGACGGGGAGTCCGGCGGCCATCGCCTCCAGGACCACCAGACCCCAGCCCTCCTTCATCGAGGGGAACGCGAAGCCGTCCGCGGCGCCGAACCACTCCGGCAGCTCCTCGTCGGAGACGGTGCCGAGCAGTACGACGTCCGTACCGAGCCGCAGCCCGCTCGGCTCGAGCGAGTCGAGCACCGTCTCGCGGTAGGCCCGGTAGTCCTGGAAGGAATGACCGCCGATGATCGCCAGCATCGGCGGATTCGGGTGCGTCGCCTTCAGCCGGGCCAAGGCCTCGACGAGATAGGCGGTGCCCTTGCGCGGCTCGATGCCACCCACGGTCAGATAGACGAAACGGTCGCCGGCGTTGATCCGCTGACGCAGCTCCTTGCGACGCAGCTCGCTGACGCCGGCGCCGAACCGGTCGGTGCGGACGCCGTTGGTGACGATGCGCGCCTCGACTCCGTAGTCGCGCAGCAGGAGGCCCTGCCAGAGCTTGCTGACCACGAGTACGTCGTCCGGCTCGAGGATCGCGTTGCGCTGGCAGTCCATCAGCGCCTGTGTGGTGAAGTCGTCGACGTGGTGGACCGTGCGGATCAGCCGGAACGGCGTACCCGCGTCCCGGACCCGAGCGGCGGCCCGGGCCGAGATGCAGTCCTGGCTGTGCACGATGTCGAACTGGTCGCCGATCTCGGTGAGGAAGTCGGTCAGCGTCGCGATCGACTGGAACACCCGCTCCTCCAGCGTCGGCGCCGGTGGCGGCGCATCGACCAGCCGTACCGGTACGTCGACCTCCCGGAAGAAGCCCTTGCCCTGATCGGACAGCGCGATCACGGTGACGTCGACCCCGGCGGCCTGCAGTGCTTCCGCAAGCTCCAGCGTGTGCACGACACCACCGCGTGGTTTCACCGAGTACGTCGTGAGTGCGAGGCGTAAGCGATCCACCGCAGCCACCGCCTACAGCTCCGCCGCAACCAGAGCGGGGTCGCGCAGTGCGATCGCGGACGCGGCGAGCGCCGCCCGGGCAGCCGTCTCGGTGACGATGCATCCGGCTCGGCGCAGCGTCTCCTGCTGGGACGCGAACCCCTGCGGGTCGAGCTCGGTGCCGAGCACATAGGCGACGACGATCGCGCCGGAGCCGGTCACCTTCTCGATTGCGGGCGCCAGCATGCCGGCCGGATCGTCGTGCGCGCCATCGCCGATCACGACGTCGAGGAGAACCGCGGCGACACCGTCGTCGTCGACCTGACGCTCCAGGAACTCGATCCGGGCCTGCGGATCGATCATCGGGTGCGGCCGGCCCACCGTGTACTCCTCCTCGCCGAGGTCGAGGAACAGATGCGAGTCGGGCTTCGCCGAGTCGACGGTGAGCGACTTGTCCAGCGGGACGTTCGAGTGGATCGGCCCCAGGTGATCGGTGGCGATCGTCAGAGCCTCGTAGCAGAGCGTTCCGCCGCTGTAGAGACCGACGACCTTGCGTCGCGTCGGTGCCAGCCCGGTGATCAAACTTGCTACCTGCTCAGCCGTCCCCTGAACCAGGTCCGGAGTGGATCCGCCGACCAGAGCGATCGTCTCGGCGGCGCCTCGTTCGAGGGTGTTGACCACTGTCACGTGGTCGGGAGTGGAGAGGCTGTCCCGCAGGCCCATCAGCGCGGCGACCGTGGGCTTGGACGGCACCTTCAGCAGCCGTTCTGCGACCTCACGGGACGGCGGCTTCGACACCAGCAGGATCGCCTGCGTCCGCTCGTCCGCGTCGAGCGCGCGCAGCGCGGACTCGGCCATCAGGCCGCCGACCTCGGGAGACAGGTCGCGGCCGCCCACGCCGATGACGTGCGAGACGCCGATTCCCCAGCGGTCCAGCAGGCTCATCACCTCTTGCGCGCCGGTCCCCGCGGCGGCAACGATGCCGACCGGTCCGGCGCTGACCCGGTTCGCGAACCCGAGTCCGGCGCCGGCGATCATCGCCGTACCGGCACCGGGACCCATCACCAGCCGGCCGAGGTCGCGGGCGCGTTGCTTGAGCTCGATCTCCTCCTGCAGCGGAACGTTGTCGCTGAAGAGCAGCACGTTCAGACCAGCCGTCAACGCCTTGTGGGTCTCCAGAGCGGCGTACGAGCCCGGCACCGAGATGATCGCGACGTTCGCGTCCGGCCTCTCGGCCAGCGCCTCGCCCAGATCGGTCGCGTTCGGTACGTCGCCGTCCGCCTCCTGCGCTGTCGCGGCGAAGAGTGTCTCCGAGGCCGTCTCGAGCGCTGCCGTTGCCGAGTCGTCGTCCTCGGCCCGGACGGCCAGGACGAGATCGTTGGCCGCCGCGCCCTCCACATCGCCGGCGATGCCTTGCTCCGCAAGGGTCTCGAGGTTGGCGGGGGTGGCCATCAGGGCCCAGCCCCAGGACACTCCGGGCGATCCGAGGATCGCGCGGGTGGCCTCGAGGAGGCGCACGCTGTCCTTGTAGGAGTTCTTGCGTACGGCGACGCGGGTGCTCATCCGACCAGCTCCTTGGTGGTGGCAGGGATGGGGACGTCCTCGGTCAGGATCCGAGTGCCACGGGTGCCCTCGACGATTCCGTGCGGCTCGTCGAGGGTCGCGTAGACGAGTTCAGGGGTGGTGATGGCCGCGAAGCGCGGCCGCTCGACCGAGGCCGAGCCTTCGACGAACTTGATCGCGGCGCTCATCTTCGGACCCATGCTCCCGGGCGGGAACTGCCCGTCGGCCAGATGGCGGCGGGCCTCGGTCACGGTCAGTTGCTCGACGGACCGCTCCTGCGGCGTACCGAAGTCGAGCTTCACCGATGGGACACCGGTGACCATGACGAGTGCGGTCGCGTTCGCCGCGACGGCGATCCGCTCGGCGGCGAAGTCCTTGTCGATGACCGCGTCGACGCCGCGGTAGGCGCCGTTCTCCTCGACTACCGGGATGCCGCCACCGCCCGCAGCGACGACGATGTGACCCGACTGGGTCAGCGCCGCGACGGCGTTCGCCTCGAGGATCGCCTGCGGGGTGGGGGAGGGAACGACCCGGCGGAAGCCGCGGCCCGCGTCCGAGACCATGGTCCAGCCGCGCGTGGCCGCGAACTGCTCTGCCTCGGCCTGCCCGAAGAACGGCCCGATCGGCTTGCTGGGGGCGGCGAACGCGGGGTCGTCGCGGTCGACGACGATATGCGTGACGACGGAGACCGCGCCGGAGATCTCTCGGCCGCACACCTCGTGCAGGGCCAGGCAGATCAGGCTTCCCAGTGCTCCCTGGGTCATCGCGCCGAGGGAGTACAGCGGCTGCGCCGGCACCAGCCGGGCACCTTCCTCGTGCTGGATCGCCAGGTTCCCGACCTGCGGCCCGTTCCCGTGCACGATGATGATCTGCCAGCCCTTGCGCAACAGCGAGCGAACGGACTTGGCCATCGCCAGCGCGTTCGAGTACTGCTCGTCCAAGGTGCCCCGCTGGTCCTCGCGGGTGAGTGCGTTGCCACCGAGGGCGATGACCGCGATGTCGCTCATAGATCCGGCTCCCACTGTCGTGCACGTCAGCTGTGCGTCCGCCTCGTTCGGATGGCACAACATAGCAGATGGACGTGTCGTATAGTAGACATCGGGGCGACCGACCAGGGAGAACTGCGATGACTGACGAGATGACCGCCCGTGCGCTCCGATCCTCCTGGCGAGCCTCGGAACAGAGCCTGTACTCGATCGGTGGCGGCGACGTCGAGCGCTATCAGCTCGCGGTCCGGCTGGTCCGCGCGATCGTCGACGAGCTGGGTGGCGTCGGGTCGACCGACGAGCTGGTCGACCGCTGGCCGCAGGCCGGGGAGATCGTGGCCGGCGCATTGGAGGGCACGGGTCTCACGCTCGGCGCACTGCCGTTGGATCAGGTCGCGGGTGCGGCCTTCGCGCTGCGTCACGCCGCCCTGCAGGCCGAAGAGACCAGGCGAGCCAGGACCGAGCTGATCGCCGCGGCGAGGGCTGACGGTGCCGACTGGGTCGTCCTGCATGAGACCGGTGATCTGCTGGCCGGATTCGCGGATCCCTACGGCTCCACCCGGATGCATCTCGGGTCCGGTCTCGCGATCGTCGCCGCGGTGCAGCCGGATCTGACCACGGGGGTGGCGGTTCGCACTCTGACGGTCGTCCGGCTCGACCCGCGCACCGGCGACCTCGTCGACGACGATCCCGGCATCGCGGACCTCCAGTACTCCGACAGTGCGTCGTTCCGCAGCGGAGAGGCCGCGCTGCGTGAGGTCGTGGAGGAGACGGCCGCGGCCGAACGTATCGGATGATAGACGAATGTATCGGTCAGGAGATACGGTAGGTCAATTGCGCTCCGCGAACCCTCGGCCACGTCGACACGCTCGGAAGGACCTCCCGTGACCCAGACGGCACAGACCCGCACCCCCATCGCCACCGTCGACGACGGCAGTCGGCTGAGTGACCTGATTCTCGAGCTCCAGGAGAAGGGGCTCACGGTCAGCGGCCCGCTGGAGCGCAGGCCGGGCGGTGCCGGGCCCTCGGACGCGGGCATGATCTGGGTCGAGGGCACGCCTGTCACGGTTCCGGTCGACGCCGCGTACGTCGCCAACACGCCGTACTCGCTCGAGGCGGAGGACTCCGGGCACGGGATCTACCGCGACGGGGTGCGGCTGGCTTCCGCGACACCGGCTGGGCGGCCGCGCTTCTACGACCTGGAGACCGCGGACGGTACGCCGTACTGGAAGCTCGCGCTGATGCATCTGGACTCGCTGGCGAGCACCGTTCTGCAGACCTGTGCGTACTGGGGCAACGACGACCAGTGCAAGTTCTGTGGCATCGGCGTCTCGCTCGCATCGGGTAACACGGTCAAGGTGAAGCGGCCCGAGCAGCTCGCCGAGGTCGCGGTCGCCGCCCGCGACCTCGACGGTGCCGTGGACATCACGCTCACCACCGGATCGACCTGGGGCAAGGACCGCGGCGCGTACTACGTCAGCAAGTGTGGCCACGCGATGAAGGAGGCCTCCGGGTTGCCGGTGGAGGTGCAGTTCGAGCCGCCGACCGATCTGGCCGTCATCGACAAGGTGCACAGTCTGGGCATCGACTCGCTCGGCATCCATGTCGAGTCGTTCGATCCGCAGGTGCTGGCCAGGGTCGCTCCGCCGAAGGCCCGTACCGGTATCGAGCGCTACTTCGAGACCTGGGAGTACGCCGTCGAGCGGTTCGGCGAAGGCCAGGTGTCGACGTACGTCATCCTCGGCATGGGCGAGGATCCCGAGGTCACCCTGGCCGGCTGCAAGCGGGCGATCGACATCGGGGTCTACCCGTTCATCGTGCCGCTGCGCCCGGTGCCGGGGAGCCTGATGGCCGACTCCGTCCCGCCGAGCCGCGCCTACACCGAGAGCATCGCCCGGGTGGTGGCGCCCGAACTGGTCAAGCGAGGACTGACCGCGGACAAGGTCTCGGCCGGTTGCGCGCGGTGTCAGGCGTGTTCGGCGCTGGGATCCCTCGAGCGAACCATCCAGCTGGGTATGCCCGGCCTGCCGGTGCGAAGCGCATCATGACCACGCGGTCGGCCGAGATCGGCGTCTGGCGGGCTCTCGACCGTGATCTGGCCAAGCACTATGCGATCCGGCAGCGGGTCTTCGTGCTCGAACAGCGGATCATGGAGTTCACAGACCTCGATCCGCACGACCGGGACACCGGCACCATCCATGTGCTCGCCGCCCAGGGGTCCTGTGCGGCAGGCACTGTGCGGCTGTATCCGCTGGACGGCGAGCTGTGGCAGGGCGACCGGCTGGCCGTCCTTGCCTCGCACCGGTCGTCGATGGTCGGGGCCGAGCTCGTTCGCTTCGCGGTCGCGACGGCCGGCGGGCTGGGCGGTGCGCAGATGCTCGCGCAGATTCAATTGCCCAACGTGCGCTTCTTCGAACGTCTCGGCTGGACGCGTGCGGGCGCGGCAGCGCCGTACTGCGGGCTACCTCATCAGCCGATGGTCTACGACCTGACGCAGGCGCCGGTCACCACCTGGCCAGGCCGACCGGACGAGCTCGTCCTCGAGCCGCTCGCCGAAGTACAGGACCTGCGCGCCGGCTAGGCCCACAGGCCGGTGATCGTCTCGGTGGCCAGGTCCATCAGGGTCGCCTTGCGGCCGCCGGATCCGATCGTCAGCAGACTCGTCTCGGTCACCTCACCCACCTGCGCGCAGACCAGGTCGTGGGCCTCGAACACCGCCGCACAATCCGCTGCGCGCTCGGCCGGAGTGGTCAGCCAGAACGCGTACGTCGGGAAGGCGATCAGCCAGCGCAACGGGTCGGTGTCGGCCGGGACGGGCATCCGGTCCAGGTCGATGTGGGCGCCGTGGCGGGTGAACTCCAGGAGCATGGCCAGCGAACCGAGCGCGCCGGCCATCGATACGTCCTTGGCCGCCACGGCCAGGCCGTCGTCGGCCACCTGGGCGAGCAGCCGGACATCGCGGGCCAGGGTCTCGGCCTGCTCCTCGATCGAGGTGAAGAACGGGAAGTCCGGCCGCATCGTGCCGTTCAGGCACGCCGCGAACATGACTGCCTGACCCGGTCGTACATGGGCCATCGAGAGCGGTGACCGCACCTGTCCGAGGGCGAACGCCGACAGTGAGGTGTCGGTCTCGGCCCGGGTCAGGTGGCCTCCGACGATCGGTACGTCGTACATCCTCGCGGCGTCGGACATGCCGCGGAACACCTCGGAGACCTCGGCGTCGCGGCCGATCACCGTGTTCACGATCGCCTTCGGAACGCCGCCCATCGCGGCGACATCGTTGACGTTGGCAAGCACACTGGCGACGCCCGCGCCGTACGGGTCGGACCGTACGAAGGGTGGCGAGATCGCCTCGCCGCAGACGACGGCACGTGCTCCGTCGAGCTTCACCACGGCACCGTCGTCACCCGGGCCGTGGAGGGGATCGCCGGTGTCGACGAAGCCGGACACCTGGGCGATCGCGCCCTTCCCGGATACCCCCGCGTGCTGACGGACGACCGCCACCACCTCGTCCACTGCTGGCGCCGGCTGGATGCTGGTGAGGGTTGGCTCGGTCATGGTTCGTATCCTATAATAAACGTCCATATCGGTCGAGAGATATCCGCTCCGGCTGTCATCCCTGGAAAGGCCACGTGATGAGTCAGACTCCCGTCGTCGAGCTGCCGGCCGCCGTTGATGTGATCAACATCGGGCTCCCCCTGTTCGAGAGCGCGCTGCGCGATCAGGGGCTGCCGGTCATCGGCGTGGACTGGCGGATCCCGGGCGGCGGCGAGGCGCGGACCGTGGCGGCCCTGTCCCGGCTGCTCGGCCCGCAGGCGGCCCGGATCGACCAGGCCAACGCGGAGGTGCTCCGGCGCCTCAACGAGGGCGTCCCACTGCTGGTCGGCATCGACCGCGCTGGTGCCGTCATCGAGGGCATGGGCGAGCGCGACATCCTGCACTGCGGCCCGTCCATCGCGTGGCAGGACATGCCGGATCCACTCCAGCGCTCGGTGCGGGCTGCCGTGGTGGCGGAGGGCTGGGCTCCTGATGTGGCGGCCGCAGGACAGCTGGTCGAGTCGGGCGAGGTCCGCCTGGCGCCGGCCAACGAGCATCGGACCGTCGTACCGATGGCGACATCGATCGGTCCGTCCGCGCCGGTGTACGTCGTACAGAACGAGCTCGGCGGTGTGACGGCGTACTCGAGCATCAACCAGGGATCGGGGGCAGTGCAGTGGTTCGGGGTCGACAGCGACGCTGCCATCGAGCGGATCCGCTTCGTCCGCGACAAGGTGGGGCCGGTGCTGGCGGAAGCGCTGTCGAACCACGGGCCTGTGGATGCGTTCGCGCTCGCCGCACAAGGCGTTCCGATGGGCGACGACGTACACATGCGAGTGCAGGCGACGACCAACCTGTTCCTGCGCGACCTGCTGCCTTACCTGGTTCGGGGTACGCACCCGGCGACGGCTGAGGTGGCGACCTTCCTGAGTGGCAACCACCTGATGTTCCTCAACGTGGCCATGGCCGCGGCGAAGTCGCTGGTGGAATGGGCCGGCGAGGTGCGCGAGTCGAGCATCGTGACCACGATGGCCCGCAACGGGACGACGTACGGCGTACGCCTTGCCGGCGGTGGCGACGACTGGTTCCTCGCGCCCTCTCCGCCGATCCAGGATGCCTTGTACTATCCGGGTTTCGGCCCAGAGACGAGCGCGCCGGACATCGGTGACAGCGCGGTACTGGAGCTGGTCGGACTGGGCGGACCGGCGGCGGCGAACTCGCCTGCCGTGGCAGGCTTCCTCGGTGGCAGGATGTCCCACGCGATCGCGGCCACCCGGAGCATGCAGCGCATCTGCGCGGGGGAGAGCCCGCGGTTCAGGCTGCCGATCCTCGACAACGTCGGTACGCCGGTCGGTGTGGACGTGCGCAAGGTGGTCGAGCTGGGCATCACCCCGGCCGTGAACACCGGGATCATCCACGCGACCGCCGGGACCGGACAGGTCGGTGCGGGCGTGGCCTGGGCTCCGATCGAGTGCTTCACCGACGCCTTGCTCGATCTCGACCGACGTCTCGCGCCTGACGCGTGACAAGCCACCTAGCGCCGATCGTCGCCGGGGCGGGCGTCGCTGCCGCCCATCCCGACGGCGCGTACGGGACCGTTGTCGGCACCTTCCGGCACGGTTGCTACGTGCAGGTCCACGGTGGCATGTACGCCGTGGCCGGACCTGCCGTCGCACCCGGGCCGATCCACCTGATCGTCGAGCAGGCTCCCGCTCGGGTACCGGAAGGACTCGCGGTCTGGCGCGACGGCGGTCGGTTGCGCTCGACCGAGTGGCAGATCGACCTGGCCGGGGCTGCTCTCTTCAGGCCACGGATGCCCGGCCCGCGGGACCTCCAGCTGGCGGCGTCCGCGCTCAATGCGATGCGCGGCCGGCTCGCTGTGCCCGACGATCTCCACTCTTGCTGGGACTCCGTACGCCGTGCCGTGGCCACCGACGATCTGACCGCGGCCAGGGAACTGCTCGAAGGTCGTGGCGGCGGCCTGACACCGACCGGCGACGACGTCCTCGCGGGCATCCTGCTGGTGCACGCCTGGCGAGGCGACGATCCACAGGGGCTGTCGGAGGTTGCGCGGGCCGCGGCCACCACGAACCTCAGCCGGTCGTTCCTCACTTGGGCGGCACAGGGGCAGAGCCTGTCGCCCGTGCACGACCTGATGGCGCACGCGGCAGCGCACGATCAACCGGCGTTCGTCCATGCGGTCGCGACGGTGTCGGCGATCGGCGGATCGTCAGGAGTCGCGCTGCTCTGGGGCATCGGACTGGCCGCCGGCGCGGCCGGCACCCTCAGGAGTTGGCCCGCGGCAGCCGCCCCGCCTGCGCAAAGCACGACCTGAGCTGGCGGGGGAGCGTTGCCTCCAGGCGACGCAGCGCCGTACGTGCCTCGTCGGGAGCTCCGACCTCACCGAGGAGCAGGAGTGAACCGGTCTGCCGGGCGACAGTGGCTGCCTCCTCGCCGCGTCCGAGCAGATGGAACGCCAGGGCCTGGTACTTGAGTGAACTCGCCGCACGCGCGGCCACGAGCAGCGCTTCAGGGTCCTGGAGCCCCATCCGGCAGGCCACCTCGCGGACCCGCAGGTCCGCTCGCCACCGGAACGGCAGCCAGTGCTCGATCAGGCGCCCGGCCATCTCCAGGCGTTCGGCCGCGCGGTCGGCCTGGCCGTCCAGACGCTCGCTGTCCGCCAGCGAGCAGAGGGCATGCAGTTCCTGCTCGATCTGGAGGCTGCCCGCCTCCACCTCACGGGACTGACTCAAGGCCAGCTCCGACAACTCGTGCGCCCGGAGCGGCTCGCCCAGTTCGCGCCACACCCAGGCCAAGGTCGTGTTCGTCCGCGCTCGGTAGAACGAAACGTCGTACCGCTCCAGGATCTGCGCCTTCGTCTGCAGGACGGTCAGGGCGCCGGACAGGTCGCCGACGTTGCCCCTGGCCAGGCCGGCGAAGAACAGTGCCCGCAGCAGTGGATGGAACGCGCCGATGCTGTTCGAGACCGCGACCGCGTCGTCGAGCACCTCGATGGCCTCGCCGTACCGGTCGGCATGGGCGAGCAGGGCGCCGAGACAGCTCGACACCGAGGCCTTCACCGCTCCGTCCTCGTCGCCGTTCTCGTTCAGGGCCCGCTCGTAAGCGCGATGGGCGGCGTCGAAGTCGCCGGCCCAGTGCTTGGTCCGCCCGAGCAGATTCCATGCGCTCGGTCGGGCGCCGGGCATCCGGGACGCTTCGTCCGCGCGCGCCACCGCCTCCTCGACGTCGCGTCGGTAGTACGCCGTCCAGCCGAGCCGCTCGACCGCGGTGGCCCTGAGCGAGCGGTCACCTCGGGCGACCGCGAGCGCCTCGGCCTCCTGGTGATCGTCCGTCGCCGCGTCGAAGGCTCCGAGCTCTTCCTCGGCCGCGCCGCGTCCGATCAGCGCGAGCCCTTCGAGCTCTTGGTCGTCTGCCTGGCGGGCGGTGTCGAGGGCGTTCGTGAACAGGCGCACGGCATCGGCGTTCGCAAACGAACGGCGGGCCAGGGTGGCCGCTTCGTACCACGACCTCGCCGCGGCCTCGGTCAGTCCGGCTCGTTGCTGGTGATGTGCGCGCAGCTCCGGTCGCGCCGAGAAGATCTCCGCCAGCTGACGGTGCCGCAGGACCCGGACCGGTCCCGGGAGGTTGTCGTACAGCGCCTGGCCCAGGATCGGCGGCGACGAGACGAACAACTCGTTGCGAGAGGCAAGCAGTCCGGCCGCCATCGCCTTCTGCAAGGTGGGCATCAGGTTGACCGCCGGGCGGCCGACGAGCTGCTCGAGGGTGTCGACGTCGAACGCGGTCCCGATCACCGATGCGGACTGGAGTAGTTCCTCGACGTCGCTGCCACTGCGCCGTACCCGGTCCAGGACCATCGAGCGCAGCGTGCCAGGGATCTCCGCCTTGTTCTCGCCGCGGGTGAGAGCGGCGAGGACCTCGACCACGAACATCGGGTGGCCCTGCGTCAGCTCCCAGACGAAGGCTGCCTCGGTGGCACTTCCAGCCTGCTGTGCCAGCAGCGCCACGTCCGACTCGTCAAGCGGACCGAGCTCGACCAGTACGCCGTTGCCCGCCAGTGCGCGCAGCTCCGGGTCGAGGCGGTCGGACGGAACGGTCGCCACCACGAGGAGTGGTACGTCGTCGATCGTGTGCAGAAGCCACTGAAGTGCCTCCACCGTGGCTGTGCCGGCGAGGTGCAGGTCGTCGAAGTACAGCAGTAGCGGCCGGTCCTCCGCGGCGGTCGCAAGCACATGGCGCAGCGTGTTGAGGATCCGTCGATGCTCGATCTCCGGACTCGCACGCCGGTACTCCGTGACGCCCACGACGTCACGCAGATCCGGCACCAGCTCCACCGCGGTGTCCGTCCAGGAACCGAGCATGGCCGGCAGGGCATCGGGAGCGGTGGAGAGAAGAATCCGGCTGAGCACGGTGAGGAGCGGCTGGAGCGGTGAGGATCGCTCGCCCTCGAAACAGTCGACTCTGATCGCCCGCGCGCCGCCGCGCTCGGCGTAGTCGGCCAGCTCCTGCGCGAGCGAGGAGCATCCCGAGCCGGGACTTCCGGTGACGACGATCGATCCGGCCTGTCCGGCGGCCACGACAAGCCACCGGTCGACCATGGCGGCGTACTCGTCCTGTCTGCCGATCAGGGTGGAGCTGCCCGCGACGGACGCTGGGCGAGGCGTCAGGATCGGTCCGGGGTCGGCGCCGCTGACGATGGCACTGAACAACGCGTCGGTCTCCGGGCTCGGCTCCACCTCGAGCTCGCGGCGCAGCTCGAGCCGGAGCTCGTCGTACGTCTGCAACGCCGAGGCGCGGTCGCCGAGGTGCCACTGCGCGTTCATCAGCGCGCGGCCGGCCTGCTCGTCGTGGCGGAAGCGGGACAGGACCGACTCGGCCTGGTTCGCGATCTCGCTCCACATCCCGAGCCGGGCCTGGGCATCCCAGCTGGCCCGGTTCAGGCGGCGGGCGAGCGCGTCCACGTGGCGCTGCTGGTCCTCGGCCCAGGTCCGTTGGGCGACGGCGGGAGGCAGCTCGGGATGGCCACGAGTGAGCAGGCCGAAGGCACGGCGCGCCGCGGTGACCGTCACGGCCGGGCTCAGGGCAGCGCGGGCCTGGGCCGATTTGGTCAGCTCCTCCAGGAGCGCGAGGTCACTGGTCCACGCCCGTCCGCAGTTGAAGCGGTAACCGGTCGACGAGGAGCCGGTGATGACGTCGGATCCGGCCGCCCGGCGCACCCTGCTCACCAGCGAGGCGATCACGCGGTCGGCACTGTGCGGAGCGTCCTCGTCCCAGAGGGCGTCCACCAGAGCGTCGATGTCCACGAGCGCGCCACTGGCGGCGACCAGCCGGCGCAGCAGGATCCCGGCCCGGCCGGCCGGGATCGGGCCGAGCTGACGACCGTCCGCGTCGGTGACCGTCAGGGCCCCGAGCACGTAGACGGTCGAGGGCGCCGCATGGCTCGGCATCAGGATGACGCTCCTCTCTCCCCAGTTTCTCCGACCATCTCCTATGGTATAAATACATCACTGATAGTGGAGGGCGGGTGGTCCTCCCGGGCGAGTCGGCTGGAGAGGCAGGCGCAATGGCTGGAGCTGGTCCGAGCTTCCTGACGCTGCCGGAGCGACCCGCCAAGCCACGGTCGGCCGGGCTGACCCATGTCTTGGACAAAGGGTATTCCCTGGACCGGGTGGAGTCCGTACTCAAGGCGTACTCCGGCTGGATCGACGTCTGGAAGCTCGGCTGGGGTACGGCGTACATCGAGCCCGCGCTGGCCGAGAAGGTCCGGGCGCTGCGCGACCACCAGGTCAAGCCGTGCACCGGCGGCACGCTGCTCGAGATCGCCTGGCTGCAGGGCCGGGTGGACGAGTTCTTCGAGTTCGCGACCTGGGCGGGTTTCGAGTGCGTCGAGGTGTCCCGGGGGAGCACGGACATGCTGCTGGCCGAGAAGCACCGGATCATCCGGCAGGCCCGGTCGCTCGGGTTCGAGGTCTTCGCCGAGGTCGGCAGCAAGAACCCCGGTGACGCTGTGTCCGCGGCCGAATGGACCACCGAGCTCGAGACGGATCTGGAGGCCGGCGCCGGCTGGCTGGTGGCCGAGGGTCGCGAGAGCGGCACCGTGGGTCTGTACGACGCGGGCGGCTACCTCCGCGAGGACCTGCTCGACGCGCTCGCCTCGTCCGCCGCTGCCGAGCTGATCATCTACGAAGCGCCGCAGCGAGCGCAGCAGGCGGACCTGATCCGGCGGCTCGGCCCTGAGGTGAACCTCGGCAACATCGCGGTGGACGACGTGATGGGCCTGGAGACGTTGCGCCGCGGACTCCGCTCCGACACGATCGGGCTCGGCGCGACGCTGGAGAGCTCGGCTCGTGCGCACTGAGGAGCCGGACCTGATCGAGCCGACGGATCCGGGCGCACCGAATGTCATCCCGTCGCGCTACCGCCAGGTCGCCGTCGCGGCCGTCCCGACCCTCGACCCCGTCTGGCTGACCGATCACTTCACCGATCGCGAGGTGTACTTCCGGACCCGGTTCATCGTGGCCCGGCACGAAGGTCGCGTCGCGCTCGTCGAGGTGGACCGCAAGCCGTCCGCGGACCTGTTCACGCTGACCGTCGCGGCCCGGGTACTGGCCGGCCCCGACGACTGCGCCGTGGTCGTCGACGAGACCGTCGACACCGCCGTTCCGTCACAGCTGGCTGCCGCCGCGGAGGCCCTTCCCGGCGTCCGGTGCGTCGTGGTCGAGGGGTCCTACTCCCACGTGAGCTTCATCCTGAACCCGGCACCGATCCGGATCAGGCTGGTCGACGTCGTTCCGCCCGGCCCGGCCAAGTTGCTCGACCAGGTACGCCGGGTGCTCGCGACGGCGGAGGATCTCCCGCCGATCGTCGTCGTACCGGATCTGGTCGACAGTCGACGTCTTCTCGCCGAGGCGTACGACGTACCTCCGCGCGATGTGCTGATCCCGTGCCGTGGGTCGGGGATGGACTTCCCGGGCAGCACGGTGTCGTTCCTGGACGAGCGACCGCCGGAGCGCGGCTGGACGCTGCTCGGGTGTGAACGGTCCAATCAGATCCACCAGTGGTTCTACGGCAGCACGCCTGAACGCGTCGACATTTGTCCGCGCCAGTGGCTGACGGCGGACGGCCGGCGTACGCTCACCCGCTGCTGCCTGCTCCAGGAGGGCATCGAGAGCGAGCCGACCGGAACGGTCGTGCCCTGGGGTGCCTCGCTGGCCGAGGTTCGCGCGGCGCTCGAGACGATCGTCGATCGGTCGGGGGTCGCATGGACGCACATCTGATCGATTCCGCGGTCTTCGGGCACCAGTGGAGTACGGCGGAGAGCCGCGGGATCTTCGCCGAATCCACCCGGGTTGCTCGGTGGCTCGACGTGATCATCGCGCTGGCCGAGGCCCAGGCGGACGTCGGCATCATCCCGGCCTCGTCGGCGGCTGCCATCGCTGGGCTTCGCGGCGACGAGCTGGATCTGGAAGCCGTTGCGGAAGGCACCCGGACGACTTCGCACTCGACGCTCGGCCTGATCCAGGTGCTGCAGCGGATGCTGCCCGCGGACGCGGCCGAGCACGTGTACTACGGCACCACCGTCCAGGACATCTCGGACACCGCACAGGTGCTGGAGATCGCGGAGGTCGGCGAGCTGGTCTGGCGGGACCTCTGGGCGATCGAGGCAGAGCTCCTGGCTCTTGCCGCGCGGTACCGCGAGACGCCGATGCTTGGCCGCACCCACGGTCAGCCGGGGGCTCCGATCACGTTCGGGTTCAAGGCTGCGACGTGGGCCGACGAGATCGGGCGCAGTCTGGAACGTCTTCGCCAGGGTCGTGACCGCTGGCTGGTGGCCGAGCTTGGTGGAGCGGTCGGCGTGCTCGGGTTCTTTGGTGCACAGGCGTTGCCGCTGCGGGCGGCGTACTGCGATCGACTCGGGCTGGCCGAGCCGGCCATCTCCTGGTTGACCACTCGCGATCGGCTCGCGGAGTTCGCTCAGGTGATGGCCGTCGCGGTCGGTGCGATGGCCCGGATCGCCAACGAGGTCTACATGCTCGCCCGCGCCGAGCTGGGCGAGGTGCGCGAGCCGACACCGTCGACCACGGTGGGCAGTATTTCCATGCCACACAAGCGCAATCCCGAGGTGTCCGAGCAGATCGTCACCCTCGCCCGGCTGGTTCGATCCTCGGCGGGTGTGCTCGCCGAGACGTTGATCGGCGAGCACGAGCGGGACGGCCGCTCGTGGAAGACCGAGTGGGTCGTGCTGCCGGAGCTCAGCCATTACGTTCTCGCCGCGTCCGGTATGACGCGGTCGCTGGTAGGCGGGCTCGAGATCGACCCGGCACGGATGCTTGCGAACCTGGCGGCGACCGGGACGGCGTCCTCGGAGCGGCTGCTGAGCGTGATGTCGGCGCGGCTGGGTAAGCACCGAGCGCAGGCCACGCTGCAGGACGCCTACCGCGCCGCGATCGGCTCCGGCCGTTCTCTCACGGCAGTGCTCGACGGGCAGATCGAGCCCGCCGAGCTGGCCGAACTCGACCGGTTCGACACCGGCGCCGCTGCTGCCATGGCCGACGAGGTGGTGGCACGCGCCACCCGACGCCGGGCCGGGGAGAGTGCGTCGTGGCGCTGACCGACCTTCCCCGCGTGCCGCTCGGGACCTTCCCCACTCCGCTGCAGTACGTCGCGGATCTCGCGGGTACGCCGGGACTGCGCGACGTACTCGTCAAGCGGGACGATCTGACCGGGTTCGCCTGGGGTGGCAACAAGGTGCGCACCCTCGAGTACGTCCTCGGGGACGCGGTGTCGCTGCACGCCGACACCATCGTGGTCGCGGGCGGTCCCCCTTCGAACTTCGCCGCTCTCCTGGCCGTTGCTGCCGCCGGGCAAGGCATCGCGGTCGTGCAGGTCTGCTACGGCAACCCGCGCGATGGTGCAGCCGCGCTGGCCTTGTCGAGAAGAGCAGGCGCGGCCGTGGAGTTCACCGGCTCCGCCGATCGCAGCAGCATGGACGAGTACGCGGGCGCGCTGGCCGGACGGCTACGGGCAGAGGGTCGGCGGCCGTACGTCGTACCTCGCGGGGGAGCGACACCGGTAGGCGCATGCGGGTTCGCCGTCGCCGCCGCGGAGTTGGTCTCGCAGTTGGCCGAACGACGGATCGGCGCCGCGAGCGTCGTGATCCCGGTCGGCTCCGGAGGCAGCATCGCCGGACTGCTCGCCGGCCTCGCGTCGACCACTGGGATCGAGATCGTAGGTGTCTCGGTCTCCCGGCCCGTCGCGGAGATCGAGGCGCAGGTTTCGACTCGCGCGGAGGAGTGCGCCCGACTGATCGGCGCCACCGGCCCGCTGCCGCGCTGGCGGGTGGTCGACGGACGCGGCCCTGGGTACGGCGGCGGATGGCCGGAGGCTGACGAATTGGCGGGCGCCTTGTTGCAGCACAGCGGTTTCGTCGCCGACCCGGTCTACAACGCGAAGGCGCTGTTGTGGCTGAGCAGTCATCGCAGCGAACTGTCAGAACCCGTCCTGTACTGGAGCACCGGTGGGGCACTCGCCGCCGCCGACGAACTCACCACCCCGGCAGCCACCCCCACGGCCGTCGGCGAGGAGGCAACGTCATGACTGCGGTGAACTCGGGCCGACGGGTCGAAGGGCCTTCCAAGGACCGCCCCGCGCAGCAACTCATCGACGCGGGGTTCGCTTGGGAGATCGCGGACGCGCCGCTGCTGCACCACGGTCTGAACATGGCCGACATCGCCCACGTACTCGACCTCCGCCACCGGCACATCATCCCGGAACGGGCGGCCGCGGCGCTGCTCGGCGTATTGCTGGACACGCATCGCACCAAGCCCGAGGACTTCCCGTACGACGCGGCATACGGCGAACCGTACAACTCGCGCGAGCGCCACTTCGTCGCCACGATCGGCGACGACGCCGGCTGGTTGCACGCCGGCCGGCCCCGGCGCGAGGCGGCCCGGGTCGCACTGCGGATCCTCCTGCGCGGACTGACCGCCCGGCTCGCGGTCGCCGCCTCCGAGTTCGCCGCCACCTCGTGCCGTACGGCGGCTCGCTATCGCGAGGTGTACATGCCGGACCAGACGTACCTCCAGCAGGCGCAGCCCTCGACGTTCGGCCACTACCTGCTCGGGTTCGTGCCGCCGGCGATCCGGGACTGCGATCGGTTGATGGACGCCCTGGCCCAGGTCAACACGAGTCCCGGCGGCGCGGGGTGTGTCAACGGCAGCCGGTTGCTGGACGACCGGCGGGTGATCGCGGACCTGCTCGGGTTCGACGACGTGATCACGCACACCCGCGACGCGATGTGGCAGACCGACACCTTCGTCGATGTGCTGAGCACCAGCGTCAGCTTGCTGTCCAACCAGTCCAAGCTCGCCGAGGACCTCGAGATCTGGTCCAGTCAGGAGTTCGACTACGTCGACCTGGCCGGCCCGTACACCCGTGCCTCGGTGCTGATGCCACAGAAGCGCAACCCGTACGCGTTGTCGATCGTTCGCGGCGGTGGCGGCGTACTGATCGGGCGGCTGACCGGATTCCTGGCGGTCGTGAAGAGCCCGTCGGCCCGCAGCGACAACCTGATCTTCGCGTACGGCGAGATCCCCAAGGCGGTCGAGTTCGCAACCCGGATCACCGCGCTGATGGAAGGCGTGGTGGACACGCTCAGCGTCAACGAGGACCGGATGTGGCAGCGGCTGGAGGAGGGGTACACGCAGGCCACGGATCTGGCCGAGTTCGTCATGCTTCGGTGCGGCCTGGACTACCGGGCGGCGTACCTGGTGGTGGGCGAGGTGGTGCGCGAGGCCAGCCGGCGCGGGGTCCGGGGTGTCGACATCAGTTCCGAGGACCTCGATCGCGCGGCGACGTCGGTCGTGGGGCGAACCCTGGATCTCGATGCCGAGGAGATCAGGACGGTCCTCGATCCGCGGGCGATCGTCGCGACCCGCAGCGCCCTCGGCGGCGCCGCGCCGGAGGCCGTCCAGTCGATGACCGAGGAGTACCTGGCCAAGGCCGTGGACCTCGGCTACCGGGCGAATCACGCGCTCGAGAAGTACGCCGCCGCGGAGGCCCGGCTGCTCGCCGAGGCGGAACAGGTGGCCGCCGGACGGAACGACTAGGTCGTGTCCGGGCCCGTTGCAACGCCGTGCAACACCTGTGCAACAGCAGGGGGCAGCATCCGTTCATGGACACGTACATCGCTGGACCTGACTGCTGCGGATGCCGATTCGAGCAGAGTGCACCGGCGCACCATCGGCGCCTGATGTCCCTGGAGGCGCAGCCGATGACCTCCTTGGTGGAGCTCATCGAGATGGCCGCCACCTGGGGTGAGATCGAGTACGGCGAGTTCGAGCCGGTGATCCCCCCGAGCGAATGGATCGACTTCGCCGAAGCGCACGCGTGGACCGACGGTGACCGCGTGTTCGACGCGCTGGTGGCACTTGCCTCCCTGGTGCCACCAGCGCGCTCCACGGCCGGCGCCAGAGCCGTGCCCGTGCTGGTTTCGGTGTGAGACCCCGAGAGGAATCCCGATGACCGATGCACCCCGGATCGCGATCAACGGCCTCGGCCGGATCGGCCGCGCGCTGCTGCGCTCCATCATCGCCCGTGACTCGTTCGTCGACGTCGTCGCCGTCCATGACCTGACCCCCGCCTCGACGCTGGCCTACCTGCTCCAGCACGACACGGTGCACGGCCGGCTCGGCGTACCGGTGGTGGCGACCGACGACGAGCTGATGGTCGGCGACCGGCGGATCCGGGTACTGCGGGCGAACCACCCGGGGAACCTGCCGTGGTCGTCGCTCGGGGTCGACGTGGTCGCGGAGTGCAGCGGGCACTTCACCAGCAGGGACCGGGCCGGAGGGCATCTGCGGGCCGGCGCGAAGCGAGTGGTGATCTCCACCCCGACCGACTCGGCGGAGGCGACGATCTGCCTCGGCGTCAACGAGGCGAGTCTCGACCCGGACTCGGACCGGATCATCTCGAACGCATCCTGTACGACGAACTGTGTCGCGCCGATCCTCGCGATCCTCGACGAGGCCTTCGGAGTCGAGGGTGGCTGGGTCGACACCGTGCACGCGTACACGAACGACCAGCAACTGCTCGACCTGCCGCACCACGACCTGCGCCGATCCCGTGCCGCGGGCCAGAACATCATCCCGACCGGAACAGGTGCGGACACCGCGCTCGCGCGTGTACTGCCGCACCTGAAGGACCGCGTGCACAGCGTCGCGGTGCGCGTCCCGGTGCCCGACGGCTCGCTCAGCAATGTCGTGGGCATGCTCCGCGGCCGGGCCGGCACAGAGCAGGTGCGCGACGCGTTCATCCAGGCCGCGCTGTCCGAGCGATGGTCCGGCATTGTGGGCGTGAGTGACATGCCGATGGTCTCCAGCGACGTGATCGGCGACCCGCGGTCCTGCGTCGTGTCCCTGCAGGACATCGAGTCGCACGGCGACGCCGTCCGCGTGTTCGGCTGGTACGACAACGAGTGGGGCTACGCCAACCGGTTGCTCGACCTGGTCGAGATGGTGACGCTGCGCACCAACGTCAGGCGCCCCGTGACCGACCTGGGCACACCCCACTCCGCTCTGGTGCGCTGATCAGTTCCGGCGTTCGGGGAGCGACACCCAGACCGCCTTGGTGGCGCGGCCGGACGGGTTGCGCCAGGAGTGGCTCTCCTCGGAGCGGAAGTGCAGCGAATCGCCCGCGGTGAGGCGGTAGGTCTGAGCGCCCACCGTCAGCTCCAGCGATCCTGACTGGACATGCACCAAGGTCTCGCCCGCCGAGCGCCGTTCGTCATCGGCCGACTGTGCGCCCGCTGCGATCTCGTTGACACTCGCCGTCAGGTCGAAGGGCCCTGAGTCCGCGGAGATCGATCCGAGCACCACATCTCCATCGTGTGACGTGTGGATCCGCCGCTGGTCCTTGGGGGTGAAGGCCACTGGCGTGGCCGGAGCGTCGGTCTCGTCGATGAAGTGCGCGACCGGCACCTGGAAGGCCGCCGCCAGCTTGAGCAGCGTGGTGATGGTCGGGACCATCGTGCCCTGCTCCACCTTGTGAATCGCGGCCGGCGACACGTCGGAGCGCTCGGCCAGCTGCTGGAGTGACAGTCCGAGCCGGGCGCGCAGAGCGCGCAGCCTCGGGCCGATGCCGGAGACGACCTCGGAGACGGCGGACTCCGACAGAGGGGGCCCGGTGGGTCGCTCGGCCGGCGCGTCGTCGCGGGCCCGTGCGGGCCGCTGCGATGGAGGTGTCACTGGTCGCTCCTTCGTCGTCTGCCGGTCGACCCCGGCGTTTAGTAGACGCAGTCTATCCGATGGTTGACGGATGTCTGTGTGTCTCATAGTGTACTAGCTTATCCGATAAGAGATTCGGAGTCATTCCACCGGACGCGAGGAGAACCGCTTGTGGACGGCATTCACGACATGGGTGGCACCCACGGCTGGGGCACGGTTGCGGTCGACCCGGACGAGCCCGTCTTCGCCGAGGACTGGCACGCCCGCACGTTCGCCCTCAGCCTCGCGTCGATGGGCGCCTCGGGGACCAACCTGGACGCTTTCCGGCACGCGCTCGAGCGCCTGCACCCGATCGACTACCTGTCCGACGGGTACTACGGGCGTTGGTTGTGCGCTGCCGAGCTGCTGCTGGTCGACAGCGGTGTGCTCGCGCCGGGTGCGGTCGAAGCCCGTGCACGTCGCCTGGCCGGCGAGGACGTCACCGAGCCGGCCGGCACCGAGGTGAACAAACCGTCGTACCAGCGTGGTGGGCCCGGTTCGTTGCGGCAGATCGACGACGAGCCGGCCTTCGGCACCGGGCAGCGCGTCCGGGCCCGTGAGCTGTACAAGTCCGGCCACACCCGGATGCCCGCGTACGTCCGCGGTCGCACCGGGACCGTCGAGGCCCGCCGTCCGGCCGCCGTGCTGCCCGACAGCACGGCGCATTTCACCGGCGAGGACGCCCAGCACGTGTACACCGTTCGCTTCGAGTCCACCGAGCTGTGGGGCCCGGACGCCGAACCTTCGACCCTGCTCATCGACCTCTTCGAGAGCTACCTGGAGGAGAGCCAGTGAGTTCTGATCCACGTTCCGTCGACCGGCCACCGGCCGCCCTGCGCGCCGAGGCGCTCGAGGAGCTGCTCACCGAGCGCGGCCTGGTGAAGACCGAGGTACTCGACGGTTTCATCAATCGCTATGTGAACGACGTCGGCCCGCTGAACGGCGCCAAGGTCGTGGCCAAGGCCTGGGTCGATCCGGACTACCGTGAGCGGCTGCTCGCGGACGGCACCGGTGCCATCAAGGAGCTCGGCTTCGCCGGTCCGCAGGGCGAGCACATCGTGGTGGTGGAGAACACCGAGGAGGTGCACAACCTCGTCGTGTGCACTCTGTGCTCCTGCTACCCGTGGCCGGTGCTCGGGCTGCCGCCGGATTGGTACAAGGATCCGGCGTACCGGTCCCGGGCTGTCCGGGAGCCGCGGGCGCTGCTCGCGGAGATGGGGCTGCAACTTGCCGACGACATCGGCATCAAGGTCTGGGACTCCAGCGCCGAGAACAGGTACTTCGTTCTGCCACGCCGCCCGGCGCACACCGAAACCCTGTCCGAGGAGGAGCTCGCCGCCCTCGTGACCCGCGACGCCATGGTCGGCGTCGCCGAGGTGGTCTCATGACCGCGGACGCACTCGAAGACACCGTTGCCGGGCTGCCCCGGTCGAACGGCGAGCTCGTCTTCGCGCAACCGTGGGAGAGCAGGGCCTTCGGGATCGCGGCGGCCTTGGCCGATCAAGGGCTGTTCACCTGGAAGGACTTCCAGGAGAACCTGATCGCCGAGGTGTCCCGGCGCGAGGCGGAGCCGGGGGAGTACAGCTACTACGACCGTTGGCTCGGTGCGCTCGAGGCGCTGCTGTCCGAGCGCGGTGTGGTGTCCGCGGACGACATCGACGTTCGCGCCGACGTTCTCTGTCATCGGCCCGCGGGTCATGATCATCGCGACGACGGCCATGGCGACCACACGCACTGACGGCCAGGTGGCAGCCGACCGCACCGTCGAAGGTGTCTGGCACGGCGGATACCACTGCTCCGTCGAGGCCGGGTCCTTCACGATCGAGGTCGACGAACCCCTGAGCGTCGGCGGCACCGACCTCGGACCCCAGCCGACCGACCTGCTCCTCGCCTCGGTCGCCTCCTGTTTCACGCTGGCGCTCAGCTATGCGGCGCGGAAGCGCTCGATCGAGCTGACAGAGCTGTCGGTCCGCGCGACCGGCACGTACGACGGGTTGCAGTTCGGCGCCATCCGGGTCGACGCCCGGATCGGTGCACCCGAGGCCGAGCTCGAGCGCCTGGTCGAGGTGGCCGAGCGGGTCTGCTACGTGACCAACACCCTTCGCTCCGGTGTGCGACTGAGCACCCAGGCGGTGTCCACCGCCGCTGTTCCTACTGACGGAAGTGAGTACTCGTGAAGATCGTTGTGATCGGCGGCGGAGCCGCCGGCCTGGGGGTGGCCGGTGCCGCCAAGGGCCAGGATCCGTCGGTGCAGACCGTGGTCTACACCGAGTACGAGGACGTCGCGTACAGCCCGTGCGGGATCCCGTTCGTGCACGGCAAGGAGATCGAGTCCTTCGAGAAACTGTTCCTCGCCACCAAGGAACAGTACGTTGCCCAGGGCATCGACGTGCACTACGAGACCACCGTCGAGAGCATCGACACCCGGTCGCGCACGATCAAGGTCGGCGGCGAGGGCGAGGTCGGCTACGACAAGCTCATCCTCGCGACCGGCTGGAACTACGACACCCCGGACATCCCCGGTGTCGAGCTCGGCGGCATCTACCACGTCAAGAACATCCGCGCCGCGATGGAGTGGGACAAGTACCTGGACACGGTCGAGTCGGCCGTGGTGGTGGAGTCCGGCCCGATCGCGATGGAGATGGTCTCGGCCCTGCAGCACCGAGGCATCAACGTCACGCTGGTCGATCCCGGTCCGTGGCCGATGGCCGACGTGATCGACCCGGACATCGTCGAACCGGTCCGCAAGGACTGGGCCGACTCGGGCGTGACGCTCAAGTTCGGCGAGCGGGTGACCGCCTTCCACGGCACGGACACGCTCACCCACGTCAGTACGACGTTCGGCGACGTACCGGCGCAACTGGCCGTCATCGGCAGCCACAAGGTCGCCAACACCGCACTGGCCGGCGCCGCGGGGATCAAGCTCGGCAGCACCGGCGGCATCGCGGTCGACCCGCGCATGCGCACGTCCGACCCGAACGTCTTCGCCGCGGGTGACTGCGCCGAGATCCCGCACGGTGTCTCGAACGTGCCGCTGCAGGGACTCTCGGGCAGCCACGCGTACGCGCAGGGCAAGACGGCCGGCATCAACGCGGCCGGCGGCAACCGGGTGCACAACCCGGTCTACGTGCCCTGGGGAATGCTCGCCGGGCAGTGGATGATCGGCGGAGTCTCGTTCGGAGAGACCCTCGCCACCGCGCTCGGCCTGCCCTTCGTGACCGGTGTCGCCGACGGCATCACCCGGGCGCGCTACTACCCGGGCGTGAAGCCGATCAAGGTCAAGCTGCTGGCGGATCCGAAGACCCGGCGGCTGATCGGCGCCCAGATGATCGGCGGCGAAGGGATCAAGGAGCGCGCGGACTTCCTCGGCATCGTGGCCCGGACCGGCGTCACCATCGACACGCTGGCGACGATGGAGAACGTCTACTCGCCCGCGATCGGCGCGCTGAACGAACCCATCGCGATGGCCGCGCAAGCGCTCGTCGCGAAGCTCTGAGGCGGCCGGCATGTCCTTCTTCCGCTGGCTCCGCTCGAACTCCGAGCACGCCCTGCTCAGCGACGCACAACGCCGCGTGGCCGCCAGGTACGACGCCAACCCGCCGGCCCGGCCACACGGACTCAAGGACCGGTGGTGGCGACAGGTCTTCGCCCCCGTGTACCGGTTCCTCCCCTGGGGCCTGCGCCGGGCCACCATGCAGGCGATGCCCGGCAGCCACCGGATGGGATGGCCGAAGCCGGAGTACCTCCCGCCCGGCGACCAGTGAACCCCTGCACCCGACCCGGGCGCAGGTCCTCCCATCATCTCCGCACCGTCAACACCTCGAAGGAGTCAGCATCATGCCGAAGACGGTCACCATCGAACCGCCCCAGGAGGGCGACATCCTCTTCGACGTCGAGGAGAAGGTATTCCCCGACTACCAGGCCAACGAAGGCGACAAGGCGTACGTCTTCATGCACACCGTTCCCTTCGAGGGTTCTGTGGGTCTGGTCAACATGCTCACGGCCACCCGGCTGCAGCGGAAGGGGTTCGACCTCACCTTCGTTCTCTACGGACCCGGCGTCCTGATGGCGTCGGCGGCCCGTGGTTACCCGGCCGTCGGCAACGAGGGCTTCCCGGGCAACCTGGGCTACAACAAGCAGTTGCGGACGCTGATCGACGAAGGCGCGAAGGTCTATGCGTGCCGGTTCGCGATGGGCGCCCTCTACGGCATGCGCGAGGACGACCTGATCAAGGGCGTCACTCCGTTCAACCCGCTCGACGTACTGGACGCGAACATCCAGGCCTGGCGTGACCGCGCCCTGGTCCTGGCGACCTGGACGGTCTGACCCAACGGTGCCCCGCAGCGAGGCTGCGGGGCACCGTCGTTTTCCCAGCATCTTCACTGCCGGAACCAGGCCACCAGGTCTGGATCCTCGAACCCGTCCGCCACCAGATCCGCCCCGGACAGATCGTCGTCCCGGGTGTACTCGTTGTGGGCGGCAACAACACGGAGGCCGGCCGCGACAGCCGCCCGTACGCCGTTCTGCGAGTCCTCGACGGCCACAGTCCGCTCGACCGGACAGCCGGCCAGCCGCAGCACCTCGTCGTACGCCGCCGGGCTCGGCTTGAGGTCGGGTATTTCGGTGCCGGTGACAACGATCTGGAAGCGGGGACCGAAGACCCGGTCGAGCAGTGGCTCGACCCACGCCCGAGTCCCAGTCGTTGCCACATGCACCGGTACGCCGCCCGCCTCGAGGTCGTCGAGCAAGCGGTGAACTCCTGGCCGCGCCTGCACCTTCCCGTCCTCGATCAAGTCCCGCATGATCGCGGTCTTGCGAGCATGTAAGCGCTCCGCCAGGCGCCGGGCATCCTCGGACGACCGACCCGCCTGCTCGAACCAAACTGCCAGGCGTCTGGCTCCGCCGGTGATCCGGAGGAGCCTTCCGTACGTCGCGATGTCCCAGTGGTCGGGCAGTCCCGCCTCCTCGAAGGCGGCGTTGAAGGCGACCCGGTGGCCATCGCGTTCACTGTCGACCAGCGTTCCGTCGACGTCGAACACGACAGCGGCCAGCCGGTTCACCTCAGGTACCGCAGGTGTTCGCGGATCCGCTCGACCACCACCGGCACGGTGAAGCCGTGATGCGCCATCACCTCATCCCCGGGACCACATGTACCGAACTCGTCGATCCCGATGGCCAGGTCGACCACGCCTTTCCAGCCCATGGTGCTACCGGCCTCCAGGCTGACCGTGGTCGCGTGCGGATCCGCGACGTACGTCGACCGGTCCATTGCCGAGACCAGGCGAACGTCGTACCCCTCGGCGGTCAGCGCCTTCGCGACCTCCACGCCGAGGCCGACCTCGGATCCGGTAGCCACGAGCTCGACCGCGACGCGCGGGCCGTGGTCATCCAGTGGCGTGGTCTGGGGGAGCGACTGACGGGACAGGATCAGAGCGGTCGGTCCGTCGGTCCGCTCCAGCGCGAGGTGCCAGGCCCGTGCGGTTTCGGCGTCGTCGGCAGGACGCAGTACCTGCAGTCCGGGGATCAGGCGCAACGACTCGATCTGCTCGACGGGCTGGTGAGTGGGACCGTCCTCGCCGACCGCGATCGAGTCGTGGGTCAGCACGTGGATGACCGGCTGCCGCATCAGGGCGGCGAGCCGGAGCGCGGGGCGCAGGTAGTCGGCGAACGCGAGGAACGTGCTGCCGTACACCCGGAATCCGCGGTGCAGGCTGAGTCCGTTCATGACCGCGGCCATGCCGAACTCCCTGATTCCAAAGGCGATCGTGGAGCCGGAGTAGTCGTCTCGCGTCACCACGGCACCTCCGGTCGCAGTCCCGGTGGAACCTGCGAGGTCCGCCGAGCCGCCGACCAGTTCCGGCATCAGCGCGGTCACCGCCTTGAGGCAGGCTTGGGACGACTGCCGCGTGGCCCGCGGCGCATCGCCGGGGACCGCGAGCAACGCATCCCCGAGGCCATCGGGCAGTTGCCGAGCCTGACTGCGGTGGAATTCCGCTGCACGCTCCGGCGTGTACGCCGCAACCGCCGCGTCCCACGCGTCATGTTCGCGCGCACCTGCCGCGGCCAGCTCATCGCAGACAGCCCGCACCTGCTCCGGAACAGCGAACGGCGCATGCTCCCAGCCGGCCAGTCGTTTGGCCTCCGCGGCCAACTCCTCACCGAGCGGCGAACCGTGTGCCTTCGACGTACCCGCCACGCCGGGCGCGCCGTGACCGATCATGGTCCGGACGGCGATGAAGCTCGGACGTGGGTCGGCCTTGGCGAGGGTGATCGCTGCGTCGACGGCGTCCACATCGGTGCCGTCAGCAACCGTCTGTGTGTGCCAGCCGTACGCCGCGAAGCGGGCTGCCTGGTCATCGCTGCAGGACCGATCGACCGCTCCGTCGATGGTGATCGAGTTGTCGTCCCAGAGCACGACCAGCCGGCCCAGGCCAAGGTGCCCGGCGAGGGAGGCGGCCTCGTGGCTGATCCCCTCCATCAGGCAGCCGTCGCCGACGATCGCGTACGTGTGATGGCCGGTGATCTCCGGGTAGCGGGCGTGTTCCATCCGCTCCGCCAGCGCCATCCCGACCGCCATGCCAAGTCCCTGTCCGAGCGGACCGGTGGTGCACTCGACCCCGGCCGTATGACCGAACTCGGGATGCCCGGGGGTGCGCGACCCGAGCTGCCGGAAGTTGCGCAGCTCGGCCTCGGGAAGGTCGTACCCGAAGATGTGCAACAGGCCGTACAGGAGCGCGGATCCGTGCCCGGCCGAGAGAACGAAGCGATCGCGATCGGCCCAGTCCGGTGCGGCCGGGTCATGGCGCAGGTGCCGGCTCCAGAGCGCCCACGCCATCGGCGCGGCGCCCATCGGCATACCGGGATGCCCCGAGTTCGCGGCCTGCACCATGTCGACGGCGAGGAACCGCAGGGTGTCGACAGCGAGCCGGTCGGTCTCGACGGACGGCGGTGTGGACCGCTGCAGGAGTTCGGTCATCAGGCAGCCTCCTCGTTCCGTGCAGCACTCGCCGCGGCGGCGCGCAGTTGCCGTACGGCCGCTGCTTTCCCGTCCTGGTGGGCGTACATCCAGGAACCGGAGATGAAGACGTCGGCACCGGCGGCAGCTGCGCCGGTGATGGTCTCGGCGGTGATCCCGCCGTCGACCTCGAGTTCGATCGGCAGGCCGGAGTCGTCGATCATCCGCCGCAGCCGCGCCACCTTCTTCTCGATCGAAGGGATGTACGCCTGACCGCCGAAGCCGGGGTTGACCGTCATCGCCAGTACCAGGTCGGTCTCGGTCAGGACGTTCTCCACCAGGTCGGCGGGCGTGTGCGGGTTCAGAGCGACACCGCTGCGGGCGCCGAGGTCCCGGATCCGGCCCAGGGTGCGATGCAGGTGCGTGCAGGCTTCCGCGTGCACGATGACCAGCTCACAGCCCGCCTCGACGTAGCGCGGCAGCAGTACGTCGGGCTCGACGACCATGAGATGCGCCTCGAAGGCGACCCGGCTGTGCTGCTGGGCCGCCGCGATCACGTCCGGGCCGAAGGTGAGGTTCGGGACGAACACCCCGTCCATCACGTCCCACTGGATCCGGTCGACGCCGGCGTCGCACAACTCGCGGATCTCGTCGCCGAGACGGGCGAAGTCCGCGGGCAGGACCGACGGAACGATCAGCGGCGGGGGAACGCGAGGGGTGGGTTCGGTCATGGGTGCGGCCTTCCTGGTCGGAGAACTCCCAGCGGACCGCGCCAGACCCCTTCCGGCACTCACCCGGCCGGGTGGAGATGCGGGTGAATCCCCCTGAGAACACAAGGTTTCCGGGCCTGCTCCGCTTAGTCTTGGTCTATGACGGCACCGCTGCGACTGGTCCTGGTGGACGACCACGAGATGGTGCTGCACGGCCTGGTCGCGATGCTCGGTCATTTCGCCACCGAGGTGGTCATCACAGGACAGGCGACCACAGCCGCGGCGGCTCTCACGCTGGTCGCCGACGAGCGGCCCGACGTCGTGCTGTGCGACGTGCGGATCGGGAAGGAGAGCGGGCTCGATCTGTGCCGTCAGATCACCGCGCAGTACCCGGAGACCAAGGTCGTGCTGCTGACGGTGTACGACGACGAGCACTACCTGTACCAGGCCTTGCGGGTCGGTGCCTCCGGCTACATCCTCAAGCGGATCGACGGCCAGGAGCTGGTGGCGCATCTGCGCCGGGTGCGCGACGGCGAGACCGTCATCGACCATGCGCTGGCCGGCCGCGTGGCACTGTCCGCGGCGCGGCTCAACGCGGGGGAGTTCTGGCCCGGCGCACACCTCGGCCTCACCCAGCGCGAGTCGGAGGTGCTGGAGCTCCTCGTCTCCGGTCACTCCAACAAGGGCGTCGCGAGCAAGCTCGTCGTCAGTGAGGACACCGTGAAGACCCACATCCGTGGCCTGTACCGCAAGCTCGGAGTCTCCGACCGCAGCGGCGCCATAGCTGTCGCTCTCCGCGAGGGTCTGTTCCGTTGACCACCGCCACAGGCGCCGTGCCCACGGCCGCCGAGCTCGCGAGCTTGCTGCGGGCCGACGGCGTACTGCTGCTGGCCAGCGACGGGCAGGAGCTCACGGTCGCTGACCTCTGGCCGCCGCACCCGTCGGCAGCCGCGTTGAGTATGCCGGTCGGCTTCGGAGTGACCGGACAGGTGGCGCGCAACGGCACACCAGTTGTCCTTGCATCCGACTCGCCGCGCAATGCGCTGCACCGGCAGCTGTTGCGGCTGGAGCCCCGGCAAACCGTCGCCAGGATGGTCCTGCCGCTGCGCGGTCTGGAGGACCGCATCGTCGGCGTACTGGCGGCACATCGCAGTCCGCGCCTGCCGTTCGGTCCCGACGACCTCGCCGTCGCCGAGCCGTACGCCGCCGTGCTCGGGCTGCGGTTGCATGCCGAGCAACTGTGGCTGGCGGTGAACCGCCACCGGACGGAACGCGACCGCCTGATCAAGCAGGCGATCTCGGCCCAGGAAGCCGAGCGCCGGCGGATCGCCTTCGATCTCCACGACGGTGTCACGACAGCCCTGGCGTCGATGGCGTTCCACCTCTCGGCGGCCGACCTGACGGTCTCCGAGCTCAGCGACCCCAAGGCTGCGACACCGGCGAAGCAGGAGCTCGAGCGGGCCCGGGCGGAGCTCGTCAGTGCCCGGGAGCTGGCCGATCTTGCCTATCATCAGACGCGCGCCGCGATCTCCGGTCTGCACAGTCTCGTGCTGGACGACCTGGGCCTGGTCGCGGCGATGGAGTCCCTCGTGCAGACGGCGGCGAGTGGCGGGGAGTCACCCTCGATCGACCTGTTGGTCGATCCTTCGGCGGCTCTGGACGTGATCCCCGACCACGTCGCCGCGGCCCTCTACCGGATCGCCCAGGAGGCACTCGCCAACGCGGTCAAGCACGCCGAGGCCGATCGCGTCGTCCTGTCACTGCGGCGGGTCGGCGACTCGATCGTGTTCGGCTGCGCCGACGACGGCAAGGGCTTCGACCCCGCGGAACGGCGTACCGCCCGCGCATGGGACGCGGACGGTGCGCAGCACTTCGGGCTCAGCTCGATCGCGGAACGCTGCGCCCTGATCGAAGCGTCACTCCGGATCGAATCGGTGCCCGATCGAGGGACGACGGTGCTGGTCGAGCTGCCGTTCTAGCGGATCGCCTGGCCGGCCTGACGGCAGTTGTCCACCAGGATCTGCTGGGCAGTCGCCACGTTCCGTCCGTCGCCACCCCAAGCGCTCAGGGCGTCACTGACCAGCGCGCGCCCGAACGAGAAGGTGACCGGCCACGGGCGATCGCCGAGGCGGTGCAGTTCCCGGAGCGCCTCGCAGACGTGACTCGTCGGCTGACCCCCGGACAGGAACGCGATTCCGGCCACCGCGGGCGGAACTGTGTCGGACAGAACGCCGAAGGTCGCGGCGGCAACTGTGCGTGCGGTAGCAGCGGGGGCATCGAGACCCGGCGTGACGAAGTTCGGCTTGAGCACGATGCCGGACAGGTCGACCTCAGCCTGCGCCAGTTCGTCGAAGAGAACGCTCAGGGCCAGGCTCGACGCCTGTGCGGACGCACCCAGGTTGTGGTCGCCGGTGCACAGAACCTCCGGCTCGACGATGGGGACGATGCCGTGCTGCCGGCACAGGGCGGCGTACCGCGCGAGCGCGTGACCGTTGGCCCGCGCCGAGTACGGCGTGATCGTGGCGACGTCGAAGACCGCACGCCACTTCGCGAACGCGGCTCCGCGCTCGGCGTACGACGCGAGCCGGTCACCCAGGCCGTCGAGCCCCTCGGTGATCAGCGCTCCGCCACCACCCGGCAGCTTGCTCGTGCCGGTGTCGACCTTGATACCGGGCAGGATGCCCAGCTCGCGGGCAGCCTGCGGGAACGGGCGGCCGTCGCTGAGGTCCTGACCGAACGTCTCGTCGCACCAGATCACCCCACTGATCGAGTCGGACAGCCCTTCGGCGGTGATCAGCAGCTCGCGGTAGTCCCGTCGCGCGTTCTCAGTCGATGCGATGCCTTCCTGTTCGAGCCGGGACGACATGGTCTTGATGGACTCGTCGGCGGCCAGGATGCCGCGACCGGCGTGGGCCATCCGACGGGCGGTGTCGGCGAGGGTGGGGAGGTCGGTGCGCAGCGTCGTGGTCATGCAGAGCAGCATGCGGTCGTACGACGGCGCCGTACTCACCCCTTCGGGCGAGACCGGGTGTGAAACGCGGCCGTCCCCACCCGCTCGGGATCGCAGACATGCCGCAGGAACAGGCGGCTCGCGGCGGTCGGGTCGGCGGTGGTGCACAGATGCCACGGCCGATCGACAGGAGTCCCGGGTACGGCGTACGGCGCGAGCTCGCCGGCGTCGAGTTGCCCGAGCACGGCCTCTTCATGGACCAAGGTCAGGCCCAGTCCCTGGCGAGCCGCTGCGACCGCCGCCCCTGACGTCCCGAGGGTCAGCAGCGGTGGCGCCGCTTGGAGCCGGCTCAGCAACGAGAGCGTGGTGTCTCGCGTGCCCGAACCCTGGCCGGTGAGCAACCAGGTGGTGGTGAGCGGGTCTTCGTCGCGACCGGGCCGGCCGACCAGCACCAGGCGGTTCGCCCGGCGGGCGCGCGTGACCAGGCCGGACCCGCGCGGCGGTCGTCCGGCCAGGACGACATCGACGGCGTGGTCCCGGGCGAGGGTGAAGAGCTCGTCGCGGGGGAGGACCGACAGCGACAGCTCGACCTGCGGATGTTCCTCGGCGAACGACGCCATCAGCCGCGGCAGGACGTACTCACTCGCGGTCGCCACCGCGCCGATCCGGAGCCGGCCTCGATCGGCGTCGTGAACGGCACTGGCCGCCTCGGCGAGTAGACCGAGCAGCTTGCGCGCGTACGACGCGAACGTCTCGCCGGCGTCCGTCGCGACGATGCCACGGCCGGACTTGGTGAACAGCGCCGTGCCCAAGGCCGTCTCCAGCGCCGCGATCGCGGCGGACACCGCGGGAGGCGTGACGTGCAGAGCCTCGGCCGCCGCGCGGATGCTGCCGCCCTCGTAGACCGCGAGGAAGGTCTGAAGGCGTCCCCAGGTCGCGGCGGCCGGTAAGTTCATTGTGCACCTATCGCTTAACGGTAAGCGGAGAAGTCTCAATTGTAGTTGACGTATTGCAGGGCGCACGCTGGTGACTCGACAGCTGGAAGGAGCGATCGATGACCAAGGAACGCTGGGACCCGGGGGTGCAGAGCTACGCCGGGATGGGGTACTGGAACCCGGACTACGAGCCGAAGGAGACCGACGTACTCGCCGTCTTCCGGGTGACACCGCAGGACGGCGTCGAGCCGATCGAGGCCGCGGCCGCCGTCGCCGGCGAGTCCTCGACGGCGACCTGGACGGTGGTCTGGACCGACCGGCTGACCGCGAACACCCACTACCAGGCCAAGGCGTACCGGGTGGACGCCGTCCCCGGACGGCCGGGCGAGTACTTCGCCTACATCGCCTACGACATCGACCTGTTCGAGGAGGGGTCGATCGCCAACCTCACCTCCTCGATCATCGGCAACGTGTTCGGCTTCAAGCCGCTCAAGGCATTGCGGCTGGAGGACCTGCGGATCCCGGTCGCCTACGTCAAGACGTTCCAGGGTCCCGCCCACGGGATCGTGATGGAACGCGAGCTGCTCAACAAGTACGGGCGCCCGTTGCTCGGGGCAACCATCAAGCCGAAGCTCGGGCTGTCCGCCCGCAACTACGGCCGGGTCGTCTACGAGGCCTGCCGCGGCGGGCTGGACTTCACCAAGGACGACGAGAACATCAACTCGCAGCCGTTCATGCGCTGGCGGGACCGCTTCCTCTACGCGATGGAGGGTGTGAACAAAGCGGTGGCCGAGACCGGCGAGGTCAAGGGCCACTACCTGAACGTCACCGCCGGGACGATGGAGGAGATGTACAACCGGGCCGAGCTGGCCAAGGAGCTGGGCAGCGTCGTCGTGATGATCGACCTGACCATCGGCTACACCGCGATCCAGTCGATGGCGCACTGGGCCCGGCAGAACGGCGTACTCCTGCACCTGCACCGGGCCGGGCACTCGACGTACACCCGGCAGAAGACGCACGGCGTGAGCTTCCGGGTGATCTCGAAGTGGTGCCGGCTGATGGGAGTCGACCATGTCCACGCCGGGACCGTCGTGGGCAAGCTCGAGGGTGACCCGGCCACGACCCGCGGCTTCTACGACACGCTGCGGGACGACCACGTGCCGGCCAACCTGCAGAACGGGATCTTCTTCGACCAGGACTGGGCCTCGATGCCCGGAGTCATGCCGGTCGCGTCCGGTGGCATCCACGCCGGCCAGATGCACCAGTTGCTCGACCTGTTCAGCGACGACGTCATCCTGCAGTTCGGCGGCGGCACCATCGGCCACCCGTTCGGCATCGCGGCCGGCGCAGAGGCCAACCGAGTCGCGCTCGAGGCCGTCGTCAAGGCCCGCAACGAAGGTCGTGACCTGCTCCGCGAAGGACCCGACGTACTGCGGATCGCCGCCAAGTCCTGTGCACCACTGGAGGCCGCGCTGTCCACCTGGGGCGACGTCACCTTCGACTACACCAGCACGGACGCACCGGACATCGTTCCGACCGCCACGGCAAGTCACTGAAGGGAGCACGATCATGCAACTGCGTCACGGGACCTTCTCCTACCTGCCCGCGCTGACCGACGACGAGATCGCCGACCAGATCCGCTACGCCTTGCGCAACGGCTGGCCGGTCTCGGTGGAGTACACCGACGACCCGCACCCGCGCAACGTCTACTGGGAGATGTGGGGGCTGCCGCTGTTCGACCTGGACGAGCCCGACGGTGTCCTTGCCCAGATCAACGAGTGCCGGGCGACGTACCCGAACCACTACGTCCGGGTGCTCGCGTACGACGCGAGCCTCGGCCGGCAGACCACTGCCATGCACTTCATCGTCCAGAAGCCCGCCGAAGAGCCAGGATTCCTGCTCTCCCGGGTCGAAGGGCCGGACCGGACCCAGCGCTACGCCCTCTCGTCGTACGCCACGACGCGACCGGCCGGAGCACGCTACGGGGACGGGTGACGGATGGACACGCCGAAGGGCTTCGGTGTCCCTCGCCCGGTTCCGGAGGCGGCCGCCGAGGCCGCGGAACCGGAGGTGCTGACGGACGACGCCGAGCTCGACCTTTCGGTCGACGAGGCCGCGGCCAGGGTCGAGGAGACCCTGGCCGCCCTCGACGCGGAGCTGGTCGGGCTCGCCCCGGTCAAGCGCCGGGTCCGCGAGATCGCCTCGCTCCTGCTGGTGGACCGCGCACGTCGTCAGTTCGGGCTGACGTCGTCGCGGCCCACGCTGCACATGAGCTTCACCGGTGGACCCGGGACCGGGAAGACGACGGTGGCGCTCCGGATGGCCGCGATCCTGCACGCGCTCGGGTACATCCGTGCGCCGCGGGTGCACACCGTCACCCGCGACGATCTGGTCGGTCAGTTCATCGGCCACACCGCGCCGAAGACGAAGGAGGCGATCGCCCGGGCGGCCGGTGGGGTGCTGTTCATCGACGAGGCCTACTACCTGTTCCGGCCGGACAACGAACGCGACTACGGGCAGGAGGTGATCGAGATCCTGCTGACCGAGATGGAGAACGAGCGGGGTGACCTGGTCGTCATCTTCGCCGGCTATCCGGACCGGATGGCGACGTTCTTCTCGGCCAACCCCGGCCTGAGTTCGCGGGTTCCGCACCACATCGGCTTCGACGACTACAACCACACCGAACTCGTGCAGATCGCCGACCTGATGCTGACGTCGGAGAACTTCCGTTTCGACGACGCCGCGCAGTCCGCGTTCTCGGAGTACCTGACCAAGCGGATGCGACGGCCTCGGTTCTCCAATGCCCGCAGTGTGCGCAACGCGATCGAGCGATCCCGTCTCCGGCAGGCCCGGCGGCTGGTCGAGCTCCGGCGCCCGTTGCGTAAGGAGGATCTGATCACGCTGACGGCCGAGGACATCTACGGCAGCAGCGTGTTCCTGGCGGATACGGCTGGCGAGGCTCAGTAGGGCGTGCCGGTCTGCCACCGGCGGGGAAGTGTGTCCAGTGCCCGGCGGCCGGCCGGCTTGACTCGTCGGGTCGGCGCGGCCGACGTCACCCGGCCTTCGACCTCGTCCCAGAGCGCGTCGAGTTTCGCCCAGAGCACGTGCGTGCAGTAGCCCGGAAAGCCGGTGTGTGGCAGGTGTGGGTGCGGCCGGGTCGGCGAGGTGGCGATCGCCCGCGTGAACCGTTCGCGCAGTCGGGCGTCGTCGCCGGTCTCGAGGTGCTCGGCGAGCATCGCCGCCAGACGGCGCTCGGCGGCGATGGTCCGGGCGAGGTGAGTGCGGACCCCGGCCCACACCGAAGCCCACGGCAGGGGGACTGTCTGGGCTTGGCCGTACTCCTTCGCCTTGGCCTTCACCAGCGTCACTTCCAGTCGACGGATCGCCCGCAGGTGGTCGCGGACCTCGGCCCGACCGGCCGGGAGATGCTTCGCGATCGACGGAAGCAGAACCCGGGTGGCCGCGGCCGTGTGGCGGCTGGCTTCGGCGAGGAACCTGTCGGTGTTCATCCGGGCCTCGCCGGGCTGGCCCGGCGACCCGCGATGTGCGGCGGCCTGCAGCAGATTCAGCAGAGCAGCGTGGCGTTCTTCGACTTCACTCAAGAGTGTTCGCATCGGTGCACCTCGCGAGCTGGGGGCTGGGAGCTCCGAGTCTCCGGCTCCGTTCACAAGCGCACAAGGCTGATCTTCGGCTCACCCCCGCACTCACCCGTCAGGCGGAAGGGAGGCGGGGAGAACGCTTGTAGATGTAGGTGGTGGACATGAGGACCAGACGCGGCGCGGGCGAACTCGAGGGTGCGGTACTCGCCACGTTGTGGGCCGCCGAGCGACCGTTGTCGCCGGTCGAAGTGCATGCCGCGATGGCCGGCGACCTCGCCTACACCACGGTTCACACCATCCTGACCCGGCTCGGCCGCAAGCGCCTGGTCGCCCGCGTGCAGGCCCGCTACCACCCGACCAAGGACGCCGCGGAACTCGTCGCGGAGCAGATGCGCGCGGCTCTGGAACTCGGAGCGGATCAGGCCGAGGTCCTCCGGCGCTTCGTCCGATCGCTGGACGGAGCCGACGTGGCCGCGGTGCGAGCCTTGCTGGCCCGAGAATGAACGCATGGACAAGCCTGCGTTGGCGGATGTGCTGGGCCTGGAGTCACACCCCGAGGGCGGGTGGTACCGGGAGACGTGGCGCTCGGAGGTGGAGTTCGAACCCGAGGGGTACGGCGGAACGCGCGCCAGTGCGACCGCGATCTACTTCCTGCTCGCGCCGGGCGAAGAGTCGCGATGGCACCAGGTGCGCTCGGCGGAGATCTGGCTGTGGCACTCGGGCGGCCCGTTGACCCTCGAGTACGGCGAAACCCCGGAAACCGCTGAGGCGGTCACCCTGGGACCGGACGTGCGCGCCGGCCAGCGACCTCAGGTGGTGATCCCACCCAACGCGTGGCAAGCGGCACGTCCGGCCGACGACGAACCCGTCCTGGTGTCCTGTGTGGTCTCACCAGGGTTCGACTTCGCGGACTTCAGGATGCTCTAGGCACTCAGGTCTGCGGTACGGCGGCCTCGCCGGTGGTCACCTCCGGAAGATGTTCGCGCACCATGTAGCCGCCGGCGCAGACCAGCCAGACCGAGGACAGCAGCAACGGGACCGTGGTCATCAAGGTGCCACCGGCAACGAACGTGCCGTCGGAGACGAACACCCCGAAGGCACCGGCGAAGGACACCACCGCGGCCAGCAGGCCCAGGTACCCGAGCCAGTTCGGCATCAGCCGGGTCCGCAGTACGCCGATGCCCGCGGCGGCCAACGGCAGAGCGGCCGCGAAGCCGATCATCGTGCTCATCACCGCGGTCACCTCGAACAGCATCAAGGAGAAACCGGCGTCCCGGCCGTCGACGCCGAAGGCGGTCGCGCCGGTGAGGGCGGCGTTCACGAAGATCGCGCTACCGACCAGCACCGAGCCGGCCAGCAGGGCGAGGTGGACGTCACTGCGTTCGGCCCGCTCCCGCATCGCCTCGGCGAACGCGGCGGCGAACCAGATGATCAACCCCGCCGCAGCGCACCACATCAGCGAGCCGATCAGGATCGAGTTCCGGTGGTCGGTCAGCCAGCCGGTGATGGTTCCGTCCGAATCGCCGACCGTCGGAGGGGTGCCGGGCAGGAATCTGCCCAGGAGAGCCAGGACGACGAAGGCCAGTCCGGCGAAGCCGCCCCAACGCAACTCATGTCGCTCAGTCATGGGGAAACACCTCCACAGCGCACCGCACGATGTGGTGCGTCTACTGCCGATGTTCCCTCGTTCCGGCGGGGATTCAAGGGGTGCCGTCCGGCGAACAGGCGCGTCGTCGGACGGCTCCGCCGATCCCTATCCGAGAACCGTTGCCAACGCCTCGTACCCGGGCAGCAGATCGACCCCCTCAGGCCCCAGCAACTGGATCGCGACGTGGTCCGCACCGGCCTCCAGATGTGCGTTCAGACCGTCGGCGACCTCCACCGCCGAACCGTGCAGCACCATCGCGTCGACCAGCCGGTCACTGCCGCCGTCGGCGATGTCGTCCTCGGTGAACCCGAGCCGCTTGAAGTTCGAGGTGTAGTTGCTCAACTGCAGGTACGACGCCAGCCGGTCGCGAGCCGTGGACCGCGCGATCTCGTCGTCGGTCTCCAGCACGATCATCTGCTCCGGCGCGAGCAGCACCCCGCCGCCGAGGGTCCGGCGCGCTTCGCGGGTGTGCTCCGGCGTCGTCAGATACGGCAGCGCGCCGGCAGTCCGGCTGCCCGACAGTTGCAGCACCTTCGGGCCGAGCGCGGCCAGAGCTCGCCGGTCGGCCGGCACCTTCGCGTCGTCCAGCTCGTCGAGGTAGCTCACGATCGTCTCGTACGGCGACCGGTACTCGCCGGTCCGCTCCCGGTGGCCGATGCCGACCCCGAGCAGGAACCGCCCCGGATGCTCGCCCTCCAGGCGGTGGTACGACGCCGCCACCTCGGCCGCCGGCGACTTCCACATGTTCACGATGCTGGTGCCCACAGCAACCGAACTCGTTGATGCGAGCAACACTTCCGCATCGCGCAGGTCCGCCTCGGGCGATGCCCCCAGCCACAGGGTGCTGTACCCGGCCTGCTCCAGCCCGGCCGCCAGTTCCGGGCCCCAGTGCGGCGATCCGTGCCAGACCCCGAACCGTCCCAGTTCGACCGCCACGTCGTTCTCCTCTCGTCGACCGATCTCAGGGTGCAACCCGGAGCGGGCGGGCTCCACGGACAAGCATCCCCGACGACGCGGAGGGGGCGTCAATGATCGTTGTCACGTCAAAGGTGGGCGGCGATCTCCGGGACCCGTCGCCGCAGGTCCTTCAACCGGTGTTCGGTGCGCTCGGGTTCGCCGACGGTCGCGAGGTTGAGCATGCCCGGATCGCCGGCCAGTTGACCGGCGCGGATGACGCGAGCAGACCGTTGCGCGCGCAACGGAGCGCCCTCGAGGATCTGCAGTGGCGTGAACACGTCACCGCCGTACGCCTCGGCCATCAGCCGCAGTCGGCCGGCCTGGTAGGCGGGATCCATCGGCATCGCGAGTGGCGCTGTGTTCCAGGCGGTGAAGGCGATGTCGTCCAGCGGCACACCCGGGCCGGCCATGTCCCAGTCGATCACGCCGCTGAACCCGTCCTCGGTGCCGATCCAGTTGTAGTACCCGTAGTCGTGCATGCAGATGATCTGGCCGGCCGCGAGTTCACCGCGGCTCGTTCGCCAGACGACCTCGCCCACAGGCCGGTACGACGCGACTACGCGGTGGTACTGCGCGAGCCAGTGCATCGCGTCGGCCAGCACGTCGTCGGGCACCTCGGGGCCGTACGACGTACCTGGCAGGAAGTCGAGGATCTCGCGTCCGCTGTCGTCGAAACCGTGCACCCGCGGTACGCCGGTCAGTCCGGCGGCGGCCAGGTGGTCGAGCAGTCCATGAACGGCCGGCGTCCACGGTCCGGTGGCCCGCCGTACGGTGTCGCCGACGCGGACGGCACCACCGACGTTGCCGCCCGGCAGAGCGATCTCATGCTCCATGTCACGACCTTCCTCAAGCGTTTCAAACGGGGCACCGGACGAGCGACGGACGCTGCCCTTCCGGGCAGTGCAAAACTGGCGTTAAGACAGAAATGGAGATTGCGTCAAGATTGCGCAAAGCCTGCGGGATAAGGGATTCCGGCGTAAACGTCACGGCCCGCTACGGCGTCCTACAAGAGTGTAACCGAACCGCCGGGCAATGATTCAGCGAGTCGTGTCACGATCAGACCATCCGATCAGGTGGTATGAACTTCGCGGGCTTACACTCGGCAGCGACCTGGCAGCACACCCCTCACCGCCGGGCCGCGGACACAACGACGTGGGCCGCACACCTGGAATGTGAAAGAAGGGCGAGTTGTGAAGGTCGGAGTTCCGAAGGAAGTCAAGAACCACGAGTACCGGGTGGCCATCACCCCGGCCGGTGTGCACGAGTTCGTGCGCAGCGGGCACGAGGTTCTGATCGAGCGGGATGCGGGGGCCGGTTCGCTGATCCCCGATGACGAGTTCGTGGGGGCCGGGGCACGGATCCTGCCGACAGCGGACGACGTCTGGGCCGAGGCCGAGCTGGTGCTCAAGGTGAAGGAGCCGGTGGCCGAGGAGTACCACCGGATGCGCAAGGACCAGGTCCTGTTCACCTACCTGCACCTGGCCGCCAGCCGCGAGTGCACCGACGCGCTGCTGACGTCGGGGATCACCGGTATCGCGTACGAGACGGTCCAGCTCTCGGACGGGTCGCTGCCGCTGCTCGCCCCGATGAGCGAGGTGGCCGGTCGGCTCGCTCCGCAGGCGGGTGCCTACCACCTGATGCGCAGCGGCGGTGGTCGCGGTGTGCTGATGGGTGGCGTCTCCGGTGTGCACCCGGCGCGGGTCGTGATCATCGGCGCGGGTGTCGCCGGGATGAACGCGGCCGCGATCGCCCTCGGCATGCAGGCGCAGGTGCAGTTGTTCGACCGCAACATCGCGCGGCTGCGCGAGGCCGACCGGATCTACCAGGGGCACCTGCTGACGATCGCGGCGAACGCGTTCGAGATCGAGAAGGCCGTGCTCGAGGCGGACCTGGTGATCGGTGCGGTGCTGGTTCCGGGGGCGAAGGCACCGAAGCTGGTCAGCAACGACATGGTCAGCCGGATGAAGCCGGGCAGCGTGCTCGTCGACATCGCCATCGACCAGGGCGGCTGCTTCGAGGACTCGCACCCGACGACGCACGCCGACCCCGTGTACCAGGTCCATGACTCGTTGTTCTACTGCGTCGCGAACATGCCCGGCGCGGTCCCGAACACCTCGACGTACGCACTCACCAACGTGACCATGCCGTACGCCGTCGAGCTGGCGAACCTGGGCTGGCGGGAAGCGCTGAGGCGCGACCACAGCCTCGCCCTCGGTCTGAACACCTTCGACGGTCAGGTCACCTACGGCCCGGTCGCCGAGGCGCACGACCTGCCGCAGCTGAAGCTCGACGAGGTGCTGGTCTGAGCATCGGCCGGGCGGTCAGCGCGTACCTGGACCACCTCACGGTCGAGCGCGGCCTGGCTGCGAACACCCTGGCGTCGTACCGGCGTGACCTGCGCCGGTACGGGGGTTACCTCGCCGCGGCCGGGATCGACGATCTCGGCCGCGTCACCGAGGCCGTGGTGAGCGACTTCCTGATGCGGCTGCGGGAGGGCGACGCGGACCATCCGCCGCTCACCGCGTCGAGTGCGGGCCGCACTCTGGTCGCGGTCCGGGGGTTTCACCGGTTCTGTCTGCGTGAAGGGCTGACCGCAGTGGATCCGGCGGCCGCGGTGAAGCCGCCGGCGCCACCGCAGCGGTTGCCCAAGGCACTCTCCGTCGACGAGGTCACGCGCATCCTCGCCGCGGCCGCGGGAGCCGAAGCGGAACCCGCCGTACTCGCAACGCGGGACGCGGCGTTGCTGGAGTTTCTCTACGGGACCGGCGCCCGCATCTCCGAGGCGGTCGGACTGGACGTCGACGACATCGATCTGGAAACCGGTGCGGTGCTGTTGCGCGGCAAAGGCAGCAAGGAGCGGGTCGTCCCGGTCGGGTCCTACGCCCGGGACACGTTGTCGGCGTACCAGGTCCGTGGACGTCCGGATCTGGTGCAGCGCGGGCGCGGTACGCCGGCTCTGTTCCTCAACGCGCGAGGCGGTCGGCTGTCGCGGCAGAGTGCATGGACCGTACTGCGCCGGGCCGCACAGCGCGCAGGGATCGCGAAGGAGATCTCACCGCACACGCTGCGCCACTCCTTCGCCACCCATCTGCTGGACGGCGGCGCCGACGTCCGCGTGGTCCAGGAGCTCCTCGGCCACGCGTCCGTCACCACAACGCAGGTCTACACCCTGGTCACCGTCGACAAACTCCGCGAGGTCTACGCGACATCACATCCCCGTGCCCTGTCGTCCTGAGCCTCCGGCACCGCTCACCACCGCGGGAGCCCCGGCAGGGCCGATGCGGTCGTTTCAGGGACGGTGTGCGATCATCTGACTACGGTTGGTCATCCTGGCGCGGTGATGGACCGCGTCTGGAGGCATGTCGACAAACCACCCCACCCCGGTGCGGAGTGGCTGGTTGAGAGTGCTTGAATGCACGCTTACAGTCGCTGGGATCGCCCGTATCGGTTGAAAGGTTTGACGAGTCATGAACGAGTCGACATTCCCGGGCACCGAGCAGCTGCCGACGCCTGCCCAACCGATCGCGCCGCAGCGGAATCTGACCGTACCCGACAACTATGCGGAGATGCCCAGGCCGACGGCCAAGCTCACCGCGGAGGACATCGCACCTGTGACTGATGCGCACGGCCCGAGGAACAAGATCGGGCCGACCGGCCGGCCACTACCGGACCTGCCGGTGCCGCAGCGGCCGGACAAGACCGGCCCGGCCCAGGTCATCGCGATGTGCAACCAGAAGGGTGGCGTGGGCAAGACCACCACCACGATCAACCTCGGCGCGGCGATCGCCGAGACCGGGCGCAAGGTGCTGCTGATCGACTTCGACCCGCAGGGGTCCGCCTCGATCGGCCTCGGCGTCCAGCCGCACGACCTGGAGCTGTCGGTCTACAACCTGCTGATGCAGCGCGACATCACCCCGAACGAGGTGATCCGGCCGACCCGGGTGGAGAACCTCGACCTGCTGCCGGCCAACATCGACCTGTCCGCGGCCGAGGTACAGCTGGTCCAGGAGGTCGCCCGGGAGTACACCCTGCAGCGGGTGCTCGAACCGATCATCCCCAACTACGACGTGATCCTGATCGACTGCGCACCGTCGCTCGGTCTGCTCACGGTGAACGCGCTGACCGCGTCGAACGGCATCGTCGTACCGCTGGAGTGCGAGTTCTTCGCGCTGCGCGGCCTGGCCATGCTGACCGACACGATCGGCAAGGTGCAGGACCGGCTCAACCCGAAGCTGGAGATCGTCGGCATCCTCGGCACCATGTTCGACGGGCGTACGACGCACGCCCGGGAGGTCCTCGACCGGGTGGTCCAGGCCTTCGACGAACGCGTCTTCCACACCGTCATCCGGCGTACCGTGAAGTTCCCCGAGACCACGGTCGTCGGCGAGCCCATCACGACGTACGCCCCCTCGTCCCAAGCGGCTACCCAGTACCGCGACCTTGCCAAGGAGGTGCTGGCGCGTTGTCCCGCCGGGTGAGCCTGCCAGGTGCCAGTGAACTCTTCGGGGGTGCGGCACCGAAGCAGACCAGACCCGAGAAGCGCACCACCACAGACAGCCCGACGCCGGCCGGAGTCCGGTCGCGCACGGCTGTCGTCGACGACCGCAAGTCCAGCGGTCGGATCCGGCACGACACGAAGATCACCGTGTACGTGACGGAGGAGGAGCTGATCGGCCTGGAGAAGACCAGACTCGCGTTGCGCGAGGAGCACGGCCTGAACGCCGATCGCGGCCGGATCGTCCGGGAGGCGATCGACGTGCTGCTGGCCGACTTCGTCGACCACGGACCGGACTCGGTGCTGGTACGGCGGCTCAAGGCCTCGGAGTGACCGTGGCGCCGGACTCGCTGCCTCTCGACCTGGGCGCGGACGACGCTGCCCCGGCTGTTGCCGAGGGCAAGGGGTTCAGCGTTCACCTGGTCAACTTCGAAGGGCCGTTCGACCTGCTGCTGCAGCTGATCAGCAAGCACAAGCTCGACATCACCGAGATCGCGCTGTCGGTCATCACCGACGACTTCATCGCGCACATCAAGGCACTCGGGTCGGAGTGGGACCTGGACCAGACGTCGGAGTTCCTGCTGATCGCGGCGACGCTGCTGGACCTGAAGGCGGCGCGGTTGCTGCCGAAGGGCGAGGTCGAGGACGACGAGGACCTGGCGCTGCTCGAGGCCCGGGATCTGTTGTTCGCGCGTCTGCTGCAGTACCGCGCGTTCAAGCAGATCGCGGCGCTGATACACGACCGGATGGCGGCCGAGTCGCGGCGGTTCCCACGGGCGGTCGGGGTGGAGCCGCGGTTCGCCGAGCTGCTGCCCGAGGTACTGCTGGGGATCGATCCGGCCGGGCTGGCTGCGCTGGCTGCTCGCGCGCTGGCTCGGAAGGACAACCTGCCGGAGGGCGTGTCGCTGGCGCACCTGCACGCGCCGACGGTCACAGTCCGCGAACAGGCCCTCGTCATCGTCGACCGCCTCCGTCGGCAGCGCAGCACCACGTTCCGTGCGCTGGTCGCTGACTCGCCGGACACCGTCACCACGGTCTGCCGCTTCCTGGCGTTGCTGGAACTCTTCCGCGAAGCCGCCGTCGCCTTCGACCAGGTCACCCCGCTCGGCGAACTCACCATTCGCTGGACCGGCACCGACGAAGGCGAGATCGACGTCAGCGACGAGTTCGACGAACTCCACCCACCCGACCCCGAAGACGGTGAAGCCCCCAAGGTCGCCGACGACCCAGACTTCCTGGAACCCGCCGAACCCCCCACCGACGACGACGAGACGGTGCCCCAGTGACCAACCCCGAAGACACCACCGTGGCCACCGCCTCCACCCAAGACCCCACCGCCTCCACCGAAGACCCCACCGCCTCCACGGACGACGCCACCTCTGCTGACTCCGGTTGCCAGACCGCTCCCCAAACCGGTTCGGGGAGCGACTCAGCCGAGACCGGGGAGGACAACCTGCCGGAATCGGGCAGTGGCGCTCCCCAGATCGCAGATGCGAACCTGGCGGACCGGGACAGCGGTTCGGCCGAGGGCGACCTGGTGGGGGATGACGAGGAGCACTTGTCTCCGGGGCAGACCGAGGTGCCGGTGGGGGATGAGGTTGTTGTTGATGACGACACCATGCGGCGGGCGTTGGAAGCGATTCTGATGGTGACGGACGAGCCGTTGCCTGTGCTGACGTTGGCTCGTGCGGTCGGCCGCCCGACCGGTGACATCTCGGCAGCCTTGAACACGCTGGCCGAGGAGTACACCGAGCAGGGCCGCGGGTTCGATCTCCGTGAGGTGGGTGGCGGTTGGCGCTACTACACCCGCGTCGAGGCAGCGCCGTACGTCGAGCGCTTCGTCCTCGACGGTCAGCAAGCACGCCTGACCCAGGCCGCACTCGAAACCCTCGCGGTCGTCGCGTACAAGCAACCCGTCAGCCGGGCGCGCGTCTCCGCGATCCGTGGCGTGAACGTCGACGGGGTCATGCGCACGCTCGTCGCCCGCGGCCTGGTCGAGGAGGCCGGCGCCGACACCGAATCCCAGGCGATCCTCTACCGCACCACGACGTACTTCCTCGAACGCATGGGCATGCAGTCCCTCGACGACCTCCCCGAACTGGCGCCGTACCTCCCCGAAATGGACGACATCGAGGAAGAGCTGGCCGCCCAAACCATCCCCGCCCCCACCAACCAGCCCACCGACGACCCCACCGAACCACCAGCCACCGAGGCCGCCACCGCGACCGCCGAAGAGCCGGAAGAACCCGAAGAATCCGAGGAGCCGGGGGAGTCGGGGGATGAGATCCCCGCGTACGTTGACGGAGGCGAACTCGTCGAGCGCGAGCCTGAGGACGAGGCGGATCCCGGGATCGACGGAGATCTGGAGGCCGCAGATGCCGAGGACTCTGGGATCGACGGGGATCTGAGTACCGTCGAGGCGGATGAGTCTGGTGAGGACGCAGCTGCTGCCGCTGGGCCGGCACCGGTCGGCGAGCACGCGGACCAGGCGGCTGCCGGGATTGACGGCGACCTGAGTTCCGCTGGCGCGGATGATCAGGACTCCGGCTACGCCGGCCAGGGGGCTTTCGACGGGCCGGGTGAGCTCGAGGGCGAGGATGCCGCGAGCTCGGCGTACGACGCTGGTCGCGCGGACGCGGGTGAGCCGCAGTCTGCGGACGAGGCGGACGCCGGGATCGGCGGGGACCTGAGTTCCGCTGGCGCGGAGGATTCGGACTTCGGCTACGCCGGTCAGGGGGCTTCCGACGAGCCGGGTGAGCTCGAGGGCGAGGTTGCCGCGAGCTCGGCGTACGACGCGGATCCAGCGGACGCGGGTGAGCCGCAGTCTGCGGACGAGGCGGATGCCGGGATCGGCGGCGACCTGAGTTCCGCGGGTGCGGATGATCAGGACTCCGGTTACGTCGGTCAGGGGGCTTTCGGCGGGCCGGGTGAGCTCGAGGGCGAGGTTGCCGCGAGCTCGGCGTACGACGCGGGTCCCGCGGACGCGGGTGAGCGGGAGTCCGCGGATGAGGCGGACGCTGGGATTGACGGGGACCTGGACGTCGCGGTGCAGGATGACGCTGCGGATCAGGACGAGATCGCGGACCAGGACGAGACCTCGGATGCAGGCGGGACCTCGGGTGAGGACGGGTGGGGGGCTGGTGGGTCGGGTGCTGTGGATGACGGGGACGGCGAAGGCGTGAGTGGGTTGGATTCTAGGGTGGTTGGGGTTCGTCGGTCTGATGGGTGAGGACGGGGTTCGGCTGCAGAAGGTTTTGGCTCAGGCGGGGGTGGCGAGTCGGCGGAATGCCGAGTTGCTGATCGAGCAGGGGCGGGTCGAGGTCGACGGGGCGGTGGTGACCGAGTTCGGGGTGCGGGTGGATCCGGAGGTTTCGGTGATCCGGGTCGACGGGGAGCGGATCCCGCCGGTCAGCGCGCACGTGTACCTGGTGCTCAACAAACCCCGCGGCGTCGTCACCACGATGGCGGATCCGCAGGGCCGGCCGTGTATCGCGGACTACGTGCAGGACCGGCCGGAGCGGTTGTTCCACATCGGGCGGCTCGACACCGACACCGAGGGGTTGCTGCTGCTGACCAACCACGGTGAGTTCGCGCACCGCCTCACGCACCCGTCGTACGAGGTCTCCAAGACGTACGTCGCCGAGGTCGAGGGCAACGTCAAGCCGGCAGTACTCCGCACGCTCCTCGATGGGATCGAACTCGACGACGGCCCGGCGCAGGCGGACACGGTGAAGGTCGTCTCCAGCATCCGCGGCCGCACGCTGATCCAGATCAGCCTGCACGAGGGCCGCAACCGCATCGTCCGCCGCATGTTCGACGCGATCGGCCACCCGGTCAAGCGCCTCACCCGTACGGCGATCGGCCCGGTACGCCGAGGCAACCTCCACACCGGCGAACTCCGTCCACTCGACCCTAAGGAACTAGGCCAACTCCTGGACCTCGTCGACCTCTGATCCCCAGAGCGCCCGCACCGAACACCGGAAACTGTTCGTCGCTGGGTGCACCTTTGTTTCCGAAGATCGCGCTATCTAGCGCAGAGCGAGGGCGACCAGGCGGCGGAGCGTGCGTAGTTCCGACCGCTCGTGCCAGGCGAGGCGGCGGAGGACCTTCACTGTCGTCCACACCTCGCCGTCGACCCGCCGTACCAGGTCCGCCGGCATCGTGGCGACGGTACGGCGGACATGCTCGGCTGACTGCTCCAACTCGTCGGCCAAGTTCTCCAACGGCTCCCGGTAGGGCAGACCGAGCGACGGGAGGTAGTACCGGCTCTCGGTGTCGACGATGTGCCAGGCGAGTTGCCGCACCGTCCGCCACGCGGCGAACGACGGCAGCACCCGATCAGCATCATCGAAGTCGAGCATCGCGGGGGAGCAGGACGAGATCAGCGCAGCCGTCTCCCGCCGGCTCTCCTCGAGAAGCTTCAACGTCGCGGCCCGTTCGGCGCCCGCCGCAGGAACAAGATCCCGCTCGAACGCCTGCTCGTCACCCACCACCCGCTCCACCACCACACACCGCAGGTCGGCTCCGAGCTCCGCACCAAGATCGCGGAGCGCCGCAGCTTCGTCGGCACCCTGCCCGCAGCGCCCCCACCGCTCGGGCTCGAAGACCCACGCGGCTGTCCCGTCGTCGATCGCCAGCTGTACGCCGGACTCGACGTACGCCCGCACGTCCGTCACCCACCGGATGCTAGCCACGAGCTCAGACACAACAGACAGCCGCTGCCCAAGCCAGTGGGCAGCGGCAGTCCCGGCTCCGCCGGCCGCCCGCCGCCGATCTTCCGCTTGTAGACCTGATCCACCAGTTGGCCCGACCTTCAGCGTGCAGCCCCCGGCCAGCGCCGGTGGCGCCGCACTCGCCTGGCCCGGCACGCCCGCTTCATCTCTCTATCCCAGGAAATTCCTACCTGCCCCGATGCCAGTCGCTTGCGGAAAGTCAGGTGCGTACGTCCGTTCGGGCCGCGCTGGTTGACATCAAAGGGGTAACGCCGGGGAACGGCGCGCCTGAGACATGGCCCGGTTGTCGGAGCGGCACCGTACTGTGGGGTGTGTGAACCGGCGAATCTTCGGTCTGGAGAACGAGTACGGCGTCACCTGTACCTTTCGCGGTCAGCGCCGACTGACCCCCGACGAGGTGGCGCGGTACCTGTTTCGGCGCGTCGTGTCCTGGGGGCGGAGCAGCAACGTGTTCCTCCGCAACGGGGCGCGGCTCTATCTCGACGTGGGCTCCCATCCGGAGTACGCGACCGGCGAGTGCGACTCTGTCACCGACCTGATCGCGCACGACAAGGCCGGTGAGCGGATCCTCGAGGGTCTGCTCGTGGACGCGCAGAAGCGGCTGCACGACGAGGGCATCTTCGGCGACGTCTACCTGTTCAAGAACAACACCGACTCGGCCGGAAACAGCTACGGCTGCCACGAGAACTACCTGGTCAGCCGGCACGGCGACTTCGCCAAGCTGGCCGACGTACTGATCCCGTTCCTGGTCACCCGGCAGCTGATCTGCGGTGCCGGCAAGGTGCTGCAGACGCCGCGCGGCGCGGTCTACTCGGTGTCACAGCGGGCCGAGCACATCTGGGAGGGCGTCTCCAGCGCGACCACCCGGTCCCGGCCGATCATCAATACCCGCGACGAGCCGCACGCGGACGCCGAGCGGTTCCGCCGGCTGCACGTGATCGTCGGCGACTCGAACATGTCCGAGACCACGATGCTGCTCAAGGTCGCGAGCACCGACCTGGTGCTGCGGATGATCGAGGCCGGCATCGTGATGCGCGACCTCACCCTGGACAACCCGATCCGCGCGATCCGCGAGATCAGCCACGACATGACCGGCCGCCGTGAGGTCCGGCTGGCGAACGGGCGCGAGGCCAGTGCCCTCGACATCCAGGGGGAGTACCTGACCAAGGCGCGCGACTTCGTCGACCGCCGCGAGCTCGGGACGCCGGCCGTCGAGCGGGCGCTGTCGCTGTGGGAGCGGACGCTGAAGGCGATCGAGTCCGGCGACCTGAGCGGGATCGAGCGCGAGATCGACTGGGTGATCAAGTACCGCCTGATCGAGCGCTACCGCCAGCAGAACAACCTCGGCCTGGCCAGCCCGCGGGTCGCCCAGCTCGACCTGGCCTACCACGACATCCACCGGCCGCGCGGGCTGTACTACCTGCTCGAGCGCAAGGGCGCGGTCACCCGGGTCGTCGACGACCTGCGCGTCTTCGAGGCGAAGTCGGTGCCGCCGCAGACCACCCGGGCGCGGCTGCGCGGCGAGTTCATCAAGCGTGCGCAGGAGCGCCGCCGCGACTTCACCGTCGACTGGGTGCACCTGAAGCTCAACGACCAGGCCCAGCGCACCGTGCTCTGCAAGGACCCGTTCAAGTCCCACGACGAGCGCGTCGAGAAACTCATCGCCAGCATGTAGTCGCAGGTCAGGTACGTCGCTGAGCCGGGTGACTGTGCGTGGCGTGACCGAACGGTGACGCGGCCGGGCGGTGGCGGGGTTGGTCGCGCAGGCTAGGGTTGGCCGCGTTGTTGCCCCCTGTGTGTCGAGCGGCGCGGAGCGCGCCGGGATGTTTCGAGGTGCTGGTTTCGTGCGCAAGTTGTTGAGTCTGGTCGTTGTGGCGGTACTGGGGTCCTCCCTGGTGGCCTGCGGATCGGATAAGCCCGAGTTCGGGGCGGGCGGGATCAAGGTGACGTCTGACTTCGGCCAGAAGCCGACCGTCACCCATCGCGAGGGTGACCCGGAGAAGAGCCTGGTGACCCAGGTCCTCAAGGAGGGCGACGGTCCCGAGGTCAAGAAGGGCGAGTTGCTCACCGCGAACTACCTCGGTCAGATCTGGCGCGACGGAAAGGTGTTCGACAACTCCTACGACCGCGGTGCGCCGTCGTCGTTCCCGATCGGGGTCGGCGGCGTGATCGGCGGCTGGGACGAGGGTCTGGTCGGGAAGAAGATCGGCAGCCGGGTGATGCTGTCCATCCCGTCCGACAAGGGCTACAAGGAGCAGGGCAACGAGCAGGCCGGGATCAAGGGCGACGACACGCTGATCTTCGTCGTCGACCTGGTCGGCGCGGCCGGGAACGACACCCCGCTGGACGCGACGCCGGCCACCTCGGCGGCGACCAAGATCAAGATCACCGGCGGACTGAACGCGGAGCCGAAGGCGACCGTCCCGGCCGGCTTCAAGGCGCCGGCCAAGCCGGGCAAGCCGGTTGTGATCGCGCTCGGCAAGGGCAAGCCGATCGAGAAGGGCAGCCAGCTGATCACCCGGTACGCCGTCTTCGACTACGCCGGCAAGAAGCAGGCCAGCACCTGGGACGGCCAGCCCGCCACCCAGACCTCGCCGGCGCAGCCGCCGGCCCCGACCGACCAGCTCCAGGTCGGACCCGGCCCGAACGGTCAGGCCGGTCCGGTCGACGGCCTGGCCGGTATGCCGATCGGCAGCCGCGTCCTGGTCGAGCTGCCCCCGTCGAAGGACGCCTCCGGCAAGTCCATCTCCGCCTTCGCGGTGATTGACGTACTGAACGCGTTCCCGGCTCCGAAGCAGCAGGGCCAGTAGCCGTTCACCTCAAGGGCCGGTCTCCCCAGGTGGGGACCGGCCCTTGGTGCGTTCAGCGGCGGAACCAGCGGGTTGTGTCGGGGTGGAAGGTCAGCGCCAGCGCAGTCACCACCGCGGTGATGTGCACACTGCGCACCGCAACTGAGGCCACGAACTCCACAGACCACTGCAGCGTCGTGAAGTCTCCGCCGTCGAGCAGCCAGGTCACCGGTCCATAGACGAGAGACGCGATACCGACCGTGCCCAGCAGGCCGGCCAGGAGGTAGCGCGACCAGGGGACACCGTGGCGGAAGAATCGGTCGATGACGACGAACAGTGCGCCGTAGATGAGGCTGCGGACGGCGATCTGCATCACCAGAGCCGACGGTGACACACCATCTGCGATCGCCCCGGCGACTCCGACCACCGATTCCGCAACCCCGGCACCGACCGCGAGCAGCCACATCAGAGTGGCCCACCGAGCGGTCAGCGGGGCTTCAGGAGCAGCGATGATTGCCATGCTTCCAGCGTGACCGCCGCAGCCGCCCGGATCAGGAGTACTGAGACCCCACTCCAGGTGGTGGAACGTCTACCAGACCCGCTGCGTGCCGCCCAGCCGCCGCCGCTGCCTCGAAGTACGCGCGGTCGCCGTCGAGGTCCCGTCCCATCGTCGACAACTTGACCGGTGCGGCCCGCAGAGCGTCGTACAGGCCGTCCAGTCCGACCCGCACGACCCGGTGCCGGGCCTTCAGCGGCTCGGCTGCGTCCCGTACGGCGTCCCCGAAGTCACCGGTCAGATCGGGTACGACGACGTCCGCCGGCTGCAGGGCGACGCGGCCGTACGCCGTCAGGCTGTGGTGTGAGATCCCCCGGTGCCGCGGCCGCGGGTCCGCCTCCGAGATCCGCAGCGACGCCACAGCCCGCCCGTGGAGCGTCCCGATCGCGTTGACCGCCTCACCGGACTGCACACCGGAGAACCCCCAGCGAGTCCCGGTCCCGAGGTTGCCCGGCCCCTGCGTCAGTACGACGAGCTCCGCCGCCAGCACGTGTACGGCGGTCAGCAGACCGGTGTGCACCGTGACCGCCTCCCGATCGCCGCCGTACGCCTGGCCGACCGTGACAGTCCCACCCAGCCACCCGCTGTCCCGCAGCGACGCCACAGTGCGCGAGAAGGCGAGTGGCAGCGCCCCACCGTCCGTCATCACGTACACGACCCGTGTGGTCGGCCGTGCCTCGTACACCCCGGCCAGTACGGCGGGCAGCGCCGAATGCAGGTCCGCCACCACGACCGGCGTACCGAACAGGTCGTCGGCGTCACGCAGTACGTCGTGGTCCGGTGAGTCCTGCTCGTCCGCGCCGAGCACCATGGTCTGCAGCGGCGTGTACCGGGCCTTCACCAGGTGACCGCGCTCCGGACGGTCGGCCGGCAGCCGGTCCGGTAAGGCGACCACCAGCGCGTAGCCGCCCGTTCCGAGGCCCTTGTCGAGCGCGCCGACGTTGAGCAGCACCCGGTCGCCGGCGTTCGGCGTACCGACCAGGTCGGGGTAGGCGAGAGCGCGCACAGACTGTCCGCCGACCGTCACAGTCAGTTCAACCGCACCAGCCCAGCTCCGCCCGACCGCACTCACCACACCGTCCCGCCACCGAATCACAGGGCGAGAGTAGCGGGTCGAACCGGTGTTCGAAGATTTCGGTGCGGGAGGGCGGGATTTGACGCTCTCAGGCCGTAAGGTGGTCGGGTGTCGGCGCGCAAGAGTGAGCGACTGCTCAATGTGGTCATCTGCCTGCTGGTCGCGCGCACCTACGTGACGAAGGAACGCATCCGCGAGGTCGTCGAGGGGTACGCGGGCCAGACCGACGACGCCTTCGAGAAGATGTTCGAGCGGGACAAGGACGAACTGCGCGACCTCGGCATCCCGATCGAGATGGGCACGATCGACAAGTTCTTCTCCGACGAGGTCGGCTACCGGATCCGCCGGGACGTGTTCGAACTGCCCGAGGTCCACCTGGAGCCGGACGAGGCCGCCGTACTCGGCGTTGCCGCCCGCGTCTGGCAGCACGCCAGCCTGGCCGAGGCGACGACCTCCGCGGTGCTGAAGCTGAAGGCCGCCGGGATCCAGACCGACCAGTCTGCGCTGAGCGCGATCGAGCCGCACGTCGGCGCGTCCGAGCCGGCCTTCGACCCACTCTGGTCGGCGGTCGTGAGCCGGACCGTGGTGCGCTTCCAGCACCTCCGCAGCGGCGCCTCGGAGCCGACCACCCGGACCCTGGAGCCGTGGGGGATCGTCTCCTGGCACGGCCGCTGGTACGTCGTCGGCCGGGATCGCGACCGTCAGGCGACCCGGATGTTCCGGCTGTCCCGGATCGGCGGGGATGTGAAGACGGTCGGCGAGCCGCGCGCGTTCACCGTGCCCGAGGGCACCGACTTGCGTTCACTGGTGTCCGAGCTGGGTCCGCCGCGTCCGACGTCGGAGGCGAAGGTCCGCGCCCGCACCGGTTCCTGTGTCAGCCTGCGCCGTCGCGCCAACGCCATCGAGCCGTACGAGGAGGGCTGGGACCTGCTGCACGTCCCGTACGCCGACTCCGGCGTGCTCGCCGAGGAGATCGCGTCGTACGGCCCGGATGCGGTCGTCGAAGGCCCTGGAGACGTGCTGGACGGCGTCTTGTGGAGGCTGCGGACGGTGGCGGGCGGATGAGTAATGCTCGGGATCAGGTGCAGCGGTTGCTGGCGTTGGTGCCTTATCTGCGGGAGAACGACGGCGCCCGAGTCGACGATGTCGCGAAGGAGTTCGGCGTACGGCCGAAGCAGATCATCGCGGACCTGAAGGTGCTGTGGTTCTGCGGTCTGCCGGGCGCGCAGATGGGCGATCTGATCGAGATCGACATCGAGGCCGCCGAGGGCGACGGCGTCATCCACATCAACAACGCCGACTACCTGGCTCGCCCGCTGCGGCTGGCCGCGGACGAGGCGCTGGCGCTGCTGACCGCGCTGCGGACGTTGCGTGAGGTGACGGCCGGAAACGACCGGGACGCGGTCGACCGCGCGATCGGCAAGCTGGAGCGCGCAGCAGGAGAGGCCGCGGCGGCGAGCGAAGGCGCGGCCGCTCATGTGCACGTCGAGCCGGCCGACCCGGGGATCGCCGACACCGTGAACCGCGCCCTGGCCGGGAAGCGCCGCCTGCACCTCACGTACGACGTACCGTCGCGGGACGAGACCACCGAGCGGGACGTGGACCCGATGCGCCTGGTCGTCTCGGAGGGGCGTACGTACCTCGAGGCGTGGTGCCGGCTGGCCGAGGATGTGCGGCTGTTCCGCCTTGACCGGATCGCGGCTGTGAAGCTGCTGGACCTGCCGAGCGAACCGCCGCCCGAGGCGACGCCACGTGACCTGTCCAACGGGATGTTCCAGCCGTCCGAGCGCGACCTGCTGGCGACGGTGAAGCTGGACCCGCCGGCCCGCTGGGTCGCCGAGTACTACCCGAACGAGTCCGTCGAAGAGGGTCCCGGCAACTCCCTGATCGTCAAGCTCCGCGTCGCCGACACCGGCTGGCTCCAGCGCCTCGTCCTCCGCCTGGGCGGCGCTGCCACAGTCCTTGACCCACCCGACCTCACCACCCAGATAGCCGCCACAGCCCGAGAAGCCCTCGCGGCCTACGACGACTAACCCACCCCAGCCACCCGCCCGTCCCCGGCCTGCCCGAGTGCGTTTGAGGGAATGTCCCCTCAAACGGTGCCTTCTCCGTTCGTATGGAAGGGGAGCGGGCATAACCCGAGGGGAGATCCCCTCTCCCTCCGCGCGTGGTCGTGTGAGCGCGTCCGGAGGAGGCACCGGGAGGGCGGACTGTGCATTCGGACAGGAAGTGTCAAGCAGCCCGCAGTGCACCTGAGCTGAAACGCCTCGCGCGTACGGTGTATCGCCGGTGCACTACCTGTCCATCTGCACATCAACAGCCGCAGGGCCGGACCGGGGAGCGCGGTGTACCGGATTCGGCAGGCAGAACTCCCCGATCTCGCTTCGACCCGGCCGGCATCGCCAGAAAGTCGGGGTATCCCCCAGATGCGGCCAGGCAACGGATGCTGAGCGTGAGCTCGCGGCGCACGACGACACCTCCACCCCCGCGCCCCGCCCGAGCCCGGGCAGCGTCCCCGCCGCGCGTGCGGGCATTTGAGCGGATATCCCCTCGGGTTGCACGTTCTCCCGTCGAATTACGACCGGACAAGCGGCAACTTCAGGGGTTGTCCGTTCAAACTCACCGCGGTGAGAGAAGGTGAGCCGGAGCCGGGAGGCCAGGGGGACAGCCGCGCCGGGGGAGGGGCTGGGGTGGGATAGCGGGGCCGGGGACAGCGGGGCCGGGGGAGGGCTGGGGACAGCGGGGCGGATCAGTTCTGGCTCAGCTGTTTTTCCAACGGAGCTCGGAAGCGTGGGGTGACTCGGACGCCGGACAGCCAGGTGGTCCAGCGGGCGGCTTCGGCTTCGATCAGTTGGGTGGTTTCGCGGCCGACGTCCTCGAGGAGCTGGAAGCGAACCTCGCCTGACTCGGGCTGCCCCCAGCCGCCGACGATGCGGCCGTCCGCCCAGATGGTCGGGCCGATGTTGCCGGTGTTGTCGAACAGCTTCGCCTTGTGCTCGCCGAGGTACCAGTCGCGGTCCTTCCAGCCCATCGGTGTCGGGTCCAGCGTGGGCAGGAACGCGACCCACGGCTCCACCGGCACCTCAGGCGCCTCGTCGCCGGGCAGCACGTACCCGACCTGGCCGTCCAGATCCACCGCGACCGCCTCGACCGCGGTCAGCGCCTTCTTCGTCTGGCCGGCCGTCCACCCACTCCACCACTGGAGGTCCGCCGCCGTACCCGGTCCGAACGTCGACAGCCACGCCCGCGCCAGCGTCACCCGGGCCTCCTCAGCCGCAGGCTTGTCGCCGAGTCCGCCAGGCAGCCAGTCCTCCGCCGGCGACCAATGGTGCTGACCGCTCAGCCACGTCCCCAGCGGCCGTCCGCGCACGATCCGCCCCTCGGCCGACAGCTGGAACAACACTCGGCTCGTCACATACGGCTGAGCGGCGTACGCCTTGCCGACCGCCAGGTTGAGCCGGGTCCGCAGCCGCGGCTCGTCGGCGGACAACTCCTGCGCCGTCGCCGATCCGCGCAGCGTCAGCGCAGTCGCGGCTGACTCTTCGACCGCCCGCAGCCACTTCCCGGACGCGTCCGCGTCGGGTCCGACCCCGGACTCGGTCAGGTGCTTGACCAGCAGCTTCCGCTGCTTGACCGCGATGTCGTCGGTGCACGCCGCCTGGACGATCGGCGCGAACGGCGTCGGTACGACGAACACGGTCCGGCGCATGCCGAGCATCCGGATCAGCGTGCGGTCGTCGTACAGTGCACGCTCCGTGCCCAGCACATCACTCCCTGGTACGCGAGCGGCCACAGACAGGTGCACGGTGGCCGGATCGGTGGCGTGCAAGGCGACCATCGCTGCCGCAGCTTCCACCGGATCCGCCGCGTGGCAGGAAGACAGCAGGCGATGCCGCCGGCCCAGCCGGGTCCGCCGCTCCTCGACCCCGATCCGCAACATCAACCGCCCCCTCATCTCGCCGTACCACAGCCTTGTCCCCGCGGACCCTGCCCACTCGCCGGGCCGGGCATGTCCCGCTGGAGACACTCGGTTTTACCATCACGTTCCGACACCGTTGTCCGCCGAGACGCCACGCGGGGCGTGGGCGATGCCCGGGAACCGGCTAGGCTCCTGGGTATGTACTGGTTCCTGCTCTTTCTCGCAGTCGTGGCGGTGTGGCTATCCGTCCTCGCTCTGCTTGCGAAGAAGGTATGGGGCCAGGCCAAGGCGCTGACGCGTGAGTTGGTCGCCGCCCAGTCCAAGCTGGAGGCAGCGCAGTCCGCGGCCGGGTCCGGACAGACCCATCGGGGCGAGCACGCCCCGGCGTAGTATTCGGCCCACGACTCAGCGTTGAGCCACCAGGCAAGTGTGTGTGAAAGGGAGATCGACATGGCAGCACCGCTCATCGGTATGCCGCAGGGCGCGGAGTGGCTCGTCATCCTCGCGATCGTCGTGCTGCTGTTCGGATCGGCCAAGCTGCCGGCGCTGGTCAAGCAGCTCGGCAAGTCGAAGAAGATCTGGGAAGAGGAGGTCGGCCCGAAGAAGAAGGACTCGGAGCTGACCGAGGGCAGCAACGAGTCCGCCCAGGCTCCGACACAGCAGGCGGCCCCGCAGGCCCAGCCGGCGCAGCAGCCGAACCAGGTCAACGGCCAGGCGCCGGGCGACGGCCTGCCGCCGACGCACACGGCCAACTGAGCCGAGCGCCCCAGCTGTGTCAATGGTGAAGTTCGGGCGGCGTAAGGAGAAGAAGGAGCGCCGCCCGAAGGACGACGAGGGTCGGATGACCCTGCGCGAGCACATCATCGAGCTGCGCAACCGCCTGCTCATCAGCGTGCTCGCGATCGTGGTGGGGACCATTGTCGGCTGGGTCTTCTACAACCAGGCCTTCGAGTTCCTGACCAAGCCGTTCCTGACCAGCGTCGCCGAGATGGCCAAGGACGCGGGGAACGTGAAGACCCCGCAGCTGACGTTCCCCGGCGTCGGAAACGCGCTGACGTTCCGGATCAAGATCTCGGCACTGTTCGGGCTGATCCTGGCTTCGCCGGTCTGGCTCTACCAGTTGTGGGCGTTCATCGCGCCAGGCCTGCACCGCAACGAACGTAAGTGGGCCTACCTGTTCTCCGGGATCGCCGCTCCGCTGTTCGCGGCCGGCATCTGGGTCGCGTACTGGACCCTGCCGAAGGGCATCGAGATCCTGCTGGGCTTCACGCCACTCGACATCCAGAACCTGGTCGAGCTGCCCGACTACCTCGACTTCGTGCTGCGCACGATGATCGTGTTCGGCGTCGCCTTCCTGATCCCACTCGTGGTCGTGCTGCTGAACATGCTCGGTGTGGTGCCGTCGTCCGCGCTGCGCCGGTTCCGGCCGTACATCGTGCTGGTGATCTTCGTCTTCGCCGCGGTCGCCACACCGTCGGGTGACCCGTTCACGATGTGCCTGCTGGCCATCCCCATGTGTCTGCTGTTCTTCATTGCCGAGGTGATCACGCGGATCCTCGACAAGCGCAAGGCCCGCAGGGCCGAGGAACTGCTGGCCGACTGATGACCAGACGGATCGCGCTGGTGGTGAATCCCACCTCCGGCCGCGGCCTCGGTGCCCGCGTGGCTCCGGTGGTCCGCGAACGCCTCGCAGCGGCGGGGATCACCGTCGACGTTCACGCCACTACCTGCGCGGAGGACGTCGGCCGGATCTCGGCCGAGGTGGTCGCGTCCGGTGCGGACGCGGTCGCGCTGATCGGTGGCGACGGCACCGTCCATCTCGGCGCCCAGGTGCTGGCGAAGTCCGGGATGCCGTTCGGCGTGATCCCGGCCGGCACCGGCAACGACTTCGCCCGCGGGATCGGCGTACCACTGAAGGATCCGGCCGCGGCGGCCGACCTGATCGTGGCCGGCAAGACCCGCGCGATCGACCTCGCGGTGGCCAAGGACGAGTACATCACCACGGTCGTGGCCGGCGGCTTCGATTCGCTGGTGAACAGGCGCGCCAACGCGATGAGCTGGCCGAAGGGCAACTCTCGCTACACGATCGCCACCCTGGCCGAACTACGCACGTTCAAACCCCTCGAGTACGTCGTCACCGTCGACGGCGAGGTGATCGAGACCAAGGCGATGCTGGTCGCGGTGGGCACCGGGCCGACGTACGGCGGGGGACTGCAGATCTGTGCCGGCGCGGAGATCGACGACGGACTGCTCGACGTGACGATCATCCAGCCGGTGTCGCGGTTCACCCTGCTGCAGATGTTCCCGAAGCTGTCCAAGGGCACGCATGTCGGCCACCCGATGCTGCGAACGGCGCGCGGCCGCTCGGTCCGGATCGAGTCGCCCGGGATCACGGCGTACGCCGACGGCGAGGTGCTCGGCCCGCTCCCGGTCGACATCGGCATCGCTCCCGGTGCACTGACCGTTTTCGCCTGAGACACAATCTTCACGGAGTGAAGTGTTCTCATCTCTGCCTCTGGTCTGATAGGAAAGCTTCCTAACAGTAATCCTCGGACGCCCCTCGGAGGAACCATGCAGACCCGCCCCACGCGCAGGACCGCGCTGCTGCTCGGACTGACCCTAGCGGCCGCCCCGGCTACCGCCCTCGTCTCCCGCTACGCCTCGCCCGCCGACGCCGCGGTCCAGGCGACCGGCCTCGACGATCCGGCGAAGAAGGAGATCGCGATGCAGATCGTCTGCAGCGCGGAGAACTCCTCGCTGGACTGGGAGGCGCAGTACACCTACATCGAGGACATCGACGACGGCCGTGGCTACACCGCGGGCATCATCGGGTTCTGCTCGGGCACCGGCGACATGCTCGAACTCGTCGAGCTGTACGCCGACCGCAAGCCGGGCAACGTGCTGCAGAAGTACCTGCCGGCCCTGCGGGACGTGGACGGCAGCGACTCGCACGACGGTCTGGACCCGAACTACACCAAGGACTGGAAGACGGCGGCCAGCGACACCGCGTTCCAGCAGTGCCAGAACGACGAGCGCGACCGGGTCTACTTCAACCCGTCGGTGTCGCGGGGCAAGTCCGACGGACTGCGCATCCTCGGCCAGTTCTGCTACTACGACGCGATCGTCATGCACGGTCCCGGCAACGGCGGCACCAGCTTCGGCGGCATCCGCAGTCGCGCGCTGCAGACGGCCAAGCCGCCGGCGCAGGGTGGCAACGAGACGACGTACCTGAACGCCTTCCTCGACGCCCGCGTTTGGGCGATGAAGCAGGAGGAAGCCCACAGCGACACCAGCCGCGTCGACACCGCCCAGCGGGTCTGGCTCGGCAACGGGAACCTCGACCTGAACACCCCACTCGACTGGAAGGTGTACGGCGACCCGTACCACATCGGCTGATCCTCGACCGCCGCCCGACCGCCCTGCCCGGCGGTCGGGCGGCGGTCATCTGCCGTAGGCGGCCAGGAAGATCCGTACGCCGCTGCGGACCAGGTGATCGATCTCGTCCTGATCGACCGGAACCGCGCCGTACCAGGTCCGGTTCTGGACGGGACCGGTGACAAGGACGCCGAGGAACTCGGCCGCCTCGACCGGATCCGGTACGTCGAGCAGGCCGCGCTGGTGCAGTGCCTCGAGCCGGTCGGCCAGGGCGGTCCTGGTCGGCCGGTCCGCCAGCAAGCCTGGGAAGTGGGCCGCCTCGGCGATCATCAGCCGCAGGATCTCGGTCCGCTCGGCCGACTTCGCCACCTCGGTCGCGAACACGCGCCCGAAGCGGAAGAGCGCGTCTTCGAGGTCGGTGACGTCGTCGATGGTCTCCTGCAGCAGTGCCTCGAAGCCCTTCTCGTGGCCCGCGCGCGTCTCCGCGATCGCCGCCAGGAACAGCCGCTCCTTGTCGCCGTAGTAGTCGTAGATCGTGCGCTTGGAGACACCGGCCTCGGCGGCGATGGCGTCGACGCCGGCGCGGGCGTAGCCCTCGGCGAGGAAGACCTTCAACGCCGCGCGTACGATCGCGGCCCGTTTGGCCGGCGACCCTTCCCTGACCACCGTGGGTGCTCCTCCCCGATCGACTACACCGTGCAGTGTAGCGCTACTACACTGCACGGTGTAGTGTGCTGTGGATGACCGACGTTGCCCTGGATCGATCGATTCTGAAGCTCGGCGGCGTGGTGATGGTCGGAGCCCTCACCCCGCTGCTCGACATGACAATGGTGACCGTGGCGCTGTCCCGGATCGCCGCCGGTTTCGGCGCGTCTGTGGTCACCGTCCAATGGGTCAGTGCGGCGTACCTGCTGTCGATCGCGATCACGATCCCGACGACAGGCCGGCTGGTGGAGCGGTTCGGTGCCCGGGCGATGTGGCTGACGGCGCTGGCTGTCTTCTGTGCCGGGTCGGCGCTGTGTGCCACGGCCTGGTCGGCGGGCAGTCTGATCGCGTTCCGCGTCCTGCAGGGGCTCGGTGGCGGCATGATCATCCCGCTCACCATGATGATCCTCGCCAAGGCCGCCGGTCCCGACCGTCGTGGCCGGGTGATGAGCCTGGTCGCGATTCCCGCCCAGCTCGCGCCGATCGCCGGTCCACCGCTCGGTGGCCTGGTGGTGGACACGATCGGCTGGCGGTGGATCTTCCTGGTCAACCTGCCGATCGGGCTGACCGCGATCGCACTCGCCTGGAGGACCGTTCGGGCCGACGCCGTACTTCGCTCGGCTGGGCTGGACCTGATCGGGCTGGCGCTCGTTTCACCGGCGATCGCGCTCCTCGTCCTGTCTCTGAGCGGTACGGCGACGTGGCCGTCGGCGATCGGTGGTGTGCTGCTGCTCGCGGCGTTCGCGGTGCATGCGCTGCGGTCGACGATGCCCTTGCTCGACCTGAGGCTGTTCCGCCACCGTCCGGTGACCGTGGCGACAGTGCTGAACTTCTTGTCCCGCTTCTCGGTGTTCGGCGCGATGCTCCTGATGCCGCTGTACCTCCAGCAGGTTCGTGGTCACAGTGCACTGGAGGCGGGGCTGCTGCTCGCCCCGCAGAGTCTGGGCACGATGCTTGCCCTGCCGTACGTCGGCAGGGCGACCGACCGCATCGGCGCCCGGCCCGTGGCTCTCGCCGGTGTCGGGATCACCGTCGTCGCGACGTTCGCCTTCACGCAGGTGACGGACACGAGTTCGTTCGTCGTCCTCGCGATCGCCTTGCTGGTCTGGGGGATGGGCATCGCGGCGGCCACTGTGCCGGTGTCGGTCGCGGCCTATCACGGTCTGGACCCCGCGGCCATCCCCAGCGCGACGAGTCTGATCACCACGGTGACGACCCTCGGCGCTTCGGCCGGAGCCGCCGTGGTGACAGCGATCCTGCAGTCGCGTCTCGGTCATCACGCCGGCGATCCCGCAGCGGCGTTCGCGGACACGTTCTGGTGGGTGCTCGTCTTCACGGCCGTGACGTTGCTCCCGGCAACGATGCTTCCGGCGCGAGGCGCCTAGCTCCCGGGGATCGCCTTGGGTTCGGCGCGGTCGGTCCGAGGGTCGGCCTCCGCGCGCCGGCGGAGCATCGAGACCATGGTGGCGAGCTGCTCGAGGTTCTCGGCCGGGAGGACCGAGCCGACCCAGGTCATCAGCTCGGCGTCGACGGTGGGTGTCGCCGCGGTCAGGATCTCGGTGCCGGCGGGGGTGAGCTCGATCAGGGAGGAACGGCGGTCGCCGGGGTTCGCGATCCGCCGGCAGCGGCCCGCGGCCTCGAGGCGGTCGACGGCCTTGCTGGTGGCTCCGACCGTGATCGCGGCCCACTGCGCCAGGTCGTAGACCCGGGCGGTACCGCGGGACGCCAGGAAGCGCAGGAACTCGAACTGGCCGAGCGGCAGGCCGTGCTCGGCCTTCAGTCGGGCGTCGAGGACGTTGTAGAGCCGCGTCTCCAGCCGGACCAGGTCCGTGAACAATGATGTGAGATCAGTCACAGGCAGATCCTGCTTCGTGGGAATTAGGTTCCTTGGAATGTAGTTATCAGGAACTGTATTCCTTGGAATCTATCACTGAGCGACGGAGACCGACGATGAGCCAGGACCAACGCGCTGCGGCGCGATCGATGATGACCAAGCGGGACCCCGACCGGACCCCGGCGCAGGAGCGGGCCGACTTCGACGCGATCTTCGCCGACCGTCCGCTGGGCGACGACGTCACACTCACTCCCCGCACACTGGGCGGCCGGCCCGCTCTGGATGTGCAGGTCGCGGGTGCCGATGGCGACGCGGTGATCCTCTACCTGCACGGTGGCGGTTATGTGGTCGGTTCGGCCCGGACCGGGGCCAACCTCGCCGCGCCGCTCGCACGGCGTACCGGTCTACCTGCGGTGTCGCTGGAGTACCGGCTCGCGCCGGAGCATCCGTTCCCGGCCGCGGTGGACGACACGTTGGCGGCGTACAAGGAACTGCTCGGGAGTGGCCGGCCAATTGTCATCGTGGGTGATTCGGCTGGCGGGGGAGCAGCGCTCGCCACCTTGGTGGCCGCACGCCGTGAAGGTTTGCCGCTGCCGGTGGCTGCCGCCGTCTTCTCGCCCTGGGTCGACCTGACGTTGTCCGGCGAGAGCATGGACGCGCGAGGGGACCTCGACCCGCTGTTCAGCCGTGCACACATGTCCGGGTACGCCGAGCATTACCTCGCCGGTCACGATCCGAGCGACGAACTGGCGAGCCCGCTGCTCGCGGATCTGACCGGTCTGCCACCGCTGCTGATCCAGGTCGGTTCGGCCGAGGTCCTGCTCGACGATTCACTCCGCCTGGCGGTCCGCGCGGCGCAGCACGACGTCGACGTCAGCCTGGACGTCGTCGCCGGCGCACCGCACGTCTACCCGCTGATGGCCGGCGTCATGGACGAGGCCGACGAAGCCCTGGACCGGGCCTCTCATTTCCTGACCCTGCGCCTTCCTGTGGGTGGCGTCGCATAGCCTGGGGGTATGAGCACCCCGTCCGAGAAATATGCTGTCTTCCGCTCGGACCAGGAGCATCCTGCGGTGAAGGAGTTCAGGGCGCTCTACGACTTCGAGCTGGACGAGTTCCAGCTGCGCGCCTGTGCCGCCCTCGAGGACGGCCACCAGGTGCTGGTGGCGGCGCCCACCGGCTCCGGGAAGACGCTGGTCGGCGAGTTCGCCGTACATCTGGCCCTGCAGCGCGGGCAGAAGTGCTTCTACACGACACCGATCAAGGCGCTGAGCAACCAGAAGTACGCCGACCTGGTCAGCCGCTACGGCTCCGACAAGGTCGGCTTGCTCACCGGCGACAACTCGATCAACTCCGAGGCGCCGATCGTCGTGATGACGACCGAGGTCCTGCGCAACATGCTGTACGCCGCGTCGACCACCCTGCTCGGACTCTCGTACGTCGTGATGGACGAAGTGCACTACCTGGCCGACCGGGCTCGTGGCGCGGTCTGGGAAGAGGTGCTGATCCACCTGCCCGACTCGGTCTCGGTGGTGTCGCTGTCCGCGACCGTGAGCAACGCGGAGGAGTTCGGCGACTGGCTGGAGACCGTCCGCGGCAACACGGTCGTCGTCTTGGAGGAGAAGCGGCCGGTGCCGCTGTTCCAGCACGTGATGGTGGGCAAGCGGCTGCACGACCTGTTCGCCGGCGAGGCGCCGACCGCCCGCGTCGGTGCGCCCAAGCCCGCGAAGTCCGGCAACCCTGCGAAAGCCAACCAGGTCGACATCAAGGACCTGGTCAACCCGCAGCTGGTCCGGATCGCTCGCGACGACAACCGGATCTTTCGGGACGACTCGCGCAAACCCCGGCGGCGGCGGGATCTCCCGAAGAGCCGGCCGACCCGGACGCACTTCACGCCGTACCGGTCCGATGTGGTCGAGGAGCTGGACGCGGGCGCCTTGCTGCCGGCGATCTACTTCATCTTCTCCCGCAAGGGCTGCGAGGATGCGATGCTGCAGTGCCTGCGGTCCGGCCTGCGGCTGACCAAGCCGAGTGAGCGGGACGAGATCAAGCGGGTGCTGGCCGAGCGGACGGCAGACCTGCCGGACGAGGACCTCGGCGTGCTCGGGTACCACGATTTCTCCGAGGCGCTCAGCCGCGGCATCGCGGCGCACCACGCGGGCATGCTGGCCGCGTTCAAGGAGGTCGTCGAAGAGTTGTTCGCGCGCGGCCTGATCAAGGTCGTGTTCGCTACCGAGACGCTTGCCCTGGGCATCAACATGCCGGCGCGCACCGTCGTCCTCGAGAAGCTTTCGAAGTGGAACGGCGAGGCGCACGTCGACATCACGCCGGGGGAGTACACGCAGCTCACCGGCCGGGCAGGTCGCCGTGGCATCGACGTCGAGGGGCATGCGGTCGTGCTGTGGCAGCCCGGGTTCGATCCGCGCGCAGTCGCCGGTCTGGCGTCGACCCGTACGTATCCACTCCGCTCGTCGTTCTCCCCGTCGTACAACATGGCGGTCAACCTGGTCCGCCAGGTCGGGCGGACGCGGGCGCGCGACATGCTCGAGCTGTCGTTCGCGCAGTTCCAGTCCGACCAGGCCGTCGTCGGTCTGGCCCGCCAGGTGCAGCGCAACACCGAGGCGCTGGAGGGCTACAAGGAGTCCATCGACTGCCACCTGGGCGACTTCCTCGAGTACGCCGATCTGCGCCGCAGGATCGGTGAGCGCGAGGCCTCCGGATCGAAGCGGCGCAAGCTGGACCGCCGGGTCGAGGCGCAGGAGTCGATCGAGAAGCTGCGGATCGGCGACATCGTCCGGATCCCGGCCGGCCGGAGTGCGGGCTGGGCCCTGGTGCTCGACCCGGGCATGCGGTCGGAGCGCGAAGGCCCGCGGCCGACCGTGCTGACGCTTGACCGGCAGGTCCGCAAGCTGTCCATGATCGACTTCCCGACCCCGGTCGAGGCGATCGGCAGCCTGCGGATCCCGAAGAAGTTCAACCCGCGCAACCCGCAGCAGCGGCGCGAGCTCGCGCAGGTACTGCGCACCCGCTCCGACATGCTCGGTGAGGACGGGCCGCCGTCGCGCGCCCGCGGCAGAGACGTCGTCAGTCACGCCGACGATCCGGAGCTGCAGGAGATGCGGGCGCAGTTGCGCGCGCATCCGTGCCACGGGTGCTCGGACCGGGAGGACCACGCCCGCTGGGCCGAGCGGTACTTCCGGCTCGACCGGGAGAACCGCGAGGTGCAGCGCAAGATCGAGCAGCGGACGAACACCATCGCCCGTCAGTTCGACCGGGTCTGCCAGGTGCTGGACGCGCTGCACTACCTGGACGGTGACAAGACCACCGAGGCCGGCGATCGACTGGCCCGGATCTACACCGAGCTCGACCTGGTCGCCGCCGAGTGCCTTCGGCAAGGAGTGTTCGACGACCTGGCCGTCCCGGAGCTGGCCGCGTGTCTGGCCGCCCTCGTCTACGAGGCGCGGTCGAAGGACGAGCCGACGTCGCCACGGTTGCCGCGCGGCGACGTACGACTGGCGCTGGAGCGGATGGGGTCGATCTGGCGGGATCTGTCCGCGCTGGAGCGGGACATGCGGGTCGACTTCCTGCGGTCGATGGATCTCGGGTTCTGCTGGCCGGCGTTCCGATGGGCGTCCGGTGCGTCGCTGGCCGAGGTGCTGTACGAGTCCGACCTGGCCGCGGGCGACTTCGTTCGTTGGGTGAAGCAACTGATCGATCTGACCGAGCAGGTCGCGGACGCGGCCGGCCCGACGCCGCTGCGCAGTACGGCGCGGGCCGTCGTCGACCAGATCCGTCGTGGTGTGATCTCGTACGCCTCGATGGTCGACGAGCCCTAGAACGAACCTTTGCGGTGACAGACTTCACGGGCACTACACCCCTGCCCTGAACACCCGAAGGAGAACACGTTCGTGGAGCTGACGCGCCGGAATCTCGGCAAGCTTGTGCTCGCAACCGGGGCGGTCGCCGCCGTCGGCACCGGAGCCGGGACGGCCCTGAGCCGTTCGGCCGATGCCGCCGCGACCTGGAAGACCACCGGCACCGCCGTGTCGGCGTTGGCCGGCTTCGACAACCAGATGAAGGCCTTCATGCTGGCCCGCGGGGTGACCGGCGGGCAGCTCGCGGTGACGTACAAGGGCCGGCTGGTGCTTGCCCGCGGCTACAGTACGTCGACCGCGCTGACGGTCCAGCCGACCTCGCTGTTCCGCGTCGCGAGCGTGTCGAAGATGTTCACGGCGGCCGCGATCATGAAGCTCGTGCAGGACGGCAAGCTGAGCCTGACCACGCCGGTCGGCAACATCATCGCGATCACGCCGCCGACCGGTCAGACCAAGGACACCCGCTGGTCCGCGGTCACGATCAAGCGGCTGCTGCAGCATCTCGGCGGGTTCGACCGCGACGTCTCCGGCGACCCGAACTTCAAGGACGCCATCATCGCCAAGGCCCTGGGCGTCCCGATGGAGCTCCAGCACGCCGACGAGATCAAGTACATGGCCGGGCAGAAGCTCGACTTCGCGCCGGGTAGCAAGTACGCGTACTCGAACTTCGGGTACGTGCTGGCCGGCCGCGTGATCGAGAAGGTCAGCGGGCTGAGCTACGAGACGTACGTGAAGCAGAAGTTGCTCGCTCCGTTGAAGATCACCCGGATGGCGCAGGGCTGGACCATCGCCAAGCACACCGGCGAGGTGCCGTACGAGTCGCAGTACACCGGTCCGACGGTGCTCGACAACACCGGCAAGATCGTTGCCGCGCCGTACGGATCGTTCAGCATGCGCATCCAGGACTCGAACGGCGGCTGGATCGCGAGCGCTCCGGACCTGGTCCGGTTCGCGAAGATGTTCGACGCGTCGTCGAGCGTGCTCAACACCACGTCGCTGAACAGCGTTTGGGCCAAGCCCGAGATCGGCATCCAGCCCGACGGCTGGTACTACGGCCTTGGCTGGCAGATCCGTCCGACCACGAGCGGCGGCACCGGCCGCAACACCTGGCACACCGGAAGCATGCCCGGCACCTTCAGCATCGTGGTCCGCACCTACAACGGGATGAGCTGGGCCGCCTTGTTCAACCGCCGTGACGACCCCAGCGGCAAGTCGTACGGCGACATCGACGCGGCGCTGTGGACCGCTGCCAACGGTGTGAAGACCTGGCCGACCAACGACCTCTTCCCGACCTACTTCCCCTGAGTTGCGGCGTTTCGGCCGAGGCCGAACAGCGTTGCCGGTCCGAACAGACGACTCCTAGCGAACCCCGTCTGGCGGGTGCGGCTCACCGCCTCGGGCTGCTAGAACATCAATGCTCTGAAGTGCGGCGTACTGACCTGAGCCTCGCCGGCCATCTCGGTCAGTACGCCGCGCACTGTGTCGATCGCTTCGTCGCCGAACCTGCGGCGGAGCTTGCGTTCATAGGCCTGGTGGAACTTCCGGGCCGCCTGCAGTACGGCCTCGCCTCGGTCGGTGAGGTGCAGCAGGCGGGCCCTCGCGTCGGACGGGTCCGCGCGGCGTTCGAGGTAACCGCGGCGTTCCATGTCGTCGACGATCTGGCTCGCGCCCTGCTTGGTGATCTCCAGCCGCGCCGCCAGCCCGCTGATCGTCGTCGGTCCGGCACCGAGCGTGCGCAGTACGAAACCGTCCGACCGGCCCTGGTCGTCGAACCCTTGCTCCGCCGTCGCCGCCCGCAGCGCGCCGACGAACTCTTGGTCCGCCAGCACCAGCAGGATCCCGAAATCAGGCTTGCCCGAACGCGTCATGACCGCCATGATAGTCAAGCCGACTTGGTCAAGTTGGCTTGACTATCTCTGATAGGGGGAAGCAATGCAGGTCATTCGCGCTACCGAGGCGCCGCGGTTCCGGTTGCCCGGGGTCGAGTTCACCGGACTGGCCGCGCCGAGCCGTGGGTCCGCCGGTCTGTGCACGTGGAAGCTGACGATCGATCCCGGTGTCCGCGGCGATGCGCCGCACACCATCGACCGCGACGAGGTGTTCATGGTGCTCAGCGGCACCGTCCAGGTCACCCCGGACGGCGAGAAGCTCGCGGCCGGCGACGCGGTCGTCGTACCGGCCGGCGAGCCGATTTCACTGACCAACCTCGGCGAGGACATCGCCGAGCTCCACGTCGCCATCACCGCCGGCTTCACCGCCACCGTGGCCGACGGTACGACGATCCAGCCGCCGTGGGCTCAGTGAGTCAGCATCGTCGCAGTGGTGCCGAGTAGGTGGTGTTGCTCGTCGTGGCGACGTAGTAGTCGGTGACGTAGGAGCCGTCGCTCAGCCGGTTCCACACCGACGTCGTACCGACCTTGGAACCAGGGCGCTGGCAGGTGACCCACGCCAGCGACCCGACCGGCAGTAGGCCCGGGTACGTGGCGTACGACGTTCCCGGGCCGTGCCGGCGGCTCAGGTTGTCGACGGTCGTCTGGAACGGGTTGCTGCAGCCGGGGATCGGTGCGCTGTAGCCGGGCTTGGTCGGTGTCCTGGCGTAGTAGTCGGTGATGTAGGTCCCGTCGATCAGCTTGTCCCAGACCGTGGTGACGCCGATCTTCGGGCCGAACGTCTGGCAGACGATTCGCACGCCCGCGTTCAGGGCGATCGTCCCTCGCACCGGATAGGAGGTCCCCGGGCCGCTGTAAGTATGGATCGTCGTTCGGACTGTGTAGGAGTACCAGACCGAGGCGACGGGTGCGTCGAAACTGTCGTTGTCGATGTTGAGGGTGACGCCGCCGTACGTCTCGGTGTGATCGCCCCGGTACTGCTTGGCTCGCTGGCCGATGAGCCAGTAGCGGTTGGAGATCAGCGGCCAGTTCGTCAGCGACGAGCTGAGGTTCCAGCGGGCGATCCAGACTGCGTCCGGCCGGGCGTACGCGGTCGAGTTGTAGACCTCGGCCAAGTGACGGGCACCGGAATCCTGGTGTGCGTAGACGCCGGAGAGGAAGCCGCGGCGGTGCAGCTCCTTCGTCCACGACGACAGGAACCGCAGCACTGTGGCCCGGCAGGTCGCGTCGGCTGTGTTGTAGTGCTCCATGTCGGCGTAGATCGCACTGCCCGCCAGTAGTCCGATCGCTCTGGCCTTGGTGACCGCGTCACCTGCCAGGAGTGCTCCCTGTGCGGCCGCGGACGCTGCGGTGATCTTCACCGCGTTCGAGCGGAACGTGCAGGGAGCCTGGTAGCCGAGGTAGATCGGGATGAGACGCCAGCCCATGCGGGTCACACTGCTGACCCAGCTCTGGGTGAGCTGCGGCTGTGCACAGCTCCGGTTCACCCCGCCGACGTAGATCCCGATCGCCTTGTACGGCGATGCCTTCCATGCAGTCATCTGCGCAACAGTCGGCGCCGTACAGGTGTCGAACGCGAGTCCGGTGAACCGGGTGGCCGTCGTACCGGCTCCATAGGTGAGCGGCGTGGTGGGCTCAGCCATGGCCGACGCTGACGGGCCTAGTAGTAGTACGGCAACCGCCGCGGCGGCCACCTTGAATCTGATCCGCTTCATGAGCGGCACCCCCCGGTCTCAGTAGACGGCCGCGGGGTGGGCCTAGGCAAGACCTCTGAAGATGATCGCCAGCGTCCGCTCTTGAAGGTCTGTAGACCACGTGCTGTGCTGCGCGGCCTGGGTGGTTGCTGTCAGCAAGGCCATCACCTCGTCCACCCGGACAGTGGGCCGTACCTCGCCCGCCTCCTTCGCCTGCTCGAGCAGCCGTTCGATCTCGTCGGTCAACCCACGCAACGCGTCGCCGATGTCGAGCTCCGGGCCGGCGAGCGCGGCTACGACAGTCCGGGTTCGGATGGCTTCGTCCACGACCGCGGTCAGGAACTCGAACAAGGTGGACTCGGCCGCCAGTTTCGTCACTCGCCGGAGCGACTCCTTCATGATTGCCACCAGCAACGCGTCCTTGGTCGGGAAGTGCCGGAACACGGTGCCGACCGCGACACCGGCCCGGATCGCCACCTGTTCGGTGGTCGCCCTCGGTCCGTGCTCGGCGAACGCCTCGGTTGCGGCGGCCAGGATCGCCGTACGGTTCCGCTGCGCATCGGCCCGCGCCATCCGACCTCCGGGACTAGAAACCTGAGTGGCCACTCACTATAGTCGGTGCTGAACCTGAGTGGTGACTCATCTTCTGGAGGGTGTTCATGCCGGAACTGCACGCGGTGGTCGAGCGGATGGGCCAGGGGTGGCTGGGTGATCCGGGCGCCATGGACGACCTGCTGGCCGACGACGTGGTGATGGAGGTGCCGTTCGCACCAGGCGGGCCGATGCGGTGGGACGGGCGGGAGGAGTGGCTCGCGTTCGCGGAACCGGCGCGGTCCGGGTTCCCGGTGCGGTTCGACCGCTTCACCATGCTGGCGTTGCACGAGACGCTCGATCCCGAGGTCGCGGTGGTCGAGTACGAACTGGCCGGTGAGATCACCGCCACCGGGCACCGCGGTGCCGCCCGCTTCATCGGCGTACTGCGGGTCCGGGACGGGAAGATCGCGGGCTGGCGCGAGTATCAGAACACCGCTGCGATCCAGCAGGCGTTAGGTTGAGTCTGTCATCGCGTTGCCGAGCCGGGAGGACTGTGGAATGCCGGACATCGTGGAGTTGGGGGAGCGGCCGTACGTCGCGCTGCGGGGCAAGGTCGCCATGAACCAGATCAGTGCGTTCGCGGACCGGATGCGCGAGGTGATCGACTGGCTCGCCGCCCGGGAGATCGCGCCGAACGACGCACCGTTCTTCAAGTACGACGTGGTCGACATGGAAGCCGGCCTGGTCCTGGAGATCGGGTTCCCGGTCGACGATCTGCACAGCGGTGAGGGCGAGATCGTCACCGGCGTCCTCCCGGCCGGGCGCTACGCCAGTACGACGTACCACGGACACCCGGACGGTCTGGTCGACGCCACCCGCGACCTGCTGGCCTGGGCGGACGACAAGGGCCTCGAGTGGGATGCCGACGGCGACAGGTGGACCGCGCGGCTCGAGGTCTACAAGTCCGACCCACGCGAGGTCCCGGACATGGCCGAATGGGACACCGAACTGCAGTTCAAGCTGAAGGATTAGTGGGCCGTTCCTGGGTGAGGTACTAGGTGCCCACCGTTCTCGCCGGCCTGAGCCGTCTCGACCCCGAGCGGATCCGCCACGTCGCCTCACCCCTGATCGAGCTCGGCTGCGCCCTCCATGTGCTCGCCGAGCCCGCCCACCACGATCGCGTCGACTGGGCGGCCGCCGTACGACTGCCCGACGTACTGCGGTGTGAGTTGTCGCAGTGGACGTGGACTGTGCGGGCTGTCCGGGCGCGGTTCTTCGCGACGAGCAGAGGGATCGGGATGCCGTCGTGGCAGGACGAACTGGCGGCGCTGCGGGCTCGGGCGCCGGAGGAGCTCGCGGCTGAGTTGGTGCGGCCGTTGCGTGGGCGTCCGCTGAGCAGTCGGACTACAGACACGGACGCCGTACGCCACTGGGCCCGCAGCCGGGGTCCCGCTGTCGCTGCGCTGGTTGATTCGTTGCTGAGTGATCCGGAGGAGCCTGTACGTCGCTTCCTCGATTTACTCGATGCTTGCTGGGAGGAGTGGTTCGCTGCGGTGTGGGAGGAGTCGCGGGACGCGCTGGCGGCGCGTGGGCGGCAGGACCGTGATCTGGCGATGCGGGACGGCGTACTGGCGATGCTGCGGTCGCTGGATGGGTCTGTCTCCGTGCGCGATCGGGACAGCGCGGTGGTGCAGAAGGTGCAGAGCAAACGGATCGATCTGTCGGAGCGGTCGCTGTTGCTTGTCCCTAGCAACTACATCGCGCCGCATCTGTTCCTGGGGGAGATCCCTGGGGAGCCGCTGACTGTGATCTACCCGGTGGTGGGCGTCGGGACCGCCGTACCGACCGCTCAACAGATGCTCGGTCGCCTGGAAGCCCTCGCCGCCCCCGACCGCCTTCAGGTCTGCCGAGCCGTCGCCAGCGAACCGCGGACGGCCGGCGAGATCGCGGCGTTGTGGGGCCTTCACCCGACTCAGGTGACGCGCCACCTCCGAGCCCTCACCCGAGTCGGCCTGGTCACCGCCGAACGCCAGGGTCGCTTCGTCGCCTACCGCCTGGACGAATCCGCCCTCAACCACCTAGGCGCGGATCTCCTCAACCTCATCATGCGCTGAGCGGGATGTCGCGGATCGTCCGCCAGGAGTTGGGTGCGTCCGATCCGCACATGAGCTGGACCTCGGTGACCAGCATGGAGATCGGGAGGTGTCCGCGGACCTGCCGTTCTACTGCTCTCAGCTCGGTTGGGGTGCCGTCTCTCGCCACGGTCAAGTGGGGCATCAGGTCCTGGAACTCACCGCTGTACGCCGGGTAATCGGGAAACGCCCGGAACACGGCCTTGGTCAACGCCCGGAACGGCTCGGCGGGATCGGGCGCCAGCCACAGGACGTCCTCGTCGAACCAGCCGGTCGCGTTCCAGCCAGCCCTGAACCGCGGCACCGTGCGCACAGCGTCGGCGAGGGAGCGGAGCACGTCCTCATCCAGCGCGGCCGGCGGAACGAACGGGTACAGCACCGTCACGTGCGCAGGGACACCCCACGCCGCGGCCGGGTCGAACCTCGCGCGATGTTCCTTGACGGCGGCTTCGGCCGCCGGGACGGCAACCACAACCGCCGAATCAGTCCCCTCGAACATACCGGCCACGCTAGCCGAGCCAACCCCCTGAAGACATCGGCACAGGAATGCTTCGGTGGCTGATGCATTGACGGGATCTGTCAGTCCACCGGGCGGATGGGGCGGGCGGTAGTTGGGTGAGGGGGTGACAGCTTCTCTTCCGCCTGCCGTACGTCGGTTGATCGGCGCGACTCTCGTCAACACGTTCGGGAATGGTGTGTACGCCGCCGTCGGCGCCCTCTACCTCACGCGGGCAGCCGGCCTGTCCGTCGGACATGTCGGCATCGGCCTCACCATCGCCGGTCTGGTCGGGCTCGTGGCCAGCACTCCGCTCGGCGTGGTCGCCGATCGTCTCGGACCGAACCGTGCGTACGTCGGCTTCCTCGTCTTGCAAGCGATCACGATGAGCGCGCTGACGCAGGTCCGCTCGTTCGTCCCGTACATCGTGGTCGCCGGGATCACCGCGATCGCCGACTCCGGTCAACGTGGCGCGAAGGGAGCGCTGATCGCGGGTCTGTCGCCGTCCGACCAGCGGGTCCGCACGCGGGCGATCCTTCGCGTGACGACCAACATCGGCATGGGTGCCGGCATGGCTGTTGCCGGCGTCGTTCTCGCGGTTGACCGGCGTGAGGTGTACGTCGCCGCACTGCTCGCCAACGCGGCGACGTACGTGATCACCGCGGCTCTGGTCCGCTTCGGCCTGCCCGAGGTCAAGAAGGTGTCGTCGGCAACCGGTCCGTCCGGACTGACCGCGTTGAAGGACCGGCCGTTCCTCGCCTTCGTCGCGTTGGACGGCGTACTGAGCATGCACAACGCGATGGCACAGATCGCGATCCCGCTGTGGGTGGCGACCGCGACCGACGCGCCGCGCTGGCTGATCGCCGTCCTGCTCGTGATCAACTCGGTCGCCGTGATCCTGCTCCAGCTCCGCGTTGCCCGAGGCACCGAACACCTCCCCGGCGCCGCCCGGGCCGGCCGCCGGGCCGGCGTACTCCTCGCCGGAGCCTGCGTCGTCCTCGCTCTCACCGACGTCACCTCAGGCGCCGTCACCGTCGGCCTCCTGGTCGTCGCAGCCCTCATCCACGTCCTGGGCGAGATGCTGCAGTCGGCAGGCGGTTGGGGCATCAGCTTCGAACTCGCCCCACCCGGCGCCCAGGGCCAATACCAAGGCGCCTATGCCATGGGTCACCAAGTCGGCGACCTCATCGCACCGCTCATCCTCACCACCATCGCCGTCAGCTGGGGCTGGCCCGGCTGGTTGCTGACAGCCACCATCTTCCTGATCACCGGCACCCTGCTCCCGATAGCCGTCCGCAAACACCCCCACTGGCCCACCACCACCGAACGCCACCTGGCCACCACCACCTGACGGCCGTTCAGGCGGCGGCTGGTTTCAGGAGGGTGCGGAGGGAGCGGGCTGCGGTGAAGCCGGCTCGGTTGGCGCCGATCGTACTGGCGGACGGGCCGTAGCCGACCAGGTGGACTCGGGGTTCGAGGACTGTGTGGGTGCCGTCCATGCGGATTCCGCCGGAGGGTTCCCGGAGGTGGAGCGGGGCGAGGTGGGCCAGGTCCGCGCGGAAGCCGGTGGCCCACAGGATTGCGTCGACGTCCAACCGTCGCCCGTCCGCCCAGTCGACGCCGGTGGAGGTGATGCGGGTGAACATGGGGAGGCGGGTGTAGACGCCGCGCTCCAACGCAGCCTGCTCCTGCTCCCGGAGGTGGAGGCCGGTCACGCTGACGACGCTTCGTGGGGGGAGGCCGGCGCGAACGCGTTCCTCGACCTTGGCCACGACCTTTCGCCCGTACTCCGGGTTGAAGTCCTCACCGGTCCGCCACTCCGGCGGCCGTCGGGTCACCCACGTGGTCGTCGCGACCTCGGAGATCTCAGCGAGCAACTGCACCGCCGACGCGCCACCGCCAACGACGAGCACATGCTGCCCCGCAAACTCAGCCGCCCCGCGGTAGTCCGCCGTGTGCAGCTGCCGCCCACGAAAGCTCTCGATCCCCGGATACCAAGGAATGAACGGCCGATTCCACGTCCCCGTCGCGTTTACCACAGCCTCCGCACGATAGGTGTCAGCGGACGTCCGCACCTCGAACAGCCCGTCCACCTTCCGCACGCTCTCAACGCTGACAGGCCGTACGACGGGCAACCCGAACCGCTTCTCGTAGTCCGCGAAATACCCCGGCACGAACTCATTGGCACGGGCATCGGAGGCACTCGGCGGCACTGGCACCCCGGGCAGATTCGCGATCCCGTGGACGTCGTACATGGTCAGCGAGTCCCACCGGTGCTGCCACGCTCCACCGGGCGCCGGATTCCGGTCGAGTACGACGACCTCGTCGTACGGCGTGAATCCCATCCGGACCAGATGGTAGGCAGCCGACAGTCCGGCCTGCCCGGCGCCGATCACCACCACCTCGACCTCTCGCACCTCACGTCCAACGTCCCGGCCGGGCGGCGTCTTCCCGGCTAGCGTTTGTGGCATGGATCTCACCGCCGCGTACGGCTTCCGGATGGACTGGATCGTGAGCTTCGTCGCGGTGGCCCGCCACGGCGGCTTCTCCGCTGCGGGCAAGGCGGTGTTCCGCGGCCAGTCCCGGATCAGTGAGCACGTCGCCGAGCTGGAGCGCGCTCTCGGCGTCCAGCTGTTCGACCGCACGGCTCACCCGGCGCGCCTCACCCCGGAAGGACGGGCCCTGGTACCGCACGCCGAGGAGATTCTTCGCCGCCTCAACGACCTGGCGTCCGCCGGGGGAGAGGTTCGCTTCGGCACGTACCCGAGCGCCGCGGCGTGGCTCTTCCCGCAGGTCGCGCAGCGCCTCCCGGCAGAGGTTCGGCTGCACCTGGTCGAGGGGCCGAGCATCGAGCTCGAGGGCGCGCTCGGCCGGGGCGAGGTGGACCTGGCGATCCGCCCGGTGCATCCGCTGGTCGCCTCGGAGTCGCTGGACCACGAGGTCCTCTGGACCGAGCCGCTGGTCGCTGTGTTCCAGCAAGGCCATCCGCTGGCCTCCGCGGAGTCGGTCGGGCTCGACCAGTTGGCGAACCTGCCGCTGATCTCCATCGGGGAGACCTCCGGTGGACGCCAGTTCGAGTCACACCTGGCCTTCGCCTCCGCCGGGCTCAATCCCGAGAGTGTCTACCGCACCAACCAGCCCCAGACGCTGCTCTCGCTGGTCCGCCACGGCTTGGGCACCGGGGTCACCAACGCACTCGCCGTCACCACCGCGAACCTCACCGGCGTACGCCTGGTCCCGATCAGGGACGCGGGCGTCGAACGGCAGGTAGCAATCTTCGTGCACCGCGACCGGCCGCGGACTCCCGCCCTGGAGCAGGTCATCGCCGCGGTTCAGGCCGTGCAACCGCCGACCTGGCCCTAGGGCAGTGTGGCGTCACACAGCTCCAGGCAGCGCGTGAGCAAGGCATCCTGCAGGTCAACGTCGTACGCCTGCGCGTTGACCTCGATCGCCTTGCGGTCCTGGAAGAACGTGCCGGTGACGAGCGCTTCCGGATCGTCCGACACCGCCAGCCAGGCGGGGGTATCGGCGCCCTGGGCAACGGTCAGCGGCGCGGCGTAGCCGCTCATCTTCGTGCTCACCCACCCGGGATGGACCGCGTTCGACAGCACGTCCGGCCACCGTCGGGCCAGCGCGAAGGCCAGCGCGGTCATCACCAGCTTGGAGTCGGCGTACGCCGCGTCCTGCGTCCACTCGTCCTCGTGCTGCAGATCGTCGAGGCGGACCCGGCCGCGGGAGATCGAGTCCGAGCTGACGAACACGATCCGCCGCGGTTTCGGCAACGACGCCGTCAGCAGCAGCGGCGCCAGCGCGTTGATCTGAAATGTCTGCTCCAAACCGTCCTCGGTCACCGGCCTGCTCTCGTCCTTGGAACCCCATCCCGCGTTGTGTACGACGACATCCGGCGCCCCGAGCCGCAGTACGTCGGCCGCCATCTCACGCGTCGACCGCAGTGACGACAGCTCACCGACCACGAACCCAGCACTGCCGCCGCGTTCCGCGCTTCGTGCGTGCCGGATCACCTCGTGGCCGTGCGCGTCGAGGACCCGGGCGATCTCCGCTCCGATCCCGTCGTTCGATCCTGTGACCAGAATGCGGCTCACCGTGAGCCTCCCATCGTGACAGGCACCCCATCGGGTGCGACCAGTTGCTGTTCACCCGGCGCATCGAGGACCAGCCGGCGCGGCCCGAGAACTGCAGGACCGGCAGCCGACAGATCGTTCGGCACGATCGGTACGTCGAAGCTGAACACCTCGAGCACCGCCGGACCGGCCTGCAGATACGTCATCAGGAACCCCCGTGGATCCCCGTGATGCCTGATCTCGCCGATGACCTCGAACCCGAACCGGTCGCGCCAGAAGTCCAGCGTGGCCGGCAGGTCCGACACCGTCACCGCAACATGATCGAACCGTGGCTCCTCACCGGGGACCTGTGCGGCCTCGGCCGCCGCGAGCACCGGCGACGAGATCCGTTCGTAGCTCAGGTTGCCCTGGATGAACTCCAGCCGCGCACCGTCAGGGTCGAGGAAGAACGCGATCCGTACGTCGCCGAGTACGTCGAGGGGCTGCGACAGCACGGTCACCCCGGCCTCCTCCAGCCGCTTGATCTGCCGGTCGACCCCGGCCACCTTCATCCCGAGGTGCCGGATCCCGCCCTGCAGATCGTCGTTCACCCAACCGCCTTGGTTGCCGTCGGCCCCGACCTCGACGAGCTCGAGGACCACGGTGCCGTGGCCGAGCAACCGTCTGCGGTCGGCCGGTCGCGGAGCGTCCGGCAGCGGCCGGAAACCCAGCAGGGCTTGGTAGAAGTCGAGGGAACGGTCGAGATCGCGGCAGCCGATCTCGACCCGGCGCAGTCCGGGAGGCAGCGATGCGGGCATGGCAGGGAGAGTACCGTGACCGCTCACAGAATGGCAGCCCCGAAGTCTTGACAGCCGCGATTCCCGGGGCTGAGTCTGTGATCGCTCACAGAAATCCGTGAGCGATCACAGAATCGACTGATCCGGAGAGGTTCACCATGGCTCGTTCGACCATCGGACCCGCTGTCGGTCGCCGCAGCTTCCTGCGCGGAGTGGCCGGGGTGGGCCTTGCCGCCACCCTGCCGGCCGCCCTGGCCGCGTGCTCCGGCGACGATGAGCCCGCCGCGGCGCCCCAACCATCCGGCGACCCGGACGCGCCCGCCAAGCTGACGTTCTGGACCTGGACGACCGGGATCGACAAGGTCGTCGCGATCTGGAACAAGAAGAACCCGAACCAGCAGGTAACGGTCAGCGCCCAGGCCCAGGGCGAGGAACTGCTCACCAAGATCGTCACCGCGCACCGGGCCGGCAACCCGCCGGACCTGATCCACGCCGAGTACCAGGCGCTGCCGGTGCTGATCACCAACGGTGTCACCGCCGACCTCAGCTCGCTAGCCGGCGAGGTCAAGGGTGCGTTCACCGACGGCACCTGGGGACTCACGTCGTTCGGCGGCAAAACCTACGCGATCCCGCAGGACATCGGCCCGATGATGTTGTACTACCGGTCCGATCTGTTCGAGCAGTTCGGCCTGACCGTGCCGAAGACGTGGGACGAGTTCGGCGCGCTCGCCGAGCAGGTCCGGTCCAAGGACTCCAAGCGCTACCTGGCCACCTTCTCGTCCGGCGACCCGGGCTGGTTCGCGGGCCTGGCCGAGCAGGCCGGCGCGAACTGGTGGGCCAACGACAACGGCACCTGGACCGTGTCGATCAACGACGAGCCGACCAAGAAGCTCGCGAAGTTCTGGGGCGACCTGGTGAACGCCGGAACCCTGCAGGGCAAGCCGATGTACACGCCGGAGTGGAACAAGGCGATGAGTGACGGCACGCTGCTGGCCTGGCCGAGCGCCATCTGGGGTGCGGGTGTGCTCCAGGGCGTCGCGCCGACCACGAAGGGCAAGTGGACGATGGTCCCGATGCCGCAGTGGGAGTCCGGTACGGCGACCACCGGCTTCTGGGGTGGATCCGCGACCGCGATCGCGGCGAAGTCGAAGCAGTCGGCCCAGGCACAGAAGTTCGTCAAGTGGCTGAACACCGACCCGGAGGCGCTGGAGGCGTTCGTCTCCTTCGGTGGCATCTACCCGGCGGCGACCGCGGGTCAGTCGACGCCCGCACTGGCCAAGGCGCCGGCCATGATGCCCAACCAGCCGACGTTCTTCACCGAGGCGGCCGACATCGCGAAGACCGCCCGGGGCTTCACGTGGGCGCCGAACGTGAACGTCACCTACAGCCAGTACAGCGACCTGTTCGCGAAGGCGATCCAGAGCAAGGGCGATTTCGGCGCGGCCGTCGATCAGTTGCAGGCGGCATCGGTCGCGGATCTGAAGAAGCAGGGCTTCCAGATCAAGGAGTCCTGACGGTGGCTGTTCTGTCCGCCGCGGCCAGGACTCACCGACCGCGGCAGCGAGGCGGCGCCGCGCCGTACGTCTTGCTGCTGCCGGCGCTGGTGCTGCTCGTGCTCTTCCTGATCATCCCGATCGGCTACACGATCTGGCTCAGCGTCCGCGCGTCCCGGGTCACCGGTGGCGGCCTCGGGCTGCGCAAGGAGTCGTTCGTCGGACTGGCGAACTACGTCGGCGCCATCACCGACTCGGCGTACGCGCACTCGGTGCTGCGGATGCTCGGGTACGGCGTGATCGTGGTGCCGACGATGCTCGGTCTGGCCCTGCTGTTCGCGCTACTGCTCGATTCGCGCGGAGCCCGGCTCACGTCGTTCACCCGGCTCGGCATCTTCCTCCCGTACGCCGTCCCGGGTGTGATCGCCTCGCTGCTGTGGGGCTTCCTCTACCTGCCGGGAGTGAGTCCGATCCGCGCCGCGTTCGAGGCGGTCGGGCTGCCGGCGCCGGACTTCCTCGGCTCGGGCACCGTGCTCTTCTCGGTCGCCAACATCGGCATCTGGGGCGGGGTCGGGTTCAACATGATCGTGCTCTACACCGCGCTGCGCGGGCTGCCGGCCGAGCTGGACGACGCCGCCAGGGTGGACGGTGCGAGTGAGCTGCAGATCGCTTTGCGGATCAAGGTTCCGCTGATCGCCCCGGCACTGGTGATGACGGGGATCTTCTCGCTGATCGCGTCGCTGCAGGTGTTCAGCGAGCCGTCGACGCTGCAGCCGTTGACCGACTCGATCTCGTTCACCTGGGTGCCGCTGATGACGATCTACCGCGACGCCTTCGTCAACAACGACATCTACACGGCCGCAGCGGCCTCGGTACTGCTTGCCCTGGGCACCTTGGCCGTCTCGCTCGCGGTGCTGAGCTTCCTGCAGAAGCGCGCGTTCGGGGAGGACCGATGAGCACGGCGGTTCTGGAGCGGTCCGGCCCGACGGTGCGATCCACCGAGCGCGCACCCCGGCGTACGCGCTATCTGTCGACGGGGATCTTGTTGCTCGGGGCCCTCTACTGCCTGCTCCCGGTGGCCTGGGTAGTCATCGCCGCCACCAAGGGACCTGGTGATCTGTTCACCACGTTCTCGTTCTGGCCCAGCTTCAACGGCGGCTTCGGCTACAACGTGTCGCACCTGTTCGAGTTCCGCGACGGCATCTTCTGGAAGTGGGCCGGCAACAGCCTCCTGTACGCCGGGGCCGGGTCTTTGCTGTCCGTGGCGATCTCGGTGACGGCCGGGTACGCGCTGGCGAAGTACCGGTTCCGCGGCCGGGAGACGCTGTTCCGGTGCATCCTGGCAGGAGTCCTCGTCCCGCAGATCACGCTGGCGGTGCCGCAGTACCTGCTGATGTCGAAGCTCGGCCTGGTGAACTCGTACTGGTCGGTGCTGCTGCCGAGCATCGTCAGCCCGTACTGCATCTACCTGTCCCGGATCTACGCCGCCGCGGTGGTGTCGGACGACATGCTGGAGGCCGGACGGATCGACGGTGCGGGGGAGTACCGGCTGGCCTGGTCGATCGGGATGCCGCCGATGATCCCTGGCATGGTGACGATCTTCCTGCTGCAGTTCGTCGCGATCTGGAACAACTTCCTGCTGCCGTACATCATGATCTCCGACGACCGGCACTTCCCGATGACGGTCGGGTTGTTCTCGATGCTCAACCAGGGCGCCAGCCAGCCTGCTCTGTACTCGCTGGTGATCATGGGCGCGTTCCTGTCGGTGCTGCCCCTGATCGCACTCTTCCTGTTCCTGCAGCGCTACTGGCGCATCGACCTGGTCAGCGGCGCCGTCAAGGGCTGACCCGTTCCATCACTGATCAACGAAGGGCTATGTATGAGTGACGCGCGCTTTCCCGACGGCTTCGTCTGGGGTGCGGCCACCGCGGCGTACCAGGTCGAGGGCGCGGTGGACGCGGACGGTCGTGGTCAGTCGATCTGGGACACCTTCTGCCGGGTCCCGGGAGCGATCGCCGGTGGCGACACCGGTGACGTTGCCTGTGACCACTACCACCGGTACGCCGAGGACATCGGGTTGCTGGCGGATCTCGGGCTCGGCGCTTACCGGTTCTCGATCGCCTGGCCGCGGATCCAGCCCGACGGCTCGGGTGCGATCAACCAGAAGGGCCTGGATCACTATCGCCGGGTGGTGGACGAGATGCTCACCCGCGACGTCGTCCCGTACGTGACTCTCTATCACTGGGATCTTCCGCAAGCCCTGCAGGACAAGGGCGGTTGGCCCGTGCGCGCCACGGCGTACCGGTTCGCGGACTATGCGGCGGTGGTGCACGAGGTGCTCGGGGACGTCGTACAGCACTGGATCACGCTCAACGAGCCGAAGGTGTCGAGTCACGCCGGCTACGGCAGCGGCATCCACGCACCCGGGATCAAGGACTCGGTACTGCGTGATCGCGCCGTCCACCACCTCCTGCTGGCTCACGGCCTGTCGCTGCAGGCGTTGCGCGACGGCCGGCACGCAGCAGGACAACAGGTCGGCCTCACGCTGGATGTCAGCCCGGTCGCGCCGGCGAGCGACTCCCAGGCCGACGCCGACGCGGCCCGGCGGGTCGACGTCGACAGCCACCGGTTGTTCCTCGACCCGGTCCTGCGAGGCACCTACCCGATCCACCTCGATGCCGTGGAGGACGGCGACCTCGGACTGATCAGTGCGCCGATCGACTTCCTCGGGATCAACTACTACCGACGGATCCTCGTGCAAGCAGGTCCTACTGGTGACGAGACTGTCCTTCCCGACGGCGTTCCGGTGACTTCGGTGAACTGGCCGGTCCAGCCGGACGGCTTGCGTGAAGTACTGGTCGACCTGCAGACCACCTACCCAGCCATCCCGCCGATCTACATCACGGAGAACGGCGCGGCGTACGACGACGTACCGGCCGAAGACGGGACTGTCGACGACCCGCAGCGGGTGAACTACCTCCATGGCCACCTGAGTGCACTCCGTACTGCGATCGCCGCCGGCGTGGATGTCCGCGGGTACTTCGTCTGGACGCTGCTGGACAACTTCGAGTGGGCCGAGGGCTTCGCCAAGCGGTTCGGCATCGTCCACGTCGACTACGCGACCCAGATTCGTACTCCGAAGACCAGCGCGGGCTGGCTGGGGCGGGCGGCGCGCGCCAACGCCCTCCCCTCGGGAGACAGACCGGCCTGACATGATTGGGCCCGTGGCAGGCAGGGGGACGTCGAGCAGCGAACCCGCGGCTCACCCGAAATCACGGGGAGCGGCGCGGCGGGCGATGCGGCGTGGGCCGACCATCGACGACGTCGCCGAGCTGGCCGGAGTCTCGCGCGGCACGGTGTCACGGGTCCTCAATGGTGGCCACTACGTCAGCGCCGCCTCACTCGAGGCGGTCCGGCAGGCGATGGCCGACACCGGGTACACGGTCAACCAGAGCGCCCGCAGCCTGGTGACCAAGCGATCCAACGCGATCGGGTTCGTACTCTCGGAGCCGCAGGAACGGTTGTTCGAGGACCCGAACTTCAGCGTGTTGCTGCGGTCGTGCACGCAGGCCCTGGCCGACCAGGACGTCAGCCTGGTCCTGATGCTGGAGTCCAGCGACGCCGACCGGGACCGGATCCTTCGGTACGTCCGCGGCGGACACGTCGACGGCGTACTGCTGATCTCGTCCCACTTCGGCGACCCGTTGATCGCGGAGCTGGCCGAGGGCGGCGTACCGGCCGTTGCCTGCGGCAAGCCGCTCGCACCCGGCGACGTCCTCCCGTACGTCGCTGCCGACGACCGTGAGGGTGCTCGGCAGATGACGCGCTACCTGGTCGAGCAGGGGCACCAGCGGATCGGGATGATCAGCGCGCCGCAGATCGCCGGGGGACAGGAGCGGTTGCAGGGGTACCAGGACGTGCTCGGGCGGAAGGCGCTCAAGCGGCTCGTGGTCTCCGCGACCGACTACAGCCAGGAGGCCGGCCGGCAGGCGATGGCGAAGTTGCTCAAGGCCAGCCCGGACCTCGACGCGGTGTTCGCGGCATCGGACCTGCTCGCATCCGGGGCTCTGGTGGAGCTCCGGCGAGCCGGTCGGCGGGTCCCGGAGGAAGTGGCCGTCGGCGGGTTCGACGACTCCCGGATCGCGCGGGAGTCGGACCCGCCGCTGACCACGATCCGGCAACCGCTCGAGCTGGTGGCCCGGGAGATGGTGGAGGTACTGCTCCGCCGAATCGACGGGACCGACGATGGTCCTCGCATCCTGCCGACCGAGCTCGTCGTCCGGGCTAGCGGATGAACTGGTCCACGTAGTCGGCGCCGAGGCCGTTCGCGCCGTAGTGGTCGCGGCACAGCTGGATCTTGGTGAACGTGTCCTCGTAGCCGGTCTGGTTGCCGGCCTCGTCGACGTAGATCATCGCGCCGGAGATGTTGAAGAACGTGATCATCTCGGTGCAGTCCTCCGGCACCCGCAGCGTGTGGATCTCGCCCGGCGGCTCGTACACGAACGACCCGGTCTCCGCGACCCACTCGTGCTCGTCGTACTGCCACTTGCCCTTGATCACGTAGCCGAAGACCGCGCTCGGATGCCGGTGCCGGGACACGATGCCGGCCCGCGTCACCTTCAGCAGGTTGCACCACTGGCCTGTGACCGTGTTCAGCATCAGCGGCCGGAACCACACCCCGGGCGCCTGCTGAACCCACAACCGGTCGTCGTCGGGCACCGCGGGTACGGCGATCTCCGCCGGAACACCTGCTGAAACCGGGATCATCTCATTGGTCGCGGAGCGACCTCACCATTCAGGGTGAGGAGCAGCCGCGACTCCCTCCTCTCGGATATCGGGGACTGTCGGTCCTGGCTGATTGGATCGGAGACATGTCCAAGTACCGGGTCTACCCGACTCCCGCGCAGGAATCTGCATTGCTGGAGCACTGCGGGCATGCGCGGTACGTATGGAACCTGGCTCTTGAGCAGTGGTCGATGTGGACTCGCGACAAGGGCGCGACGCCGAACGTCAATGGGCAGTGCCGGCAGTTGACCGAGGCGCGGTCCGAGTTCGGCTGGTTGAGGGCGGGATCCGTCACGGTGCAGCAGCAGGCGCTGCGTGACTTCAACCAAGCCGTCACGAGCTTCTACGCAGGAACCCACCGGCGGCCGACCTGGCGCAGGGCCGGGCAGCACGAAGGTTTTCGTATCGTTGGTGGTCAGGCGTCCCGCGTGGTCAGGTTCAACAGGAAATGGGCCGCGGTCAACGTTCCGAAGGTCGGGTGGGTACGGTTCCGGTTGTCCCGTGCGATTCCCGAGTCGAAGTCGTACCGCGTCACCCGCGATCGAGCTGGTCGCTGGCATTTGGCTTTCGCCGTCGTCCCACCGCCGATTCCAGCTCCCGGCACGGGCGAGGTCGTTGGTGTGGACCGCGGCGTAGTGGTTTCCGCGGCGCTCTCCACCGACGAACTCCTGTCGTGCCCAGGACTGACGCAGCGCGAGCGGGTGCGGCTCAAATGCCTGCAACGTCGTCTGGCCCGCTGCCGTCGCGGTTCTGATCGACGCCGGCGGGTTAGAGCTGCGATTGCCAAACTGCATGCACGTGCCAGTGACCGCCGCAAGGACTGGGTGGAAAAGACCAGCACGGACCTCGCGCGGCGATTCGACCTCATCCGAGTAGAGGACCTGCGTGTCGCGACCATGACGAGGCGACCCGAGCCGAAGCCCGACCCCCGAGAACCGGGTAGTTATCTGCCGAACCGTCGCCGTGCCAAGGCCGGCCTGAATCGGGGCATCCTGGCCAACGGGTGGGGCGCCCTCGTACGTCGTCTGGAGCACAAGGCCGCGGGACGGGTCGAGAAAGTGAATTCTGCCTACACGTCGCAGACCTGCAGCGTCTGCGGGCACTGCGCGCCGGAGAACCGCGAGAGCCAAGCGGTGTTCCGGTGTGTGGCCTGCGGACATCAGGCGAAAGCGGACGTGAATGCAGCAGTCAACATCGCGGCCGGGCGGGTCGTCAGCGCGCGCAGAGGGACGCCCGTACGGGTCTCGCCGAAGCGTGAACCTCAACTCATTACCTCCGCGTAGTAGTTGGAATCCCTGTCTCTTACGGCTGGGAGGACGTCAAGTGCTCTGGTAGCCGCCGTCCACGGGCAGGACAGCGCCGGTGACGAACCCCGCGTCCGGGCCGGCCAGGAAGGCGATCGCCCCGGCGACCTCCTCGGGCTTTCCCCAGCGGGCCATCGGCGTACGGGAGATGATCCGGTCGGCGGCGGCCGGATCGGCTTGCAGTGCGGCGGTCAGGTCCGTGGCGATCCAGCCGGGTGCGACCGCGTTCACCCGGATTCCATCGGCCGCCCAGGCGACCGCGAGGGACTTGGTCAGCTGGACGATGCCGCCCTTGCTGGCGCTGTACGCCGGAACGAGCGGACCACCGAAGTAGCTCAGCATCGAGGCGAGGTTGACGATGCAGCCGCGGCTCGCGGCGAGCAGGTCGTGCGCGGCTTCGGACGCCCGCAGCGCGCCGGTCAGATTGATCTCGAGGACCTCCCGGAACACCTCGGGCCGATGCTCGTCGCCACGGCGGATGATGCCGGCCGCGTTCACCAGGATGTCCAGCCGGTCGAGCGAACCGATCAGTTGCTCGAGTGCGCCTGGCTCACGCAGGTCGACCTCCACCTCGGCCGGACCGGCATCAAGACCTGCGGCGACGACCTGCAGCCCGTCGGCGCTGAGTCGGCGTACCGTCGCCGCGCCGATCCCGCTGGTGCCTCCGACGACGAGAGCGGTGCGAGCGGACATGCAGCTCAGCTTCGTGGCCGCTCGTACGGGCGGCAAGAAGTACCCGCACGCCGGATCGGCCCGATCCGGAGCACGGGCCGGTCAAGGCTCGTCCGAGTGCCCGGAATCAGAGCCGTGGGTGGGGATAGTCGGGGGAGCGGTGCTGGAAGGTGAGGATGCCGGGATTGCGGATGACGCCGGCCTCGATCTCGATCGCGGGGCCGAGGGTGGCATCGGCGTGCCAGGCGGCGGGGCCGCCGAGCACCGGGCGGAGGAAGGGCAGCACGGCTTCGCTGATCTCCCAGGTCGCCGAGTTCCACAGGTACGACGGGCTGTGGTCGACGCCGTAGTACGTGATGTGGTCACCGACCACGAACGTCGGGTCGCCGAACCCGGTCGGCCGGGCCCAGCTGAACCCCATGCCCAGGTCGCACGAGACGTCGACGATCAGGCTGCCCGGCGCGAACTGCTCCAGATCCTCCTCGACCAGGAACGTCAGCGGGGCGTCCGGATCCTGCAGCACGCAGTTCACGACCACGTCGTGCTCGGCCAGGAATCCGGCCAGGGGCACTCTGCCCTCGTCGGTCAGCGCGTGGCTGAGGCGCGGGTCGTCGTTCTCGGGGTCGTCGTGGTCGAACTGGATGATCCGGGCCGAGTGGATCGGCGAACCGACCGCGGTCACGCCCCGCCCGGTCAGGACGTCGACGTCGTGCACGCCGTGCGCGTTCAAGGCGGTGACGGCTCCCCGGGCGGTCGCGCCGAACCCGATCACCACCGCCCGCAGCCGGCGCCCGTAGTCGCCGGTCGAGCCGATCAGCTCGAGCGCGTGCAGCACGGAGCAGTAGCCGGCGAGCTCGTTGTTCTTGTGGAACACGTGCAGGCTGAACCGGCCGTCGGCGGTCCAGTGGTTCATGGCCTCGAACGCGATCAGCGTGAGTTCGCGGTCGATCGCGAGCTGGGTGACCTTGTCGTCCTGGACGCAGTGCGGCCAGCCCCAGAGCACCTGTCCGGTCCGGAGCTCGGCGAGATCCTCGGGCTGCGGCTTGGGCAGCAGTACGACGTCGGCCACAGCGATCAGTTCGTCCCGGTCGACGACCCCGGCCACGGACTTGGCCAACTGCTCGTCGGAGATCCCGAACCGCTCGCCGTACCCGGACTCGAGGACGATGCGCCGCCGCAGCTCTTCGTCGATCCGGTCGAAGTGGTGCGGATGGATCGGCAGCCGGTACTCGTTCTCCTTGCGGGAACGGCCGATGACGCCGAGCGTTGACTGGTCCACGAGGGCCCCTTTGGTTACGGCCTGTTGTAGCACAGACCGGCCGGAGGCCGTTCAGTCGACGCTGCTGTCGATGCGGCGGTGGTAGCGCTGGCCGGCCTTGCCACCGATCAACGCGGCGAGCAGCGTCACCACGACAGCCGCCACGACCGCGATCACTCCACCGGTGGTCAGGGTCTCGTTCGCAATCGGCACCGACGGCAGGTCCACCCGGTCCAGTACGTCGTACTGCGAACCGGCCAGCGCGGCGATCGCCGCGACGACGACCGTCACCAGGAAACCGATCAGCCAGACGCCGAAGCCCTGCCGCGCACCGTCGAAGCGGGCAAGCCGGCCGGCGACGTACCCACCGTTGTAGTAGGCGATCGCGAGGATCAGCAGCAGGACCGCGCCGGACGCGATGCCGATGGTGCCGGCATCGGACTCGGCCGCGTTCCAGTCGATGGTGGTCGCATAGTCGACCGCCGCCGCGACCGCGCCGACGATCCCGGTCAGCAGCGCGATCAGCCCGATCGCGACCAGCCAGCCGAAGAAGGCCGAACCGCCCTTGAAGCCCCGGTACGCCGGGTCCACCTCGGTCGCGGCGGACGTCCGGACGTTCGCCCGGTGCAGCGGCTGCGTGTCCCGGTCGTTGTCAACGTCGTCGTCGACGTAGCCCACCGGCCGCGAGTCATGGTCGTGCTCGCCGCGGCGCAGCGAACGCGTCTCGTCGACCTGCTGAGTGTCAGTGTCGTCCCGATACTGCTGGACCATGGTCAGTTCTCCTCACCAGACAGGCCCCGTGTCGCCCCATCCGGTACCCCTCAGGGGCGTCGACCATGCGTGGTGAGTCAGTGACCGTCAGTCCAGCAGGGTGTCGATCTTGTCGTGGTAGCGCTGGCCGGCCTTGCCGCCGAGGATCGCGAACAGCAGCGCGAGGACGACGAGGGTCGCGGCGGCGACGATCCCGCCCATGGCCAGGGTGTCGTTGGACAGCGCCACGTCCGGCCGGTTCAGATCGTCCAGCCAGCCGTACTGGCTGTTTCCGAAGGCCCCGGCACCGGCCGCGAGCACCGAGAACAGCAGCGCGAGCATCCACACCCCGAAGCCCTGCCGGCCGCCGTCGAACCGCGCCATCCGGCCGGCGACGTACCCGCCGGTGAAGAACGCCAGGGTCACCATCAGTACGACGACCGACGCTGCGGTGATGCCCGCGGCCCCGGGCTGGGCCTCGGCGTCAGCGCGGGAGTAGTCCAGGACCTCCGCCGTACCGACCGCCGCGGCGGCCGCGGCCGCGAGCAGCAGTACCGACATCGCGATGGAGATCAACCAGCCGAAGAAGGCAGCGCCGAACTTGAAGCCGCGGTAGGCGAGCAGGTCCGGGTCGGTGATGGGCTCGGTGGTGGCCGTTGGTAACGGCATTTGGGTCGGGACGATCGTGACGTTGCTCATCGCACGGTGCGCCGCGGCGCGTGCCTCCTCGTAGCGCTGGGTGGTGGTCGCGTCCGAGTCGGGCGCGGCCGAACCGGGGGCAGTCATGGTGGCGGCGTCGCCGGTGTACTGCGCTGTGGCGGTGTCGCCGTACTGCTGAGCCATCTCCGCTTCTCCTCACTGGTCAGCCTCGCGCCAGACCTACCCAACGGAGTCTGGTCCGACACTGCCGGAGGGCGGATTTAACCGGCCCCTGGTGTGGGCTCACTGTCCGTCGCCGGGTATCGGCGGGGAGTGAAGACCAGGGGTCCGGCCGGGCGGGGCACGGTGCGGGTCTGGGACGACCCGATCAGTAACAGGCAGCGCATGTCAACCTGCTCGGGGTCCAGTTCGGCCAGCGTTGTCACGGTGATCGACTCCCCGGGACCGCCCACATCCCGGCCGACGACGACCGTCGTACTGGGTGAACGGTGTTCGAGCAGCAGGTCGCGGGTGGCGCCGACCTGCCAGGTCCGGGACTTCGACGCGGGGTTGTAGATCGCGATCACCAGGTCTGCCGCGGCGGCCGCGGTCAGCCGCCCGGCGATCACGTCCCACGGCTTCAACCGGTCCGACAGCGACAGCACGCAGAAGTCGTGCCCGAGCGGTGCGCCCACCCGGCTCGCGACGGCCTGCGCCGCGGTCATCCCGGGCAGCACGCGTACGGCGATGTCGGCGTACTCGGGCTCGGACGCGACCTCGGTGACCGCACTGGCCATGGCGAACACGCCGGGATCACCGGACGAGACCACAACCACCTTCGAGCCCTTCCGGGCCAGATCGAGGGCGAACGCGGCCCGCTCGGACTCGACCCGGTTGTCCGACCCGTGCTTGCGCTGACGAGCGCGGTCCGGCAGTCGGTCGACGTACGGGCCGTAGCCGATCAGGTCGTCGGCACTCGCGATCGCCGCCCGGACCTCGGGTGTCATCCACTCCGGCCCAGCCGGACCGAGTCCGACGACGGTGACGGATCCGTCCGTGGCGGTCTTGGGTGCCGGCGCGGTAAAGGTGTTGTTGATCGGACTCGGGAGCAGCGCGAGCGAGAAGTACGGCACGCTCTCGGGATCCACCTCGGCCAGGGGAGCCGTGCGTTGCGCCTCCGTCGTCGCACGTTCGACATACCAGGCCTCGTCGGCGCGCCCGGCCAGCTCGAACGCCTCCCGCACGTTGTCGAACGTGCGGCCGAGCTTCATCACCGCGGCCGCATCCGTGTTCCGGAGCCGATCCGCGAGTACGTCGGGCGGCAGTGTGCCCGGCAGCACGGTGAGGACCTCGTCCCGCTCGCACAACGGTCGCCCGAGTACGGCGGCCGCCGCGCTCACCGACGTCACGCCGGGGACCACCTCGCACGGATACCGGTCGGCGAGCCGCTTGTGCATGTGCATATAGGACCCGTAGAACAACGGATCGCCCTCAGCCAGTACGACGACGTCCCGGCCGGCGTCGAGATGCGCAGCCAGCCGGGCCGCGCAGTCGGTGTAGAAATCGTCCATCGCACCCTGGTAGCCGCCGGGGTGATCGGTCGTCTCGGTGGTCAGCGGGTAGACCAGGTGCTCCTCGAGCTGGCCGTCCCGCAGGTACGGCGCCGCGACCGAGCGCGCGATGCTGCGGCCATGCCGCGCGCTGTGGAACGCGATCACGTCGGCGGCCCCGATCAGCCGGGCTGCCTTGACCGTGACCAGTTCGGGGTCGCCCGGGCCGAGCCCGACGCCCCACAGTCTGCCTGTCACTCTTCCTCGCTTGCGATGGCGTTGACGGTGGCCGCCGTGATCGCGCTTCCGCCTCGGCGGCCGCGGACGACGAGGTACTCCAGGCCGAGGTCGTTCGCCGCCAGCGTGTCCTTGGAATCGGCGGCACCGATGAAACCGACGGGGATGCCGAGGATCGCGGCCGGTCGCGGCGCGCCGTCCTCGAGCAGCTCGAGCAGCCGGAACAGCGTGGTCGGCGCGTTGCCGATGGCAACGACCGAGCCGGCCAGGTGGTCGTGCCAGAGATCGACGGCCGCAGCGCTGCGGGTGGTCTGCAGCTGTTGGGCCAGTTCCGGGACACCCGGCTCGCTCAGGGTGCAGATGACCTGGTTGTCCGCGGGCAGGCGCCGCCGGGTGATGCCGGCTGCCACCATCTGCGCGTCGCACAGGATCGGTGCGCCGTTCTGGAGGGCGGCCCGGGCGTTCTTGACCACGTTCGGCGACCAGGCCAGGTCAGCGACCAGGTCGGTCATTCCACAGGCGTGGATCATCCGGACCGCCACCTGCGCGACGTCGGCCGGGAGGTCGCCGAGCGCGGCCTCCGCCCGGATCGTCGCGAACGACCGCCGGTAGATCTCCGCGCCGTCGCGCACGTACTCGAACCCGCTCACCACGTCCCCATCCGCTCACCGTCGATCACATATCCGTTGCCCACGGCAAGTACGTCGACGAACTCGCCGGCCGGCTTGCCACAGCGCCGCTCACAGCCGGACCAGTGCATCGGCCGCTCGTGCCGCGGCAGCCGTGGCGTCACCCGCTCGGCGTCGGCCCGTACATCTGCCAGCGCCTTCGCACACCCAGGCTGCCCCGCACACGCTGTCACACCGTTCCAGGCCGATTCAGGATCTGTGACCAACCCAACCCCATCCAACCCCGCACCAGCCTCCGCCGGCACCACGACGGACCGCCAAGGAGTCACCCTCAAGTCCTGACCCAGGTGGGCGAGCACCGCGGACTGTTCCTGGCTGAGGCTCCCGAGTGGCACCGTCACCACCAGCGCAGTTCCATGCTTGCCTGCTGCGACTGTGGCCACAGCAGTCGGCAGCTCTTCCGTAGCCTGCAACCCCAGGCGGTCGAGGATCCGCTCCTCACCACGCTCGAGCTCCGCGATCCGCCACTCCTGCCCCTCACGCTCCTGCCGGAACGCCTCAGCCGCTGCGACCATCACCTCAGCCACATCACTCCAGCCCACCCGCACACCGCGAGCGCCAAGGCTCAACAGCCCTTCACGCTCATCCACCGCCCGCACGACCACATCCGCCCGCACCCCGGCCAGATCCCCGCGTCCGTCATCCAGCGCGAACAGGAACCGCCCAGGCAGCTCAGCCAACCCAGGCCGGGCACACAGCTCCCGGTCCACCGCAGCCGCCACCGGCAGAACGTCGTACCGGCTCTCCTGGTCCAGACCGGAGAGCGGCGACGCCAGAATGTTCCGCACGCGCTCATGCGGCATTGACGGCAACAGCCCGGCCTCGAACAACCGCTGAGACAGCTCCACCGGCGCATCAGGCGCGAGTCCGCGGATCTGCACATTCGCCCGCGACGTCAGCTCGAGCCGCCCGCCCCCAAGGTCCGCAGCTGCCGTCCGCAGTACGTCGAACTGGTCGGAACGGACCACGCCACCCGGCAGGCGAACGCGGGCAAGGCCTCCGTCGGCAGCCTGGTGCACCGCCAGCACACCCGGGCACCGATCCGTCTGAGTCCTCGACACAACCGCGATGCTACGTCCCCGCCTCCTGTGCTCTGGACCACAGCAGCACTCCGGCGGTCAGCGCCGCGCACACCCCGCCCGCGACCATGACGGTCGACACCGACCAGGCGTCCACCACCAGACCGCCCAGCAGCGCCCCGGTGGAGAGCACGGCCTGGAACGAACCGGTGAACAGGACGGTCGCCGCCTCCCGCGAGGCCGGTGCAGCCTTGGCGAACATGTTCATCGAGCAGACCGGCACACCGCCGTACCCGATGCCCCACACGATCAGCAGGGCCAGGGCTCCCGCCGTACTGCGACCCAGGACCGGCAACAGGAGGGTCGCGGTGGCGATGCAGGCGGCGCATCCGGCGAAGGTGAGGTGGACGTTGCGAGCGACCGCCGTACCCGCGATGAGGTTGCCGACCAGGCCGGCTGCGCCGTACGCCAGCAGGAATACACCGATCAGCTCCGGTCGGACGACCTCGCGGAGGAAGGGCGTCACGTAGGTGTAGGTGGCGAAGTGCGCCGTCACGACCATGCAGGTGACGACGATCGCGCCCTTGCTGCGGCGGAGCGCATCCCGGAGTACGACGAGCCTGGTCACCTGCAGCGGCGGTAGCGGCGGCACGGTGAGGTAGAGAGCAGTGAGCGCCACCAGGGACAGCACTCCGAGCACGGCGAACGACGTACGCCAGCCGGCCAGCTCACCCAGGACCGTGCCCGCCGGTACGCCGACGACCGAGCCGAGGGGGACTGCGGAGAAGATGACTGCGGTTGCGCGGACGGTCCACCGTTCTGGGACGAGTCGCGCGGCCAGACCGGCGCCGATCGACCAGAAGCCGCCGACCGTCAGGCCGACGAGGAAGCGGGCCAGCAGTTCGATCCAGTAGACCGGCGCGGCCGCGGCGAGGAAGCCGGCGACCGCCAGCAGAACCATCAGTGCGCACAGCATCAGCCGCCGGTCCAGCCGAGCGGTGGCGACTGTGATCACCGGCGCCGCGACGCCCGCGACCAGGCCGGGCATGGTCATCAGCCAGCCGGTGCGTCCGGGCGTGAGTGCGAAGGTGGACCCGATCGGGGTGAGCAGTCCGATCGGCAGCATCTCCGTGGTCGTGATCGTGAAAATCCCCAACGTCACCGCCACAACCGCGAACCACCGGACCCCCGCCACCCGCGTCTCAACAACAGTCATGCCCACCACCCAACCGCCCACCCACTCCCCCACACTCGCGACTTCACGACACCGCCCTGCACGTCGCATTCCCGCTACCAAGCCGACGGAGAATGATCGGCACGAGATGATCTGGCAGTAGATAATCCCGCGTTACCCTGGAGGTTATGGCGAAGACCCCAGTCCGCACGGTTCCCGACCTCACCGGCTACCTCACGCATGCCGGTCATGTGCTCGAGACGCAGTTGTCCGCTGCCCTCGCAGAGATCGGACTGACGGTGCGGATGCAGTGCGTACTGCGGCACGCCCTGGAGGAGGAGCGCACCCAGATCCAGATCGCCGAACTGGCGTACATGGACAAGACCACGATGGTCGTCACCGTCGACGCGCTCGAAGAGGCCGGGTACGCCGAACGCAAGCCCTCCGCCACCGACCGCCGCGCGCGCATCATCGCGGTCACCCCGGCCGGCGCCAAGATCGCCGCCGAGGGGCAGCGCATCGTCGACCGGGTCCACGCCGACGTCCTCGAGGCCCTCACCGCGAGCGAACGCAAACCCTTCGTCGACGCGCTCGTCGACCTGGTCGACGGCCACCTGTCCGTGCCGGTGGAAGCGGTATCGGTCCGCCGCGCCCGGCAACGAACGAGGTAGTCCACACTGCGAGGTGGTCCACCAAAAGATCGTCTAGTACGGAACTATCTGCTACCGTCGTACTTGTTCTGCTTCGAGCTGGGCAAGGAGATGGGTGATGGCAGTGGAAACGGCGGTTCAGGCGGGGCGTCCGGTGGCGGCCGGACGGACGAAAGCCCTGCTGGTGTTGTGCGTCATGCAGTTGATGATCATCCTCGACGGCACCGTGGTGACGGTCGCGTTGCCGACGATCCAGAGTGATCTCGGGTTCTCCCAGGCCGGCCTCGCGTGGGTGATGAACTCGTACCTGATCGCCTTCGCGGGACTACTCCTGCTGGCCGGACGGATCGGGGACCTGATCGGAAGCAAGCGGGTCTTCCTGGCCGGACTCGGCTTGTTCACGGCAGCGTCCTTGCTGTGCGGTACGGCGGGCAGCGCGGAGGTGCTGATCGCGGGCCGGTTCCTGCAGGGAGTCGGCGGAGCGCTCGCCTCGGCCGTGATTCTCGGCATGATCGTCGGCCTCTACCCGGCGCCGGGCGAGCAGGCACGCGCGATGGGTGTCTACAGCTTCACCTCGGCCAGTGGTGCGTCGATCGGTCTGATCCTTGGCGGTGTGATCACCCAGACCGTCGGCTGGCACTGGTCCTTCCTCATCAACGTGCCGATCGGCCTCGTCTCGCTCGCGTTCGCCGTACGGCTCCTGCAAGGAGAGAAGGGGCTCGGTCTCACCAAGGGCGCCGACGTACTCGGCGCGGTCTTGGTCACCGCGGGGCTGTCGCTCGCCGTCTACACGATCGTCCAGACCGCCGAGCCGCACGCGGAGCTCGCGCGCACGCTTGTCCTGGCCGCCGCGGCGGTCCTGCTCCTGGCCGCGTTCGTACTCCGTCAGGCCCGGAGCACGAATCCGCTGCTGCCACTGCACATCTTCCGCAAGCGCCAGACCACGGTCGCCAACGTCGTAGTCGTCCTGCTGTTCGCGGCCGGCTTCGGCTTCCAGTTCACCACCGCGCTGTATGTGCAGCGGGTCCTGGGCTACGACTCCCTCACCACCGGCCTGGCGTTCCTTCCGGCGCCGATCATGAACGCGCTGATGTCGCTGTCCATCGCGCCACGCCTGACCGTCCGTTTCGGCCCACGCATGATGCTGACCGCCGGACTGACAGCCTTCCTGGCCGCCCTGCTCTGGATCAGCCAGGCACCGGTGGATGGTTCGTACGTCGTCAACGTCGCGCCCGTCCTCGCGGTGATGGGAGCCGGCATCGGCCTGGCCATCCCGGCAGCGATCATGCTCGCGATGTCGGGCGCCGAAGCGGGCGACGCCGGACTGGCCTCCGGGCTCAACAACACCGCACAGCAGGCCGGTGCCGCGGTGGGGACCGCCGTACTGGCGACTCTGGCCGCGTCCACCACGACCAGCCGGCTGGCTGATAGTGCGAGCGACGTACTGGCGCTACGGGACGGCTACGGAGTCGCTTGGCTCGCCGCGGCGGCCTTCGTCCTCGGTGCGCTCGTGCTGTCGACCACTCTGCTGAGGGCTCCGCGGAACTGACCGGCCGCTACTGTTGTCGGCCGTGAGTACGACGAGGAACCCGGACCGGCTGGTCCTGTTCAGCGACGCGGTCGTCGCCATCGCCATCACCCTGCTGATCCTGCCGCTGGTCGAGGTGGTCACCGAGTCCAAGGCGGAAGGGCTGGACGCGCCCGAGGTGATCACCGAGCACTGGCCCCAGCTGTTCTCGTTCCTGCTGAGCTTCGTGGTGATCGCGAACTTCTGGCTCGGCCACCACCGGGTGTTCGAGCACGTCCGCGCGTACACCTCACCGATGATGCGGCTGAACCTCGCCTGGTTGCTCACGATCGTGTTCCTGCCCTTCCCGACCGAGATCGTGGGCACCTACGAGAGCGACCGGTTCACCGCGGGGCTCTACACCGGGACGATTCTGGTGCTCAGCATCTGCCAGTCGGCGCTCACCTGGATGATCCATGGGCATGCGGAACTCGAGAACCCGGACAACCCGGTCGGCACCCGGGAGCTGGTCGGCTCCCTGGCGCTGACCGGGTTGACGCTGATCGCCTTCCTGCTCGCGACCCTCGTCCCGGGGGTCAAGTTCTACGCGCTGCTCCTGCTGATCCTGTCCCCGGTGGTAGTGCGGGGCTGGGACCTGGTGCGGAAGGTCAGCTGATCCCGGCCCAGAAACCGCAGTGGTGCTCGGCGCTGAGGTTCACCGGCTGGATGCCGGTCTGGTCCGTGGGAGCCAATGAGAGCCCGGTGACTGTGCGACTCGTCGTGGGGGACCAGTGCGGCCGGTCGGGGCCGTTCGGGTTGCCGGTGCGGGCGAACGCCGTCCAGTAGTCGATCATCTGGTTCGACAGCTGCTGCTGGGGCTCCGAAAAGGGGAAGTCGTAGCCGCCGAGGCGGAAGAGGTACGGCAACTCCGCGGCGTGGATGGCGCCCAGTCCGTCGTCTGCGAGGGGCGAGTGCTTGTCTGCGAACTCGTACGCATACACCGGCACGCTGCGGGCGGCCTGCTGATCGCTGGCGATCTGGGTGCAGGACCAGATCCGGTCCGTGGTGACTGCAGTCCACGCCGCCGCGGCGGACTCGTACCGGCTGAGCGGGTACTCACGCAGTACCTTCGCTGCCTGCCCTGCGCCGACCATGTTGGTCACCAGTTGCGGGTAGTTCTCGGCCGTGACGTCGCCGAAGGCAACCAGCCACGCTGCGGCCTCGTCGTGGTTGTTGCCGGACAGGACCGGCACGCGGTGGAACAGTCCGGCCTTCAGCGCCTTGGCGGGACTCAGTGGCATCGTCGCAGTGCCGCCGTACGCGACCTGGGTGAACTGGAGCATGTCCTCGACCAGTACGTCGGACTTCGCGGACCGGAGGCAGGCGAGCATGGACTGGCCGGGTGTGCAGCCGAGCTTGTCCTTGTTGCCCTCGGCCCATTCCTTGCCGTTGGCCTGGACTCTGCTCACCGGGACGAAGGGGGCGTCGGCCGCCTGGCCCGGGTACTGGCTGTTGTCGTCCCAGTTGAAGTTGCACGAGCCGCTCTGCATGATCGCCTTCGCGAACAGGCCTGTCGCGGTGGGGGAGGTGAGCTGCGCGCACACGCTCATGCCGCCGGCGGACTCACCGGCTACTGTGACGTTGCGCGGGTCGCCACCGAAGGCTCGCGCGTTCCGCTGCACCCAGCGCAGTGCTGCCTGCTGGTCCTGAAGGCCGTAGGTGCCGGACCCCGGCAGGCCCGGGTAGCCGAAGAACCCGAAGATGCCGAGGCGGTAGTTGATCGTCACCACGATCACATCGCCACGGGCGGCCAGCTTGGACGCGCCGTAGTTGTAGCCGGCGCCGGAGAAGAAACCGCCGCCCGGAATCCACAGCAGCACGCCTCGCGGCTTCGCCGACTTGGCTGCGGGGGTCGTGACGTTCAGGTAGAGGCAGTCCTCGGCAGAGGCGCCGTCGGGCACTTCCGGGTTGGCCTGCTGCGGACACGGGTTGCCGATCTTGGACTGCCGTACGCCGTCCCACGGCTTCGCGGGTTGCGGGGCCTTCCACCGCAACGGCCCGACCGGCGGAGCGGCGTACGGGATCCCGTTGTAGACAAGCGCATCCCCGACGACCGTGCTCTGCACGAGCCCGGCATCCGTCCGTACGACGGTCGGTTCCGCAGCCGCACTGGGCTGCGCCGCACTCACCAGAAGAGCGGCCGGAGCAAGCCCGGCCGCAAGTATCACCAAGAGTCTCTTCGTCATACCCGAAACCCTCGGCGCAACCCCCCACCCGCCGCGTCGGCCCGAAGTCCAGACCGCCTACACCTTTGGTCTAACCGCCCTACGCCTCCCTCACCCCCGCCGCCGAAGGCGGTGTGCTTTTCAGGGCGGCGCAGGCGTCTTACCTGTGTCTTCTGAGCAGGTAGGTGTCCATGATCCAGCCCTTGCGGTCGCGGGCTTCGGCGCGGACCTTCTCGATCTCGGGTGCGACTTCGCGGAGTGGGCCGGAGATGAGGAGCTCGTCCGGGGTCCCGAGGTACGCGCCCCAGTAGATCTCGGCGTCCTCATCGACGTACGACGTGAACGCCGTCTGCGCGTCCAGCATCACGACCACGTCGTCCACGTCCTCCGGCCAGGCCTTCGCGAGTCGCCGGCCGGTGGTGATCTGGATCGGCCGGCCGACCTGGTTGAGTCCGACCCGATGCCGTGCGGCCAGCGTCGACACACTGCTGATCCCAGGAATCACCTCGACCTCGAACGCCAGGTCGCCGCGAGCCAGGATGTCATCCAGAATCGCCAGCGTGCTGTCGTACAGCGACGGATCGCCCCAGACCAGAAACGCGCCCACCTCATCCTCACCGAGGTTCGCCGCGATCAGCTCAGCGCACACATCGGCCCGGCGCCGCCGCCAGTCGTCAACGGCTTCGACGTACGCCGAAGTGGTCCGATCCCGCTCGGGGTCGCGGCCGACCGCCACGCGGTAGTCCTTGTCCGTGGCGTACCGGCGCAGGATCTCCTCGCGCAGGTCCACGAGCTCCTGCTTGACCTCGCCCTTGTCCAGCACGAAGAACACGTCGACCCGGTTCAGCGCCGCGACGGCCTGCATCGTCACCTGCTCCGGATCGCCCGCACCGACCCCGATCACCACCATCTCCCGCATGCGCGGCAGCCTAGACGTCCGGGAGCGAGACCAGCGAAAGGGTCAGGCGTTCCTTGCCGGGCTGCTCCTGGAGGTGGGGTTCGAGGAGGGCGTTGAGGCCCTCGCGAAGAGTGGCGAGATCGTCGGCGTCGACGTACAGGGCGAGTTGGCTGTAGCCCAGCTGCTCGAGCCGCGGGTCGAGGTCGCCGCGCTCGACGAAGCGGTCGAAGTCGGCGGCGAGCCGGGTCAGCATCAGCAGGAACGCCTGCCGGTGCTGCTCCGGCGTCATCGCGTGCGCCTCCCGCTCGTCGATCCGCCCGACCTTCGTCTGGTCCAGCGACAGCGTGCGCTCCGTCGTACCGCGGACCCGCCGCTCGCGCACCACGGTGAGATAGCCGGCCTCGATCAGTACGGCGACGTGCCGGTAGAGGCTCGTGGCCGGGACGTCCGGCAGGTCGTGCTTGAGCTCGGTGGTGGTCAGCTCGCGGCCGAGCACCCGCTGCACGATCCGCCAGCGGACCGGGTGCAGCAGCAGATCCGCCACCGGTGTCGGCGACTCCTTCATGGCCAGGCCTCCCATTGATCCCAACTTTGGTAATAATATCTCGAACGGAAGCATTCGCCCTCGACCGAGGAGACTGTGCAGGCAGGGCCCGGGAGAGCACACTGAGCTCAACCGCCCCTGAAGTTGGCCGACAGGGGAGGAGCGCAGTCGTCATGGCTGTGTGGTGGGGGAATGCGTGGAAGATCGTGCTCGTCGCCATGCTGGTCGCTGCGGCAGGTGGCTGTGGTGAGAAGCAGACCGACGGGGGCGGGACCGCGTCGGACGTGGTCCGGATGCGCAGTGTGAGCGAGGAGAGCGGCACCTCCGAGACCTACGAGGTCATCGCCGATCAGAGCGGGAGATACCGGCTCACGGCGGTCAGCGGTCCGGATGCCGGGGTGTTCCAGGTCTGGGACGGGAAGGCCCTGCTGATGCATCTTCCGGATGAGTCCCCGCAGTACCAGCGGTACGAGAATCCCGATCGAAACGAGATTCCTGTCGCCACGTGGTTCTACCGGCCTGACAGCGACGAGTTCCGGAAGTTCTGTCCGGGAGCGGAGAAGCTGGGCACCAAGACGCTGTTCGACCGGAGCGCGGTGCGTTACCACTGCGACGAGGTGGTGCCTGGCGAGACCGATCCGACCGAACCTCGGGAGGCGCGAGAGATCGCGCTCGACGAGAAGACCGGCCTGCTCATGGCCGACGGCACGGACTCCCCGACGGAGGTCACCTTCGGCGTCGATATCAAGCCGGACACGTTCTCCACTGAGGTGCCGGCGGGTGCCGAGACATTCCCGACAGAACTGCCCGACGGAGAGGAGGAGGCACCGGGGATGTACCCCGCCGAGCTTCCGGCCGTCGGTGGTGGCTTCATCAACACGGCTCTTTACGCCGGCAGTCCGTACGTCGTCGTGTCGGGACCGGCGGACGGGATCCGCGCCACACTCGCCCGGGTGCTGCCGATGACGCGCGCCGGCAAACCGGCCGTGGTGGGCTTCCTCTTCGCAGCTCCCGATGAGGACTGGAAGGGCTCGCTGCTCAACCCCGAGGACGAAAAAGCCTTTGTCGACTCGATCCTGAAGACGGCGGGAACGTTCCCCGCCCCGGTCGGCGTCGATATCAAGGGCGCGGCGGCGGCGTCCTTCGCGAGCAGCCCGACGGACGTGACGATCGCGCTCGTGACGGCCGCCGGTCCGTTCGCGCACGTGACGCTGGCCAGCGACGTGTCCGACGCCGAGCTGCGCAAGTGGATCGCCGAACTGTCCTGATCAGTGGGTGACTGCTGTTGTGAAGCGGGCGGCTGCTGGGCCGGTGAGGTGGCCGGGAGGGAGTGAGCGGCCGGACAGGATCAGGAGCAGGTCCTGAGCCCCGCCGGTGAGGGGTTCGCCGGTGCCGAAGGTCCAGTCCAGGTCGGTCGCGCGGAGCTCGATGCCGGTGAGGTCGACGCCGAAGTACTTGAGCTGGCGTGGCTTCAGGTCGCCGAGGATGTGGCGCAGCCGGTCGGCCGGCACGGTCCGGTCGATGCCGAGGGCAACGGTGATGTCGAGGCCGTGGATCACGTCGTGGGACAGCGCGCCCTCGTACCCACCGCCCGGCGGCTTCCACCCGTGGTCGACGTTGTCGCGCAGGCAGGCCGTCAGCTCCGCCGCGCTCAAGGTCGCCGCGTCACGCCGGGCGGCCAGATCGGCGTACCGATCGAACTTCCCGCGCGCCTTCACCATCCCCAGCAGGAACTGCGGTGTGGAGTAGCGGAACGGCATGGTGATGTGGGCAACGACCTCGCGCACCCGCCAGCCCTCGCACAGGCTCGGCTTGTCCCAGTCGTCCGCGGGCAGACCGGCGAGGACGCCGGCGAGGTCGGTCCGTTCACCCGCGATGTCCGCTCGGATGTCAGTCATGAGCAATCTCCTTTCGTCCCACCGACGAACGGATCAGGCCCGGACAGACACCTCACTCAACCTTCTGCGCAGAAATCGGCGCTCCGCATCCGTCCCGGCCAGTTCGATCGCCTCCCGGTACGCCGATGCCGCCTCGGACCAGCGCCCGAGGCGCCGGAGGAAGTCCGCTCGGGTCGCCGGGAGCAGGTGATAGCCGGTCAACGGACCCGCGGCCAGGTCATCCACCAGCCGCAGCCCCACGCCTGGCCCGTCGGCCATGCCGATGGCGACGGCGCGATTGAGCGCGACCACCGGCGTCTGCTTGAGCTGTCCGTACAGTGCCGCGATCTGCGGCCAGTCCGTGTCGACCGCCGTCCGCGCGGTGGCATGACAAGCGGCGATCGCGGCCTGCACCTGATACGGCCCCCGTGCGCCGCGGCGGAGCGTCGCCTCGAGAAGTGCCTCGCCCTCGGCGATCAGATCGCCGTTCCACCGAGTCCGGTCCTGGTCCTCCAAGGTGATCAGCTCGCCGTCGGCCGTCAGGCGGGTGGAGCGGCGCGCGTCGTGGAGCAGCATGAGGGCGAGCAGTCCGGCGGCCTCCGGCTCGTCCGGCATGAGCTGCACGAGCAGCCGCGTCAGCCGGATCGCCTCAGCACTCAGACTGCTGCGGACGACATCGGAGTACCCCTCGTTGAACAGCAGGTAAAGGACAGCCAGTACTGCGGGCGTCCGCTCGGGCAGGAGATGCGACGGTGGGACTCGGTAGGGGATGCCGGCGTGCTGGATCTTCTGCTTGGCCCTGGTGAGTCGCTTGGACATAGTTGTCTCCGGCACCAGAAACGCCCGGGCGATCTCCGCCGTACTGAGTCCGGCCAGCGTCCGCAGTGTCAACGCGACCCGGGCCTCCATGGCCAGCGCCGGATGGCAGCACGTGAACATCAACCGCAGCCGGTCGTCAGGTACGTCGTACGGCGGGTCAGGTTCGTCGGTCATCGCAGCCACCTCCTGCAGTTTGGCGGTGCCGACCGCTTCCCGGCGTAGCCAGTCGACCGCCCGGTTGCGTGCGGTGGTGGTCAGCCAGGCACCAGGCTTGTCCGGTACACCGTCCCGCGGCCAGCGCTCCAGGGCCGCGGCGAATGCCTCCTGCGCGGCCTCTTCGGCGAGCTCCCAGTCACCGGTCACGCGGATCAGGGTGGCGACCACCTGGCCCCACTCCTGCCGGTAGATCTCCTCGAACGTCACCTCACCCCCGGCGGTGGCTCCAGCACCGGGCGGATCTCGATGGTGCCGTAGCCCGCAGCCGGGTGCTTGGCGGCGATCTCGATCGCCTCGTCCAGGTCGGCACAGTCGATCAGCACGAAGCCGCCGATCTGCTCCTTGGTCTCCGCGAACGGGCCGTCGGTGAGCAGCAGTTCGTCGTTGCGGACCCGGACGGTCGTCGCCTCCGCCGGCGGCCGCAGCCCGGCACCGCCCGCGACCACGCCGCGTTGCTCCATCTCCTCCGACCAGCCGCCGCAGCCGTCGTTCGCATGCGACTCGTCACCACAGATCATCAGCAGGTACTTCATGGTCTTCCTCCACAGCCGGTCTCACCCCACCGACGAACGGTCCGGACGGAAACAGACAGCTCCACCGTAGTTCGTCCAGACCTGGCTCAAACGACCTGCCGGGACTAGCGTCGGCAGCAGTGGACCACCCGGGGAGGGGAATGGCTATGACCGGCCGAATTGTGCACTTCGAGGTTCCGTACGACGACGGTGAGCGAGCGCGAACGTTCTACCGCGAGGCGTTCGGGTGGAACCTGATGGAGATGCCCGACATGGACTACACGATGGCCTCGACCGGACCGGTGGACGAGCAGGCGATGCCGTCCGAGCCCGGCTTCATCAACGGCGGGATGTTCCAGCGCACCGCGGAGCTCACCCGCCCGGTGCTCACCATCGATGTGTCGGACGTGGACGCCGCGCTGAAGACCGTGGAGAGCCTCGGCGGCAAGCAGGTCGGCGAGAAGCTGGCCGTCGGCGACATGGGCTTCGCCGCGTACTTCGAAGACCCCGAAGGCAACGTCCTAGGACTCTGGCAAACCGCTTGATCCCTTAGCGTCACTTCAGGCACCTACACTGCGGATGTTGGCTCCGGTGGCGTCCGTGGGAGGACTGAATGCCTGACCGTACCCAGACCATCGCGTATCCGGCACCGGGATCGCGGCCGTCGCGGCGCGACCCGGCGCCGCTGGCGCCGCACGTGATCGTGCTGTTCGGCGCGACCGGTGACCTGGCCAAGCGCAAGCTGCTGCCCGGTCTGGCGTATCTGCAGCAGTCGAAGTTCGCTCCCGACGTACGGATCATCGGGTCGGCGACCGAGGACCTGACCGCGGACGAGTTCCGGGCCCGGGCGCGCGACGCGGTGGAGAAGTTCGGCACGCACCGGATGAGCGACGCGGAGTGGGCGCAGTTCGCCGACCGGCTCGACTACGTGCCGGTGACCGCCGGCCCCGAGGCGCTGGCCGCCGCGGTCAAGTCGGCGGAGGCGCTGCTCGGCCCTGACGCCTGCCGCCTGCACTACTTGTCCGTGCCCCCGAAGGCGGCCCAGTCCGTGATCGCGATGCTGCGCGACGCGGACCTGGTCGACCATGCGCGGGTGGTGATGGAGAAGCCGTTCGGCGACGACCTGGCCAGCGCGATCGACCTGAACGACTTCGTGCACGAGACCTTCGACGAGTCGCAGGTGTTCCGGATCGACCACTTCCTCGGCAAGGAGGCGGCGCTCAACATCCTCGCGTTCCGGTTCGCGAACGGGTTGTTCGAGCCGATCTGGAATCGCAACTTCATCGACCACGTGCAGATCGACATCCCCGAGTCGCTCGGGCTGGACCAGCGGGCCACGTTCTACGAGCCGACCGGCGCGTTCAAGGACATGGTCGTCACGCACGTACTGCAGGTGCTGTCCTTCGTCGCGATGGAGCCGCCGACCGCACTGGAGCCGCGGGCGATCTCCGAGGAGAAGAACAAGGTCTTCCGCTCGATGCTGCCGATCCAGACCCAGGACGTGGTCCGCGGCCAGTACGGCGGCTATCGCAACGAGGACGGGGTCGCGCCGGACTCCGACACCGAGACCTTCATCGCGATGAAGGTCGGCATCGACAACTGGCGCTGGGCCGGCGTGCCGTTCTACCTGCGCACCGGCAAGCGGATGGCCGAAGGCCAGCGGATCATCTCGATCGCCTTCAAGGAGGCCCCGAAGACGATGTTCCCGGCCGGCTCCGGCGTCGGCTCGCAGGGACCGGACCACCTGACCTTCGACCTGGCCGACTCGTCCCGGGTCTCGCTGTCGTTCTACGGCAAGCGCCCCGGTCCGGGGATGAGGCTGGAGAAGCTCTCGATGCAGTTCTCCACCCAGGAGACCGAGAGCGCGGGCGACGTACTCGAGGCGTACGAACGCCTGATCCTCGACGCCATGCGCGGCGACCACACCCTGTTCACGACCGCGGAAGGCATCGAGTCGCTCTGGGACCGCTCGGCCCTGCTGCTGGACGATCCGCCGCCGGTGAAGCCCTACCAGCCAGGCACCTGGGGCCCGAACGCGATCCACCAGTTGATCGCGCCCCGAGCCTGGCGTCTCCCGTTCGAACGCGAATGGCGAGAGCGCAAGCAGTAGTTCTTCCCGGCGACTCAGGCATTGCCGCCGCGAAAACCTAGGCGCACTATCGAGGCGTGATGTAGGTCACAAACGCCTCGAGCGGTTAGGGGGTAGGAGGATGACCGGGACGAAGACCCACCTCACGGGGGAGCGGGCGCCCTGTGGGCGGCTCGGCGATGCGGACCGAAGCCAGGAGGACGACTTCGAGGGCTTCCGGCTCGACGACATGCACTACGCCTGCGGCTGCCGGCACATGCAGCACGAGTTCCATGACGGGAGTGTGCGGATCCGGACCGTCCGGCACGACGGCAAGGTCCTGTCCGACGAGCACAGCGGCGAGCACGAGGCCTGATGACCACCTTCCATGACGTCGTGGTCATCGGGGGCGGCGGCGCCGGGCTGCGTGCTGCCATCGCGGTCGCCGAGACGAACCCTGCACTGCGGGTGGCGGTCGTGTCGAAGGTCTATCCGATGCGCAGCCACACGGTCTCGGCGGAGGGTGGCGCCGCGGGCGTTGCCGCCGACGACGACAGCCTCGACGAGCATGCGTACGACACGGTGTCCGGCAGCGACTGGCTCTGCGACCAGGACGCGGTCGAGGCGTTCGTCGCCGAGGCGCCGCGCGAGCTGCTCCGGCTCGAGCACTGGGGATGCCCGTGGAGCCGGCAGCCCGACGGGCGGATCGCGGTCCGGGCCTTCGGCGGCATGAAGAAGAAGCGCACCTGGTTCGCCGCCGACCGGACCGGCTTCCACCTGCTGCACACGCTCTTCCAGACCGCGCTCTCGTACTCCGACATCGTCCGGTACGACGAGTGGTACGTCACGAAGATCCTGGTCGACGACGGCCGAGCGTACGGCGTGGTCGCGATCGAACTGGCCACCGGGCGGATCGAGACCATCACCGCGAGCACGGTGATCGTGTGCACCGGCGGGTGCGGACGCGTCTACCCGTTCACCACGAACGCGAACATCAAGACCGGTGACGGCATGGCGCTGGCGTACCGGGCCGGTGCGGCGCTGAAGGACATGGAGTTCGTGCAGTACCACCCGACCGGCCTGCCGTTCACCGGCATCCTCATCACCGAGGCCACGCGTGCCGAAGGCGGCTGGCTGCTGAACAAGGACGGCTATCGCTACCTGCAGGACTACGACCTCGGTACGCCGTCGCCGACGCCGGTCATGCGCAGCATGGAGCTCGGCCCACGGGACCGGTTGTCCCAGGCGTTCGTCCACGAGGTGGAGAAGGGCCGGACGACGGATACGCCGTACGGGCCGGTCGTCCACCTGGACCTGCGGCACCTGGGCGCGAAGCTGATCGACGCCAAGCTGCCGTTCGTCCGCGAGTTGTGCACGAACTACCAGAACATCGACCCGGTGAAGGAACTGGTGCCGGTGCGGCCGGTGGTGCACTACATGATGGGCGGGATCCACACCGACATCCGGGGCGCCACGTCGCTCGAGGGCCTGTACGCCGCCGGCGAGGTGGCCTGTGTCAGCATCAACGGCGCCAACCGGCTGGGGTCGAACTCGTTGCCGGAGTGTCTGGTATTCGGCACCCGGGCCGGCCGGGCCGCCGCGGTGTTCGCGGGCCGCTACCGGGTCGCCGTACCCGAGGCTGTGCTGGCGCAGGGCCGGGACGAGGAGCGGCGGCTGTCCGGGGAGTTGGCCCGGCGGGCCGAGGGCCATGAACGGATCGCGGACATCCGCACCGAGATGCAGACCACGATGGAGAACGGCGCCGGGATCTATCGTGACGGCGACTCGCTGGCCAAGGCGGAGCACAGGCTGGCCGAGCTGCGGCTGCGGTACCAGCACGCGGCGATCGACGACCACAGCACGAACTTCAACACCGAGCTGATCGCGTGGCTCGAGCTGGGGTTCATGCTCGATGTTGCCGAGAGCATCATCGCCTGCGCGCTCCGCCGGGAGGAGTCGCGCGGCGCACACCAGCGCACCGACTTCCCGGCCCGCGACGACGATCGTTTCCTGGCGCATTCGCTGGTAAGCCGTCAACCGGACGGCACCGGTCGCGTCACCTACCTACCGGTGACCATCACCCGCTGGCCGCCGGGCGAACGCGTGTACGGGAGGTAGTGATGGCAGACGAGATCACCCTCGAGGTCGCGCGCTTCCGGCCTGGGGTGGACACCGAACCGGTCATGCAGTCGTACCAGGTTCCGCTGCGTGAGCAGTGGGCGGTCCTGGACGGCCTGAGCTACATCAAGGACCATCTGGACGGCACGCTGTCCTTCCGGTGGTCATGCCGGATGGGCATCTGCGGCAGCTGCGGGATGACGGTCAACGGCGATCCCCAGCTGAGCTGTGCGACCTTCCTCACCGACTACGCGCCCGGACCGATCCGGATCGAGCCGCTGCACAACTTCCCGGTGATCCGCGATCTGGTCGTCGACATCGGCGACTTCATGGACAAGCTGCCGACCGTGAAGCCGTGGCTGGTCCGGGATGTGCACAGCCCGCTCGAAGAGGGCGAGTACCTGCAGACACCGGAGGAAATGGAGGACTACCAGCAGTTCAGCATGTGCATCAACTGCATGCTGTGCTACTCGGCCTGCCCGGTGTATGCCCTCGACCAGGACTTCGTCGGTCCGGCGGCGATCGCGCTCGCGCAGCGCTACAACCTCGACTCGCGGGACGAGGGTGCCGACGAGCGGCTCGCCGTCCTGTCGTCGCCGGAAGGGATCTGGTCCTGCACCTTCGTCGGCGAGTGCAGTGCCGCGTGTCCGAAGGGCGTGGACCCGGCGGGCGCGATCCAGCGGTACAAGCTGACCGCGGCGACCCAGGCGATCAAGGGCCTGCTGATGCCGAGGAGCCGGCGGTGAGTGTGTACGAGCGGCCGGTCCACCTGTTGTGGTGGCTCGAGCGCCGCTCCTACCTGCTCTTCGTGCTCCGCGAGTTGAGCAGCGTGTTCGTCGCGTGGACGGTGGTCTACCTCCTGCTGCTGGTCAACGCGGTCAGCGACGGGCCGGCGTCGTACCAGCGGTTCCTGGACCGCAGTGGCGAGTGGTGGATGGTCGCGATCAACGTGATCGCGATGCTGTTCCTGCTGCTGCATGTGGTGACCTGGTTCGGGCTGGCGCCGCGAGCCATGGTGGTGAAGGCGCGCGGGCGCCGGGTGCCGGCGCGGCAGATCGTTGCCGCGCACTACCTTGCCTGGTTGGTGCTGTCGGCAATCGTCGCGTGGCTGGTGCTGCAATGAACCACCGTCGCTCGCCCGAACCGTTGCTGTGGATGCTGTTCAGCTCCGGCGGCATGGTCGCGGCGTTGATGCTCCCGATCCTGCTCTTCCTGTTCGGCGTCGCGTTCCCGCTGGACTGGCTGACACCGCCGACGCATGCGCACCTGTTCGCCGTACTGCACAATCCGCTGACCCGGCTGGTGCTGTTCGGCCTGTCCGTCCTGGCTTTCTTCCACTGGGCCCACCGCTTCCGCTACACCCTCTACGACGGCCTACAGCTCAAGCGCTACGCCGTACCAATCGTGATCCTGTGCTACGGCGGCGCGGTCGTGGGATCCGTCCTGGCCGCCGCACTCCTGCTGACGGTCTGACCCGACTGGTGGTGTCCAAGCAGTAGCCTCAGTCGAATGGGAACGCCCTCGAACGTTCTTCAAGTAGCACTGCTGGCCCTGTTCGTACTGCCAGGGATCACGTATCAGTTCCTCCGCGAACACTGGCGCGGCCCGGTCCCCTTCACCCGAGACCCCAAAGCAGTACTACGAGCAACCACCCGATAACCCACCGCACCCGCACTGCCCACACGAACCACCGCCCCGCAACCGGAGCCCCAGGCACCACAGCAACCACCGCCGCAACCGGAGCCGCAGGCACAGCAACCACCGCCGTAGGCACCCACAGCAACCTCCCGCCAGAACCGTTGGCACCCACGGCAACCACCGACATGGGGGGTCCGGGGGGCGAAGCCCCTCCGGGCGGGGTGTGGGGGTCGCACCCCCACAAAACACGACGGGCGATCCAAGCCTCGCGCACTCCGCGAGCATGAATCGCCCAGATCGTCCGCGCCCCCGGCAGGATTCGAACCTGCGCACCCGCCTCCGGAGGGCGGTGCTCTATCCCCTGAGCTACGGGGGCTCAGGAACGTGCAGAACAGTAGCAGGAAAGTGCGCTGAGTCCCGAATCGGGTGCGCTCCGCGCGGCGCCCGGCGTACCGGGCCCAGGTGGGTCACCGAGCTGGGTGCCCGGGGCACCCTGACCGGACCCTGGATCGCCGGTGTGGAGGGATCGACTCGGGCGGATTCGGAGTCATAGTGGTGGTAAGTCCATCTGTGGAAAGGAAACCTGAACTCATGGCTAGCACACTGGTTCGCCCGTCGAGCGGTCGCTGGATCGGCGGTGTCTGTGCCGGACTGGCCCGCAGGTTCGGTATCTCGGCCAACACGATGCGGCTGATCTTCGTGGTCAGTTGTCTGCTCCCGGGCCCGCAGGTCCTGATCTATCTGGTGCTCTGGATCCTGATGCCGTCGGAGTACTGACCCCGGCGGTCCGCACCCCCGGTGCCCCATGGCAACCTGGCTCGTCATGAGAGCAGGCAGGTGGCGCCGGGCGGGTGCGACGGCGGCCGCCCTGCTCCTCGTGACGAGTGTGGCCGGCGGCTGCCAGGTCGGTCCCGCGCCGCCCGGTCCGGCCGAGATCCGGACCGGTCCGCCGCCGTGGGACGCGCCGCGTGACGGGGTGTCGTACATCGACAAGGCGGGGTTCGAACGTCTCCCGCTCGACTTCTCCGGCCCATCGCCGTACACGGTGAAGATCGCGGTCTCGGTCGACGGCAAGGCGGTGCAGGTGCCGGCCGGAGTCGGCGTCGACCGGGTCCGCGCCGAGCAGGCCGCCGTACATACGCATACCGCGGACGGCCTGGTGTACGTCGAGGCCAAGACGACCGCCGAGCGTCCCACTCTCCAACAGTTCTTCACCCTCTGGGGCGTGAAGTACGACGGCAGCTGCCTGGCAGACGCCTGCACCACCCTCACCGTCACCGCCAACGGCAAACCCGTCCCGTGGGACGCCGAACTAACCCCCAACACCCAATTCCAGATCACCGCGACCCACTGACAGTGATGGCCTGGCTGTCCCGGGCGTGTACCGGGCTGTGGATGGTGAGTCAAGGGTTTCGGGGCGGGGCCATTAGGCTGAGGCGGTGACTCCGGAACAGCTCGCTGCGAAGATCCTCCAGGCCCTGGCCGCGCTCGCCGACGACGGGACCATCACCGTCGAGGGCGGGCTGCCGCGCGAGCTGAAGGTCGAGCGGCCCAAGAACCCCGAGCACGGGGACTACGCCACCAACGTTGCCATGCAGCTGGGCAAGCGCGCCGGGCTGAACCCGCGCCAGTTCGCGGAGCTGCTGGCCGGCAAGCTGCAGGACGACGACGCGATCACCGCGGTGGAGATCGCCGGTCCGGGCTTCATCAACATCCGGGTCGCGGCCGACGCCCAGGGCAAGATCGCGCAGGCGATCGTGGACGCGGGCCCGGCGTACGGCGGTTCCGACAGCCTGCACGGCCAGACGGTGAACCTGGAGTTCATCTCGGCCAACCCGACCGGCCCGCTGCACCTCGGCCACACCCGCTGGGCCGCCGTCGGCGACGCCCTGGCCCGGGTGCTGACCGCGGCCGGCGCGAAGGTCAGCCGCGAGTTCTACATCAACGACCGCGGCGCCCAGATGGACAAGTTCGGTGCCAGCCTGCAGGCTGCGGCCCACGGCGAGCCGATCCCCGAGGACGGCTACCACGGCGAGTACATCCTGGATCTCGCCAAGCAGATCGTCGCCGAGGTCCCAGGCATCACCGACCTCCCCGCCGACGAGCAGGTGGTCGCCTTCCGCGAGGCGGGGTACGAGCGCCAGCTGAAGGAGCAGCAGGCGCAGCTCGAGCACTTCCGGACCAAGTTCGACGTGTGGTTCTCCGAGCGCAGCCTGCACGAGCAGGACGGTGTCGGCCACGCGATCGAGAAGCTCCGTGAGCAGGGCCACCTGTACGACGCCGACGACGCGCTGTGGATGCGGACCACGGACTTCACCGACGACAAGGATCGCGTCCTGATCCGCTCGAACGGCGAACCGACGTACTTCGCCTCCGACGCGGCGTACTACGTGAACAAGCGCGAGCGCGGCTTCGACATCTGCATCTACCTGCTCGGCGCCGACCACCACGGGTACGTGAACCGGCTGAAGGCGATCGCGGCCTGCGCCGGCGACGACCCCGAGCACAACATCGAGATCCTGATCGGCCAGCTGGTGAAGATCCTCAAGGGCGGCGAGGAGATGCGGCTGTCCAAGCGGGCCGGCACCATCGTCACGCTGGCCGAGCTGGTCGAGGAGGGCGGCGTCGACCCGCTGCGGTACACGTTGTGCCGCTATCCGGTCGACTCGCCGCTGACGCTGGACATCGAGGAGATGACCCGCCAGGTCAGCGAGAACCCGGTGTACTACGTGCAGTACGCGCACGCCCGCCTCGCGTCGATCCTGCGCAACGCGGACGAGCTCGGCATCAAGCTGGACGAGTTCGAGCCGGGCCTGCTGAGCCACGAGCGCGAGGGCGACCTGCTCCGCGCGCTGGCCGAGTTCCCACGGATCGTCGCGACCGCGGCGGAGCTGCGCGAGCCGCACCGGGTCGCGCGCTACCTGGAGGACACCGCGTCCGCCTTCCACAAGTTCTACGACAGCTGCCGCGTGCTCCCGCGCGGCGACGAGGAGGTGGAGCCGGTGCACAAGGCTCGCCTGACCCTGGTCGGCGCGACCAGGACTGTGGTCGCCAACGGGCTGGACCTGCTCGGCGTCTCCGCACCGGAGCGGATGTGAGGGCGCACGAGGCGGGGGCCCTGCACGCGCAGGCCGGGCACCGCGGCCCCGCCTGGCTGAGCACCCCGCGCGGCGTCAACGACCTGGTCCCGCAGCTGTGGTCGTCCACGGCGAAGAAGTCCGGCGAGGGCTCGCTGGTGATCGGCGGTGTCGACCTCCGCGACCTGGTCGCCGAGCACGGCAGCCCGGCGTTCGTGCTGGACGAGGACGACTTCCGCGCGCGCGCCCGCGCGTTCAAGCACGCCTTCAAGGACTTCGACGTGTACTACGCCGGCAAGGCGTTCCTGTGTACGACGGTCGTCCGGTGGGTGATGGAAGAAGGCCTGAACCTGGACATCTGCAGCGGGGGAGAGCTGGCCGTCGCGCTCCGCGCCGGCGCCGACCCGAAGCGGCTCGGGTTCCACGGTAACAACAAGTCCGAGCAGGAGCTGGCGCGGGCACTCGACGCCGGCGTCGGCCGGATCATCGTCGACTCGCAGCACGAGATCACCCGGCTGATCGAGCTGGCCCGGGAGCGGAACACGACCGCACCGGTGATGATCCGGGTCACCGCGGGCGTCGAGGCGCACACCCACGAGTACATCGCGACCGCGCACGAGGACCAGAAGTTCGGCTTCTCGATCACCTCTGGTGCCGCCTTCGAAGCCGTTGCCCGGGTCAACGAAGCGCCGGAGCTGGAGCTGCTCGGCCTGCACTCGCACATCGGCTCGCAGATCTTCGACTCGTCCGGGTTCGAGGTCGCCGCGAAGCGCGTGATCGCCTTGCACGCAAGGGTTTCCGAGGAGCTCGGCGTGGACATGCCGGACCTCGACCTGGGTGGAGGCTTCGGCATCGCCTACACCACCCAGGACGACCCGTCCGACCCGGCGCAGCTGGCGACCGAGCTGGGCAAGATCGTCGAGCACGAGTGCCGCGCCTTCGAGGTCGAGGTGCCGAGGGTCTCGATCGAGCCCGGCCGCGCGATCGTCGGCCCGGCCATGTGCACCGTCTACTCGGTCGGTACGGTCAAGGAGGTCGAGCTCGACTACGGCGCCTCCCGGTCCTACATCTCGGTCGACGGCGGCATGAGCGACAACATCCGCGCCGCGCTGTACGACGCCGACTATTCCTGCACGCTCGCCAACCGGTACTCCGACAGCGAGCCGTCGCTGGCCCGCGTGGTCGGCAAGCATTGCGAGTCGGGTGACATCGTGGTCAAGGACGAGTTCCTCCCGTCGGACGTGCGGCCGGGCGACCTGATCGCCGTACCGGGGACGGGTGCGTACTGCCGGTCGATGGCGAGCAACTACAACCACGTACCGCGGCCACCGGTGATCGCGGTGAAGGACGGTCACACGCGGGTCGTCGTACGCCGGGAGACCGAAGACGACCTGCTGGCACTCGACATGGGGGCGGACGCGTGAACGAGAAACCCTTGAAGGTCGGCCTGCTCGGTTGTGGCGTGGTCGGCACGGAGGTCGTGCGGATCCTGACCGAGCAGGCTGATCACCTCGCCGCCCGGGTGGGCGCCCGGCTGGAGATCGCCGGCATCGCGGTACGCCGGGCCGGTCGCGAGCGGGACATCGCCGTCGACCCGTCCCTGGTCACCACCGACGCGCAGGCCCTGGTGTCGCGCGGCGACCTGGACCTGGTGATCGAGGTGATCGGTGGGCTGGAGCCGGCTCGCGGGCTGATCCTGTCCGCACTCGAGCACGGCGCGTCCGTGGTCACGGCGAACAAGGCACTGCTGGCGGAGGACGGCCCGACGCTGTTCGCGGCTGCGGAGAAGTACCAGCGTGACCTGTACTTCGAGGCCGCCGTGGCCGGGGCGATCCCGATCCTGCGGCCGCTGCGCGAGTCGCTCGCCGGTGACGACGTGACCCGGGTGATGGGCATCGTCAACGGCACCACGAACTACATCCTGGACAAGATGGACAGCACCGGCGCCGGGTTCGACGAGGCGCTGGAAGAGGCCCAGGCGCTCGGGTACGCCGAGGCCGATCCGACCGCGGACATCGAGGGCTTCGACGCGGCCGCGAAGGCGGCGCTGCTGGCGAGTCTGGCCTTCCATACCAGGGTTTCCATCGCCGACGTGCACCGCGAGGGCATCACCGACGTGACCGCGACGGACATCGCCTCGGCCCGCGAGATGGGCTGTGTGGTGAAGTCGCTGGCGATCTGTGAGCTGGACGAGACGACCGACTCGGTCAGCGCCCGGGTGTACCCGGCGATGATCCCGGCGAACCACCCGCTCGCCTCCGTCCGGGACGCGTACAACGCCGTCTTCGTGGAATCCAAGGCAGCCGGGCAGCTGATGTTCTATGGTCGTGGTGCCGGCGGCGCCCCGACGGCCAGCGCAGTCCTCGGGGATCTTGTGTCCGCCGCGCGCAACCGGCTCAAGGGTGTGCCGGGGGTCGGCGAGTCGTCGTACACCCAGCGGGCCGTGCGGCCGATGGGTGACGCGGTGACCCGCTATCACGTGTCGCTGGACGTGGCCGACAAGGCCGGTGTGCTGGCGGCGGTGGCCCACGCCTTCGCTGAGCACGACGTGTCGATCCAGACCGTCCGCCAGGAGGGCCGGGGGAGCGACGCACAGTTGGTGGTGGTCACCCACACCGCGACCGACGCCGCATTGTCCGCAACCGTGGAGACCCTGCGCGACATGGACATCGTTCGTGAAGTCAGCAGTGTGATGCGGGTGGAAGGCGGATAAGGGATGGCTCAGCAGCGGCCTCATCAATGGCAAGGCGTGATCGAGGAGTACCGGGACCGGCTGCCCGTTTCGGCGGACACTCCCGTGGTCACGCTCGGCGAGGGCGGGACGCCGCTGGTGGCCGCGCAGTGGCTGAGCGAGCAGACCGGATGTGAGGTCTGGCTCAAGGTCGAGGGCAACAACCCGACCGGCTCGTTCAAGGACCGCGGCATGACGGTCGCGATCTCGCTCGCCGCGCAGGCCGGTGACAAGGCCGTGGTGTGCGCGTCGACCGGCAACACCTCGGCCTCGGCCGCGGCGTACGCCGTCCGGGCCGGGCTGGTCCCGCTGGTGCTGATCCCGGCCGGCCGGATCGCGAAGGGCAAACTGGCGCAGGCCATCGTTCACGGGGCCCGGCTGGTGACCATCGACGGCGGCTTCGACGACTGCCTGCGGATCGTCCGCGAGCTCGGCAAGCACTACCCGGTCGCGTTGGTGAACTCGGTGAACCCGGTCCGCCTGGAGGGCCAGAAGACGGCGGCCTTCGAGGTGTGCGACGCGCTCGGCGACGCACCCGACCTGCATCTGCTCCCGGTCGGCAACGCGGGCAACATCGCGGCCTACTGGAAGGGCTACCAGGAGTACGCCAAGGACAAGCTGGCCTCGCGGACCCCGCAGATGTGGGGTTTCCAGGCCGAGGGTGCGGCCCCGATCGTGCGCGGCGCGATCGTCGAGAAGCCGGACACCGCCGCGACCGCGATCCGGGTCGGGAACCCGGCGTCCTGGACGCTGGCCGAGGCCGCCCGGGACGAGTCCGGCGGCCGCATCGAGATGGTCACCGACGAGCAGATCCTGACCGCACAACGTGAGCTCGCCGCCCGTGAGGGCGTGTTCGTCGAGCCGGCGTCGGCGGCCGGTGTCGCCGGATTGCTGCACGCGAAGACGAACGGATGGCTGCACGGCGGCTCGACCGTCGTGATCACTGTCACAGGCCATGGCCTGAAGGACATCGACACGGCGCTCGATCACGCGAAGGTGGACGAGTCCCCGGTCACACCCCCCGACACCGACGCCGTCGCGCGCGTCGCCGGCCTCGCCTGATGCCGGACCAGGTCCGGGTCCGGGTGCCCGCGACCAGCGCCAACCTCGGCCCGGGCTTCGACGCCTTCGGCCTGGCCTTGACCCTGTACGACGACCTGGTCGTGACGCCCGGTGGATCCGGGGTGACTGTCGAGGTGACCGGATCCGGTGAGGGCGAGGTGCCGCTGGACGAGTCGCATCTGGTGGTCCGTTCGATCCGTGCCGGCCTGGATGCGTTGGGTGTGCCGGTGCCCGGATTCACGGTGCGGTGTGAGAACCGGATCCCGCACGGCCGCGGGCTCGGGTCGTCATCGGCCGCGATCGTCGGCGGACTCGCGGCGGCGTACGGGCTGGCCGGCGTACCGGTGGATCGCGATCGGATCGTCGTACTGGCGAACGAGATCGAAGGGCATCCGGACAATGTGGCCGCGGCCGCACTGGGTGGATTCACGATCGCGTGGACCGAAGGGGACGCCGGACGGGCGGTCAGGTTGGACCCTGTGGACGGGCTCGCCGCGGTGGCCTATGTACCCGACAATCGCGTGCTGACAAAGGAGGCGCGCGGATTGTTGCCTGGCGTTGTTTCCCACACTGATGCGTCCGCGAATGCGGGGAAAGCGGCATTGTTGGTCGCCGCGATGACAGCGCGCCCGGAGTTGTTGCTGATCGCGACCGAGGATCGCCTGCATCAGGAGTACCGCGAGCCCGCGATGCCGGAGAGCCTGGCGCTGGTGCACAAGTTGCGGGGGAGCGGACTGGCCGCGATCGTCAGCGGTGCCGGCCCGACGGTCGCCGTACTGGGCCGCCCAGCTGAAACCTCTGCGCCGGCAGGTAAAGCCGCAGGTCAGCCTGCATTCTTCCGCGGTACGCCGGACGCACCGGACGGCTGGACGCGGTACGACCTGGCCATTGATCCAGTCGGCGTACAGGTCTGGTCGATGGAGTCCGGATAGCGTGCCGGGGCCGAAGGGGAATGATCGGCAATTGACACACGTTGTACCCCTCGAGTCAGCAGAACGACCCACAGTGGTGCTAGTCTCGACTCACCCGATCCCCTCCAGGTGATCGGTGAACTCTCGCCACGATCCGGGCTGTGCTCCCGGCACCCTGTGTTGTGTGGCGACCCTCCTGCGGACTGATCTTGCGCCGCCTGCGCCGGAAACGTCCGGAGGGACTCAGATCGAGCGAGAGCCTCTTGATACCCACGTCGCCGTTTCGTCGGTCGTGGGTGATGATTCCGGGCGATGAGCCTTTCAGGGACATCGTCCATCCGTGTGGGAAGGACCTCACGTGACAGAAACTGTTGAAGCCTCCAGCGGAGCCGGTACGTCACCGGCCCCGGGTACTGACGCCGCGGCCACCACCGCCACGCGTCGCCGGAAGGCCGGAGGCGGCCTCGAGGGCATGCTGCTCCCCGAGCTCAAGCAGCTCGCCGGGACGCTGGGCATCAAGGGCACCGGCGCGCTGCGCAAGGGCCAGCTCATCGAGGCGATCAAGGCCGCCCAGGCCGGTGGCTCCACGGGCGGTTCGCGCCCGAAGTCGAGCCAGCCGACCCTGGACGAGGGTGCCGCCGAGGCGCCCACGGCCGACGCCCCGGCCGCTCGCGCCGGGCGGGCCGAGAAGCGCGAGGGTGGCAGCCGCCGGACCCGCGCCGCGGCCGAGAAGACCGTCGGCCAGAACGGTGCCGGCCAGTCCGGTGCCGACCACGCCACGGCAGCGCCGGTCGCGGTCGAGGCGCCGGCCGCGCAGGCTCCGGCGCAGGACAGCACCGCGCAGAACGGCTCCGCCCCGGTCGAAGCGGCCGAGCCGCAGTCGGCCGAGCCGAAGGCCGAGCAGGGCGGTGAGAGCCGCAACCGTGACAACCGCGACGGTGACCGCAACCGCGACCGGAACCGCGACAACACCCGGGACGCGAACCGCGACGCGAACCGTGACGCGAACCGTGACGCGAACCGTGACCGGGACAGCCAGAACCGTGACGGCAACCGCGACCGCAACCGGGACACCCAGACCCGGGGTGGCCAGGACCGCGACAACCAGCGGAACCGGCAGGACCAGAACGACCGCGGCGAGGAGGGCGAGGGCCGTCGCCGGCGCCGCCGGGGCCGCGACCGGGACCGGGACCGCACCCGGGAGCCCCAGAGCGGTCGCGACAGCAGCCGGAACCGCGGCCGCGGCGAGCGGTTCGACCCGGAGCCGACGATCAGCGAGGACGACGTCCTCGTCCCGGCCGCCGGCATCCTCGACGTCCTCGACAACTACGCGTTCGTCCGGACCAGCGGCTACCTGCCCGGCCCGAACGACGTGTACGTCGCGCTGTCAATGGTGAAGCGCTACGGCCTGCGTAAGGGTGACGCGATCACCGGTGCGGTGAAGCAGCCGCAGGAGGGTGAGCGCAAGGAGAAGTTCAACCCGCTGGTCCGGATCGACACCGTCAACGGTGCGGACCCGGAGATCGCCAAGCAGCGGCAGGACTTCAACAAGCTGACCCCGCTGTACGCGACCGAGCGGCTGCGGCTGGAGACCGAGCCCGGTGTGCTCACCACCCGGATCGTCGACATCGTCAGCCCGATCGGCAAGGGCCAGCGCGGCCTGATCGTCTCGCCGCCGAAGGCCGGTAAGACGATGGTGCTGCAGGCGCTGGCGAACGCGATCACCACGAACAACCCCGAAGTGCACCTGATGGTGGTGCTGGTGGACGAGCGGCCCGAAGAGGTCACCGACATGCAGCGCACCGTGAAGGGCGAGGTCATCGCGTCGACGTTCGACCGTCCGGCCGACGACCACACCACGGTCGCGGAGCTCGCGATCGAGCGAGCCAAGCGGCTGGTCGAGCTCGGCCACGACGTCGTCGTACTGCTCGACTCGATCACCCGGCTCGGGCGGGCGTACAACATCGCGGCACCGGCCAGCGGCCGGATCCTGTCCGGTGGTGTGGACTCGTCCGCGCTGTACCCGCCGAAGCGGTTCTTCGGTGCGGCCCGCAACATCGAGGACGGCGGCTCGCTGACCATCCTCGCGACCGCGCTGATCGAGACTGGCTCGAAGATGGACGAGGTGATCTTCGAGGAGTTCAAGGGCACCGGCAACATGGAGCTGCGGCTGCGCCGCGAGTTCGCCGACCGGCGCATCTTCCCGGCCATCGACGTGGTCGCCTCCGGCACCCGCCGCGAGGAACTGCTGATGAGCAAGGACGAGACCACCGTGGTCTGGAAGCTCCGCCGGGTGCTGTCCGCGCTCGACGGCCAGGCCGCCCTGGAGCTCCTGATCGGCAAGCTCAAGGAGAGCAAGTCGAACATCGAGTTCCTGCTCCAGGTCAACAAGACGACCCCGTCGGCCGGCGGCGCCCGCAGCACCGACGACGGGAACTGAGAAGCAGTCGATTACCAGTTTGCCGCCCCCGGGTGGCAAACTGGTCTGTCGGTTCCGGTTCACGTCTGCATCCGCGGGCGACCCGGGGCACCTGAACCTAGGAGATCCTTTGAAGAGCGACATCCACCCGACGTATGTGGACACCACGGTGACCTGCACCTGTGGCGCCACGTTCACCACGCGCTCGACCGCGGAGAACGGCGTGATCCACGCCGACGTGTGTTCGCAGTGCCACCCCTTCTACACCGGCAAGCAGAAGATTCTTGACACCGGTGGCCGGGTGGCCCGCTTCGAGAAGCGGTACGCCAAGAAGTAGCTGGCGAAGGCGATGGGCGAGGTGTGCCTGCGGACAGCGCAGGCCACCTCGCCTTCGCGTGTTGTGCGGCTGCGCTTCGCTTGCCGCGAGCGGGGGCTTCGCCACCCGCACCCCCTTTGCGCGGGGCTGGCGCGGTTCGGATATCGGGGCGTTGCGAGAGGAGGAGTGCGGGATGTTCGAGGCGGTTCAGACGCTCAAGGCCGAGTACGCCGAGCTGGAGCGGCAGATGTCGGATCCGGCGCTGCACTCCGACCAGGCCAACGCCCGCCGGGTCGGCAAGCGGTACGCCGCGCTGGCGCCGGTGGTCCGCACGTACGACGAGTGGCTGCGGACCGCGGACGACATCGGCGCAGCCAAGGAACTGGCGGCCGAGGACCCTGCGTTCGCGGAGGAGGCGGCGAAGCTGACCGCCCGTCGCGAGGAGCTGGCCGAGCGGCTGCAGGTGCTGCTGGTGCCGCGGGACCCGAGCGACGACAAGGACGCGATCCTCGAGATCAAGGCCGGTGAGGGCGGCGACGAGTCGGCGCTGTTCGCCGGCGACCTGCTGAGGATGTACCTGAAGTACGCCGAGTCGCAGCACTGGAAGACCGAAGTCCTGGATTCCGCGGAGTCGGACCTCGGTGGCTACAAGTCGATCACCGTCGCCGTCAAGGCCAAGGGCACTCCGGAGCCGGGTGAGGCGCCGTACGCGAAGCTGAAGTTCGAGGGCGGCGTGCACCGGGTCCAGCGGGTGCCGGTGACCGAGTCGCAGGGCCGGATCCACACCTCCGCGGCCGGTGTCCTGGTGCTGCCGGAGGCGGAGGACGTAGACGTCGAGATCGACCAGAACGATCTGCGCATCGACGTGTTCCGATCGTCCGGTCCGGGTGGGCAGAGCGTGAACACGACCGACTCGGCCGTCCGCATCACCCACCTGCCGACCGGCATCGTGGTGTCGATGCAGAACGAGAAGTCCCAGCTGCAGAACCGTGAGCAGGCGATGCGTGTCCTGCGGGCCAGGCTCCTCGCCGCCGCGCAGGAGGCCGCCGACCAGGAGGCGTCCGACGCCCGCCGTTCGCAGATCCGGACCGTCGACCGGTCCGAGCGGATCCGCACCTACAACTTCCCGGAGAACCGCTTCTCCGACCACCGCGTCGGCTACAAGGCGCACAACCTCGACCAGGTCCTCGGCGGCGACCTGGCACCGGTGATCCAGGCGCTGACCGACGCCGACCTCGCCGCCCGGCTCGAGGCCGTCGAATCCCAGTGAGCACCAAGACCCTGGTCGCCGACGCCGCGGCCCGGTTGCGCGACGCGGGCGTCGCGTCACCTGACTTCGACGCCGCGGAACTGCTCGCCTTCGTGACTGGCACCAGCCGACTCAATCTCGGCGACCCGACCGAGGATCAGGTACGCCGGTACGACGAGCTGATCGCCCGCCGCGCGCATCGTGAACCGCTCCAGCACCTGACCGGTACGGCGGCCTTCCGCTATCGGGAACTGGCGGTTGGGCCCGGCGTCTTCGTGCCGAGGCCGGAGACCGAGGTGATGGTCGGCTGGATCCTGGACCGGCTGGCCCATGTACCTGAGCCGCTCGTCGTCGACCTGTGCACCGGCTCCGGCGCGATCGCGGGTGCGGTCGCAACCGAACGTCCCGACAGCACGGTCCACGCGGTCGAACTGTCGCCCGAGGCCTGCGTCTGGGCCCGCCGCAACCTGGCCGGCACCGGTGCGACCCTCCATGAGGGCGACATCGATGGTTGCCTCCCGGAGTACGACGGTCAGGTGGATGCGGTGATCGCGAACCCGCCGTACATCCCGTTGACCGCTTGGGAATCTGTCACCGCCGAGGTCCGCGACCACGACCCGGCATTGGCCCTGTGGTCCGGAGATGACGGCCTCGACGAGATCAAGGTCGTCGCGACGACCGCGGCCCGCCTGCTCAGACCAGGTGGCTGGTTCGCCTGCGAACACGCCGACGTACAAGGCGAATCAGCTCCGGCCGTGTTCACCGCCACCCGGTCCTTCGCCGAGGTCCGCGACCAACTGGATCTCTCCGGCCGCCATCGCTTCAGCACCGGCCGCCAGATCTAACACCTACTCGTAGACCACGAACTCCGGGCGGGGTTCGAGGGCGAGGACCTGGGGTGGCGTCATCAGCGGACCGTGCCGGGTGTCTTCGGTGTAGAAGAGTTTGAAACCGGCGTGCACAGACGGTGGAAGGGTGGCCGTGAGCTTGCCCCAGGTCTCGAGTTTGTCGGTGCGGGCGCCGATGCCGTCGACAGACTTGATCGTGACGACGCCGGGGTGTTTCGTCAGCGCCTTCTCGTTGCTGACGATGCGGGTCGAGAGTTGGTGGAAGACGAACACCTTCTCCGGCAGGTTGTTCGCGCGGACCAGACCCGACAGGTACGACGCGATGCTGTCGAGCTCGGCGCCGGTCGTATGACCGTAGACCCGGCCGGGGACCTGACCCGGACCGACCGCCCACTCGGGGTCGAACGCGAGGCCGACGTCGGGTTCCTTCAGCCAGCGTTCGAGCCGCTTCACCTCGGGCAGGATCTTCGCCCGGCCCGGCTGGATGTCCAGCAGCAACAACATCCTGTGCTTGCGCGCAACCGTCAGGTACTCGTCGATCGCCGCGTCCGCCAGCCGTCCGCGATACAGCCCGTCCTTGCCCGGCGACCCCTTCGCGACCACCGCGATGAGCTCCATCACCGGCTGCGGTGTCCGCCCGACGGCGTACGACTTGGAGAGCTTCTCCAGCGTCGCCGCCTTCTTCTCCAGGTCCTTGTCCAATGGCCCGAGTGCGGGTGAGCCCGGCAGGCCGACGTACCCGACGAGTTGGTACTTCGGGAAGATCACGCGCCCGCCCCGCGGCAGGCCGCCGTTCCCCGACGGAGGCGGGAGAGGCTGTGGTGTGGCAGGAGCGGACGGACTGGGAGTGGTCTTCGCCGGTGCCGGCGCGGAGCCGACACTCGCGGGCGCGTCACTGCAGGCAGCCGCGCCGACCAGCACACTGGCCATGGCCAGCACCTCACAGACTTTCCGCATCGCTCCAGCCAACCACGAGCGGCGGGGCGTCACCCCAGACGAGGTCGACCAACTCGTCCGGCCGCAGGTTGCCCGTCACGCCCGAAGAATAACGCGGAGCAACTAACCGGCTACGTAGGCGTCGATCTCCTGCAGCAGGGCGTGCTTCAGGGAGTCCTCGGCGAACGACACCCGCACGGCGGTCTTGGCGAGCTCGGCGGCACCAGCCTCGTCGAGCTCGAGCAGACGGGCGGCGACGGCGTACTCGTTGGTCAGGCTGGTGCCGAACATCGGCGGGTCGTCGGAGTTGATGGTGACGACCAGACCGGCGTCGACCATCGCGCGCATTGGGTGCTCGTCGTAGGACGCGACCGCGCGGGTGGCGATGTTCGACGTCGGGCTCACCTCGAGCGGGATCCGGTGCTCACCCAGGTAGTCGACCAGCGCCGGGTCCTGCATGGCCGACGTACCGTGGCCGATCCGCTCGGCCTTCAGCACCCGGACCGCGTCCCAGATCGTTTCCGGACCGGTCGTCTCACCCGCGTGCGGCACGCTGTGCAGTCCGGCGGCGAGCGCGGCCTCGAAGTGCGGCTGGAACTGCGGCCGCGGTACGCCGATCTCCGGTCCGCCGAGGCCGAACCCGACCAGGCCCTCGGGCCGGATCCTGGTCGCGATCCGCAGGGTCTCGTCGGCGCCTGGCACCCCGTCCTCACCGGAGATGTCGAAGATCCACCGCAGCGTGATCCCGAGTTCCTTCTCGGCCGCGACCCGCGCGTCCTCGATCGCCTCGCAGTACGCCTCGGGCGCGATCCCACGGACCACCGACGTGTACGGCGTGCAGGTCAGCTCGGCGTACCGCAGGTTCTGCGCGGCCATCTCGCGGGCGACCTCGTAGGTCAGCAGCCGGACGTCCTCGGGCGTCTTGATCAGCTCGACGACGCTCAGGTAGACCTCGATGAACTTGGCGAAGTCGGTGAACTGGAAGTACTCGGCCAGCGCGGCCGGGTCGGCCGGCACCGGCGACCCGGGGTGCCGGGCGGCGAGCTCGGCGACGATCCGCGGCGACGCGGACCCGACGTGGTGGACATGCAGTTCGGCCTTCGGCAACCCGGCAAGGAACTCACGCGACACAGTCATGCCGGGATCCTAGGAGTCTCCGGCGCGATCCGCCGGAAAGCTCACAATCACTTGTCAGGATCCGCCGGGCCGTGGCCCGGCTGGAGTCGCAGGGGTCGCGGGTGGCACGATGCGGTGCGTGAGTGAGCGCTTCGACTTCACCGGCGACGAGCTGGCACCGGCCTATCGAGCGGCCGTGGACGCCATCGAGGCCGGCGACCTGGTCGTCCTTCCGACCGACACCGTCTACGGGATCGCCGCGGACGCCTTCAAGGCGGACGCCGTCCAGCGGCTGCTCGATGCCAAGGGCCGTGGCCGGGACATGCCGCCGCCGGTGCTGATCTCGGTGGTGGAGTCGCTGGACGCGCTCGCCACCGACGTCCCCGACGACGGCCGCACGCTGTGCCAGGAGTTCTGGCCCGGCCCGCTGACGGTGATCTGCCACGCGCAGACCTCGCTGATGTGGGACCTGGGCGAGACCAAGGGCACGGTCGCGCTGCGCGTGCCCGACCACGAGAACACCCGCGAACTGCTCTCCCGGACCGGTCCGCTCGCGGTCAGCTCGGCGAACAAGAGCGGCCGGCCCGCGGCGCTTGACGTGTACGACGCCGAGGAGCAGCTGGAGGACACGGTCGCGGTCTACCTGGACGGCGGTACGGCGACCGGTGGGCAGCCGTCCACCATCGTCGACATCACCGGCGACACGCCTCACGTCGTACGGCTCGGTGCGCTGTCGCTGGAGCAGCTCCGGGCCGTCGTCCCGGGCGTCACCAGCTACCTGGACGACGACAAGCCGGACGAAGAGCCGGAAGAAAAGCAGGACGAAGAGCCGGAAGCGAAGGCCGAAGAGCCGGAAGCGAAGGCCGAAGAGCCGGAAGCGAAGGCCGAAGAGCCGGAAGCGAAGGCCGACGAACCGGAAGCGAAGGCCGACGAACCGGAAGCGAAGGCCGACGAACCGGAAGCGACGCCGGACGAGACCGATGAGAAGCCAACCGAAGAGCCCGTTGCGGCGTCCAACGAGCAGGACGACGACAAGCCGCCGTCCCCAGCCAAGGACGACGAGAAGCCGTCCGAACCGGACGATGTGAGGCCTGCGGACTAGTGCGCGAGTATCTGCTGGTCCTGTTCGTGGCGATGGCCACGACCTTCCTGCTGACCGGCGTGGCCCGGCAGATCGCGCTGCGGTACGGCGCCGTCGCGAAGGTACGGGCCCGCGACGTGCACAAGGTTCCGATCCCGTACTTCGGCGGCATCTCGATCCTCGGCGGCCTGATCGCCGCGTTCGCCGTCGCATCCAACCTGCCGTTCCTCGGCAACAGCCTGCAGGTCGCGCACGACGCCCGGGCGATCCTGATCGGCGGCGTGGTGATCTGCGCCGTCGGCGTGGTCGACGACCTGTACGAGCTGGACGCGATCACCAAGCTGGCCGGCGAGGTGCTCGCGGTCGGCGTGATGGTTGTCCAGGGCATCCAGTTGTACTGGCTCCCGCTGCCCGGCGGTGTGGTGTCGCCATCGCCCGCGCAGCTCGCCGTACTCACCGCCGGCATCCTGCTGGTGTCCTGCAACGCGGTGAACTTCGTCGACGGCCTGGACGGCCTGGCCGCCGGCGTCACCGCGATCGGGGCGACCGCGTTCTTCATCTACTCCTACCTGCTGAACTTCGAGCAGAACCTCGACCGGGCCACGACCTCGACCCTGATCACGGTCGCGCTGGCCGGTGCCTGCCTCGGCTTCCTGCCGCACAACTTCTTCCCCGCCAGGGTCTTCATGGGCGATTCCGGTGCCCTGCTGATCGGCCTGATGCTCGCGGCGTCGACGATCAGCCTCACCGGCCAGATGGATCCGAACGCGGTTCCGTACGAGGTCGGCGGCTCCAGCCTGCTGCCGGCGCTGCTCCCGCTGGTCCTGCCGATCGCCGTGCTCGCGATCCCCGCGCTGGACCTGACGATGGCCTACGTACGCCGTACCAAGGCCGGCCGGTCGCCGTTCGCGGCGGACAAACTCCATCTGCACCACCGGCTGATGCAACGTGGCCACTCGCACCGTCGCGCGGTCCTGCTGATGTACCTGTGGACCGCCCTGATCGCCTACGGCGTGGTGGTCCTCGGGCTCGTCCTGTTCTGGTGGACAGCCCTGATCGTGCTGGCCGTCGCGGTCACCGCGGTCCTGCTCACCACCGGTCTGCCGAGGCGATCCCGGAAACCGCTCGCCAAGGTCTGACCCAGAACGACCAGGGACCAGACCACTCGTCGGTGTGGCCTACCGATAGGGTGTTCGTGTACAGCGGCAGGACCGCTCGTTTTGCTGACCGCGCAGACTTTGTGCTAGTTTTCACAAGCACCAGCAAAGAACAGCGACACCCCTGACCCCGCCCACCCGACGACCGAGCCGCGAGACCCGGTCGCCAGCAGGACGGAACCAGCAGATGGCTCCCTCGGCTCACAGCCCGAAAGTCGCCGGCCAGGCCACTCGGCACCCGGCGCTGGCAATGCTGCGCGGCGCTCTGATCGCCGCGCTCGTCGTCGGCGTCAACGCGGCCGCGGTGTCAACCGTCGCGGCCGGTCTGCCCGGCCTGTGGGGCGCGTTGCTGGGGTTCTTGATCGTCGTCGTCTTCTCCGGCGCGGGCCTGCTCGCGCTGCACCTGTCCCGCCGGACCTCCCCGACGACGCAACTCGCCGTCGCGATGGCGTCGTACACCGGCCGGATCGCGATCTTCGGCGGCCTGCTCGCCGTCGCGCTGAGCTCGGACGGCCTGGCCCGGCACGTGAATCTGACCGTGCTCGGGATCTGTGCGCTGGTGGTCGTGATGGGCTGGATGGCCGGCGAGATCTGGGCCTGGTCGCGGCTGCGCATCCCGATCTACGACCTCGACGGCGAGGTCACTGCATGACCACCTTGGGTAGCGGCTTGAACGAGCGGAGCGAGTTCATCATCAAGCACCTCCCTGCTGTGGTGAGGGTTACGGGAGCCGATGTGACCGGTCGTGTCGCGGACTGGTACCTTTCGGGTGCCAATGAGCGAGCACGAGGATCCGAAGCCATCACCCGGCAATGCGGGCGACGGCTGGCGGGTCCTGTCCTACTTGATCGGCGGAGTCGTCGTGTACGGCGCCATCGGGTTCGGGTTGGATCGCCTGCTGGGCACCCAGTTCTTACTCCCGGTGGGCATCGTCCTCGGTGCCGGGCTCACCGTTTTGTTGCTGCACTTCCGGTACGGGTCGCGGTCCTGACCCCTGCCGGGTCTGACGTTGTTGACCGCCATGCCCTGAGCCGCCCTGCCCTTAGCCACAAGGCGTCCGACTTGAGCACGACGCGAGAGGAGACCCGGTGATTGCCGGCGTTCCGACCGAGTTCAACCCGCCCGGTCCCGAAAGCTTCGACCTTCCGCCGATCATCGACGGCGTGGACTGGTTCACCAAGCCAGTGCTGGTGTCCGCCCTGACTGTCGTCGTGATCGTCTGGTTCTTCTGGGGTGCGTCCCGCAAGGCGGCGATCGTGCCGAGCAAGCTGCAGTTCGCCGGTGAGCTCGGGTACAACTTCGTCCGCAACTCGATCGCCCGCGACGCCATCGGCAGCGCGGAGTACATGCGCTTCGTGCCCTACCTGTGCGGCCTGTTCTTCTTCATCCTGCTGAACAACGTCGCCGCGACCGTCCCGCTGGTCCAGTTCCCCACCTTCAGCCACATCGGCTGGGCGTACACGGCGGCGATCATGACCTGGGTGATCTACAACGCGGTCGGGATCAGGAGGCACGGCGTCTGGGGCTACTTCAAGCTCCAGACCATGCCGGCCGGTGTGCCGGTCTGGCTGTTGCCGCTGATGATCCCGATCGAGTTCATCTCGAACATCCTGGTCCGGCCGGTCTCCTTGAGCCTGCGGTTGTTCGCCAACATGTTCGCCGGCCACATCCTGCTCCTGGTCTTCGTGCTCGGCGGCGAGTACCTGGTCTTCGAGACCGGCAACATCGCCCTGGCCGGCGTCGGCGTCGTGACCTGGTTGATGGGCCTCGCGATCGCCGGTCTGGAGCTGTTCGTCCAGTGCATCCAGGCGTACATCTTCGTCGTGCTGACCGCGCAGTACATCGGCAGCGCGATCGCCGAGGAGCACTGATCCGCAGTACCTGCACCGCCCCACAGACCGTAGTAACGGAAATCCGGATAGCCGCTATCCGTACCGAAAGGAACACACTGCAATGACCGCACTCGACATCACCGGCAACATCGCAGTACTGGGTTACGGCCTCGCCGCGATCGGCCCGGGCGTCGGCGTCGGCCTGATCTTCGCCGCCGTGATCAACGGCACCGCGCGGCAGCCGGAGGCGCAGAGCAAGCTGCAGTCGATCGCATGGATCGGCTTCGGCGTGACCGAGGTGCTGGCGATCATCGGTATCGCGCTCGCCTTCGTCTTCCGTACCTGAGCTACTTTCCTCCGACTGACAGGATTCAGACATGTTGACGAAGGTGCTACCGCTGGCCGCGGAGGGTGAGCAAGTCAACCCGCTGGTGCCACACACCGCCGAGATCATTTTCGGTTTCGTCTTCCTGATCCTGCTGGCCATCGCCTTCGCCAAGGTCGTCGTGCCCAAGTTCGAGAAGGCGTACGCCGATCGGACCCAGGCGATCGAAGGCGGGATGGATGCGGCCAAGCAGGCCCAGGCCGAGGCGAAGGCGGCTCTGGACAAGTACAACGCGCAGCTGGCCGAGGCCCGGCAGGAGGCGGCGAAGATCCGCGAGGACGCGCGTGAGCAGGGTGCGCAGATCATCGCGGAGATGCGTGAGCAGGCGAACGCCGAGTCCGAGCGGATCGTCACGCACGCGCGGACGCAGATCGACGCCGAGCGGGCGCAGGCCGTGGCCTCGCTGCGGGCCGAGGTCGGCACGATGGCGACCACGCTGGCCGGCCGCATCGTTGGGGAGTCGCTCGAGGACGAGGCGCGTCAGCGTCGCACCGTCGAGCGGTTCCTGGCCGACCTCGAGGCCTCCGAGTCCGCACGTCAGGCCGTCGGAACGGACGGCTGATGCGCGGCGCATCGAACGAGTCACTCGCCAAGGCCCGGGAGGCCCTGGCGGGTGTCACGGTGACCGATGAGCTCGGTGCCGAGCTGTTCTCGGTGGCCAAGCTGCTGGACGGCACGGGCGCGCTCCGGCGCGCACTGACCGACCCGGCCCGGCCGCGGGACGCCCGCGTCGCGCTGGTCCGGCAGTTGCTCGGCGGCAAGATCTCCACCCCGGCGGAGGAGGTCCTGACCACCGCCGTGGCCGGCCGCTGGGTCAGCAGCCGCGACCTCGCGGACGCGCTGGACCAGCTCAGTGTCGAGGCCGAGGTGGCGTACGCCGACACCCGGCGCAAGCTGGACGACGTCGAGGACGAGCTGTTCCGGCTGGACCGGATCGTCGCGGTGGAGCGGGGGCTGAGCGACAAGCTCAGCGACCACAACATCCCGCTGACGGCCCGGCAGCAACTGCTCGCCGGACTGCTGCAGGGCAAGGCCGACGCCGCCACGATGCGGCTGGCCGAGCGTGCGGTGGACGGACGCGGCCGGAGCTTCGCGGCGTCGCTGCGGTCCTACCAGGTCGCCGCGGCGGCCCGGCGCAACGCCAGCATCGCCACCGTCCGGGTCGCGACCGACCTCTCCGAGGCCGAGCGCACCCGGCTGGCCGAGGCACTCGGCCGTCAGTACGGCCGGGACATCCAGCTGAACGTGATCGTCGACCCCAACGTGGTCGGCGGCGTGCGGGTGGACATCGGCGACGAAGTGATCGACGGAACCATCGCGGCCAGGCTCGACGAAGCGCAACGGCGCATCGCGGGCTGAACCCCCTTAACGACATAAAGCGGCGCTAGGGGTCGGGAAAGCCTTTAGAGCCACAACAGGCCAGCAGGGTCAAGGAAGCAGGAACACAATGGCTGAGCTCACGATCAGGCCGGAGGAGATCCGGGACGCCCTGGATCGGTTCGTCACCGAGTACCAACCGGCGGAGGCGGCCCGCGAAGAGGTCGGCACCGTGGTCGACGCGGGTGACGGTATCGCGCACGTCGAGGGCCTGCCCTCGGCGATGACCAACGAGCTGCTCGAGTTCGAGGACGGCACCCGGGGCATCGCGCTGAACCTGGACGTCCGCGACATCGGTGTCGTCGTCCTCGGTGAGTTCGACGGGATCGAGGAGGGCCAGCAGGTCCGCCGGACCGGCTCGGTGCTGTCGGTGCCGGTCGGCGAGGGCTACCTCGGCCGCGTCGTCGACCCGCTGGGCAAGCCGATCGACGGCCTGGGCGAGATCAAGGACCTCGAGGGCGACCGTGCGCTGGAGCTGCAGGCGGCCGGCGTGATGGACCGCCAGGAGGTCCGCGAGCCGCTGCAGACCGGTATCAAGGCGATCGACGGGATGATCCCGATCGGCCGCGGTCAGCGCGAGCTGATCATCGGTGACCGCAAGACCGGCAAGACGGCGATCGCGGTCGACACGATCATCAACCAGAAGGCGAACTGGGAGTCCGGCGACCCGAAGAAGCAGGTCCGCTGCATCTATGTCGCGGTCGGCCAGAAGGGCTCCACGATCGCCGCCGTCCGCGGTGCGCTCGAAGAGGCCGGCGCGATGGAGTACACCACCATCGTCGCCTCCCCGGCGTCCGACCCGGCCGGCTTCAAGTACGTTGCGCCGTACACCGGCTCGGCCATCGGCCAGCACTGGATGTACCAGGGCAAGCACGTGCTGATCGTCTTCGATGACCTGACCAAGCAGGCCGAGGCGTACCGCGCGATGTCGCTGCTGCTGCGCCGCCCGCCGGGCCGTGAGGCGTACCCGGGTGACGTCTTCTACCTGCACAGCCGTCTGCTGGAGCGCTGCGCGAAGCTGTCCGACGAGCTCGGCGCCGGTTCGATGACCGGTCTGCCGATCATCGAGACCAAGGCCAACGACGTGTCGGCGTTCATCCCGACCAACGTCATCTCGATCACCGACGGCCAGATCTTCCTGCAGTCCGACCTGTTCAACGCCAACATCCGGCCGGCGATCGACGTCGGTATCTCGGTGTCCCGGGTCGGTGGCGCCGCGCAGGTCAAGGGCATGAAGAACGTGTCCGGCTCGCTGAAGATCGACCTGGCCCAGTTCCGCGCGATGGAGGCGTTCGCGATGTTCGCGTCCGACCTCGACGCCACTTCCCGCCGGCAGCTCGACCGCGGTCAGCGGCTGGTCCAGCTGCTCCGGCAGCCGCAGTACTCGCCGTATCCGGTGGAGGACCAGATCGTCTCCATCTGGTCCGGTACGACGGGCAAGTTCGACGAGGTTCCGGTCGACGACGTACTGCGCTTCGAGCGGGACTTCCTGGACTACCTGCGCCGGGAGAGCAAGGTGCTCGACAGCATCCGCGAATCCGGTCTGTTCGACGACGACTCGGCCCAGGCCGTGACCGAGGCGCTGAACGCGTTCAAGCCGACCTTCCAGACCTCCGAGGGCACCCTGCTGGGCACCGAGGCGGAGGCCGAGGCGATGGACGAGGCGGACGTCGAGCAGGAGCAGATCGTCCGGCAGAAGCGGGGCTGATCGACCGTGCCAGCCAATCTGCGGGAGCTACGCGATCGCAAGGCCTCGGTCTCGACGATCAAGAAGCTCACCCGGGCGATGGAGCTCATCGCGGCGTCCCGGATCGTCAAGGCGCAGCAGCGCGCCCAGGCGGCCGGTCCGTACGCGCGTGAGCTCACCCGTGCCGTGTCGGCGGTGGCGACGTTCTCGAACGTGGACCACCCGCTGACCACCGAGAAGCCCGACCCGAAGCGGGCGGCGGTGCTGCTGATCACCTCCGACCGCGGTCAGGCCGGGGCCTACTCGGCCAACGTGATCCGTGAAGGGGAGCGGCTGAACCAGCTGCTGCGCGAGGACGGCAGAGAGGTCGTCCCGTACCTCAGCGGCCGCAAGGGCATCGCGTACTACACCTTCCGGCAGCGCGAGGTCGCGCAGTCGTGGAGCGGTGACTCCGACGCTCCGTCGTTCGCCCGTGCGCGGGAGATCGCCGACGCGCTGATCGAGGCCTTCCTGACCCCGACCGAGGAGGGCGGCGTGGACGAGATCCACATCGTCTTCACCCGCTTCGTGTCGATGCTGACCCAGCGCGCGGACGTGATCCGCCTGCTGCCGCTGGAGGTCGTCGAGGGCGAGGAGGCGCCGGCGGCGGACGACGTACTGCCGCTGTACGAGTTCGAGCCGTCCGCCGAAGAGGTGCTCGACGGGCTGCTGCCGAAGTACGTCGCCAGCCGGATCCACTACTGCATGCTGCAGGCGGCCGCTTCCGAGCTGGCCAACCGGCAGCGGGCGATGAAGTCGGCGACGGACAACGCGCAGGACCTGATCGAGAAGCTCACGCGGGACCTCAACCAGGCCCGCCAGGCCCAAATTACCCAGGAAATCAGCGAGATCGTCGGTGGCGCCAGCGCGCTGGCCGACGCGAACGCCGGGAGCGAGTGAGAGAGATGACTGCCACGGTTACCGAGAAGAACAACGAGGCCGGTTCGACTGCCGTCGGTCGCGTCGCCCGGGTGATCGGCCCGGTCGTCGACGTCGAGTTCCCGGCGGACGCGATGCCCGACATGTACAACGCGCTCGAGGTGGACATCACCCTGGGCGACGTCACCCAGACGATCACCCTCGAGGTCGCGCTGCACGTCGGCGACAACATCGTCCGGGCGATCTCGATGAAGCCCACCGACGGCCTGGTCCGCGGCGTCGAGGTGCGCGACACCGGCTCGGCGATCTCCGTTCCGGTCGGCGACGTCACCAAGGGCCGGGTCTGGTCCGTGACCGGCAAGTGCCTGAACCAGGACGAGTCCGAGTTCGAGATCGCCGAGCGCTGGCCGATCCACCGCAAGGCGCCGGCCTTCGACCAGCTCGAGTCGAAGACCGAGATGCTGGAGACCGGCATCAAGGTGCTCGACCTGCTCACGCCGTACGTGCAGGGCGGCAAGATCGGCCTGTTCGGCGGTGCGGGTGTCGGCAAGACCGTGCTGATCCAGGAGATGATCTACCGGATCGCCCACAACTTCGGTGGTACGTCGGTGTTCGCCGGCGTGGGCGAGCGGACCCGTGAGGGCAACGACCTGATCAACGAGATGGAAGAGGCCGGCGTCTTCAAGGACACCGCGCTGGTCTTCGGTCAGATGGACGAGCCGCCGGGCACCCGGCTGCGGGTCGCGCTGTCCGCGCTGACGATGGCGGAGTACTTCCGCGACGTCAAGGAGCAGGACGTGCTGCTCTTCATCGACAACATCTTCCGGTTCACCCAGGCCGGTTCCGAGGTCTCCACGCTGCTCGGCCGGATGCCGAGCGCGGTGGGCTACCAGCCGAACCTGGCCGACGAGATGGGCGTGCTGCAGGAGCGGATCACCTCGACCCGGGGTCACTCGATCACCTCGATGCAGGCGATCTACGTGCCCGCGGACGACTACACCGACCCGGCGCCGGCCACCACGTTCGCGCACCTGGACGCGACCACCGAGCTGTCGCGTGACATCGCGTCGCGTGGTCTGTACCCGGCCGTCGACCCGCTGACCTCGACGTCGCGGATCCTCGACCCGCAGTACATCGGCCAGGAGCACTACGACGTGGCCGTCCGGGTGAAGCAGATCCTGCAGAAGAACAAGGAACTGCAGGACATCATCGCCATCCTGGGTGTGGACGAGCTCTCCGAAGAGGACAAGATCACCGTCGCGCGGGCGCGCCGGATCGAGCAGTTCCTCTCCCAGAACACCTACATGGCGGAGAAGTTCACCAACATCAAGGGCTCGACCGTGCCGCTGAAGGACACCATCGAGTCCTTCAAGAAGATCACCGAAGGCGAGTGCGACCACATCGCCGAGCAGGCGTTCTTCAACGTCGGTTCGCTCGAGGACGTCGAGCGCAAGTGGGCCGAGCTGCAGAAGGAAAACTGACATGGCCGACGAATCTGCCAAGCACCTCGAGGTCGCGCTGGTCGCCGCCGAGCGGACCGTGTGGCAGGGTCAGGCCAGGATCGTCATCGCCCGCACCACGGACGGTGACGTCGGGATCCTGCCCGGCCACGCGCCGCTGCTGGGCCTGCTGCAGGGCGGCACCGTCCAGGTGCGGACCGTCGACGACGAATACTTCGTCGCGGCCGCGCCGGACGGCTTCATCTCGGTGGCGAACGACCGGGTCTCGATCCTGGCCGAGAACGCCGAGATGGGTCACGACATCGATCTCGAGGAAGCCCGGCGCGAACTCGAGGAAGCGCTGGCGACCGGCAGCGAGACCGATGCGGACTCCGACGAGGTCCGCCTCGCCGAGGCCCGGGTGAGGGCCGCCGAGAAGACGGCCTGACGGTACCTGCCATAATCGAACATCGTCACTGACAGTACGGTTCTCCGGGGGTGCCCGGGGCAGTACGCTATCGGGCACCGGGAATGAGGTCGGCAAGGTATGAGGACAGTCCTCGATGTCGTCGGGGTCTGTCTGCTTGCCGCCGTACTGCTGATCATCGCGTTCGCGTGCCGCCGTCGCTGGTTGTCCAGGGACGGCGGCACTTTCGATTGCAGCCTGCAGTTGGCCGAGAAGGACCACGGCCGCGGCTGGGCCCTGGGCCTGGCCCGCTACGTCGGTGACGAGCTGCAGTGGTTCCGGGTCTTCAGCCTGGTCTGGTGGCCGAAGCTCGTCGTCAACCGCCGCCAGCTCGAAGGCATCACCACCCGCCGCCCGATGGGCAACGAGCCCCTCGTCACGTACGCCGGCCACGTCATAGTCGACGCCGCCCTCCAAGACCGCACAGTCCACTTCGCCATGACCGAAGAAGCCCTCACCGGCGTACTGGCCTGGGTAGAGTCCGCCCCACCCAGCAGCCAGACCTACCACTGACCCCTGCTCAGCCGAGGCTGAAGCGGAAGTGGCGGGGGCGGGGTTGTAGGTCGTGGGGTGGGAGGATCGGCGCGCCGCTGGTCGGGCTGCCTAGGCCGTGCTGGAGGGCGTCCAGGGTCATCCAGAGTTGATCGGTGGGTACCAGGTCTTCTCGATGCCGGGCGTCTGCCAGCTCGGCGAGGGTCCATCTGCGGAGAGTCAGGGCAAGGTGCGGCTCGGCGGTCAGCGTGAGCTTCCCGGCGGTCCCGGACAACTCGGCCCACCGGACGTCGCCGCGTGCGCCGTTCTCCTGGGGGTAGATGTACGGCACCTGGAAGTCGTCGATCGTCGAGGTGTAACGGCCGACCCGCGCGGCCGCCCGGGAGTCCGGGTACGCCTGCCCGGGGCCGAGCCCGAACCAGGTCACGCGGTCGAACCCTGCCGGCAGGCCGAACGTCACCCCGAGGCGCGCCCACGGTACGGTCCACTCGCCGACCGGCTCGACTTCGACGTCCGCGGTCACCCGGTCGCCGTCCGAACTCCAGCGGTACGTCGTGAGCACCCGAGCGTCCGTGGCCGCGGCGCCGACCATCGTCACCACGACCAGTTCGTCCCCGGCCGGCTCCACTGACACGGTCCGGTACCGCAACCGATGCAGCCCGGCCGCAGCCCATCGCGCCTTCCGATCTCGCGTCGTCGCGTCCCACGTCCGGGCGTCATGTTGGGTAGGCGCCCGCCACAACTCCAACGGCACGTGCACCACATCCCAGCCGGACAACCCGAGCAGGCGTCCGGTCCTCCCGCAGAACCGCCCACTCCCCAGCCGGACCTCGCCCTCCGGCCCGCCCCGTCTGATGGGCTGGCCCACCGGACGGTGGGTGGGGGCCGGCGGCGGCGCGAGTCGGGTCTGGCTGAAGGCGATCTCGTGGCCCGTGGATGCCCAGGCGGTGTCGGTGTTCAGTACTGCGCGGACCGTCAGCCAGCGTTCACGGTTCTGCATCGGCGCGGTGATCGAGGGCAGGGGGACGGTTGCCTCGCCGCCTGCTGGGATCGTTGGCAGGTCCAGAGTTCCTCGGGCGATGACCTCGCCTTCGTCTGCGGCTGACCACTGGAGTGACAGGTGTGACGTGTCCAGGACGTCGTACCTGTTGGTGAGGTGCAGGGTGTTGGCGGTGATGGTGAGGTGGACGGGCTCGAAGGCCCTGCGGACTTCGAGGAGGACTGGCTGGGGTGTGAGGTCGGGGAATACGAGGCCGTCGAGGACGTAGTTGCCGTCGTGCAGCTCTTCGCCGAAGTCACCGCCGTACGCGTAGGTGCCGTCCGGACGCAGGATGCCGTGTTCCATCCACTCCCAGAGGAATCCGCCCTGGCACCGCTCGTACCGGTGGAACAGTTCCTCGTACTCCGGCAGTCCACCAGGACCGTTGCCTCCGGCATGCGAGTACTCGCACAGCACGAACGGCATCGCCCGCCGCCGCGCGTCCAGCACCGGATCGTCGAGCGGCGGCTCGGCCCGCTTCCCGATCTCCTCGACCTCGGCGTGAGCGGCGTACATCCGGCTGTACACATCCACGTCCGCACAGCTCGGATCGCCTTCGTAGTGCAGCGGTCGCGACGGATCCCGCTCCCGCGTCCACTCCGCCATCGCGGTGAGGTTCCGGCCGATCCCGGCCTCGTTGCCCAGCGACCACATCACCACGCACGGGTGGTTCTTGTCCCGCTCGACCATCCGCCGCATCCGGTCCACCGACGCGTCCAGGAAGCGCGGATCGCCGGCCGGGTTCCCGCGCCAGTCCAGCAGGAAGAAGCCGTGTGTCTCGTAGTCGCACTCGTCCATCACCCAGAACCCGAGCTCGTCGCACAGCTCCAGCAGCCGCGAGTCCGGCGAGTAATGACTGGTCCGGATCGCGTTGATGTTGTGCTGCTTCATCACCAGCAGCTCCTGCCGCAGCCGCTCCTCGGGTACGACGCGACCCAGCACGGGATCGTGCTCGTGCCGATTGACCCCGTGGAACAGCACCCGCCGGCCGTTGACCGTGAGCACCCCGTCGACGATCGCCACCGTGCGGAACCCGATCCGCAACGCGACGCTCTCACCAGCCGTCTCCACCACGGCGTCGTACAAACGCGGCATCTCCGCCGACCACGGCTCGACTCCCGGGATCGTCAGCCTCTGGCCGACCGGCACCTCGACATCCAGCTCCGCGATGCGCACGACCGCGCCCGGCCCGGCCTCGACCTTCAGGATCCCGGCACCATCCGCGTAGTCAGCGTGCACGAAGACATCGCCGACCCCGTCGACCGGTCGCGAGATCAGCGTGACGTCGCGGAAGATCCCCGGCAGCCACCACATGTCCTGATCCTCGAGATAACTCCCGGACGACCACTGATGCACGCGGACCGCGAGCACGTTCCGCCCCGGCCGCAGTACGTCACCGACCGCGAACTCGGCAGGCACCCGGCTCCCGCGCGTCACCCCGAGCTCCACCCCGTTCAGCCACACCCGCGCACACGAGTCGACGCCGTCGAAGCGCAGTACCGTCGGTCCACTCCACGACGACGTCAGCTCGAACACCAGCCGATGGTCCCCGGTCGGGTTCTCGGTCGGCACGTACGGCGGATCGACCGGGAACGGATACGCCTGATTCGTGTACGCCGGCCGCCCGTGCCCGTGCATCGGCCAACTGGACGGCACCGGAAGAACGGCCCACTCCGAGTCGTCGAAGTCGTCCCGCTCGAACCCATCCGGCGCCTCGGCCACCGACTCCGCAAGGCGAAACCGCCAGCTCCCATTCAGGCTGATCAACGGTGCGTCGGTCTGGATCGCCGCGCGCGCAGGCAGAGCGCCGTACCCAGGTCCAGGGTCTTCGTAGTAGGTCATTCGAACCTTCCGATGCGGTAGGTGGCTCGTAGAGGGGCGGTGGCACGTCTATCGGCGCCCCAGACGCCCGCTGGCGGCGTTGTCGTCGTCGCGCAATGCTCCGCATTGCTCTCCTCCTCCGCCTTGCCAGCGAACGACTGGACCACCGCTAGCCGCACCACCGCCCCTCGACGAGCCACTAGCATGCTGAGCATGACGACGGCGAGTGCGGGAGAGGGCCCACGCCAAGGGGTCCGGCGGCAGCCGTCGGCTGAGCAGCTGCGGCTGCTCACCAAGGTTGCGAAGCTGTACCACGAGCAGGGCGTGCGCCAGCCACAGATCGCCGCGCAGCTGCACATTTCCCAGCCGCGGGTGTCCCGGCTGCTGAAGCAGGCCGTGGTGGCCGGCATCGTTCGTACGGTCGTGATCCCGCCGAGCGGCGTACACACCGAGCTCGAGGACGCGATCGAGCAGCGCTACGGGCTGCGCGAGGTGATCGTCGTCGACGCCAGTGGTGAGGACGACGCGCACATCATCCCGGCGCTCGGCGCGGCCGCGTCGGTGTACCTGGAGACCACGCTGACCGGCGGTGACCGGATCGGCATCTCGTCCTGGAGTTCGACGCTGCTCGCCACGGTCGAGTCGATGACGCCGCGGTCGACGCAGGTGGCGGAGGAGGTCGTCCAAGTCCTCGGTGGCGTTGGCAACCCGGCTGCTCAGGCGCGCGCGGCCCGGCTGGTCGGCCGGCTGGCGGATCTCACCGGCGCCGCGCCTGTGCTGCTGCCGGTGCCCGGTCTGGTCGGCAGTGTGAGCGCGAAGCGCACGCTGATGAAGGACCCGGTGGTCACCGAGGTGATGGATGCCTGGTCGCGACTCACGCTGCTGCTGGTCGGGATCGGCAGTCTCGAGCCGTCTCCGCTGCTGAAGGAGAGCGGCAACGCGATGACCGCCGAGGACCAGAAGGTACTGCGGGACCAGGGTGCGGTCGGCGACATCTGCCTGCGGTTCTTCGACGAGGCCGGCAAGCCGGTCCGCTCCGAGCTCGACCAGCGGGTACTCGGTCTGTCGGCCGCTCAGGTCCGCAGCGACGACCTCCGCAGCGTCGGCGTCGCGGGCGGCATGCGCAAGTACGCCGCCATCCGCGCCGCGCTGCTGGGTGGATGGGTCGACGTCCTCATCACCGACCGCTCGGTCGCCGAGCGCTTGGCTAACGAGCATCGACCCACACAGTCATAGGACCGACCGTCCGATTCGCCCACGCGTAGTAAGGGATCGCGGTCAACGTCTGCCCATCCCGCGCCGGCACCTCGACCGTCGTCACCCCGCCGAGCAGCTCCGGCCGTTCCCGCTCGACCAGCTCGCCCGCCACCACAGCCGTCTCATCCAGTACGACGTCCTGGTCGACCTGCTCGAAGCAGTACACCAACGGCCCACGCTCGATCGCCACACACCCGCGCACCGAATCGATCCGGTCGTCTGGCTCAGTACGCCGCGCCTGTACCGGCAGTTCCAGCACCACTTGGTCGCCAACAGACCACTGCCGTCGTAGCGGTCCGGAAATGCTGGAACCATCTGCCCAAGCAGGGACGCGAAGACCCAGCGTCCAAGGCTCCGCAGGCGTCTCGCTGATGGTCACCGTCACCCGGCCGTGCCACGGATAGCGCGTCGCCATCTCGAACCCGACCCTGCCAACAGGCAACTCAGCGGTCACGACAGCCGGTGCGTAGAGGTGCACCTGCACTCCATCGGCGTCCGACGTCGCCACGAGCTGGTCGAGCGACGAGAGCGTACGCATCACGTTCGGCGGGCAGCACGCGGTCCCATACCACGGCTGCCTCCCCGCAACCGCGGAACGCTGATCGTCGGCGTACGCGTGCTGCCGCACTTTCAACGTGTTGACGTAGAAGAAGCTGTCACCGCTCAGCGAGACCCCTGAGATCACCGCGTTGTACAGCGTCCGCTCGATCAGGTCGGCGTACTTGCTGTCGCCGGTCGCGAGCAGCAGCCGCCAACTCCATTGCACGCTGGCGATGGCCGCGCAGGTCTCGCAGTACGCCGTGTCCGGTGGCAACTCGAACGGGTCGCCGAACGCCTCGCCGTACCACCTCGACCCGACGCCACCGGTCAGGTACGTCTGGCTGTCGGCCATCGTCTGCCACGTCTCCCGCAGCGCATCGAGCAGCTCGGCGTCACCAGTCTCGACCGCGACATCGGTCGCTCCAGACGCGAGGTACAAAGCACGTACGGCGTGCCCCGCGAGTGTCCGCACCTCGCGCACCGGCAGATGGTCCTGGAAGTACGCCGGCCCGTGGTGCCCCGGTGGCGCCAGCAACCCACGCCCTCGCGCCTCGACGAAGTACGACGCCAGCTCCAGGTACGACGCCGTCCCGGTCTCGCGGTAGAGGTCGACCAACGCCATCTCGATCAACGGATGACCGTCGACGCCTTCCAAGCGCCCGGGCCCGAAGGTCTTGCAGAGCAGATCGGCGAATCGGCGCGCGACATCGAGCAGCGTGCGATCGCCGGTGGCGCGGGACTGGGCGACCGCCGCCTGCAGCAGGTGACCCGCGCAGTAGAGCTCGTGTCCCTTCTCCAGGTCTGCGAAGCGCCGGCCGCCGAGTGCCAGTCGCGTGTGCGTGTTCAGGTAGCCGTCCGGTTCCTGTGCCTGTGTGACCAGTGTGCTCGCAGTCGTCTGCCAGGATGCGAGATCGTCGGCCGGCTCCCGGGCCTGTTCCCAGGCGACCGCCTCGAGCCACTTGTAGACGTCGGTGTCGGCGAAGAGCTTCCCGGCGAAGGGCGGCTCTTGTCCGGCCGCGCGACGGAAGTTGCCGAGAGTTCCGGCCTCCTCGAGCCGCATGCCGGCGGCCGGGATCGTCGACGTCCGGTTGATCTGCTGGCGCTCCCGCCAGAGGCCGCCGGTGATCTTCGTGGCGCCGAGGGGGAGTGGGCGAAGGGGCATGGCTGACAGGAAACCATCAGGGCGAAGGCCCCGGCAAGACTTCGATGCAAACGATTGCCGACGAGCGATCTCGTGACTGCAAACGATTGCAAATCGTCCGCGTCATGCTCTTGACACTCCTTCGTAACCTCGGCAACCATGAGGCCGTCGATCCATTCGATGCCGACTAGATATTCACATCTGGTGCTCAAGCGGCAGCCGCCCCTGCGAAAGTGAGGCCCAAAGTGAGGCGTGGACGATGACCGAAATCTCCTCCGGCTGGACCCGGCGAACGTTCGTCGGAACGACCGCCGCCGTCGGCGCCGCTGCCTGGATCGGCAACGCCCCGACGGCCTCGGCCCAGACCGTCGCGACGGCACGCGCCGCGGCCGCCGACGATCAGCTCCCCGCCTTCCCCGGTGCCGAGGGCGCCGGTAAGTGGGCCAAGGGTGGCCGCGGCGGATCCGTGTACGAGGTGACCACGCTCGCCGACTCCGGCCCGGGATCGCTCCGCGAGGGCGTCGCCGGCTCGGACCGGACCATCGTGTTCCGGGTGTCCGGCACGATCGAGCTGAAGTCCCAGCTGCTGATCGCCGGCAACAACCTCACCATCGCCGGCCAGACCGCACCCGGCGGCGGCATCTGTGTCTCCGGGTACGGGACCGGGGTCAAGGGCAGCGCGCACGACATCGTGATCCGCTATGTGCGGTTCCGGCTCAGCGACCGCAACGAGATCGCCGACGACGCCTTCAACACCAACGTGCCGGGCTCGGTCAGCCCGGAGATCCGCAACCTGATCATCGACCACTGCTCCTTCAGCTGGGCCGTCGACGAGTGCCTGTCGCCGTACGGGAACTTCGACGTCACGATCCAGTGGTGCATCGTCTCCGAGGGCCTGGCCCTGTCCGCGCACCCGAAGAACCGGCACGGGTACGGCGGTATCTGGGGTGGCGAGCGCAACACCTACCACCACAACCTGATCGCCCACCAGGGCGGACGGCAGCCGCGGTTCGGCTACACCGAGGGCATCAACCTCGAGGTCGATCACTTCAACAACGTGGTCTACGACCACGGCTACACCTCGGTGTACGGCGGTGAGTGGGCCAACGGCATCAACATCGTCGGCAACTACTACAAGCCCGGCCCGACCACCGTGGGCGAAGTGGCACCGGTCATCCTGAGCGCCAACCGCGGCGGCCAGTGGTACGTGGCCGGCAACCACGTCGACGGCTATCCCGAGGTCACCGCGCACAACCGGCGTGGCATCCGGTACCCGATCGGCGGCATCGTCGAACTGTCCGAGCCGCAGCCGATCCCGGGGACGTTCGAGCCGCAGCCGGCGGCCAAGGCGTACGACGCCGTCCTGGCGAACGCGGGCGCGATCCTGCCGCGGCGGGACGCGGTCGACGAGCGGGTCGTCAACGACGTCCGCAACGGCACCGGCCGGTTGATCAACTCGCAGAAAGAGGTCGGCGGCTTCCCGTCGCTGGTCCAGACCGAGGCACCGCTGGACTCCGACCACGACGGCATCCCGGACTGGTGGGAGCAGGCCAACGGCCTGGACCCCAACGACCCGTCCGACGCGCAGAAGATCGCGCCGAACGGCTACACCTACCTGGAGAACTACCTCAACTCGATCGTGCCCGACCCGGTCGGCAACCCGAGCGTGTGGATCACCAGCCCGCGGCACAACCAGACGATCCCCGGCCGGACCGCTCCGACCGTGACCGTCCAGGCGGATGCGGCCGCGGACAAGGGTGGCGAGCTCGCCATGGTCGAGTTCTTCGCCGGCGACCAGCTGATCGGTACCGCGGCCAAGGCGCCGTACAAGATCGAGTGGAAGAACGTTGCTGACGGCACCTACTGGCTGACCGCGCGGGCAACGGACCGGAACGGGACAGCGACCCAGTCGACCGCGGTGCCGGTGCACGTCAACCTTCAGGCCGGTACTCCGGGCTGGACGTCCGCCTCGGTCGGCAAGCCGGTGGTACAGGGGTCGGGCAGCCTCGACGGCGGGATCCTCACGATCAAGGGCTCCGGCCGGATCCTCGGCCGGTCCAGCAACTTCCACTACGTCTACCGCAAGCTCCAGGTCGGCGGTGCCGGATCGGTCGCCCAGATCTCCGCCCGGCTCGACAACCTCGCGAAGGTTGCCAACGGCATCACGGCCGGCCTGATGATCCGCGACAGCCTGGACCCGGCCGCTCCGTTCATGTACGGCGGCGTCGGGTTCGGCGTGGCCGGCGGGATGGGCACGGTCGGCGACAACGCGAGCGGAGCGCCGGACGTCACCGACGACGGCGGCATGAAGGCGCAGGCGATCCGGATCCAGACCGACGGACCGATCCCCAGCGTCGGTCCCTGGCCATGGGACGACAGCTACCTCGACCCGACCAAGCAGTACTGGCTGCGGCTGCTCCGGCGCGAGCGCCCGCAGGCCAGGGAAGTCGAGTTCGAGGCTTTCATTTCTACCGACAAGACCACGTGGGACCGCTTCGGCTACGAGAAGCTCGTGATGCCGAGCCGGACCTTCTACATCGGATTCGCGATCGACGGCGGCAAGATCGACAACGATCTCGTCGACTACGGGACCGCGAAGTTCAGCAACATCTCGGTCGAGCAGTGAGGCAGGAAGTGACCATGTCCCGAGAGCAACGCACGTTCGACCGGCGCCGGCTGCTGCAGGGTGGCCTCGGTCTCCTGGCAGTGGCGACGGTCCCTGGCTGCGGCTTCTTCGACACCAAGCCGGCCGGCTCCGGCGCGCAGGTCGCCGCGGCCGGCGAGAAGGAGTCGCCGATGCTGAAAGCCCTGGTGGACAAGGGTTCCCTGCCACCGTTGGAGCAGCGGCTGCCGAAGAACCCCCCGGTGATCAAGCCGCTGGAAGGCAAGGCGCAGTACGGCGGCACCTGGCGCTCGGCCATGCTGACCCAGGAGGACACCCAGTGGCTGTGGAACGGCCTGGCGTACGAACCGCTGGTCCGCTGGAAGCCGGACAAGACCGGCAAACCGGGGTACGACGAGATCGAGGCGAACGTCGCCGAGTACACGGTCGATGCCGACAGCAAGGAGATCACCTTCACGCTGCGCGAGGGCCTCAAGTGGTCCGACGGCAAGCCGTGCACGGCGGACGACATGCTGTTCACGCTGCTCGAGGTGCAGTGCGACACCGGCCTGCACCCGGACGGCATCTACGACGCCTTCGCCTCGCCCGACACCGGCAAACTCGCCAAGATCGAGAAGGTCGACGACCGGACCGTCAAGCTCACCTACACCGCGCCGCAGCCATCGCTGATCAGCCAGATCGCCGACGGCATCTTCCTGCGCGAGGGCGCGTACGGGATGCTGTTGCCGAAGCACTACTTCCAGCAGTTCCACCTCAAGTACAACAAGAGTGCGAACGCGCTCGCGAAGAAGGCCGGCGTCGGCAGCTGGACCGACCTGTTCGCACAGAAGCAGAACCCTTGGACGAATCCTGACCAGCCGACGCTGGCGCCGTGGAAGGTGACGACCGCGCTGGGCAAGGGCTCCGCGGTCACCCTGACCCGGAACCCGTACTACTGGAAGGTCGACGACCAGGGCCGGCAGTTGCCGTACATCGACGCCTGCCGGGTCGAGGTGGTCCAGGACGCCCAGGTCGAGCTGCTGAAGGTGATGAACGGCGAGTTCGGCATGCAGTACCGCAACTTCGGTACGCCGCAGAACAAGCCGGTGGTGGCGCAGAACCGGGAGAAGGGCGGCTACCGGATCTTCGAGGTGCCGACCGAGCTCACCAACACGATGGTGATCGGCATCAACCAGACGCACAAGGACCCGGTGAAGCGCGCCCTGTTCGCGAACAAGGAGTTCCGGATCGGGCTGTCGTACGCGATCAACCGCAAGGAGATCATCGACGCCGTGTACGCCGGCCAGGGTGAGGCCTGGCAGGGTGCTCCGCCGAAGGATTCGCCGTACTACAACGAGCAACTGGCCACGCAGTACCTGGAGTTCGACGTGGCCAAGGCGAACCAGCACCTGGACGCCGCCGGGCTGACGAAGAAGGCGGCCGACGGACGTCGGCTGGGCGCGGACGGGAAGCCGGTGTCGGTGACCGTGCTGGTGAGCGAGTCGTTCCCGGATCACGTCGAGGCGATCGAGTTCGTCAAGAAGCGCTGGCTCGCGGTCGGGGTCGAACTGCGGACGCAGGCCGTCAGCGAGGACCTCTACAAGGAGCGGGTCAAGGCCAACGACCACGACGCCGGCACCTGGACCAGTGGCACCTTCGTCCTCCCGACCGGCACCGGCGGTGACCACTACTGGGTTCCGACCAATGACGGCAGCGCCCGGTACGGCGTCGGCTGGGCCCAGTGGTACCAGACGCACGGCGAGGAAGGCATCACGCCGCCGCCCGAGGTGCAGAAGCAGCTCGACCTGTTCACCAAGGCCCGGCAGGAGCCGGATGCGGGGAAGACGCTCGAGCTCGGCAAGCAGGTGCTGCAGATCGCGGCCGACCAGTTCTACTACATCGGCACCAGCAGCGTCCCGAACACCTACGGCGTCGCGAAGAACGACTTCCACAACGTCCCGGACCAGATGATCGAGGCAGTTGCCCCCGGCATCGTCCACCCCGAACAGTTCTCGATCGGGGCATAATGCTGCGTTTCCTCGTCCGGCGGCTGCTGTGGATGGCGGTGACGCTGGCGGCCATCTCGTTCGTCACGTTCGTCGTCATCAAGCTGCCGCCGGGCGACTACACCTCGACGGTGATCGCCAACGCCGAGGCCCGCGGCCAGGACATCCCGGACTCGCAGATCGCCGAGCTGAAGCGACACTACGGGCTGGACAAGCCGTTCCTGGTGCAGTACCTGACCTGGATCTCCGGCGTGGTGCTGCATGGCGACCTCGGCCAGTCGTTCGCCTGGAACCAGTCGGTGGCCAGCCTGATCGGCAACCGGGTGCTGCTGTCGATGGTGCTGTCGATCGCGAGCCTCTTGTTCGTCTGGGCGATCGCGTTCCCGATCGGCATCTACAGCGCCCTGCGGCAGTACTCGCCCGGTGACTACGTCGCGTCGTTCCTCGGCTTCATCGGGATGGCCGTGCCGGAGTTCATGCTCGCGCTGGTGATGATGTACGTCGGCTTCCGGTACTTCGGCCAGAGCGTCGGCGGACTGTTCTCACCGGAGTACGCCGATGCCGCGTGGAACCTGGGCAAGCTGCTCGACCTGGTCTCGCACCTGTGGGTCCCGATCGTCGTGGTCGGCGTGGCCGGCACCGCCGGGCTGATCCGGATCACCCGGGCCAACCTGCTCGACGAGTTGCACAAGCCGTACGTCGCGACCGCGCGGGCCAAGGGACTGCCGGAGTGGCAGCTGTTGCTCAAGTACCCGGTCCGGATGTCGCTCAGCCCGTTCTTCAGCACGGTCGGCTGGTTGCTGCCGGGCCTGATCAGTGGCGAGACGATCGTGTCGGTCGTGATGAGCCTGCCGACCAGTGGTCCGCTGCTGCTCGGTGCGGTGAAAAGCCAGGACATGTACCTGGTCGGCAGCTTCGTGCTGATCCTCAGCACGCTGACGGTGATCGGCACGATGCTCAGCGACCTCGCGCTGGCCTGGTGGGATCCGCGGATCCGCGCCCGGTTCCAGAAGGGATAGGCCGGATGCTCCAGCAGAATGCCGCACAGCAGACCACGGTCTCGCAGACCCAGTGGCGGTTGATGTGGCGGCAGTTCCGCCGGCACAAGCTGGCCCTGATCGGTCTGGTCGTCCTGGTCCCGATCTACTTCGTCGCGGCCTTCGGGGGGTTCTTCGCGCCGTCCGGCAGCGACACCGCCCACACGTCGCTGCCGTACGCGCCGCCGCAGCGGCTGAACGTGTCGACCGAGCACGGCCTGTTCGTCTACGGCTTCTCGTCCACCCGCAACGACGAGACGTTCGAGCAGACCTTCACCGTCGACAAGTCCAAGATCATCGACGTCGGCCTGTTCGTGCACGGCGACGAGTACAAGATCCTCGGCGTGATCCCGTCCGACATCCACCTGATCGGCCCGACCACGGCGAGCGACCCGTTCTTCCTGCTCGGGGCTGACCAGTCCGGCCGGGATCTGCTGTCCCGGCTGATCCTCGGCGCGCGGGTCTCGCTGTCGATCGGCCTGGTCGGGGTGTTCGCCAGCTTCCTGCTCGGCATGCTGATCGGTGGCATCTCCGGGTACCTGGGCGGCCGGGTCGACAACGCGATCCAGCGGGTCATCGAGTTCATCATGTCGATCCCGACGCTGCCGCTGTGGATGGCCCTGTCGGCTGCCCTGCCGGGCAGTTGGGGACCGTTGACCCGGTACTTCGCGATCACGGTGATCCTCTCGCTGATCGGCTGGACCGGATTGGCCCGCGATGTGCGGGGCCGGTTCCTCAGCCTGCGCGAGGAGGACTTCGTGATGGCCGCGCGGCTGGACGGTGTCGGCCGCGGCGGGATCATCTTCGGCCACATGGTGCCGTCGTTCGCCAGCCACATCATCGCGTCGGTGTCGATGGCGGTGCCCCGGATGATTCTCGGCGAGACCAGCCTGTCGTTCCTCGGCCTCGGTCTGCAGCCGCCGGCGGTGAGCTGGGGCGTTCTGCTCGAGGGCGCGCAGAACATCCGGGCCGTCGCCACCGCTCCCTGGCTGCTGACCCCGGGCCTCGCGGTCGTGGTCGTCGTACTGGCCATGAACTTCGTCGGCGACGGTCTCCGTGACGCCGCGGATCCCTACAAGTAGGAGGACTCCGATGGCTATGCCTTTGCTGGAGGTCCGGGACCTCAGGACTCACTTCGAGCTCGAGGACGGTGTGGTCAAGGCCGTCGACGGTGTCGACCTGACCGTACGGCGCGGTCGCACGCTGGCCGTGGTCGGTGAATCGGGCTGCGGCAAGAGCGTCACCGCACGGTCGATCCTGCGCCTGGTGGAACGGCCGGCCCGGATCGTCGGCGGCGAGGTACTGCTGTACGGCGACGAGTCCGCGGGCGACCCGGAGGATCTGCTGGCCGCCAAGGACAGGCGGCTGCGGCAGGTGCGGTGGGCCGACATCGCGATGGTGTTCCAGGAGCCGATGGCGTCGCTCAGCCTGGTGCACACCATCGGCGACCAGATCGTCGAGGCGATCCGGCTGCACGAGAACGTCGGCAAGGCCGTGGCTCGCGGACGAGCGATCGAGTTCCTCGGCCGGGTCGGCATCCCGGACCCGAACCGCCGGGTCGACTCGTACCCGTTCGAGCTCAGCGGCGGCATGCGGCAACGCGCGATGATCGCGATGGCCCTGTCGTGCCGGCCGCGGCTGCTGATCGCGGACGAGCCGACCACCGCGCTCGACGTGACCACGCAGGCCCAGATCCTCGACCTGCTGCAGGATCTCCAGGAGGAGTTCGGCATGGCGATCATGCTGATCACGCACGACCTGGGAGTTGCCGCACAGGTCGCCGACGAGGTCGCGGTGATGTATCTCGGCGAGGTCGTCGAGCACGGTCCGGCCACCTCTGTGCTGACCCGTCCCAAGCATCCGTACACCCAGGCGCTGGTGCGCTCGGTGCCTCGGCTCGGGCAACGCGGTCGGGACCGGCTGGCCGCCGTACGGGGGAGTGTGCCGCCGCCGTACGAACGGCCGTCGGGATGCCGGTTCCATCCACGCTGCGACGCGTTCATGGCCGGCAAGTGCGACGAGATCGTGCCCCTCCGGGTGCGGTCCGGCGACATCGACGTCGCCTGCCTGCTGTACGGCGAGGAGGGCCGATGAACCTGCTGACAACCGAAGGCCTGACCATGCATTTCCCGCTGCACAGCGGGTTCTTCGGAGGAAACCGCGGCGTGGTGAAGGCGGTCGACGGTGTCGACCTGTCGATCCGGGCCGGCCGGACGCTCGGCCTGGTGGGCGAGTCGGGCTGCGGGAAGACGACGCTCGGCCGCTGCATCGTGCGCGCCTACGAACCGACGTCGGGCAGCATCATGTTCGACGGCGTCGATCTGGCTCCGCTCACCGAGAAGCAACTGAAGCCGTACCGCGCGCAGGTGCGGCTGATCTTCCAGGACCCGCACTCCTCACTCAATCCGCGCAAGACCCTGCGCGACATCATCGCCGAGCCGTTGCGGGTGCACGGCGGCGGCAGTCGCGACGAGATCGACGACAAGGTCGGCGCGTTGCTGCGTCGTGTCGGGCTGCGAGCGGAGTACGCGCACCGCTACCCGCACGCGTTCAGCGGCGGTGAGCGGCAGCGCGTGGTCATCGCGCGCGCACTGGCGACGGACCCGCGGCTTGTGGTCGCGGACGAGGCGGTCAGTGCGCTCGACGTGTCGGTCCGGGCCCAGATCCTCAACCTGCTGAAGGACCTGCAGGAGGAGTCCGGCCTCACCTACCTCTTCGTCTCCCACGACCTAGGCATCGTCGAGCACGTCGCCGACGACGTCGCCGTGATGTACGTCGGCAAGCTCGTCGAGAGCTCATCGACCGAAGAGCTCTACACCAAGCCCCTGCATCCCTACACCGAGGCGCTGCTGAGCGCCGTCCCGGATCCCGATCCGGCCTCGCGCGGACAGCGATCGCGGATCGTCCTGCGCGGCGAGATCGCGGATCCGTCCAAGGTGCCGGCCGGCTGCCCGTTCCATCCACGGTGCGGGTACGCCGAAGCGCGGTGCCGCACCGAAATACCTCAGCTGCGCGAGATCGGCGGCCGGCGGGTCGCCTGTCACTTCGCCGAACAGCTGGATCTGAAGGGCGTCCTCGCGGACGCCACCGCCCCTTAGGAAGGCTCACCATGTCCGACACCCAGAACGCCCCCGGCAACAGTCCGGAGGACAAGACCCCCGGGTTGTCCCGGCGCGGCTTCGTCCGGAACACCGCCCTGATCGGCGGTCTCGCCGCCCTCGGCGGTGCACTCCAGGCAGCCCCGGCGGCGGCCAGCTCGACCACCGCCACCCCGCGCGCCGGCGCCCGGTCCGCGGCCGGCACCGTCGAGATCCCGAACAAGTACGGCAAGCCGTTCTACGTCGACGACGACGAGGTGTTCGTCTTCGCGGTCAACTTCAAGCCGTTCGAACTCGGCGGCGACGACGACGGCCGCGAGGCGACCCGGTACTTCGACGCCGTCTTCGGCGACGCGATCCGGGCCAAGTTCCCCGAGGTGAAGCTGAAGTACGCCACCTGGGACTACCCCATCCGATACGAGGACATCGCCAAGGCCGGCCGGGTGCCGGACCTGATCATCGACGACCCGCGGACCCGGATCGACCGCGACCTCGAGCCACTCGGCTGGGTCCAGGACATGACGTCGATGGTGCAGCAGGCCGGGATCGACCTGTCCGCGCTGAACCTCGGCTCGGTCGAACTGGTGAAATCACGCTCCGACGGCGGCCTGTACGGCGTACCGCTGTTCATCGACGAGCACGTGCTGCTCTACAACAAGCAGATCTTCGACAAGTTCGGCGTCCGCTACCCGCGGGCCGGGTCGACGTACGACGAGATCTACAAGATCGCCAAGCGGCTGACCCAGCAGGACGGGATCCACCACTACAAGGGCTTCATGCAGCACCCGGACAACTACCTGGCGCTGAACCAGCTCGGTCTGTACCCGTTCGTCCCCGGCGACAGCGAGCAGCCGGCCCCCGAGGACATCAAGGTGAGCCTGACCACCACGGAGTGGAAGCGGGTCGCCGACAACATCCACCGCTTCCTGATGCTGCCGGGCAACGGCTTCACCACGGTGGACGACTTCTTCAAGGGCGACATGAGCTTCCCGGGACACCTGGCGATGGCGGTCCACACGCTGTCGAAGCTGAACGCCTACGCGCTGAGCTCGCTGTACGTCGAGGAGGACGACGCGGAGGACTACGCCGAGTGGTCCAAGAGCGTGAGCATCGGCGTCACCTCCATGCCGGTGCTGTCGCGTGGCTCGACCGCGATCTACCAGCCGAACGCGCGGGCGGCCTACATCCCGCCGCAGTCGCAGCATCAGGCCGAGTCCCTCGACATCCTCAAGTACCTGGTGTCGGAGGAGGCGCAGACCCGGCTCTCGTCGTACGGCGTGAAGGCGGTGCGGCAGACGGATGCGGTCGTGAACGCGTTCGGTACGGCGATTCCGGAGCTGCAGGGGATCGACACGTCGGGCGTGTACTGGGGTGACAACGCGGTGGTGAAGAACTACCAGAACACCGAGTACTGGGACATCCCGCTCTACAAGGTGTTCCGGCAGCACGTGCTGATCGACGGGATGGACGTCGACTCGGCGCTGCAGGTGGCCGAGCAGCAGGACATCCCCGACTACATCAAGGCGCAGGTCGCCGCCGGATTCACATGGTGATCGATCCACGCTTCGACGGTCGCCTCCGCGACGGCGTGGCGCTCCTGCCGACGCTTCACCCGGGCGACAGTCACGCGGCGACGCTGGTCGAGACTCAGGCCGGTGATCTGTTGTGCGCCTGGTTCAACGGGCCGGGGGAGGGGGAGCCGGACACGAACATCGTGCTGTCCCGGCTCCCCGCCGGCTCGGACATCTGGACGGTGCCTGTGCCGATGTCTTCGGACCCGGACCGATCCGAGCAGAACCCGGTGCTGTTTGTCGCGCCGTCCGGGGAGGTGTGGCTGCTGCACACCTCGAACGAGCCGCACGACCAGAGCACCTCCCAGGTGCTGCGTCGCGTCTCGCGCGACGGCGGGCTGACCTGGGGGCCGAGCGATGTCCTGTTCGACCAGCCGGGCAGCTTCGTCCGCAACCCGATCGTTGTCCTGAGCAACGGTGATTGGTTGCTTCCGGCCTACGACTGCGACAAGTCCGCGGAGACCACAGTCGTCCTGCTGAGCACAGACCAAGGCGTGACTTGGACGCGGATCGATCTCCCTGATGCGATCGGGCAGGTGCAGCTGAGTGCGGTCGAGGTCGCGCCGGGCGAGCTGCTCGGGTACTTCCGCAGTCGTGCGGCGGACCGGATCCACCGGTCCGTGTCGAAGGACAGCGGCCGGACCTGGTCGGCGCCGGAGCGCACTGCATTGCCGAACAACAACTCGGCGATCCAGGTGCTCCGGTTGGCCGACGGCCGGCTCGCGCTCGTGTTCAACGACTCGTCGGCCGAGCGGGATCAGTTCCGCTGGGTGCCCGACGGGAAGGGCGGCGTACGGCGGAAGACGCTGCGGACTCCGCTGACCCTGGCGCTGTCCGAGGACGACGGCGCGTCCTGGCCGTACTGGCGGAACCTGCAGGTGCAGGACGAGGAGTACCGCGACAACGAGTTCGGTTACTCGTACCCGACCTTGTTGCAGACCCGCGACGGCCGGCTGCACGTCGCGTACTCCTACCTGCGCAAGACCATCAAGCACGTGATCCTGACGCCCGGCTGGATCGAGGCGGGAGACCGACTGCCATGACTGTGGAGCGGTGGGGAGTGCACGAGCTCACCCTGACCGGACCGGCCGACGGGAACCCGTTCGCCGACGTCGAGTTCCGGGTCGCCTACCGGTACCGGAACCGGGTGCTGACGGTGGACGGATTCTACGACGGCGACGGGGTGTACCGGGCGCGGTTCAGCCCGGACCGGGAAGGGGAGTGGTCGTACGTCACGAGCAGCTCCGCACCCGAGCTCGACGGTCATCGCGGTACCTTGCTGTGCATACCGCCCGGCCCGCGCAACCACGGGCCGGTCGGGGTGCGCGGCGCACATCACTTCGCGTACGCCGACGGCAGCCGGTACGACTGCATCGGTACCACCTGCTACCACTGGACGTACCAGTCCAAGGATCTGCAGGAGCTGACGCTCGCGTCGTTGCGGTCGGCACCTTTCGACAAGGTGCGGATGTGCCTGCTGCCGACCGACGGCATGCGCCCGGAGCGGACACCGTTCGCGGGGTCCACACCGGGGTCGGTCGACGTCAGCCGGTACGATCCGGCGTTCTTCGCCGACTTCGAGGCGCGGGTCGCGGACCTGCTGTCGCTGGGGATCCAGGCCGATCTGATCCTGTTCCACCCTTACGACCGCGGGGTCTGGGGGTTCGACCGGATGACGGCTGCGGAGGATGCGGCGTACCTGCGGTATGTGGTCGCGCGGCTGGCGGCGTACCGGAACGTCTGGTGGTCGCTGTCGAACGAGTACGACTTCAACCGGGAGAAGACGATCGCGGACTGGGATCGCCTGCTGCAGGTGGTGCAGCAGTACGACCCGTACCAGCGGCTGCGGTCGATCCACAACGGGACCAAGATGTACGAGGTCTTCACGCCGTACGACTTCGGCAAGCCGTGGATCACCCACCAGAGCGTGCAGCACTGGGACGGCGCCGAGGTCGCCGCGTGGCGGGCGTGCCCGAAGCCGGTCGTGATCGACGAGATCGGCTACGAGGGCAACGCTGGGCGTCGGTGGGGGAATCTCACCGCGGACGAGATGGTGCACCGCTTCTGGCAGGGCATGACGGCCGGTGGGTACGTCGGCCACGGCGAATCGTTCGTCGATCGCGAGACGCGAGCGTGGATCTCGGTCGGCGGTCGGCTGTACGGCGAGAGCCCGGCGCGGATCGCGTTCCTCCGCTCGGTGTTCGCCGAGCTGCCGCGGCTGCCTTCCGGCGACGTGGATCCTGAGTGCTGCGTCCTGCACTACCTGGGCGACCGCCAATCGTCGGCCGTCGAGCTGGACCTTCCTTCCGGCGATCCCTTCCAGTTCGACCTGATCGACACCCGGGCACTGACCATCACGCCTGTCGCCGGTTCGTATTCCGGCTCCTGCCGCATCCCGCTCCCGACTCATCCCTACCTAATCCTGCGAGGCACTCGATGACCGAGGTTGAACGCTGGGGCGTACTCGAGGTGCAGGTCGACGGCCCGGTCTCGACGGTGTTCCGGCACGAGTCCGGCGAGTCCGCCTACACGGAGTCCTTCCAGGCCGACGACCGCTGGCTCATCCGCTTCATGCCCAGTCTGGAAGGCACTTGGCACTACGCGCTGCCGGGCTCCGCCGTCGCCCCGCACGCGTTCACCTGCACCCCGGCGACGTCGTCCGGGCCGATCCGCTCGTCCGGCACCACCTTGCGCCGTGCCGACGGGACGGCCTACCACCCCCTCACCACCACGTGGTTCCACCTCGACTCGACCGGCCCCGGGGTCGGCGACCGCTGCGCCGCCGCGTGCCGCGCTCTCGCCGCCTCCCCATTCACCCGGGTCCGACTGCGCGCCGACAACCCGCAGCACCTCGAGGCTCAGGTCCGCGACCTGCTCGCGGTAGACATCGACGCCGAGATCCTCTTGCCATCCGACGAGCCGGCGATCCGTGACCTGGTCAACCGGCTGGCTGCCTACCGCAACGTCAGCTGGTGCCTATCTGCGACCCCGGCCGCGCGCCACCTGGCCGAGCTGATCGCGGAATGCGACTCCAGCAACCACCTGATCGCCATCCACGCTGCACCAGAAGCCGTAGACCCCGGTCCACCCTGGTTCACCCACCTCAGCGTGCCGCTCGAGAACCTGCGCGGCGTCTCGGCCCTCCGCCGCGACTACGCCAAGCCTGTCCTCGTCGACGCCTGCGGCTACGAGGGAGACGGCACCTCGCCAGCCACCAGCCTCAGACCGGAAGAGCTGCTCACCCGCATCTGGGAGGGAACCGTCCGAGGCGCCCACGTCACCCACGGCGAGTGGTACGTCGGCTCCGACGGCGGACCGTGGTCGGCAGGCGGAGTCCGCCCGACCGGTGTGGTCGCGAAGCGCCTGCGCCTGCTCCGCGAGGTCCTGGACGAGCTGCCCGACGGAGTGGAGCCCATCGACGATTACCGGGACGCTCCGACTCTCGCCGTACCTGGCAGCTACTACCTGCAGTACCTCGGCGAGCACCAGTTCCCCGAGCGCACCTTCACTCTTCCCACCGGCACCTACCAGGTGGACGTCCTCGACGTCTGGAACCACACGGTCCGCCGCACCCGCGAGACAGTCATCGACACCCTCACCGTCCGCCTCCCTGGCACCCAGTACCAGGCCATCCAGATCCGCCGAGCCTCCTGATGCCAGCCCTCACGTCCGGTCCCCGCACCGCTGAACTCCGGCGAACCTCCCACGGAGTAGTCCTCCACATAGGCACAATCGACGCCAGTACGCCGTACCTGGAGCGCCCGGTCGCCGAGCTGCTGACGTGCTCATCCGGGCGACCATGGCAGCCCAACGTGATGCAGACGGAGGGTTGGTGGATCTCGCGGCGGCCGGGTGAGCATCGGGCCGGCTGCCGCACCGGACCCGTCGCGGTCGAGATCCGACTGTCCTTCGACGCGGTCGATCGGCTTGACCTGGAGCTCCGGTGGCGCAACACCGGCCAACGGCGGTTGGGCGATCTGGCCGTCGGCCTGATGCTCGACCTCGGCCGCGTCACTGACAGCCAGCTGACCGTCCCCGGGCTGATCTACAACGACAACCCGTCGGCGGACCCGGCGCGCGCCGTACCCCGGATCGGTCCGGAGCCCGGTGGGGGCTTCGTCGCCGAGGAGGACCGGCTTCCGATCCCCGGCGTGAACCTGGAGTGGCGGACCGGTCGCGAACGCCGTTGGCTGAGCGTCTTCTCCCGCCCGGAGCCGCGGCGATCCGGCGACGGGCTGGTCCGCTACGGCTCGCTCGGGGTCATCCGTCAGGAGGGCCCTGTCATCGCGGCGCTGAGCGGCGTACTGATGTTCGACGGCAAGCAGGACGTCCGGTACGTCAGCAAGGCCGAGACGGAGTCGACCGAGGACGGCTACCTGACGTTGCGGCCGGGGGAGGAGTACGTCCAGCGGCTGGTCGTCGGCTGGGGACCGCAGGAATATCGCGGGCACGCCTTCCGCGAGCTCGTCCGGACCGGCCGCTCACTCTTCACCGATCCTGGCGCGCACCCACTGGATTTGGACGAGGTCGTCGCGCGCAAGACCATTGCCCTGGACAACAGGTGGTACCGGGACGGGACTGTGGCCGGATACACCAAGTTCAGCGACGTCGTCGGCAACGGTCCCGCGAAGGTACGGCACTTCATGTACGGCTGGACCGGCCAGGCACTGAAGCTCGCCTGGTGCGACGCCCGGCTCGGCTTCGAGAGCGGCGACCGGACCAGGATCGACCGCTGCCGCGCGGCCGTCGAGTTCTACCTCGCGGGAAGCTCGACACGAACGCCTGGGCTGCGGCACAACGCGTACCAGGTCGGCAGCCGCCGCTGGACCAGTTTCCGCAGCGGCGGCCGCGCGATGGTCTCGAGCCGCGCGTACGGCGAGACGATCGCGGACCTGGCGGAGATCATCACACTGTTTCGCGCCGAGGGTGAGCCGGTACCGCCGTCCTGGCCTGATGCGCTCGCCGGTGCACTGAAGTTCCTGCGCAGTGCGCTGCTTCCCGACGGCACGTTCCCGATCGGGTGGCGTCTCGACGGCAGACCCGCCGCGTCCACACTGTCCGCGGCCGGCATTCCGTGCGTACTGGCGGCGCTCAAGGCGTCCGTCGTGCTCGGGGACGACTGGTTGTTGTCGGAGGCAACGACGTGGCTGACTCGGTATCACGGGCAGCACGCGCGGACTTTCGACCGCCCGTTCGCGCGCTCCACCCTCGACGCCGCGTGCGAGGACAAGGAGGCGGGGATGTACTACTTCCTCGCCGCGTACGAGTTGTTCCGCCTGACGGGGGACGACCTCTATGCGCGGTGGGCCGAGGTCGCTGCAGACTGGCTCCTCACCTGGGTCTATGTCTGGTCGCCGGAGTTGGACCTCGACTCTCCGCTCCGAGCGGCCGGCTTCAATGCGATCGGCTGGCCGGCGGTCAGTGTTCAGAACCATCACCTCGACACGTTCTTCCCGACGTACGAACTACTGGAGTTCGGCCTCACCACTGACCGCCCCGACCTTGCCGCCGCAGCCCGCACCACGATGGGTGCCATGAGCCAAGGCATCTCTGCGGGCCCTGGTGATTGGGGTTTCCAGATCCGTGGCGAACAAGGCGAAGCGTTCTTCCAGGCCCACTGGCAGCGTCGAGGCCACAGCAACACCTGGAACCCCTCCTGGGTGATCGCCGTGCCGCTCGCCAACGCCCTCCGCATCCGCTCCCTGGAGCCGCATGACTGACCACGTCATCACGGAGTACGGCGCCCGCCCGGACCAGGACTGCACACAAGCCATCGAACTCGCCATCAAGGCGTGTGAGCTGACCGGTGGCCGGGTCGTGGTGCCCGCCGGCCTGTTCCTGACCGGCCCGATCCGGCTGCGGAGCAACGTGGAGCTCCAGGTGTCGGCGGGAGCGACCTTGCGGTTCTCGACCGAGCGTTCGGCGTACCCGATGGTCCGTACCCGGTGGCAGGGGATCGAGTGCTGGAGCTACTCGCCGCTGATCTACGCGTACGACGAGGTGAACGTCGCCGTGACTGGGACCGGGACACTGGACGGTGCTGCCAGCTCGGACAACTGGTGGCGGGACACCAGGCCGGTCGACGACTGGAACCGGCTGCTGCGAATGGTGGACGACGGCGTACCGGTCGACGAGCGGGTGTTTCCACCTGGGCACGGATTCCGGCCGAGCTTCATCCAGCCGCACAGCTGCCGTCGGGTGCGGATCGAGGACGTACGGATCGTGAACGCGCCGATGTGGGTGGTGCACCCGGTGTTCTGCACCGACGTCCTCGTCCGAGGTGTCACCATCGACAGCCGCGGCCCGAACAACGACGGCTGCAACCCCGACTCCTGCCAGGACGTCGTGATCACCGGCTGCTCCTTCGACACCGGTGACGACTGCATCGCGATCAAGTCCGGCCGCGACGCCGACGGCCGGCGCGTCGCCCGCCCGTCGGCGAACATCCTGGTCGAGTCCTGCCGCTTCGGCACCGGCCACGGCGCCCTCACCATCGGCAGCGAAACCTCCGGCGGCATCCACACCATCCACGCCCGAGACCTCCACATCACCGGCCCCGCCATCGACCACGCCCTCCGCATCAAAAGCAACCCCCACCGCGGCGGCCTCATCGAGCACATCACCCTCCAAGACACCCAAGTCGACTCCGTCACCACCTCCGCCATCCACATCACCACCAACCACGCCACCCCCACCCCACCACCCACCCCCTTCCCCCCAACCGTCCGCCACATCACCATCACCAACCTGCAGGTCCACTCCGCACCCCGAACCCTCGAGATCCACGACACCCCAACCTCCCCAGTCACCGATCTGCGCCTACTTCCCTGACTGAAGTTGCCTGCAGCAACATCCACAACCCTGCGCCAGCTTGTGGACAAGTTGGTCTTCGTGGAACCCCTTGTGGATAAGGGGTTCTGGGTTTTGGAACTGTCGGTGGGCGTGGTTAGTGTTGTCGGTATGGAACTTCTGGGTGAGCGGCCGATCTGGTCGATGAGCGGCAGCGAGATGCTGACCGCTCTCGACGAGTTGGAGGCCGACCTCGCCCGCCGTCAGACCTACCGCCTCCAACTCATCGCCGCCCTGGACACCACCGGCCACGCAGCCGACCTCGGCGCCCACGACACCGCCCAACTCCTGGCGTTCCGCTACCGCCTGGACCGCCCCACCGCTCACCGAGACGTCCGCCTGGCCAGAGCCCTGCCCAAATACCCAGCCGTCACCACCGCCCTCACAGCCCCCGTCGACAACGTGGCCTCAAGTGCCGAGTCCGAGTCCGAGTGCGACGACGACATCGCGAACGGGCTGACGGAGCCCGAGGCCGTCACCAACAGCCCCGACGCCGGGGAGACCGCCCGCGCCGACGCTGACACGGGCGAGGACGACGGCGCCAGCGAGGGCGAGGGCGCCAGTGCGGGCGAGGGCGCCAGTGCGGGCGAGGGCGGAGGTGAGGGCGGCGCTGGTGAGGGCAATGGTGAGTGTGCGGGTGCGGGCGGCGAGGATCGCTCGACCGCGTGGCTGCTGCGGCCCGCCCAGGCCGAAGCGATCGTGTCCGCCCTGGAACGCGTCCCCACCACGGTCCCGGTCGAAGACCTCCAGGTCGCCGAACAACAACTGGTCACCCTGGCCCGCCACCTCACTCCCAGCGAACTGCGCAAAGCCGCCAAGCAGATCCGCGACCTCCTCGACACCGACGGCGCCGAACCCGATGAGCACAAGGCCTACGCCCGCGAATCCCTGGCCCTGATCACCGCCGAGAACGGCCTCAAGTTCCGTGGCTACCTGGCCAACGAGAACGCCGAACTCCTCCGCACCCTCATCCACACCGGCGCCCGCCCCCACAAAACCCTCGACGGCGAACTCGACCCCCGTCCCCGCGAAAAGCGCCAAGCCGACGCCCTCACCACCGCCCTAACCCTCGCCGCCACCGCCACCGCCACCGCCACCGCCACCGCCACCGACTCCGGCTTCACCCCACCCACCCCAGCACCCCCCACCCCGGTCCCAGCGCGATCCACCACTCCCGCCCCCACCACCGGCAACCCCGCCACCAACCCCGGCGCCACCACACTCACCGCACTGCCAGCTGGCGCGACCGCGCCCTCGCCGCAACCCACCGCCACTGTCACCGAACCGGGAACCACCGCCGTCGTTGGGGCCGGTGCCGGCACCAACGGCACGGGAATCATCCAGACTGCTGACCACGCAGCCACCACCGCCACCGGCACCTCCGCCGGTGCGACGACTGAGTCCGGCCGTGGTGCGAGGCCGGCTGGTTGGGTTCCGGGGTTCGGGGCGAAGGCGAACATCACCGTCACCATCGACCTGGAGGACCTGAAGTCGGCTGCCGCGGAGGCCACCGGCGGACTCGTCTACGGCGACAACCTGTCCGCGGCCGCGATCAGACGCCTGGCCTGCGACGCCAACATCATCCCGCTCGTCCTCGGCTCCAACTCCGAACCCCTCGACGTCGGCCGCTCCGAACGACTCGTCACCCGCGCCATGCGCCGCGCCCTGAACACCCGCGACAAAGGCTGCGTCGTCTGCGGCGCCCCACCCATCCAGTGTGACGCCCACCACCTACGCTCCTGGCTCGACGGCGGCGAAACCGCCATCTGGAACCTCGTCCTGCTCTGCCGCCGCCACCACATCGACCTCCACGCCGGCCACTGGACCATCACCATCACCAACGGCAAAGTCCACGTCACCCGCCCCACCTGGGCCGACCCACCACCAGCCCCTGATCATCGACAACGCGAACCTGTCCCACCATCCCCAACCACCAGACCGCGCTCAGCCGCACCTCCCAACCCCCAGGTCAAACCCCTCCGCGAACGCCTGCCCGACGACGGTCCGCGCGTCGACCCGTGGTCAGGCGAACTCTGGTCGGACGGAGTGCGGTTAGACGCACCGCGGTCGGACGCAGTGTGGTCAGACGCACCGCGGTTAGACGCAGTACGGTCAGACGCACCGCGGTTAGACGCAGTACGGTCAGACCGGCCCCGGATAGACGCAGCGCGGTCGGACGACGCCGCGCGCATGGACAGTACGCGGTCGCGGGAGGGGCGTGAAGGCGATGCGTCAGGGGTGACTACGCGCTCAGGCAATCGCCGCACCGATGCTGCGGCTCTCCGAGATGCTGCCCGTCAAGCGATCTGGGGCGACACCTCAACGAGCCAGTCGGACGCGCACACTGTCCTCCCCAGCACCCCAGCCATGCCCGCGGAAGCAGCCCATCACGATCCCTGGGCTGACCCAGTACCCCCAGCCCCCATCCGCCCGCGCGGAACGTGAAGCTCTGCACTGGCCAGCCGTGCTCTGCCACGTCACATCCATGCGTGGGTGTGAAGGTCTGCACGGATCCGTCTGCCGTTCTGCTTCCCGCGACGTCAGTCGTGCCTGTGCGGGAGCGTGATGAGCTGCACGAGCCCGCTTGGCGCTCTGCTTGCCGCTACGTCACCTGCGTGCGTGGGGGTGTGAAGGTCTGCACGGATCCGTCTGTCGTTCTGGCTCCCGCCACGTCAGTCGTGCCTGTGCGGGAGCGTGATGAGCTGCACGAGCCCGCTTGGCGCTCTGCTTGCCGCTACGTCACCTGCGTGCGTGGGGGTGTGAAGGT
>NZ_JBITJE010000005.1:198027-665459 GCF_044459685.1 Kribbella sp. NPDC050241
AAGGTCTGCACGGATCCACCTGGCGCTCTGCTTCCCGCCGCGTCACGTCCGTCTGTGCGGGTGTGAAGGTCTGCACGGATCCGTCTGCCGTTCTGCTTCCCGCCGCGTCACGTCCGTCTGTGCGGGTGTGAAGGTCTGCACGGATCCACCTGGCACTCTGCTTCCGTCGCGCTACGTCCGTCCGGGGAGGAGCATGAAGCTCTGTGCGGACCCAGCTCGCGTTCTGCTTTCCGTCGCGTCGCGTTGGTCTGTGCGGGGGTGTGTGAGGGTGTGCATGGACCCGCCTCGCGTTCTGATTCCGCCGCGTCGCGTCGGTCTGTGCGGGGGTGCGTGGGAGTGTGTGCATGGGACCGCGAGGCGTTCTGTTCTGCCGCCTCGCGTCCGTACGTGCAGGAGTGACGTGCAGGCGGAGCCGCTTCGCAGTCTGCGTTTCGGCGTATCGCAGCCGGGAGCGTCGGCTCTTGGGGACTGCCGCCGGGACGCCGGTCTCGCCGTCTGGCGCAGTGTCCGGCTTCAGCCGTCCGGGGGTGCTGTTGGGGCGCAGCATGCTGGCGTGGGGGCGGTCAGGCCTGGCGTAGGGCTTCGAAGAGGTTTGGGTCGCCGAGTTGGCCGGGTTTGAGGAGGAACTGGGTGCCGTTGAGTTGAGGCTCTGCGGTGATCGCGGTGCAGAGTGTGAGGCCTTGGCCTAGGTGGCTCGGGGTGGTGGGCGATGGTTCGAGTGCGGTGACTCTGAGATCGCGGAGTACACGGCCGGATGTGTCGCCGCCGGCGACCACAACTCTTCGCACCTGTGTGTTGCGAACGACTTCCCGCACGACTGCGGCCAGTTCCTTGCTGAAGGCACCGAGCAGCTCGCCCGTGGCTCGGCCAGTTGCCTCGCCCGTGTGCACCACGACCCCAGGTGCACCAGCCTTCAGTGCGCGAACTGCTTCGGGGGCGACCGCGGGTGAGCCGTCGGGGTCCGCGGTCGGTGGGTAGGTGAGCGGCAATGAATGCCAGCCGGACGCAACCGCGCGGGCGATCTGTTCGGCGGTCCGAGGCGACTGGCTGCCGGACACCACCAGCACCTGCCCAGCGACACGGCCCACCCGTGCTTGGCCATCCCGACCAAGCATCGCGTGGTTCGTCTGCTGCGTGGTCGGGGTGGTGAGGGCTGTGGCTAGGGCTTTGGAGAGGCCGCCGGAGCCTATGGCGAAGGTGGGGGTGGTGGGTGGGGTGAGGATTGTGCGGGCGATGGTTTGGAGGTCGCCATCTGTGAGGGCGTCCAGGATGAGGGCGTCGTACGTCGACTTGGTGTAGTGGTCGGGGAGGTCGGCGTAGGACGTTAGGTGGATGGCGCCGATGCGGAGGTTGGTTTGGTTCGCCAGGTGCAGGCGGAGGTCGGATTCGTGCATGGGGGTGGCGGGATGGGACGACATGGTGGGTTGGCGGTCGAGGCGGTGGATGGTGCCTGCTTCCGCGGCGAAGTGGTGGCTGAAGACTGTGTAGCGGCCCAGGTCTGGTTGTGCGATGAGGATTGGTACGACGGCTGGGCCGAAGATGGAGCGGCCGACTTCCAGGGCGCGGCCGAGGCTGCCGAGGGTGGGGGAGGAGTCGGCGGTCGAGCAGACCTTGTACTGGACGAAGCGCGGATCGAGGTCGCGCAAGGCCTGGAGGATCGGGCGGATCTCGGCTTCCTGCTCGTCGGGTGGCAATGAGCGCGCGATCCCGGCCACCCCGATCACGTCGTACTGCCGGGCCAACACCTGCAGCTCGTCCCACGCAGGCATCGTCACCAGCAGGACACCACTGAGCCCCACCCGGGTGAACTGGGCCAGCGCATCAGTCGACCCGGTGAAGTCGTCCCCGTAGAACGCAACCTCAACCACGCCCGCCTCCGTTCGCTCCGGATGTGCTGGTGGGGCCGAAGGTTTCCAGGGCTCGTTGGAGGGCGGGGACCTGCTGGGCGGTTTCGGTGAGGTTGCGGCCGGAGGTGGTGGATTGCCAGGCGGCTCGCAGGGCGGTGACGCCGGCGGCGGGGCCGTCAGGGTGGCCGTGGATGCCGCCGCCGGCGAGGACCAGGAGGTCTGTGGTGCCGGTTCGGCGGTAGGTTTCCGGGGCCAGGCCGGGGGTCTGGCCTGACGAGAGGACGGGGAGGGTTTGGTAGCCGCCCAGGAGCGGTTCGCGGACTGCGGTGATTGAGCGGAGTACCTCGTCGTCTGTTTCGTAGAACTTGTTGGACAGGCCGTTGGTGTGAAGGTGGTCGGCACCGGCCAGGCGCGCCAGCTTGGACCAGGCGACGAAGTCGATGCCGAGTTGTGGTGCTCGCGTGAAGACGCCGGTCATGGCGCGGTGGCCGTGGATGGGGAGGGCGCAGCGCTCGCGCAGCCACGCGAGGCCGGCTAGGCCGATGAGGTTGATGCAGACCATGACGCAGGTTCCGCCGGCAGCGTGGACCAGGTCGTGGTTGGCGGCCATTCGGTCCAGGTCGTCGGTGATGTTGAAGGCGTACATCGGGCGTCGTCCGGTGCGGGCCGCGACTTTGTCCAGTTCCTCGGATACCACCCTGACTCGGTCGGCGAGTGGTGAGTGTGGTGGGTTGCCCATCAGTTCGTCGTCTTTGATGAAGTCGATGCCGGCCTCGGCCAGTTCGCGGACGAGGATCCGCAACTCTTCGGCTGGCAGGCCGATGCTTGGCTTCACGATGGTGCCTAGCAGGACGCCGTCTGGTCGGTTGAGCAGACGCCGGGTGCCGGTTACGCCGTACTGCGGACCTGGGTAGCGATCGGCGAACGCGTCAGGCAAGGACAGGTCCACCAGTCGGATGCCGGCGAGTTGGCGGAGTTCGAAGAGGTTTCCGGCGACCGCGGCCAGAAGGTTCGGCAGGGACGGGCCGAAGTTGTCCAATCCGAAGGCGATCCGCACCAGCCCGCTCCGCCGCCGCGCCCCCGCCGGCCGAATCGCACCAGGAAGATCAGCACCCGAGGACGCGGCGGGCTCGATCCCGACGACTCGGGCTGCGAAGCGGTCGCGTAGTTCGGGTGTCTCGCGGGCGACCGCTACGAACGTGCCTGTTGACTGTTCGCCTGCGATCACCTCCGCGGCCTGCTCCAGCGGGAGGTAGCTCTCCACCAGGTACGTCGCGACGACCTCCGACCGGCTCATCGGGTCGGGTCGATCTGGGTCTTGACGTGGTCTGAGCCGGCATCGATCGCCTCCAGTACACCGGGCACCTCGCCCAACCCGACGACCGACGTGATGTAGGGCCGGACGTCCAGCACACGATGGTTCACCAACCGAGCCGCAGCAGCGAAATCCGCCGGCGTGTAGATCGTCGACCCCTGGATCGTCACCTCCTTCAGCACCACAGGATTCAGATCCACCGTCAGCGCCGCACCGAACATCGGCAGCAGCACCACCTGCCCCCGCGGCCGGCACAGCGCCAACGCCTCCGCCAGACAACTCGGATGCCCGGACGCCACCACGACCACGTCGAACCCGTCACCACCACTGACCTCAGCCCCGGCAACCTCCAAGTCAGACGGATCCACCACCGCATCAACGCCCTGCGACGCAAGGAAGTCCCGATTGTGCTGCTTGATGTCGCTCACCAGCACCGCACGAGCCCCACGCTGTCGCGAAACAGCAGCGGCCAGCGCCCCGATCGCCCCACCACCGAGCACAGCGACCGCATCACCCGCCCGCACCCCGGACGTCGAGTGCCAGGCCACCGCGACCGGCTCGATCATCGCGCCCTCGTCGTACCCGATCTCGTCGCTCAACGGCACCAGCACTCGCGCCGGCGCGACGAAGTACTCACTGAGCATCCCGGGCCAGCCGCTGCCCGGGACCCGTTTGTGCACGCACAGATGAGGATTCCCGGCCTCGCAGCGCGTGCACTCCCAGCACGACAACGCAGGCAGTACGGCGACTCGATCGCCGATGCCGAAGCGCGAGTCGCCCGACGCCACCACCTCACCGGCACCCTCATGTCCGAGCACGACAGGCGGCTTCCGGAACGGGTGGTGCCCGAGCCAGGTATGCAGGTCGGACCCACACAACCCGACCGCACGCATCCGAAGCAGCACGTCTCCACCAACGTCCGGATCCGGCACCTCACTCACCGAGACCTGTCGCGGTGCCTCCAGCACAGCTGCCCTCATCAGCATTCTCCTTCGATCGGGTCCCGCCAGTCTCCGCCGGGAAACCTCAAGAAAACAAGGCCGATCAGCCAATCTGTGGATAGCCCGTTGACATCGCCCCGGCTGGGGGTAAAGGTTTTCCTCATGGCGACGATCCCGGCGACCCTGCTGCTCGAGGAGCGGGCCGCGCTGGCGATGAACGCGGTGACCGGCCTGGCCGACGAGGACCTGGACGGCATCCCGTTCTTCAGCGCGAACCTGCTGTCCCGTCCGGCCCGGCTGGACCACGGCGACTGGGACTACGGCTCCAGCCACGGCCGGCTGACCGATGCGATCCTGCTGGCCCGCCAGATGACCGGCGGCAAGGACAGCAACCCCCACAGCGAGCCAGACAGCAACCCGCACTGGGACCCACACTGGGACGCCGTTGCCGACCGCTACCGGCAGACCCTGTTCGCACTGCTCGGCGACGACGGTCTGACGTACCGCCGCGTCCACCCGCGCGGTCACTGGCTGCCGCACGCCAATCTGATCGACCAGCGCGCCACTCTGCTCGCCCTGACGACCACGGTCGTTGCCACCGGCGATCCGGAAGCACAGAAGGCAGCAGACGCACAAGTCGCGGCACTGAAGCGGATCGCCATCAAGGAACGCGACGTCTGGTTCTACCCGGCCTCGGAGTACACCACCGAAGGCTGGCCCTCGTCGAACGCCATCGACCTCCACCTCGCGCCCGACCCCGCGTCCTTCTCCGGCCGCCTGATCATGCCGCTGCTGCGGTACCACCAGGCGACCGGCAACAGCGAAGCTCTCGAGCTGTGCGAGTGGTTCGCGCGTCTCATCATCGACAAGAGCGGCGTGTTCCTCCCCGACGGCAGCTTCAACCCGGCCCGCGCGTACCGCAGCGGCCACTTCCACACCCGCGTCGGCACGCTGGAGGGACTCGCCAGACTCGCCAGACACACCGGCGACCACGGTCTGACCGAGTTCACCAGACGCAGCTACGACTGGGTGCTCACCCAGGCCACCAGGTACGGCTGGACGCCAGGTGACCTGGCCGACCAGCGCTACGAGCATGAGACCTGCTCACTCGTCGACCTCATCGGACTGGGTACGACGCTTGCCGGCAACGGACTGACGTCGTACTGGTCAGTGGTGGAGCGATTCGTCCGCAACCACCTCGCAGCGTCGCAGTTGCGCGACGTGAGCTGGGTGGAGTCCGCTCCGGACCGGTCGGGTGACGAGCCGGGCTGGCGGACGTACGTCGACGTGGGCGAGCGGGTCCTGGGCGCGTTCTGCGGGTACGGCGCTCCGAACGACTACGTCTCCGACGTACCCCTGGGCCGCGGCCACACCAACGACGTACAGGCGTGCTGCGTCGGTTCCGGCGTTCGCGGACTCTTCTGGGCGTGGAACAGCATCGTCACCGGCGACGCCGAGGTCACCCGCGTCAACCTGCTCCTCACCCGCGCGCATCACGCAGTCGATGTCCTGAGCCACCTGCCGGTCGAGGGCAAGGTCGAGCTCCACATCAACGAGCCGGTGGAGGAACTGCGTGTCCGGATCCCGGAGTGGGCGGGGTACGCGCGGCTGACGCTCAAGCGAGGCGATGAGACACGCACCGGCGCCGAGCGCATCTGGGCGCCGGACGGCTACCTCGCGATCCCGCAGCCGCGGCCCGGGGAGCGGATCACGGTGACCTTCCCGATGGTCAAGCAGACCACGACCGAGTTTGCCGCCGGCAACGAATTCCGGACCAGCTGGCGTGGCGACGACGTGGTCGCGATCGATCCGCCCGGCCGGTCCCGGCCGATGTACGGCGATCGGCCGGAACACGCCGGCGGTCTGCGCGACTACGAACTCCACCGACCCGAGACGGAGTGGTCCTGGTGACAACTGGCTGGCTGCTGACCGATCCACCGACAGTCGAAGCACTGACGCCGTACGACCTGCGCTGCGAGCACCGGATCACACCGCTGGGCATCGGGTCCAACCGTCCCCGGCTGAGCTGGCGGCTGGCGTCACCGGTGCGTGGCGACCGCCAGGACGCGTTCCGGGTCCGTCTGCTGCGTGACGGCGTACAGGTCTGGGACTCCGGTTGGCGGACCGACGACCGGACGTACGTCGACCACGGTGGCGCACCGCTCACGTCGCAGACCGACTACGTATGGACGCTGGAGGTCCGGGACGCCGCCGGCAACCAGGCCGAGGCATCGGCAACGTTTGCCACCGGTCTCCTCAACCAAAACGAGTGGGAGGCGCACTGGCTCGAACACGACTACGACACCGATCCGAAGTTCGAGCCCCCGGTCGACCGTGCAGAGCCGCGGTCGGTGCGCCAGGCCACCATCGCACCGCCGCGCTACTACCGCCGCTCCTTCGAGCTGCAGCAGCCGGTCGCGAGAGCCCGCGTCTACGCCACAGCGCACGGCCTCTACCAACTCAGCGCCAACGGTGAGCGCGTTGGTGCCGACGAGCTGACACCGGGCTGGACGGACTACCGCGAGCGCCTCGCCTACCAGACGTACGACGTCACGCACCTCCTGCGTGAGGGCGAGAACGTCATCGGTGCGGTGCTCGGTGAGGGCTGGTGGTCCGGGTACGTCGGCTGGGACACCCGCAGTCACGCGCACCACTACGGCAAGAAGCCGCAACTGCTCGCGCAACTGGTCGTCGACCACCCGGACGGCTCCCGCACTGTCGTCGCGACGGACGCGAGCTGGGTCGAACGCCCCGGTCCGATCCGTTTCGCCGACCTGCTGATGGGCGAGTCGTACGACGCCCGACTCGAGCTCGGCGACTGGTCGAGCCCCGGGTACGACGCCACCGGCTGGGCGCCCGTGGGCGACCTGGGCGCCGACCCGTCCACCCTGATCGCCGCCACCACCGAACCAGTGCGCGTCACCGAGGACCTGCCGGCCACCGAGGTCACAGCGCGTGGCCCCGGCCGCTTCATCGTCGACCTCGGTCAGAACATCGCCGGTCGCATCCGCCTGCGCATCCGCGGCGCACAAGCCGGCGACCGCATCCGCCTGAGGCATGGCGAGATGCTCGAGTCCGACGGAGAGCTCTACACCGCCAACCTCCGCACCGCCGACGCCACCGACTACTTCGTCAGCGCCGGCGCCGCAGAGGAGTCCTTCGAACCGATCTTCACCGTCCACGGCTTCCGGTACGTCGAGATCGACGGCTACCCGGGCGAGCTCACCACGGATGACGTGACCGGTCGGGCGCTCCACTCCGACACTCCGGTCGCCGGGCGCTTCGAGTGCTCCGATCCGGGCGTCAACCAACTGCTGAGCAACATCCGCTGGGGCCAGCGCGGCAACTTCGTCAGCGTCCCGACCGACTGCCCGCAGCGCGACGAGCGACTCGGCTGGACCGCGGATGCGCAGATCTTCCTGCCCACAGCGGCGTACCAGGCCGATGTCCTCACCTTCTTCGACAACTGGCTCGCCGACCTCGCCACGGCGCAGACCGATGAAGGCGCGATCCCCGACGTGATCCCGCATGTCATCCTCGGACGGCACGGCACACCGGCCTGGGCCGACGCGGCGACCATCGTGCCGTGGACGCTCTACCGCATGTACGGCGACGACCGCGTACTGCGGAAGGCCTGGCCGTCGATGCGGCGCTGGGTCGACTACGTTCACCGCGCCAACCCGGACCTGATCTGGCGCAACCGCACCAGCGGGCACTACGGCGACTGGCTGCAGGTCGGCGTCCGCACTGACCGGGACGTCCTCGCGACCGCCTACTTCGCCCGCAGTGTCGAGTTCACCGCCGCGGCCGCTCGGGTGCTCGGTCTCGAGGAGGAAGCCTCCGCGTACGGCGAGCTGTGGGAGCAGATCGGGCGAGCATTCCGGAAGGAGTTCGTGGATGCCGAGGGCAAGGTCCGTGGTGACACCCAGACCGGCTATCTGCTGCCACTGGCCTTCGGACTGATTCCCGAAGAGGACGCGGCGGTCAAGCACCTCGTCGCTGATCTGGAGCGGAGGGACCGTTCGCTGACGACCGGGTTCGCCGGAGTCGCGCTGCTGTGCCCGATCCTGACGAGGTACGGGCATTCCGACCTCGCGTACGACCTGCTGCACGACGACCGGTATCCGTCCTGGGGTTACTCGATCAAGCACGGCGCGACGACGATCTGGGAGCGCTGGGACGGCTGGACCGAGGAGGACGGCTTCGGCCCGGTCGCGATGAACTCCTTCAACCACTACTCACTCGGCTCGGTCGGCGAATGGCTGTACGCCGACGTCGCCGGGATCAGCCAGTCACCGGAGTCGGTGGGCTTCCGGGACCTGGTGATCAGGCCGCGCCCGGGCGGCCGCCTGACCTGGGCGCAGGGCTCCTACGACACACCGGCGGGCAGAGTCTCCACTCGCTGGGAGATCACCGACGGCGTACTCCGTCTGGACGTCGTCGTGCCACCAGGAGCGACCGCGACGGTCCACGTCCCGACCCCGGACCCCGACTCGGTCCGCGAGTCCGGACAACCACTGGGTCAGCAGGTTTGCACAGTCAGCTCGGGCACCTACAGCTTCACCGCGACGGCTTGACCGTACGACGCCGTCGCGGCCGGGCCGTCGACCCCCGAACCACCAGCTCACCCGACAGGTGAGTAGTCGCCGTCGAGGCGGTTGGACTGAAGTGCTGCCACGCCTGGCGGCCCAGCTCCACCGTCGAGACGGCGTATGTCGTGAGTCCGGGGTCGGTGTGGGCGCTCATCGGAGCGTCGTCGATACCGACCACGGACAGGTCGTCCGGCACCGTGACACCCAGCTCTCGCAGCCGGCTCAGCACTCCCACAGCAACGTGATCGTTGAAGGCGATCAGTGCGGTCGGTTCGTGGGTCAGCGCCTCGTCGACCGCCGCATACCCGTCGCGGAGGGACGAGCCGCACGCCACCCGGGTCACCGGCAGACCGGCCGCGCGGAAGCCACGCTGCCGTTGCTGATCGGACCAGGCAGCCGCCGGCCCTTCCAGGTACACGATCCGCTCGTGCCCGAGCGACGCCAGGTGGGCACACAGCTCCCGGACTCCGTGGTGATAGTCGACGACCACGGCTCCAACTGACGGATGGCGCAGGACCCGGTTGATCAGCACCAGCCGGCGGCTGGCCTCGGCGACCTCCTTGAGCTGTGGAGCGCTCATCCGCGGCGCACACAGCAACAGGCCGTCGACCCAGCGGGCCAGCTCGATCGCAGACCGGTACTCCTGCTCCGGATCCTCCTCGGTCCCGGCGACCAGCGTGTGATGCCCGTCGCCGGCGGCTTCGGCCGCGATGCCCTTGAGGATCTCGGCGAAGTACGGGTTGCCCAGGTCGGGCACCACCACGCCGATGGTCTGGCTGCTGCCGCGCAACAGCGTCTGCGCCGCGGGGTTGGGCCGGTACCCGACCTCCTGCGCGGCGGCGCGCACCCGGTCGGCCACCTGCGGCGAGACCGGCTTGCCGCCGCTGAGCACCCGGGACACGGTCGCCGTCGACACCTCCGCGAGCCGGGCCACGTCGTGGATCGTGGCCCGGCCGGCGGAGGTACGGTCGCTGGTCGGCTTTCTCACCGGATCATTGGACCATGTCCGCGCCACGATCGCTGCCACCACAGCGATGTAAACCTTTTCCCGTTTCCGGCCGATTCTGCCTTCCGAGGTCTTGACGCAGCCCCGCAGCGCTGCGACGGTAGCCGAGGAAAAGGATTACCCGCCCACCGCCCCGGGCATCTGCCACGGCGGTCCGCGCGAGGAGACCACCGTGAGAAACCGCCTGTTCAGCCTGTGCCTGGCCGTCCTGCTGGGCCTCGCGACCCTGACCGTGCCGGCCGGTACGGCGATCGCCGCCGACAACCCCGCGACGTTCGGACCGTTCGATCCGCGGATCGAGCTGGACGGTCACTGGGGCCGCGACGACGACGTGGCGATCACGGTGAACTCCGGCTCGTCGCTGAGGTTCCGCTTCACCGGTGACCGGCTCGGCGCCTGGTTCGACACCGAGGCGATCACGAACCCGGCCCAGCTGTACGTCGCGATCGACGGCGGCGATCCGGTGCTGGTGAAGGTCGACGAGGACCACAAGGTCTTCGCCGAAGGACTCGATCCGGCCTTCGCGCACTCGGCCGAGATCGTGGTCAAGGACGTGGACGAGTACGCGAACCGCTGGACGGTGCCACTGCAGTCCGGCGTCGTCCTGGAGAAGATCGAACTGGCCCCTTTGGCACACCTGGTCCCGCTGCCGACGACGGCCGAGCATCGCATCGAGTTCTACGGCGACTCGATCACCCAGGGCGTGATGGCCTTGTGCGCGGAGCTCGGCAGTGACTGTGCCGATGGGAGCAAGAGCTACCCGCATCTGGTCGGTGAAGCGTTCGGCGCGGACACGAACCAGGTCGGCTTCGGCAAGCAGGGCATCCTCCAGCCTGGTCACGGCAATGTCGGCACGGCGGCAGACTCGTTCGGCTGGAACCTGGCCGGCTTCCCGGCCGAGCCGGCCGACCCCGGCGTCGTCGTCGTCAACTTCGGCACGAATGACGGCGCCTACGACAGCGCCGAGTTCACCCCGGCGTACCTCGCCTATCTCCGCAAGATCCGCGTCGCCGATCCGCACACCCTGATCGTTGCTCTGCGCCCCTTCAACGGCACGCACGCGGCCGGCATCGCCGCCGCGGTCCGCGCCGCGAAGGACCGAAGGATCGTGTACGTCGACACGACCGGCTGGCTCGGGCCGGACGACTACAACGGCAGCACCCACCCCAACGTCCAGGGCCACCAGGTCGCGGCCGCCAAGCTGACCACGGTGCTCGAACGCCTCACCGGCTGGCAGCCGAGCCACTCCGGTGACACCGCCAAGCTGTCACCAAGGGGTACGGCGAATGCCACCTGCTCTGACACCCCGCTGACGATGACCTTCCGCGGACCGGTCCGACTCGGTGTCCGCGGCCGACTCCAGATCCACAAGGCCGGCGGCGAGGTCGTCGACACCATCGACCTCGCGGATCTCGCCTCGTACCAGCGCTCGGTCGGTGACGCGCGGACCGACTTCGGTGAGCTGCACACGTGGACGTACCAGCCGGTGGTCGTCGACGGCCGCACCGTCTCGATCCGTCCGCATCGGCGGCTCGCGCCCGGGCAGGTGTACTACGTGACGCTTGATCCAGGGTTCGTCGTCGGCCACCCCGGGATCACGAAGCCCAGTGACTGGACGTTCCGGAGCCGGCAGGACCCGCGGACCGACAGCCGGTTGAGTGTCAACGGCAACGGTCACGCGGACTTCTGCACAGTGCAGGCTGCGATCGACTTCGTGACCGAGGGCGACAAGGCGACGATCAACGTCGCGCCGGGCCTCTACCGTGAGCTGGTCTGGGTTCCGCCGACCAAACCCGGGATCACCATCGTGGGCGCGGGCGCCGGCCGGACGGTGATCGGCTACCCGAACAACAACCTGCTGAACGGCGACTCCGCGATGGCGAACGTGCCGATCGAGCAGGCGTACTGTCAGCGCCGCGTCATCCCGCAGTCGGATCGTTTCAACTGCTGGCGCGCTGCGATGGGCGTGTTCGCCGACGACTTCACGATGACGGACGTGACCGTGCAGAACCTCACGCCGTACCGCGGGTCCCAGGCCGAGGCGTTCTTCGGCAACGGCAGCCGGATGGTGCTCGCCCGGGTCCGGATCCTCGGGTACCAGGACAGCCTGCGGCTGCAGGGACAGGCCTTCGTGACCGACAGCTATGTCGAGGGCGATGTGGACTTCGTCTGGGGGACCGGCGGTGTCTTCCTGCAGGACTCGGAGCTGAAGGCGCTGCACGAGGGCTACTACAACCAGGTCCGCAACACCGACAACGGTCCCGGCAACATCTTCGTCCGGGTCCGGCTGACCCGTGGTCCCGAGGTGCTCGACGACAGCGTGTTCCTCGCGCGGGCCGAGCTCAGCCGGTTCCCGACCAGCCAGGTCGTCTTCATCGACTCCGCAATGGACAGCCACGTGAAGACGACCGGCTTCCAGATCACCAGCCCCAACGACTGCGCGGCCGCCGGTCAGATCCGGTTCTGGGAGTACCACAGCACCGACCTCGCCGGCCGCCCACTCGACACCAGTGCACGACTGGCGTGCTCCCGGCAGCTCGGCGACGACGAGGCGGCGCAGCTGCGCGACCCGTCGTACGTCTTCGGCGGCTGGCACCCGGTCGTTCCCCGCCCCGAAAGGTGAACCAGAATGAGCATCGTCAATCGCAGATCCGTGCTCGGAGGAGCTCTCGCCGTGACCGCCACCACCGCAACCGGCTGGCCGGCCGTGGCGTCCGCTGACACACCCACCGCACCGGCGGGCGGATCGGCACCGCGCCCCGTCGCACCGGTGAACGTCGAGGTCGCCGCCGCCCACGCTGCGGTGTACAAGACTCTGCCTGAGGTGGTCGTCGGGGTCGACGTCGAGGACCTGATGAAGATCCACACCGCCGCGGACGCCGACGCGCTTCGTCCGCAGCTGGTCGCCCAGGTCTGGAAGGACACCGGTGTCATGCCGACCGGTCTTCCGACGGTACGACGGGACGTCGGTGTGCCGGCCGAGTTGCCCGCGTTCACCGGCGTACGTCGCTACGACCGGCTCGAAGTGGCGATGCCGTTCGGGTACGTCGCAACCGTCTTCGTCCTGGCGCCGACGCGGAGCGAGCATCGCCGGGTCGCGTTCTACCACAACGGGCACGGCGAGCCGCTCGACACGATGCAGCGGGTGGCGCAGGGGCTGCTCGACCACGGCTACACAGTGCTGCTGTTCGCGATGCCCTTCTACCACTGGAACCCGAAGACCATCCAGGACCCGGCCGACCCGTCGGTGCAGCTGCAGCCGTCACACAACGATCTCCCGCAGTGGGAATCCGCGTCGTACTCACCGCTCGCGCTGTTCCTCGAGCCGCTCGCGGTGTCGGCGAACTACGTCCAGAAGTCCTACCGGCCGTCGTCGGTGCAGATGGTCGGACTGTCCGGCGGTGGCTGGGCGACGACCATCTACCCGGCGCTCGATCCGCGAATCACCCGGTCCTACCCGACAGCCGGATCGTTGCCGTTCTTCGTCCGGCCGGGCTCACCGAAGCCCAGCCCGACGCGCGGGGACTGGGAGCAGCGGCAGGACATGCAGCCGGGATTCTACGGACTGGCCGACTTCCCGGACCTCTACGCGCTCGCGGCGGTCGGGAGGCACCGCCGGCAGATCCAGATCCTCAATCGCTTTGACGAGTGCTGCTTCAACGGCGTCGGTCACCGCTCCTACGAGGCAGCTGTCCGGCAGCGGATCGCCGTCATCGGCACCGATGCCGTCAGCAACGAGTCGAACGGCCACTGGGAGCTGCTCGAGGACGCCACCCACGGCGATCACACGATCAGCCCGTACGCCCTGTCCGTCATCCTCTGGGACCTGGACGTCCACTGCGCCCACCTCCCGTGAGCGATGTACCGAAGAACGGGTAGTGGTCCGACAGAGCCGAGCCGTGCGCCGGGCGTCGAGCGGGCGGACGCCGGCCGGGGATGACTACTACCCGTTCTTCGGTACGGGTCAGCGAAGCTGGTGCACGTCGCTGATCGGCCGGCCGTTGACGGTCACGTTGTCGAAGGTCAGCACGGCGTGCTGGACCGTGCTGGGGGAGTCCACGGTGAAGCTGCAATCGATCAGCCGGAAGTCCTCGATTGGGGAACGGCGGTAGCCGCGCAGCATCAGCGCGTTGCGCGCGTGCTGGACGGTGACACCGCGCAATTCGACGTTCCGGACGTACGGCGTGAGCGGCCCGGAGTCACCTTCCCCGCGGAAGAAGTTGCACTGGACAACTTCCTTCAGCAGGTTCGAGATGGTGACGTCCTTCAGATAGATGTTCTCCGCGAAGCCGCCCCGGGTCGCGTTGGTCTTGATGTAGAGACCGAAGTACAGGCTCTGGCCGCCGATTGTGCAGTCGCGGACGAACACGTTGCGGATCCCGCCGGTCAGGTCCGACCCGAGGGTGATCGCGCCGTACTTGACCCGCAGCACGCACTGCTCGATCAGCACGTCCTCCGTCGGTACGTTCACCAGCAGCCCGTCCGCCTCCCGGCCGGACTTGAGCGCGACACAGTCGTCGCCGGCGTCGATCGTGCAGCCGCGGATGATCACCGAACGGCATGACTCGAGGTCGACGCCATCGTTGTTCGGACCCCAGCTGTCGATGACGACGTCCTGCACGGTCACGTTCCGGCACAGCACCGGATGGACCTGCCAGAACGGCGACCGGACGATCGTCACGCCTTCGATCAGCACGTTCGTGCATTCGTACGGCTGGATGAAGCTCGACCGCAGGTGGTGCCCGCTGCCGTACAGCCGCTCCGTCACGGAGATGCCGAACGCCGCCTGCTGGCGGAGCTGTCCGAAGTCCTCGTCACAGGTGTGGAACCATCCCCACCAGTTGTCCCAGCCGGCCTGGCCGTCGAGCGTGCCCGTGCCGGTGATCGCGATGTCGGTGCACCCGTTGGCATAGATCAGCGGCGAATAGTTGTAGACCTCGAGCCCTTCGTACCGCGTCTTGACGACCGGCAGGTACTGCGTCGGATCGGTGCTGAACAACAACGTCGCGCCGTCGGACACGTGCAGGTTCACCCCGGACCGCAGGTGGATCGCGCCGGTATGCCAGCTCCCAGGAGGTACGACGACCCGGCCGCCGCCGGCCTCGTGACACGCGCGAATGGCGTGGGCGAGGCCGGCGGTCGCGTTCTGCGGCGTCGCGCCGTACTCCGTGATCGGGAAGTCGCGGTCTGGGAAGACAGGCGGTCGGACGTCGGCCAGGATACGGTCGGCGTCCGACCAGCCGTCCGTCACAGCAGTTGCGCCGGGTCGGTGATCTTCTGGCCGTTGACGGTGAAGTTGCGGAACGACATGTCGACGTCCTGGATCTCGCTGACGTCGTCGATGCTGGTGAACGTGCAGTCGATCAACCGGAAGTCCTGGATCGGCGAGCGCGGGTAGCCGAACATCGAGAACGCGTTCCGGGCGTGGCCGACGGTGATGTTGCGCAGTTCGACGTTGCGTACCCGTGGCGTCAGCGGACCGGTGTCGCCCTCGCTGCGGTAGAAGTTGCAGGAGACCACCTCTTTGGTGAGGTTGGAGATCTGCAGGTTGTCGAGGTAGATGTTCTCGGCGTAACCGCCGCGGACCGAGTTGGTCTTGATGTACAGACCGAAGTACAGGTTCGGGCTGCCGACCGTGCAGTTGCGGACGAACACGTTGCGCACTCCACCGGTCATCTCGCTGCCGATGGTGATCGCGCCGTACCGGATGTTCAGCGTGCAGTTCTCGATCAGGATGTTCTCCGACGGCACGTTCACCCGCAGGCCGTCGGCGCCGCGGCCGGACTTGATCGCGATGCAGTCGTCGCCGCAGTCCAGGACGCAGTCACGGATCACGACGTACTGCGAGGACTCGGGGTCGATGCCGTCGTTGTTCGGGCCACGGCTGTCGATGTGGACGCCGCGCACTGTGATGTTGCGCGACAGCACCGGGTGGATCTCCCAGAACGGTGACCGCAGGATCGTCACGTCCTCGATCAGCACGTTCCGGCAGGACTGGGTCTCGATGAACGCCGCGCGCAGGAAGTGGCCGGCGCCGAACACACGATCCTTCACCGGTACGCCGTCCTCGGCCATCTGCTGCAGCGCCTGCGCGTCCGGGCTCGACGGACCGACCCAGGACCACCAGTCGTCCCAGGTCGCGCCGCCGTCGAGCGTGCCGGTGCCGGTGACGGCGATGTTCTCGCAGTCGCGGGCGTAGATGAGCGGCGAGTAGTTCATGCACTCCGCGCCCTCGAAGCGGGTCAGCACGACTGGCAGGTACTGCGCCGGATCGGTGCTGAACAGGAGCGTCGCGCCGTCCGACACGTGCAGGTCGACGTTGGACTGCAGGTGGATCGCGCCGGTGCTGAAGGTTCCAGGCGGAACGACGACCCGTCCGCCACCCGAGCGGTGACACGCGTCGATCGCCTTCGCGATGGCAGCGGTCGCATCGGTCGTGCCGTCTGCGATCGCGCCGAAGGCCGTGATCAGGAAGTCGCGGGGGCGGAAGCGCGGAGGGCGGGTGTTGCGCAGGATGTCACCCACGTGACCCCAGCCGGGCCCGGTGTCCGGCCCAGGAGTCCCGGCCCCGGCCCAGGCTGTCGAGGCAGAGCCCAGCGCGGTGGCGAGGGCGGCACCGGTGCCTAGGCGGAGGAAGTTCTTCCGGCTGAACTTGTCGTGCATGCGGGGCTCCTTCAGTTGTCCACGCGGGTGCCGTTGATCCAGACCTGGTCGAGTCGCAGCCCTTCGACGTTCTGGATCACGTTCTCCTCGCTCATCGCGTCGAAGCGGCAGTCGTGCAGCCGGATGTCGCGGAGCGGGTCGTCGGGCAGGCCGAGCAGGTTCAGCGCCCGCGGCGCCGCGGCGGCGGTGAGTTGGCTGATGCTGATGCCGTGCACGTCCGGCGGGTAGGCGCCGGTGGTGACGTTGGCGTAGTTGAGCACGATCTCGATCACCGAGTCCGCGGCCTGCCCGACCGTCACCCGGCGTACGTCGATGTTCGCGATCGTGCCGCCGCGATCGGGGTTGCTCTTGATCCGGATCGCGCGTTCCAGCCGCGGGCTGCTCATCGTGCAGTCGCGGACGAAGATGTCCATGATGCCGCCGCTGGTCTCGCTGCCCGCCGTCACGCCGCCGTTCCCGTCGGCCATCTCGCAGTCGCGGACGACGGCGTACCGCGTCGGCACATTCACCCGCCGGCCGTCAGCGTCCTTGCCGGACTTGAAGGCGATGCAGTCGTCGCCGGTGGAGATCGTGCAGCCCTCGATCAGGACGTCGGTGCACGACTCGGGATCGATGCCGTCGTTGTTCGGCCCGTTCGGGCTGTCGACGACCACGTCCCGGATGGTCACGTTGCGGCACAGCACCGGGTGGATGTTCCACATCGGTGAGTCCTTGACGGTGATGCCGTCGAGCAGCACGTTCTCGCAGCGGTTGAACTGGAGCAGGTTCGGCCGGAGATAGTGCCCGGCGCCGAACACCCGCTCCTTCACGGGTACGCCGGCCGCCGCCAGCTGGATGAGCAGCGTCTTGTCCGGCGACTCGTTCGGCGGCGGCCCACCGGTCCAGTCCCACCAGTGCGTGTCGTCTGCCCGGCCATCGAGGACACCGCTGCCGGTGACTGCGATGTCGCGCTGTCCGTACGCGTAGACGAAGGGGGAGTAGTTGTAGCACTCCGTCCCTTCGTAGCGCGTCGCGACCACAGGCAGGTACGCCGCCGGGTCCTGGCTGAACGCCAGCCGCGACCCAGCAGCCAGGTGCAGGTCGACCCGACTGAGCAGGTGGACGGCGCCGGTCCGGAAGTTGCCGGCCGGTACGACGACGTGGCCGCCGCCGTGCCGGTGACACGTCTCGATGGCGGCCCGGATCGCCGCCGTACAGTCGGTCGAATCGTCGCCGACCGCGCCGAAGTCGGTCACGTCGTACCACCGATCACGAAAGCGCGGTGGACGGATCCGGCGCAGGATCGCGTCGACCTGGGGATCCAGGGACGGACGGCCGGCGGCGGCCGGGGCGGTGCCTCCGCTGACGATCGCAAGGGCTCCGCCGGCCAACAGGAGAGTACGGCGACGAACTGGGGCGGACATGCTCGGCCTCCTCGAAAGGCAATGCCTCGAAAGGCAATGCGGAATGCAAACGATTGCAACCGATCGTGCCGTCGCCGGCCCGTGGTGTCAACGGCTGGCGCGGACGAACTCTTGACCGGCCCGGAATCTCTTGGATACTTGCGGGCAAAGGTTTGCCTGCCCAGCTCGAACGGAAGGTGCCGCCCATGCATCCCACTCGCCGTCAGATCCTCGGCGCCGGCCTCGGTGGAGTAGTTGCTGCAGGCATCGGAGTTCCCGCCCTCGCCTCTGATGCCGGTCATGAGCAGGCCGTCCGGGCGCGGATCCGGCCGCCGCGGTTCCGCGACGCGTGGTTCCCGATCACGTCGTACGGCGCGACGCCGGCGGATGCGACCGCCGGGATCAACGCGGCGATCCGGGCCTGTCACGAGTCCGGCGGCGGCCATGTCGTCGTACCTCCGGGGGTCTGGCACACCGGAGCGATCCAGTTGCTGAGCCGGGTGGACCTGCATCTGCAGCGCGGTTCGACGCTCCGGTTCAGCACCGACCCGGCCGCCTATCTCCCCGTCGTCCGGACCCGGTGGCAGAGCGTGGAGGTTTACAACTACTCGTCGCTGATCCGGGCGGAGGGCCAGACCGACATCGGCATCACCGGTGCGGGTGTCCTCGACGGCGCCGGCGACAACGAACACTGGTGGTACCTGATCGGCAGTGGTCAGTACGGCTGGCACACCGGCCTGCCGAACCAGCGCGCGGACTGGGGCGAGCTGGAGCGGATGAACAACGAGCAGGTCCCGGTCGAGCAGCGCGTCTTCGGTGCCGGCCACTACCTCCGGCCGAGCTTCATCCAGCCCTTCCGGTGCACGAACGTGCTGATCGAGGGCGTGACCGTGCTCAACTCGCCGATGTGGACGATCCATCCACTGGAGTGCCACAACGTCACCGTGCAGGGCGTGACAGTGCGCAACCTCGGCCCGAACGGCGACGGCTGTGATCCGGAGTCGTGCACCGACGTCCTCATCCGCGACTGCACGTTCGAGACGCACGACGACTGCATCGCGATCAAGTCCGGCCGGGACGCGGACGGCCGGCGGCTCGGTCTGCCCTCGCGCGGAATCCTGATCGAGGACTGCACCGTCGTCAGCGGCGGTGCCGCGGTCGCGATCGGCAGCGAGATGAGCGGCGGGGTCGAGGACGTCTGGGTACGCCGCCTGCACATGCCGGCGGACCCCGCCGCGGAGGAGGCGTACGTCCAGTGGGTGCTGTGCGTGAAGTCGACCTCGACGCGCGGCGGGTACGTACGCAACGTGGACTTGTCCGACGTCGACTCCCGCGCGTGGATGTATCGTCCCCTCGAGATCACCTTCAGCTACCAGGGTGGTGGCGACCAGTCGCTGTTCCCCGACGTCCGCGACATCCGGTTCGACCGGGTCCGGGTGGCCCGGGCCGAACGGGCGTATCGCATGGTAGGAGCAGAGACGCAGCGGATTCGTTCGGTGGCGGTCACGAACAGCACGTTCGACCAGGTCGCTGCGGAAGCTGTCGTACAGTACGCCGACGATGTGACGATCCGGAACGTCTGGATCGCGGGCACGAGGGTGGGGTGACGAAACCCCGCCCCGCAGACGTGAGAGGTGAGTGGTGGCGGAGCGGGTTCGGCTGATCGACGTGGCGCGCGAGGCGGGCACGTCGGTGTCGACGGTGTCGCGGGCGCTGAACGGTTCCGACCTGATCTCTCCCGAGGTGGTCGCGCACGTGCGTGCGGTGGCCGGGGAACTGGGCTATCGCGCGGACAAGCGGGCGCAGGAGTTCAAGCTGGGTCGGCCGTTGACGGTCGGCGTGACCGTGCCGGACCTGACGAACCCGTTCTTCTCCGAGGTGCTCAAGGGCCTGGCGGCGTCGGCGCGGGCCGGCGGCTACCGGTTGCTGATCGGGGAGAGCGGTGAGGATCCGGCCGAGGAGCTGCGGCTGGTCGAGGAACTCGTCGACCACTCCGGTGCGCTCGTGCTCTGCAGTTCGCGCCTGACCCGCGCCGGCCTGGAGAAGGCGCTGGCCCTGCCGGTGCCGGTGGTGTGCATCAACCGGACCGTGAAGAACGCGGGCGCGGTCGCGATCGACTACCGGGCGGCGAGCCGGCTGCTGCTCGAACACCTCACCGGTCTAGGCCACCGCAGAGTCCTGTACGTCGGCGGTCCGGCGTCCTCGTGGTCCGACGGTGAACGCCGCCGGACATTGCGTCGTACTGCGCGATCCCTCGATGTCACGTTGGACGAGATCGACGGCGGCTGGGCCGGCAACCACGGGTACGACGCCGGGCCGACCGTGCTGAGCAGTCGCGCGACCGCGGTGATCACGTTCAACGACCTGGTCGGCGTCGGGCTGCTCAGCTGGATGCACGACAACGACGTCGACGTTCCGGCTGAGTTGTCGGTCGCGTCGTACGACGACATCCCGATCGCCGCGTACGCACGGCCGCCGCTCACGTCGTTGCGGAATGAGCGGGCTCGGCTGGGGGAGCTGGCCTGGGAGCAACTCGCCACGCGCCTCGCCGGGAACGACTGGCCTCGGCCGGACCTGCTCACGCCGGAGCTGGTGGTCCGGGCCAGCACCGGTCCGGCACGTCGCCGGGCCCGCATCCGAACCAGCTGAACTCCCTGCATCAGATTCCCTGTCTGGGATTCGCTGTGTTTGGGATTCCTCGTGTGCAAACGATTGCACGCGGATCGCGGCATGAGTTAGCGTCTACTCATGCTGCCGCCACGTGTTGTGCTCGGGACGGCCTACTACCCGGAATACCTGCCGCGGGAAGCCGGCGATCGGATCGGCACCGATCTGGATCTGATGGCGGCGGCCGGTATCACCGCCATCCGGGTCGGTGAGTCGGTCTGGTCGACCTGGGAACCACGCGATGGCGTGTTCGACCTCGAGTGGATCCTGCCTGTGCTCGACGCGGCCGGTGAGCGCGGGATCGATGTCGTACTCGGGACTCCGACGTACGCCGTACCGCCGTGGCTGCAGCGTGCCCATCCGGAGATCGCGGCTGAGCGCCGTACCGGGGAGCGGGTGCCGTGGGGTATCCGTCAGGAGGTGGACTTCGGGCAGCCGGCGTTCCGGTTCCACGCGGAGCGGGTGATCCGGCGGATCGTCGGGCGGTATCGCGACCATCCGGCCGTGATCGGCTACCAGGTCGACAACGAGCCCGGGGTGTTGCTCGCGCACAACTCGGCGGCGTTCTCCACGTTCGTTGCTCACTTGCGGGCGACCTATGGCGAGGTCGAGGCGTTGAACGCGGCCTGGGGACTGACGTACTGGTCGCATCGGCTGAGCGACTGGTCCGAGCTGTGGCGGCCGGACGGGAACAGCACGCCGTCGTACGACCTGGCGTGGCGACGGTTCCAGGCGGAGCGGACGACCGAGTTCATCGGGTGGCAGGCGGAGTTGGTTCGGGAACTGCGGCGGCCGGAGCAGTTCGTGACGACCTGCCTGGCCTACGATCGGCCGGCGGTGGCCGACGTACCGCTGACGTCGCGGCTGGACGTTGCGGCGGGCAACATCTATGTCGACGTGCAGGATGGTCTGGAGCGGCCGGCGCGACCGTCGCCACTCGAGGTCGGGTGGATCGGGCGGAGTGTCGCGGAGCTGTTTCTGGCGGCGGATCGCGTGCACGGGTCGCGTGGCGAGCCGTTCCTGGTCACCGAGACGAATGCGACGTCGATCGGTGGTTCGCATCAGAACCGGCCGCCGTACGACGGTCAGCTGCGGCAGCTCGCCTGGGCGTTCGTGTCGCGTGGCGCGCGAATGGTCGAGTACTGGCATTGGCACTCGATCCACCACGGTGCGGAGACGTTCTGGGGCGGAATCCTCGGCCACGATCTGCAACCGGGCCGGGTGTACGACGAGATCGCGGTGATCGGGGACGAGTTGGCGCGAGCCGGATCGTCGGTCGTCGGGCTGCGGCCCGACGTGGATGTGGCTGTCGTGTGGTCGGTCGAGAGCGATTGGGCGCTCCAATTCCAGCCGCCGCTCGCGGATCCGGCTGGCGCGCCGGACAAGTCGTCGTACCGGACGATCGTCAGCGCGTTCTACACCGGCATCCTGGACGCCGGCCTACGCCCGGGCGTCCTACCCATCGAGCACCTTGGCGACGATCCCGCGGCCCTGGTCGCGCAGTACCCGACCCTGGTGGTCGCCGCCCTCTCCATCGCGTCGGATCAACAACTGGAGTTCTTGCGCGAGTACGCCCGAGCCGGCGGCCACCTGATCATCGGCCCACGCACAGGCTACGCAGATTTCGAGGCTCGCCCCCGCCCCGAGCCCGCCCCACCCCGCCTGTCCGAGCCGGCTGGCCTCCGTTACCAGGCATACGAAAACCTCGCCGAAGACCTACCGGTAAGCGGCCTCGAAGGACACGCCACGCGCTGGGCGGAGACACTGCTCGTCGACAACGCCGATCCGGTCGCGTGGTTCACCCATCCCGCCGGAGCCCAACGACCGATCGTCACCACCAAACGCTGGGGAGAGGGTCGCGTGACCTACGTCGGCACCGTCCCAGACCCGGCACTTGCCAGAGCGATCGCGGCCCTGCCCGCCCGCTCCCGTCCCGCCGATGGCGATGCCTCCCCTGTGCCCGCCACCTCCACCGACCGCGCCGCGGGTGCGGGCTCGCCGTGGAGTGGGGTGCCGGAGGCTGTGACTGCTCTGTCTGCGGTCAATCGGGTGGGGGAGCGGTTGTGGTTTGTGCACAACTGGTCGGGGGACGCGGTGGTTGTTGAGGCACCGGGGGAGATGGTTGATGTGTTGGGTGGGGGCTTGGTGGGGCGGGTCGAGTTGGGGGCTTGGGATGTTCGGGTGTTGCGGGAGGGGCCGGCATGACTCCGTACTACGAGGATTTGGCGCCGGGGAGTGGATGCCGGGAGCCACGGGCTTGGTTGAGGTCTTCGCGGCCGCGGGTGAGTCTCAACGGGCGGTGGGAGTTCAAGTTGTGGAGTGGTCCGGCTGAGGCGCCGGCGGATGTGATGCGGCGCGACGTGGACGTGGACTGGGACGAGTTGGAAGTCCCGGGGCATTGGGTGCTGCGAGGGCACGATCGGCCTCGGTACACGAACACCGCGTTCCCGTTTCCGATCGACCCGCCGCGGACGCCGGACGCGAACCCGACCGGCGATCACCGCCGCTGGTTCGACCTCCCGGACGACTGGCCGCGAGATGGTGCCGTACTCCGCTTCGAAGGCGTCGACTCCTGCTTCAAGGTCTGGCTCAACGGGACCGAGGTCGGAACGGCGAAGGGCAGCCGGCTGCCGAGTGAGTTCGACGTCGGCGACCTGCTGCAGCCCGGGCGGAATCTGCTGGTGGTGAGAGTGCATCAGTGGTCGTCGGGCAGCTACCTCGAGGACCAGGACATGTGGTGGCTGCCGGGAATCTTCCGCGACGTGACGCTGCTCAGCCGGCCGCTCATCGGCGACGTGTTCGTCCACGCCGACTACGACCATCTGACCGGCGCCGGCACGGTGCGAGTCGACGTCGAACCGTCGTCCGCGCAGATCACGATCCCGGAGCTCGGGCTCGAACTGCGACCAGCCGAGACCGTCACGATCCCACGCGTCGAGCCATGGACGGCCGAAGTACCGCGTCTGTACGACACCCAGGTCGCAGTCGACGGCGAGACCGTGGAACTGCGGATCGGCTTCCGGACCGTCGCAATGACCGACGGGCTGCTCACAGTCAACGGGCACCCGCTGTTCTTCCGCGGAGTGAACCGTCACGAGCACGACGAACGCCGCGGCCGGGCGATCACGGTCGAGGCGATGCGGCAGGACCTGGTGCTGATGAAGCAGCACAACCTCAACGCCGTCCGTACGGCGCACTATCCGCCGCATCCCGCCTTCCTCGACCTGTGCGACGAACTTGGGCTGTGGGTCATCGACGAGTGCGACATCGAGACCCACGGCTTCATCTACACCGACTGGCGCGGCAACCCGGCCGACGATCCGGACTGGGCGCCGATGATGCTGGACCGGATGCGCCGGATGGTGGAGCGCGACAAGAACCACCCGAGCGTGGTCGTCTGGTCGCTGGCCAACGAGAGCCACCGCGGACGGAACTTCGGCACGCTCGCCGAGTGGACGCGCGAGCGCGATCCCGGGCGCGCGGTGTTCTACGAGCGGGACCGCAGCTATGAGTTCTCCGACTTCTACAGCCTGATGTACACGCCGCTCGAGGATCTCGAAGCGATCGGCACCCGGACCGAGGACGTGCCGCCGGAGACCGAGGACGACCCCGAGCTGGAGACCCGCCGCCGAGGGTTGCCCTTCCTGCTCGCGGAGTACGCCCATGCCATGGGCAACGGTCCTGGTGGGCTGGCCGACTACCAGCGCATCCTCGAGCGGTACCCGCGGCTCCAGGGCGGGTTCGTCTGGGAGTGGATCGACCACGGTCTGCTGTTGCCCGGAGCAACCGACCACGTGTACGGCGGAGACTTCGGCGAGCGGGTCCACGGCGCCAACTTCTGCATCGACGGTCTCCTGTTCCCCGACCGCACTCCGTCACCCGGGCTCGCCGAATACAAGAAGGTCATCGAGCCAGTTCGGATCACCGGCCCCGATCCGCTCACGATCCACAACCTCCGCACCTTCGCGTCCCTCGACGACCTGGAGTTCGTGTGGTCGGAGGAGGTGGACGGTGAGGAGGTAGACGCCGGCCGTCTGGAGGTCCCCGAGGTCCAGGCAGGATCCACCGCCGACCTACGGTCACCGGTCGAGATGCATGCCCCGGTTCGGCGCCGTGTGGACGGGGTGCCGGGGGTGGCGCCGGATGGCGAGCGGTGGTTGACGGTGCGGGCGGTGCTGGCGAAGGACGAGGCGTGGGCCGCCGCCGGACACGAGGTGGCTTGGGCGCAGTTCCGCCTGGACGGCGGAAGTGCGGGGGCGTCGAGCCCGGCCCAGCCGGAGCGGGTCGTGCCGGGCGGGGTGCAGCCGGAGCGGGCTGTGGCGAGAGTGGTGCAGGAGCAGGTCGTGCCAGGCGGGGGTAGGGAGCGGATCGTGTCAGGCGGGGGTGGGGAGCGGATCGTCCTCGGGGTGGGGGAGTTCGAGCGGAGTACCGGTCGGCTGGTTCGGCTCGGCGGGATCGAGGTCGACGGGCCAGAGCTGGACTTGTGGCGGGCCCCGACGGACAACGACTGCGGGCAGGGCGGGCGAAACGGCGTTGTGGGGGACTGGCGGGCGGCGGGGTTGGATCGGTTGCTGCATCGGGTCGATCGGGTGGACGTGGGCGAGAGGGAGCTCCTCGTCCAGACGCGGGTGGCGCCTGATGGGCTTGGGGTGGGTGTGCGTGCGACGTACCGGTGGACTCTCCACGATGCGTTGCGGCTGACGGTCGACGTGGAGCCTGAGGGCGAGTGGAGCGGTACGGCGGTGACGCCGCGGTGCGGGAGTTGGCCGCGGGTCGGAGTACGGATGGTGGTCCCGAGCAATCTGGACACAGTCCGATGGTTCGGAGGCGGGCCGGGAGAGGCGTACGCCGACAGTCGCGAGGCTGCCCGAGTCGGGCGGTACACAAGCACGGTCGACGACTTGCAGACGCCGTACGTCGTACCGCAGGAGAACGGATCGCGGATCGACGTGCGCTGGGCAGAACTGACCGATGCCCAGGGCAACGGCCTGCGTGTTGAGGGGGCGCCGCACTTCCAGCTCACCGCCCGCCGGTGGACCACCGAGGATCTCGAACGCGCCCGCCACCGCTCCGACCTGACCCCGCGCGACCACGTCTACCTCAACCTCGACCTGGCCCAGAACGGCCTGGGCTCTGCGTCCTGCGGCCCACCCGCGACCCCGCAGCACACCCTCGAGCCAGGCCCTTACACCTTCACCCTGACGTTCGATCAATTCGGTCGCAGCCCCGAACACGCTGTGGGACGATCGGACGCATGATCATGAACTTCTTCCGACTGAGCTAGCTCCCCGCTGGCCAGTCCGAGGCTGTAGCGGTCGTGTTCGACACGACCCGCCCGAGGCCGGCGATGCGGGAGCGGACCACCTGGCCGCTCCCGACCGCTGACCGGGAGACCTTTCATGCGATCTGCGCGCAGAGTCGCGGCAGAATCGATCACCCAAGCCCTCCGCACCGGTTCGCAGCCGGTGGTACTCGTGCGAACCGTCACGGGCTTGGAGCAACTGGCGGCCGAGGAGCTGACCGCGACGAGCCACCGGGTGATCGACCTGTCCAAACGACAACTCATCGTCGAGCCCATCGCGGCGACGATCATCACCAGCCCACCACGCCTGGCCGACGACCTGTTCGTCGTGCAGGCCGCCGTTCCCGACCCGGGGCGCACCAAGCAGGATCTGGCAGCGGCCGTCACCGAAGCCTGCGTACAGCTGACTCACGATGCCGGGGACTTCGCGGTGACCGCATCGTCGCTGGGCCGGCGCAACTACAACCGGTTCGACATCGAGGACCTGGCCGGCGGCCGCATCCAGGACCTGTCGGGCGCGAGGTACCACTCGCGCCGTACCGGCGAGGCTCCGCCGGTCGAGCGGACGGAGTGGCGGGTCATCCTCGACGGCAAGACGCTGTGGATCGGCGTCCGGCCGTACGACGTCCCGTTGCACCGCCGCGTCTGGCGCCGGCAGACGGTCACCGGCAGCCTGCATCCGCCGGTGGCCGCCGCGATGGCCCGGCTGGCACGCATCATCCCGGGGCACAGGGTCCTTGATCCGTTCTGCGGTGCGGGGACGCTGCTTCTCGAAGCACAGGCCATCGAGCCAGGAGCGACGTACCGCGGGATCGATCGGGAGGTGATCGCCGTCGCGGCCGCGCGGACGAACTCGCCGCGCGACTCGTCCATCCTCTGGCGCACCGGCGACGCGGCCCGACTCGACGGTCCGGTGGATCGCATCCTCACGAATCCACCCTGGGACGTCCGGTTGGGGATCGGAAGCTTCGCGCCGTACCTGGCGCAATGGCGTGAGATCCTCGCGCCGGACGGGCTCGTGGTCGCGATCCTGAACCACCAGCAGGCGGCCAGGATGATCGGGGATGCTGCCTGGCGGGTCATCGACGTGTACGACGTCGCTGTCGCCGGGCAGCATCCCCGGATCGTGGTGGCTACCGCGGCGTGACGAAGGTGATGTAGGTCGAGTTGCCCTTGTCAACGATGCCGGAGTTGGCCCCGAGCGCCAGCTGCCCGGCCGGTACGTCGTGCTTGAACAGGATGAGCCGTTGATCGGTCGTGCCAACGGTCTCGCCGGTCCGAGTGAAGGAGCTGAGCCATCCCGGCCACCAGTTGCCCTCGCCCCGTGGGTCGAAGGCGACGTACACAGTGGCCGGCCGGCTCAGATCCAGCGTGAGGTAGTCCATGGGACCGGTCGCCTTCGAGTCATCGTTGGCGCCCGGTACCAGCGCCTGCCCGGTCAGCTGCGCCGGCAGATCGGTGATCGTGTAGCTGCGATCCACATAGATCGGCGCGCCCGTCTGAGCCTTCACGAGGTTCGACAGCTTCTCCGGCGTCCGCACACTGACCAGATCGCTGAGCAGCGGCGGCTCACTCGCAGGCACACCGAGTATCCGGTTGCCAACCGTTTTCACCGCGTCGGCCGGCGCACCGGTCAACGGCACGAACCGGTACGACGACAACGGCACAGCCACCCGCTCCACGACGTACGACGCGTGTGCAGCCACCGGGACCGTCAAGACGTCAGCAGTCGTCGGAGCCACGACATCCCGGCCGTGATCATCAGCCACACGCACCTGCTGACCCGGCCAAGGGTTGCGCACCCGAAGCGTGTCTTTGCTTCCCGCTTCGATCCCGACCAGGTTCGGTACGCCGCCGTGCACCTCGGTGCTGATCCGGTGACCGCCCTCGATCTGCACCGACCCGGACACATCCCAGTCGCTTGGCCACGCCGGCGCGACGTCGACCACACCGTCGTACGACTGGACGAGCGCCTCCTGCAGACCGGTGGACACGACCCCGCCCCACTCGTTGTAGAAGCTGTGGTTCCGGACCGCCTCCTGGCCCGGGCGGTGGACGGTGAACCCGTTCGGGTAGATCTGGAAGTCCGCAATCCCCTTCAGCAGAAGGCGTTTCACCTCATCCGACTGCCCCAGACGCGCGGCCCACGTGGCATCCATCCCCCAGTCCTTGTCCTGCGGGTAGACCCGTTGCCGGTACGTCGCCTGCATCAGACCAGAGGTCTCGTCGAACAGACCCCACGGCCACAGTGCCTCCATCTCCGGGTTCTGCGTGTTGTGCGCTTCTTCATCGGTACCGGACCACGCGAGGACCTCCTCGCCACCACGCTGCACGGTCCGGAACGGCGGCAGCTTCCCGACCGCGTCACGCAACTGACCGGCGAACGCGTCATCACCTCGCGCCGAGGCGAGGTCGGCGACGATCGGGAAGATCACCCGCATCCCGGCGAGGTCAGGTGTGGGGTCGTTGGTGTCCCATTGCACCTCGAGTGCGTTGACGTGCTCGAGATGCAGGTAACCGTCCTCACCAGGTGTCAGCGCCGACAGGTAGAAGTCCGCGACCTCCCGCATCAACGGGTAGCTGCGGTTGAGCAGTGCCCGGTCACCGGTGTAGCGGTACTGCTGCCAGATGTTGTTCACCAGTTCGGCCCCGCTGCTGAGGATCCGGGTCGTGTAGTTCGGCTCGGACGTGTTGTCACAGCCGTCCGCGGTCCCGTCGTACCGCAGGAACTCGGGCACGCAGATCCCGCGCGCGCCGGTCCAGTGCGTGCGGGTCCACTCCTTCATCGCCGGCGCCTGGTCGAGATAGAAGTCGAAGTACGGCGCATTGAGATCGCCGACGCCCGCACCGAGATTCGCCGAGACGAGCATGCGCAGGTTGAAGTGCCAGTACGCATCCTGATCCCAGTCGGCCTGGTCCTGGGACGACGAGAACATCCGGACCACGGCGCCATGGGTGCTCGGAACCGGGCCACGCATCGACGCGGCCATCGTGTAGAGCTGCAGCGTACGGAGGTTCTCGACGTACTCGCCGGTGCCGTCGGCGGACGTGATCCGCATCGGCGCCGCCTTGGCCCAGTAGTCATGCCACCAGGCGAGATGGTTGCTGTGCGACTCGACCACCGCGTGGCGGGCGGCCGCCTTCACATCGCCTCCTTTGTACGACGGTACGCCGACGACGAGCCGGAAGCTGCCGTCACGATTGGGCCGGAAGGTGAGCCGGACCGTCAGCGGGTCGACCACGGTCGCGGACACGTCCCGGGCCCGCGCGGTCAGTGCGGCGACCGCACCGGTGACACCTCCGGATGCCTCGTCCTTGAAGGTCTCTGCCAGCGCTGCGACCGCACCGGACGCGCTCGTGGTCGGCGTGCGACCCGCCCAGAGCTTGAGATCAGCGGTCTGTGTTTTGCCGGGATCGGCACCGGTGACCTCGAGCACGAACTGGTCGGCGTCGGCCCGCACGTACGAGCGGGCCGACATTCCGCCACCACTCTGGACGAGTTGGCCGTCGTACAACGCCAATCGGCCCTTGTAGTCGGACGCGCGCATCAGCGGATCGAGACCGGGTACGACGAGCCGGCCGGCGGACTTCAGATCGGGGAAGGTGTCGACCCGGTTGAGCTGGGCGCTGAAGCCCTTCTCGGCCCAGACCGCGGCGCCGAGGACGCCGTTGCCGAGTGGCATGGCCTGGTACGCACGCCAGGGCGGTCCTTCCTGGACGAGATCGGATCGTGCGACGAGGCCGGCCGGATCGGTGCGCAGAGCACCGTCGTGCCAGGCGGTGGTCGGGCGGGATTCGGACTGGGGGATCGGGCCGGCCGCGGCGAGCGAACCGGCGCTGGTGGCAAGCAGCGTGACGAGTATGGGCAGGGTCCATCGACCAACAGGCATGCTGGAACCTTTCGGGGCGGTTGCGACAGGTCAGGGGCGCGGCTCGACGAAGTAGTCGACGCCCCGCCGGGTGCGGAACTCGACGACGCCGTCCTCGGGTCGCGCGAAGGCGACCGGACCGGCGCTGGACTTCACGTCGACCTGTACGCCGGTGCGCAGCCGCAGCCGGTTGCCCAGCAGCGAATGAATGCGAGCCTGGGTGAGCTTGCCCTGGGACCAGGACAGATCCAGGTCGAAGCCGCCGCGGGCTCGCAGACCCCGGATCCGTCCATCCGCAAAGGCGGCGGGCAGGCAGGGCAGGAGGGCGACCTCACCAGAGTGGCTTTGCATGAGCATCTCGGTGATACCGGAGATGCCGCCGAAGTTGCCGTCGATCTGGAACGGCGGGTGCAGGTCGAACAGGTTCGGCGCGGTGCGTCCGGGAGCGAGGAGCTGCGTGAGGTGCTTGTACGCGTTGTCCGCTTCGAGCAACCGGGCACGCAGGTTCAGCTTCCAGGCCAGCGACCAGCCGGCCGTGACCGCAGGACCGCGCAGTTCCAGCGACTTCCGGGCCGCGTCGGCGAGTTCCGGCGTACGGCGTGGGGTGACCTGGTCGCTCGGGAACACGGCCCACAGGTGTGAGACATGTCGACTCGTCTCCATCGCGGCCTCCTCCCAGTCGATCAGCCACTCCTGGATCTGGCCGAGGTAGCCGATCTGGATCGGTGCCAGCCGGGACCGTGCCTCGGCCACCTGCGCGGCCATCGCCGAGTCCTTGCCGAGCAGTGCGGCGGCCTGGCCGAACACCTTGAACAGGTCGTGCAGGATCTCGGTGTCCATCGTCGGGCCCGCACACATGCTCACGCCGACGTTGTCGTAATCGTGGTGCTTCAACTCGGGTGAGTGCGACGGACTGGTCACCAGCCAGCCCGTCTTCGCGTCGGTCTGCAATTGGTCCAGGAAGAACTCCACCGACCCGCGCAGCACCGGGTAGTACTGCCGCAGCATCTCCAGGTCGCCGGTGTACTCGTATCGCTCCCAGAACAGCAGCGACAGCCATGCGCCACCGGTCGGCCAGACACCGTAGAACGCGAAGTCGACCGGGGCCGTGCCTCGCCAGCCATCGGTGTTGTGGTGCGCGACCCACCCCGGAGCGTCGTACATCGCCGCGGCCGTCCGGGCGCCTGACTCGGCGAGCTCGGAGATCATCTGGAACAGCGGATCCCAGCATTCCGCGAGGTTGGCCGGACCGGCCGGCCAGTAGTTCATCTCGCAGTTGATGTTCAGCGTGAACTTCGACTGCCACTCCGGCAGCATCTTGTAGCTCCAGATGCCTTGCAGGTTGGCCGGTTGCCCGGGGCTGCGTGAGCTGGAGATCAGCAGATACCGGCCGAACTGGTAGTACAACGCGGCCAGTTGCGGGTCACCGCCGTCGCGGAACGTCTGCACCCGTTGGTCGGTCGGCAGCGCGACCGCGTCCGACGTACCGAGATCGATGTCCAGGCGCCCGAACAGCCGGCGGTAGTCCTCGACGTGGTCGTGCCGCAGCCGCCCGTACGCCGGACGCTCGTTGGGCAACGGCGCTGCGGCACGCGCCACCTGGTCGGCGCTGACGTCCTGGTAGTTGCGGTAGCTGGTGCCGACCGAGAAGGCCAGTGTGACCGCGTCCGCGCCGACGACCGAGAGGTTGCCGTCGGCAACAATCGTCGAACCGCCCTCGGCGAAGGCGCGGAGGAGCGCGCAGAACTTGACCGAGCCGGTCAGGCCCTCGGCGTCGCCGCTGATCCCGTTGAGTGCCAGCGTGCGGTCGTCGAAGCGGTCCGCGGTTGCGGCCTGTTCGGTGCTGAAGGTTGCGTCGAAGGTGAGCGTGGCGCGCGTGTCCGCCGTCAAACGCATCACCAAGAGTTGCGCCGGATGACTGACGAAGACCTCGCGCGTGTAGCGGACGCCGGCGTGGACGTAGGTGACGGAGGTGATCGCGGTGGTCAGGTCAAGGTCGCGTGAATAGGAGGAGACACCGGTGTCGGTGATGCCGGGGAAGGTCAGCGTCAGGTTGCCGACCGGCTGGTACTGCATCTGCTCGGTCGGGCGGCCCATGAAGTGCTCGTCCGCGAGGTTCTGCGCGTCGAGGTACTTCTCCTCGGCGATCAACCGGCGGATCTCCGGTAGTACCTCGCGCCCGGCCGGGTCGTCGTACTGGTGCGGGCCGCCGGCCCAGATCGAGTCCTCGTTGAGTTGCAGTTGCTCGGTCGCGGTCCCGCCGTACACCATGGCCCCGAGCCGGCCGTTGCCGATGGCAAGTGCTTGGAGCCATTCGATGGCGGGCTGGGTGTACCAGAGCTTCAGTGGATTGGTGTCGCTGCCAGGAGTCGGCGAGGCGGCAGCGGCGGTGAGCGGATCGGTGAGTGCGCCGGCGACGACAGCGGTGCCGGCCGCGGCGCCGGCGGTCCGCAGGACCTGGCGTCGGGTGTATTCGGTCATGGGGCGGTCTCCCTGGGGCGGTAGGTGCGCTGGGCGGTGCCGCGGAACACGTCGTTGTGTGTGGCGGAGGGGAGCAAGTCAGCGGTACGGCGGACAACCTCGGAACGGCCGGCCGACAGTGTGCACACGGGCCAGTCCGAACCGAACATCAACCGGTCGCTGCCGAAGAGGTCGAGGGCCACGTCGACGAGCTCGGCGAGGTCGTCGGGCGGCAGGTGGGCGGTGCCGGAGAGCTTCACGGTCACGTTCGGGCACTCGGCGAGAGCCTGGAGGCCGGTGCGCCAGGTGGCGTCGGCGGTCGTGGGGTTGCCGAGGTGGTCGAGCACCAGGCGTGCCTCGGGTACGACGGAAGCGAGTCGGGCGGCGCCGATCAGGGCGGGTGGGCGGAGGAGGAGGTCGATGACGAGACCGGCGTCGGTGGCGGCTCCCACCCCGCGGACGTGCGCGGGATCGGTCAGGGCGTCGGGATCAGTCTGGTCGGCCGGTGGGCTCCGGATGCCGACCAGCCGGGGGTCGCCCGGCAGATCGGCCGGCAGGTTGCGGAGGTCGAACCACCCGACGACGCCGGCGACCGAAGGTGTGGTGGCCGCGAGATCGAGCAGGTCGACGACCTCGGCCGGGTCGGCGTCGGCCTGGACGAGTACCAGGCCGGGAAGCCGGCCGTCGGACTGGCCGGGAGGCCAGTCGGCGGACAGGTCGGGAGGCCGGTCGGCGGACAGGTCGGCGAGAGTGAAGTCGCGACGGAGGGGATGACCAGCGGGCAGCCACGGGAGGGCGCGCCGTGCGGTGTCCCACACGTGCACGTGGGCATCAATCATGGCGGCCCGCGGGTCTGGTGATGGAGCTCTCGCCGCGGGCGTGGGCGGAGAAGAGGCGGGCGGAGTCCTCGGGGTCGGTGCCGGACAGCACCTCGATCAGGTCGAGGTGCCGCCGCGCCATCAGGCCCCAGTCGCCGGCGTACATGGCGTTGGAGACCACCTGCAGGTTCCACAGGGCGGGCTCGAGGGTGCGCCAGACGCGGAGCAGCATCGAGTTGCCGCTGGTCGCCAGGACCTGCCGATGGAAGCGCAGGTCGGCTTCCCGGAACGCGCCGATGTCGTGGTGGTCGGCGGCGTCGGTCATCCGCTGCACCTCGATCCGCAGCAGGTCCAGTTCCGCGTGCGGGACGTTCCCGGTCGCACGCCGGGCCGCCGCACTCTCCAGCAGCACCCGGACCTCGCGCGCCTCGCGGGCCTCGACCTGCGAGATCTCGGTGACGAAGTTCCCCAGCCGCGGCCGGTACGTCACCAGTCCGTCGTGGGCGAGGCGCCGTACGGCCTCCCGGGCGGGTGTCTGGCTGGTTCCGAGGACTCGGGCGATCTCGGACTCGACCACGCGCATGCCAGGGGCCAGTTCGCCGGACAGGATCCAGCCGCGGATCGCCTCGTAGACACGATCGGACAGCAGTTCGTTCTCACTCGACGGCGGGGGAGCCGGTTGCGTCGCGTGCAACGCCAGCCCGCCGCCGCCGGTGCGATGCCGGTGCAACTCCTCGCGGCGACGGCGTGAGACCGTCGACTGCGAGACGCCGTGCGTCGCCGCGATTTCGCGCGTCGAGGGCAGGTGTCCGGAATCGGCCATCGATGTTGTCGCCACCGCACCGAGTTGGATCCGGTCGACCATCCGGGGCCGGCCGCTGCGCATGCCGTCGTCGAGACCGGCCATCCCCATCCGCAGGAACCGCCGCCGCCACTTGCCGACCGTGCCCGGAGTGACCGCGAGCAGGTCCGCGACGTCCTTGTTCGACTCGCCCTCCGCGCAGGCGAGCACGATCCGGCTGCGCAGGCGCATCGCTGCGCTGGTCCGGGGACCGGAGGCAAGATGGGTCAGCGCGGCCCGCTCGGCCGACGACAGGGTCAGCGGCGACTTGGGTCTTCCGGCATCGGGCATGGCTGCATGGTGACCCCGCTCACGTCGTTCTGTCGACCCCATATGGCATGGACTTCTGACTCAGAACGTCCAGTTTGCCGTTTATACGTTGACACTTGAGCGCGGTCCTCTGCATCGTCACTCGATAACGACGCCCCGGCCGCCCCCGATGCCGGGTTGATCTGAGGAGGACCCGGAAATGGCTCGTTCGGTTCAGCGGAAGCTCGGTTTGCTGACGTCTGTCGTGATCCTGGTGGGCGCGGCAGGCTGCGGTGGTGGCGGGTTCGATGACGAGGGTTCGGCCGGTGCCGCCACCGGTGAGGTGCGGATGCTGGTGAACATCACCCCCAACCTGACCAAGGGGTACTGGGAGGGACTGGTCAAGCCGTTCGAGGACGCCAACCCCGGCGTCGACGTGAAGATCGAGGCGCCGACCGGCTCGGGCGTGAAGGATTCGCTGCCGCAGCTGCTCGCGGCCGGAAACGCTCCGGACGTGGTCGAGACGCTGATGGCCGACAAGGTGCTCGCGCCGCAGATGCTCGAGCTGACCGACCAGGCCTGGACCAAGGACACACCGCTGGCGCAGCAGGCAGCGCTGGACGGCAAGGTCTACACCGTCGGCGTCGGCCAGCAGGCGCAGTCGCTGGTCTTCTACAACAAGGACGCGTTCACCAAGGCCGGCATCGCCTCGCCGCCCAAGGACCTCGACGAGCTGACCGCCGCGATGGGCAAGCTGAAGGCCGCGGGCTACCTGCCGCTGCAGACGGCCGGCGACTACGTGACCGGGTTGCAGCTGCTGCAGCTCAGCGACCCGTCGATCGCCACCAAGCACCCGGACTGGTACCAGCAGGTCGGCTCCAAGCAGCTCGGCGTCGGCCAGAGCATGCTCCCACTGCTGCAGCGCTACGAGTCCTGGATCAAGAGCGGGTACGTCGACAAGAACGCGCTCGGCCTCGACGACGTGAACGCGCAGACCAACTTCCTCACCGGCAAGTCCGCGATGTACATCATGGGCAGCTGGTTCGTCCGTACCGCGGAGAGCCAGAAGCCCACCTTCGACCTGGGCGTGTTCGCCGCTCCGACCGAAGCCGGCCAGCCGTACCCGGGTCCGCAGGGCGTGACGATGGCCGCGCCGTACATGGTGCTGAAGTCGACCAAGCAGCGTGACCTCTCGGTGAAGCTCGTCCAGTTCCTGGTCACCGATCAGGCCGCCGTACAGAGTCAGTTGGCGCAGGACGGCAACTTCCGGAAGGGCTTCACCGACAAGCTGACTCCGCTCGGCCAGCGGGTCCAGGACATCCTCGACCAGGCGCCCAAGAGCGTCGCGCAGGGCGAGGGGTACGGCGCCAACACCCTGCCGTCAGGCTTCAACGGCGAATGGAACAAGGCGGTCCAGAGCCTCTACACCGGCAAGAGCGCCAAGGACGTGGCCACCCGCATCGACAGCTGGATGGGGTCGAAGTCGTGAGAGCGCGACTGACCACGATGAGTATGGTCGGTCCCGCCCTGGTGCTGTTCGTCGTCATGCTCGTCGTCCCGGTCTGTCTCTCGGTCTACCTGAGCCTGACCGACTGGAACGGGTACAGCGCGAACCCGGTGGTGGTCGGCCTGCGCAACTACCTCGACCTCGCGCAGAGCGAGGAGGCGCTCCGGGCCGGTTGGGTCACGCTGGTGATCGCCGCGGTCGGCACCGTCCTCCTGAGCGTGCTCGGTCTCGGGTTCGCCCTGCTGGTGAACGGCGCGTCCCGGCTCAACTCGTTCTTCCGCGTGATCCTCTTCTATCCCCACGTGCTCAGTGCTTTGGTCGTCGGGTTCTTGTGGAGCGCGGTCCTCGGTACGTCGGGTGTCGTGAACGGCTGGCTCACCACCAAGGGCGCTGAGGTGCTGCCGTTCCTGTCCAACCCGATCTGGGCGCTCGCGAGTCTCATCGGCGTACTGGTGTGGGCTGGGTTCGGAGTGAACGTCGTGCTCTACCTCGCGGGACTGCAGACGGTGTCGAAGGATCTGCTCGAGTCGGCCCGGATCGATGGTGCGTCGGCGCGGCAGACGTTCCGCAACGTCACGCTGCCGGCGCTCGCGCCGGTGGTCACCGTGAACCTCGTGCTGTCGCTGGTCACGCTGCTGAAGACGTACGACCTCGTCGTGTCGCTGACCGGTGGTGGTCCGGCCGGTTCGACGCAGACGGCGGCGTACCTGATCCTGTGGGATTCGTTCCACAACAACGCGCTCGGGTTCGGGTCGGCGCAGAGCGTCGTGCTGATGATCGTCACCGCCGGTCTCGCCCTGACGGTCGCGCGGCTGCGATCCAGAGCCGATCAAGGGGTGAAGGGATGAGCGCCATCCGCATGCCTCGGGTGGCGACGCTGCAGTTCAAGCCGATGCGCACCAAGGGTGCCGGCCGGATCGCGTTCCTGATCGTGACCAGCGTGCTGATGCTGGTGCCGATGTACCTGCTCGTGGTCAGCGCGTTCAAGTCGCAGCAGGACATCCTGGCCCACCCCTTCTCGTTGTCGCCCGACCAACTGACGACGCAGTACCTGCAGAAGGCGTGGACGAACCCGGACTTCAACATCCTCAAGGGGTACGCCGTCACCGCGCTGTTCGTGGTCTCGGTGAACGTCCTGTCCGTCGCGCTGGCCGGCCCGGTCTCGTACGTCATCGCGCGCCGCAGTGAACGCCGCTACCGCATGCTCCTGCTGCTGTTCGTGGCCGGCACGTTCATCCCGAGCCAGGTGCTGGTCATCCCGGTCGTCTACACGCTGAAGTTCCTCGGGCTGATGGGGACCATCCCGGGGTTCGTGCTGTTCGAGACGACGCTGACCCTGCCGTTCTCGATCTTCCTGTACGCCGGCTACATCACGACGATCCCCGCCAGCCTGGATGAAGCGGCTGCGGTGGACGGAGCCGGCAAGCACCGGATCTTCTGGTCGATCGTGTTCCCGCTGATGAAGCCGGCGGTCGTGACGATGGTCATCCTGAACACCTTCTCGGTGTGGAACGACTTCGTGAACCCGCAGATCATCCTCGGCCCCGGCAGCGGTCTCTACACCGTCACCACCGGTGTGTACGCCGCGGTGAGCCAGTACTCGACCGACTACACAGTCGTGTTCCCGACGCTGCTGCTCGCGGTAGCTCCGTTGCTGGTGGTCTTCGTGCTGCTGCAGCGGCACGTGATCAGCGGCCTGACTGCGGGGGCGACCAAGGGATGACCGAACCGATTGTTGCCGAGACCCCCATCGGCGCCCCGCCCGCGTGGGCGATCATGCAGCGCCGCCTGTTCGACGTGATGGACGAGGGCTGGTGGCTGTTCCGCGAGCGGTACTGCCTGCCCGACGGCAGCCTGCGCTACGCCGGACCGGTGCAGAGCCGCGACGGCGCGGACGACTTCTACGAGGCGTTCGTGAACTGGCCCGTGCTCTACCAGCTCGGCGGTGCGGACGACCTGATCGACGTGGCCAAGTGGCACTGGGAAGGCGTCACCCGCCAACTCACCGACCTGGGCTTCCTGGTCGACGAGTTCGAGCGCGGTTACGACTGGTTCCACATCGGTGAGTCGATGATCTTCTTCTACGCCTTGTGTGCGGCCGATCCGGGCGACGAGGTGTTCCGCGAGCGGGCGTACCGGTTCGCGGAGCTCTACCTGCCCGGCTCACCGGCGGGCAACTACGACCCGGCGACGCGCACGATCCGCGCACCGCACAACGGCGGTGGTGGTCCGCGCTGGGGCATCAACGACGAGTGGCGTTCGTACGGCGCCGACCTGACGAACATGCGCATCTTCGGGCTGCCGCTGTCCGGCGTACCGGGGATCTCCAGTTGGGACGACCTGAAGGATCCGGCGAACGCGGACCTGATGGGTGCGGAGATGATCCGCCGCCAAGGTGCGGGCGACACAGCGGTCAACCTGGCCGCCACAACCCTGACCGCGAACGCGTGGCTCTACGACCACAACGACCGGTTCGCCGCGTGGACACTGGAGTACCTCGACGCCTGGCAGGAAAGGGCTGCAGCCAACGACGGACTCGTCCCGGACAACGTCGGGCCCAGCGGGATCGTCGGCGAGTTGCACGACGGCCGCTGGTACGGCGGCAACTACGGCTGGAACTGGCCGCACGGTGTCTACAGCGTCGGCTCGGCCGCCTGCATCGCAGCACTGAACGGCGCGGTGCTGACCGGTGACTCCAAGCGGCTCGACATCGCCAGGCACCTGCTTGACCACCTCTACGAGCGCGGCGTCACGGGCGCGGTCGACGAGACCGAGCTGAGTATCCGGGACCGCTGGCAGGCCGAGCTCGGCGACGACTGCGCGAAGCCGACCCTGCTGATCCCGAATCGGCACGGAGACGACGGCTGGTTCGACTACCAGCCGCCGCAGCTGGGGTTGCCGATCTGGTTGTGGCAGGCAGCGTTCGAGTCCTCGGATCGCGATCGGCTGCGGCAGCTCAGGGAGCGCAGCGGCTACGACTGGCGAACCGTCCGCGACTTCCGGAACAAGGAGGACGCCGGGCACGAAGCACCCTGGCTGGCGTACCTCGACGGGGACAACCCTGGGTACCCGGAGGCGATGCTGGGCGTCGCGCTGTCGCAGGTACAGCGCCGGATGGATCTGATGGCCGTCGACACTACCGATCCGGCCGACCTGAACATCCATCACTGGCAGCGGCACAACCCGGTCGCGACCGAAGCCCTGTTGCAGTTGACCACAGGCACACCGCAACTCCTGTACAACGGTGGTCTGCTGCCGCTCCGGGTCCTGTACCTCGACCCCGATCGCGGGCGTCCCGGCCTACCGGCCGACGTCGCCGCACTGGTCGACACGGTCGAGCCGGACCGGACCTGTCTGCAGTTGGTCAACCTGTCCGCGACCCAGACCCGCCGCGTGATCGTCCAGGCCGGCAGCTTCGGCACCGACCGGATCGACGAGGCCACCGTGTCCACCGCGACGGGGGAGTACCCCGGACCGTCCCCGGCGTACACCTCCCCGCCACCGACTCCGGGCACCCGCACGGTCGTTGTCGGCAGCAACAGACTCGAAGTGACGATGCCGCCGGGCCGGACCATCAGGCTCGAGCTCCGGCTGACCAGAAACACCTACCGCGCCGCACACCTGGCGCTTTCCTGAGGAGACATATGAGCAGCACGGAACAAGCCCCGGTGGTACCGGTCTGGGACCTGCCGGTGCGCGGCGACACCCCGCCGCCATCGGATCCCGGGCTGGTGTCCCGGCTGGCCGAGATCGGGTCGGCGACCGCCTGCGCCCGGTTGCACGGCCAGGGCATCCGCCGGACCTTCGTCGACGGACCGACCAGCATGTTCCCCGGCAAGAAGGTGGTCGGCCGGGCGCTGACCCTGCAGTTCATGCCGCAGCGGGAGGACATCGCCGACGGCCAGACCCAGGAGTACATCGAGCGCAGTACGGCGCTGTGGGCCGTGCTCGACGAGGTACAGCCCGGCGACGTGCTGGTGGTCCAGGCCTACGGCAGCCACACCACCGGCTGCTTCGGCGACATGCTGGTCCGCTACTTCAAGCTCCGTGGTGGCGCCGGCATCGTGATCGACGGCAGGATCCGCGACGTTCCCAGGGTGTCGCAGCTCGACGTACCGATCTGGTCCACCGGAGCCACCCCGCACTACGCGTCCCAGGCCGAGCTGTTCCCGTGGGCCTACAACGTCCCGGTCGCGGTCGGCGGCGTCCTCACGCTGCCCGGTGACCTGGTGCTCGCCGACGACGACGGTGCGGTCGTCGTACCCCGGCGCCGCGCGGAGGCGGTCGTCGAGGCAGCCGCCGAGCACGACGCGTGGGAGAAGTTCAGCCGGGCCCGGATCGACGAGGGCGCCCCGCTGCGCGACTACTACCCCCTGACCGAGAAGACCCGCCTCGAGTACGAGCGCTGGCGAAGCCAGAACGGCAACGCCGGCGACTGACCCTCCGAGAGAGGACCCCGCCCAACATGTCCAAGAGAACCAGGCGTACGGCGCTCAGCGTCGGCGCCGGGGTGGTCGCGGCTGCCCTGGTGACCGTCGCGGCCGTCCAACTCAACGCCCAGCCCGCCGGTGCGGCCAGGTGCGACAGCTTCTACGTCGCACCCAACGGCAACGACGCCGCCAAGGGGACCGAGAAGAACCCGTGGAAGACGATCACCCGGGCTCGCGACGAGATCCGGGACGAGCACCTCAACGACCGGATGAACTGTGACATCACCGTCAACCTGAAGGCCGGCGAGTACCCGGTCGCGTCCACGATCGGCTTCGACCAGCGCGACTCCGGCAAGAACGGGCACCGGGTGATCTACCGCAGTGCCGACGGTCCGGGCAAGGCGACGCTGCAAGGTGCCGAGGAGATCACGGGCTGGGAGCCGTACAAGGACGGCATCTACAAGGCGAAGGTGGATGCGTCCAAGCCGTTCTACACGCTCTTCGAGGACGGGAAGCGGGCGACCAACGCGCGCTATCCGAACCGCGGCAGCGACGAGCAGTGGTCGCCGTACCTGCGATCGATCCTCTACGAAGAGGACAAGATGGACGTGCACAACTGGCTGTGGGGCACGCCGGGCGACTGGGACCCGACCTGGGATATGAGCCAGGCGTCGGTGACGATCTGGTCGGGCGGCTCGTGGTCGTGGTTCACCGACACGATCCCGTTGCTCGACACGAACTTCAAGAAGACCCAGACGACGCTGAAATACTGGACCCGGTACGCGATGGTCAACAGCAACGGCGGATCGCGGTACTTCTTCCAGAACTCGCTGAGCTTCCTGGACCAGCCGGGGGAGTACTACCTCGACGCCAAGGCCGGTGAGGTCTACTACAAGCCGCGCGGCGGAACGTTGGACGGCATCAAGGTGCTCCGGCCGACCGTGAAGACGGTCCTGAACCTCGCGGGATCGTCGCCGCAGGACCGGCTGCACGACGTGAGCTTCGACGGACTCGGGGTGCAGTACTCCGACTTCGTCAGCTGGTACCGCAACGGCTGGGTGGCCGGTGGCGACGCCGGGGTCGAGCACAAGTACCCGGAGTACGACCGGCAGATCGAGATGCCGCGGAACCGGTTCGGCGCGATCACGCTGACCAACACGAGCAACATCGACCTGTCCCGGCTGCAGCTGTCCGACACGGGCTTCACGGGCGTCTACCTGTTGTTCGCCAACGATCACACCAAGATCACCGACAGCCTGCTGGAGAACATCGGTGCCGACGGCATCAAGGTCGAGGGCGGCTGGCCGGGAGAAGGTGACCTGAGCAACCACCACACGATCTCCAACACGTTCATCGACCACATCGGCGAGTTGGTCCCGGGCGACGCGGCCGGCATCGAGTTGATGGACACCGGCAACAACACCATCTCGAACATCGAGGTGAAGCACAGCGCCCGCTACGGCATCAGCCTGGAGTCCCGGCCGGAGGTCACCGACGGCGACCAGTACGCCTCTGGCAACAGCTTCAAGTACATCCGGCTGGAGGAGACCGGCCTGGACAGCGGCGACATGGGCTCGTTCTACACGTACGGCGTGGACAACCAGGAACCGCATCCGGTCACGAACACCGTCGACCAGTTGGTGATCGGGGATGTGATCCCGGATCCGTCGATGCCGGACGCGGGTGGCACTCGCGGCGTCCACATGGACGCCGGTGGTTGCGGGTTCGCGTTCAGCAACGTCCAGGTCGGGAAGGTGACCGACCAGAAATACCAGTCCTACCAGTGCAACGAGGTGACCAACGCCGACTGGGTCGACGGGTTCGATGCCACGAAGATGGAGTACGACAAGATCGGCGTCCTGCCCACCTTCCCGTACGACGTGTCGGGCCGGTGAGCTGAGATGCGTGGATTCATCGGTGGAGTGATCGCTGGGCTCGCCCTTCCGGCGCTCGTCCTCGGCGGCGGGGTGGCGGCGCGAGCCGCTGCCCCGGCGGCCGGGCAGGACAAGTGCGACGCGTTCTGGGTTTCGTCGACCGGCGACGACGCGGCTCCGGGAACCGAACGCAAGCCGTGGCGGACGATCGAGCATGCTCGCGACACCATCCGGGCCCGCGGGCTGAACCAGCGGATGTCGTGTGACCTGGTGGTCAACCTGAAGGCGGGCACCTACCCGGTGGCCAAGACGATCGGCTTCGACGACCGTGACTCCGGGTCGAACGGGCACAAGGTCGTGTACCGGAGCGTGGACGGTCCGGGGAAGGCGGAGCTCGAGGCGGCGCAGGAGGTCACCGGCTGGACGCCGTACCGGGACGGAATCTTCAAGGCCGGGGTCGACATCGACCAGCCGTTCTACACGCTGTACGTCGACGGCGAGCGGGCCACCACGGCCCGGTACCCGAACCGGCAGTCGGACGACGAATGGGCGCCGTACCTGAAGTCGGTCCTGATCGAGCCGGAGAAGGAGGCCCTGCGCGACCAGGTCGGCTACACCGAGGGCGACTGGAACGAGACCTGGAACCTGAACAGCTACACCGACTGGCCGGCCCAGCTGATGATCTGGTCGGGCGGGTCGTGGAGCTGGTTCACCGACACGGTGCCGATCAAGAACGCGGACTGGAAGGACAACAAGGTCATCCTGGACTACTGGACCCGGTACGCGATGATGAACTCCCGGTCCGGTTCCCGGTACTTCGTCCAGAACTCCCTCGACCTCCTCGACGCCGAGGACGAGTACTACCTGGACTGGGCGAACAAAGAGCTGTACTACAAGCCGCGCGGCGGCACGATGGACGGCAAGCGGGTCCTCCGCCCGACGCAGACCCAGGTGCTGTCGCTGGCCGGGGTCTCGCCCGCGCGCCGGCTGCACGACATCGCGTTCGACGGACTCGGGATCGCGGCCACCGACTTCATGCAGTGGTACCGCTCGGGCTGGATCAGCGCCGGGGACTCCGGTCAGCAGCACAAGTACCCGGAGTACGACCGCCAGATCGAGATGACCCGCAACCGGTACGGCGCGGTCACGCTGACCAACACCCGCAACGTCGACCTGACCGGGCTGCACGTGCACGACACCGGCTACCACGGTGTCTACCTGCTGTCGGCCAACGACCACGTGAGGATCGCTGACAATCTGCTGGAGAACATCGGTGGTGACGGCATCAAGGTCGAAGGCCCGTACCCGGGCGAGGGCGACGTCGCGAACCACAACACGTTCACCAACCTCTACATCGACCACGTCGGCGAGCTGGTCCCGGGCGACGCGGCAGGGATCGAGCTGATGGACACCGGCAACAACGAGGTTTCGCACGTTGTCGTGAAGCACAGCGCCCGGTACGGCATCAGCCTGGAGTCGCGTCCGGAGGTGACCGACGGCGAGCAGTACGCGTCCGGCAACAACTTCTCCTACATCCGGCTGGAGGAGACCGGTCTGGACAGCGGTGACATGGGCGCGTTCTACACCTACGGCGTCGACAACCAGGAGCCGCATCCAGTGCAGAACACGGTCAAGCAGATGGTCATCACCGACGTGATCCCGGATGCGTCGATGCCGGACAGCGGAACCCGGGGCGTGCACATGGACGCCGGTGGGTGCGGCTTCAGCTTCAGCGACATCGAGGTCGGCCAGGTGACCGACGACAAGTACCAGTCGTACCAGTGCAACCAGGTCGCCAACGCGAACTGGGCGGAGGGTTTCGACGCCTCGAAGATGGAGTACGACAAGATCGGCGTCCTCCCCGGCTTCCCGTACGACGTGACGGGGCGGTGAGCGACATGCGACTGATTGGCGGGGTGGTCATAGGTGTTGCGCTTGCTGTCGTCGGCGCAGGTTCGGCGCTTGGTGCGGGCCTGAAGGACGCTCCCGAGTGTGAGTCGTTCTGGGTGTCGCCGGCCGGGAACGATGCCGGTCCGGGGACGCAGCGCAAGCCCTGGAAGACGGTCGAGCATGCTCGCGACACTCTGCGGTTCACGAAGCCTGCGTGTGCGCCGGTCGTGAACCTGAGGGCCGGGACCTATCAGGTCGACAAGACGATCAGCTTCGACGATCGCGACTCCGGGGTGACGTACCGGAGTGTGGACGGGCCGGGGAAGGCGGTGTTCGAGGCGGCGCGGGAGGTCACCGGGTGGACGGCGTACCAGGACGGGATCTTCAAGGCGCCGGTCGACATCGACCAGCCGTTCTACAGCCTGTACGTCGACGGGAAGCCTGCGACCACAGCGCGGTACCCGAACCGGCAGTCTGACGACGCGTGGGCGCCGTACCTGCGGTCGATCCTGTTCGACTCGACCAAGGAAGCGGTCCGCGACCAGCTCGGATTCAACGCTGGTGACATCGACCCGTCGTGGGACCTGCGTCTGGGTACGTCGTGGCCGGCGCAGGTGACGGTGTGGTCGGGCGGGTCGTGGTCGTGGTTCACCGACACGATCCCGATGCTCGACATCAACTTCACCAAGAAGCGGACGACGCTGGTCTACCCGGCGCGCTACGGCTTCATCAACTCCGGCGGCGGCTCGCGCTACTTCGTGCAGAACTCGTTGAGCCTGCTCGACCAGGCCGGCGAGTACTACCTGGACTACCCCGCGAAGACGCTCTACTACAAGCCGGCCGGCGGCACGATGGACGGCGTACACGTGATGCGCCCGACGCAGACACAGGTGTTCTCGATCGCCGGCGCATCCGCGAACCGGCGGGTGGAGAACCTGACCCTCGACGGGCTGACGATCCAGCACACCGACTTCATGGAGTGGTACCGGTACGGCTGGAACCAGACCGGTGACTCGGGGTTCAAGCGCAAGTACCCGAAGTACGACACCCAGATCGAGCTGCCGCGGAACCGGTGGGGCGCGATCACGCTCACCAACACCCGGGGCGTCAAGCTGACCCGAATGCACCTGCAGCAGACCGGGTTCACCGCGATCGAACTGCTCTTCGCGAACGAGAAGACCACGGTGTCGGACAGTCTGCTCGAGCACCTCGGCAACGACGGCATCAAGGTCGAGGGCGGTTGGCCGGGTGAGGGCGATGTTGCCCACGGCAACACGTTCACCAACAACTACATCCATCACATCGGCGAACTGGTCCCGGGCGACTCCGCCGGCGTGGAGATCATGAACAGCGGCGGCAACGAGATCAGTCACACCGTCGTCGAGCACGGCGCCCGGTACGGCATCAGCATCGAGTCCCGGCCGGAGATCCCGAACGCGGACAACTACGCCAGTGGCAACACCGTCCACCACGTGCGGCTGTCGCACCTCGCCCAGGACAGCGGTGACACCGGTCCGTTCTACGCGTACGGCGTACGCAACCAGCCGCCGTACACCCCGGACGCGGCCGTGTCCCAGCTGATCATCGACGACGCGAACGCGGATCCGTCGATGCCGGACAGCAAGCCGTACGGCGTACACATGGACTTCGGCGGCTGTGCCTTCGCGTTCTCCGACATCAAGGTGACCAACACCGAGAGCGACCCGTACCACGGGCCGTCGGCGGGACCGTGCGACACGTTCGCCAACGTCAGCTGGGAGCCCGGGTTCGACGACTCCCGGATGCAGTACGACCAGATCGGCGTACTGCCGTCCTTCCCTTACGAGAAGCCCTGAGGTACGCGGATCACTTATGGACAAGGAACGGTATGTAGGCAAGGTCGCGCTGATCACCGGAGGTGCCTCCGGGATCGGCGCGGCCACCGCCCGCCGGATCGCCGCCGAGGGCGGCACCGTGATCGTGTGTGACAGAAACGGCGATTCCGCGGCGAAGGTCGCCGCGGAGGTCGGCGGGCGGGGGTACGAACTGGACGTGACGGACCTCGCTGGGACTGCTCAGCTCGTCGCATCGCTTGACGCCGTTGACGTCCTGGTCAGTGCAGCCGGGGTCGACGTGTGCGACACCGTACCGAACACCTCGCCCGACGAATGGCAGACGATCCTCGATGTCGATCTGACCGGCGTCTACAACTCCTGCCGCGCCGTACTGCCTCGGTTCGTCGAGCAGGGCGGCGGGGCGATCGTGACGATCTCCTCGGCGATCGGCACGGTGGGGGAGCGCAACCGGTCGGCCTACTGCGCGGCGAAGGCCGGCGTGGAGAACCTGACCCGCGCGATGGCGCTCGATCACGGCCGGGCCGGCGTCCGCGCGAACTGCGTCGCGCCCGGTCTGATCGACACACCGCTGATCCGCAACGGCAAGGTCGGCGGCGCGGATGATCCGGGCGCGATGCAAGTGATGGTCGACCGGCATCACGCGCTCGGCCGGATCGGACAGCCGTCGGAGGTCGCGGCCGCGATCGCGTTCCTCGCCAGCGACGACGCGTCGTTCATCACGGGGACCGTCCTGCCGGTGGACGCGGGATGGACCGCCCAATGAGCATTCTCGACGGCTACCGCGTCCTCGACGTGTCGGTGGCGATGGCCGGGCCGCTGGCCGCGATGCGGCTCGGCGACCTGGGCGCGGACGTGGTCAAGGTCGAACCGGTGACCGGCGAATGGCAACGGCACACGGCGGCCGGTGGCGCCACCGGGAACGAGGTGAACGCGTCGTTCCTGTCGCTGAACCGGAACAAACGCAGCCTCGCAGTCGACCTGAAGTCTGCCGAGGGTCGCGAGGTGGTCCATGAGCTGGTGAAGTCGGCCGACGTGTTCCTGCAGAACTACCGGCCCGGTGTCGCCGCCCGGCTCGGCCTGGACCACGACACCTTGCGCGCACTGAAGCCCGACCTGATCTATGTGTCGATCTCCGGGTACGGCGAGACCGGTCCGTACGCCGACTGGCCGGGACAGGACCTGCTGGTCCAGGCGATGAGCGGTGCGTTGTTCAGCGCCGGTCGTCCGGACGAGCCGCCGGTCGCCGCGCCGTACTTCCTTGCCGACGCGGTCACGGCGTACAGCGCCTTCGAAGGGGTGCTGGCCGCGTTGCTGCATCGCGAACGCACTGGCGAGGGGCAGCTCGTGCAGGTCAACATGCTGGACGCCGTGATCGCGCTGCAGATGCAGGAGTTGTCGGTGCACACGGTCGGTGGCATTCCACAGACGAGGTCCGAGGAGGTGCACGCGCACAGCTACATCCGCGCGCCGTACGGCATCTTCACGACCGCCGACGGCTATCTCTCGCTGGCGTTCGCCAACCTGCCGGTGCTGGCCGAGGTGCTGGACGCACCTCAGCTGGCAGGGCTGGATGCGGAACGGGACGGCTTCACCCGGCGCGATGAGATCGCCGCGGCGGTGTCGAACGCGTTGCGGCGGGAGTCGACCGACCACTGGTTGCACAAGCTGCGCGAGCGCGGTGTCTGGTGTGGGCCGGTGCTGTCGTACGCCGACGTGCGCACGGATCCGCAGGTGCTGCACAACGGCTCGTTCGTCACGTACGAGCACCCGACCGAGGGCGCAGTGACGACACCGGGGTTCCCGTATCGGTTCAGCCGGACGCCTGCGGAGGTACGGCGGCCTGCACCGCTCGTCGGCGAGCACACCGATGAGCTGCTCGCCGAGCTGGGACTGTCGTCGGAGCAGCGGCAGGCGTTGCTCCAGCAAGGCGCGGTGGTTTCGCCGTGACCGGGCAACTGCGCGGGCTGACCTGGGATCACCCCCGTGGCTACCGGCCGTTGGAGGCGTTCAACGAGTCCGGCGTACAGGTGGTGTGGGATCGACAGCCGTTGTCCAGGTTCGAGTCCACGCCGTTGGCGGAGCTGGCCGAGGAGTACGACCTGCTCGTGGTCGATCATCCCGGGCTCGGGGCGGCCGTCGAGGCGGGCGCGATCCTGCCGGTGGAGGACGTGTTCGCGGCGCGGGATCTGAAGGTGTGGCGGTCGCGGGCGGTCGAGCCGACGTGGGACAGCTATCGGTTGCACGGGTACGGCTGGGCGCTGCCGATCGATGCGGCGACGCAGACGTGTCTGTATCGGCCGGACCGGCTCACCACGCCGCCCGCAACCTGGTGTGACGTACTGGAGACGCCGGGCGTCGTACTGTGTGTCGCTGGGCCGCATGCCGGGTTGATGTTGCTCGGACTCGCCGGCGACCGGACTGGGGCTCGGTTGCTCGATCGGGATCGAGCGGTCGAGGCGATCCGGGTGCTACGCGCGGTGTGGCAGCGAAGTGATCGGAGTGTGGCGGAGCTCGATCCGATCGGGATCCACGAGCTGCTTGCTGAGAGCAACGAGCGGGTGTGCTGTCCGCTGGTGTACAGCTATGCGTACTACGGTGCCGTGGGGGAGGACCGGCAGCCGCTGGCCTGGTCGGCAGCGCCGCGGTTGCGGCCGGCGGACCGACTGGCCAACAGCACGCTGGGCGGGACTGGACTGGCTGTGACTCCGCGGGCCTACCGACACGTCCTGGCGGTGACGAAGTACGTGCGCGGGTTGCTGGACGTCAGCACTCAGTTGGATGTCGTGTCGACGGTCGGCGGGCAGTCGGCGACCGCGGTCGTGTGGGCGTCCGACGTGGTGGACAAGGCGTGGAACGGGCACTACTCGGCCACGCTCAGCACGCTCACGACGTCGTACATCCGGCCACGGTTCGACGGGTGGATCGCGTTCCAGGGCGAACTGTCGGAGCGGGTGCGGGAGCTGCTGGACGACGCCAGTGATCCTGGGGCCGCGGTCGACCGGATCGAGGACGACTACCGGAGCGTGAGTCATGGATGACGGCCGGATCGCCTTCGAGCAGGACGGGTACGTCGGGCTGCTCACGCTCGACCGGCCGGCCAAACTGAACGCGGCGACCCGTTCGATGAGCGCGGAACTGCTCGAGCTGATCCCGAAGATCGACGAGGACGCTTCGATTCGGGCAGTCGTCGTGACCGGTGCGGGCGACCGGGCCTTCTCCGTCGGCAGCGACATCGGCGAACTCGACCGCTACGACGGCCCCTGGCACTTCCGGAACCGCCGCGACTACTGCGACGCCTTACGCGCCCTGCGTACGCCGGTGATCGCGGCGATCAACGGCTACGCGTACGGCGGTGGGCTCGAGCTGGCGCTGTCGTGCGACATCCGGCTGGCGTCGTCGTCGGCGAGTTTCGCCGCGGCCGAGATCAAGCTCGGGTGGATCGGTGGTGGCGGCGTGACCGCACTGCTCGCGGCGTCGGTGCCGGCCAGCGATGCGGCGATGATGCTGCTGACCGGTGATCCGATCGACGCGGCGGAAGCCTTGCGGATCGGGCTGGTCAGCCAGGTGCTGCCGCCTTCCGAGGTGTTGCCTGCTGCAACCGAGTTGGCGCACCGGATCGCTGCCCGGCCACCGATCGCCGCGCAGGCGGCCAAGGCGAACCTGCGGGCCGCGTGGTCGATGGGACTCGAACAGGCCATCCAGTACGAGCGTGAGCTGCAGGCCGTTGCTCTCGGTACCCGCGACGCAGCCGAAGGCCGTGCAGCCTTCGCGGAGCGTCGTACCGGCGACTTCGAAGGACGGTGAGCTGTGCCCGTTGAGATCGCACCGGGAATCCATCGGTTGGCAACGGACTACCCGCATGTGTGCGGGCTGCCGTTGTGGCTGCACGTGATCGACGCGGGCTCCGAGCTCGTGCTGCTCGACGCGGGGATCGCCTCCACCCCGGAGGTTGCGACGGCACCCGAGTTGGCTGGGCTGGGCCTCGGGCTGGCCGACCTGACCCTCGTCGTGAACAGTCATGCGCATCCGGATCACATGGGTGGGAACGCCGTACTGAAGAGGGCGAGTGGTGCGCGGGTGGCCGCTCCAGCGGCGGAGGTGGGCTGGTTGGAGGACAACGAGCTGTTGCTGACCGAGCTGTGGGGCTCGGATCCGGCCGCCATGGACCTGTCGTCGGCCGAACGCTCGGAGCTGCTCGAGATGCTCGACGAGCGCGTTCGGGTCGACGTACTGCTCCGCGACGGCGATTACCTTCCGCTCGATCGCTCACTGCGTGTCATGACGACGAGCGGCCACAGTCCTGGCCATATCGCCGTACTGGACGAGTCGTCCCGAACCCTGTTCTCCTTCGACGATGTGCAAGGCCGCGGTCAGCCTTACCTGGACAGCTCCACCTGGTTGGCTCCGCTCTACACCGACGTCGACCGGTACGTCGGCGGACTGAATCGCCTGCTGGAGTTGGACTTCGACGCCCTCGTTCCGTCGCATGGCGACGTGCTGGACTCGGTTGCCGGTCGCAAACGCATCACCGAGAGCCTGGAGTGGGTGGCTGAGGTCGAAGCGCTGACGGTGAAACTCCTGCGGACGAAGGGTTCGCTCATGGTCCGTGAACTGGCCACGGTCATCGGCACCGACCTGGGCAACTACGGAGGCATCAACCTCCAGACGGTCCGGATGGCCCGCGCACACCTGGAACACCTGGCCCGGCAGGGCGACGTCGAACCCCGCTGGCACCACCGGCCCTGAACCGCCGCTCATTTCTGAGCCGCTGACGCGCTGCCGATTCGCATCGGGTCGAGCCGATTCGCGGATGACTCTCCGGCTGGAGCTGCGCCACTCCCCAAAACACGACAGCATCGAACAGGGGGGAACGGAAAGCGCTCTCCCGCTGGGAGAGCGATGTTCACCGACGACGCAGGGAGTGTCGCGTGGCTCGAGCCGACGAAATCCTCAGCCCCGAAACGAAACAAACCATGGTGATCGATCAAGCGCGGCCGACCGACTCGGGACCCCCGGGCACCTCGACCGCCGGGAGATCCGCACCGCCCGCCGGCGGCCAGCAGCTGTCCTGGTGGGCGCGAGCTCGCCGGGACAAGGTCCTGCTGCTGATGGCGATCCCCGGTCTGGCCTTGATGCTCGCCTTCCACTATCTGCCGTTGCTCGGCAACCTGATCGCGTTCCAGGAGTACCTGCCGTTCGTTCCGTTCGGACGCAGCGCCTGGGTCGGGCTGGACAACTTCGCGGTGATCTTCAACGGTGACGCAGAGTTCCTGAACGCCTTGAAGAACACGCTGCTGATCACGCTGGTCCAGGTGATCTTCGTCTTTCCGGCGCCGATCGCGCTGGCCCTGTTGCTGAACAGCCTGCTGTCGGAGCGGATCAAGCGCGTCGTGCAGTCGGTGCTGTACCTGCCGCACTTCCTGTCCTGGGTGATCGTGATCGCGATCTTCCAGCAGATCCTCGGCGGCAGCGGCCTGATCAACAACACGTTGCGGGCCCGAGGCATCGACACGATCGACTTCCTCGGCAATCCCGACAGCTTCATCGCGCTGCTCACCAGCCAGGTGATCTGGAAGGACTCGGGGTGGGGGACGATCTTGTTCCTGGCCGCGCTGACGCAGATCGATCAGGGGCTGTACGAGGCGGCCCGGGTCGACGGAGCGTCGCGTTTGCGGCAGTTGTGGCACATCACCGTGCCCGGGATCCGCGGGTTGATCATCCTGCTGCTGATCCTGCGGCTCGGCGACTCGCTCACCGTCGGCTTCGAGCAGATCATCCTGCAGCAGAACCTGGTCGGCAGACCGGCCAGCGAAGTCCTGGACACCTACGTCTACAACAACGGCGTACTGGCCGGCCAATGGGGAGTCTCGGCCGCGGTGGGTCTGGTCAAGGGTCTGTTCGGCGTCGCCCTGGTGATCGGCGCCAACAAGGTCGCACACATCTTCGGCGAGGCGGGGGTGTACCAGAAAGCATGAGTACCCAGACGAATCTCATCCGGCCGCCCGGTACCCGGCGGTCGACGATCGACGAGGTGCCGACGATCCCGACTCGGGCACTCAAAGGCATCGTGCTGGTGCTGTGCTGCGCGGTGGTGATCATCCCCTTCATCGGAGTGATCTCGACCAGCATCGCCAGCCAGGCGCATGTCACCAACTCCGGCGGCTTCGTGCTCTGGCCGGACGGCATCAACTGGGGCTCCTACCGGGCGATCTTCAACGGCGGTGTGGTGCAACGGGCACTGCTGGTCAGCTTCGTGATCACCCTCGGCGGCACCCTGGTCAGTCTGGCCGGATCCACCATGCTGGCGTACGCGCTCAGCCGGCCCGGCTCGTTCGGCCAGCGGCCGATCCTGATGATCGTGCTGTTCAGCATCCTGTTCAGCCCGGGGATGATCCCCAACTACCTGGTGGTGAAGGAGTTCGGCCTGCTCGACTCGCTGCTGGCGCTGGTCCTGCCGACCGCGATCAACGGCTTCAACGTGATCGTGCTCCGCTCGTTCTTCATGAGTATCCCGGCGTCGGTGATCGACTCGGCCCGGGTCGACGGTGCCGGTGACTTCCGGATCTTCTGGTCGATCGTCCTCCCGCTGTCGCGGGCAGTCCTCGCGGTGATCGGCCTGTTCTACGCGGTCGGGTACTGGAACGCGTTCTTCAACGCGATGCTCTACATCAACGACACGGCCAAGTGGCCGCTGCAGCTGGTACTGCGGACCTACGTCATCAACAACACCGAGCTCAGCAGTGGCGATCTCGGTGGAGCGTCGGCCGACCAGCTTCCGCCTCAGGAGTCGATCCAGATGGCGATCCTGGTGGTCTCCCTGGTTCCGATCCTGATCGTCTATCCGTTCCTCCAGCGGCACTTCACCAAGGGCATGCTGACCGGGGCGGTGAAGGGATGACCATGAGCAGCAAACGGATCAGCAGACGAACGCTGCTCGGTGGATCGCTGGCCGCGGCCGCCACTGCCGGAGGCCTGAGCGGTTGTGCCACGGTGACGCGATCGACCGACATCGCGGCCTTGAACAGGCCGGTCGCGTTGCCGACGTACAAGCCGTTCGACGGACCGAAGCCGGACCTGCCCCGGAGCCATCCGTTGATGCCGGACTGCTTCTACCAGTTCCCGGCCGATCCGACCCGGGTCACCGAGGGCGCGCCCGCAGACGGCGAAGGCATCTCCGGAAGCGTCCCGACGTCGAACCCGATTCCGCCGACCGCCGATCGCAATCCGTACTGGCAGGAGCTGAACCGCAGGATCGGTTCACCGCTGGACCTGACCATCACGTCGGCCACCGGCTCCGACTACACCAACAAGTTCGCGACCTCCGTGGCAGGAGACACGCTGGGTGATCTGTTCAACGTCGACGGCAAGTTCTCCTACCTGCCACAGTTCCTCGAGGCTCGGGCCCAGGACCTGACCGAATACCTGTCCGGTGACGCGATCCTGGAGTACCCGTTCCTGGCCAACCTGTCGGCCGACTCGTGGCGTGGATGCGTGTTCTCGGGCGGCATCCGGGCGGTCCCGATCCAGCGCGGCGTAATGTCGTCCAACCTGCTGCTGGCCCGCCAGGACCTGCTCGACCAGTTCGGTGTCGAGCTCGGCTCGCCCACCGTGGACGAGTTGAACAAGGTCGCCAAGGCGGTGACGGACGGGAAGAAGAATCGCTGGGCGTTCGCGGTCCCACCCGCGGCGGCGCTGAGCGCGATGCTGGGGCTGCCGAACGGCTGGGAGGTTCGCGACGGCCGCCTGGTGCACAGCCGGGAGCTCCCGGAGCAGAAGGAAATGCTCGCGATCTCCACGAAGATGCAGGCCGACGGGCTGATCCATCCCGACGGGGTGGCGAAGAACAACCAGAAGGTCTGGTTCAGTCAGGGCTCGGCGGTGATGACGCAGGACACCTACTCGTCCATCCAGAGCTTCTACCGCCGCGCCGTGGCGAAGAACTTCGCCATCGCGCTGCCGGTCGTGCGTGACAGCGCCGGGAAGGTCGGGCGGTTCCTGCTGGGGTCGCCGAACAACTCGATCGCGGCGATGCGGCCCAGCTCGCCGGAGCGGACCAAGATGCTGTTGCGGGTGCTGAACTGGATGGCCGCGCCGTTCGGGACCGAGGAGTATCTGTTCCGCAAGTTCGGCCTGCCCGGGCGGCACTACACGCTGAAGGGCACCGACCCGGTCCTGACCGAGGCCGGCGGCAGCGAGGTCTGCCTGGGCGAGTTCCCGATCCAGTACCTGGCCGACGGTGGATATCCGGTCTACTTCCCGGGCCACCCCGAGGCGGTCGATGTTGCCTACAGCCACCTCAAGACGATCCTGCCCACGGCGATCCTGCAGCCGACGTACGGGCTCTACTCACCGACCGACTCGACCAAGGGCAAGGTCGCCGACAAGGACTTCGAGGCGCTCACCAAGGAGATCCAGCTCGGCCGCTCCGATCTCTCGGACTGGGACAAGGCCGTCGCCAACTGGCGCAAGTCAAGCGGCGACGCAATCCGCCACGAGTACGAACAAGCGATGTCCATCCAGGGCCGAAAGTAACGACCAGCCGCACGCACCGCCCGCGGGGCGGTGCGTGCGGCCCTCTCTCACTGACAGCGGAGGGTGTCCAGGTCGGGTGCCTGACCCATCGCGTGGTTGCCCGCGTCGTTGGGGTGGAGGCCGTCGCCACCGTCGTACGCGGCTTGGAGGCGACTGGGATCGGCGGGATCCCGGGTGGCGGCGTCGAAGTCGACCACGCCGTCGAACTCGCCGCTCGTACGGATGAACGTGTTCACAGCCTGCCGCGCAGCCTCCTTCTCAGGCGAGTACACGAATGAACCGCCAACAGGCGTGAGCGTCCCACCGACGATGCACCGCCCACTGGCGTGAACCCGCGCGATCAGCTGCCGATACCCATCGATCAACTCGTCACCAGTAGCACCCGCATAGATGTCGTTGATCCCTTCCAGCAACAACACCGTGCGTACGCCGGGCTTCGTCAGCACGTCCTTGTCGAGCCGCGCCAACGCACTCGCCCCGGCACTGCCCGCCTTCGCGATCCCACCGAGCACGCGGTTCCCCGAGATGCCCTCGTTGGAGATCCCCAGCCGCCGGTGCTCCGGCAGTTGCCCGTACCGATCCGCCAGCACGTCCGGCCACCGGCGGTTCGTGTCGATCGTCGTACCGACCGACGACGTGATCGAATCGCCCAGCGTCGCCACCGTCTCCACCTGCTGCGGCGCCGTCACGATCGCCGCGTTGACGAAGTACCACGCCGACGACTCGGTCTGGTACGTCGTCGCCGACTCGTCCGCCGAGTGATCACCGGAGGTCGACTTGTAGCTGTGCTGCATGGCCCGGTTGTGCGCCGTGATCACACCCGTCGTACCGACCACATGCAGACTCACGGTCAGACTCGTTTGCGCCGGCACCGGTCCCGCCAGCGGATCACTGATCGCCATCGCCCCCGGCGGAATCGTCACCGATGTCTTCCCGCCGAACGTCAACCGCCGGCTCGACCCCGGTACGACGCTCGCCCCGGCGTCCTGCCGCCCGACGTACACCGAGTCCGTCACCAACGGCTGATCGCCGTTCGCGTTCGACACCCGGATCCGCAGATCCTTCCCGCCGACGCTCGTCCGCACGATGTTCCGCACCGTGACCTCGTTCAGCGTCCCACCCGCGATGTCGTCACTCGCACCCCATGTCGTCACCACCTCCGTCCCACCCGGGCCCGGGCCATCATCAGGTGTCGCGGCCGCCACCAGGCCCGCCGCACCCACCGCCGTCACCAGCAAACTCGCGCCCATCCGGCGCCACGAAAGAGAAACCATTTCCCGAGTCAAGCCTGAATAGACATGCCGTGCAATCGTTTGCGTGGCAACGAGCGCCGGGCGGTCGCAACCGGCGGCCGAACGGTTCCGGTCGTCAGGGACAATGGGTGGTGATGACGCTGACTGAGCAACTGCCGGGGACGACCGAGCCTGACGACCTGTACGACGCGTTCGCGCGGTGGGTGGGGGAGCAGGGGATCTCGTTGTACCCGGCGCAGGAAGAGGCGTTGATCGAGGTGATGACGGGATCGAACGTGATCCTGTCGACCCCGACCGGGTCAGGGAAGAGCCTGGTCGCCACGGGCGCGCACTTCGCGGCGTTGGCGGACGGTCGGCGGACCTTCTACACGGCGCCGATCAAGGCTCTGGTGTCGGAGAAGTTCTTCGCGCTCTGCGACGTGTTCGGCGCCGACAAGGTCGGCATGCTGACCGGAGACGCATCGGTGAACGCCGGGGCCCCGATCATCTGCTGCACCGCCGAGGTGCTGGCGAACGTCTCGCTGCGCGAGGGCTCGGCCGCGGACGTCGGCCAGGTGGTGATGGACGAGTTCCACTTCTACTCCGAGCCGGACCGCGGCTGGGCCTGGCAGGTGCCGCTGCTGGAACTGCCCGACGCCCAGTTCATCCTGATGTCGGCGACCCTCGGCGACGTCGAGCGGTTCAAGATCGACCTGTCCCGCCGTACCGGCCGCCCGACCGCGATCGTGTCCTCGGCCGAGCGTCCGGTCCCGCTGATCTACAAGTACGTCACCACCGCGTTGCACGAGACGCTCGAGGAACTCCTCACCACCCACCAAGCGCCGGTGTACGTCGTCCACTTCACCCAGGCCGCCGCGCTGGAACGTGCCCAGGCGCTGATGAGCATCAACGTCTCCTCGAAGGAGGAGAAGGAGAAGATCAACGAGCTGATCGGGAACTTCCGGTTCAGCAAGGGCTTCGGCCGGACTCTGCAGCGTCTGGTCAAGCACGGCATCGGCGTCCACCACGCCGGCATGCTGCCGAAGTACCGCCGTCTGGTCGAGCAGCTCGCCCAGGCCGGTCTGCTCAAGGTCATCTGCGGCACCGACACCCTCGGCGTCGGCATCAACGTCCCGATCCGGACCGTCGTACTCACCGCCCTGAGCAAGTACGACGGACGCCGGCAGCGGATCCTGAAGGCGCGCGAGTTCCACCAGATCGCGGGTCGCGCCGGCCGGGCCGGCTACGACACGTCGGGCACAGTCGTCGTCCAGGCGCCGGATCACGTGGTGGAGAACGTGAAGGCGCTGGCCAAGGCCGGCGACGACCCGAAGAAGCAGCGCAAGGTGCAGCGCAAGAAGCCGCCGGAGGGTTTCGTCACCTGGGGAGAGGACACCTTCGACCGCCTGGTTGCGGCCGAGCCCGAGGCGCTGCAGTCCCGGATGCGGGTCAGCCACGCGATGCTGCTGAACGTGATCGCCCGCGACGGCAACGCGTTCGAGAGCATGCGGCACCTGCTTCGCGACAACCACGAGGACTCGAAGATCCAGGTCCGGCTGATCCGCCGCGCGATCCAGATCTACCGCACGCTGCTCACCGCCGGTGTGGTCGAGCGGCTGGACGAACCCGACGAGAACGGCCGCACGCTGCGCCTGACCGTGGACCTGCAGAAGGACTTCAGCCTGAACCAGCCGCTGTCGACCTTCGCACTGGCCGCGCTGGATCTGCTCGACCCGGAGGATCCGTCCTACGCGCTGGACGTGGTGTCGGTGGTCGAGGCGACGCTGGAGGACCCGCGGGCGGTGCTCTGGGCGCAGGAGCACCACGCCCGCGGCGAGGCCGTGAACGCGATGAAGGCCGAGGGCATCGAGTACGACGAGCGGATGGAACTGCTCGAGGACGTGACCTGGCCGAAGCCGCTCAACGAGTTGCTCGAGGCAACGTTCGAGATGTACCGGCAGACGCACCCGTGGATCGCGGACTCCGGCCTGTCGCCGAAGTCGGTGGTCCGGGACATGTTCGAGCGGGCGATGACGTTCGGCGAGTTCATCGGGTTCTACGGACTCGCGCGGTCGGAGGGCGTCGTACTGCGGTATCTGAGCGACGCGTACAAGGCGCTGCGGCAGACGGTGCCGCCGGACAAGGTGAACGAGGACCTCACCGACCTGATCGAGTGGCTCGGCGAAGTGGTCCGGCAGACCGACTCCAGCCTGCTCGACGAGTGGGAGGAGCTGACCAACCCGACCACCGAGGAGGTGACGGAGGTGGTCCCCGCCGGACCGCGCCGGATCACGTTGAACACGAGGGCTTTCCGGGTCCTGGTCCGCAACGCCATGTTCCGCCGCGTCGAGCTGGTCGCCCTGCACCGCTGGGCCGAGCTCGGCCAGCTCGACTCCGAGTCGGGCTGGGACGCCGGCCGCTGGGCCGAGGCAGGTACGGCGTACTACGCGGAGCACGAGGTGGTGGGCACCGGCCCGGCGGCCCGTGGTCCTGCGCTGTTCATGATCGAGGAGCACCCGGGCTACTGGGAGGTCCAGCAGATCATCGACGACCCCGAGGGCAACCACGACTGGCGTATCACCGCCAGCGTCGACCTCGCCGCCTCCGACGAGGCCGAGGACCTGGTCCTGGAAATGGCGTCGTTCAAGCCGCTGTAGTCACCGGGGTCTCGAGGGTTCGGACTTCGCGGACGAACATCGGGAGGGCGGACAGGGCGATGCCGATGGATCCGACGGCGACGGCCGCGGTGGAGCCGAAGGTGCTGCCGAGTACGCCGCCGAGCGCGGCGCCGATCGGGAGGACGCCGAAGGTGAAGGTGCGGTACGCGCCGTTGCTGCGGGCCAGTGCGGTGCGGGGGATGAGCAGTTGGCGGATCGTCACGGACAGGACGTTGGCGCTGCCGAGACCGATGCCGGACAGGAACTGCAGTACGCCGAGGAGGACGCCGTACTGGATGCCTCGGCCCGGGAGGAACGCCAGCAGGAGCGGCAGGCCGGTCGACAGGATGAGTGAGGCACCGAAGGCTCGGCCGTAGCCGAGGCGTTTGGCCAGACGGAGACCGAGCATGGCGCCGACGAAGGCGCCGGCCCCGCCGGCACTGAGGGCGATGCCGTACCCGCCCGCGGACAGGCCACGCTCCTTGACCGCGAGGACGACGAGGTTGACGACCAGGATCTGCGCGGACGCGTTGTAGAGCGCGGCGTGGGCGGTCAGCGAGCGCAGGAACGGGCTGACCTTGATCTGTCGAACGCCTTCCCACAGACCTGGTCGATCGTCAGTGGCGTGCGGTGCGGCCTCCGGTCGTCGCGCCGATCCGACGCCCACGGCGCTGGCCAGGTAGGAGACGGCGTCGACGAGGAGGGCGACGGCTGGTCCGAGCACCTGGACCAGGATTCCGGACAGGCCCGGGCCACCGACCTGTGCGGCGGTGGACGAGCCCTGGAGTGCGCGGTTGGCGGACGGTAGATCGGCCTCGGCGACGAAGTCCGGGAGATAGGCGAACGACGCGATGTCGAACACCACACTCGCCGCCCCGACCAGGAAGGCGACCGCGACCAGCAGCAGCAGGCTGAGCTGGTCCATCGCCCAGGCGAGCGGGATCACGATTAGCGCCGCGGCGCGGATGATGTCGGCGGCGATCATCACCCCGCGCTTGCGCCGCCCTTCGAGCCAGTGCCCGGTGAGCAATGGCAGCGCCGCGCTGGGCAGGTAGGTCGCCGTCGCGATGGCGCTCACGCCTGCCGCTCCCGCGTCGAGGGTCAGCGCAGCGGTCAGCGGAAGCGCGACCGCGGTCACGTGAGTGCCGACCGCGGAGACCGTCTGTCCCGCCCAGAAGCGCTTGAAGTCGCCGTCCACCGTTACCAGTACCTCCGCCTCATCCAGTAACTTCGTTACCGGATCATGCCCCATGGCCGGTAACGTGGCAACTGTGATTCAGCCCGGCGAGCGCACCCCTGCCCCTGAGCCGCTGACGCTTGTGCAGGACCTGGTGAACACCGTCGACCTGGAGATGGAGCAGGACGCGCTGACGAAACCCGCGGACCTGCGCGCGTTCTGCGCCGACCACGGCCTGCCCGGTCTCCGGTTCGATCGGGCTGACCTCGCGGACGTGCTGATCCTGCGCGAGGCGGTGCGGGATGTCTGCCAGGCGCACGCCGGCATCGACGTACCGGCGGAATCCCTCACCGTGCTCGATCGGCTGCTCGCCGACGCGCCGCTGACGCTGGCGCTGTCAGCCGACGGAGGCGCGACGGTCCGTCCGGCAGACGGCCTGACCGGCGTTCAGGCGCTGGTCTCCCGTCTCGCGGCGGACATCGCCACCTCGGTTGCTGTCGGCAACTGGCCGCGGCTCAAGGCGTGCGCCGCCGACACCTGCCGCTGGGTGTACTACGACCGCAGCCCGGCCGGTCGCAGCCGCTGGTGCACGATGTCCCTCTGCGGCTCCCGCAACAAGATGCGCACCTACCGCGCCCGCGCCTGACCCCGGATCCGTAGACCGCTCGGAACCATCAACATCTCCATCTGGGGAGGCGAACAGGCCGGATTGGGGTAGGTACCCTCCCCGAACGGCACTCCGCGGGAGTAGGCCCGGTCAGAATCCCAGCAACCTGCCGCCGCGCCCGGGGGTGGCGGCACCGGTCACTGTCATCCGGCAGCAGGTACGAATCGCGCCACCGGTGCCCTCGGCAACGAACTGTGGTTGTCCACGGATTCAGGCTTAGCCTTCCCGAGAGGCCAGACTAGGGCCAGGTGACGTCGACCTCGGTGGGGGCCTCGTAGTCAACGCCTGGTACGTCGAAGCCGTACAGGCGCCGTACCTCCGCGAGGAACCAGGTGGTGTCGGCGACGTCCGCGATGTTGTCCTGCGTCGCGGACTCCCACTGCGCGCGAACGGCCGCCTGCACGTCGTCGGCCAGCTCCCAGCGGTCGAGTCGAATGCGGCCCTCGTCGTCGAGATCCAGCGGTGTCTCGCCGGTCAGCTGATCCCACAGGGCGACCGACTGCTGCACGGGAGTCTGCAGTCCATTCCCAAGCACCTTGTGCAGCAGGCTCACGTACAGACCGATGCCCGGGATCGCCGACGACGCCTGGGTCACCGCGGCACCGTTGACCGACGTCATCGCCTTCACGCCGTCCTTGGCGAGCGTGACCGCGGTCTGCTCCAGGTCAGCCTTTGCGGCGCCGATCGAACCCTGCCGGTAGATCGGCCCGGTCAGCTCGGACCCGATGTAGGTGAGCGCGACCGTGGTGAAGCCGGGCTTCAGCAGCCCACGCTCGTCGAGCGCCGAGATCCAGCGAGCCCAGTCCTCGCCGCCCATCACCTTCACCGTCTGGGCGATCTCGTCCTCTGTCGCGACCTCGATCCCGACCTCCTGCAGAACCGGCTGCCCGTCCTCGTAGGCCAGGCTCTTGGTGGTGTGCGGTGCGCCGATCGCCTTGATCGCCGACTGGAACGTCTCCTCGGTCCTCGGATCGACCCGCCGCGGCGCGGCGACGCTGTAGATCAGGTGGTCGACCCCGCCGAACCGCTCGGCGATCAGCCCGAGCACCTCGTCCTTGGTGGTGTCCGCGAACGCGTCGGCGTTGATGAAGCGGAAGTCTCGACCGAACTCGGCCGCGAGCACAGCCGTCTCCGCTGTGCGGTACCAACCCGCGGTCGCCGTACGCCGAGCCGTCGGTGCCTTCTCGAAGGACACACCGATCCCGTCGATCCCATAGCGTGCGAGGCCCGCGATGGTCGCGGCCAGACCGTAGCCGGAACTGGAGCCGATGACGAGCGCGGTACGGCGCTCTGGTGCACGGCGCTCGACTTGGCCGGCCAGGTCCCGGACGACCCGGGCACAGCCGGCCGGATGCGAGTCTAGGAAGAGGAATCCACGGCCCAGGGGCTTGATCACGCGCTCACTCATGCCAGGACCCTAACCCGGCCCAGAGCGTCGACGGGGCAGAGTGCCACAAGAGTGCGCAGGAAAGTCCGGTTCAGTTCCAGTACAGTTCCGCGTCGTCGGGCTCGACTGTGACGTCGGCGCCGAGGCGGCGGAGGTTGCCGGCGAAGTCTGTGTAGCCGCGGTGAACGTGGTGAGCGGCGGAGACGAGCGTCTCGCCCTCGGCCGCGAGCCCGGCCAGCACGAGCGCGGCGCCGGCCCGGATGTCGCTCGCCACGACGGGAGCCCCTGACAGCCGCGGTACGCCGCGGACCACGGCGTGGTGCCCGTCGGTCTGGATCTGCGCACCCAGGCGGGTCAGCTCCTGCGCGAAGGTGAACCGGCCCTCGAACAGGTTCTCCGTCACCATCGCCGCGCCGTCACTCAGCGCGTTGAGCGCGATCACGAAGGCCTGCAGGTCGGTCGCGAAGCCCGGGTACGGCAGCGTCACCACGTCCACCGGCTTCGGCCGGTCGTCCATCCGGACCCGGAAGCCCGGGTTCAGCACCGTGATCTCGGCGCCGGCCTTGTGGAGCTTGTCCAGCGGCAGTTCGAGATGGTGGGCGTGCCCGTTGGTGATCGTCACGTCACCCTTGGTGATCGCGGCCGCGAACGCCCAGCTCCCGGACACGATCCGGTCCGCGACGACGGTGTGGTCGACCGGGTTGAGCGGACCGGCCACACCGCTCACCTCGATCCGCGGTGTGCCGGCGCCGTCGATCTGGGCGCCCATCGCGACCAGCATCGCGGCGATGTCCTGGATCTCCGGCTCGCGGGCCGCGTTCTCGATCACCGTGGTGCCCTTGGCCAGCACGGCGGCCATCATGATCGTCTCGGTCGCGCCGACGCTGGGGAAGTCCAGCCAGACCTCGGTGCCGTGCAGGCCCTGCGGTGCTTCGGCGATCACGAAACCGTGCTCGATGTGCACCTTCGCGCCCATCGCCTCCAGGCCGGCGACGTGCATGTTCAGTCCGCGCGAACCGATGTTGTCGCCACCCGGCAGCGCCACCTCCGCCTTGCCGCAGCGGGCCAGCAGCGGTCCGAGGACCGAGATCGACGCCCGCAGCTTGCGCACCAGCTCGTAGTCGCACTGGTACCGGACCTCATGCGGTACGGCGATCGTCGCCAGCTGCGCGTCCGCGTCGACCGTGACCTCACAGCCGAGCGTCTCCAGCAACTGGGCCATGAAGGCCACGTCCAGGATGCCCGGTACCTGCCGCAGCGTCGTCGTACCTTCTGCCAGCAGGGCGGCCGCCATCAGCTTGAGCACACTGTTCTTCGCTCCAGCGACCTGCACGGCTCCCTCGAGCCGTGCCTCACCCGCGATCCGAAACCGTTCCACCCGCTGACTGTAGCGAACCGGTGTCCCCGGACATGCGTAGAGTCCTTCCATGGCTGTGAACTTGACGCGGATCTACACCCGGACCGGTGATGCCGGTGAGACCCGCCTGGGCGACAACTCGACGACCTCGAAGACCGATCCGCGGCTGGCGGCGTACGGCGAGGTGGACGAGGCGAACTCCGCCATCGGCGTGGCCATCGCGGCCGGTCACCTGAACAGCACGCTGGTCGTGTTGCTGACCAGAGTCCAGAACGACCTGTTCGACGTCGGCGCCGACCTGTGCAACCCGATCACGCCGAACCCGGAGTACCCGCCGCTGCGGATCACCCAGGAGTACGTCGACCGCCTGGAAGGCTGGTGTGACGAGTACAACAACCGCCTCACCAAGCTCCGCTCGTTCATCCTCCCCGGAGGTACGCCGGGCGCCGCGTACCTGAACGTCGCCCGCACTGTGGTCCGCCGGGCCGAACGCGCCGGTTGGGTCGCGGTCCAAGCCCACGGACCGTCGGTCAACCTGCTCGCCCTGCAGTACCTGAACCGTCTCTCCGACCTGCTGTTCATCCTCGGCCGCGTCGCCAACCTGTCCTCCGGCGGCGACGTCCTGTGGGTCCCCGGAGGCGAGCGCAAGTCCTGAGACTTACCCCAGCTGCCAGTTGAGCGGCATCCGCAGCAGACCGGCGGGCGGCAGGCCCAGAGCGCTGTAGAGACTGGTGGTCAGCCCGTCGAGAGTCAGCGGTTGCGCGGTCACAGCGAGGTCGTCCGTGGTTGTCGGCGGGCGTAGGCGTTCCAGCAGGTTGCGATGGGGGACGGTCGCCAGGGCGACCTCGTCGCGGTCCAGACCGGCGCGGTCGCAGGCCAGAGTGAGCGCGTGCTGGAAGCCACCGAGCTCGTCGACCAGTTTGCGGTCGTGAGCGTCGGCGCCGGTCCAGACCCGACCCCGAGCCAGGGACTCCAACTGCTCCTCGGGGAGACCACGGTCCAGGGCGGCCTTGGCGACGAAGTCCTTGTAGATGCGGTCGAGCGTCTCCTCCAACCGGGCCCACTGCTCGTCGGTGAACTCCTCCTGCGCCGAGTACATCCGCGCGTTCTCACCCTCCGACACGGCCTCCTGCGTGATCCCGATCCGGCCCAGCGCGTCCCGTACGACGCCTTTGCCGGTCAGTACGCCGATCGATCCGGTGATCGTGCCGGGTTGCGCGACGATCACGTCGGCCGGCATTGCGACGAAGTACCCGCCGGACGCGGCCACCGTGCCCATCGAGGCGATCACGGGCTTCCCGGTGGACCGCAGCCGCAGTACCTCGTTGCGGATCGCGTCCGAGGCGACGTACGAGCCGCCCGGGCTGTCGACCCGCAGGATGACGGCCCTCACCTTGTCCTCTTCGGCCACGGCACGCAGCGCGGCGCCGACCGTGTCGGAGCCGGAGCTGGGACCGCCGAGCGGGCTGCCGGAGTTGCGGCCGACGTTGATGCCGCCGGAGACGCGGACGACAGCGACCATCGGCTTCTGCGGCCAGGGGAGGACCTTGCGGAGCTCCTCCAGCGTGCGGGGGCCGCGGCGGATGTACCGCTCGGCGAGCAGTCTGGTGGTTTCGCCGAGCCCCTTCTCCAAAGCGTCGTACACGTCGGACCGGTAGCCGAGGCGGTCCACCAGTCCGGCGTCCAGTCCGGCCTGTCCGGACAGCGGTGCGGTGTTCACGAGCTCCCGCACTCGAGCCGTGTCCAGCCGTCGTCGTACGGCGATGCCCTCGACGATCTGCTCGAACGCGGACTCGGCCAGCCGGGACGCCATCTCCCGCGCCGGAGCGGTCATCTCCTTCTCGGTGAAGGTGTCGGCGGCGGTCTTGTACTCACGCCGCTTGCCGAACTGCGGGATCACTCCGGCCTTGTCCAGCGCCCCGCGGACGAAGACCGCCTGCACGGAGACGCCGGTGATGCCGAGGTCACCGGACGGCTGCACCCAGATCTCGTCGAACGCGGTCGCCAGGTAGTACGGGACGGTGCCGCCGCCGACCTCGCCGAACGACTCCGTCCAGGCCAGGGCGGTCTTGCCCGACGTCCGGAAGTCGGCGACCGCCTCGCGCAGGTCCTGCACCTGGGCGAGCGACAACCGATGCCCGCCCAGGTGCGCGACCAGGCCGACGACTTCGTCGTCTCGCGCGCCCTTCCGCAACGCCGCCACCAGCTCGCGCAGTGTCGGCAGATGCCGCGCGCGGAACGCGGCCACCGGCGAAGCAGGCGGCGTCTCGAGTACACCCCGGGTCAGATCCAGCTCCAGCAGAATCCCCATACCCCGACATTAGACGCCGCCCGCAACCCCCTACTTCACTCGCCGACCGTGTACCGGTACAGGGAGCCGTTGGAGTGCAGCCCGTACAGGAACGAGTGCGGCGCGGCCCCTGGACGTTGAAGAGCTTGAAGGTCTCCAGTGGCAGCACTCGGCGTTACGACGAATGCGTTCCGTCACCGCGCAGTGGCCGGCGGTACAGACCGGTCAGCGCACGACCGGGGACGGCGGTTCGGGCTTCTGATCAGTCCAGCCGGACTCGAGGACGACGGTGGACCCGACCTTCAGGCCTTCCATGCTCGAGCTGAGCAGCCGGCCGGTGGTGGTGTCGATGATGTACGCCGTACGCCCGCGCGCCATGATCGTCGCGCTGCCGCTCGGTTGCCCCTTCACGTCGATGGTGATCTCCGTGCCGGTGCGACCGATCGGGTCCTTGACGCCGATGCGGATCCGGGTGCCGGGCAGGGTGGCCAGCACCCGAAGTGCCGCGCCGCGGAGCTTCGGCGGTGACGGGGTCTCGAACAGGAGCTGTCCGGCCGCGGCGAACACGGTGTAGTTCCGCTCCGCCGGACTCGATCGCCGGTCGGCGCCACTGGCGAGCAGTGCGCGCAGCTTGACCGGATCGGTCGGCAGCGCCGCGATCTGTTGAGCGCTGAGCGGCTCGGTACCGGTCAGGTAGTAGCCCTGGGGGACGTCCTGGAACGACCTCTCGTCGACCACCGGTGCCATCGCGTGCATCTCGACGGTGTCGCCGCCCGGCAGCTGCCAGGTCGTCGGTGATCCCTGCGCGCGCCACTTGGCCGTGTCGGTCGCGGTGACCGGGCGATAGCCGAGTCCAGCCCATCCGAACCAAGACTCGGTCCTGGGCTTCATCGGCATCCAGCCTTCGATGATCGACCGCCCCTGCACCGTGTACTTCGGGTTCCCCACCCGTACGGGCGGCCCGATCTGCAGGCTGCGTACCCGGTAGAACCGGCCCGACAGCTTCTCGTCCTTCTCCTGCTGCACCGCCGCCGCCAGCAGCGCCTGGCTGGCACTCGCCAACCGGGGCGGTGTCGGAATGATCGTCGCCGGCGCCACTCCGGCGTCGTCCCCGGTGCCACGGACCAGCGGCATACCCAGTGCGACGACAGCGACGACCGCGGTCGCAGCGGTGAGGGCAGTTCCCACCCAGCCGGCCCGAGCGGCCAGCAGCCACCGCTTGGGCCTCGGCTCCTCGCGGATCAGGCCTTCGAGCTGCTGTCGTGCGGCGCCGGTGGCTTCCGGGGACGGCGCATCAGCCGAGGGGAACGCCTTGCGGACCGATTCGAGCTCGTTCATCAGGCGTCACCTCCGGTGGGGTTGTGGCCGAGTGAGTCCCGGACGATGCGGCGGGCCCGGGACAGGCGTGAGCAGACCGTGCCGTACGCGATCCCGAGCGCCGCGGCCACCTCGTGGTACGTGAGCTGGCCCAGGGCGACGAGCAGCAGCACCTCGCGGTCCTTGGCCGAGACCTTCGCCAGCGCGGCGGCCAGTTCGCGCCTCGTGCCTTGGGCGGTGACCTGCGCAGCGATCCGCTCCTCAGCTCCTGTCACTGGAAGCGGCGGTGGGAGTTTCGCCAGCGCCCGCCACGCGCGGACCTCGTCGCGCCGGTGCCGGCGGATCAGGTTGGTCGCGATGCCGTACAACCACGCCCGCACCACCCCGCTGCCACGGTCGAACCGGTCCCGCTGCCGGAACGCGATCAGGAACGTCTCCGCCGCCAGGTCGTCCGCGACATCGGGGCCGAGCCGGCGGGCGACGTACCCGTGCACCTGCGGGAAGTACTTGTCGAAGATCAGCGTGAACCGGTCCGGCTCCTGCACCGACGCCTCCAGCAGCCACCCGTCCTCGTCCGCTTCCGCAGGTACGACGGCAGCCGGCAGCCGACTGGGGAACGCAAGGGTGGCCAGGGCCACGTCGGGCGTCATCGAACTCCTCGCGTCTGATGTGTCTCCGGTCGGTTCACCCACTTCTTGCCCGATGTCCCCAGACCCCTTCTCGCGACCCCGCCTCGATCTCCTGACCCCCGCGGATAGACGCGCGAGAGCGCTCTCCGGAGGACACGCGTGCGGGAGAAAGGTCAGTGGGTGTCGAGCAGCCCGCGGGCGGCGGCCTCGTCGTTCGGCCACACGTAGACGGTCCAGCCGTCCTTGGTCCGGGCCGCGGTCGCCTTGATGCCGAAGTCCTTCAGCATGGAGACCTTGACCCGCGCCTCGTTGTAGGTCCGCACGGTCCGGACGTCGATCAGCAACCCGAACGCGTCGCGCTCGGCGGGACGGGAATCGACCCGCCGAACCAGCGACCCGCCCTTGGCCTTCGAGAAAGCCCAGCGGCAAAGCAGTACCATCAGCCCGGCCAGGGCCATGGCCACGACCGGAAACACGAAGTACTCCTCACCGAACACGGACACCATTGTCTCCCGAAATAAAAGGTCGCGAGGTCTTGGCAACCTTCCGTGTCCCCAGGGAGTCTTTACGATCACAAGCTGGACACGCTGCCACGCGGCCGATGACTCGGGGGCCGCCGGAAGAGCGGAGGGCACGGACATGCTCGCACCGACCCCGAACAACGTCGTACAACTGACCGGCATCCTGGACGTCCGCACCGTCGGCGACGTCCGTCAGACCCTGAACACCGTCATCGACACCTCGGTGGGCGACGTCATCGTCGACCTCGAACGGGTGGACGCGGTCGACGCCACCGGTCTCGGCCTGCTCGTCGCCACCCACCGACGGACGCAGTCGCTCGGGCGGCAGCTGGTCCTGTGGCACCCGATGCCCTCGGTCATCCGGATCCTCGCGGTCACCCGGCTGCACCGGGTCCTGCGGGTCGAGCGGAGTCCGCTTCCCATCGGCGCGTGAATGTGACCTAACCCCCTGGTGACACCGGTCACGAGGTCGCGACTCACAAGGGAACAGAGTCCTACTCTCGGGTACATGGCGACCGAGAAGGATCGACCGTGGGTGATGCGGACGTACGCGGGCCACTCGTCCGCCGCTGAGTCGAACGCGTTGTTCCGGCGGAACCTGGCCAAGGGCCAGACCGGTCTGTCGGTCGCGTTCGACCTCCCGACCCAGACCGGGTACGACGCCGATCATCCGCTGGCCAAGGGGGAGGTGGGCAAGGTCGGCGTACCGATCGCGCACCTGGGCGACGTACGGGCGTTGTTCGACCAGATCCCGCTCGCGCAGATGAACACCTCGATGACGATCAACGCGCCGGCGATGTGGTTGCTCGCGCTGTACCAGGTGGCTGCCCAGGAGCAGGGCGCGTTGCCCGATGAGCTGACCGGGACGACGCAGAACGACATCGTCAAGGAGTACCTGTCCCGTGGCACGTACGCGTTCCCGCCGGAGGCGTCGCTGCGGCTGACCACCGACGTGATCGCCTACACGGTCGCCAGCATCCCGAAGTGGAATCCGATCAACATCTGCAGCTATCACCTGCAGGAGGCCGGCGCGACGCCGGTGCAGGAGCTCGCGTTCGCGTTGTCGACCGCGATCGCCGTACTGGATCGGGTCCGGGACGCGGGCCAGGTGCCGCCGGAGCGGTTCGGCGACGTGGTCCAGCGGATCTCGTTCTTCGTGAACGCCGGGGTGCGGTTCATCGAGGAGACCTGCAAGATGCGCGCGTTCGTCCGGCTCTGGGACGACCTGACGCTGCACCGGTACGGCGTGACGGACGCGAAGGCCCGGCGGTTGCGGTACGGCGTCCAGGTGAACTCGCTCGGCCTGACCGAGGCGCAGCCGGAGAACAACGTCCAGCGGATCGTGCTCGAGATGCTCGGCGTCACGCTGTCGAAGAACGCCCGCGCCCGCGCGGTCCAGTTGCCGGCCTGGAACGAGGCGCTCGGTCTGCCGCGGCCGTGGGACCAGCAGTGGTCGCTGCGGATGCAGCAGGTACTGGCGTACGAGTCCGACCTGCTGGAGTACGACGACATCTTCGACGGATCGCACGTGATCGAGGCGAAGGTCGCCGAGCTGGTCGACGGTGCTCGCGAGGAGATCGATCGCGTGCAGGCGATGGGTGGTGCGGTCGCCGCGGTCGAGAGCGGCTACCTGAAGCAGGCGCTGGTCGCATCGCACGCCGAACGCTGGCAGCGGATCGAGTCGGGTGAACAGGTCGTCGTCGGGGTGAACAAGTTCGAGAACACCGAACCGTCACCGCTCACTGCGGACCTGGACACCGCGATCCAGACAGTTGATCCCGCCGCTGAGAGCGCAGCGCTGTCGTCCTTGCGCGAGTGGCGCGCCAACCGCGACGCGGCTGCAGTCGAGTCTGCGCTGACCAAGCTGCGCGCGGTCGCGAAGACCACGGACAACCTCATGCCCGTCACGCTCGAGTGCGCTCGCGCGGGCGTGACCACGGGGGAGTGGGCCGGGGTCCTGCGGGAGATGTACGGCGAGTACCGCGCTCCGACCGGGGTCACGGGATCGGTCGGCGTCTCCGGTAGCGGTGAAGCGATCGCCGCCGTACGCGCGAAGGTCGCCGCCACGTCGGGGGAGCTCGGCGGCCGCCTGCGCTTCCTGGTCGGGAAGCCCGGCCTGGACGGTCACTCGAACGGCGCCGAACAGGTCGCCGTCCGCGCCCGCGACGTCGGCTTCGAGGTCATCTACCAGGGCATCCGGCTGACGCCCGAACAGATCGTCGCCGCCGCGGTCGCCGAGGACGTCCACTGCGTCGGTCTCTCGATCCTGTCCGGCTCACACATGGAACTCGTCCCGGCGATCGTGTCCGGCCTGCGCGCGGCCGGCCTGGACGACGTACCGGTCGTTGTCGGTGGCATCGTCCCCGACGCCGACGCACGGGAACTCCGGTCCGCCGGCGTAGCCGCCGTCTACACCCCCAAGGACTACGACCTCACCGGCATGATGGCCGATGTCGTCGAGGTGATCCGGCACGCCCACAAACTGTAGGCGTGGTAGAAGGAGTACATGACGGCGAACAGTGCTCAGGCGACTCTCACGCTCTCCAACGGTACGGCGATTCCGGTGTTCGGGCTGGGGGTTTGGCAGGCGGCGGACGGGCCCGAGACGGAGCGGGCGGTCGAGTGGGCCCTCGAGATGGGCTACCGGCTGATCGACACGGCTCAGGCGTACCGGAACGAAGCGAGTGTGGGGCGGGCGATCCGCAGCAGCGGGATCCCGCGGGAGGACATCTTCCTCACCACGAAGTTCTACCCGGGCAGCAAGGACCCGCGCGCCGAGGCGGAGAAGAGCCTGGAGCGGCTCGGCACCGACTACCTCGACCTCTACCTGATCCACTGGCCGCAGAGCGGGCCGACGTGGGCCTGGCCCGGGATGGAAGCGGCCGTGGAGGCCGGCCTGACCAAGGGCATCGGGATCTCGAACTTCAGCGCCGCGGAGATCCAGGAGCTCCTGAAGACGAGCCAGATCCAGCCGGCCGTGAACCAGATCCAGTTCAGCCCGTTCGAGTACCGCGCTGCCCTGCTTGCGGCGTGCGAGGACGCAGGTATCGTCGCCCAGGCGTACAGCCCGCTGGGAACCGGCCGCCACCTCGGCGACCCGGTGGTCGCGCGGATCGCGGCTGCCACCGGCCACACACCGGCACAGGTCCTGATCAGGTGGGCAGTCCAGAAGGGCCTGTCGGTCATCCCCAAGTCCACCCATCGGGAGCGCATCGAGGAGAACTTCGCCGTCTTCGACTTCGAACTCGACGACGAGGCCGTCTCCGCGCTGGACGCCCTCGACACCACCGGCCGGACCGACGAGGCGCTGGGCCAGAAGTGGTGGTCCTGACCCTTGAAGGTGTTCCTTTCCACTGACATGGAAGGTACCGCCGGGGTCGTCGACTGGGGTCAGGTCCGCGGTCCTGCTCAGGAGTACGAGTACTACCGCGGACAGCTTCAGGCGGAGGTCAACGCCGCGATCGACGGCGCCCTGGTCGCCGGCGCGACCGAGTTCCTGGTCAACGACTCACATTCGACGATGCAGAATCTCCGCCCGGACGAGCTCCACGGCCGGGCCGGCTACCTGTCCGGGCGGCACAAGCCGCTGTACATGATGGAAGGCCTCGACGACTCCTTCGACGCGGCCTTGTTCATCTCGTACCACGGGTCGGCGAGCTCGACGTCCTCGGTGCTGTTCCACACCTACAACCCGCGGGCGATCGCCGAAGTACGGCTGAACGGCACGCTCACCGGCGAGGCCGGGGTCAACGCTCTGGTGGCGCTGGCGTACGGGGTTCCGGTCGTACTCATCTCGGGCGACCGGGTGACGATCGACGAGGCGCAACCGTTCTGCCCCGGTATCGAGTCGGTCGTCGTCAAGGAGTCGGTCTCGCACAACGCCGCCCTGTCCTTGCACCCGGAGACGGCCCGGGAGCTGATCCGGGACGGCGCACAGCGCGCACTGCGCCGGTTGGCCGGTTTCACGCTGCCGACCATCACGCTGCCGGCCGAGCTGACCATCCGCTTCCACAACCAGGCCTTCGCAGACCTGGCCTGTGCCCTCCGTGACGTGGAGAAGGTGGACGAGCGAGTCGTTGCCATCCGCAACGACAACCCGCTCCACCTCTTCCGCACCTTCATCGCCACGGTCTTCCTCAGCCGCGCAGTCACCGACTAGCCGCCGGCCCACCCCGGCCACCGGCCCAGCGGCCCGGCGCGCACGCGTCTGCGGGATTGGTCACTTTGTGCACGAGATCCGTACGGCGGCGGCTTCGGCGTACGGATCTGGTGCAGAAAGTCGGGTCCGATGATCGCGTGCTTGCGCGATCGGTGTGGCGGGGCGTGCTCGTCGTTCTGGTGGTTCTGGCACTGACCTACGATCATGAAGGCGACGGCGTCGAGGCTGCAGCTGTCACGTCGCTAGCTCTTCGACTTTTCCTTGATGAGGTCTTCCACTGCCTTGGGGATGGTGGTCTCGAAGTCGAGGAGCTTGGCCCAGGTCGGGGTGACGGTGATGACGACCATCTCGTCGTACAGAGCCTTCACTCCGGCCTCCCAGTCCGGGTACTGCTCGTCGGTCGTCACCTTGTGCCCGGCCAGCAGGTAGCCCTCCGGGACGCCGGGCACCAGCTCGACCTCGGCGCTGCCGCGGATCAGCAGGACCTTCGGCGGGAAGGCTCCGGTGTCGATGGTGAGCGCGACCTTGGGATTCTTCCGCAGGGCAGCGACCTTCGCCGACTTCGGCACGGTGGCCATCAGGATCTTGTCGCCCTCGACCCAGAAGCCGATCGGAATCACTCGGGGGTCGCCGTCGAGTCCGTCGTACGCGAACCGGGCCGGCTCGGGGCCGCTGATCAGTTCCTGCGCGTAGGGCTTGGCCAGAATCGCGGCGATCTCGTCCTTGGTCATGATGGTGATCCTTCCACTGAGGAGGTGCTGTCATCAGGGGGACGAAGCCGCCGGACGCTTCTCGACATCGGTAGCGTGGCGAATCGTGGAAATCTTCGGATTCGGTGCGGGCATGGTCCAGGTCGGCGACGACGGGGCGGTCGAGCAGGTCGTCCACCCGGACGGACGGCGGGTCCTGCTCGATCCCGGACCCCTGCACGACACGCTGCACGCGTGGGGCAAAGGCTTCGTGATCACGGACCGTGGCAGCCACCGCTTCGACAACCCGGCGCTCGTGCGCTGGCGGCAGACCGGGCTCGACCTGCTCTACCAGTTGGGTGAGCTGGAACTGCGCGTCGGCCGCCGCTTCGGTGACCAGTGGACGGAGACCTACGAGCTCCGCAACGCCGGGGCCGAGCCGGCGACGGTCGGGTCGATCGCGATCAGTACGCCGTACCGCGACATCTATCGCTCGAGCCAGGAAAGCCTGACAGGGGCTGTGCATGCGCATGTGTGGACCGGTGGCGCCGATGCGTGGGTGTGGGCGGTGCCGATGGACGGCAGCGGTCCCGGGCTCGGTCTGCAGCTGAAGGAGGGCGAGCTGTGGGCGTACTCGGTGGAGTCACGCGAGCCGGGGACCAGCAGCAACGTTCGCGGCCACATCTACCTCCACCCGACCGACCATGCTCGCGCGCCGCACGCGATGGGCGGTCAGCCGCCGATCACGCTCGCCCCGGGAGCGTCGTACCGGTGGACCTGGCAGCTGGGCTGGTACGACGACCTGCCCGGATTCCATGCGGATCGGCAGCCGCTCATCGGCGCGGACCGGCTGGCCGCCGAGGTGGGGGAGACGATCCAACTCACCGGAGACGGCCCGAGTGAGGTCACGAGCGACGAGCCCGGTCTGGTGCATGTCGAGGCGACGGACGGCAAGCGGACTGCGCGGATCGCCGTACTGTTCCATCAGCCGCTGCGCGAGATCGCCGAGCGGCGGGTCCGGTTCGTCCTCGAGCGGCAGCGTCGGCCGGAGCTGGCGGACAGTCGGCAGTACGCCTTCGTACCGTACGACAACGACAGTGGGCTCACTGTGTTGTCAGGTGCGTGGGCGGACTGGTCCGATGCGCGCGAACGGATCGGGATGGCACTCCTGCTGCAGGAGGTCCGTGATCGCGGTTGGGGTGATCGGGCCGAGTTGGACGACGCATTGGCGGGGTACGAGCGCTTTGTCCGCGAGCATGTGGTGGACGAGAACGGTACGGTCCAGGACGACAGCTTCCACCAGGATCGCGTGCGGCTGTACAACTTCCCGTGGTTCGCGAGGTTCCTGCTCGGGCAGGGTGATCGGACCGGTGCCGCGCGCATTCTCGACCGGTACTACGAACTCGGCGGGGATCATTTCCTCGCCTTCGACCTGGGTCCGCTGCTGAGCGAACTCGGGATGCGGGATCACCTCATCCGGCATGCACGGCAGTTCGTCGAGTACGGCGATGAGCTGCCGCCGCACGAGGTCAACTATGAGCAGTCGATGGTCGCGCCCTTGCTCGAGCTGCTCGTGGCGGCGTACCGGATGGCGCCGGACGAGATCGACGGCGCGGAGCTGAATCGCCGGTTGCCCTGGCTGACCGCGTTCGCCGCCGATCAGCCCGACGTACGCCTGCGGCAGGTGGCGATCCGGCACTGGGACGGGTACTGGTTCGGCCGGCTGCGGTTGTGGGGCGACGTCTTCCCGCACTACTGGTCGGTGCTCAGTGCGGCCGTGTACGCCGCTTGGCCGCGGGAACTGGTCGAGCCGTCGACGGCGGCCTGGCTGGACGCCGCGACGGACTCGATCCTGCGCGCGAACCTGGTCAACTTCTCAGCGGACGGTTCGGCGACCTGCGCCTTCGTGTACCCGAGCTGCGTCAACGGACAGCCCGCCCATGTCGCGGACCCCTTGGCCAACGACCAGGACTGGGCCTTGGTCTACGCACTCAGGGCCCTACATGAGTGAGGGGAGCAGTTCGCGCAGGCTGTTCATCAGGTGGGTATGGATGCTGGTGCCGTAGGAGATGCGGTGCGCGCCGGCGGCGATCAACTCGGCAGGAGTGGGCCCGCCGACGGCGGCGTGGGCGTTGATCGGGCCGCCGATGCCCTCGACGACCTCGGCCAGGACGTCGGTCGGCGCCATGATCGGGTAGACGCAGTCGGCGCCGGCGCGGCGGTACGCCCGGCCGCGGGCGATGCCGTCGGCCACTCCACCGCCACGGATGAACACGTCGACCCGTGCGTTGATCACCAGGTCCGCTCCCGCGGCGGCGCGGACCTCGGCCAGGTAGTTCGCGTGCCGGGCCGGGTCGGTGAGCACGCGGTCCACCGAGTCCTCCAGGTTGCAGCCGACCGCACCGGTGTCGAGCACGCGCTCGGCGAACTCCTTCGGCGCCAGGCCGTAGCCGGCCTCCAGATCAGCAGTCACCGGTACGTCGACCGCCCGCGCGATCCGGGCGACCGCGGTGAACATCTCCGCCGGTGGGGTCAGCTGACCATCGTCGTACCCGAGGACGCGAGCGACCGCGCCGCTACTGGTCGCGACCGCGGGGAAGCCTGCCTCGGCCATGATCCTGGCACTGACCGGATCCCAGGCGTTCGGCAGGATCAGCGGCGTACCGCCGTGATGCAAGGCCCGGAACCTCTCCGCTCCCGATGTCATCTCGCGGCTCAGCTCGGCTTGTAGTGGCCGGGTTCCATCCTTCCGGTCACCCCGACCCGGGTCCACATGTTGATCGTGATGATCAAGGCGATCAACTGTGCCAAGTCCTTCTCGCCGAACACGTTCGCTGCCAGGTCGTAGACCTCGTCCGGGACGTGGTCCACGCTGATCAGCGTGATCGCCTCGGTCAACGCCAGCGCGGCCTGCTCCTCCTCGGTGTAGAACTTGCGCGCCTCCCGCCAGACCGGCAGCAGCGAGATCCGCTGCTGGTCGTCACCGAGGTGCAGGAGGTCGAGCGAGTGCATATCGGTGCAGTAGGAGCACCCGTTCAGCTGGGAGGCACGGATCCGGATCAGGTTCGCCAGCTTCGGATCGATGCCGGCGTCGGAGACCGCGTCCAGCGCGATCATCGCCTGGTAGAAGTCCGGGACCAGGTTGGCGAGCTTCACCCGCCGCGTCGTTGTGCTCATGTCACCAACCTAGGCGCGGATCGGCCCGGGTCGCTGGTCCACTTCCACACCGGATCCAGGAGCCACTTCTGCCGATCCTCAGAACAGCGGTCCGCGGCTTGGCCGAATCTGAGGGGTAGCACTGCATTTCTGAGGGGTTACCCCCGATGTGGCCGGGGGCTGCTGAGGCCGACTGTGAAGGAAGAGCGGCGATCCCCGCCGCCGCCGAATTCACGGAGGAATCATGAACCGCAAGTACACCGTCCTCGCACTGTCCGCAGTCGCGATGGGCGCAGTCGTTCTCACCACGCCTCAGGCATCCGCCCTGCCGAAGGAGCCCGCCGCCGCGTCGGTGTCTCAGGCCGGCCCAGGGGCACCGCCCGACTGGCCGGACGAAGGCACCGGCTACCCGGGAACCGAGACCACTGTTCCGGAGTACAACTACCCGAACTACGACCCGGCCTACGAAGTGCCTGCCGTGAAGACCGTGGCGGCCCAGAGTCTGTCGGACGACAACGGTGTCGAGGCCCTGCAGTCTGGTGCCTCCGCACTCGGTGGTGCGGCCGTCGCCTTCGGTGGCATGTGGCTGTACCGGCGTCGCCACGCACTGGCCGGCTGACCAGGCCGTCCGGATTCCGCGGGACGAGGCACAGTCGATGTGGACGATCGCAGTGCTGACAAGCGTCGGGCTGGTTGTGGGGGCAGGGCTTCTGGCCCTGATCAGCCAGCCCGACCCCGGGCTCGACGACCTCGAACTCGAGTCCGCGAACTGGCGCCAGGTGGACGCCGAGGTGCTTTCGGTACTGCGGGCCGGCCACCGCACGTTCTTGCTGGTCCGCTTCCCGGTGGGAACCTCACTGATTCGCAACGATGTTCGGTACCCGCTGCCGGGCCAGGTCCCGTACGCCGGTCAGCGGGTCCCGATCAAGTACGACCCGGTGGCACCGGCGCGGGTGGTCTTCGACCTGCATCCGGAGACCCGGAGAACGCCGAACGCGGCCGGGCAGTCGTAGTGATCGTGTGCACACATATTGATCCACGTTGATCGTGCGCACAGGTATATACAGCGACAGCCCGGCGTCGCGGGCGCAGACTGGGGGTTGTGGGAGGGGCGGGGGTCTTACGCTCACCCCGAATCGCCGGTCGGGCCGAGGAACGAAGGATGCTCGGAACGGCGATCCGGGCGGCTGCCGAAGGACGGCCGTGTGCGGTGTTCGTACACGGAGAGGCGGGCGTGGGCAAGACTCGCCTGGTCCGAGTCGCCGCTGACGAGGCCGCGGCCCGCGGCATGGCGGTCCTCTGGGGCCGGTGCGTTCGCTTCGGCGCGGTGGACTCGCCGTACGGTCCGCTGATCAGCGCACTGGAAGGCTGGGCGGAGTCGGCCGATCCCCGCGAGCTGGCCGACGTACTCGCCGATGTCCCAGCTGCAGGCGGGCTCGTGCCATCACTGAACGCGTACACCTCCAGCAGTGCGATCCGGCTCCTGTCCGTGGTCGATGCACTCGTGATGGCGATCGCTTCGCATCGACCGACGGTTCTCGTCATCGACGACGTGCAGTGGGCCGACCTTGCGTCCCGCGATGCGCTCTCGTATCTGATCGCCGGGTTCCGTGGCCAACAGCTCGCGATTCTGACCACCTACCGGGATGAGGAGCTCGGCACCGGTGATCCGATCCACAGCTGGCTGGCGGACCTCCGGCGGATGCCGTCGGTGACCGGCCTGCGGCTGGACCGGATGACCTGGGACGAGACCGAGCAGCAGCTCGCGCTGTTGCTGGGCGATCACCCGCACCATCGCCTGGTGGACGACGTCGTACTACGGTCCGACGGCAATCCGTATCTCAGTGAACTGCTCCTGGAGGGGATCACCGTGGGCGACGAGGAGTTGCCCGCCGATCTGCCGGCGGAGCTGAGGGCGGCCCTGCTTGCTGCCTGGCATCGGCTGTCGGCGCCGGGTCGTGAAGTCATGCGGGCGCTCGCGGTGGCCGGACGGCCGACATCGATCGACAACCTGCGGGAGGTCGCGGCGACGCGAGGGATCGGCCCCGAGGCCCTGACGAACGCGCTGGTCGAGGCAGTCGACACCGGGATCAGCGTGGCGCAGGGTACGGACATGTGCTGGTTCCGGCATCCGCTGCTGGCGGAGGTGCTGTACGCGACCTTCGTGCCGGGCGAGGCGGAATCCGTGCACGCCGCCTGGGCCAAGACGCTCGAGTCCCGCACCGCCACCGGTCCCGACGAGGTCCAGCGGCAAGGCGACCTGGCTCTGCACTACGAGGGCGCGCACGACCTGGAATCCTGTCTCGAGGCGTCGCTGCGTGCGGCCGACCTCGCGAACGGCATCGTTTCGCGACGCGAGGAGGCGATCCATCTCCGCCGCGCGGCCCGCCTGTGGTCGACGGTGCACGGCCCCGACTCAGCCGGCCGGGCGGATGAAGGCGACCTGCTGGAGCGCGTCGCGCGAGCCAACGAACTGGTCGGCGAAGGCGAGGCGAGCTTCGCGGCGTGGAGCCGCGCACTCGAACTCGTGGACGAGCGGACCGACCCGCTTCGCGCCAGCAGGCTGCGGCGGCGATGGGCCGACTCGGCCTGGGCAACCGGCAGGCTGAGCGATGAGGCGATCGCCGAGGCCAGTCGAGCGGTCGAGCTGAGCCGGCCGTATCCCGACAGCGCGGAGTACGCCGAAGCCCTGGCCGGCCTCAGTTGGCGACAGGCTTGGAACAACGAGGCCGAGCCGGCGCGGAAACATGCCGAGGAGGCGGTCCTGGCTGCGGAGCGCGTCGGATCCAGTGCGGCACTCAGCCTCGCCTACGCGGCCCGCGGATGCGCGGATCTGCGCAACGAGCGTTCCGATGCGGACACTGCGACGGCGTTGCGCTCGGCCTGGAAGACCGGCGATCCGGATGTGCTGTGGCGGACCCTCGTGGCCCGACGCAACTACTTGCTCCAACGCGGTGGTGTCGCGGAATGCGTCGAGCCGGCAACGGAGTTCCTCCGGTTCGCGCTCGACGTCGGGGCGCTGTCGTCGGCGGTCTTCGCGGCCGGAGTCCTGGCGAAGGACCTGTTGATCCTCGGACGCTTCGCCGAGAGCAGCGACGTCACCCGGCAGGGGCTTGCCTTGGCTTGTCTGCCGAGCCCCAGCGCGATGGTTCGGCTGAGCGCGGCGTCGTTGTCGATCCGCCAGGGGAACCTGGACGTAGCCGGCATGCACCTGCAGCGGGCCAACGAGCTGATCCCGGCACTGGAGGAGCGTCTCGGGCTGGTTGCGCCGCCCGTCCTGGCCGAGTACCTGCTCGCGACGGGTCACGCGGAGGCGGCTCTCGACCTGCTGTCGCGCACGCTGATCACCCACATCGCCGATCCCCGCGACGCGGACGAGATGCTGATGTGGGGTGCACGCGCGGCCGCCGATCTGGCGGAGTCCGCTCGAGACCGGCGTGACGGCAGAAGCCTCCGGAAGACGCGCGCACAGCTCGATGACCTTGTGGCCTTGCGCGCACGGCTGTCGCCGCCGCCGTTCGAGGTCATCACCTCCGAGGATCTGATCCAACCGGCGATGCGGGCGCTGTTCACCGCGGAGGTGGCACGATGCACGGCGAAGACGCCGACCTCAGGTGCCTGGGAGGACGCTGCACGCCGCTGCGGTGCCGCGGGACTTCGGTGGGAGGAAGCCGTCGCGTCCTGGCGGTGGGCGCAGGCCTTGCTCGCCGAGAGAGCTGCCCGGGCCGTCGTCGCCGTACCGCTGAGGTCGGCGCACCGCTTCGCCGTCGAAGTCGGCGCGATTCCCCTGCGGCAGCAGGTGGAGACGCTGGCCGGCCTCGGCAAGATCCAGCTCGGCGAGCCATCGGCGCCGACGGACGACGAACCTGCGGCACCCTTCCGATCCCTGACCAAGCGGGAGCAGGAGGTGCTCGCCCACCTGGTGGCGAACCGGACGTACGCCGAGATCGCGCAATCGCTGTTCATCAGCGAGAAGACGGTCAGCGTGCATGTGTCGAACCTGCTGCACAAGACCGGAACGACGTCGCGTCGCGAGGTGGCTGCCCTCGCCATCCGGCTTCGCGAGTCGTCGACCGACGCCGACGACTAGCCCGTTAGCCGGTCGAGGCCTCGGCGGGCGTTGCGGTTGCCGGGCGCTGGGTGGCCGACGGCCGCTCCGTACAAGACGATCTCGGACTCGACGTCGAGACGCAGTAGTCCGGACAGTTCGTCGTCGAAGAAGCCGCCGAGGTTGACCGAGCCGAGTCCGAGCCCGGTCGCCGTGAGTACGACGTTCTGCGCCGCGTGCCCTGCCTCCAGCAACAGGTAGCGGTAGCCGCGGTCGCCGTACTTGCCCAGGCTGCGTCGGCAGACGGCCGAGAACACAAGGACGACGGCGGCCTCAGCCGCCCACGGCTGGCCCAGGAACAGGTAGCGGATCAGCGGGGCGGGGACCGCTTCACCGCGTACCCGCTCCAGACCGTCCGCGAGAGGAACGTAGTGGTAGATCCCAGCCGGTAGGCCGTCCACCGACCGCACCAGCAGGCTCACCTCCAGCGGATAGAGCCCACCGCCGGACGGCACCGCCCGGTCAAGCAGGGTGCTGTCGTCGGTCGCGCCAGTGACGCCGTACCCGGACCGCAGCAGGGTGGCCAGTTCCGCGAAGCCGATCGGCTCGTCGCGGAACACGCGGCACGACACCCGTCCGCGCACCAGGTCGGTCAGCGGCGCGGCGACCCGCAGGCTTGGCGGCAACCGGATCCACGGAGCCGACGGGTCCTCACGCCCCGGCTCCGGCCGCGGCTGGAGCACCTGCGGGTTGTCGGATCGTCGGCGGGCAGTTCCGCGGTGGAAGGCCCAGGCCAGCGGCTGAGCGGTGCGGAAAGCAGTCATCGCCTTCGTCCTCACGCCATCGGATGCGGGTCGAGGTTCAGTTCGTCCAGCCGCGCCGGACGCAGCCCGATCCGCCCCGGCATCTCCAGCAGTCGCCGCCCACCGAGCCGCTCCTGGTTGGCACCGAACCAGATCGGCACGAACCCCGGCACCAGCCCACGCACCACCCGCACCCCGAGTGCGGCGACGTCCGGCGTCGTGACATCCACGGCGAGTACGTCGCCCGCGACCTTGGCCAGCGACTCGATCAGCACCGCGAGGTCGGCAGGCTCGGGTGACGCGGCGTCCGGCCAAGGCTGACGCGGAGCCTCGCGAAGGAAGCGCATCCCACCACAGGCCACGTCGGCGTACAGCAGGCTGTGGTCGCCCAGACTCGCGACCTTCGCCGGCGTGGCAACCAACTCGGCCATCCGCGCCCGGACCTCCGGTTGGCGGAGGCGGGCGCGCAGTAGCGGTCGCGCCTGCCCGACTTCGAGCACCGCGGACCGGGCAGCGGCGACCGGTTCCATCCCTGCTCCGAGTCCGACAACCGCGACCGGAGTCCGCTCCGACCATGCGACCGCAAGGGCGACGGCCGCCACCGTGTCGGTCGGCAACAGGTGCACCACGATCTCGATCCCACGCCGCGCGTGCGTCGCGGCGATCCCACGGGTCTGTTCGTCCGGTACGTCGGCTGCGGCTACGCAGCGCCCGGGCAGCCGATGCGACCACGCGATCATGAACGCGTCCCGCTCGATCACCTCGAGCAACGCGCGCAGCGTGGCGCCGTCCCGGTCCGGCCCGGCCGCGAAGCCGTTCGACGTGGTCGGGAACAGCCCGGCCTCGGGCGGCGGCAGATAGCCCAGATGCGTTGCCAGCAAGGGAATCCAGACCTCATCGCCGGTCACCATCGACTGTGCCGGCACCCACTCGAGTTCGGTCTCCGGCCGCCACGGCTGGAACGGCACTGTCTCGTACTGATGATCCGCGAACAGCACCAGGTCCCGCGGATGCAGGCCCCGCCGGTCCAACCCGTCGTACGTCGAAGTGATCGTGCGCTCAGGTCGCCATGTCATGGCGGCGTGCCGTTCGAGAGCCTCACCGAGAGCGCTGTCGCGCGCCTGCCGCCGGGTCCAGCCCTTGCCGGAGCAGACGACGAACGGATCGCGGTCGCTGCGGAAGCGAGCGTTCGCCAGTTCGGCCTGGACGACGTACGGCCGCTCCGGCTCATCGACGTCCTTCGGGAAGGGAACGAGCCTGCGGACCACACCGCAGAGCGAGTCGACCACGCGCGCGGCGATGCCCTCGAAGTCCGTTGTCTCAGCCTCCGCCGGCCGACGTCCCTTCTTTGCGCAGGCCGGGCAATCCGGGTGCGGCACGACTGGATGCAACTCCTCGCCGCCAGCGAGCGCATCGAGTGTGAGCACGTTGGCAGTCAGCCGCGGTGCCGCGATCGACAGCGTCAACGCGAACACCTCGGTCATCAGCGCTCCGGTGACCATGGGCAGAAGTGCCGGGAGCACTGGCCTCGCCGCAGCCTCCACGAACCGGCGACCATCGAGCGCCTCCTCGAGTGCCATCGCCGCACCGAAGTCGTCCACACAGGACAGCGCCCGCATCCGCCAGCACATGTAGCAAGGCCCGCCGTCGGGCAGCACCAGAGGACCGACCGTCGCCCGGGCGCCCTGCGATTCCGCATGCAACGTCGGTACGCCGAGCTCCAGGCCGACCGCGTTGATCCACTGATGCAGCACCGGCAGCGAGCCATCACCAGCCGCGACGACCAGATCCGCACCTGCCATCAAGCCGGGCAATTCGTCGCGCCGCGACGGGTACGGCGCTCGAATCAGGCCTGGGATCCCGGCTCCCGCAAGAACCTCCACCTGCCCGACCACAACAACTCGCACCGTGGCCAACCGCCTGGCGAGCAGTTCGTGGTCGGACGAAGGCACCGCGTACAGCCAGTCCAGCACCGCGGCCTTCTCCTCCACCAAGACGCCGGAATCGAGCAGCGAGCCGATCAGTCGATCGACCTCGAGTGCCGGCAGATCGGACAACTCGTCGAGCAGGTCCGCACGGCCGAGTGGCAGCGCCGGCAGGATCCTGTCCCGCACCACCCGCGCGACCCCGCCCTCGAGGCGCAACGTCGCAGACGGCGTCCTGAGTACGACGTCGCCACCGGTACCGCGACCGTCCTCGCGCGTCCCGCTCGAGGAGTCGACGTCGACGACGTCCAGGCCGGGGACCGACATGATGAACGGTTCCGGGCCTGGCCGCCTCGAGGTCATCCGCCGAGGTCTCCGAATCGCCCGACGGCACCGGCGCCGAACCCGCCCGGGGCGCAACCGCTGCCGCCGGTGTCGTCGCCGGGGCTGATCGCGCCCGGGGCGCAGCCGCTGCCGCCGGTGTCGTCGCCGCGGCCGAACCCGCCCGGCGCGCAGCCGGTGCCAGGGCCGATCATCTGCTGCAAGATGTCGCGGACCTTGATATAGGTGCGGAACTCCTCCGCGGTGATGTCCTCGATCTTCGGCACGGACCTCGTCGCCAGCCGCTGCTCCAGCTGGACGACCCTGCCCATGAGCTCCTCGTACTCGTCCTGACCCGGCATCGCTTCCCCCTCCATGGATGGCGAGGTGACGCCATGTGATCCCCCTGCGCCCCGTTGTGTCTGCGGCGCCCCCCACCACGAATCGGCCGGTCACAGCCGATGTTTGGAGTATCGTCCCGGCGGCAGCATAAGGTCCAGTGCATGGAGGATCGAGGGGCTGCCGGTGCTGACCTGCACCTGGACCTGGCGGCGTCACGGGGCCGGAACGATCTGGTTCAAGCGTTGCATGCATCGATCCGGAGCGGGCGGTTGCCGGCCGGCACGCGGCTGCCGTCGTCGCGGTCGTTGGCGAAGGATCTCGGCATTGCCCGCAACACCGTTGCGGACGCCTACGGTCAACTCGTCGCCGAGGGCTGGCTGACCGCTCGTCAAGGCTCCGGCACAGTTGTCGCCAACCGTGCCACCACTCCGCCGGCTCCCGACGTGTCGTTGCCCTCGGCAAAGGCATACCGCTACGACCTGACTCCCGGTGCACCTGATGTCTCGACGTTCCCGCGCGGTGAGTGGCTGACCGCCGCGCGGAAGGCGTTGACCGCGGCACCCAACGAGGCTTTCGGCCTCGGCGATCCGCGCGGCCGGATCGAACTGCGCCGGATGCTCGCCGACTACCTGGCCCGGGCCCGTGGCGTCCGCGCCGATCCCGAACGGGTCCTGATCTGCTCCGGCTACGTGCAGGGCGTGAGCCTGCTCAGCGAAGTACTGCGGAACCTCGGCGGGACGACCGTGTCCGTGGAGGAGTTCGGGTACGCCCTGCACCTGGACGTGATCCGGTCGCGGGGCCTCACGCCTGTGCCGGTCTCGGTCGACGAGCTTGGTGCGCAGGTCTCACAGCTGACTGGTGACGGTGCTTTGCTGACACCGGCGCACCAGATGCCGACGGGCGTGCCGCTTGCGCCTGAGCGTCGTACTGCGGCAGTCGAGTGGGCCAGAGACACCGGGGGAGTGCTGATCGAGGACGACTACGACGGTGAGTTCCGGTACGACCGGCAGGCCGTGGGGGCGCTGCAGGCGCTGGACCCCGAGCGGGTCGTGTACACGGGGACGGCGAGCAAGAGCCTCGCACCGGGACTGCGGCTCGCGTGGATGGTGTTGCCGCATCGGTTGATCGAGCCGGTGGTCGCGGCCAAGCGGACGGCCGACTTCCAGACCGCGACCCTGGAGCAGCTCACCCTCGCGGAATTCATTGCCTCCGGCCACTACGACCGGCACGTCCGGCGGTCCCGGCTGCACTATCGCCGGCGCAGGGACCGCCTGGTCGAGTTGCTCGCCGTCCGCGCCCCGAACGTCAAGGTCGCCGGCATCTCGGCCGGTATGCACGTCCTCCTCGAGGTCCCCGGCGACGCGGAAGACGTGGTCGCCCGAGCCGCGCGCCAGGGCCTGGGTCTCACCACCCTGAGCAGCTACCACTTCAACCCGACCCCGGCCACCCGCCAAGCGGTCATCGTCGGCTACGGCACCCCACCCGACCACGCCTACCCCGGCGCCCTGGACCTCCTCTGCCAGGTCCTAGGTGTCTAGGGCGTCCACCAGCGCACGGATGTCGTCGGGTCCGACCCGGCAGCAGCCACCGACGTACGCCGCCCCGGCGGCAAACCATGCTGAGGCAAGAGGGGTTGTCCGGTGGCCCGTCCAGTGGCGGGCGGTCGCGTCCCAGGACTCGCCGGAGTTGGGGTAGGCGACGGCCGGCTTGCCGGTGACCGCGACGGCTGTCTCGACCGCGGGCCGGACCTCATCGGGCGCACAGCAGTTGATGCCGACGGCAATCACTTGGTCGATCGCGGCGATCGCGAAGGCGTCCGTGAGAGGTTGGCCGGCGCGCGTGTGTCTCCCGGAGATCGAGTAGGAGAACCACGCCGGAAAGTCCAGCTCGGCCAGCAGCCCGACGAGTACCTCGGCTTCGTCCGCGTCCGGGATGGTCTCTACCGCCATCAGGTCAGGCTCAGCACTGATCAGCAGCTCCATCCGCGGCCCGTGGAAGTCACGGAGCGTCGCCGCACTCACGCCGTACCGGCCGCGGTACTCCGATCCGTCCGCGAGCATCGCACCGTACGGCCCGACCGACGCGGCAACCAGCCGGCGCCGTCCGTCGGTGAACGAGTCGCGCACATCGCGGGCGATCCGCACACTGCTCGTAATCAGTCGCTCGGCCTCGGATCGCGGCACCCCGGCGCGCTCGAACCCGACCACGCTGGCCTGATAGCTGGCCGTCGTAGCCACCATCGCCCCGGCGTCGTAGTACGCCCGATGCACCGCCGCGATCTCAGCCGGCGCGTCCTTCAACAGCCGCGCCGACCACAACGCGTCCGACAGGTCGTGGCCACGATCTTCCAGGGCGTTCGACAGACCGCCGTCGAGGATGATCGGCCGGTCAGATTCCCTGGACAAGCTCGAAGACCTCGTCCGCGCAACCCCAGGACAGCGTGACCCCGGAACCACCATGTCCGTAGCAGTGGATCACCGGCTCACCCGTCCGCGTCCGGACCAGCTCACACCGGATCGCCGGCCGGGCCGGGCGCAGTCCGACCCGATGCCGGATGATCTTTGCCTTGCGCAACTGTGGGACCAGCTCGGCCGCCCGCTCCAGCATCTGATCCGCGGTCGCCTGATCGACCGCGAGGTTCCAGTCGTTCGGTTGGCTGGTCCCGCCGACCACCACGTCATGCTCCCGCGGTACGACGTACGTCAACTCCGAAGGCGACCGATCGGCCACGAGCCACTCGGTCAGGCCGCACTGCTCGACCGTCATCACCTGCCCCCGCACAGGCGTCACGGCCGGGTCGCTCGCGGTCAGCCGGGCACCGAGGCCGGCACAGTTGATGACCACATCGGCCGTCGTCGGCAAGGCCGGCAACGCAGCGCGGGTGAGCGTCCCGCCGGCCAGGTCCAGCCGCTTGACGAGCGACTGCAGGTACGCCGGCATCTCGATCACCGCCGTCGTGAACGACCAGCCGTCCTCGAATCCGGCCGGCGGCGACACCCGGGTCAGGTCAGGCAGGACGTCGGCCCAGCGCGGATCCGGCTTCTGCTCCACCAGGAACTCGCGCCCGCGCCGCATTCGCACCGACGGCTCGAGCTCCGCCAGCTTGGAGAATTCCTCGTACGCCGTCCTGGACCAGGCGGCGACGCGGTCCTCGGGAGCCGACAGGTACGGGTACCAGATCGCCGCAGCCACCGCCGACGTCGTCTCCAGCGGCAGGTCGCGGGCGAACACGGCCACGTCGTACCCACCCTCGGCGAGCCGGACGGCACAGGTCAGCCCGATCACGCCCGCACCCACCACGATCACGCGCATTCACACATTGTGACCCGCGCCTAAGCATCACGCCATGTCATGCAGGGTGACGTCAGCGCAGATCGACGGCCAGTGAGTAGAACCGGGTGATCTGGGTGGCGCCGTTGTTGTCGTCGGACAGCAGGTACAGCTGCCGCTTGCCGCCGGGCAGGTAGCCGCCGAGGGCGAGCGCCTCGACGTTGTCCAGCAGCGGGTTCGGCTGCGGCTGCTTGGCGACCGCGCCGGACGGCGGGCAGTTCACCAGGTCGAACAGCAGCTTCTTCTGCAGGAAGACCTTCTCCGGCGCATCCGCCAGCGACGCCTGCTGCGACACGTCGACGGCCCGGCGCAACGACACGGTGAACACCCGGATCGTGTTGCCCACACCCGGCGTGAACGTGCGCTCCATCGACACCAGTTCGTCCCGGTTCACCCAGGCGAGCTCGACCAGCGAGAGACCCGGGTCGGGCTTGTAGGCGTACTGCGCGGCGACCCGGTAGTCATGGCCCGGGAACCCGGCGTACCGAAGGATGCGGTTGCGCGTGCGGCCGTCGGCGTCGGTGCCGTCGGACGCGAGCGGGCCTTCCATGCCGGCGAACAGCGACAGCCCGTCACGGCTGACCGCGAGCGACTCGAACGTCGCGTTGCTCGTCGCCTCGCCGGCCGGCGCGACCTGGAAGCGCGACGGCACCGGCAGCGACGCGGTCTCCTTGCCGTCGGACAGCCGGAAGCGGCGGATCGACGGTTCGCGCTCGGAGGTGGCCAGGATGGTCCGATCGCCCCGCTCGACCACCAGGCCCTCGCCGTCGAAGTCCGCGCCCGTGTACGGCGTACCGTCCGGGCGGCGCAGGATCGTCATCCCGTCGACGCTGACCGCCGTCGGCTTGCTGTTGGTCTCGAGCTGGAACACCCGGGCCGGTGTGGTCCCGACGTTGTCCACCAGAGCGGTCGCGCTGTGCGGGCCGGTCACGTTCAGCGCCGACAGGCCTGCGACCGGCTGGCCGTCGAACGTCGTCTTGTCCAGCGCATCACTGAAGCCGAGGAACTGCGCGTCCGGTGAGCAGGAACCACCACCGCTGGGATGCTTGCCCGGCGTCGCCGACGCCGTCAGCGTCGTGGTCAGGGCGGTCAGGACTATTGCTGCGGCGAGCGGCTTCTGCCAGCGCATTCAAGGCTCCTTGATCGGGACGTCAGCACCGATCGAAACCTATCGCGCACAACATCAGGTGAACATCACCGCACCAGACAGGGGCGCTTCGGATCGAACACCCAGTCCTCGACCAGGTACTGCATGGCGATCGCGTCGTCGCGTGCACCGAGCCCATGCTGTTGATACAACTCGTGCGCGGCGGCAAGCGCATCGCGGTCCAACTCGACGCCGAGCCCAGGCTTCGTCGGTACGGCGATCGACCCGTTCTCGATCCGCAACGGTTCCCTGGTCAGCGCCTGCCCGTCCTGCCAGATCCAATGCGTGTCCAGGGCGGTGATGTCGCCCGGTGCCGCAGCGCCGACCTGGGTGAACATCGCCAGCGAGATGTCGAAGTGGTTGTTCGAGTGCGACCCCCAGGTCAGCCCGAAGTCCGTGCACAACTGCGCGACGCGCACCGACCCGGCCATCGTCCAGAAGTGCGGATCGGCCAGCGGAATGTCGACCGCATCGACCCGGATGGCGTGCGCGAGCTCGCGCCAGTCGGTCGCGATCATGTTCGTTGCCGTCGGCAGCCCGGTCGCGCGCCTGAACTCCGCCATCGTCTCGCGCCCCGAGAACCCCGGCTCCGCGCCGACCGGGTCCTCGACATACGCCAGTACGTCGTCCAGGCCCGAACACCACGCGATCGCGTCCCGCACCGGCCAAGCTCCGTTCGGGTCGATCGTGATCCGGGCCGACGGGAACCGTGCGGCCAACGCCCGCACAGCCTCGAGCTCGACAGGCCCGTCGAACACGCCACCCTTCAGCTTGAAGTCCGCGAACCCGTACCGCTCCTGCGCCGCCTCGGCCAACGCCACCACCGCATCGGGTGTCAACGCCGACTGCCGCCGCAGCTTCGACCACCGATCCTCGCCGGCGTCGGTCAGGTACGGAAGCTCGGTTCGTCCGGCGTCGCCGACATAGAAGAGATAACCAAGCACCGGCACAGCAGAGCGCTGCTGCCCGTCACCCAGCAACTCGGCCACAGGCACGCCGAGATGCTGCCCGAACAGATCGAGCAGCGCCGATTCGAGGCCGGTCACCGCGTGGACCGTCGTCCGGAGATCGAAGGTCTGTTGCCCCCGGCCACCAGCATCTCGGTCGGCGAAGGTCCGCGCGACGCGCCGGAGGAGTTGGCGATACTGCGCGAGTTCCTGACCGACTGCGAACTCGGCGGCCGCATGGATCGTCGACGCGATCTTGTCGCCCCCCGGAACCTCGCCGAGGCCGATGTTGCCCGAGCTGTCGGTCACGATCACGACGTTCCGGGTGAAGAACGGTCCGTGCGCACCGCTCAGGTTCAGCAGCATGCTGTCGTACCCGGCGACCGGAACGACCTCGACCGAGGCGATGGTCGGCGTCACTTGATCCTGCCGATCAATGCGGTGAGCTGAGTCAGCTCGTCCTCGCTCAGGTCCTGGAGCGGTGGACGCACCGGCCCCGCAGATCGGCCGATCGCGGTCACGCCGGCCTTGACGATCGAGACGGCGTACCCCTTCATCCGGTCCCGGATGTCCAGGTAGGGGAGGACGAACTCGTCCAGCTTGCGGTAGACGCTCTCGCGGTCCTGCGCCAGTACGTCGGCGTAGAAGCCGAGTGCGAACTCGGGCACGAAGTTGAAGATCGCCGAGGAGTACGTGCTGACCCCGAGCTGCAGCAGCGGCAGCGCGAACGTCTCGGCCGTCGGCAGACCGCCGATGTAGGTGAGCCGGTCGCCGACCCGGGCGTACGTGCGGGTCATCATCTCGATGTTGCCGACGCCGTCCTTCAGGCAGACGAGGTTTTCGTTGCGGTCGGCAAGCTCCGCGACGGAGACGTCGGTGAGGATCGCGTTCGCCCGGCTGTAGACGGTGACGCCGAGCCTCGTACTGCGGCAGACAGCCGACACATGGTCGATCAGCCCACGCTGACCCGCCTCGGTCAGGTACGGCGGCAGCAGCAGGACCCCATCGGCACCGGCGGCCTCCGCGGCCTGGGCTTGTGCGATCGCGGTCGCCGTACCGCCGGTCGCGGGCGCGATCACCGGGAGCTTCCCGTTCACCTCTGACACCGCCGCGCGGACGACCGTGTCGATCTCGGCGGGCGTCAGCGAGAAGCCCTCACCGGTGCCGCCGGCGGCGAACAACCCGGCGACGTCGTACTGACTGAGCCAGGACAGGTGCTCGCGATAGCCGGACTCGTTGAAGCTCAGATCCGGGTTGAAGTGCGTCACCGGGAAGGACAGCAGCCCGGTCTTGAGCTGAGCCGCGAGTTCGGCAGGGTTCATGCCGGTCAGCCTAGGAACCAGTGTGGATACCTGTCCAAGATCGATGTTGGATCTATCGATGCTCTGGAAGCATCGTGAGCACTCGCTGCAGCACGGGACTGGTGGAGTCGCGGTTCCAGATCGCGTGCAGTTCGACCGGCTCACCCGGCACGCCGACCTCGCAGTACGTCACGCCCTCGACCCCGAGGCTGCGCGCCGAAGCGGGAACCAGGGCAACGCCGCGACCGGCCGCGGCCAGGAGGACGACGGTGAGGATCTGCTGGACCCGCTGCTCGATCCGGGGATGGGAGTCGGCGAGGAATCGGACCGTCAGTTCGTGGAAGTAGCGCGCCTGGGTGGGGGAGTAGCTGATCACCGGCTCGTCGGCGAAGTCGGCCGGGGTCAGCGGGCGGTCGAGGGACGCGAGCCGATGGTTGCTCGGTACAACGGCACACAGTGGTTCGCGGAACACGACTCGGGAGTCGAGCAGGCGTGTGTCGAACGGCGGCCGACCGAGGCCGAGATCCAGCTCGCCGCGCAGCAGGCCGTCGATCTGCGCCGGAGTGACGCGCTCGTGCAGGATCACGTCCACGTCCGGCAGTTCCTCCGACATCCGGCGCAGGAACGGGCCGAGCGTGCGGATCGCCGAGACCGCGGTGAAACCGAGGCGCAGCGTGCCGGCCGCACCCTGATCGACCCGACGGGCCAGATCGCCGGCGGTCTCGACCAGCGCCAGCAGCCGGCGAGCCTCGGTCAGGAACGCCTGCCCGGCCTCGGTGAGCTCCACCCGGCGGTTGTCCCGCTCGAGCAGCCGCACCCCGACGGCACGCTCGAGTTTCTGGACCTGACGGCTCAGCGGCGGCTGGGTCATGTTCAGCCGCTCGGCGGCGCGGCCGAAGTGGAGTTCCTCGGCGACGGCGACGAAGGCGCTCAGCTGGTCGAGCGAGAACATGATTCCCGGAAGGTATCACTCGGCGCCGGATCAGGTCCGAGAGGGCATCGCCAACCAGTGCCGCCCGCTCATCGCGTGCCGAACTCGCAACTGTCGACGGTCCACGCGGCGCATTGCTCGCTGGTGGTGAAGCCGAGCCCGGGGCGATCCGGGACGAGCATGCGGCCGTCCAATGTCTCGAGACGCTCGTTGAACAACGGGTTCAGCCACTCGAAGTGCTCGACCCACGGCTCGCGCGGATAGGCGGCAGCCAGGTGGAGGTGGATTTCCATCGCGAAGTGCGGCGCCAGTTGGAGGCCGTGGTGATCCGCAAGCGTGGCCAGCTTCAGGAACGGTGTGATGCCGCCGATCCGCGGCGCGTCCGGCTGGATGATGTCGGCGGCCCGGGCCTCGATCAGCCGGACGTGTTCGCCCACGCTCGACAGCATCTCCCCGGTCGCGATCGGCGTGTCCAGCGCTGCGGCCAACTCAGCGTGTCCCTCGGCGTCGTACGCGTCGAGCGGCTCCTCGATCCAGACCAGGTCGAACTGCTCGAGCACCCGCCCGAACCGCAGCCCCGTCGGCCGGTCCCACTGCTGGTTCGCGTCCACCATCAGCGGTACGCCGTCGCCCAGGTGCTCGCGGACGGCGCGGACCCGCTCCAGGTCGATCCGGGTGTCCGGCTGCCCGACCTTGATCTTGATCCCGCCGATCCCGTCCGCCAGCGACTTCGACGCGCGCTCCGTGACCTCCTCGATCGGCGCGTGCAGGAACCCGCCGGAGGTGTTGTACGCGCGCACCGAGTCCCGATGGGCGCCCAGCAGCTTGGCCAGCGGAAGCCCGGCCCGCTTCGCCTTCAGGTCCCACAGCGCGATGTCGATCGCCGCGATCGCCTGCGTCGCCACCCCGGACCGCCCGACCGACGCGCCGGCCCAGAGCAACTTGTCGTACACCTTGCCGATGTCCGACGGGTCCTCACCGATCAGGTTCGCCGCGATCTCCTTGGCATGCGCGTACTGCGCGGGACCGCCGGCCCGCTTGGAGTAGCTGAACCCGATCCCGTGCTGGTCCTGCGCGGTCGCGATCTCCGCGAACAGGAACACGATCTCGGTCATCGGCCGCTGCCGCCCGGTGAGCACCTTGGCGTCGCTGATCGGCTGGTCGAGGGGGAGGACCACGGAGGACAGGCGAACGTGGCGGATCTGGTCGCTCGGCATCGACTCATCGTAGGGGGCCGGACCGCCAGGCCATCACAACGCAGCGGCCTCCGCCACGCTGAGCGCGGCGGAGGCTGCAGTGGTGCGATTGTGATGGCCTGGCGGTCCGTGCCTACTCGACCGTGACGGACTTGGCCAGGTTGCGCGGCTTGTCGACGTCGTGGCCGAGCGCGACCGCCGCGTAGTACGCGAGGATCTGCAGCGGGATGGTGAGCAGGATCGGGTCGAGTTCCGGCTCGTTCTTCGGTACGACAATCTTCGCCGCGACACCGTCCGGTACGTCGACGCCCGGGTGCGTGACGACGTACAGCGGGCCGGACCGGGCAGCGATCTCGTGCAGCGCGCCGATGTTGCGGTCGACCAGTTCGTCGTCCGGCACGATCGCGACGCTCGGGACGTCCGGCGAGATCAGCGCGAGCGGGCCGTGCTTCAGCTCCGACGTCTGATAGGCCTCGGCGTGCCGGTAGGAGATCTCCTTCAGCTTCTGCGCACCCTCGCGGGCGACCGGGTAGCCGCGGGTCCGGCCGACGAAGAACAGGCTCTCGTGCTGGGCGAGCCGGCCGGCGATCTTGGCCAGCTCCTCCTCCTGGGCCACGATCGACTGGATGTGCTCGGGCAGCTTCTTCAGGCCCTCGATCAGCCGGCGGCCGTCAGCGGGGGAGACGTCGCGGATCCGGCCCAGGTGGATGCCGAGCATCGCGAACGCGACCGCCATGTTGGTCAGCGCCTTGGTCGAGGCGACCGAGACCTCCGGGCCGGCGTGCAGGTAGACACCGCCGTCGACCTCACGGGCGATGCTGGAGCCGACCGCGTTGACCAGGCCGATCACGCGGCCGCCCTTGCGCTTCAGCTCCTGCACGGCGACCAGGGTGTCCAGCGTCTCGCCGGACTGGCTGACCGCGATGTAGAGGGTGTCGCGCTCGACCACCGGGTTGCGGTAGCGGAACTCCGAGGCCGGCTCGGCGTCGGCGGGGATCCGGGCGACCTCTTCGATGAACTGCGCGCCCATCTGGCCGGCGTAGTACGCCGATCCGCAGCCGAGGATCTTGACCCGCTTGATCTCCCGGGCCTCGCGGGCGTCCATGTTCAGGCCGCCGAGGTGGACGGTGTGGAAGCGCTCGTCGAGACGGCCCCGGATGGCCCGGCCGACCGCGTCCGGCTGCTCGTGGATCTCCTTCATCATGAAGTGCTCGTGCAGGCCGCGCTCGTACTCGTCGGCCTCCCACTCGACCGTCTTGGCGGTCTTGGTGGTGGGCGCGGCGTCCTGGGTGAAGGTGCGGTAGCCGTCGGCGCGGACGGTGGCCAGCTCGCCGTCGTCCAAGTAGACGACCTGACGGGTGTAGCGGATCAGGGCGGCCGCGTCGGAGGCGACATGCATCTCGCCGTCGCCGATGCCGAGGATCAGCGGGCTGCCGTTACGGGCGACCACGATCCGGTCCGGGAAGTCCAGGTCGATGACAGCGATGCCGTAGGTGCCCTCGATCCGGCGCAGGGCGGCCATCACCTTGTCCTCGAGGGTGGCGCCCTCGGACTGCTCGATCAGGTGCGCGAGCACCTCGGTGTCGGTCTCCGAGCGCAGCTTGACGCCGGCTTCCTCCAGCTGGGCCCGCAGCGCGCCGGCGTTGTCGAAGATGCCGTTGTGGACGACGGCGATCCGCTCGTTGCCGCTGGCGTGCGGGTGCGCGTTGTCCTTGCTCGGGCCGCCGTGCGTGGCCCACCGGGTGTGGCCGATGCCGAGCTTGCCGCCGAACCGCTTCGGCAGCGACGCCTCCAGCTCACGGACGCGGCCGGCGTCCTTGTGCACCTTCAGCTCGCTGGCCCCCAGGACCGCGACACCTGCCGAGTCGTAGCCGCGGTACTCCAGCCGCGCCAGTCCGTCCACCAGGATGGGCGCGGCCGGCTTGGTGCCGACGTACCCGACGATTCCGCACATGTGTTGGTGCCTTTCGAAGGTTGGTTGCTCACCGCTCAGCCGTAGACGATCCGTCGCAGCTGCCGGGCTGAGAGTTCGGGGGAGCGCACCGGCCAGTGCCGGAGCTCGGTACCGAGCCGGGCGAAGATCTCGTCGTTGCGGGCGCCGTAGGTCTGCAGCTCCCGGTGCCGGCGCCGGACGTAGTCCTCGGTGGTCTCGGTGAAATAGGCCAGTACGTCCGCGACGACGCGCCGCGCGTCGTCCGCCGACAGCCCGGTGGTCCGGCTGACCTGCTCGGCCAGCTCGTCCACGGGCCCCACCGCCGCCTCACTGATCACGCGTCCACCTTGCAGCGTTTTCGAGGTCAGCGCAAAGGATCTGCCCGAAATCGGGCAAATTTCCTGACTTGTCAGGATGAAGTCTCGAACCGGTGCAGCCAGGGAACGCCGACGGCGAACAGTGGGCCGGTGTCCAGGCGATAGACGCGCTCGCGGCCCCTCAGGGTGACATGTACGAGTCCGGCCTGCTCCAGGACCCCCAGGTGTCGGGTGATCGTCGGCCAGGAGTGGTCGAAGCGTCCCGCGATCTCGCCTGAGGTCATCTCGCCGCCGCGCAGGTGCAGGACCAGCAGGATGGTACGGCGGGAGTGGTGCGCGAGGGCGGTGAACACCCGGTCGAGGTCGTCCAGGTCCCGCCCGCCGCGAGAGCCGGCGGTCAAGCCGGCAGATCCTGTGCCAGATCCTGGGGCAGGTAGTGCGGGAAGTCCCACTTCGGCAGCCCGTCCCGCTCCTCGAGCAGCGGGTCCATCCGCTCCCAGAGCGTCAGCACGTCAGGGTGCTCGTGCGCCCGCGCGAATCCACCGTCCACCCAGGTGAAGATCTCGACGTACGTCGGCTCGTCCACCGACCGGAACACCGTCGCCCGCTCCTCGGTCACGAACCCGAGCCCCCGCAACGTCGCCCAATGCCCGCCGAGCACCTCCCGGAACCGATCCTCATCCGCCGCCCGGACCCGATAAGTACAGATCACCGTTTCCTTAGCCATATCGCTAAGTAAGTGCCCGCGGCCGACGTCCTGTCAACACCTCGGTGAGCTCAGAACAACCGCAGTACGTCGGATTCCATGCCTCGGAGGGCGTCGTAGTCGACGGTGAGGCATTCGAGGCCCCGGTCGGTGGCGAGGACCTTGGCCTGGGGCTTGATGAGCTGGGCGGCGAAGATGCCGCGGACCGGGGCCAGCATCGGGTCGCGGTTGAGGAGTTCGACGTACCGCGTGAGCTGCTCGACGCCGTCGATCTCGCCGCGGCGCTTGATCTCGACGGCGACGTGCTTGCCGTCGGCATCCCGGCAGAGGAGGTCGACCGGGCCGATCGCGGTCGGGTACTCGCGCCGTACCAGGGACCAGCCCTCGCCGAAGGTGTGCACGTGCTCGGCCAGCAGTTCCTGCAGGTGCGCCTCGACGCCGTCCTTGATCAGACCGGGGTCGACGCCGAGCTCGTAGGCGGTGTCGCTGTGCACCTCCTCGATGGTGATCCGCAGCTCCTCGCCGGCCTTGTTGGTGACGCTCCACACGTCACCGTCCTCAGTCAGCTTGCACGGCGGCGACATCCAGTTGAGCGGCTTGTACGAGCCGCCGTCGGCGTGGATCAGTACCGACCCGTCCGCCTTCACCATCAGCAACCGCGGCGCCATCGGCAGATGAGCCGTCAGCCGGCCGGAGTAGTCCACAGAACACGTAGCAATCACCAAGCGCACGAGAAAGCACCGTAGTCCACGAGCGGCCGGGAACCCATGTCGCCTGGCCGTCCGGAGTGGCAGGGTGGTGAACATGATGCCGAAGGTCAGCGAACAGGCGATCGCCGAGTACGACGCGGTCGCGGCCGGACTGGAGTCGGCCGGCGTGGTCCGGGGAAGCATGTTCGGCATGCCCTGTCTCAAGATCGGCAAGAAGGTGCTCGCCGGGATGTTCGGCGATGCCATGACGTTCAAGCTCCCGCCGGAGCCGCGGGAGAAGGCGCTCGCTGTGCCGGGCGCCGAGGCGTTCGACCCGGGCATGGGCCGGCCGATGAAGGAGTGGGTGGTGATCCCGCTGGCACAGTCGGAGGTCTGGCCGGACTACGCCGCCGAGGCACTGGAGTACGTCGCCGGATGAATCTCATGTGTCCCGCGCGGATTCTGCTGTTGCCTGGGGATGTGCAGGATCCGGTGGTCGGGGACAGGATCGCCCAGGTGTACGCCGGCCCGTTCGAGGCGGCAGCCGGCACCCGGTTGGCCGACCACCTCGGCGTCCGGCTGACCGTCGTACCCGAGCTCGCGCAGCGACCTGACGAGGAGCTGCAGGCGATCGCCGACCTGCATCGCGGCGAGACCGTGGTCGTGCTCGGCGTCGACCTCGGGCTGAGGCTCCCGGCGATCGTCGAGCACACCGGCGACGGGTGGACCCGGGTGCAGACGGACAACGAGGTGACGCTGGCGACGTACGAGCAGGCGTCGGCGAAGTTCCGGGAATCGATCCCCAAGGAGCCCAACGAGCTGCTCATCGACCTGCTCGCCGAGGGGGTCGCGCCCGGCGCCCGCATTCTGGAGCTCGGCAGCGGGACCGGCCGCGACGCGATCGAGTTGGAGCGCCGCGGTTTCGTCGTACGGCGTACCGACGCGACCCAGGCCTTCCTCGAGATGATGCGTGCCGGCGGGTACGACGCCGATCGGCTGAACGCGATCACGGACGACTTCGGCGGCCCGTACGACGCTGTGTTCGCCGACGCGGTGTTCCTGCACTTCGACCGTGCCCAGCTGGCCGGAGTACTCCGGAAGGCGGCGCGGGCCGCGCCGGTGCTCGCGTTCGCGACGCGGGAGGGCAAGGGCGAGGAGTGGTCCAACCGGAACCTCGACCTGCCCCGGCATTTCGTCATGTGGCAGGAGGAACCGTTGCGCGAACTGCTCACCGCGAACGGCTGGAACGTCGAGCAGGTCAGACGCAGCGAGTCGCGGATCGGGTTCTGGTTCAGCGTCCTGGCGAGCCGCGCATGATCCGCGCGGGGATCGTCCTGCTCTCCCGGCACGGAGTGGCCGCGATCGAGCGGGTGCGCGACGGACGGACGTACCACGTCCTGCCGGGCGGCCAGGTCGAGGAGGGCGAGAGCCTGGCGGAGGCGGCCCGGCGCGAGACCCACGAGGAACTGGGTGTGCTGGTGAAGATCCGCGGGCTGGTCGCCGTGGTGAACTTCGGCACGAGCACCCAGCACTACTTCCTGGCCGAGTCGATCGGTGGCGAGTTCGGCGCCGGCGAAGGGCCGGAGATGGGAAGTACCGCGGAGTCGGAAGCCGGGAGCTATCGGGCGGTGTGGCTGCCGGTCGGGGACCTTCTCGGGCGCGAGCTCAAGCCGAAACCGGTCGCGTCCATGCTCGACAGCGCCCCGGATCCGGCCTGGCTGCTGGACGCGTGGCTGGAGTCGCCGGTGGTGTTCGACGAGGTGTGAGGTTGGCCTCCCGGGTGACTCAGCTCATGGGCGGACCAGTAGTGGGACTGGCATAGTTCGGGCCATGGCTCGGGAACTGAAGACGGTGGGTGTGGTCGGTCTGGGCACGATGGGTGCCGGGATCGCCGAGGTGTTCGCGCGCAACGGCCTGACCGTGGTCGGCGTCGAGCGTGACGGGGAGGCGGCCGAGCGCGGCCGCGGGCACATCCAGCACTCCACCGACCGGGCGGTGAAGCGCGGCAAGCTGTCGGTCGAGGACCAGCAGGCGCTGTTCGACCGGGTCACCTTCGCCACCACGCTCGAGGCGCTCGCGGACTGCGACCTGGTGATCGAGGCCGTGATCGAGCGGCTCGAGCTCAAGCGCGAGATCTTCTCGGCGCTGGACAAGGTCGTCCGCGACGACGCCATCCTGGCCACCAACACCTCGTCCCTGTCGGTCACCGAGATCTCGGTCGCCACCCAGCGCCCGCGCCGCGTCGTCGGCATGCACTTCTTCAACCCCGCGCCGGTGCAGGAGTTCGTCGAGGTGATCCGGACAGTGGTCACCGAGCCGGACGTGGTCGAGGACGTGCTCGCGCTGGCCCGCCGCCTCGACAAGGTCCCGGTGGTGGCTGCCGACCGGGCCGGCTTCATCGCGAACGCCCTGCTGTTCGGCTACCTGAATCACGCGGTCTCGATGGTGGAGTCGCGGTACGCGACCCGCGAGGACGTGGACGCGGCGATGCGGCTCGGCTGCGGCTACCCGATGGGTCCGCTCGCGCTGCTCGATCTGATCGGCCTCGACACGGCGTACGAGATCCTCGACACGATGTACAAGCAGGGCCGCAACCGGCTGCATGCGCCGGCCCCGATCCTCAAGCAGATGGTCACCGCCGGACTGCTCGGCCGCAAGACCGGCCGCGGTTTCTACACCTACGAGGCGCCGGACTCCCCGGTCGTGGTCGACGACGAGCACACGCCGGCGTCGGACGGCGCGGAGATCGCCGTACGCCCGATCAAGCAGGTCGGCGTGGTCGGCTCCGGGACGATGGCCGTCGGCATCATCGAGGTCTGCGCCAGGGCCGGGTACGACGTCCTGTACGTCGCCCGCGGTACTGAGAAGGTGGACCGGGTCCGGGCCGGCCTCGAACGCTCGCTGGAGAAGGGCGTTCAGCGCGGCAAGCTGTCCTCGGAGGAGCGGGACGCGACGCTGCGCCGGATCACCGGAACGGCCAAGCTCGACGACCTCGCGAGTGTTGACCTGGTGGTCGAGGCCGTGGTCGAGGAGCTGAGCGTCAAGCAGGCGCTGTTCGAGACCTTCGACGAGATCTGCAAGCCGGGTGCGATCCTCGCAACGACCACCTCGAGTCTGCCGGTGATCGACCTGGCGATGGCGACCAAGCGGCCGGCCGACGTGGTCGGTGTGCACTTCTTCAACCCGGCGCCAGTGATGAAGCTGGTCGAGGTCGTGAGCACGGTCAGCACGTCCCCGGATGTGGCCGACACGGTCGCGGCGCTGGCTGTTGCCGCCGGCAAGCACCCGGTCCGGTGCGGCGACCGGGCCGGCTTCATCGTGAACGCGCTGCTGTTCCCGTACCTGAACGACTCGGTCCGGATGCTCGAGGCGCACTACGCCGGGGTCGAAGACATCGACGCCGCGATGAAGCTCGGCTGCCGGCTGCCGATGGGTCCGTTCGAGCTGCTGGACGTGGTCGGCCTGGACGTCTCGCTGGCCATCCAGCGGACCCTCTACCTCGAGTTCCGCGAGCCCGGATTCGCCCCGGCCCCGCTGCTCGAGCACCTGGTCACCGCCGGCTACCTGGGCCGCAAGACCGGCCGGGGATTCCGCGACTACAGCAACTGACGTGCCCTAAGCCTTTGCGCAGGAGATCTCGTGCGGTGACGGCGGTTTGCTCGACGAGATCACCTCGGCTCTCGACCCCGAGTTGGTCGGTGAGGTTCTCGATCTGCTCCGCGACCTGCGGTCGGAGGGGATGACGATGCTGATCTGCACCCACGAGATGGCGTTCGCCCGCGAGATCGCCGACCAGGTCTGCTTCCTGCACCACGGCGGCCTGCTCGAAAGCGGGCCACCCGCGGACGTCCTGGACAACCCAGCCAGCCCCGCACCCAGGAGTTCCTCCGCCGCATCCGGAACTAGATGGCGGACGCCCAGGCCATCACAACCGACGACTCCGCTGCGGGCCCCGCCTGCCGACGCCGGAGCGCCGCGATTGTGATGGCGTGGCGGTCCGGACCTGCGCCACTCACCAACCCTCGCGGCCGCCGGGGCCCAGCGACCGACCGAGCGTGATCCGCCTCGGTGGTGCGCAGTTGGTGAGTGCCTGGTGTCCGCCTCAACGCAAGGTGAGTGCGGTTTCCGACTCGAGGCGGGACAGCTTCTCGGGGTTGCGGACGTAGTAGATGCCGGTGACGTGGGCGTCCTCGATCCGCAGCGCGACGACGCCGTCGAGCTTCCCGTCGAAGCGGAACAGCAGCGCCGGGTTGCCGTTGATCACGGTCGGCTCGGTGGTGAGCGTGCCGCCGACCCTCTGCACGCTGCCGACGAACATGCGGATCGCCTTCTCCGCGCCGATGATCGGACGCAGTGCGGTGAGTTTGAGGCCGCCACCGTCGCTGACGAGGACCACGTCGGGCGCGAGGACGTCCAGCAGGGCCTTCAGGTCGCTGGCCTCGACCGCGCGCTGGAAGGCCTCGAAGGCCGCCCGTCCTTCGTTCGGGGAGACCACACTGCGGGGGCGGCGGGCTTCGACGTGCTGCCGGGCGCGGTGCGCGATCTGGCGGACGGCCGCCGGGTTCTTGTCGACGGCCGCCGCGATGTCGTCGTAGCTGACACCGAACGCCTCGCGCAGGACGAAGACGGCCCGCTCGGTCGGAGTCAGCGTTTCCAGGACCAGCATCATCGCCATCGACACACTCTCGGCCAACTCGACGTCCTCGGCCGCGTCCGGAGCGGTGAGCAGCGGTTCGGGCAGCCAGGGACCGACGTACGCCTCTCGGCGCCGCTGCATCGTGCGCAGGCGGTTGAGCGACTGGCGGGTGGTGATCCGGATCAGGTAGGCGCGCTGATCGCGGACCTGATCCAGACCGACCTTGCTCCACCGCAGCCAGGTCTCCTGCAGCACGTCCTCCGCGTCGACCGCCGATCCGAGGATCTCGTAGGCGACGGTGAACAGCAGGTTCCGGTGGGCGACGAAGGCGTCGGTCGCGGGGTCACCGGACTGGTCGCTCATCAAGGCAGCTCTCCTCAGGCCGGGCGGCCTGCGTTCGCGGGTGCCTTTGCGGCCTTGGCCTGCAGTACCTTCCGGCGTCGGCGATCCTTGAACCAGAGATCGAGCTTGCCGGGTCGGCGCGCCTCCTGCCTGAGCTGCCAGATGGTGCTCTTGCAGACACCTTCCTTGAGCATCGCCATGGATCGGTTGCCCAGATGGAACACGCCGGTCGGGGTGTCGTCCCGCTTCGCGTACTGGACCACACCGGCGCGACGTCCCAGGCTGATGCACTCGCCGAAGAACCCAACCTCGAAGCCCGCGGGCTCCCGGCCGGCGATCCGGTTCAGCACCGTCTCGGCGGCCTGCGGGCCCAGCTGCATCGCGGACTGGCAACTCATCCGCACCGGCAGGTCCGAGGGTGCTCCCGAGTCCCCGGCCGCGATGATGCGTACGTCGTCCACGCTGGTGAGGGTCTCGTCGGTGAGCAGCCGCCCGAGGGAGTCCGTGCTCAGCCCGCTGCGGGTGGCCAGATCCGGCACGCTGAACCCCGCGGTCCAGATCGTCACGTCGCTGTGCAGCTCGCGGCCGTCGCTGAGCTGGACGGCGTCAGCTGTCACGCCCGTCACCGTCGCGCCGTCGCCTTCGAGCACGGTCACACCGAGCTTGGCGAGCCGCCGGGCGACCGAGCGCCGGGCCCGCGGATGCAGGTACGGCCCGAGCACCTTTCCGCAGACCAGAGTCACTGTACGGCCCTGCTCCGCCAGTTCGGACGCAGTTTCCAGGCCGGTCGGTCCGGCGCCCACCACCGTCAGCGCGGCCGATGCCGGCGCGGCGTCGACGACCGGCTGGAGTCGCCGTGCCTGTTCCAGGGTGGAGATCGGGTAGGCGTACTCCGCCGCGCCGCTCACGCTGGGGTCCCCGCTGCCGCTGCCCACCGCGTAGATCAGGTAGTCGTAGTCGAGGGCGCCGCCGTTCGCCAGCATCACCCGACGTCCGGCCGCGTCGATCTGGGTGACAGTGTCGACCGCGAGTTCGACGCCGCCGGCCAGGATGCTCTGGTAGTCCACCAGCGCGTCGTCCGACCCGCCGACGAGCTGGTGCAGCCGGATCCGTTCGACAAAGGCCGGACGTGGGTTGATCAGGGTCACGTGTACGTCGTCACGCTGCGTCAGGCGGTTGGCAGCCATCACGCCGGCGTATCCGCCGCCGATCACGATGACATCGGTCTTCTCGGTCATGGCCACTCCTTCGTCTCAGAGATGGCCTTAAAGACACCGCACCCCCGGCGGATGTGACACCAGTGAGTCAGATCACTCAGGGCTCGGCGTCGGCGTAGTCGCCGCAGGGACCGCCTCCGATGGCTTCGGGCAGGACCGCCGTACGCCGGTCCGGCCGGACCAGCGGGTTGTAGAAGGCAGCGATCTCCCTGCTTTCCTCCGGGATGTAGTGGAAGATCAGTGCGCGCCGGAAGCGGTCCGCGCTCGAGTTCGGGCGGGAGCCGTGGACGACGCTGCCGTGGAAGAACAGCACGTCACCGGCCCTCATCTTCGTCTGCACCTTCCGCAGACCTTCCGGGATCGGGACCTCCGCGTTGGTGAACGACTCCGCCAGGTCGGCCGGCTCGGGACAGACCAACTCGGTCTTGTGCGAACCGGGGACCACCGCGAGCCCGCCGTTGTCCGCGTCCACGTCGTCGATCGCGATCCAGGCCGCCAGGCAGGTCTCCGGATCGGCCCGCAGGAACGTGTTGTCCTGGTGCATCGCCTGGCCGCGCGCACCCGGCGGCTTGAAGTAGAACATCGACTGGGCGCCAAGCGCGGGCCCGATCAGAGTGGTCACGACATCGAGGATCCGGCTGTCCAGCATCAGCTCCAGCGAGATCTTGCCGGCTTCGGCATCCGGTCGCCGGTGCGGATGCACGAACCGCGGATACCGCGCCAGCGGATCGTCGTCCGGTACGCCGTCGTCGATCGCGAGCGAGTGGTCGGCGGCAACCTGCTCCATGAACACGGTCCTGATCCGCTCGACCTCGGCGGTGGTGAGCACCTGCGGGACCTGGACGATCCCCTCGTCGCGATAGATCTCGGCCAGTACATCGGTCATGCATCCAGGATCGGCTGCGACGGGCAGCCGGGACGATAGCCTATCGAGCTGTGAACCTTCGAGATCCTGCTATCCGGGATTCGCCGACCCCTGTCGTCCGGCGACTGCTCACCGGTGAGTTCGACGAAGATTCCGACTACGCGACCTTCCGCAGGCGTGGCACGACAGACTGGCTGTTGGTGCACACGCTGGACGGCCGGGGCCGCTTCGGCGCGCCGACCGGCGACGTGGCGGCCGACCCTGGCACGGTGACTCTCGTCCGCCCGGGCACACTGCACGACTACGGCACCGTGGGGGAGCGGTGGCACTTCCTCTACGCCCACCTCAACCCGAAACCCGACTGGCTCCCACTGCTGGACTGGCCGGAAGTTGCCCCGGGCATCGTTCAGCTCCGCCCCGCCGGGCCGACCGCCGACCGGATCGCGGACCACCTGCGTGACGCCGTCCGGCACCAGAGCAGCGTCCTTCCACAGGCCGAACAGCTGAGCGCCAACTCGCTCGAGGCCGCCCTGCTGTGGTGCGACACCCAGAACCCGAGGGCGGTGCAGATCGACGACCGTCTCCTGCGCGCCATCGAGCTGATCGACCAGGATCTGACCGCGAACCTCGACGTACCCCGGCTGGCCCGTGCGGCGAATCTCTCGGTGTCCCGCTTCGCGCACCTGTTCCGCGCGCAACTCGGCGTCAGCCCGCAGCAGTTCGTCGAACACCGCCGCCTCGACGCGGCCCGCAACCTCCTCGAGCTGACCAGCCGCTCAGTTGCCTCGGTGGCCGCGCAGGTCGGCTATCTCGATCCCCTGTACTTCTCCACCCGCTTCCGCCACCACACCGGCAGCAGCCCCACGACGTACCGTCAGCGCGACGACAGGTAGGTGAGGACTGCCATCACTCGGCGGTTGTCGTCCTCCGAGGGTGGGAGGTCGAGCTTGGAGAAGATGTTGTTCGTGTGCTTGCTGACGGCCTTCTCGGTGACGAAGAGGGCGCCGGCGATGGCGGCGTTCGAGCGGCCCTCCGCCATCAGGCCGAGCACCTCGGCCTCGCGTGGCGTCAGCCGGCCGATCGGTTCGTCGCGCGTGTTGCGGGCCAGCAGCTGCCCGATCACGTCCGGGTCCATCGCGGTCCCGCCGGCGGCCACCCGTCGTACCGAATCGAGGAACTCGGCCACGTTCGAGACCCGGTCCTTGAGCAGGTAGCCGACCGCGCCTCCGCCGCCGGTCAACAGCTCCCGCGCGTACAGCTGCTCGACGTACTGCGACAGGACCAGGATCGGCAAGCCGGGGACCTGGCGGCGGGCCTCGATCGCGGCCTTCAGGCCCTCGTCGGTGAAGGTCGGTGGGAGTCGTACGTCGACAACGGCCACATCCGGCCGGTGCTCCACCAGGGCGGGCACCAGCCGGGGACCGTTGTCGACTGCCTCGACGACCTCGAAATCGTGCGCCTCCAGCAGGCGGATCAGGCCGTCCCGGAGGAGGGCGTGGTCTTCAGCGATGAGGACTCGCAAGGCAGCTCCATGATCACGGTGGTCGGCCCGGCGCTCGGGCTCACCACGGTCAACGTACCGTCGAAGGCGGCCAGCCGCCGTTCGATACCGTACAGACCGCCTCCGGGCCGGATCACCGCACCTCCGACGCCGTCGTCACCGACGATCATGTGCAGCTTCTCGTCCTCATGCGTGATCTGGATCCAGGCCGTCGTCGCGGCCGAGTACTTGACCGCGTTCGCGAGGCATTCGGCCACCGCGAAGTACGCCGCCGACTCGACCGGCGCGGCCGGCCGGCCGGGGACGTCGAAGGTGACGTCCACCTTGAACGGGCAGGACATGGCGAGTGCCTTGACCGCGCCGTCCAGGCCGCGGTCGGCCAGCACCGGCGGGTGGATCCCGCGGACCAGGTCGCGCAGCTCGGACAGCGCCGTACTGGCGGATTCCCGGGCCTCGGTGAGCAGCGCCGCCGCCTGGGCCGGGTCGCGGGCGACCATCTCCTCGGCCATGCCCAGGTTCATGCTGAGCGCGGCCAACCGGGCCTGGGCGCCGTCGTGCAGGTCCCGCTCGATCCGGCGCAGCTCGGCCGCCTGGGTGTCGACGGTCTCGGCCCGGGACTCGGCCAGCTCGCGGACCCGAAGGGCCAGCTTGGCGCTCTCGGTCGGGCCGAGCAGGGAACGGGCCATGAACGCGTTCGCCTTCAGCAGCCGCTCGCCGGCGGCGTACCAGATCATGAAGGCGACCAGGGCGGCCGGCGTCACCAGGAAGCTGGTCCAGAAGTTGACCGTGACCAGGCCGCCGAACGGCTCGGTGAAGACGCCCTCGGGGGTGACGCCGACGAGCAGCGGGTAGACCAGGTAGAACAGCGACGCCAGGAACAGAACGGCGCTGAGCAGACACAGAGTGAAACCGATCACCGCGTTCACCAGCAGCCAGATGATGTCGCGCCAGGTGGCCGGGTCGGTCAGCGTGGTCCGCAGCCACATCAGGATTCCGGGCATCGAGGGCTTCTTGTACGGGCGGGGGATGCGCTCACCGAGGAAGCCCGCCAGCATCGTGCGGTGGCAGTTCGCGAACCACCGCGTGGCCGGCACGAACGCAAGTAGCAGCGGGATCCCGACCCAGACCGCGATCAGCGGCACGGCCACCACGTTGAGCACGAACAACGCGATCCCGAGCTCGGCCAGGATCGACAGGGCCAGCGCGATCCACGGCTGGGCGATCTTGGGGTACCGCATCGGCGGTGCCTGGGTGGCGATGGTGGTCATGCACCCATCATGACTGAGCGTGCGGGCCCGCTCAGGGGTGTTAGGTCCACTTCCGCGCTGGCGCTGCCTCCCCCGGGCATCCGGGTCGTAGCACTCGTGTGCTCGGCCGTTAGGGCGATGAGGCTTGATGACGTACGCTGGCCGCGGCTGTACGCCTAGGCCTCCCCCCGCTTCTGAGACGAGGACCTAATGGCTCAGCCAACCGCGTTGTCCCCTGCTACCCGCGGCAGTGAATTCTCCCCGCTGCTCCGCGAGATCAAGTCGGCCGGCCTGCTCGAACGCCGGACCGCGGCGTACGCGATGGCGATCGGGATCAACGTGGTGCTGATGGGCCTGATCTGGGCGGGAGCCGCATTTCTCGGTAGCACCTGGTGGGTGCTGCTGCTCGCGATTCCGCTGGGCATCGTGACCACCCGGGCGGCGTTCTTCGGGCACGACGCCGGGCATCAGCAGATCGCCGGATCCCGCCGGCTGCACGACTGGATCGGCCTCGTGCACGGCAACCTGCTGCTCGGGATGAGCTACGGCTGGTGGAACGACAAGCACAACCGGCACCACGCGAATCCCAACCACACCGACAAGGACCCCGATGTCGGCGAGGGCGTACTGGTCTGGACGCTCGAGCAGGCCGAGGGCCGCACCGGCCTGCACGGCTGGCTGTCCCGCAACCAGGCGCTGATCTTCTTCCCGCTGCTGACCCTGGAGGGCTTCAACCTCAAGGTCTCCAGCATCCGCTTCCTGCTCGGCCGCCCGCGCCGCGAGGCCCGGCTGGAGCTCGGCCTGATGGCCGCGCACCTGGTGCTGTACTTCGGCGCGCTGTTCCTGATCATGTCGCCCGGCCAGGCGGTGCTGTTCGCGCTGATCCACCACATGGTGTTCGGTCTGCACCTCGGCAGCGTGTTCGCGCCGAACCACAAGGGCATGGAGATGCCTGACGGCGACACCCAGTGGGGCCACCTGGAGAAGCAGGTACTGACGTCCCGCAATGTCAACGGCGGTCTGGTGACCGACTGGATGATGGGCGGCCTGAACTACCAGATCGAGCACCACCTGTTCCCGAGCATGCCGCGCGCCAACCTCCGCTTCGCCCAGCCGATCGTGCGGGAGTACTGCGAACGCATCGGGATGCCGTACGTGAGCACGGGCCTGATCGATTCGTACCGGATGGGGTTGCGCCATCTGCACGAAGTGGGCCGCGAACTCCGCGAACAGCACGCCTGACCCGCGGGATTTCCCTGTCCTGCAAGAAAATCCGTCACGAGGGGGAGCGACCCAGTCGCAGATCGGTTACGGTCACTGGTCTCGGGGCCGCCCACCTTGTGAGGAGACCTTGTATGACCGAATCGTCCGGTTTGAGTCGTCGCGGCCTGCTCGGCGCCGTCGCCGGAGTCACCGCCGCCACGGCTCTTCCCGCCGCCCCCGCCTGGGCTGCGGACGACCAGCGACCCGGTGCGGTGAACCGCCCGACGCTGGACAAGTACGACCGTCAGATCGTGTCCGGCCTGTCCTCGGAGCGTGCGCTGCGCCACCTGCAGGTGTTGTCCGAACACATCGGCCCGCGGATCGGCGGGACCACGAGCGAGAAGCGCGCGGCCGACTACATCGCGGGCCAACTCGACGACTTCGGCTACCAGACCCGGCTCGAGCCGTTCCCGGTCGCCGACAAGTTCACCGCCCAGGTCTTCGATGTCCGGGGCATCCTGCCTGATGACCTGAGCTGGCAGGCCGGTGCAGCGCCCGGCGGCAAGTTGGACGTCACGGTCGAAGGACCGGTCCGCGACGTCGGCGCCGCGACGGCTCCGGTCTGGCCGGCCGACGTTGCGGGGTCGATCGTGATCGCGGATGACACCACGGCCGCGCGTCCGGCTCTCGTTGCGGAGGCGGCGGCACGCGGAGCAGTGGGTGTCATCCTGCTGCCCGCCGACCAGGTGTTCCCGCGTCGCGCGTCGGCGTTCTCACCGAGCGGTCTGACCGACGCGCCGATCCCGGTGCTCGGGGTGGCTCAGGTGCAGAAGCGGCTGATCCGGGAAGCACTCGCGGTGGTGAACTCGCTGCCGCTGCGGATCAGTACGACCTCCCATCGTGGCTTGGTGTCGAACAACGTGATCGGTGAACGCCGTGGTCGCGGCGGCGCGAACTCGCCGATCGTGATGGTCTGCGGTCACTACGACTCCGTGATCGGTGCGCCGGGAGCCAACGACGACGGCTCCGGGACCGTGCTCACGATGGAGCTGGCCAAGGTGTTCAGCCGGATCTCCACCAACGCGACGCTGCGGTTCGCGCTGTGGGGGTCGGAGGAGCAAGGGCTGATCGGGTCGCGGTACCACGTCGCGCAGCTGGCGCAGGATCAGCGCGACCGGCATCGGGCGGTGTTCCAGAACGACATGGTCGCGACCAGTTGGGACCCGGCGATCACCTACTGGCTGCTGTCCTTCACCGGCCTGGCGAACACCGCGACGGACGCGGTCCGGGCGGCCGGTCAGCGGCTCGGGTACGACCCGCAGCTGGTCGGGCCGGTGCAACGTGGTGCGTCCGACCACCAGTCGTTCCAGGAGGTCGGGATCGCGGCCGCGAACTTCTCCTGGCGTGGTGAGATCTCACCGGCGTTCCTCGAGCCGCCGTACCACTCGCCCGAGGACACCATCGCGAAGAACGTCAGCCTCGAGCGTCTCCAGGTCTCGATGGAGCTGATCGGCTGCGCGGCGTACGCCGTCGCCCGGAGCTGAGCCTGCCTGGGCCGGGGTGACGTGGCTCATACGGATAGCCTTGCAGGGCTATGTCACCCCGGAACAGGAAACCGTCGAAGTGGCAGCGGCCCGTCAGCGACCGGCCGTTGCTCGGTGGCAGCCAGCTCCGGGAGGAGCGCGCCGACGGCGGGTGGATCGTCCGCCGGGTGTCCGGTTCCGCGTCCGGGAAGTCCTACCGCTGCCCGGGGTGCGACCAGCAGATCGCGCCCGGCACGCCGCACGTCGTGGTGTGGCCGGAGAACCCCAGCCTGCTCGCCGCGATCGGCGGCGCCCAGTCCCTCGACGAACGCCGCCACTGGCACACCGCCTGCTGGCAGCGCCATCGCTGAAAGGCTCCTGCATGAAACTTCCGGTTGCGTCGTACGGCGACTCCGGTACGCCGGTCGTGGTCATGCACGGACTGTTCGGGTCCGGCCGGAACTGGATGACCGCGGCTCGGCGCCTCGCGAGTGCGCACCGGGTGTTCGCGTTCGACCTGCGCAACCACGGCACCTCGCCGCACACCGACACGATGAGCTACCCGGAGATGGCCGACGACGTCCGGGAGACGATCGAGTCCCTCGGGGCCGGGCCGGTCGCGCTGGTCGGGCACTCGATGGGTGGCAAGACCGCGATGCTCACCGCGCTGCGGTTCCCCCAGGTCGTCGAGCGCCTGGTCGTGGTCGACGCCGCGCCGGTCGCCTATCCGCCGGCCTTCGTCGAGTACGCCCAGGCGATGCGCAACGCCGATCTCTCGTCCGTCCAGCGCCGGGCTGACGTCGACGCCCAGTTGGTGGACGCCGTACCGACTCCTGGGACCCGCGCGTTCCTGCTGCAGAACCTGATCCTCGACGACGCCGGTGCCCGCTGGCGGCCGAACCTCCCAGTGATCGAGGTGGCGCTGCCGGCCATCTCCGGCTGGCCGTCCGACGTCGAGGGCCTGCACTACGACGGCCCGACGCTGTTCATCTACGGCGGCAAGTCGGAGTACGCCCAGCACGACCACCGCGCGACGATCGCGTCGTACTTCCCCCAGGTCCAGTACGCCGAGGTTCCCGAGGCCGGTCACTGGGTCCATGCCGAGCGCCTGGACGACTTCCTAGCGGCGCTGACACCCTTCCTGCCCTGAGGAGTCCGCTTGCTCGGTAGTGTTCAGGCAAACGATTGTCCGTAATCTATTGACCTTCACCTGAAGGCATCGGTAAGTTTTCCACCCAGTTCCTGCATGATCCACGATCTGGGTTGGTGGTTGGCGATGGCGGTCCGGACCGGCGCGGAGCGTCTGGCCGGGGAACCGGGGCTGGTGGACGACGGCCGCCTCGGATTGATCACGAATTTCACCGGCGTACTGCCGGATCTGCGACCGACCTCGGTCGCGCTGCTGGAGGCCGGTCTTCCCCTGACCGCGCTCTTCGGTCCCGAGCACGGCCTGCGCGGTACGGCGCAAGCCGGCGAGAGCGAGGCGGAAGGCGTCGACCCGGACACCGGGCTGCCCGTCTTCGACACCTACCGCCGGCACGGTCGTTCCTTGGACGATCTCTTCTCCGGCGTCGACGTGCTCCTGTTCGACATCCAGGACATCGGCACCCGGTTCTACACCTACATCTGGACGATGTACGACTGCCTGAAGGCGGCCGAACGCCTGGGGACGCCGTTCGTCGTCCTCGACCGGCCGAACCCGCTCGGCGGCGTGCAGGTGGAGGGCCCGGCGCTCCAGCCGGGCTTCGAGAGCTTCGTCGGCCGCGCCCCGATCCCGCTCCGGCACGGCCTGACCGTCGGCGAGCTGGCCCGTCAGTTGGGTCAGGCAACAGTCATCACGATGGACGGCTGGAGCCGCGACTTGTGGGGGACCGGGATGACCTGGGTGCCGCCGTCGCCGAACATGCCGACCCTCGACACCGCCCTCGTCTACCCCGGCACCGGGCTCTTCGAGGGCACCAACCTCAGCGAGGGCCGCGGCACCACGCGGCCGTTCGAGACCATCGGCGCGCCCTTCGTCGACGCCCGGTTCGTCCCGGCGTTGCGCGAGTGCGAGCTGCCGGGCGTCGTGTTCCGCCGTACCTGGTTCGAACCGGTCTTCAGCAAGTACGCCGGTCAGGCGGTGCCTGGGGTCCAGTTGCATGTCGTGGACCGGGCGGCGTACCAGCCGGTGCGGACCGCGCTGGTCATGCTCCGGGTCTTGAACGAGCTCTACCCCACCGACTTCGGTCTGCTGCCCTCGCTCGACAAGCTCTGGGGCTCCGACTCGCTGCGCAAGTCGCTCGAGGCGGGAGAGGACCCGGTAGCCCTGTTGCCCTCGACAACTCTGAGCTGGGCGCGGCCGGATGCGCTGCTCTACGAAGGGACGACCTGATGATCGCTCGTTGGAAGTCGGTGACGGCCTGATGATCCGCGCGCTCGAAGTCGGTGACGGCCTGATGATCGCTCGTTGGAAGTCGGTGACGGCCTGATGATCCGCTCGTTCGAAGTCGGTGACGGTCCGGCGCTCGCCTCTGTGTGGACCGCCGCGGCGCCGGCAGACCCGATCGGCTACCCGCGGTTCCTCGACCAGTTCCTGCTGGACCGCAACTTCGACCCGGCCGGCCTCAAGGTTGCCGTGCACAACGACCAGGTGGTCGGCGCGGCCTACGCCGTACGGCGGCTGATCGCGGCGGCAGGTGACAACCTCGAACCGGCGAGCGGATGGATCCCGTTCTTCTTCGTGCACCCGGACCATCGGGGCCGGGGTCTCGGCCGGGAGCTGCTGACGGCGGCCATGGACTGGCTGCGCGACCAGGGGCGGTCGGAGGTCTTCTTCTCGTCGTACACCCCGAACTACTTCCTGCCCGGCCTCGACGTGTCCCGCTATCCAGCCGCTCAGCGGCTGACCGCGGCGCTCGGGTTCGAGCGGCAGTACGACGCGGTGGCGATGGACCGGAGCCTGGTCGGGTACGAGATCCCCGCCGAGGTCCGCGACCGGATCAACATGTTGATCAATGATGGATACACGTTCGGAACGCCGACCGGTGATGAGTTGACCACATTGATCAACATTGCCGGGGTTGATTTCAATCCGGACTGGGCGCGAGCGATCCGTGAGGCCGTGGTGGCGGGCATGCCGCTGGACCGGATCGTGGTCGCGCGCGATCCCGGTCGCGGGATCCTCGGCTGGGCGATGCACGGCACCTACGAAGGTGTGATCGATCGCTTCGGGCCGTTCGGCGTACTCCCGGACAGCCGTGGCACCGGGCTCGGCAAGGTGCTCCTGCATCTGACGCTGGAGCGGATGGCCGGCCTCGGCGCGCACAGCGCGTGGTTCCTGTGGACCGGCGAGAAGTCCGCGGCCGGGCAGCTCTATCTGAAGACCGGCTTCACCATCACCCGCACGTTCACCATTCTCCGGGCTTGTCTGGTCCGGTCCGACGGGAAGGACTGATATGCGTATCAGAAAGGGCATCCCGGCCCTGATCGCGGCACTCGGACTCATGGCCACCGGCGCTGCCTGCGGCGGCGGGGACGGATCGGGCGGTGGTGGCGGCAAGGTGCAGCTCACGCTGCTCAGCCACTACGCATCGGATCCGGCCAAGAGTGGGCTGGACAAGATGATCGCACAGTGGAACAAGGAGAATCCGGACATCCAGGTGAAGTCCGAGGTGGTCAAGTTCGACGACCTCCTGACCACGCTCACGGTCCGGCAGACCGGCGGCCGCGGTGCGGACATCGTCAGCGCCTACGGGCTGTGGGGCGGCCAGTTGGAGAAGGCGAACGTGGTGGCGAAGGTGCCCGACGAGATCGCCCAGAAGATCAAGGCGAGCTACAGCCCGGCTGCCCTCGGCGCGGTCACGACCGGGGACACGCTTCTGGGGTACCCGACCGAGTTCAACACGTACGCGCTGTTCTACAACAAGAAGGTCCTCGCCGCGGCCGGCGTCAGCAAGCCGCCGGCGACCTGGGCCGAGCTCGAGGACGTGGCGAAGAAGGTCGTCAAGCGCGATGCCAACGGCAACGTCCAGGTCGAGGGTCTCAGCCTGATCCAGGACGGCGACAACAAGTCGGCGCACCCGTTCCTGTCCCTGCTCGACTCGGCCGGCGGAACGTTCCTCGGCAAGGACGGCTCACCGCAGTTCAACGACGACGCCGGCAAGTCCGCACTGCAGCTCGAGGCGGACCTGGCCGCGGCGAAGGCGACCAACCCGTCGATCTCGCCGACCAAGCAGTTCCGCAGCGGTGGCGTCGCGATGGCGATCCAGGCCGGCTGGTGGCTGGGCAGCCTGAAGACCCAGATGAAGGACAAGTACTCCGACGTCGGCGTCGCCCCGATCCCGGGACCGACCGCGGGCAGCAAAGGATCACTCGCCTACGGCTTCTTCATGGGCGTGAACCAGCGCAGCAAGCACTCCGACGAGGCGTGGAAGTTCCTCAGCTGGCTGAACGAGCACCAGACCGAGGGCGGCGTCACCGAGATGGGCAAGTGGCTGGCCGACCAGGGTCTGATCCCGCCGCGCGCCGCGGACGCCGCGACGTACCAGAAGACTCTGACCGACCCGAACTTCAAGCCGATCTACGCGGCGGCGGAGTACGCGCTGCCGGAGCCGAACCAGGCGGGTGCCTACGAGGCGAAGACCGCTTTGCACAATGCGATCATGACCGTGCTTGCCAATGGCAAGAGTCCTGACGAGGCGCTGGCGCAGGCGGCCAAGGCAGTCAAGCCGCAATGACAACCGCTGTTCAGGTCCGCGCGGCCCCGGTGACCGTGGCCAAGCGACCTGCCCTGCATCGCGAGGGACGGGCGGCGTACCTGTTCCTCGCGCCGTCGCTGCTGTTCTTCTGTGTGTTCCTGATCCTGCCGTTCATCTTCGCCGTCGTGCTCGCGTTCTCCGACTGGGGCGGGTTCGACCTCGGCACGATCAAGTTCGCCGGGATCAAGAACTTCTCCGACGTGCTGAGCTTCGACGGCACGTTCGTGAAGCCGATCCTGGTGAACACGCTGCTATTCGCCTTCGGGTCCGTGGTGATGGCCACGGTCGGCTCGGTGCTGGTTGCCTACTGCATCGACCGGCTCAGCTTCCAGGGGTTCTGGCGCGTGCTGTACTTCCTGCCGGTCGTTGCGACGGTGGTGGCCATCGGCAATGTGTGGAAGATGATGTACCAGCCGGCCGGTCTGATCAACGGCATCCTGAACAAGTTCGGCGTCAACAGCATCGGCTTCCTGTCAGACGCGTCGTACGCGTTGCCGTCGGTGACGGTCGTCCACGCCTGGGCCTCGATCGGGGGCGCCGTACTGATCCTCACCGCGGGGCTGAAGGCGATCCCGGGCATGTACTACGAGGCCGCCGAGGTGGACGGGGCCAACAGTTGGCACATGTTCTGGCAGATCACGCTGCCGTTGCTGCGGCCCTCACTGTTGTTCGTGTTGATCACACAGTTCATTGCCGGCCTGCAGTCGTTCGCATTGATCATTGTCATGACGGGTGATGGTGGACCGGTCAATGCGACCAACGTGGCGGCGTTCGAGATGTACCAGCAGGCGTTCAAGTTCGGCGCCTGGGGGACGGCGAGCGCGATGGCGATGGTGCTGTTCGTGGTGATCTTCGTGATCACGCTGGTGCAGCTGTGGATCGCCCGGCGGCGCGGGGAGGAGACGTCATGAGGCGCCGGCGGTTCCCGTGGTTCTCGTACCTGGTGGTGATCCTGGGCGGCGTCGCGATGGTGATGCCGTTCCTCGACATGCTGATGAGCTCGTTCAAGGGTGCGGGGGAGTACGGCGTGATCCCGTACCAGTTCCTGCCCAAATCCTTCGGGCTGGAGAACTACCAAGCGGCGTTCGACCAGCTCGAGCTCGGGCGGCTGTTCCGCAACAGCGTGATCGTCACGGTCAGCGTGACCGTGAGCGTCCTGGTCACGTCGTCGATGGCGGGCTACGCACTGGCCAAGTTGCGATTCCGCGGCCGCGCGGTGATCTTCCGGTTCATCCTGGCCACGATGATGCTGCCGCCGTTCCTGCTGCTGATCCCGACGTTCCTGATCATGCTGAACTGGCCGTTGGCCGGCGGCAACGACCTCCTCGGTCGCGGCGGTGACGGCGGTCTGACCACCAGCCTGATCGCGCTGATTTTGCCGTTCACGGTGAGCGGGTTCGGCATCTTCCTGATGCGCCAGTTCATGGTGTCGCTGCCGGACGAGATGCTCGAGGCGGCCAAGATCGACGGGGCGAACCAGTGGCAGACCTGGCGCCTGATCGTGCTGCCGCAGACCAAGCCGGTCGCGATCACGCTCGGCCTGATCACGTTCATCGGCCAGTGGAACGAGTACATCTGGACGCTGTTGATCTCGTCGTCCGACCCGTCCCTGCAGACCCTCCCGGTCGGGATCCAGTTGCTGCAGAGCTTCCTCGACCCCGACCGCACGATGCCGATCGTGATGGCCGGCCTGGTGCTCAGCACCCTGCCGGTGCTCGTCGTGTTCCTGCTGTTCCAGAAGTACTACGTGCGAGGCGTCGTACTGAGTGGCCTGAAGTGAGGAGACCCTTGTGACCAAAACAGTGCTCGCCGTCGGGGCGCACATCGGCGACATGGACCTGACCGCCGGTCCGACCCTGGCGAAGCTGGTCCTGGAGGGCGCGAGCGCCACCATCGTCGCGCTCACCCCGGGGGAGCGCGGACACCCGCGGATGACCCCGTCGGAGTACAAGAAGCAGAAGATCGCCGAGGGCGAGGCCTTCGCCGCCGCGATCGGCGCCGACTTCCTGGTCCTCGACCACAGCGACGGCTTCCTCCCCGACTCCGACGACGTCGCGCTCGAACTCGCCACGATCATCCGCGACAGGCAGCCAGACACGCTCATCGCGCACTGGAAGCACAGCATCCACCGCGACCACGAACATGCGTCGAGCCTGGCCGAACGGGCCCGGTTCCTGGCCGGCCTCCCGTCGGACCAGGAGCTCGACGGCATGGAAGGCGCCGTGGGCAAGCTCGCCGCGCTCCCGCGGCACGGCGTCCGCTCGGTCCTGCACGCAGAGAACTGGGAGGACATGGAGGGCTTCCAGCCGTCGATGTACGTCCCCATCCCCGACGAGGCCTTCTACCTCTGGGTCTCCGCCATCCGCCATCAGGCCTTCGCCCGCGGCGAAACCTACGGCTTCCGCTACATCGACTACTACACCGCGCTCATGACCACCCGAGGCTGCCTGGCCGGCTACCCCCGAGCCTGCGCCTTCCACACCAATCCCACTCCGGAGATCACCAAACTCGCCGGCCCGTAGACGTCACTCGTAGCGGAGGGCCTCGGCGGCGGGGATGCGGGTGGCGAGGCGGGCGGGGAGGCTGGTGGCGAGGACGACCAGGAGGATGGTTCCGATCGGGACGAGGGCGAGTGACCACCAGGAGGCGATCACCCGGTCCTCGCTGCTTCCGCCGGCGATTCCGTACACGGTGATGTAGAGCGCGATGCCCACCGGGATCGACACGATGACCGCGACGACGGCGAGCGCGACGTGGGCGCTGATCAGGCTCGACGCGATCTGCCGGGGTGTCAGGCCGACGGACTTCAGTACGCCGTACTCGCGGACGCGCTCGCGCACCGAGAGGAGGGCGACCGCGATCAGCGTCGTGACGGTAATCAGGAGGAGCACGGCGTCGAGGGTGTAGACGAGGACGGGCAGCTCACGCGGTACGTCGCTGACCTCGCCGGCGGCGCGGGCGTCGAGGTTCGCCTGCATCGAGAGCGCGAAGACCACGGCCGCGCCGGTGACGACGATCGCACCGGCCAGTCGCGTGGCTCGGTGTCGCCTGGTGACAAGGTCCTTGAGACCGAGCGACAACACGACCGGAAGGGTCGCCCGGCCGATCAGGCGCCCGAGGCGTGATCGCGACGCCGGTGCCGCCGAACCGGACTGGATCGCCTGCAGGACACTGAACCCGGTGCCACGGCGGGCCGACGAGGCGGCGCTGCCGATCAGCACGATCAGCACAGGGCAGGCGGCGACGAGGAGATGCCACGGGTTCATCGCGATCGTTGGCGACGCCACCATTGTCGCGACACTCGACGCGGCCAGCCGTGGCGCAAGCAGTACCCCGATCGCGAAGCCGAGCACCACCGCGACCAGCCCGAGTACGGCGGACTCGAGCGCGAACACCACGGTGATCTGGCGCGGAGTGACGCCGACAGCCTTTAGTAGTCCGATCTCGCGGTGCTGCGCGCCGGCGCGAGCCGTAACCAGGATCGCCACCACCGCAAAGACCACGGCGAGCAAGACGATGGTGTACGTCGTCAGCACGAGCCGAGTGGGCGCTGCCTCTTGCAATGCACTGTCGCGCTGGTCCTGCCACGTTTCGAAGGCGGCGGTGCTCGGCGGCACAGCTCCAGCAGCCCGTACGGCGAAGTCCGATGCGGCAGCCGGATCGGCCAGACGGACGGCCTCGGTCCAGCGCCAACGACCGGTGTCCGGCTGGATCCGCTCCAGCGTGGCGCGTGACACCCAGGCCAGCCCGGGATTCCGGCGGGGATAGCGCGGCTGGCTGGGCGACACCGCAGTACCGACGACGGTCAGCGCTACCGGGTCACCGGTCGTTGCCAGGCGCAACGTCGTACCGACGGTGAGACCGAGGGCGTCGGCGAAGCTGCGCTCGAGCACGATCCCATCAGCGGGTCGGCCTGCACCGTCGATCGGGATTGCTGTGTTCACGTGTGGCGCGGACGCCTGGCCGGCGAGTTGCAATCGGTCGGTTGTGCCAAGCACGGCGGCGTTGGCGTTCGGGATGGGCTCGTCTCGTTCGGCGACGCCGGGGAGGCTCGCGATCTTGTCCGCATCCGCCTCCGAGGCGACGTTCGCGAGGACGTGGGCGCCGTTGGCCTCGGCGAAGGTCCGCTGCCACGGATCGCGGACAGTCGACCCGACCTCGAGCGCGAGCACGATGGTCGCGGCCGCGGCGGTGCAGAGCAGAATCGTCAGCGCGCTCGCGAGGAGCCGGGAGCGGAGTCCCGCGAATGCGAGCCTGACCAGGGTGAGTGTCATACCGGTCCACCGGCGTCGAAGGGGAGCGTGACCGGTCGGGCCGATTGCAGCTCGGTGTCGTCGTTCACCAGCCCGTCGCGAAGGGTGATGACCCGATCCGCGGCGGCGGCGACGCGGGTGTCATGGGTCACCAGCAGCAGGGTCTGGCCCCGGTCGCGGGCGGCGCGGAGCAGGGCAAGCACCTCGCGGGACGAGACCGAGTCGAGGTTCCCGGTCGGCTCGTCGCCGAGCAGGATGTCCGGAGTGTTCGCCAAGGCACGGGCGAGGGCGACCCGCTGTTGCTCTCCGCCGGACAGCTGGGACGGCGCGGCGTCGTACTTGTCGTCGAGACCGAGGTCGTCCAGCAGTCTGCTCGCGGTGTCTCGGGCTTCCTTCCGATGCCGTCCGACCAGCAGCAGGGGCAGCTCGACGTTCTCGATGGCGGACAGGGTGGGCATGAGGTTGAAGAACTGGAACACGAACCCGACCTTCTGCCGGCGCATCCGCGCCAGCGCGGTCTCGCTCAACTGGTCGATCCGCTCGCCGCCGAGCCAGACCTCCCCGGCGGTCACGCGATCGAGCCCTGCCATCAGGTTGAGCAGCGTGGACTTCCCGCACCCACTCGGCCCCACGATCGCGACGAACTCGCCGCTGCTGATCGTGAGGTCGATACCGCGGACGGCCAGGACCTGCGTGCCCCCGGTGTCGTACGTCTTCGCGAGCCTTCGTGTCTCGAGTACCGCTGTCATGCTGACTCCCGTTGCATCGGCAGTCTCTGCTCGATCAGGTCGAGCCACTCCAGGTCGGCCTTCAGGTGCAGGATCGCGCCCTCGGCCAGCAGCTCGGCCGCGGGCCGGGGCCCGTCGGACGCCACCATCGCGTCGAGGTCGCGCAGGGACTGCAGGTACTCGCGCCGCTGCCCGGCGATCAGCGCCTTCGGCTCGGCCAGACCCGCGGACGCCAGAATCACCAGCTTCATGAAGAACTCGTCCTTCAGCCGTGTGCCCGGCACCGGCGTCTCGATCCATCCCGTCAGCGCCGCCCGCCCGGCCGCGGTGAGCTCGTACACGCGCTTGCGCCGGTTGTCGCCCTCGATGCTCTGCCCGACCACCAGCCCGTCCCGCTCGAGCCGCGCCAGCGTCGAGTAGATCTGCCCGGCGTTCAGCGCGGGCAGCAGCTCCCCGAACTCCTGCTCGAGGGCTTGCTTGATCTCGTACCCGTACCGGCTCTCGTCAGCCAGCAACGCAAGAAACAACGACCGCATAGATAGCAAGAATATATACCCGCTACCTATCTGTCCAGACCCTGCTCGTGGGAGTGCGGATGTGCTGAAGTTCGGTCGCGAACTGGCCGCTGACGTCGCCCGGAGCTACCGGTTGTGGTGCTCACGGCCACCAGGGGCAGACCCCCGGACAGCACCGAGCAAGTCACCACGGTCCTGGACGAACTGGTTGCCACAGTCAACGGTCGCCACACCGTCGTCCCCGACTCCGGCCACTACATTCACCTCGACCGCCCGGACCTCGTCATACAGGCGGTCAGAGACGTAACCTCCGGCGCTTAGGAATCGTCGGCCTTGCGGACCCAGACTTCTCGGATGATGAGGAGGATCGCGGCGGCGGAGGGAATGGCCAGGAGGGCGCCCACTACGCCTAGGAGGGCGCCGCCGATGAGGGCGGCGATGACGGTGACGGCGCCGGGGATGTCGACGGCTCGGCGCATGATGCGCGGGGCGATGACGTAGTTCTCGATCTGCTGGTAGATGATCCCGTACGCGAGACAGGCGACGCCGGTCCACAGGCTGTCGGTGAAGCCGATCAGGGAGACGAGGACGACGCCGATCAGGCCGCCGACCATCGGGATGAACGCGGTGAACATGACCACGATCGCCAGCGCCACGGCGTACTCGCGCAGACCGACGATCTCCAGGAACACGAACATGCAGAAGCCCGCGCAGAGGGCGACCGTGAACTGGCCGCTGACGTAGCCGCCGACCCGGGCCAGCACCTCGTCGCCGAGGATCGAGACGCGAGTACGCCGGGTCCGCGGGACCAGGCTGTACGCCGCGCGCTTGACCGACGGGAGCGAGGCGAGGAAGTACAGCGTCAGGATCAGGATCGTGAACGTGTTGAACAGCGCGTTCGCGACCACCTTGCCCACACCGAGGATGCCGCCGAACGCGCGCTGCGCCAGGGCCGGGTCCTGGATGTAGTCCTTGGCCTTCTGGACGTAGTGGTAGCGGTTGTCGAGTTCGTCCAGCGTCTTCGACTTCTGCACCAGGTCGAGCCACTGGGGTGCGTTCCTGATCAGGCTGTCGATCTGGTCGGTGACCACCGGCACGATCGCGAACCCGACGCCGGCGACCGCGAGGATCATCAGCAGGAACACGACGGCGACGGACAGGCCGCGCTTCAGGCCTCGGCGCATGAACCACTCGACCAGCGGGTTCAGGCCGACGGCGATGAACATCGAGACCAGCAGCAGGATCAGGACCGAGCTGGCCCGGCCGGCCGCGTTCCACAAACCCCAGGCGACCAGTACGCCGAGTGCCGCGAAGAACCCGAACATGAACGGGCTCGAGCGCCGCAACGGCGGACCGGGCAGGCCCATGCCGACGTCGGGGTGCCGCTCCTCGATCAGCAGTTCGTTGGCGAGATCGTCGTCCGCCTTGTCCGCCGGAGCCTTGGCATCCTCCGCCGACTCCTCAGCCTCTCCAGCCGCCTCACCCGCCTTGTCGGCGGACTCGTCGGCTTTGTCGGCTGACTCATCGGCTTTGTCGGCTGACTCGTCGGCCTTGTCCGCAGACTCATCGGCTTTGTCAGCTGACTCGCCTGCTGCGTCGGCTGATCCGTTCGCCTGCTCGGCGGACTTTGCTGCCACGTCGGCGGAGTGGTCGGCTTTGTCCGCGGCCTGTTCTGCTTCGGCGGCGGCCTCCTGCGCTTCGCGGGTTGCCTCGGCGAGGTCCCGGTCGGGGGTTGTGGTGGAGGTGTCGTCGCCGGCTGGCGTCACGTCGTCTTGTCCTTCGGGGATCGCGAGCCCGTCTTGGCCTCGTCGGTCTTCTTCTCGTCGGCCGAGCCGTTCGGCCGGGCCTGCGTCTGAGTCTGAGTCTCCTCCGACACCAGGTCATCCAGCCTGAACTCGTCGATCTTCGTCGAGTCCGCCGGCTCGTCGTCGTCCGCCTTCGAATCGTCGGCCTTCGAATCGGTCGCCTTGGAATCGGCGTCTGTCGAGTCGGAACCCTTCGAGTCGGACCCCTTCGAGCCAGCAGGCTTCGAATCGGCAGCCTTGGAGTCGGCAGCCTTCGAGTCGTCGTCGGCCGACGCCGTGGACGCCTTGGACGACGCAGACCGGGAGGACGCGCGAGAGGTCGACGCGCCAGAGGTCGACGCAGCCGAGGTGGACGCGGCAGGAGTGGTTGACGCGGACGTGGACGACGTGGGGGAGTCGGACTCGTCGGCCGGGCCGCCGGCGGTCTTGCTCACCAGGTCGTCGGTGTCCTTCGGGTCGACCCGCAGGGCGGTGTCGATGCGCGTCTCGTCGACCCGTGCGTCACCCGCACCCAGCCCGACGAACGGGCTCGCCCCGGTGAACGGTCCCTCTACACTCTCGTCGTACGACGCCTCACCCGACGCCGGCGCAGACGTCGCGAACGGGCTGTCACCCTTGGGCGCGAACGGGCTCTCGCTCTTCGGCGCAAACGGGGCGTCGTCCTTCGCAGCAAACGGGCTGTCGTCCTTCGCAGCGAAGGGGCTCTCGTCCTTCGCAGCCGGGCCGGCAGTCGACGGGGCGTCGAACGGGCTCGGGGCGGGTGCCTCCGGCGGTGCCGCGAACGGGCTGGGCGCCGGGGCGTTCTGCGCCCCGGACAGCGGGTTGCTCGACGACCCGCCCAGCGGGTTGCTGGACGGCCCGCTCAGCGGGTTCGGCGACTCCGTCTGCTCGCGGTTGAAGGGGCTGACGTACGTCGGGGCCGCGGTCTCGGAGTCGAGTTCGGCGGCCTGGCGGGCGATGTTGCTGGCGATCTCGTTCAGACCCGCGATCTGGGTCAGGATGCCGTCGCGGCGCTTCGCGAGCCGCTCGGTCTCCCGGGCGACGATCGTGCGCGACCGCTCCGCCTCGTCCGCGGCGTTCGCGAGCTCCGACTCGGAGCGGGTCCGGGCGGTGGTCAGCAACTGCTCGGCCTCGCGCCGCGCCCGGGTGATGGTCCGCTCGGCCGACTCCTCGGCCTCGGCGCGGATCTTGCGGGCCTGCTCGGTCGCCTCCGCCACGCGGCGCTCGGAGGCCTCGGCGGCCTCGCGCATCTGGGTGGTGAGGTTCTCGGTGTCGGCCGCGATCTGCTGGTGCTTGTCGGCGAGCTCCTTGGCCTGCTGCTCACGCTCGTCGGCGAGCCTGGCCCGCAGCGCGGCGGACTCGCGCTGGATCGCCGTCCGGATCTTCTCCGCCTCGTGCAGGGCACCGTTCTTCAGCGTGCTGGCCTGCGACTCGGCGGTCAGCTGCAGCTGCTCGGCCTTGCGGCGCGCGGCCTGCAGGACCTCGGAGCCCTCGGTCTCCGCGGTACGACGCAGCTCGGTGGCATCGCCCTCGGCGGTCCGGCGCAGGCTGTCGGCCTCGTTCAGCGCGACCGAGCGGATGTCCTCGGCCTCGCGGTCACCGGTCGCCCGGGCCGCGGTGGCCTCCTTGGCTGCCGTGCTGCGCAGCTCCTCGGCCTCGCGGCGGGCTTCCTCGAGCGCCTCGGACGCCTGGTCCTGGGCGAGCCGGAGGATCTGCGCGGCCCGGTCGCCGAGTCCGGCGTACGACGGGTTGGCGCTGGCGTCGAGCTGACGCCGGGTCTCCTCCAGCTGCCGCTGCATCGGCGCGACACTGCCCTGGAGCTCATCGGCTCTGTTACGGGCCTCGACGAGTTGCATCTCCAGCGCGCGGACATAGTCGTCCACGGCCTGCTTGTCGTACCCACGTCGACTGACCGGGAAGCCCCCGGCCGCTGTCGCCGTACGGTCGAAAAATGGCAGGCTCGACTCGTCAGGCATTCCCGAGATTCCCTTCTGGCGGCTCACTGAATCCCCCACCTTAAGCCTGTCAGAACTCGGGCGTAACCAGCCAATCGGGCCCCTGGGACGACCCGGCCCAACCGTTACCTGTTACGGAAGCGATTGATGGCGGCCTCGTGCTCGGCCCGCAGCGACGGATTACGGACGCCGAGACCCTCGCTCGGGGCCAGGGTGAGTACGCCGACCTTGCCCTGGTGCAGGTTGCGATGGACGTCGTACGCCGCCTGGGCGGTGTCCTCGAGCGGATAGACCCTGCTGACCGTCGGGTGGACCATGCCCTTGGCAATCAACCGGTTCGCCTCCCAGGCCTCCCGGTAGTTGGCGAAGTGAGAGCCGATGATCCGCTTCAGGTTCATCCACAGGTACCGGTTGTCGTACTCGTGCATGAAGCCGGACGTCGACGCACACGTCACGATCGTCCCGCCGCGCCGGGCGACGTACACCGACGCCCCGAACGTCTCCCGCCCCGGGTGCTCGAACACGATGTCGGGATCGTCGCCACCGGTGAGCTCACGGATCCGGGCCCCGAACCGCTTCCACTCCTTCTGGTCCTGCGTCGTCTCGTCGGCCCAGAACTTGTACCCCTCGGCCGACCGGTCGATGATCAGCGACGCCCCCATCGCCCGGCAGATCTCAGCCTTCTCCGGCGACGACACCACGCACACCGGGATCGCCCCACCGTTCAGCGCGAACTGCGTGGCGTAGGAACCCAGCCCGCCCGATGCACCCCAGATCAGTACGACGTCGCCCTGCTTCAGGTCGGCACCGTTCGCGGACACGAGCTGCCGGTACGCCGTGCTGTTCACCAGACCCGGCGACGCGGCCTCCTCCCAGGTGAGGTGCTCCGGCTTCGGCATCAGTTGGTTCGACTTCACCAGCGCGAGCTCGGCCAGACCGCCGAAGTTCGTCTCGAAGCCCCAGATGCGCTGCTCGGAGTCGAGCATCGTGTCGTTGTGCCCGTCGGGCGACTCGAGCTCGACGGACAGGCAGTGTGCGACCACCTCGTCGCCCGGCTTCCACGCGTTCACGCCGGGCCCGGTCCGCAGTACGACGCCGGCCAGGTCCGAACCGACCACGTGGTACGGCAGGTCGTGGCGGGCCGTCAGCGGGGACAGCTTCCCGTACCGCTTCAGGAACGCGAACGTCGACACCGGCTCGAAGATCGACGTCCACACGGTGTTGTAGTTGATCGCGCTCGCCATCACCGCGACCAGCGCCTCACCCGGCCCGAGCTCGGGCGTCGGTACGTCGTCCAGGTGCAGGCTCTTGCGCGGATCCTTCTCCTTGCTGTCCAGACCCTCGAACATCGTCGCCTCGTCGGCGTGCACGGTGATGCCGCGGTAGTGGTCCGGTACGTCGAGTTCGCCAACGGCCGTGGTGTCACCGGACAGAATCGCTTCGAGGATCTGCTTCACGTCGTACCTCCTGCAGCGGCGGTCTGGGTGAGCGGAACTTACCGCTGAGTATGCACGTCTGGCTGTGCCTTGTAACACAGGCACGGGCCGGTGAGACGACCGTCACTTTTGCAGTCCACCGTTGTCAGTGGTCTTATTCAGCGCAGCCGCGTGGAGAGCCGCACCTGGGTGAAGTCGTCGCCCGACCGCAGCTGCACCAGATCGCACAGCTGGTTCGCGAGCCACACGCCCCGGCCGCCGAGTTCGTCGAGTGGCGGCAGCACGCGTCCGACCAGCAGGTCGTCGATCCGTCCCTGGTCCGCGACGTCGCAGACCAGGGAGCCGTCCTCGATCCAGACAGACAACGTCCCGCTGCCGCCGCCGAACAGGATGCTGTTCGTGCAGATCTCGTGCAGCGCCAGCTCCAGGTCGTCCGTCCGATCCCGCGACACCCCGTGCGACAACGCCCGCGCAGTGACCCATTGCCGGATCTGCGCAAGCTCGCCGCGTCCGAACTCCCACCGCTCGGCCCGATCCGGTACGTCGGGCAGCGCAGTGCGGAATGTCTTCTCTGCAAGGCCTTCCGGCACCGAGTGGGTCACCGTCGGATCGATCCCGACGGCCGCATCGTACGGACAGCGCAACCGGAAGCCGACGGCGTCGACGAAGGCCACCGACAGCAGAGCCTCGTGCAGCAAGGCTTCCTCGTACTCCGCTGCCGTCCGGCCCGCGTACGCCGGTTCACCGAGCCCACGGACCGCTCGGCCAGGATGCTGATCGAGAATGTCGCGCCAGAACGGAATGATCCGTGCGGGATTGTGGCCGGCAACTGTCATATCGATAAAACGCACCTGGTCGGCCGCCTCACCGAGCGCCTGGCGCAGCTCGGCGATCCGCTCCGGGGGCAGTGCGACCACGACCTTCTCACCGGCAGCCAGGCCGTCACGGACGTACGGCGCCGCGGAAAGCACGAACTCCTCGCCACAGGTGTAGACGAAGGCGTCGTGCCGGAACCCCGCGTGCGCACCGCCCAGAGAGTCGGTGGCGCTGTCCTTCAGCACCCGCTCAGCCTAGTCCGGCGATCGCTACCGAGTAGCGCGTCGAGGCGCGCCGTCACCCGGTGTTCGAGACCCGTAACAGACCGGTCGTGAAGGCCGGGTTCAGGCCGGCTCGACGAGCTCGACCAGCACGCCGCCGGCCGAGCGCGGATGGATGAAGTTCACCCGCGAACCGGCGGTGCCACGGCGCGGCTCGTCGTACAGGAGTTCGGCGCCGCGCTCGCGCAGGGTCGCCGAGACCGCGTCGAGGTCGCTGACCCGGTAGGCGAGTTGCTGGATGCCCGGCCCGCGCTGGTCCAGGAACTTCGCGATCGGTGACGAGTCCGACAGCGGTGCGAGCAACTGGATCGACGAACCCGAGTCGCCGACCGACAGCATGGCCTCGCGCACGCCCTGCTCCTCGTTGATCTCCTCGTGCGCGACCGTCATGCCGAACACCTCGGCATAGAACCGGACCGCCTCGTCGAAGTCGGCCACGGCAACACCCACGTGGTCGATCGCATCGAACAAGGTCCCGGTGACGGTGCTCTTCATAGCGCCAGAGTGGCGCAGCCGGCCGCCGGAATCCATGGAAAGTGGCAGAGCTGACACGACGCGTGTGACTTGATCGACAGCGGCGTACCAGTGCGGTCGCAGGTATCGTGACAACATGTCTGACGCCACCCGTAGTTCAGCGAACACCACTGTCATAGTCGCCGGCGCGCGGACCCCGATCGGGCGGCTGCTGGGTGGCCTCAAGGGCTTCACCGGCGCCGAGCTCGGCGGGTTCGCGATCAAGGGCGCACTGGAGAAGGCCGGCGTCGCGCCGGACCAGGTCGAGTACGTGATCATGGGGCAGGTGCTGCAGGCCGGCGCCGGTCAGATCGCCGCCCGGCAGGCCGCGGTCACGGCCGGCATCGCCATGAACGTCCCGGCCATCACCATCAACAAGGTCTGCCTGTCCGGACTGAACGCGATCGCACTCGCGAGTCAGCTGATCCGCGCCGGTGAGTACGACATCGTCGTCGCCGGCGGGATGGAGTCGATGACGAACGCGCCACACCTGCTGCCGAAGTCCCGCGAGGGCTTCAAGTACGGCGACACCACCCTGGTCGACTCGATGGCGTACGACGGGTTGTGGGACGCGTTCACCGACCAGCCGATGGGGGCGCTCACCGACCAGGCCAACAACGAGGGCCTGAAGCTCAGCCGCGAGGAGCAGGACGAGTTCGCCGTGCGCTCGCACCAGCGGGCCGCCGAGGGCTGGAAGAACGGTCTGTTCGCCGACGAGGTGATCCCGGTCGAGGTGCCGCAGCGCAGGGGCGACCCGATCGTGGTCGACAGCGACGAAGGCGTTCGCAGTGACACCTCCGTCGAGGCGCTGGCCAGGTTGCGTCCGGCCTTCGGCAAGGACGGCACGATCACGGCCGGGTCGTCGTCGCCGATCTCCGACGGCGGCTGCGCCGTGGTGGTGATGAGCAAGGCGAAGGCCGAGGAGCTCGGGTTGAGCTGGATCGCCGAGATCGGCGCCCACAGCTCGGTGGCCGGGCCGGACTCGACGCTGCAGAGCCAGCCCGCGCACGCGATCGCGAAGGCCTGCCAGAAGGAAGGCATCGAGCCGGCCGCGCTCGACCTGATCGAGATCAACGAGGCGTTCGCGTCGGTCGGGATCGCGTCCACGCGGGAGCTGAAGGTCGACCCGGACAAGGTCAACGTGAACGGCGGCGCGATCGCGGTCGGACACCCGATCGGGATGTCCGGTGCCCGCCTGGTCCTGCACCTCGCGCTCGAGCTGGGCCGGCGCGGCGGTGGCGTCGGCGCGGCCGCACTGTGCGGTGGCGGTGGCCAGGGCGACGCGCTCATCGTCCGGGTCCCGAAGAGCTGATGCCGCGCCGGACCGCACCGGTCTCGGAGCTGGTCGAGCGGGCCCGGGAGGGTGACTCCCGGGCCGTCGCCCGGCTGATCTCACTGGTCGAGGACGAATCGCCGTTGCTGCGTGAGGTGATGGCGGCCCTGTCGCCGCACGCCGGTCATGCGCACATCGTCGGCATCACGGGCTCACCCGGCGTCGGGAAGTCCACGTCGACGTCGGCGCTCGTCACGGCGTACCGGGAGACCGGGAAGCGGGTCGGTGTGCTCGCGGTCGACCCGTCGTCACCGTTCTCCGGTGGTGCGCTGCTCGGGGACCGGGTGCGGATGCAGGACCACGCGACCGACTCCGGGGTGTTCATCCGGTCGATGGCCTCGCGTGGGCATCTCGGTGGACTGGCCTGGTCGACCCCGCAGGCGTTGCGGGTGCTCGACGCGGCCGGGTACGACGTCGTCCTGGTGGAGACCGTCGGCGTCGGCCAGTCCGAGGTGGAGATCGCGGGGATGGCGGACACGACCCTCATCCTGCTGGCGCCGGGAATGGGTGACGGGATCCAGGCGGCGAAGGCCGGCATCCTCGAGGTCGGCGACATCTACGTGGTGAACAAGGCCGATCGGGACGGCGTGCAGAACGTCACCCGCGACCTGCGGCACATGCTCGCGCTGGCCGAACGGCCCGAAGGCGCCTGGTCGCCGCCGATCCTGAAGACCGTTGCCTCGCGCAACGAAGGGGTCGACGAGGTGGTGGCGGCGATCGAGGAACGGCTGGCCTGGATGCGGTCCGACGGCGTCCTGGACGAACGGCGCCGGAGCCGCGCCCGGGACGAGATCGAGGCGATCGCGATGACCGCACTGCGGTCGAGATTCGCGCACCTGCATGGCGACGCGCGGCTCGACGTACTGGCCGCCAAGGTCGCCGAGGGCAACACCGACCCGTACACGGCCGCGGACGAGTTGATCGCGGCGCTCTGATCAACGCCACGTGCAACATCCGACCACGGACTGTCACATTGTGTCTTTCCCTGGCGTTCATCCAATGGTTGTTCCGAAATCGGGCAAACTCCGCAGGATTTCCGGAGTACGGTGCGATGGACGTCTCACGGCGGCGCGCCGGTGGGTGCCATGCCCCCGAATCCGTTACAGAATGGACCTTGTAGCTGGTGAGCATTGTGCGGTGGGCTGTGTTCAGTCAGTGACAATTGGTGACGGTCCGTGATACAAACTCAAACACAGTCGACCGAGTGGTTGCGAACGAGGAGTGGTGACATGCCGAAGAAGCTGTTGATCTGGTCGGTCATCGCCTTTGCCGCCTTCTATCTGTTCACTCAGCCAGCGAACGCCGCCGATGCGGTGGGAGGCGCGTTCTCCGCTATCGGCGACGCGTTCTCGAGTGTGATCACCTTCTTGACCGCGCTCTTCAGCTGATCTGCACTCCGAGTGTCCCGTTACGAGCAATCGTGCGGGACACTTGGCTGTACGGGCCGCGGAGCGGCCGGCTGCGATGGCCAGAGAGGGTGGTAGGGGAGTGAGTGGATGGCCGGCATAGGCCTGTTCCGGATCTTCGACCCGAAGGTCCGCAAGCACCTGATCGCGGACGAGGGCGAGGTAGTCATCGACGAGGTCCGGCAGCACTGGGTGGTGTATTCGGTGCCGATGCTCGAGGTCGCGCTGGCGACCGCCCTGCTGATCGCGATGGTGACCACGCCGATCGGCGGCCAGCCCATCGTGCTGGCGCTCGTGCTGGTGCTGCTCTCGCATGCCTTCTGGCAGTTCCTCACCCACCACCGGGACCGGTTCGTGGTCACCAACATGCGGGTCATGCGGATCCGTGGCGTCTTCTCCCAGACCGTCGCGACGACTCCGATCGCGCGGGTCCTCGACATCACCCTGAAGAAGCCGAGCATCGGCCGGATCCTCGGGTACGGCCACTTCGTGTTCGAGTCCGCGGCGCAGGACCAGGGCTTCCGCGAGATCAGGTGGGTCAGCCGTCCCGACGACCGTGACCTGACCATCCAGCGCGTCATCCAGCGCACCGGTCTGCGCGCGTCGGCCAGCGTCGACGTGGTGGAGGGCGACGACGACTCCGACGACGACGGCACCGGTCCGATCGGGATGGACTCCGCGCAGGAGATCACCACCACGGTGCCCGCACCCGCGCCGGCGCGGCGCGGTGGTCCGCCACCCTCCTCGGGTTCGGCGTCGAAGTCGATCTTCAACAGCGAGCGCGGCAACTGGACCGACGAGGACTGAGATCAGTCCGCCGCGGCTCGGAAGAGTTCGAGGCGACGCTCGCGATGGCGTCGTTCGGCGTCGGTCGACGGACCTGCCAGCGCCTTGGTGAGTTCCTCGACTGCTTCGTCGTACCGGTGGTCGCGAGCCAATAGCTCGGCGCGGACGGCGTGCCGGCGTGGGCTGGGCGTGAGCTCGCTGAGCACAGCGAGTCCCGCTGTGGTGCCTTGTGCTTCGGCGGCCGCGACCGCGCGGCCCAGGTCGGCTGCCGGGCTGGGCGCGACCGACACGAGGAGCTCGTACAGGCGGAGGATCTCCGTCCAGTCCGTGGTGTCGTAGCTGGGTGCGCGGGCGTGCTCGGCTGCGATGGCGGCCTGGAGTTGGTAGGCGTCCGCCTGCTGGTTCGAGCGCAGGAGCGAGTCGTTGAGAAGGTCGATCCCGCGGGCGATCGCGGCGTTGTCCCAGCGGCCGCGGTCTTGCTGGTCGAGTGTGACGACCTCACCCTCGGCGTCCAGGCGGGCAGGCCGGCGCGCCTCGGTGAGCAGCAGCAGTGCGAGTACGGCGGTCGGCATCGGCTGCTCGGGCAGCAGCTCGTGCAGGAGTTCCGCCAGTCTGATCGCCTCCGCGCAGACGTCGACGTCGTACGCCGTCTGGCCTTCGACCGGAGCGTGGCCGGAGGTGTAGAGGCTGTGGACCACGCCGCAGACTGCGGGCAGGCGCTCGGGGAGTTCGGCCTCGGGCGGCACCCGGTACGGGATGCGGGCGGCGGCGATCTTCTGCCGCGCCCGGGTGAGGCGCTTCGCGGTCGCGGCCTCGGTGGTGAGCATGACGCCGGCGATCTGCGTGGGCGACAGTCCGCACAAGGTGCGCAAGGCCAACGCGACCCGGGTCGGTGGTGAGAGCGCAGGGTGGCAGCAGGTGAAGATCAGCCGCAGCAGGTCGTCCTGGACGACCTCGGCCGGGACGATGTCGGTGCGGCCGAGCTCGATCAGCTGGGTGCTGTCACGTTCTTTGTCGGAGCGCGCCCGTTCGCGCCGGATGATGTCGATCGCCTTGCGCCGGGCGGTCACCGTCAGCCAGGCGCGCGGCTCAGGCGGTACGCCGGTCACCGGCCAGGCGCCGAGGGCCGCCAGGGTGGCCTCCTGGACGGCGTCCTCGGCGAGTTGCACGTCGCCGACGGTCCGGATCAGCGTCGCGAGGATACGTGTCCCCTCGACCCGGACCGTCTCGGCCACCGCGTCGTGCCCTGGCTCCATCGCCGGAGTCTTCAGCGGGCCCGGATCACCGGGCGCACCTCGACCGCGCCGTTCCAGGCCGACGGGATCTGCTGGGCGATCGCGATCGCCGCCTCCAGGTCCTCGGCCTCGACCAGGTAGTAGCCGGTCAGTGCTTCCTTCGTCTCGGCGTACGGCCCGTCGGTGGTGACGACCTTCCCGCCGCGAGCGCCCTCCACCCGTACGACGGTCGCCGTACTGGTCGGATGGAGCACCGCGCTGGCCGTGATCAGGCCGGCGTTCTCGTCCTGGAACCGCCGGTACTCCGCGAGTTCCTCGGCCTGCTCAGGTGCGAACCAGTCCACGTCCGCGCTGTAAACGAGCGCCAGGTACTGCGCCATCAGCCCACTCCTTTCCGTGCTTCAGGATCCACTGTGGTCCCTCGGCAAGTGAACGAACAGCAACCCGCGAACAGGACATCCGTCAGCGAGTGGCCTCCGCGACCCGCGCACGGAACTCCTGTACGACGCTCGCCTCGCCGGCGGTCTGGATCGCGGAAGCGTCGGCGCGGCCCCACAACCATAGGAACACCGCGTCGGGTGGACCGAAGATCTCGGCGGCCGCGTCGCCCTCGGCGCCCTGCTGCACGGTGACGCTGGTGCTGTCCGCGCTGATCGTCCAGGTGCGGCCCTCGGCGGTGACCCGAACGGTCGCGTCGAGTGGGTGAGCGGTGTCGCCCTCCTCCCACCACGGTCCACCGAGGTTCGGGAACAGCAATTCGTCGATACCGTCGAGCGCCAGTTCGGCGGCGATCGGTGTGACCACGTCATGCGCCTGCTCGACGTCGATCCGGTGCACGACACTCTCCAGCGCCATTCGCCGGTACCAGAACCCCGAGGTGGCGTCGTCCGGATTGAACGTCCAGGTCTCCAGCGACGTACCGGCCTTCTCCAACGCGGCCACGATCGCCGCGAGTGCCTCGTCGTACCACTCGAACGTGTCCCGTGCGTCGAAGTCCGGCGGCCACGGGTCGGGCAGCGCGCCGAGCCGCAGCACCTCCACCTTTTGCACATACACCAGCGCCACATGCCGCAGTACGGACTCCACGGTCCACCCCGGACAACTGGGCACCGGCGCTTCCAGCCCCATCCGTCCAACTTCCCCCAGCCGAGCACCCTCACTCCGCACGTGCCCCAGATAGAACTCGGCCTGCTCCGTCGACAACGTCATACCCCGACCCTCCCAGACCCCACAGACACTTTCAGACGCTCCGTTGCTTGAGCGCTTCTTCCCAGTCGGCTGTCTCGGTGTGGCTGATCTCCACCACGCGTTCGGTCAGCAGTTTGGCCGGATCCTCGGCGGTCGTGTACCGGCCGGCCCGCTGGACGTACAACCAGGCTTCGTTCCGCAGGTCCTCGGCGGTACGGCGGTAGGTCGGATACGAGTCCTTGAACCCGAACAGCGTCCGGACCCCCTCGGCCAGCGCGATCAGGGCGCCGAGCGACGGGGCGAGCCAGATGGGCGCGCTGATCGCGACCGAGATCGCGACGAACAGAGCCGCGACGAGCTGGACGGTGCCCAGCCCTCGGTACGCGACACGGGCTTGGTTGGCTTGGTGGTGATACCAGCGGAAGCGGAGGCTGATCAACTGCTCCGCGGGCGCGTCGGTGCCGAGCGCCGGGAAGTCCGAATCTCTGAGTCTGGCCATGGTGTGCCTAGTGTCCAGCTAACCTTCGGCTCATGGCGAGGAAGAGGGCGTTGCCGTTCGATCCGATCGACGAGGCGTCGCGGCAGTGGCGGCGGCGCTGGGGTGCGGTCGAGCAGATGCGGGCCGTCACGTCGCTGATGCGGGCGCAGCAGATCGTCATCGGGGAACTGGACGACATCCTTCGCAAGCACGGACTGACGTTCGCGCGGTTCGAGGCGCTGGTGCTGCTCACGTTCTCGCGGCGCGGGTCGCTGCCGCTGGGGAAGATGGGGGAGCGGCTGCAGGTCCATCCGACGTCGGTCACGTCGATCGTCCGCCGGCTGGAGGCGGCCGGGCTGGTGACCCGGACCCCGCACCCGGACGACGGCCGGGCGGTGCTGTGCGAGATCACTCAGGACGGACGGGACCTGGTCGAGCGGGCCACCGCCGACCTCGTCGCCGCCGACTTCGCCCTCAGCGGACTCAGCGACGAGCAGCTCAAGATGCTCTGGTCGGTGCTCGAACCGCTCCGCCACAACGCCGGCGACTTCAGCTGATGGACGCCTGAACCCTGCCTCAACCAGGTCTTGCCCAGTGTTACGTCCGTGCTAAGAGTTCATTTCCTACTGAAACTTCCCAAGTTTCCCTATTGCGCTACAAGCTCAGGCATCCAGGATCGGGGGAACACAGTCGGCCCGCCCTGCGGCCGCGGAAGTAGCTGGAGGACCCATGAAGCGCCGTACTGTCCGGGTGACCGCCGTCCTGCTCGTCGGCGCCCTCACGCTGTCAGGCTGTTCCGGCGGCGGTTCCGCCTCCCCGGCCGACGGAGTCAGGTCGGTCTCGTTCGCCGTCGACGACCCGGTCACGCTGAACCCGGGCCGTCAGACCATCGCCTTCGCGCAGGACAAGGTGCTGTTCTCCGCGCTCACCTACATGAAGAGCGACGGCAGCCTGACCTACCTGAACGCCGAGTCGGTGAAGTCGACCGACGCCGTGCACTGGACCGTCAAGCTGCGCCCGGGCTGGACCTTCCACAACGGCGAGAAGGTCACCGCGGAGAGCTACGTGAAGGCTTGGAACACGGTCGCCTACGGCCCGAACGCCTGGGAGAACAGCGGCCAACTCGTCAACATCGCCGGGTACGACGCCCTCAACCCGGCCAAGGGCACGCCGAAGACCAAGGAGCTGTCCGGCCTCAAGGTGGTCGACGAGCTCACCTTCACGGTCACGCTGAAGAGCCCCGACGGGCAGTTCCCGACCCAGTTGTCGCAGGCACAGACCGGGTTCTTCCCGATGCCCGAGGCGGCGTACAAGGATCTCGACGCCTACGGCAAGAAGCCGATCGGCAACGGGCCGTTCGAGATGGACGGCAGCTACACCGAGAACGAGCCGATGACGGTCAAGGCCTTCGCCAAATACCAGGGCCCGAAGCCGAGCATCGACGAGATCGTGTTCAAGCCGTACACCGACATGACCACGGCCTACACCGACGTCCAGGCCGGCAACACCGACATCATCTTCGTCCCGGCGGCCCGGATGGCGCAGGTGAAGAAGGACTTCGGCGACCGTGCGTACGTCTTCGAGGGCCTCGGTATGAACTACCTCGGACTGCCGCTGTGGGACAAGCGCTATTCCGATGTCCGGGTGCGCGAAGCGATCTCGATGGCGATCGACCGCCAGGCCGTCAGCAACGTGATCTACGGCGGCATCTGGACGCCCGCCACCGCGCTCACCCCGCCGGGCGAGCCGGGTACGCCGAAGGATCTCTGCGGTGAGCTGTGCACGTTCAACCCCACCAAGGCCAAGCAGTTGCTGGCCGAGGCGGGCGGCTTCAGCGGCAAGATGGAGATCCGCTACCCGGGTGGTGCCGGGCTCGACGACCTCTACAACGCCTACGCCAACCAGCTCCGGCAGAACCTCGGTATCAAGGACGTCACCGCGACGCCCACCACGGACTTCCCGGAGTTCCAGAAGCTGCGTAACGAGAAGAAGCTGAGCGGCCCGTACTTCTCCCGCTGGGGCGCCCTCTACGCGAGCCAGCAGAACACGCTGCGGTCCTTCTACACCAAGGCCGGCGGCTGTGTGAACTGCATCCCCTACTACACCCCGCAGGTCGAGCAGTTGCTGGCCAAGGCGGACGCGCAGGTCGATCCGCAGAAGGCGATCGAGGGGTACGTCGACGTCCAGAAGGCGATCATCAAGGACTTCCCGGCCCCGCCGATGTTCTTCGAGAAGTACACCTACGCCACCTCGGACCGGATCGCGAAGCTGGCCGAGGGCGCGGGCAGCCTGGAACTCGAGAACACCACCCTGGCGGATAGTTGATGACGGCAACCAATCCGAGCCCGCTCCGGGAGATCCTGGAGCGGGCCCACCGCGTGCCCGACCTGGACCACTTCCCGGGCGTCGACGAGATCACCGAGCGCCTCGACGAGTTGGCCGGCCGTCACCCGGACCTGGTCACCAGTCGCAGGATCGGTACGTCGCGCCTCGGCGACCCGATCACGATGTACTCGATCGGCACCGGCCCCGACGAGGCGCTCGTGTACGCCGGGGTGCACCCGAACGAACCGATCGGCTTCTGGACCGCGATCCGGCTGGCCGAGGATCTCTGCGCCGACGAGGACCTCCGCGGCGGCTGCCGCTGGAACATCATCGGCTGCATCGACCCCGACGGCACCCGCCTGAACGAAGGCTGGTTCGACGGTCCGTTCAACCGGGTGAACTGCCTCGAGCACTTCTACCGCCCGGCCCCGGCCGAGCAGGTCGAGTGGTCGTTCCCGTTCCAGTACAAGAACGCGTACTTCGACCAGGTGATGCCCGAGGCGTTCGCCCTGATGCGGGTGATCGACGAGCTCGAGCCGGTGGTCGCCGTCTCCTTGCACAACACCGAGGTCGGTGGCGTGTACTACTACGTCACCCGTGAGCTCGGCGGTTTCGTCGACGAGTTGCACGCGATCACCGCGTCGTTCGGGCTGCCACTCGACCTCGGTGAGCCCGAGACCCCGGTCGCGCGGCCGCTCGGTCCCGCGGTCTACGAGATGATCTCGGCCAAGGCGACGTACGACTACACCGAGAGCCTCGGGCTGACGCCGTACTCGTCGTCGGGTGGGTCGTCGGCGGAGTACGCCGAGCGGCACGGGACGGTCAGCCTGGTCGCCGAGCTGCCGTACTGGACGCATCCCGCGAACGACGACCAGACGCCGAGCGACGCGTCGTACCGCGACGTGCTGGCCCGGATGGCCGATGCCCTCGGCAAGGATCTCGACGCGATGATCGAGATCTTCGACGCGGCCCGCCCGTACCTGTCCGGCGACTCGCAACTGGTCCGTGCGACCGACGCCTTCCTTCCGTATCTGGCCAAGCGGCCGGTACGCGACCGGCTCCGGGCGGAGAAGGAGGACCCCGCGCGGATGGCGACGGTCGCGGAGGCCTTCGGGCTGACCGATGTGCACCGTTCGTTCCGGCTGAGGTTCGGCGGCATGCTGCTTCGCTCGCTCGAGGGCGAGATCGCGCGGGGGAGTGCGGCCGCCGTACTGCACCCACTGAGCCGGCGGATGCGTGAGCTCTACCGGGAGTGGCAGGCCGAGGCCGCCGCCCTCGACCAGGAGCTGCGGACCGTCCCGATCAAGGACCTCGTCGGAGTCCAGTACGCCGCCACCCTCACGCTGCTGAACGCCGTACGGCGGGAGGCGGGCTGATGCTGCGCTTCACCGTCCGACGGGTGATCGAACTCGTGCTGGTGTTCTTCGGCGTCACGTTCGCCATCTATGCGGCCGTGTTCGCGCTACCCGGCGACCCGATCTCCAGCCTGGGGGGCGATCAGCCGCTGTCCCCGGCGGTGGTCGAGCGGATCCGCGAGCTCTACCACCTCAACGATCCGCTCTGGTCGCAGTACCTGCGCTATCTCGGTCACCTGCTGACCGGCGACCTGGGTGTCGACTTCCGCGGCCGGTCAGTGGCGGAGCGACTGGCGACGCGGTGGCCGGTGACGATCCGGCTCGCGCTGACCGCGTGGGTGATCCAGGTCGTGATCGGCGTCGGCCTCGGCCTGATCGCCGGGTTGCGGAAGAACACCTGGATCGATCGCGGCGTACTGATCCTGACGATCCTGATCACCTCGGTGCCGATCTTCGTGATGGCGGTGACCGCGCAACTGGTGTTCGGCGTGAAGCTGTCGCTGTTGCCCATCGCCGGGGTGACCGACGGCTGGCCGGTGTCGTACTTGCTACCGGCGACCGTGCTGGCGCTGTACGGGCTGGCTGCGGTGGCCCGGCTGACCCGGGGGAGCGTGGTCGACACGATGAGTTCGGACTTCGTCCGGGCGCTGTGGGCCAAGGGCCTGACCCGGCGCCGGGTGGTCGGCATCCATGTACTGCGGAACTCGTCGATCCCGGTGCTGACCTATCTGGCGATCGACCTGGGCGCGTTGCTCGGCGGTGCTGTGGTGACCGAGGGGATCTTCAACCTGCCCGGAGTCGGTCAGTTGCTGTTCCAGTCGATCCGGGTGCACGAGGGTCCGACCGTGGTCGGCATCGCGACCGCGCTGATCCTGATCTTCCTGCTCACCAGCGTTGTCGTCGATCTGCTCAACTCGCTGCTCGACCCGAGGATCCGCCATGACTGACCAGGTGCTGGTGCAGACGGTCGAGGAGGACACCCTCGCCGGGCGCGGGGTCTGGGCGACCGTCCGGCGCCGCGTGTTGTTCTGGCTGCCGTTGACCGTGCTCGCCGTACTCCTGTTGCTCGCTCTGTTCCCGGGTTGGGTCGGCGGGTGGTTCGGCACCCCGGATCCGCGTGCGTGCGACATCTCGGCGAGTGCTCGTCCGTCGTCGCACGGGCATCCGTTCGGTCAGGACCTGCAGGGCTGCGACGTGTACGCGAACGTCGTCCACGGCGCTCGCGCGTCGCTGGCGGTCGGCCTGATGTGCACGCTGGTCGCGCTCGTCATCGCCGTCGGAGTCGGCACCATCGCCGGGTACGTCGGTGGTTGGGCCGACTCGGTGCTGGCCCGGCTGACCGATGTCTTCCTCGGCTTCCCGTTCCTGCTCGGGGCGATCGTCGTACTGAACAGTCTCGGCAAGCGGTCGGTCCTGTCGGTCGCGCTCGTACTCGCGGTGTTCTCCTGGCCGGCGCTGGCCCGGATGGTGCGTACGACGGTCCGGGCGACCCGGGACGCGGAGTACGTGCAAGCAGCGAAGGCCATGGGGTTCCCGACCAGCCGCATTCTCAGTCACTATGTGTTGCCGAACTCGATCGGTCCGGTGCTCGCGGTCGCCACCCTGACCGTCGGGGGCGTGATCGTCGCGGAGTCGACGCTGACGTTCCTCGGCCTCGGCCTGCGGGCGCCGTCGATCTCGTGGGGCCTGCAACTCGCCACCGCGCAGTCCAGGTTCCAGCAGGCACCGCACACCTTGATCTACCCGGGCATCTTCCTCGCCGCGACCGTACTGAGCCTGATCACCCTCGGCGACGTACTCCGCGACGCGGTCAACCCGAAGGGACGCTCCTGAATGACCACCCACGACAGAACGGACGCCGCCTTGTCCTCGTATGACCTCACCACCGCTCGTGAAGCCGCTCCCGCGATCGAGAGCTGGCTGGAGTACCAGCGCCGCTACCTGCGAACGCCGGGAGTCCAGGCGGCGATCCGGGTCGGTGACGAGATCGTCCTGTCGACCGCCCTGGGGAACAGTGACGAGGTGGCCGGGTCGCCGCTGCGGACCGACCATCTGTTCCGGATCGCGTCGCACTCGAAGACCTTCACGGCGACCTCGATCCTGCAGTTGGTCGAGCAGGGCAAGGTCCGCCTCGACGACCCGATCGACGCGCACGTGCCCGAGCTGGCCGGCAGTGCGCTGGCGCCGGTCACCGTGCGCGAGCTGCTCGGCCACCAGGGCGGCGTGATCCGCGACGGCGTCGACAAGGACTACTGGCAGCTGATGGATCCGTTCCCGGACCGCGAGGCGCTGGTGGAACTGTGCCTGAGCCACGGCCAGGTGTTCGAGCCGAACGAGCACTTCAAGTACACGAACATCGGCTACTCGCTGCTCGGCCTGGTGATCGAGTCCGCGAGCGGGCTCTCGTACGGCGATTACGTCGCCGCCAACATCACCGGTCGGCTCGGTCTGGCGAACACCGGCGCCGAGTGGGATCCAGAGCGGGCGAGTGAGTACGCCGGTGGTCACACCGGACTGCTGGACGGCTCCGACGTACGCGAGACCATCCCGCACGTCGACACCCGGGCGATGGCCGCGGCCACCGGCTTCTACTCGACCGCCGAGGACCTCACGTCGTACGGCGCCGCGCACTTCTTCGGAGCGGATCAGCTGCTGACCGACGCGAGCAAGCGGCTGCTGCAGCGCGACGAGAGCCTGGTCAACGCGCACGGCCGCGAGATCGGCCGGTACGGGCTGGGCCTGGACATCGTGAAGGTCGGCGACCGCCGACTGGTCGGCCACAGCGGCGGGTATCCGGGCCACATCACCCGGACCTTCATCGACCCGGTCGACCAGATCGTCGTATCGGTGCTCACCAACTGCATCGGTGGCCCGGCCGGCATCCTCGCGACCGGCGTGGTCAAGCTGCTTGACCTCGCGGCCAACGCTCCCGCCGGTTCCGCGGTGCCGAGCGACATCGACGGGCGCCGGTACTGCGGCAACTTCGCGAACCTGATGGGCGTGATGAGCATCGCGCTGCTGGGTGGCCGGCTGGTCGCGTTCTTCCCGGCCGCGCCGGACCCGGTCGACAGCTACGAGGAACTCCAGGTCATCGACGGGAACACGCTGGCCGTCGTACCGGCGGCCGGGTTCGGGTCGATCGGCGAGAAGGTGGAGTTCACCTGGGACGCGGACGGACAGCCCGAGGTCGTCCGGTACGGCGGGAGCTCGCGGTGGCCGGTCGAGGTGTTCCGGGCGCGCCGGTCGGCGCAGATCGCGGACGCCGAGGTCCACGTTGAGGCCAGGAGGTCGTCATGACGGATGACAAGCCGATCGACGACGAGGCCTGGGAGGAGGACCCGCGCCGCGCGGAGTTCGTCGAGCAGTTCGCCCTGCTCAGAGAGCTGGCCGGCTCGCCGCGGATGGAGGGCCGGGTGCTCGGCTACCTGATGGTCAGCAACAAGCCGTTCGTCTCGTCGGCCGAGCTGGCCCGGGCGCTGTCGGCCAGCGCGGGCTCGATCTCGAGTACGACGCGGCGGCTGATCGATCTCGGGTTCATCGCGCGGCACGCCGTACCGGGGGATCGCAGCCACTACTTCAAGGTCGAGGACGACGTCTGGGGGAGCTTCCTGGCCGGCGAGCGCAAGTCCCTCGGCAAGCAACGGCAGGTCTTCGAGGACATGCTCGCCGATCTGCCCGAAGGTATGACCGGTCCGCGCAAGCGGCTGCGGAACGCGCGCAACTACTTCGAGTGGCTGGCGACGTACCACCGCAAGATGCTGGTGGACTGGCAGGAGTACAAGGACAAACTCGACGCTGCGTCCGATCAAGGGGAGGGTGAGTGACCGGCGACGTCCTGCGGTTCGAGGACCTGACCGTCGACTTCACCGTCGGCGGTACGACGCACCGCGCGGTGGACCAGGTGAGTTTCGCGGTCCGGCCGGGCGAGGTACTCGCGGTCGTGGGGGAGTCCGGATCGGGCAAGAGCGTCACCTCGCTGGCGGCGCTCGGGCTGCTGCCGTCCAACGCGACTGTCGGCGGTCGGATCAGCTTCGGCGGCGATGACGTGCTGTCGATGTCGCGGGCGGAGCTGACGACGTTGCGCGGCCGGCGGATCGCGATGATCTTCCAGGATCCGGTCGGCGCGCTGGACCCGGTGTTCACGATCGGGTCGCAGCTGATCGAGATGATCCGGGCGCACCACCCGGCGCTGTCTCGCGGGCAGGCCCGGGAGCGGGCGATCGAGCTGCTCCGGATGGTCGAGATCCAGGAGCCCGAGTCGCGGTTGAAGTACTACCCGCACCAGCTGTCCGGCGGTCAGTGCCAACGGGTGATGATCGCGATCGCGGTCGCCTGTGACCCCGAGCTGCTGATCGCGGACGAGCCGACCACCGCGCTGGATGTGACCGTCCAGCAGGAGGTGCTCGACGTACTGCTCGCGATGCGGTCGGAGATCTCCGGGGCGATCATGATCATCACCCACGACATGGGCGTGGTCGCGGACGTGGCCGACCGCGTCGTTGTCATGCGCAAGGGGTCGGTGGTCGAGACGGCCGACGTACACGAGCTGTTCGACCGGCCGACCCAGCCGTACACGCGGGCGCTGCTCGACGCGGTGCCGCGCGGTGGTCTGCGCGACGACAAGCCGTCCGGACCGACGGACGGTACGCCGGCCCTGTCGGTCGAGGATCTCGTGGTCGAGTACCGCGGCCGGCGCGGCAAGACGGTCCTTGCGGTGGATCACGTGAACCTGGCGCTCAACCCCGGCGAGATCACCGGTCTGGTGGGCGAGTCCGGGTCGGGGAAGTCGACCATCGGGAAGTCCGTGCTCGGCCTCGCACCGATCACCTCGGGCGAGGTCCGGGTCGATGGTCAGGCGCTCACCACCGCGTCCTCCTCGGTCGCGCGTCAGACCCGGTCCCGGATCGGCGTGGTATTCCAGAACCCGGCCGGCTCACTGAACCCGCGCGCCACGATCGGTCAGTCCATCGGCGAACCACTCGCCGTACATCGCGGCGTACGGGGTGCTGAGCTGCGTGGACGGGTCGAGGAACTGCTGGACAGCGTCGAGCTCCCGCGCGGATGGTCCGGACGGTATCCGCACGAGCTGTCCGGCGGTCAGCGGCAGCGCGTGTCGATCGCGAGGGCGATCTCGCTCGATCCCGGCCTGTTGATCGCGGACGAGCCCACGTCAGCACTCGACGTGTCCGTACAGGCGACGGTGCTCGAGCTGCTCCGGTCGCTGCAGGACCGGCTGCATTTCGCCTGCTTGTTCATCAGCCACGACCTCGCGGTAGTCGATCAGGTCTGCGACCGGGTCGCCGTGATGAGCCACGGCAAGCTGGTCGAACAGGGCACCCGCGAAGCTGTCCTGCGCGCACCCCAGGACCCGTACACGATCCGCCTGCTGGAAGCGGCGCCCGTCCCAGATCCCCGCGAACAGGCCAACCGCCGCTCCCTACGCCTGGCCGGCTAGTACGGGCGGAGGCCTACTCGTCGCCGGCTAGCGCGGGGAAGGCCTGGCTGCGCTCCTGCTCGAGTGCGGCCTGGCGCTCGGCTTCGGCACGTTCCTCCGCGGTGGGTGGAGGCGGTTGCTGTCGCGCGTAGTCATGCCAGTACGCCGCCGTACCGCTCGTCACCTTGATGACCCGGTCGGGCTCGGGCGGCGCAGGCCAGAACTGCGAGAGGTAGTGGTCGACGAGCGGCTCGCCGTCGAGCGTGGTGTCAGTCTCGTGGCCGGCGTCCATCCCGGTCCCGCAGTACCGCACCCGGTAGTCGGTCTCGGCCAGGTCCAGCGGCTGCTGCCACTCGCCGGCCCAGCCGACGAGCGCGGTGGTCGCGCCGACCGGCGCGTACGACGCCTCGACGATCTCCTCCCAGGCGTCGTCGACCGGTGGTTCGGAGTCGTGCAGCTCGACCGAGAAGCCGACGTCGCCGGTGTGCAGGCCCGTGATCAGGAACAGCGCCCCGGGCACCGCCGCACCGCACAGCCCGTTCTGCTGGCCGGCGAAGGACGCGCCCAGGTCCGACACGAACTCGTGGCTCTGGACGTACAGCTGGCCGTAGTGCACCCCGACCGGTCCGGTCGTCAAAGTCCGCACGGAATCCCTCCCCAGGTCCTGGCGCGCATCATCTCGCCCGAGCGGGGTCAGTCGGGGAATTGGAAATAGTTGGACGTCCTAGTATTTTGGAACCAGTCCCCTAGGAGGTCTGACTGATGGATGCCGAGCAGATCGCGGCCGGCCGGAGCCGGTGGCAGCAGCGGTACGACGCGGCGCGCAAGCGGGAGGCGGATTTCACCACGCTCTCCGGCACCGAGGTCGCGCCGGTGTACGGACCTCCCGAGGGTGTCGACGACCCGCGGATGGAGCGGATCGGCTGGCCGGGAGAGTTCCCGTTCACTCGTGGCCTGTACCCGACCGGCTACCGCGGCCGCACCTGGACGATCCGCCAGTTCGCCGGCTTCGGCAACGCCGAGCAGACCAACGAGCGGTACAAGATGATCCTGAACGGCGGTGGCGGCGGCCTGTCCGTCGCGTTCGACATGCCGACCCTGATGGGCCGCGACTCCGACGACGCGAAGGCGCTCGGCGAGGTCGGGCACTGTGGTGTCGCGATCGACTCGGCCGCCGACATGGACCGGCTGTTCAAGGACATCCCGCTGCAGGACGTCACGACCTCGATGACGATCTCCGGCCCCGCCGTACCGGCGTTCGTGATGTACCTGGTCTCCGCCGAGCGGCAGGGCGCGGACATCACCAAGCTCAACGGGACGCTGCAGACCGACATCTTCAAGGAGTACATCGCTCAGAAGGAGTGGCTGTTCCCACCGGAACCGCACCTGCGCCTGATCGGTGACCTGATGGAGTACTGCGCCGAGCGCATCCCGGCGTACAAGCCACTCAGCGTCTCCGGCTACCACATCCGCGAGGCCGGTTCGACGGCCGGGCAGGAGCTGGCGTACACGCTGGCCGACGGGTTCGGGTACGTCGAGCTCGGGCTGTCCCGCGGACTCGACATCGACGTGTTCGCGCCGGGCCTGTCGTTCTTCTTCGACAGCCACCTGGACTTCTTCGAGGAGATCGCGAAGTTCCGCGCCGCTCGCCGGATCTGGGCGCGCTGGCTGCGCGATGTGTACGGCGCTCGCACCGACAAGGCCCTGTCGCTGCGGTTCCACACCCAGACCGCCGGGGTGTCGCTGACGGCCCAGCAGCCGTACAACAACGTCGTACGGACGGCTGTCGAGGCGCTGGCCGCCATCCTCGGCGGGACGAACTCGCTGCACACCAACGCGTTGGACGAGACGCTCGCGCTGCCGAGCGAGGAGTCGGCCGAGATCGCGCTGCGCACGCAGTCGGTGCTGATGGAGGAGGTCGGCGTCACCAACGTCGCCGACCCGCTCGGCGGATCCTGGTTCGTCGAGGCGCTCACCGACAAGATCGAGGCCGAGGCCGAGGAGATCTTCGCGCGGATCAAGGAGATGAGCCCGGACGGCTCGATGACCGGCGGCATCCTGCGCGGGATCGAGGACGGCTGGTTCATGGGCGAGATCGCCGACGCCGCCTTCGAGTACCAGCAGAAGCTGGAGAAGGGCGAGAAGAAGATCGTCGGCGTGAACACGCTCACGGACACCGTCTCCGGCGAGCTGGAGATCCTCCGGGTCAGCCACGAGGTCGAGGTCGAGCAGTGCCGGGTGCTCGCGGAACGCAAGTCGCACCGTGACGAGGACCGCGTCCGGCGTACGCTAACGGCTCTGGTGGAGGCGGCCAGGAGTACTGGCAACCTGATCGAGCCCATGCTGGAGGCGGCGCGTGCGGAGGCCACGATGGGGGAAATCTGTCACGTTCTTCGGGACGAGTGGGGCGAGTACCGAGAGCCCGCCCGCTTCTGACGAGAGTTCCTCCTCCGACTCGGGCCCGGCGGATCCCGGCGGATTGGGATCGCAGGCCCGGGAGGCGATCGGCCCGGCGGACGGGCGCGGTGTGGTCGTGTGTGGCTCGGACCGCACCATGCTGCGGGTCGTCACCGAGCTGGTGAGCTCCGGCGAGCGGGTGATCGCGGTCGTCAACCCGGCGTCGCGGCACTACGACCGGATCAGTGAGCTCGGCGCGCAGGTGATGGGTGTCCGGGTCATCAGCGAGTCGCTGCTGCGCCGGGCCGGGGTCGACGCTCAGGACGGCAACGCCTCGACCGCGCGGGCCCTGGTGTTGCTGGACACCGATGACGTTCACAACGTGCACACCGCGCTGACCGCTCGCGACATGGATCCCCATCTGCGCATCATCGTGCAGATGGTGAACCCGCGACTGGGCAAGCAGTTGCACAGCCTGCTCGGAGACTGCGTGGTGATCTCCGGACCGTCGCTGGCCGCGCCCGCGTTCGTCTCCGACGCGCTCGAGGACGACGAGCTCACCTGGCTCGAGATCGGTGGCCGGCGGCTGGTCGCCGGTCAGGCCGACCTGATCCGGCAGCCGCATCTGACCGTGCTCGCCGACACAACGTCGTCCGCGACACCGGAACTGCTGCCGATCTCGAGCTCCGATCCGAGCGGTGACATCGTGCTCGGCACCGGCATCCGCAGCGTCTGGCGGACCAGAGACGTACGGCGGGCCGGCTGGCTGATGGCGGCCGGCGACATCTTCGACCGGCGGGTACGGCGGATCGCCGCGGTGATGGCGTTGCTCGTGGTGGCCGGGACCGTGCTGACGCATTTCATCGCGAAGGTCGAGTGGCTGCGGGCTGTCTATCTTGCCGCCGGCGCGGTCACGTCGGCGGGGATCGAGGACGACACGTTCTCCGAGGCGGCGCCGTGGGCGAAGGTCGCGGCCGTCGTGGTCCAGTTGACCGGGATCGTGCTGGTGGCGCTGCTGACCGCGGTCATCGTCGACTCGCTGATCGGTGCGCGACTGTCGCGGGTGATCGGCGGGGTCCGCGGCCGGCCGCGCAATCATGTGGTCGTCTGCGGCCTCGGGACGGTCGGCGCGCGAGTGCTGGAGATCCTGGCCGAGCGGGGCGTCGCGGTCGTCGGCGTCGAGCATGACGAGGACGCGCCCGGCGTACAGACCGCGCATCGGCTGCGGATCCCGGTGGTGATCGGTGACAGCAGCAACGAGGAGACCCTGCGGTCGGCCGGGGTGCAGCGATGTTTGTCCGTGCTCGCGCTCACCGACGGCGACATCACGAATCTGGAATCGGCGATGGTCGTCCGCGACCTGAACCCGGACGCCCGGATCACGATGCGGATGTTCGACCACGACCTGGCGCAGCGGGTCGAGCGCCGACTCGGGCTCGGCCACAGCCGGTCGGTGTCGATGCTGGTCGCCCCGGCGATCGCCGCGGCCGCCGCGAACCGGCGCAGCCAGGTGACGGTCCCCGCCGGTCGCCGGGTTCTGCTGCTCACCGAGGTCACCGTCGAGCCGGGCTCGGTCGCCGTCGGCCTGCGCCTGGGCGAGCTGGACGAGGAAGGCGGATTGCGGGTGCTCGCGCGCCAGGACGACGGCCCGTGGGACTGGAAACCGGCGTCCGGCAAACTGCTCCGAGGCGGTGACCGGCTCGCCGTGGCGGGCACCCGGAGTGGGCTCGCCAGACTGCTGCTGGCGACCCGGGCACGACACGGTTCCACCGCGTCGTAGAGGATGGACCTGTGAACGTACGCAGTGAGCGCCAACTTGGCGCGACCGGAATGCGAGGGCAGTGGTGAGTCAGTCGAACTTCTCCCGTCCCGGGGCGATCGATCTGTCGTCCCTGCGCAAGCCCGCGGCCCCGCCGCCCGGCTCCGGTGGTGGCGCACCGGCGGGCGGTGGCGGAGCGTCGGGGGCGTATGTGCTGAACGTCAGCGAGGCGACCTTCCAGTCCGATGTGATCGAGCGGTCCATCCAGTCACCGGTGGTGGTCGAGTTCTGGTCGCCGCGGTCGGAGGCGTCGATCGCGCTCGGCCCAGTGCTGGCCCAGCTGTCGACCGAGTACGCGGGCAAGTTCCTGCTGGCCCGGATCGACGTCGACGCGAACCCACAGCTGGCCCAGGCGGTCGGCGTGCAGTCGGTGCCGCTGGTGATCGCCGTACTGCGGGGTCAGGTGGTTCCGCTGTTCCAGGGCCCTCTGGGTGACCCGGAGGTGCGTGGGTACCTCGACCAGCTGCTCACGGTGGCGGTCGCGAACGGCATCAGCGGGCGGGCCGATCCCGTCGGACCCGCGGCACCTTCGGTGGAGGACGAGGAGGAGCCGCCGCCGAATCCGCGGTACGAGAAGGCTGAGGACGCGGTCGGTGCCGGTGACCTGGACGGCGCGATCGCGGCGTACGAGGAGCTGCTGAAGGAGACGCCGGCCGACGCCGAGGCGAAGTCGGGTCTGGCCCGGGTGCAGCTGGTCAAGCGCACCCAGGACGTGCCCGCCGACCTGCGGACGCGCGCGGCCGACAACCCGACGGACATCGAGGCGCAGCAGTTGGTGGCCGATGTCGATCTCATGGGTGGGCACGTCGACGACGCGTTCAACCGGCTGATCAGCACCATCCAGGCGACCTCGGGCGACGAGCGGAACGCGGTCCGGCTCCACCTGCTCGAGCTCTTCGAGGTCGTCGGCGCGGACGACGACCGGGTGATCAAGGCGCGGCGGCGGTTGATGGCTGCGTTGTTCTGACTTTTGCTTGTCGACAGACCCCCTCGGCCCCTCGTGGTTGAGGGGGTCTTGTCTTTGCCTCGGTGTGAACTCTTGCAATTCTTTGTTGGATGCTCTGAGAATAATTCACATGACCAGTGCCGTCGCTGCGACGCCACCGCCGAGCCTCGAGGCCCGGATCCATGGACTGCTGCCGGCGCTCAGTCCGGTACAGGCCCGGATCGCGACCGAGGTACTGCGGGATCCGGCAGCGGTGGCGTCGTCGACGATCGGGCAGTTGGCGGCCCGGTGCGGTACATCGCTGCCGAGCGTCACCCGGTTCTGCCTTGCGCTCGGCCTGTCCGGGTACGCCGAGCTGCGGCTGGCGCTCGCGGCCGAGAGCGGGCGGAGCAGTCTGAGCTGGGAGCGGGGGACTGGCGCCGAGGTCGGGCCGGATGACTCGCTGGACGACGTACTGCGGACGCTGTTGCGAGCCGACACTCGCGCACTCGAGGACACGGTCGCGTCGCTCGACGTCGACGCCCTCGGTCGCGCCGTCGAAGCAATCTCCAACGCCCGCCGAATCGACATGTACGCCGTCTCCGGCTCCGCGTCCGTCGCCGAGGACCTCCGCCTGCGCTTGCACCGGATCGGCCGCGGCGCCAACACCTGGAGCGACGTACACAACGCACTCACCAGCGCGGCGCTGCTCGGAGCCGGGGATGTTGCCGTAGGCATCTCCCACAGCGGCGAAACGGTCGAGGTCCTCGAGCCACTGGAACGAGCCGGCCGCCAAGGCGCCACGACCGTTGCCATCACCAACTATCCGCGCTCACCCCTGGCCCGGACCGCCGACATCGTCCTCGTCACCTCCGCCCGGGACGTCACCTTCCGCACCGGCGGTCTCTCCGGCCGGCATGCCCAGATGATCGTCCTGGACGCCCTGTACCTCGGTGTCGCTCAACGCGACTACCCACTGGCCGAACAAGCCTTCGACGCCACCAGCGAAGCCGTCTCCACCCATCGCCGCCGCCCCTGATTTCCACCCTCCGTCAGCCGCCCTTGAAGGAGCACCATGGACAGCCCCCACCGCGCTTTCGCCCCCTCCCGCCGGACACTCCTGTTCGGAGCCGGCGCCACGGCACTCACCGCCGCGTCCGCCTCCGCCCTTCCTGCTTCCGCCACCGCCGCTTCCGCCACCGCCGCCTCCGCCACCGCCGCCTCCGCCACCGCCGGGTCCGCTGCGACTGGCGGGTCGGCCGCTGTCTCGGCCTCCGCCTCCGCGGCGATCCCGTCGCCCGACGACCTGCCGCTGACGGGTGGACCGGAGTTCCCGGTCGGCCTGTTCTGGCCGCCGCACCCGTATGCGAGCACTGCCGAACGGTTCACCGAGATCAAGGACGCCGGGTTCGACTTCGTCATCTCCGGCAACTACGCCGGCGACGGGAACATCTTCCAGTACCAGCTCGACCTCGCCCGCACCGCCGGCCTGCAGCTGCTGATCTCCGACGACATCCAGATCCGCAACATGTCCCGCTGGTTCTCGATCTCCGACAACACGGCGGACTTCCTCAGCGTCACCCCGGACGAGGCCCGCGCCCTCTACACCCGCGCCCGCGACGCCTACGGCCCGTTCTCGTCCCTGGCCGGCTTCAACCTGTACGACGAACCGGGCGCCGGCTGGTTCGCCACCTTGGCCAAGGCCGTCGCGATCTCACGCGAACTGGCACCGCAACTGTTGCCGTACATCAACCTCTTCCCGTCCGACGACGCGGCGTACTACCGCAGCTTCGTCGACGTGGTGAAGCCGTCGCTGATCTCCTTCGATCGGTATCCGCTACTGTCCGAGGGCCGCGAGGACGCGAACTACTTCCACAACTGGGCGATCGTCCGCGACGCGGCCCTGCACGGCGACATCCCGTCGTGGGTGTTCATCCAGACCCTCGCGTACAACGGTCACCGCGAGCCGACCGCCGCCGAACTGCTCTGGCAGGTCAACATCAGCCTCGCGTACGGCGCGAAAGGCATTCAGTACTTCACCTACTGGACGCCCGAGGCCGCCCGTGGCGAGGGCTTCGGTCCCGCATTGATCACTGTTGACGGACGTCGTACACCTCGGTACGCCGCGGCGCGCAAGATCAACACCACCTGGCTCCATCAAGTCGGCCGCGAACTCAAGCCACTCGTCTCCGAGACCGTTGTCCACGCCAACGAAACCCCACTACCCAACGGCACAGTCGGCTTCACCCCGACAAACTTGGTCACCGGAGTCACCGGGAACCCAGTAGTCATCGGCACTTTCCGGTCTCGCGACGCCGCCTCCACCGATCGCTGGCTCCTGGTCGCCAACCGCTCCCACAGCGCCCGCTCCCGCGCCGTGATCACCCCGAACCCCCAGACCGTAGGCGCAGTCGCAACCTTCGAACCAGCCACCCACTCCTACACTCCGCGGCCGGTCGGCCCAACGCCGGTCGACCTCGAACCCGGCGCAGCAACCCTGATCGAACTCACCGCCAAGTAGAGCCACCTGCTCGGCGCCGAGCCCCAACCTCCAAGCCCGGCGCCGAGCACCATCCCTCAGACTCGGCGCCGAGCAGCCTCGCGACCTCCGCCGGGCGGGGCCTCGCCATCTCCGCGGGGCAAGCCTCGCGATCCCCGCCGGGCCTCGCGATCCCCGCCGGGCAAAGCCCCGGCGGCGTGCGCTGTGGGTTAGCTTGGGGGTCCTGTGTAGATGCCTTGGGCTCGGTAGCGCAGCGGTGGGGCGGCGTACTCCTCCAGGGCGTGGGCGGTCCAGCCGATGATGCGGGAGAGCGCGAAGAGGGCGTCGCCGGCGTCGGGGCGGAAGTCGAAGGCGTGCATCATCGCAGCCACGGCGAGATCGCTGTTCGGGAACGACGGTAGACGTGCCGCGAGCACGCTCACCGTCTCCGTGATCGGGTGGTCGCCGAGCAGTTCGCCCAGTACCTCGGCGCGCGGATCGCGTTTCTGGTAGATCCGGTGCCCGAAGCCCGGCACCAGTTCACCGGATCGCAGCCTGTCCGAGAGAGCGGCGAGCGGATCCTGCTGAGCCCGCTCCAGGAACTCGTACGCCAGTGTCGGCGCAGCGCCGTGATACTGCCCGTCCAGCGCTCCGAGCCCCGCAGACACCACGGCATACAGATTCGCCCGGGCACTGGCCGCCACTCGCGCCGCGACCGTCGACACAGCCAGGCCGTGATCAGCCATCAGGATCATCGCGGCCTCCAGCACCTCGGGGCGCGGCGGGTGCGGCGACAGCTTCGGCCAGAGCCGCGCGCCCAGCGTCGCTCGCGTCGTCACGGACGGACCAGGCAGGGCGGCGATGAGCGTGCCGATCAGCTTCTCGGCCACGCTGGTCACCGACCGCGGCGCCAGATCGAATCGCATCGGGTCCGCAGCACCCAATGCAGCGACGGCGACGCGCAGCTTGTCCGTCAACCGCGCGGAACCCGGCAGCACGTTCATCGCAGCGCGCGCCAGCTGCACGGATTCGCGCGGCGCGGGGAAGGGCTGCTGTGCGGTCAGCTCGCCGGTCCACAGCAGGTGCGCGACCGACTCGACCGACGAGTTGATCGCGAGGTCGCGCACGGAACGACCGCGGTAGTACAGCTCGTCGTCCTCCAGCAGCGTCAACGCGGACTCGATCTGCTCGACCACCCCCGAGTGCTCGACCGACCGACTGGCCAAGCGCTCGACATCGGCGATGGCGAACAAGCTCCCGCGGCGGCCCCGCGCCCGGACGCTGGTCAGCAGACCGCGGCTCACATAGGCGTAGATCGTCTCCGGCTTCACCTTCAGCCGGCGCGCGACCTCGGCCGTGGTCAGGTAATTCTCGTCACTCTGCTGGGTCATTCCCCGCTCCTCCGAGCGTCGATCCCGCTCCCGTGGGCGGTTACATTGACTGGATCAATATTGACAATCATTGATCGCGTGTCAACTCTGAAGGTATGTCAACAACGATCAATGTTCCGCCGGGCCTTCGGAATGTCGTGGTCACCGAGACGACCCTCGGCGACGTGCGCGGTGAGGAAGGTTTCTACCACTATCGGCAGTACTCGGCGATCGATCTCGCCAAGTCGAAGACGCTCGAAGACGTCTGGTTCCTGATGTTCGAGGGGCATCTCCCGACCGCCGACGAGCGGGAGCGCTTCATCGCCGAAGTGGCGCCGCTGCGCGTGCTCCCCGACGAGGTTCGCGCCGTGCTGCCCGCGATCGCGACCGCGGGTCCGGTGTTCAACCCGCTCGCAGGTCTGCGCACAGCCTTGTCACTCCTGGCCGCCGTACGCCGTCTTCCGCCGTTGTGGGACGCCGATCCGGCGCGCCAGAAGGCCGACGCGATGCTGGTGTGCGCGGTGACGCCGACGATCCTGGCGGCGCTGTACCGGCTGCGCGAGGGACTCGAGCCATTGGAGCCACGTGCCGATCTCACGGCTGCGGCGAACTGGCTGTACCTCGTGACCGGCAACGAGCCCAGCGCGGTCGACGCAACGGCGATCGAGCACTACCTGGTGTCCACTCTGGATCACGGGTTCAACGCCTCGACATTCACCGCGCGGGTGATCGCGTCGACGGGTGCGGACGTGGTCTCTGCCATCGCTGGAGCGATCGGGGCCTTCTCCGGGCCGCTGCACGGTGGCGCACCGGACCGGGCACTGGCCAGTCTCGACGAGATCGGTACGCCGGACCGCATCGACTCGTGGGTGCGGGAGAAGGTGTCGGCCGGCGACCGCATCATGGGCTTCGGCCACGCCGTCTACCGGACCGAGGACCCGCGTTCGCTGATGCTGCGTGACATCGCGCGGGGGATCGGCGGCGACCTGGTGGACTTCGCGACCACGGTGGAGCAGCGCATCGTCGACGTACTGGCCGAGCTCAAGCCCGGTCGCAACCTGTACGCCAACGTGGAGTTCTACGCCGGTGTGGTGATGGAGCTCTGCGGTATCCCGCGTGCCATGTTCACGCCCACGTTCGCGGTGAGTCGCGTGATCGGCTGGTCCGCCAACATCCTCGAGCAGGCCACCGATCCGAAGATCATCCGCCCGATCGCGACGTACGTCGGTCCTCAGCCGCCCGCACCGATCCCGTAGCCCGGCCCTTGAACTGCATGGTGCCGTCCTCCACCGGCTTGAAGCGGAGGGACAGGAGGTCGCGCGGGTAGTTCTGCCGGAGGCGCCAGGGGCCGGTCGAGCCCTGGCGCGGCAGGATCGCTGCGGCGCGCCTGATGTACCCCGACGACAGATCGACCACCGGACGCGGTGGAGCGTCGTACTCGGCCGGGTCGATCTCAGGGACGCAGATGCTGGTGCCGGTCTCGGTGAGGTGGTCGAGCAGCCGGCACACGTACTGCGACGTCAGGTCGGAGCGCAGCGTCCAGGAGTTGTTGGTGTAGCCGATGCACCAGGCCAGGTTCGGTACACCGCTCAGCATCATGCCCTTGTAGACGAAGGTGTCGTGCGGCGCCACCGACCGCCCGTCCACCGTGAGCTCGACTTTGCCCAGGGCAACCATCCGGAGTCCGGTCGCGGCGATCACCAGGTCGGCCTGCAGTTCTCGTCCGGACTGCAGGCGCAGCCCGGTCTGGGTGAAGGTCTCGATCTCGTCCGTCACCACCGAGGCCGAACCATTGCGCAGAGCCTTGAACAGGTCCGCGTCCGGCACCAGACACAGCCGCTGGTCCCAGGGCTTGTAGCGGGGCGTGAAGTGCGGGTCCGCTGGGATGGACTCCGGCAGCTGCTTGGCCGCTGCACTGTTCAGGAGCCACGCGGCATGCGTCGGCCACTTCCGGAACGCGCTGTAGAGCGCTGTGCTCAGTGCGACGTTCTTACTCCGGATCAAACGGTGTGCGAGCTTCTCGGGCAGTAGGGCGCGTAGCCGGTCGGAGAACGCGTCGTGGGCCGGTCGGGACGCCACATAGCTCGGAGACCGCTGCAGCATCGTCACGTGTTCCGCCGTAGCCGCCATGGCCGGCACCAGCGTCACTGCAGTCGCGCCACTGCCGATGACCAGCACTCGCTGACCGCTGTAGTCGAGGTCGTCCGGCCACTGCTGTGGATGCACGATCCGGCCCTGGAACTCGCTCTGCCCCGGGAAGTCGACCACATACCCCGAGGCGTAGTCGTAGTAGCCGCTGCACACATACAGGAACGAGCAGGTGTACGTCGCCTTGGTCGTCTCCACGGTCCACTGCGCCTCGTCGGACGACCAGGATGCCTTGAGGACCCGCTGCCCGTAGCGGATCCGGCGGTCGATGCCGTAGGTGCTCGCGGTCTCGCGGAGGTACTCCATGATCGCCGGGCCGTCCGCGATCGCTTTCGCCGCCTTCCAGGGGTGGAACGGGAAGCCGAGCGTGAACATGTCGGAGTCGGAGCGGATCCCTGGGTAGCGGAACAGGTCCCAGGTGCCGCCCATGCTGTCGCGCGCCTCGAGGATGGCGTACGAGCGGTCCGGGCTCTGGGTCTGGAGCCGATAGGCCGCACCGATGCCGGACAGTCCCGCGCCGACGACCAGGACGTCGAGGTGCTCCATCAAGTTCCTCCAGAATGCCGGGTCAGTTCCTATTGAGTGCATGTTCGGTGCATGGTCAACGGTAGGCGAGGTCGCCAGGATGGTGCTGTCCGTATCCGGCACGTCACAGTGAGGTGAGTCGAATCATGACCGAGAGATTCGTGGTCGGCGCTGTCGATTCCGCCCGGGGCCGTTCGTCAGCAAGATGTCCAGTACAAGCCCGAGACAAGGGAGCCAGAGATGGCGCAGTACATGTTCCTGCTGTTCGACAGCGAAGAGTGGTACGACAACGTCACCGCGGAGGATTGGCAGCAGGCGATGAAGCTGCACGGCGCGTTCGCCGAGGCGGTCGAGAAGGCCGGCGCCCGGATTCTCGGTGGCGAGGCGCTCGAGCGCTCCAGCACCGCGAGCACGGTCAAGAACCGCGAGGGTGCCGAGCCGTTGGTCACCGACGGCCCGTTCATCGAGACCAAGGAGGGCCTGGGGGGCTTCTACGTGATCGAGGCACGCGACCTCGACCAGGCGCTCGAGCTGGCCAAGCTCTGCCCGTCGGGCAACGTCGAGGTCCGCCCGGTGATGGACACCTCGGCAGGTTCAGAGCCGGCCTGAGACCCGGCCTGAGACCGGGCCTGAGACATGGCATGCAGTCGGGTACGCGGACTCCTCCACCCGCCGTACCCGCCTGCCCGCCGTGCATGCGCGCTCGGGGTGCTCGGCTGCCCGCTGGACCGTCTGCTCGCGTGCGTGGCGGGAGTGAGATGGGGTGAGTGAGGTCGTGGCGGTGGAGGTCGCTCGGGTGGTGGACCGAGTGCACCGGGAGAGTTGGTCCACGGTGCTGGCATCGGTCGTGCGGCTGACGCGGGATCTGGATCTGGCCGAGGACTGCACGCAGGATGCGTTCGTGCAGGCGCTGCGCACGTGGCCGGACGGCATCCCGTCGAACCCGGGTGGCTGGCTGACCACGGTCGCTCGGCGGCTCGCGCTCGACCGGCTGCGGCGGGAGACCACGCTGCGGCGGAAGCTCCCGCTGCTGGTGGAGGACCCGGTCGCTCCGGGGGATGCCGAGCATCCGACGGATCCGCTGCGGCTGGTGTTCACCTGCTGCCACCCGGCCTTGGCGCGGGACTCGCAGGTGGCACTGACGTTGCGGCTGATCTGCGGACTGACGACGCGGGAGGTGGCGGCGGGTCTGCTCATCAGCGAGGCGACGGCGGCCGCGCGCATCACCCGGGCGAAGAAGAAGATCGCGGCGGCCGGGATCCCGTACCGGATCCCGGCGGACCACGAGTTGTCCAGGCGTCTGGATGCGGTGCTGACGGTGGTGCACCTGGTCTACACGGCCGGGCATGTGGCAGCCGGGCCCGACCTGACTCGGGCGGATCTGACCGGGCGGGCAGTTGAGCTGGCGCGACTGCTCGTGCGGTTGATGCCGACGGAGACGGAGCCACAGGCGTTGCTCGGTCTGCTGCTGATGACCGAGGCGCGGGGCGATGCGCGATTGAGCGAGGACGGGGAGTTGGTCCTGCTGGCCGACCAGGACCGGTCGCGGTGGGATGTGCGGATGTTGGCGGAGGGAGTGTCGCGGGCGACGGCTGCGCTGGATCGTGGTCAGGGACGGTTCGTGTTGCAGGCGGCGGTTGCTGGCCTGCATGTGACCGCGCCGTCGTGGGAGAAGACGAATTGGACCCAGGTGGTCCGGATGTACGACGCGATGATGGTCAGCTGGCCGACTCCGATCGTGGCGCTCAACCGGGCTGCCGCGCACAGCCTGGTGCCTGGGGCGGACCTTGAAGCAGTCCTCGCCGAAATCGACGCCTTGAGCAACGAACCGGCCCTGAAGGCGTACGCCTACCTGCCGGCCGCTCGAGCTGATGTGCTTGCCCGCCTGGGTCGAGTCGACGAAGCGGCCGACGCCTACGACTCAGCGATCACCCTCACCGCCAACGAGACCGAACGCCGCTTCCTAGCACACCGGCGCGCCGGTCTGTGCGACTGAGCCCGGCCGCCTGCCCGACTAAGAAGTCCGGCCAGCTGTGCGGCTGAGCCGGCCGTCTGCCGACTGAGCTCGGTCGCCTGTGCGGCTGATTCCGGTCGCCTGGGTCGCCTGTGCGGCTGAGTACGGTTGGCTGTGCGGTCGTTGATCGTGTCGAGCAGGCTGATCGTGCGTCGCAGTCAGTTGTCGGGTGTCGGGGCCCAGAGGCGGTCGGCGGTGCCGGCTTCGAGGCGGCCGCGGTAGACGTCGATCTTGTGGTCGATGAGTTCCAGGTTGTCCTGGAGGTCGGCCAGTTTGGCGAGCACCTCGGCGCGGTGGGACTCCAGGAGGGCCAGGCGTTCCTTCTCGTTGCCGCGGCCGGCGGTGACCAGCTCGGCGTACTGGCGGATGGTTCGGATCGGCATGCCGGTGGCGCGGAGACGGGTGCAGATCTTGATCCAGTCCAGGTCCAGCTGGTGGTAGCGGCGGCGGCCGCCGGCGGTGCGGTCGACGGTGGTGACGACCAGGCCGGCGCGTTCGTAGTAGCGCAGGGTGTGGACGCTCACGCCGGTACGACGGGCGGCCTCGGCAATGCTGATGCCCGCCTCAACAGTCGGCCCACCCGCCTCAACAGTCGGCCCACCCGCCTCGCCAGTCGGCCCACCCGCCTCGCCAGTCGGCCCACCCGACTCAGCAGTCGGCCCACCCGACTCAGCAGTCGGCCCGCCGGCCCCGGCCGGCTGCGATTTCGCTTCGCCTGATTGCTTGTTGACTTCGAGCACGCTCTAAATCCTAGCGTCGAGGGTATGAGTGTCTCAACGGTTGCGAACGACGTCTCGACCGAGCTGAGCCGCGGGCGGCGGCTGGCGGTGCTGGCGGTGTGTTGCGCCAGCATCATCGTCGTGGTGATGGACATTTCCATCGTCAACGTCGCCCTGCCGTCGATCCGGACCGACCTCGGCGCCTCGGTGGCGGACCTGCAGTGGACGGTCGATGCGTACACGCTGGTGCTGGCGAGCTTCCTGTTGCTGGCCGGTTCGATGGCTGATCGGGTCGGGCGTAAGCGCGTGTTCCAGATCGGGCTCGTGGTGTTCGGGATCGGTTCGCTGCTGTGCAGCCTGGCGCCGAGCGTCGGTTGGTTGATCGGTGCCCGGGCGGTGCAGGCTGTCGGTGGGACGATGCTCAACCCGGTGGCGATGGCGATCGTCGCGACCACGTTCCCGGACCGGGCCGAGCGGGCCAGGGCGATCGGCGTGTTCGGTTCGATGTCCGGTCTGTCGTTGGCCCTGGGCCCGATCCTGGGCGGAGTACTGGTCGACGGTCTCGGCTGGCAGTCGATCTTCTGGGTGAATGTGCCGATCGTGGTTGCCGCGGTGATCTGCACCGGTCTGTTCGTTCCGGAGTCCCGCGCGGCGAGGGTACGGCGCTTCGACCCGATCGGACAGGTGCTGGTCGTCCTGATGCTCGGCGGACTCGTGTACGCGATCATCGAGTCGGAGAAGCTCGGCTGGACGTCACCGCTGATCCTCGGACTGCTCGTGATGGCAGTACTGGCGGCGATCGGGCTCCTGACCTACGAGCGCCGCAGGCAGCAGCCGCTGCTGGAGCTGAGGCTGTTCCGGAGCGTGCCGTTCAGTTCGGCGATCCTGATGGCCTTGTTCGCGCTCTGCGGATTCGGCGCCTTCCTGTTCGTCACAACCCTGTACCTGCAGAACATCCGCGGGCTCTCGGCCGTCACCGCCGGCCTCTCCCTGCTGCCAGTCGGCGGATTGATCCTGGTGCTCTCGCCGTCCACGGGCCGGATCGTCGGGACCCGGGGACCGCGCCTGCCGTTGGTGATCGCCGGTAGTGCGCTGGCCCTGGGAGCGGCGGCGTCGCAGGTGATCGGCGTGGACACCCCGCTGCCCGTCGTACTCGCGATCTACTTGCTGTTCGGCCTCTTCCTCGGCATGGTCAACCCGCCGATCACGAACACAGCCGTCTCCGGCATGCCCACCTCGATGGCCGGCCTGGCGGCCTCCGTGGCCTCGGCGGCCCGCCAGACCGGCACCACGCTGGGGGTGGCCATCGCCGGCACGATCGTCGGATCGACGACAGCCCTCAACCCCGAAGCGTTCACGCGCGCCGAACACATCCTGTGGTGGCCGGTCCTCGGGCTGGGTCTCGGCATTCTGGCGCTCGCGCTGATCAGCACCAGCCGCTGGGCCGAGTCCACGCTGATCAACTCTCCGGATACGTGAGCGGGAAGCCGAACCGGCGAGCGAGCTCAGGATCGCTGAAGACGTGGATGTGGGTCAGCCCGGAGGCAGTCGGGGTCAGCAGAGCGACACCGAGGGCCTCGTGTGGGCCGCCGTCGGACGAGCGGAGATAGGCGACGGCGGCAGGCTGGCCGTTGGCGAGCGTGGGCAGCATGTGCCAGTCGCCTGCCTTGCCGACCGCCTCGTCGAGGACGCGGAGGCACATGACCCGGCCGTTGAACCAGGCCGGGCTCCCGACCAATTCGAGCGCGGCGTCGGTGCGCAGGGCGCGTTCGAGGGCGGCCGTGTCGGCGTTCTCAAAGCCGGCGATGTACTCGGCGAGCAGCGCCTGTGCCTGCGGATCGCTCGGTTCGATCACCTCGCCACGCGCTGGTGCGGTCTCGTCCAGGCGAGCGCGCGCCCGTTGCAAGGTGCTCTTGACCGCGGCCACTGAGGTGTCGAGCATCGTCGCCACCTCGGCAGCGGGGAACGCGAGCACTTCGCGAAGGATCAGTACGGCGCGCTGCTTCGGCGGAAGGTGTTGCAGCGCGGCGATCAGCGCCAACCGCAGGCTTTCGCGGGTCGTGACGATCGTGGCCGGATCGGAGGAGATCACCAACGCATCCGGGATCGGCTCCACCCAGGTGACCCCGTCGGGCAGCGAAGGCGCAGTACCGGACAGGTCTTGACTGGGAGCGCCAAGACCGGAGGGCAGGGCTCGCCGGCCACGCTGCTCGAGCGCGGTCAGACACGCGTTGGTGGCGATCCGATACAGCCACACCCGCAGAGACGAGCGGCCTTCGAACGTCGAGAAGGATCGCCACGCCCGCAGGTAGGTCTCCTGGACGAGATCCTCGGCCTCGTCGACCGACGCCATCAGGCGATAGCAGTGCGCCAGCAGTTCCTTCCGGAACGGTTCGGTACGACGAGCAAATTCGGACTCGCCCGTCATTGCGGCTCCTTGGACGTCGACATCGTGCATCAGTCTGTCAGCCCCAGGTGCGGGCGGACCCACGCCGCCATGCGCTCGATCGCGTCGTCCGCCTCGGGTGCGCGGCCGGCGGCCATCTGGAAGGTGTGCTGCATGTCCGGGAAGACGTCGAGCCGCACCTCGACCCCGGCCTTCTCGGCCGCCGCGGCGAGCATGTGTGCGTCGTCCAGCAGTACTTCGTCCCCGCCAACCTGGATGTAGATCGGCCCGAGCCCGGTCAGGTCGCCGTACAGCGGGTTCACCAGCGGGTCCCGCGGATCACCGTCCGGCCCGAGGAACATCCCGGCGAGCCCGCGCACGAGGTCCCGGTGGAAGAAGGCGTCCCGGTCCCGATTGGTGTCGTACGACGTCCCGGTCGCCTCGAAGTCCACCGCCGGTGAGAACGGCATGGCCGCGGCAGGCAGTGGCAGGCCGCGCTCCCGGGCGCGCAACTGCGTCGTGATCGCGAGCCCGCCGCCGACCGAGTCCCCGGTGATCGCGATCCGCTGAGCAGCGAATCCCTGATCGAGCAGCCACCTGTACGCCGCTGTCGTGTCGTCGACCGCTGCCGGATGCGTGTGCGCCGGCGCCAAGCGGTAGTCCACGACCAGCGCCCGCACCCCGGCCGCCTTCGCCAGGTGACCGAACATCTTTCGGTGCGAGTACATCGACCCGCTGATGAACCCACCACCGTGCAGACACAACAACGCCCGATCCGGTGCAGCGCCATGAGGCACGATCCACACCGCGGGAAGCTCCTCGACCGACAGGTAGTCGACTCCGCGTGGCTCGGTGGTCAGCACCGCCCACCCGTGGTCTGCGGCCTCCTGGTCGGCCGCCTCCGGACTCCCGGCCCGGGCCGCCGCCCAGTGCGCCTTGACCGCCTCCGACTGCTTGCTCGCCATAACTGGTGTCCTCTCTCGACAATCGCTGCACAGATACAGACCAGGGCGGCGCGAAAAGGAATCGGTGACGGAGCGTGCGGGGCGTGCTTGACTGGAGTATGAGTGCGCCGAACGTCGGGCCGCCGTTGTCGGCCTCGGAGGAGCGGACGTGGGCGATGGTGGCCCACATCGGGGTTCTGGTCGCGGCCTGGTTCGCGATGGGATTCCTGTGCCCGTTGGTGATCTGGCTGATCTACCGGTACCGGTCGGACTTCGTCCGGCAGCACGCGCTGGAGTCGCTGAACTTCCAGCTCTCGCTGCTCATCTACACCGCCGTCGCGGTGATCCTGATCCTGATCACGTTCGGCCTCGGCGTACTGATCATCGTCCCGCTGATCCTGATCGGCGCGGTGGCGGCGCTGATCGTCATCATCCTGGCGACCGTCGCGGCCGCGGGCGGCACCGAGTACCGCTACCCACTGACCATCCGCTTCGTGAAGTAATCCACTTGGACCGGCCGCCCCGATCCAGGCAGACTTCCGCTGGTGGAGCTGATCGGTCAGGGCATGGAAGGCGCCGTCTACGACCTCGGTGACGGCCGGGTGCGCAAGATCTGGTTCGATCGGCGGCCGGACGACGTACGTCCGATGCAGGCGTTCCTGGACGAGTTGCCGAGCCTTCCGTTCCGTACGCCGCGGATCCGTGCGATCCATGCGGACGGCAACGGGTTGGCCGTCACCGTCGAGGACAAGCTGACCGGTACGCCGATGCACGAGGCGAACCTCCCCGAGGACGACGCCCTCGATGCGTTCGTCGCCATCGTCGAGGCGCTCGGCACGACCACGGCCGGTCCCGCGAGTCAGCAACTGCTGGTGCTCAACCAGCCGTTCTGGCGTGACGGACTGTCCTGGGGCGAGGCGCTCGCAGCCCTCGTACGACGCCGCGCCGCGGAGTCGGCGCATCACCTCGAGCGCGACGTCGCCGACTTCACCAGTCGGCTGGCGAGACTCACCGCAGCGCTCGAGCAGATCGAGTTGGACAACCTGAGTGTGGTCCACGGCGACATCTGCCCGCCCAACCTGCTGATGGACGGCTCACGGACCGCGGCAGTGCTGGACTGGGGCTTCTACTCCACAGCCGGCGACAACACCTTCGACGCCGCGCTCGCCGCCGGGTTCTTCGACATGTACGGACCGGAGGCCCGACGCCTCGACGCCCTGCTGCTCGATCGCTTCGAGAAGCTAGGCCACGACCGCGAGCGCATGCACCTGTACCGCGCGGCGTACGCGATCACCACGGCGACCATCTACGACGCGAACGCGCAGGACGGCCACTACGCCTGGTGTGTGGCCGACCTCAATCGCCTGCCGGTCTGATCGGCGCACCGTCGCGCAGGTTGTGCAGCATGGACGGCTCCTTCAAGACCTGCGGCAACCGGCGTGCGTTCAGCGGCGACACCAGCCCCTCCAGCGCGTCCGGGGCGTGCCAGGACAGGCCGAGGATCTCGAAGCCGTCCGGGCTCAGCGAGTCGAGCAGCGACGGATCGTGGACGCCGCCGTCGTACAGGATCTCGATCGCGTCGCCCCAGCCCTCCCACCGCGGCAGCCAGTCGATCGCGAGTACGCCGAGCAGTGGCAGGGCGACCCCGAGTTCCTCTTCCATCTCGCGGGACGCACCGGTCGCCGGATCCTCGTCCGGCTCGACCACGCCACCCGGTAGCTCGAGATCCTTCTTGTAGCTGACCTGGCACAGCAGCACTCGGCCGGACGTGTCCCGCACCACCACATGCGCGATGACGCGCTTCTTCGGCAGTGTCGAGTCCATCAACGAGGTCCAGCCCAGCACTGTGTCCGGGCGCGGGTCGTCGCTGCGCATCCCGTACACCGCCACGTCCCGGCGCTCACCATCAACCAACGCGCCGCCACGCAGTACGCCCTCGCGCCGGTAACCGGACCGGATCGCCACCCGGGCAGACGCACGCAGCTCCGGATCCACCTCGACCTGCAACCGCTCCAGGCCGAGCTCACCGAAGGCGTACTCGGTCACCAGCCGGACAGCACGCTGCGCGACCTCGGGTCCACCCTCCAGAGCCCACGAGACCAGACCGGCGCCGGGAGCGGTCCGCCGTACCTCGACAGTGCCCAGAGGGCCGGCCAGCGAGACGTCGAAGGTCATCACCTGGCCATCCTGCTGCGACAGTCGCAGCGTCAGCTCACCATCGGTCAGCGGAGGTTCGGCGGTCACCCCGTGAACGCTACCCGGTGTACCGCAGGTACAGCGTCGCCAGGGGTGGGACGGACAGCTCGGCGCTGGTCGACATCCCGTGCCATTCCGGTCCGTCAGCCTGGACCGAGCCGAAGTTGCCGACGCCTGTACCGCCGTACGTGTCGGCGTCGGTGTTGACCGCCTCCGCCCACTCGCCGCCGTACGGGAGGCCGAGCCGGTAGCCGTGGTGCGGTACGGCGGAGAAGTTCGCCACGCAGGCGATCGTCGGTTCGCCGTCGTCGCCGTACCGGACGAAGGAGAAGATGTTGTTGCTCGCATCGTTGGCGTCGATCCAGCTGAACTTCTCCGGCGCGTGGTCAGTTCGCCACAGGGCGGCGGTGTCGCGGTAGACGCCGTTCAGGTCGCGGACCAGCTGCTGCAGACCTCGGTGGTCCGAGTGGTCCAGCAGCCACCAGTCGAGCTCGCCCTTCTCGGACCACTCCGACTCCTGGCCGAACTCCGAGCCCATGAACAGCAGCTGCTTGCCCGGGTGCGCCCACATCATCGCCAGGTACGCGCGCAGGGTCGCCAGCTGCTGCCACCGGTCGCCCGGCATCTTGCGCAGCAGCGAACCCTTGCCGTGCACAACCTCGTCGTGGGACAGCGGCAGCACGAAGTTCTCCGAGTACGCGTACATCATCGAGAACGTCAGCTCGTGGTGGTGGTACTGCCGGTGGATCGGCTCGTGCTCCAGGTAGCGGAGCGAGTCGTTCATCCAGCCCATGTTCCACTTGAAGCCGAACCCGAGCCCGCCCAGATGCGTGGCCCGGGTGACGCCCGGCCACGAGGTCGACTCCTCGGCGACGGTGATGACGCCGGGGACGCGCTTGTAGAGCGTGGCGTTCATCTCCTGCAGGAACGAGACGGCCTCCAGGTTCTCCCGGCCGCCGTACTGGTTCGGCACCCACTGGCCCTCGGCGCGGGAGTAGTCCAGATAGAGCATCGAGGCGACCGCGTCCACCCGCAGCCCGTCGATGTGGTACTCCTCGGCCCAGTAGATCGCGTTCGCGACCAGGAAGTTGCGCACCTGCGGCCGGCCGAAGTCGAAGACCAGCGTGCCCCAGTCCGGCTGCTCGCCGCGGCGCGGATCCGGGTGCTCGTACAGCGCCGTCCCGTCGAATCGAGCCAGCGCCCAGGCGTCCTTCGGGAAGTGCGCCGGCACCCAGTCGACGATCACGCCGATGCCGGCCTGGTGCAGCGCGTCGACGAGGTGCCGGAAGTCGTCCGGGTCGCCGAAGCGCGACGTCGGCGCGAAGTACGACGTCACCTGATAGCCCCAGGAGCCGCCGAACGGGTGCTCCATCACCGGCATCAACTCGACGTGGGTGAAGCCCATCTCGTTGACATAGGCAACAAGCTCGTCGGCCAGCTCGCGGTACGACTTTCCCTTCCGCCAGGAGCCGAGGTGCACCTCGTACACACTCATCGGCTCGGCGTAGGGCTGCGCCGCCGCCCGCCGCTCCAGCCAGGCCGCGTCGTTCCACTCGTACGACGACTCGTGCACGACGGAAGCGTTCGCCGGGGGAGTCTCGGCCAGGTTGGCCATCGGGTCGGCCTTCTGCCGCCAGACGCCGTCGCGGCCGCAGATGTCGAACTTGTACCGCGTGCCCGGGCCGACGCCGGGGACGAACAGCTCCCAGACGCCGGACGATCCCAGCGAGCGCAGCGGGTGCGCGCGGCCGTCCCAGAAGTTGAAGTCCGCGGTCAGCCGGATGCCCTGCGCGCCCGGGGCCCAGACCGCGAACGACGTACCGGTGACTGCCCCGGCCGGACCGTCGTACCGGCGCACGTGGGCGCCGAGGACAGTCCACAGCTGCTCGTGCCGGCCCTCGCCGATCAGGTGCAGGTCCACCTCACCGAGCGACGGGAGGTAGCGGTACGGGTCGTCCAGCTCGATCGCCGGGCCGTCGGTGTAGGTGATCTCGAGGCGGTAGTCAGGCACCTTGTCGATGTCGACCAGTACGCCGACCCAGACACCCTCGAACTCGTGCCGCAGGTCGAGCCGCTGGCCGTCGTACAGGACGGTCACCATCTGGGCGAACGGGCGCAGCACGCGGACCGTGACGCCGTGCTCGCCGAGATGCGGTCCGAGGACCTGATGCGGGTCGTGGTACGTCCCGCCGACCAGCCGCTCCAGCTCTGTCCGGTCCACCGGAACCGCTGTCACGACAGGCTTCTCCGCCGGTACGGCCGGCACCTCCATAGCGTCGTGCTCGCTCGCTCCCATGAACCCCATCCTGCCCGATCGAGTCTGCATTCACCGCACCCAGGCGAAGCCTGTGTGGGTCTTACTTTTCGGCCAAGTGGGCCGCCGCGGAGAGCGGGATCTGCAGCCAGGTCGGCCGGTTCCGGGCCTCGTAGAGCACCTCGTAGATCACCTTGTCGGCCAGGAACGCGCTCAGCAACACGTCCTGCTCGCGCGGATCGGTGCCCGCGACCTCGGCGTACCCGTCGCAGAAGGCCCGCTGGTTCCGGCTCGCCCACTCGGCCGCGCGGTAGGCGATCTGCTGGTCGCCCTCGTGGTCGGCCAGCAGCGAGCGGGCCGCGTAGTCGAACGATCGCAGCATGCCGGCGATGTCCTTCACCGGAGTGTCCAGCGCCCGCCGCTCGATCAGCGACTTGGCCGGCTCACCCTCGAAGTCGATCAGCTTCCAGCCGTCGATGGTCCGCAGGACCTGACCGAGATGGAAGTCGCCATGGATCCGCTGCACCGTCACCGGCTGGTCGAGCGCCGCCAGCGCGTCGAACGCGCGGGCCAGGCCGTCGGCGTACGGCCTGAGTTCAGGGATGGCCGTGGCGGCCAGGTCGAGGCGCCGGCGCATCGCCGCTGCGTGCTCGACCAGTTTCGACGGCTCCCAGATGTCCGTGCCGAGCGCCTTGGCCAGCTCGGAGTGGACCTGCGCGGTGCTCGCGCCGAGCCGGTGCGACTCGGCCGCGAAGTCCCCGCCGACCTCCTCGGCGTGCAGGTCGGCCTCGGCGTACAGGTCCCGCACCGACGAGGTCGCGAACGACCAGCCGTCGGTGGCGTTCTTCTGGAACGCCGTCATCATCGCCAGCTCACCGCTGTCGGTGCCGCCGCCGGCCCGCGGCCATGAGCCGCGCGCCGATCCGAGCACCTCCGGAACCAGCTCGGACCCGGCCTCGGTGAGCGCCGACTCGATCTCGACGCCGGGGTTGCTCCCGGGCTCGAGCCGGCGGAACACCTTCAGCAGTGCCACGTCCGAGAACACCAGCGACGTGTTGCTCTGCTCCACCGTGAGCACCAGCGACTGCGCGCCCTCCGGTACGACGGTGCTCCGGTCGGGTGAGTGGACCGGGTGGAACTCCACCCCGTCCAGCTGTCGTCCGTGGGTCAGGCCCTCCAGCCAGTACGGCGTCGCTTCCTTGTCGTGCAACGCGTCGTACACCCAGACCCGGGCGCCGCCCAGGTCCGGCTCCTCCCACTCACCGACCAGGGCATGGCCGAGGTTCTCGACCGGCGCCCGGTGGTAGCTGAGCGGCAGCTGGTACACCCGGATCGGGGTTTCCGACCCGGGCGGACCGGCGCAGTAGACGAACCCGATCCGGACCGCGGGCCAGACGCCGGCCTCGGACAGCCACACCGAGGTGGCCATCGCGTCGACATGGACGTCGTGTCCCTTCTCGCCGAACCACCTCTGGCTCGCGCAGAAGGACTGGACCTGGTCCAGAAGGGAAGTCACGAAATGCTCTCCTCATGGTCAGCCGGCTTCGCGACCGGAAGCCGGAACCAGTAGAAACCGTGGGAGCCGAGCGTCAGGAGGTAGGGCAGCTCCCCGATGGTCGGGAAGTGCACCCCGCCGAGCAGTTCGATCGGCTCCACCCCTTGCCACTGCCGCAGGTCCAGCTCGATCGGCTGCGGGAAGCGCGACAGGTTGTTCACGCACAGCACCACGTCGTCACCGAACTGGCGTACGTACGACAGCACGCTCGGGTTCGAACCCCCCAGGTCGGTGAAGGTACCCATGCCGAAACACGGGTGCTGCTTGCGGATCTGGATCATCCGCCGGGTCCAGTGCAGCAGCGACGAGGCGTTCTCCATCTCGGCCTCGACGTTGACCGCCTGGAAGCCGTAGACCGGGTCCATGATCACCGGGAGGCTGAGCTTGCCCGGCGTGGCGGTGGAGAACGAGGCGTTGCGGTCCGGCGACCACTGCATCGGGGTCCGGACGCCGTCGCGGTCGCCGAGCCAGATGTTGTCGCCCATGCCGATCTCGTCGCCGTAGTACAGGATCGGGGAGCCGGGCAGGCTGAGCAGCAGTGCGGTGAACAACTCCATCTTGTTCACGTCGTTGTCCAGCAGCGGCGCCAGCCGGCGGCGGATGCCGATGTTGGCCTTCATCCGGGGGTCCTGGGCGTACTCGCCCCACATGTAGTCGCGGTCCTCGTCGCTGACCATCTCGAGCGTCAACTCGTCGTGGTTGCGCAGGAAGATGCCCCACTGGCAGGTGTCCGGGATCTCCGGGGTCTGCGCGAGGATCTCCGAGATCGGGAACCGCGATTCGCGCCGTACGCTCATGAAGATGCGCGGCATCACCGGGAAGTGGAACGCCATCTGGCACTCGTCGCCACCGGAGTCGCGGTCGCCGAAGTACTCGACCACGTCGGCCGGCCACTGGTTCGCCTCGCAGAGCAGGACGCGGTCGGTGTAGTTCGCGTCCACCTCCTTGCGAACCCGCTTGAGGAACTCGTGGGTGCGCGGCAGGTTCTCGCAGTTGGTGCCCTCGGTCTCGAACAGGTACGGCACCGCGTCGAGCCGGAAGCCGTCCACGCCGAGGTCGAGCCAGAACTTCAGCGCCTCGATCATCGCGTCGCCGACGGCCGGGTTCTCGAAGTTCAGGTCCGGCTGGTTGGAATAGAACCGGTGCCAGAAGTACTGGCCGCGGACCGGGTCCCAGGTCCAGTTCGACTGTTCGGTGTCGACGAAGATGATCCGCGCGTCGGAGTACTTGTCGTCGGTGTCGGACCAGACGTAGAAGTCGCCGTACGGGCCGTCGGGGTCCTCCCGCGAGGCCTGGAACCAGGGGTGCTGGTCGGACGTGTGGTTCATCACGAAGTCGACGATGATCCGGATCCCGCGCGCGTGCGCGGCCTCCATGAACGCGGCGAAGTCGGCGATCGTGCCGACTTCCGGCATCACTCCGGTGTAGTCGGAGATGTCGTAGCCGCCGTCGCGCAGTGGCGACGGGTAGAACGGGGGTAACCAGAGGCAATCCACGCCGAGCCACTCGAGGTAGTCGAGTTTCTCGGTCAGGCCTTGCAGATCGCCGATGCCGTCGGCGTTCGAGTCTTTGAACGACCGCACGAGCACCTCGTAGAAGACGGCCCGCTTGAACCACAGCGGGTCACTCTTCGTCAGTCCGTGGTGCTGCTCCGGCAGCATGTCGGTCACGCTCACCTCCATCGGGTGTCTCCAAACCTAGCGGTACAGCGGCCTGCCGCCACGGCAGGTGGCGGTGTATGGGTGGGCTCGCCCGGACATGCACTGGTTCCCGTACCCCCGTTGCGGGGTTCGTACTCCGGCGGACGGGTCCGGAGAGGGGCAGCGCGATGGATCCGGAGGAGACCGGTGATGTGGTGACGCCGTCGGATGGACGGTTCCGGGCAGGCGTTGCAGGTCAGTCTGACGGTCTTTTGCCAGTACAGGCAAATAGGGGCCTCGACGCCCTAACAGGGCGTCTGAGAACCGTCAGTGTTCCCCGGGGTTCGCCGACTTGCGCGGGCGGCGGGCGTACTTGGTGAAACCGGCGCGTTCGGCGTCGGCCTCGCTGCGGAACCAGACCTCGGGTTTGGTCCGGCCGTAGTACGGCGACTCAGGGGTGTGGAACAGCATCGACTGGGCTTTGCCCTTGATGGTGAACCCGTCCGGCGGACCCTGGTGCGGTACCGCATCGGCCGAGCCCACACCGTACCGTCCCGGCGGTACGTCGTCGTGCACCTGCGCCTCGGTCGCGTCTGTGTCGGGATCTGCGTCGGGATCTGCGTCGAAGAGCGTCAGCTCTTCGGGCCGGCCTGGTGCCATCAACCGGGAGAACACCGGCTCGGGCGCGGCCGGGTGCTCGGCCTCGGCGACACCGGCCCCGACCAGGACCGCTTCCTTCTCCTCGACCGGTTCTTCCGCGACGGGCGCCGGCCGAGGGAGACCGGCGGGTACGCGCCGGTCGAGCAGGACCCAGGTGATCGCCGCGCCGAGCACGAACGCCAGCAGTGACCACAGCCAGTTGTTCCGCAGCAGCGAGCTCATCAGTGCGCGCCTTTCGACGGTCGGAGGCGGTACACCAGCCAGGCCGCCGCGCTGCCGAGCACGAACGAGACCAGCAGCAAGATCCAGACCTGTGCGATCAGCCAACTCATGGAGTCCCCTAGAGAATCTACGGACCACGGATCCCGACGACGGTAGCGGATACAGCCCGCGGACAGCACCAGCGGCCGATCGCTAGAGCACGCGGATCTGTACGCGGCGGTTCGCGATCCGGCCGGCGGCGGTGCCGTTGCTCGCGACCGGGAAGGATTCGCCGTATCCGTTGGCGAGCATCCGGTCGGCGGCGACGCCCAGCCGGACAAGTTCGCGCTTCACGGCGGCGGCCCGCTGTTCGGACAGCGGCAGGCTGGACGCCGCGGAACCGAGGTTGTCGGTGTGGCCGGCCAACTCGACGCGCACCGTCGGACACGACTTGAGTAGCGTCGCGGCCCGCACGACCGAGGACTTCGAGGCGTTGTTCACGATCGACGTCCCGGACAGAAAGATGATCGTGTGCTGCCGGGTGAACTCCGACAGCCGGCTCTGGAAGGTCCGGCACGGCTCACTGACTTCCGGCTTCTGCGCCGGGACCTCCATCTGGTCCGCGATCACCGCGCCGGGGACCGCCTTCGCCGCGGCGCGGGCCACGGTGGCCTTGGTCGCCTGCTCCGGCACCTCACCCGTCAGCGTCACCGTGGTCCCGTCGTACCGGACCGACGCGTCGCCGGTCCCGATCGCGAGTGCGTGCAGGAGCGAGGAGAGTACGGCGGCGTCGGCCAGGCCGGTCGCGGCGTCGACCGTGATCCGGTTGTCGAACGCGCGGTCCGGGCCGAGCACCTGGTCGACGTCGGTGGCGATCGCGTCCTTGACCGCCTGGTCCTTGACCACGGTGCGGACCCGGATCGAGCTGTCCGTCCGGCCCACCTCGAACGGCGGCATCGACGATTCGGTGCGTGCCTCGGTGGGGGACGGCGTACTGCTGGAGGTCTGTGCGGCTGGTGCGGATTGGTCATCCTCGGTGTCCGCGATCGACGGAATCAGCACAGCGGTCAGCAGCACAGGTACGGCGAGTGCTGCCAGCAGCCAGACGACGACCGGCCGCCGAACGAATCCGGGCACTGTTCCTCCGTCGGGTGCGGTCAAGAGTGACCGTGCGCGTGGACATTACTCCGCTTGGCGCCCCGACTGCACAGCACCGACGGGAGCGTCGCGATGATCACGAGACCATTTTTATTCGAATGTCTTCTTTTCTTAACCTGGAGTACTCGGTAGGGTGCGGACAGTTCCCTCACCGCTCCCAGGAGGTAACGACATGCGAATCCGATTGCTGGTCGCCACCGCGCGCCGCTCACGTCGTACTCCGGGATTCCGACTCCCGGCTTCTACAGCGACGCGGCGATCCAGAAGCTGAAGGCGAAGGGCATCCCTGCGTCGAAGCTGCTGCTCGGCGTCGGGTTCTACGGCCGCGGATGGACCGGCGTCACGCAGGCTGCTCCGGGTGGCGCCGCTACCGGTGCGGCGCCGGGCAAGTACGAGGCCGGGATCGAGGACTACAAGCTGATCTCGACCCGGTGTCCGTCGACCGGGACCGTCGGCGGTACGGCGTACGCGTTCTGCAACGGGCAGTGGTGGGGGTACGACACCCCCGACATGATCCGCGGCAAGATGTCGTACGCGAACACCCAGGGACTGGGCGGTGCCTTCTTCTGGGAGCTGTCCGGTGACACCTCCGACGGGACGCTGATCACCGCGGTGAAGTCGATCGGCTGACACCACCTGAACCGCCGACCGGACCGCCGGCCGCGCCCACCGTCCTGGGCCGGCCGGCGGTTCTCCGGGTCCAGTGGTCCTGTCCTGTCTTGGACAGTTCGCATTTGTGCCAGGCCCCCGCGCAGGGAATCCCTTGACTTACTTCCCGCCGTAAACCGTACTTAGTGCGGGTCGGGGTCGACAGGGGAGGGGCGCGCATGGAGAGGCCGTCGGATTCGTCGTTGATCATCGGTGTGGCCACGTCCACGGCCGAGCGGGTGCAGCTCGCACGGTTGCTGGGTGGGGCGGACGCGTTGTTGCTGGTATCGAGTGCCGAGCAGGCTCGTACGTTCCTCGCGCTGACCGGGGTGACGTCGTCGGCCGGACCGGTCGTGCTGACCCCGACCGTGCTGCCCATTGCCGAGCAGCATGCCCAGATCATGGCAGTGCCCACCCCTGAACCCGAGCCGGTGCTGGAGGAGGAGCTGTACCTGGACGTCGATCGCCGGGTGGTGCGGTGGAAGGACCGCGAGGTTCCCCTGACCCGGCTCGAGCACGACTTCCTGCACTGCCTGGTGGAGGAGCCCGGCCGGGTCTGGACGTACCAGCACCTGCACCACGCCGTCTGGGGCAACGAGCACCTTGGCCACGGCTCGCACATCCACTCCGTGGTGAAGCGGCTCCGCCAGAAGCTCGCCAACCTCGGCGCCACCGTCACCATCCACGCGGTCCGCGGCGTCGGCTTCCACCTGCTCCCGACGGCGTAACTGAGGTAGCGTTTGCGCCGGGTCGTGACTGGCGCATGAGGTGGGCGAACCACCGGGGAGCGATCTCGTCTGGATGACGTACGCCGAGCGCCTGGGCTTCTGGATCGACCGGGAGGCCATGTCATGAATCGGGTCATGAATCGGGTCATGAATCGACCGTTGCTGGTCGGCATCGTCAACATCACCGAGGACTCGTTCTCCGACGACGGTCGCTACCTTGCGGCGGACAACGCGATCGCCCATGCGCGCCGGTTGCACTCCGGTGGCGCCGACATCATCGAACTCGGCCCGGCGTCCAGCCACCCGGATGCCGCCAAGGTGACGCCCGAGCAGGAGATCGCCCGGCTGGCTCCAGTGCTGGATGCGCTGGGCGACCTACCGCTGGCCGTCGACTCCTACCATCCGGCGACGCAGCGGTACGCCGCCGAGCACGGAGCGACGTACCTGAACGACATCCAAGGCTTCCCGGACCCACATCGGTACGACGAACTGGCCGCCCTGACCTGCCGGCTGGTGGTGATGCACTCGGTCCAGCACCTCGGTCCGGCCACCAGGGTTCGTACCGAGCCACAGACGATCTGGCCGGCCATCGAGCGATTCTTCGACGCCCGCGTCACCGCCCTCGAGTCAGCCGGCATCACCCGCGACCGCCTGATCCTGGACCCCGGCCTCGGCTACTTCCTGGGCAGTACTCCGGAACCGTCGCTCACCGTCCTGGCCAACCTCAGCCGCCTCAAGAGCCGCTACAACCTCCCCGTCCTCGTCTCCCCGTCCCGCAAGTCCTTCCTGCGCACGCTCACGAACACGGCGCTGTCCGACATCGGCCCCGGCACCCTCGCCGCCGAGCTCCACGCCACCACCCAGGGCGCGGACTACATCCGTACCCACGACCCGGCCGCCCTCTCCACCGCACTCATCGTCCACACCACTCTGACGAATGGCGCCGAATGCCTCAGCACGAAGCGATAGTCGCCGTACTGCGACAAGCCGACCGAGTACTCGTCATCCGCCGGGGCCCGGAGGCGCGCATGCCCGGATACTGGGCGCCTCTCAGCGGGACCCTCGAACCCGGCGAGAGCCAGCAGCAAGCCCTCGTCCGCGAGGTCCGGGAGGAGGTCGGCCTGGCAGTCACCCCACTCGCCAAGGTCTGGGAGTCGACCACCGCCGGAGGCGACTACCTGCTCCACTGGTGGACCGCGGCGGCATCACCCGGCGAGGTGACGGCGGATCCGCGAGAGGTGGGCGAGACCCGCTGGGTCACTCCCGCACAGTTCCTCGCGTTGCAGCCGATCTTCGCGGGCGACCGGGAGTTCTTCGGGGAGGTCTTCCCGCGGTTGTGAAAAGGGACCGGCCCCACCCGGAAGATCCGAGTGGGGCCGGCTCCGACTACGTCACTGCTACTTGATGGACTTCAGGGCGAAGTCCTCGGTGATCGGTTCACCGGCGAGGAGCCGGGCGGTTCGGGTCTGGGGCTTGTAGCCGTCCTTCGCGGCGATCAGCGTGAGCGGGTTGTTGCGACGGTCCAGCCAGTAGGCGTAGTTGCCGTCCTTGTCGGTGATGAAGGTGTAGGACTGCGCCCACGAGTCCACCTCCACGATCGCCCCCGGGAGCGGCGCGCTGGCCCCGGACGAGCTGACGCCCGTGACGGTGCCCTGCAGCTTGCTCCAGGTCGTCGGCGGGGTGACGTTCATCGTCACGTCCACCGCGGGAACGGAGTAGGGGGTGTTCTCGCCGATCGTGACCTGCCCGCTGTACGTGCCGGGCTGGTCGACGTTCGCGTCGAGCGTGACCTTGACGGTGGTCGACTGGCCGGGAGCCAGCTGCGCCTCGGTCTTGTCGATGGACATCCAGCTCACGTCCGCCGACGACTCCGAGCAGCCCTCGAGACCCGGCAGGGCCTCGCTGTCCACCGTGGCGGTGAAGCCACCGGACGAGCCACCGATCTTGTAGAAGCCGCAAGCCGCGCCACCGCGGTACCGCGGCAGGTTGGAGTTCGGCAGGGCGGACCAGCTGTCGGCCGCCGGGTCATAGGCGAACCCGGCGTTGGTGACGGCACCGGCCTGGACACCGCCGACGACCAGCAGCTTGCCGCTGGCGACGGCGTACGACGCCGCCCAGTGGTCGGCCGGAGCGTCCGGGATCGCGGTCCACGAGTTCGCACCCGGGTCGAAGACGTAGGCCGACTTCAGCGAGTTCACGCCGTCGTTACCGCCGGCGCAGTACAGCTTGCCGTCGATGGCGCCGCAGGATGCGAACGCGACCGACTTCGGGTAGTTCGCCAGCGTCTCCCAGCTGTTGGCGGCCGCGTCGTAGCGAACCACCGTGTTGCTCATCGGGAGACAGGCCGAGGTCGTGCAGCCGCCGACGGCGTACAGCTTGCCGTCGAGGACCGCCTGACCTGCAGCGGCCCGGGGCGCCGGGTTCGCGGCGAGCGCGCTCCAGGCGTTGGCGGCCGGGTCGTACGCCCAGGTCGCCGGGTCCGGACCAGCGGCGGCCCAGCCGGAGCTGGCGATGATCTTGCCACCCACGACGCCGACGGTGATGGCGTTGCGAGCAGCCGGCAGCGGAGCGATGGCGGTCCACGCCATCGTCGCCGGGTCGTACACATAGCTGTTCGCGGACGAGACGCTACCGTTGCCACCGGCAATCGAGTAGATCTTGCCGTCGAGGTTGACCACCCGGTTGTCCATCACGGTCGCCGGGTAGTCGGCGATGTCGGCCCACGGTGCGGCCAACGGGTTGGCGGCCGCGGTCTTGACGGCCGTCTTGCCCGACATCACCTGGCCGAACGAGGTCGGCACCTGCAGCCTCTGCAGCGGGGCGCCGGCGCCGGTCAGCACCTGCGTCTTGCTGGTGGTGGAGCCGTTCGCGTTCTGCAGCACGAAGCCGTTGTCCCGCTCGCCGAACTTGACGTCGACGCCGGCACCGCCGGTGTTGGTGACGGTGAACGACTTGGTCACCTTGCCCGACGGCAGCTTCAGGTTGCCCGAGACGCTCCCCGGCGTGACGCTCAGCCGGCCCGCGGCCAGTGAGTAGTCGGCTGTGGTGACCCAGTCGGCCTCGACGCCCACCGTGTGCTGCGCGGTGACGTAGTTGCCGGCCTTGGCGGTGAAGCCCTGGTCGCCGGACTCCGAGGAGTACAGCCAGTAGAAGCCGTCGTTCAGACCGGTGTCCTCGGGCGTCGCCACGGTGGTCGCGGTCTCGGCCGGGTGGCCGTCACGGGTGACGACCGCACCGATCACGAAACCGTTCGTGTTGGCGTCCTTGACGTTGCCGACGACGATGCCGCCACCAGCAGGCTCACAGGTGACCTGGCTGCCGATCAGCACGTTGTCGAGCTGCCACCACCACTCGTACTGCGCGTTGTAGTAGTGGAACCGGACCTGCACAGCGGACTTGCCGGCCGCCTGCGGGATCGCGATCTCCTTGAGCCCACGGACGTCGGCTGCCTGGGTCAGCACGTTGGCCCAGGTGGCACCGCCGTCGATCGACAGGTCCACGTCGGCCTTCTCGCCGCCGAGCCAGTTGAGGTCCTGGTTGAACCGGATCACCGGGGCGGTGACCGCGGTCAGGTCCACGACCGGGCTGACCAGCGAGGTGTCCTGCGAACCGCTCGGACCGTACTTGTCGCTGTCGATGATCGCGGTACCGCCGGTACCGCCGGCCAGGTTGCCACGGGCACCCGGGTCGTTGAACTGCCAGACCTGTCCGTTGCCCTTGTTGTCGACGACGGACCAGCCGCTCGGCGTGCTGCCGGAGTCGAACGTCTGGTAGGTGCCGTCGGAGCCGTACCGGTAGCCCGGCGCCGTGGTGCAGGCGTCGGTGCGGACCGGGACAGCGATGTTCTTGGTCAGGTTGCCGGAGCCGACCGTGATCGGCTCGCTGACCGTCTGGTAGCCCGGGAACTTCGACTCCACCTTGAGCGAGTACGCCGCGCCGGCCGGAACCATCAGGCTGAAGCGGCCGTTGCTCGGGGTGGTGTAGTCGAACACGCCACCCGGACCTTCGACGCTGACCTTCGCGTACAGCGGCCAGCCGTGGCCGGAGCCGTCGGTGATGCTGCCGCCGACGTTCACCTGCGGCGAGCTCGCCAGGGCGAAGTTCTGGGTGGTGGTGTTCCCGGTGGTGATGGCGACCGTGGCGGTCTGGGTCTGGTACCCGAACGATGCCGCGGTCAGGTCGTAGCTCCCGGCCGGAAGGACGGACGAGAACGCGCCGGTGCTGGTCGTGGTCAGCACGCGGTCCGGCTGACCGGCCTGCTTCACCGTCACGGACGCGCCGGCGAGCGGAGCACCACCGGTGGCGGCGGTGACGGTGCCGGACAGGGTGCCGGTGTCGCCGATCGGCGCGGCGTTCAGCAGGGCGAGTGCGTCCAGACGGCCCTGGCCGAACACGTTGTTGTTGGCGTCGGTTCCGCCGCACTGGCTGTTCGGCGTGTCGATCGCGGTCTGGTTCAGCAGCGCCCGGGTGGCGTCCACGTCACCCTTGAGAGCCGGCGACGCGGCCCACAGCAGTGCGACGGTGCCCGCGAGGTGCGGGGTGGCCATCGACGTACCGTTGAAGGCGCCGTAGGTGTTGCCGGGGAGGCTGGACCGGACGTTGACGCCGGGGGCCGAGATGTTCGGCTTGATCGTGCCGTTCTGACCGACACCACGGCCGGAGAACGACGCGATGTTGTTGTTGATGTCGTAGGCGCCCGCCGAGTAGTTGCTGGTCAGGCTGCCCGGCGACCCGCTGCTGTTGCAGCCGAGATCACCACTGTTGCCGTTGGCGAAGGCCCCGAAGATGCCGGAGTCCTTCCAGTTGTTGGTGATGTCCTCCATGAACGGGTCGTTCGACGGCAGCTGCGAACCCCAGGAGTTGTTGATGATGTTCGGCCGCTTGCTGGCGTCGGGGTTGTTCCCGGCCAGGTCGGTCGGCTCGAGCATCCACTGACCGGAGGCGATCAGGGCCGCGTCGGTCGGGCAGCAGCCGTTCGCGGCGATCCACTTGACCCCCGGCGCGACGCCGATCTGGTTGCCGGCGCCGTCGTCACCGGCCATGGTGCCCATCGTGTGGGTACCGTGGCCGTTGCCGTCGCACGGTGCGTTGCCGCAGGTGCCGGCCGCGTCGAACCAGTTGTAGTTGTGGTCGAACGTGCCGTCGCCGTTGTTGCCGCGGTACTGCTTGACCAGCGCCGGGTGGTCGTACTGCACCCCGGTGTCGATGCTGGCGATGGTGATGCCTTCGCCCTTGTCGCCGAACTGCGACCAGACGTCGTCGGCGTTGATGTTGGCGATGCCCCACTCGACCGCGTTGATCTCGTGCTCGGTCGTGCCCTGGGAGATCTTGGGCACCTCGATCTTCATCGGGGCGTACAGGCCCTCGACCTCGGCGTGGGTGGCCAGGTTCTGGGCCAGCGTGAGCGATCCGCTGTTGATCCGGATCGCGTTCGTGCCCCAGAAGGCCTGGTACTTGACGTGCTGCGCGTCCAGCTCGGCGCGGATTGTCGCCTGGCTCTCCGCGGCGGTCTTGCGCAGTGCCGCGGCGACGGCGGTGCCGCGCTCGTTCCAGTTGGTGATCTTGCCGGCGGCGGTCAGGTCGGCCTTGGCGGCGAACCGGACCCAGTAGTCGGACGCCGCCTTGGCGTCCTTGCCGTCCAGTTGGGCCATCAGCTCCGGCTTGATCTTGCTCGCCGGAGTGGCCTCGGGCTTGGTGGGCGGTGACGCCTGCGCCTGGCCGGCACCTGCCAGCCCGGTCGCGACGACGGCCACCGTCGCCAGGGCGCCCACCAGAGTTCTGGCGAGCCCCCTTCGTCTCATGTCTGACATCTCTGCAGCCCCTCACTCGAAACGACCCCGAGTCGACTCCCCCGAGTCATTTGGTGCAGAGGTGCAAGGGTCCTCGCGTGGGCGGATTCGAGTCCCGTGCGCGAACGCTCCGTGCCCCCCAGGTCGCGACATGTGACGCCGCGAGCCTGACGAGGACCCTATGTGTCAGATCACAGGAGGAACAAGCACACATGGTGAGCAAGATGTGACTAGCCGTCGCCCTGAATCGAAGCAACGTGGTCAAAGATTGGCAGTCCGTTGACGATCCGAGGCAGAGGTTGACATCGTGATCAGATGGTCACCGCCCGTGTCCCCGCCCCCGAGGACGTCGACCTGATCACGCCCGACCGGGAATCGTTTCCGCTGCTGATCGCGGTCGCGGCCTCCCCGGAGGATCGTGTCCGGCTCGCCGAGCTCGTCGACGACGTCGCTCCGCTGCTCCTCGTGTCCAGCCTCGAGGAACTGCGCAAACTGCTGGCGCCCGCCCTGCAGTCCCCGCCGGCCCCGCCCGAGCACCCCGAACCACCCGAGCCCGAAGCGGTCGGGGCGGTCGTTGCGACGACGGCCGAGGATCCCGATACCGACGTACTGACGATCGACCGGATCCACTCGGTCGCCCGGTGGCGCGGCCGCGAGGTCCAGCTCACCGAGCTCGAGAACGACCTGCTCACCCGGCTGATGACGGCACCGCTGCGGGTCTGGACGTACGACGCCCTGCACCAGGCGGTCTGGCGCAACCGGGACCTGAGGGGGACCGCCGATGTGCACTCGGTGGTGAAGCGGCTGCGCCGCAAGCTCGACGAACTGGGCACCACGGTCACCATCGACTCGGTCCGCGGCACCGGGTTCCGGCTCACCGATCACCAGCGCCCGGCGATCATGGGGTTGCGGGCCGGCTGAGCGTTCCGTGTCTTTCCCGGGGCTGTTCTCTGTTCGCCGGGCGTTCCTCATCGCTAGCCTCATCGGGTGAGTTCCCTGCCGCACCCGCGACGGGTCCCTCGAGTCGCGGAGATCGTCCTGGCCTTCCTCGCCGGTGCCGGGACGTTCGTCGTGGTGGCAGTACTCGCCGCCTGGATCACCTCGGATGCGCTGATCGTGATCCTGGCCGTTCCGCTGGTCACCACTGTCGTCCTGGTGACCAAGTTGATCGGCATCGCGTACGCCGTTCCGATCGCGATGGCAGGCATGCTCGCCTACGACTGGTACCACCTGACGCCGACCCATCCGCTCGGGTTCCCGGGCTGGTCGAACCTGGTGGATCTGCTCGTCTATCTGGCGGTGTCGGTCCTGATCGGCGAGCTGGCGGCGCATGCGACTCGTCAGGCCCAGACCGCCGAGGTGGCACGAGCCGAGCTCGCCGACGAGCAGGCGGCGCTGCGACGGGTGGCGACCGGCGTCGCGGAGGGGGTGCCCGCACAGGAGTTGCTCGCAGCGGTGGCCGAGGAGGCCGGGACGCTGCTCGACGTGGACGGGACCCGGATCGTCCGCTACGAGGGCGACGACCTCGCGCATGTGACCGCCTGGAGCAGGCCCGGCTACGATCCCGGACCCTATGATCGCGTCAGGCTCGAGGGCAGGAGCGTGGCCGGCGACGTACGCCGTACCGGCCGCGTCGCCCGCATCGACGACTACGAAGACATCGAGCACCGGCTGCCGCTCACCCGCGGGCTGGGCATCAAGTCCGTGGCCGGAGCACCGATCGTCGTCGGCGGCGAGCTGTGGGGAGTGATGGTCGTCTGGTCCACGGCCGAGCCCCTCCCGGCCGCCACGGAATCGCGCCTGACCGACTTCACCGAGCTCGCGGCCACGGCGATCGCCAACCTGGAGGCACGACGGCAGGTCGAACGTCTCCTGGACGAACAGGCCGCGCTGCGGCGGGTCGCGACGCTGGTCGCTCGTGGTGGGCGTTCGGCCGAGGTCGTCGAGACGGTCATCCGTGAGGTCGGGGTGCTCTGTGATGCCGACCTGGCCAGGCTGGAGCGCTACGAGACGGACGGAACGGTGACCGGGGTCGGCGTGTGGAGCCGGAACACCGATCATCAACTGTCCAGCGGTACCCGCTTCGTGCTCCAGGGACCGAGCATCGCGGCGCTGGTGCGAGAGACGGGCCGCCCGATGCGGGTGGACAGCTTCGCCGGCGCGTCGGGCCCGATCGCACAGGAGGCGCAGGGGCTCGGGATCCGGTCCTCGGTCGGCTGTCCGGTCGTCGTCCAGGGCCGCCTGTGGGGTGTGATCGCGGCGTCGTCGACGGGCGATGTGCCGTTCCCTCCGGACACCGAGTCCCAGATCGGCGAGTTCACCGAGCTCCTGGCGACGGCGATCTCGAACCTGAAGGCGCACGCCGACCTCGAGGCGTCCCGCGCCCGGATCGTCGAGACCACCGACCTGGCCCGCCGCCGGTTCGAGCGTGACCTGCACGACGGAGTCCAGCAGCGGCTTGTCTCGCTGGGCCTCGAACTGCGTGGAGTCGAGGCGGCCGCAGCACCCGACCTGCGGCCCCGGCTCGCCCAGATCAGCAGCGGGCTGGACGGTGTGTTCAACGACCTGCGCGAACTCTCCCGGGGCATCCATCCGGCGATCCTCTCGGAGGGTGGTCTCGACCCCGCGCTGCGGGCGCTCGGACGGCGTTCGGCCGTTGCGGTCAAGCTGGACGTGAACGTCGGCGAACGGCTCGCGGAACGGGTCGAGGTGGCGGCGTACTACGTCGTCTCGGAGGCGCTCACGAACACGGCGAAGTACGCCGAGGCCACGCTGGTCGAGATCCAGGTCGCGCTCCACGACGACGTCCTCGAGCTGAGCATTCGCGACGACGGCATCGGCGGAGCCGATCCGGCCCGGGGCTCCGGCCTGATCGGACTCACCGACCGGGTCGAGGCGCTCGGTGGGCGGATCTCGATCACGAGTCCGGTCGGCGAGGGTACGTCGCTGCACGTCGAGCTCCCCCTCGAGGTCGCCTGATCGGCGCAGGAGTACCGTCAGCGTTCGTGCCCTTCTCCGCGTTGAGCCATCTCGACTGTCCCAAGTGCGGCCTCACCTACTCGCCGGACCAAGTGATCGGGCTGTGTTCGTGCGGGTCGCCTCTGCTGGCCCGGTACGACGTACAGGCGATCACGCTGACCAAGGACGAGCTGGCGACCCGGCCGCCGGATCTGTGGCGGTATCACGAGCTGCTGCCGGTGCGGTCGCCGGAGAACGTGGTGACGCTGGGGGAGGGGATGACCCCGCTGCTGCCATTGCCGCGGTACGGGCGTGAGCTCGGCGTCGAACGGCTGCTGATGAAGGACGAGGGGCTGATCCCGACAGGCACCTTCAAGGCACGCGGTGCGGCGGTCGGCGTGTCCCGGGCGTACGAGGTCGGCGTCCGCAAGATCGCGATGCCGACCAATGGGAACGCCGGCTCGGCCTGGGCGGCGTACGCCGCTCGTGCGGGCATGGAAGCGTTGATCGCGATGCCGATCGCGGCGCCTGAGATCTGCCGCCGCGAGGTGAAGGTGGTCGGCGCCGAACTGCACCTGATCGACGGGCTGATCGGTGACGCCGGTGCGTTCATCCGCGCGGAGCTGGCGAAGCGGGACGGCTACCTGGATGTGTCGACGCTGAAGGAGCCGTACCGGATCGAGGGCAAGAAGACGATGGGCCTCGAGATCGCCGAGCAGCTCGGTTGGCAGCTGCCCGACGTCATCCTGTACCCGACCGGTGGCGGTGTCGGCATCATCGGGATCTGGAAGGCGCTGGTCGAACTCCGCGAGCTCGGCTGGATCGACGGTCGGCTGCCGCGGCTGGTCGCCGTACAGTCGAGTGGCTGTGCGCCGATCGTCCGGGCCTGGGAGAAGGGCCTGCCGGAGAGCGAGCCCTGGCCGGACGCACAGACCGTTGCCTTTGGCATCACGGTGCCCAAGGCACTCGGCGATTTCCTCGTCCTGCAGGCGATCGCGGAGACCGACGGGTGTGCCGTTGCCGTCGACGACGAAGATCTGCTGGCCGAGCAGCACAAGGTCGCTCAGCTGGAAGGATCGTTCATCTGCCCGGAAGGCGCGGCCAACTTCGCCGCCGTCCGGCAGTTGCGCGAGTCCGGCTGGATCCGCGCCGACGACCAGGTCGTCGCCCTGAACACCGGCGCAGGCCTCAAGTACCCGGAGACAGTCCCGCTCTGATTACGCCTGGCCGCGGCGGACGGCGAGGATGTGGGCCGGTTCGCCGTTCGGGTCGAGTTTGACGTAGTTCTGCTGGCCCCAGCGCCAGGTGGCGCCGGTGATCTCGTCGTACACGGTGAAGGTGTCCTCGGGGCGCATGCCGAGCGCGGCCATGTCCAGGTGGACCATGGTTTCGCGCACCGAGTGCGGGTCGGTGTTCACCACGACGATGACGGTGTCGCTGTGGCCGTCGGGGGCGGTCGTGCGCTTGGAGTAGCACATGATCGCCTCGTCCTCGACCGAGTGCAGCGACAGGTTGCGCAGCTGCTGCAGGGCCGGGTGCCGGCGGCGGATGTTGTTCAGCAGTGTCAGGTACGGCGCGAGCGTGCGACCCTCGGCGGCCGCGGCATCCCAGTCACGCGGACGCAACTGGAACTTCTCGGTGTCCAGGTACTCCTCCGAGCCCGGCCGGAGTGCCACGTGCTCGAACAGCTCGAACCCGGCGTACACGCCCCAGGCCGGCGACGCGGTGGACGCGATCGCGGCGCGGATCTTGAACGCGCCCGGACCGCCGTACTGCAGGTAGGCGGTCAGGATGTCCGGCGTGTTGACGAAGAAGTTCGGCCGCAGGAAGTGCCCGGTCTCCTTGGTCAGCTCCTGCAGGTACTCCTCCAGCTCCCACTTCTCGTTGCGCCAGGTGAAGTAGGTGTACGACTGGTGGAAGCCGACCTTGGCCAGCTCGCGCATCATCGGCCGCCGGGTGAACGCCTCGGACAGGAACACCACGTCCGGGTCGGTCTTGCGGATCTCGCCGAGCAGGTACTCCCAGAAGTTCACCGGCTTCGTGTGCGGGTTGTCGACCCGGAACACGGTCACGCCGTGCGAGATCCACAGCCGGACGATCCGCAGTACCTCGGCGTAGATCCCCTCGGGATCGTTGTCGAAGTTGATCGGGTAGATGTCCTGGTACTTCTTCGGCGGGTTCTCCGCGTACGCGATCGAGCCGTCGGCGCGGATCGAGAACCACTTCGGGTGCTCCTTGACCCACGGGTGGTCCGGCGACGCCTGCAGGGCCAGGTCGATGGCAACCTCGAGACCCAGTTCGCGGGCCCGGCCGACGAAGTCCTCGAAGTCCTCGAAGGTGCCGAGCTCGGGGTGGATCGCGTCGTGCCCACCCTCGTCCGAGCCGATCGCCCACGGCGACCCGGGGTCACCGGGCTTCGGGTCGAGGGTGTTGTTCGGGCCTTTGCGGAACGCGTGACCGATCGGGTGGATCGGGGGCAGGTAGAGGATGTCGAAGCCCATCCCCGCCACCGCGTCCAAGCGCTTGGCCGCAGTCCGGAACGTCCCGGACTTCCACTGCCCGGACTCCTCGTCGTACGTCGCTCCCTCGGACCGCGGGAAGAACTCGTACCAACTGCCGTACAGCGCGAGGCTCCGGTCGACCCACACCGGATAGGTCTCCGACGACGTGATCAGCTCCCGCACCGGGTAGCGCCCGAGTGCGGCTCGGACCTGCGGCGAGATGCCCGCGGCCAGCCGCGCCTCCGGCGGCAGTGCGCCGTTCGCCAGCGCGTGAGCGGCGTCGCTCAGCGTGGCTCGGTCGGCGCGGACGGCGGGCGGTACGCCGGCGGCGGCGCGGTCGAAGAACGCCGCGCCCTCGGCGAACATCAGGTCCACGTCGAGGCCGGCCGGGATCTTGATCTCGGCGTTGTGCCGCCACGTGCCGTACGGGTCGCTCCAGCCCTCGACCGCGAACGTCCACGCGCCCTGCTCCTGCAGCGTCACGTCGACCGTCCACCGGTCGCTGCCCTGCCCGACCGGTGCCATCAGCATCCGTCTGGTCTGCCCGGTCGGCGAGGTCAGTACGACGTTCGCGTTCACCGCGTCGTGGCCCTCACGGAACACCGTGGCCGCGATGGTGAAGGTCTCGCCCACCGAGGCCTTGGCCGGATACGCTCCGGCGTCGACGGTCGGGGTGACGTCGGTGATCGGGATGCGCCCAGTCATGGCGTAGACGAACCTTCGCTTTCCGATTGCGGATCCGGCCGAGGGGTAGTTCAGGTCTGACGTTATCGGTTCCCAGCGGCAGACCATGACATGCGGTGGTCACGTTTCGGTCCACAGGATGGAACATCAGTGACGGACCCCGGGAATGTGTCTGCAAAATCTTGCCCGCGTTGCAAGATCGATGCATGCCGAAGGTGTCTCGTGAACCGGGGGCCGGTACGGTGTCCCGGTGCGAGCGATACGACGATTCTCCGTCCGCCCTGTCCTGCCCGAGCCGCTGACCGGCCTGGGCACCCTGGTGAACAACCTCCGCTGGTCCTGGCACCCGGAGACGCAGGACGTCTTCGAAGCGGTCGACCCGCAGCTGTGGCGGAGCACCGGCGGTGACCCGGTCAAGCTCCTCGGCGAGGTCCCGGCGGCCCGGCTCGACGAGCTGGCCCACGACGATGTCTTCCTGCGCCGGCTCGAACTGGCCGTCACCGACCTGAACGCCTACGTGTCCGGCGACCGGTGGTTCCAGACCGACGCCGGCTCCCCGGTGAGCTCGGTGGCGTACTTCTCCCCGGAGTTCGGCATCACCTACGTCCTCCCGCAGTACTCGGGTGGTCTGGGCATCCTGGCCGGTGACCACCTGAAGGCGGCCAGCGACCTCGGCGTACCGCTGATCGGCGTTGGCCTGCTGTACCGGCACGGCTACTTCGCGCAGTCGCTGAACGCCGAAGGCTGGCAGCAGGAGCGCTACCCCCTGGTGGATCCGGACGGGCTGCCGATCAGCCTGCTCCGCGACGGCGACGCGCCCGCCACCGTGACCCTGACGCTGCCCGGCAACCGGCAGCTGCACGCGCAGATCTGGGTCGCCCAGGTCGGCCGGGTGCCGCTGCTGATGCTCGACTCCGACATGGAGGAGAACGACCCCGCCGAGCGCGAGGTGACCGACCGGCTGTACGGCGGTTCCACCGAGCACCGGCTGCTCCAGGAACTGCTGCTCGGCGTCGGCGGTGTCCGCGCGGTCCGCACCTTCTGCCGCATCACCGGCCACTCGGCCCCCGAGGTGTTCCACACCAACGAGGGCCACGCCGGCTTCCTCGGCATCGAGCGGATCCGTGAGCTCGCCACCGACCAGTCGCTGGACTTCGACACCGCGCTCGAGGTCGCCCGCGGCGGCACCGTGTTCACCACCCACACGCCGGTCCCGGCCGGTATCGACCGGTTCCCGGTCGAGTTGATCCAGCAGCACTTCTCGCCCGACGCGTACGGCGAGGGTGTGCCGATCGACCGGATCCTCGAGCTCGGCGCCGAGGACTTCGAGGGCGGCGACCCGGGCGTCTTCAACATGGCGATCATGGGCCTGCGGCTGGCGCAGCGGGCCAACGGCGTGTCCAAGCTGCACGGTGTGGTCAGCCGCGGCATGTTCGCCGGGCTGTGGCCGAGTTTCGACCCGGTCGACGTACCGATCACCTCGATCACCAACGGCGTGCACGCGCCGACCTGGGTGGCGCGGGAGATCCACGGGCTCACGTACGCGGCCACCGACACGGCCGAGAGCGACGGCCTGTTCGACGGCCTCGACAAGACCTCCGACGCGCAGATCTGGGAGACCAAGCGGACCCTGCGGCAGCGGTTCATCGACGACACCCGGGCCCGGGTCCGGCAGTCCTGGATCAACCGCGGCGCCAGCGACGCCGAGCTCGGCTGGGTCGATTCCATCCTCGACCCGGACGTCCTGACCATGGGCTTCGCCCGCCGCGTCCCGTCGTACAAGCGGCTCACCCTGATGCTGCGCGACCCGGCCCGGCTGAAGGCGCTGCTGCTGCACCCGCAGCGGCCGGTCCAGATCGTGATCGCCGGCAAGGCGCACCCGCACGACGAGGGCGGCAAGAAGCTCATCCAGGAGATGGTCCGCTTCGCCGACGACCCCGAGGTACGGCACCGGATCGTGTTCGTGCCCGACTACGACATCGCGCTGGCGCAGCCGATGTACCCGGGGTGCGATGTGTGGCTGAACAACCCGCTGCGTCCCTATGAGGCGTGCGGCACGTCCGGCATGAAGGCTGCTCTCAACGGTGCCTTGAACCTGTCGATCCGCGACGGCTGGTGGGACGAGTGGTACGACGACGAGTTCGGCTGGGCGATCCCGTCCGCGGAGGGTATCGAGGACACCGACCGGCGTGACGACCTCGAGGCGCACGCGCTGTACGACCTGATCGAGAAGCAGGTCGCGCCGCGCTTCTACGACGGCGAGGTGCCGGGCCGCTGGATCGAGATGCTCCGGCACACGATCAAGGAGCTCGGCCCGAAGGTGCTCGCCACCCGGATGGTCCGCGACTACGTCGAGCAGCTGTACGTCCCGGCCGCCAAGTCGTCGCGCTCTCTGAACGCGACGTACGACGGTGCGCGTGAGCTGGCCGCGTGGAAGAAGAAGGTCCGGACGGCCTGGCCGCAGATCCGGGTCGACCACGTGGAGCTGCAGGGCCTGGGCGACGTACCGCAGCTCGGGACCACGGTCGGGATCCGCGCCTTCGCCGCGCTCGGGGATCTCGAGCCGGCCGACATCTGTGTCGAGGTACTGCACGGGCGGGTCGACACCAACGACGAGATCACGGACCCGGTCCGCGCGACGCTGGCGATGGCGGAAACCTACGAGGGCAACCGGCACCGCTACGAAGGCGAACTGAAGCTCGACCGAACCGGCCCCTTCGGCTACACCGTCCGAGTCGTCCCAAGCCACGACGGCCTCGCCAGCCCAGCCGAACTCGGCCTGGCTGCCGGACCGTCCGACCCCGACGACCCATCCGCCCCCGACCTCCCAGCAGGCTCAGAGTTCTGAGCCCTTCGTCCTGAACCCGACCCCGCCCGCGTCAGCCGGCGGGGTCGGGTGTTCTATCGTGCTCCGGTGAGTGTTGTCGTGCGTGGGTATGGGCCCGAGGACGCCGAGGGGACCTGGGAGGCGTACTTCCGGGCGATTCGGGATACGGCGTCGAAGGACTACTCGCTGGAACAGGTTGCCGCATGGGCTCCCGAGACGGTTGACCTCGTGGTGTGGAACGAGCGTCGGTCGGCGGCTCATACCTTTGTGGCGACGATCGAGGGTCGGGTCGTCGGGTTCAGCGACGTGACGGATGACGGCCTGCTCGACATGCTGTTCGTGCACTCGGATGCCGGCGGCAGTGGGGTCGCGCGGGCGCTGGTGAGCGCGGTGGTCGCCAAGGCTCGTGAGTTGGGGCTGGCTCAGCTCCACACGCACGCGAGTCGTACGGCGATGCCGGCGTTCAAGCGGTTCGGGTTCGAGGTCGAGCGGGCCAACCCTGACAACTGGATCCGGGGCGAGAACCTGCCCAACTACGACATGTGCCTCAAGCTCGACTAGGCGGCTTCTGTTTGCGGAGCAGGCCCCACGGTTTGAAGACCGACAGGACCACCGCGACCATCAGCAGCGTCGGCGAGACGATCGGCGGGAACATCATGTCGTTCAACGGAACCGCGAGGTCGTTGGACTCACCCCGGTCGGCGAGTTCGGCGACACCGGGCCGGAGGGCGATCAGGACCAGCGTGCTCAGCAGCAGGTTGATGACCAGTTTCACGACCACCCACCAGTACTTCGTCAGGCCGTACTTGCTGCCCAGGCCGAGCAGGACACCGGTGAGCAGACAGGTCAGCCCGGAGACCGTCATCGGCCAGATCGTCACCAGTTCGAGCACGCGAAAGCACAGCGCCTTGGTGCTCTGGTCGTCCGTACCGATTGCGGTGAACGTCAGCACCGCCATCACCACGTCGATCCCCAGCCACGAACCCACCGACGCCAGGTGCAGCACCAGAACGGCCTTCCGGGTCCTGGCCCCCAACCGCCACGGCTTCCCCGCCGCCACGTCCAGTGCCGCGCCGCTCATTTCCCTCTCCATCCACTCGGATCACGTACCTACGATCCTGAGCGACGACACCCACCCGCGCGTCGTCTGGACGGAGACACTCCACCTACACCCACGGAGGTACTCCTAGGCCGACGGGCGTACCAGGTCCACCCAGACGAACTGGCCTCCGCCCGCGGGGGAGGTGAGGTACGAACGACCGGCCGGCTTCAGCGACGGGTAGAGGTCTGCGAGCTCCTTGGTTGCCGAGTCGTCTCCGTTGTCGGAGGCAACCAACAGGCCGGCGATGCGGTCGGTCAGGGTGAGGTCGGCGCCGTCGAGGGATGCGGACATCTCGCCCCAGTTGTCCCAGAGCAGGAGCTCGTCGCCGTGCAGGTGGGCGAGTTGCAGGTAGACGTAGTTGCGGATGAACCAGCTCCCGCCGATCGGCGAACCCGGGTCGATGCCGAACAGCTCCGGGTCGCGCGTGCCGGCGCGGACATCCAGCCAGACCTCGGCCGCGGACAGGAACGGGCCGGCCGGCATGTCGAGCGAGTCGAACGGATGGTCGCCGGCCGGGTCGAGCTGGGCGTCGATCATCACCCACCGGTCGCCGTTCCAGTACTCCGCGACCACGTGATCGTGATTGAAACCGCTGGCGAAGTACGCCGCGAAGCCGATCCGGCTGCGGACCGGAATGCCCTGGTGGCGAAGCATCGAGACGAACATCAGTGTGTAGTCCCGGCAGCATCCGACGATCCGGTCGACCGGCTCCCTCGGCACGGCGAGCGGCGTACCGTTGCGCCGCTGGTCGGTGGCCAGCATCGACGAGACCCACCGATGGTCGATCTCCGCGAGGCGGTCGCCGGTGAATTCGATCCCGGCGCCGCGGTAGTGGATCAGCAGGTTGCGAACCACCGCCCCGACACCGGGGATGTCGTCCGGCAAGGCGTCGTACAACCCGGCGTACGCACCTGGGTCGCTGTACTCGGTCTGCACCGCGTAGTCCATCAGAGCTTCCCTTCTAGAATGGCTGAGCGAGAATCGGCTGGGCGATGTCGACGGCCGGCTGGTCACGCGGCATCAGGTGGCAGTTCGCCCGGTAGACCTCACGCGGCGGCCCGGTGATCGTGCTGCCCGCCGTACGGACGAAGTCGTCGACCAGGTCGTAGGCGAGCATGATGCGCGGGTAGGCGCACTCGTCCATCGTGATCGTGCAGTACGCCTCGTGGTGGGCCGGCTCGACCCGGATCGCGATCGGTCCGGACGGATCCACCAGCCCCTGGAACGGCACGCACACCTCGACAGTCGCCTCGGCCTCCGGTGTCACCGGGCCGTGGTAGATCACCCATGATTCGCCGGGCAGGGTCGCGCCGGCGGCTTTGAGGTACGTGCGGATCTCGTCGGTCGCGGTCACGATGATCCCGATCAGATTCTGCTGATCGGTGTCGGACCGGATCGACGCGATCTTCGTCTCCGGTACGTCGCGCGTCAGCACCGGCCGCGGCGCCAGCCCCGTCGACCCGGACCGCGAGAGCCGGTCCCGCAGGTACTGCAGGGTCGCCCGACGGGCCGCGGTGGTCGCCTCCTGGGCCGCCCACCACCGATCCAGCCGGATCAGCCCCTCTTCGTCGGAGCCCGCGAGGACCTCGGCGATCGTGGTCAGCGGCATGTCGAGCTGCCGCAACACGCTGATCCGCCGGGCCCGCTCGAGCTGCTCCTCGTCGTACAGCCGGTACCCGTTGGCCGGGTCCACCTGTGCGGGCGGGAGCAGCCCGGACACGTCGTACAGGCGTAGCGCCTTGTGCGAGAGCCCAGTACGCCGCCCGAACTCGCTGATCGTCAACACGCGAACATCAAACCCCCTGCCCCTGGGGCAGAGTAAAGCCTCAGCCCCAGACCCCTCGACTTGTGAGCTGCCTCACCCGGTGGAACGTCCGGCCTGGACGCCTCCTCTTTCAGGGCGTCGGTCACTAGAGGGAGGCGTTCGGAGATGTTGGTGGTACGGCGAGTGGTGGCGGGGGTGCACTGGGGTCTCGCGGTGGTGCATGTGTACTGGGCGACCGGTGCGACATGGCCGGCGTCCGGTGAGCGGGCGTTGTCGATGGCGGTGCTGGGCGGTCCGCTGTCCTTCAGTCCGGGCATCGTGTTGCCGCTAGCGGCTCTGCATGTGCTGCTGGGAACAGCGGTGCTCACGAGCGACCGGTTCAAGCTGAGCAGGTTCGTAGTCGGGGGAGTGGCGGCCGGCCTGGCTGCGCGGGCATCCGCAGGTGTGGTCTGGGCCTTCGGCGTGGGCACCGACACGAGTACGGCGTTCTACTGGCTGAACCTGTTCTTCTACACCCCACTGTGCATCGCCCTGTGCGTGGCGGACCTCAAACTCCTGCGGACACGCTGGATCAAAGCAACAGCAGTCGCAGCGCCGGTGGCAGGCGTCGTACTGCTCTCACTCCTCGCCTACGCGTATCAGCCAACCGAGCAGCCAAGCGCCGCACCTTCACCGGACTCGCGGTACGTCGATACGCCGCTCGCCCGGATCCACTACCGGCAACGGGGCAGCGGCTCCCCGGTCGTCCTGCTGTCACCCGGTGCCTCCCCGACCACGGCGTGGTCGTCGGAGCTCGACGTACTCTCCACGAACCACACCGTGTACGTCGTTGACCTCCCAGGCCAAGGGGAGACCCGGCTGCACGACGAGCGGTTCGCGTTCGATCTCGACGGCATGACTACATCGCTCGGCCAGTTCCTGGACGCGATGAAGCTGTCTCAGGTCGTCATCGGTGGCAACTCGTGGAGTGGCGGTTGGGGTCTCGCCTACGCGCAGCGCAACCCGGACCGCGTCAGCAAGTTGCTCCTGCTGGCGCCGAGCGGTCTGGACGAGCCAGACACGTGGAGCTGGGAGATCCTCAAGCAGCCCTTGGTCGGCGAGGCACTGGCCAAGCTGGCCGCGAGCCGCAGCATGGTCGAGTCCGCGCTGGGCGGCATGTTCGTTCACAAGCAGCTGATCACGCCGAAGCTCGTGGACACGATGTGGGCGCCGGGCACCTATCGTGACAACGTGCGATCCATGTACGCGCTGGAGCGGGGCCTCGACTGGGGAGTCACCGAGAAGGCTCTGCCCTCCACGCGGCAGCCCACGCTGGTGATCTGGGGCGACCACGACGCCGTCCTCCCGGTGGCGCAGGCAGACCGGTTCGGGCAGTTGTTGCCCAACGCAACCGTGCACGTGCTGCCCGGCTGCGGCCACGCCCTCACCGTCGACTGCGCGGACCAGGTGACACCCCTGATGGCGGCATTCCTCCGATGATCGACCCTCCGATCATCGACGTGGAACGGCTCGTTCGCGCCGCGCAGGGCGGCGACACCCTGGCGATGAACGCGTTGCTCGACGGACTGGCGCCGTACGTCGGCCGGATCTGTGGGCCGATCGCCCTGGCCGACGGAGCGGACGCGACGCAGGAGGCGCTGATCGCGGTGTTCCGTGGTCTGCGCGGTCTGCAGAACCCGGCGGCGTTGTTCGGATGGGTCCGCGCGATCGCGGTCCGCGAAGCGGTCCGGGTGGCGCGCCGTCAGCAACGCCAACAGCCGGCCGATCTGTCCGAGCTGCCGTCGCCCGACGATCCGCAGCTCGCCGTCCACGTGCAGGACGTACTCGCGCGATTGTCGCCGGAACACCGCGCGGTGCTGGTCCTGCGCGACCTGGAAGGAATGGATGAACTGGCCGCCGCCGCGGTGCTCGAGGTGCCGGCCGGTACGGCGAAGTCCCGGCTGCACCGAGCCCGGGCAAGCTTTCGGAAGGCGTGGAGATCATGACGGGTGACTGGCCACAGGTCGAACTGACCGACGTCGAGCGGTTCCGCGCACTGGCTGCCGGCGTCCCAGGCGCCGCGGTCACCGAACGCGTCCTGGCGGCACCTCCCGACCGGGTGAAGGAGTTGCTGACCGACCTGGACGCGTTCGCGACGATCCATGCGGACCTGGTCTCGGCCACGCTGCTCGAGCAGGACGGCGATCACGTCGTCGTCCTCGCGCGCGGTCGGCGGGGCCAGCGGGCGCGCCTGGAAGGTCAGTTCCGGAATGGCTGGTGCTGGTTGCAGAGCCGGTTCCTGATCATCGGTATGGCGGTGTCGGCCGAGCCCGGTGGCGGCACCCGGGTCGCACTCACCGGCGGCATCCGGGTGCCAGGCCGGGCCGCGATCGTTCCACTGCGGGTCCGGCTGGAGAGCATCAAGACGCTGGACCGGTTGGAACAGATGCTCAGGGCCTGAGTACGCCGGCCGGCAGTGCGGCGAGGAGCGCATCGGCGTGCCGGCGGTAGCCGAGGTTGTTCGGGTGGAAGCTGTCCGGCGCGAGCATCCCGCGCCAGGGCGGTCGTGCATGCCGGGACACCTCGGCGACCGTGAGGCCGCGCGCCGTCGCCGTCGCACTGATGAGCTGGTTGATGCCGGCGACGTACGGGCTCGCCACGCCGCCGATACGCCAGAGCCCGTCGGGGACGGTCAGGTCCATCACCACCGACGAGGACGGCAGCCGCTCGATCATCTGACCGAGGTGGTCGCGGAACCGCTTGGGCGGCGTCCCGAGGATGTCGTTGTTGCCGATCCCGCACGTCACCAGTGCCGGCTGCAGACCCTCGACGAGTGGCAATTGGTCCGCGAGCACGTGCCGGGTCTGTGCGCCGGAGCGGGACAGGTTGAGCACCCGCCACGGGTTGCCGGTCCTGCGGAGCGCGTTGAGCACCTGGCCGACGTACCCATGCAGCGGTGACGATGCACCGAGCCCTTGCGCGGTCGAGTCGCCGAGCACCACCCACAGCGGCCCGTCAGCGGTGAGCGCCTTCTCGTTCTGCCGGGTCCAGAAGTCGGCGTACGTCTTCGCCTGGACGTCGACGTACGCCACGCCGTCGACCCAGCGCCGGAACGCCAGGCGTGAGTTCGTTCGCTCCGCCTCGCCCCAACGCATCACCGCCCGGTGCAACGCACCGATCGGCGTCGTACGTTCGCGGGCCCCACGCCGCACCAAGAACATCGGTTCCCCCACACCTGAACAGAAGGTAACCGCCGAATGTACTGCAGGAAGGTTAACGACCCATCAGAGCGCGCGGAGGAGGACCAGGCAGCGGGGGGCCAGGGGGACGGTGGCGCCTGCTTCTACTTCGGTGACCATGCTGTTGCTGGTGTCGAGGACTACTTCGTAGGCGGGGGCCCAGGAGGGGTCGGGGACGCGGACCTGGCGGGTCTCGGGGGTGGCGTTGAGGGCCATCAGGAAGGAACTGTCGGTGAGGGCGTTGCCTTGCGCATCGGTTGCGCGGAGGGCGTCGCCGGCCAGGAACATGCCGATGGTTCGGAGGTTGCCGTCGTACCATTCGGCGTCGGTCATCTCGCCGCCGTGCGGTGCGATCCAGGACAGGTCCTTGCGCCCGCCCGCGACGACCGGCTCCCCGGAGAAGTAGTGCCATTGACGCAGAACAGGATGCGCGGCCCGCAACGCGATCAGCTTCTTCGTCAACGACAGGTGATCGGACCACGCGCCCGGCAGTGACCAGTCGAACCAGGACAGTTCGTTGTCCTGGCAGTAGGCGTTGTTGTTGCCGTGCTGCGTCCGTCCGCACTCGTCCCCGGCGGTGATCATCGGTACGCCGGTGGACAGGATCAGGGTGGACATCAGGTTCGCCATCTGGCGTTTGCGCAACGCGATCACGCGCCGGTCGTCGGTCTCGCCCTCGACGCCGCAGTTCCACGACCGGTTGTCGTCGGTGCCGTCGCGGTTGTCCTCGTGGTTCGCCTCGTTGTGCTTGTGGTCGTAGCTGACCAGGTCGCGCAGGGTGAACCCGTCGTGCGCGGTGAGGAAGTTGATCGACGCGTACGGGTAGCGCCCGTCGTCGCCGTACAGGTCGCTGGATCCGGACAGCCGGTAGGCGAGGTCCTTCACACCGTCGGACGTGTTCCGCCAGACGTCGCGGACGCTGTCGCGGAACTTGCCGTTCCACTCCGACCACGGCGGGCCGAAGTTGCCGACCTGGTAGCCGAACGGGCCGACATCCCACGGTTCGGCGATCAGCTTGACCCGGCCGAGAACCGGATCGGCCGCGACCTCGGCGAGGAACGGGTGATCGACCGTGTCGACCTCGTGCCGCTCGTTGCGGATCAGCGTCACGGCCAGGTCGAACCGGAACCCGTCGACACCCATCTCCTCGACCCAGTACCGCAGCGAGTCCATCAGCAGTCGGCGGACCTGCGGGTGCGAGGTGTCGACCGAGTTGCCGGTGCCGGTCACGTCGTACATCGTGCCGCCGTGCGACAGCCGGTAGTACGCGCGGTTGTCGATGCCGCGGAAGCTCAGCGTCGGCCCGTCGAACCCGCCCTCGGCGGTGTGGTTGTAGACCACGTCGAGGATCACTTCGATGCCGGCGGCATGGAACGCGGCGACCATCGCCTTGAACTCGGCCACCTGCTGACCGTCCGAACCCGACGACGAGTACGGCGCGTGCGGGGCGAAGTACCCGAGGGTGTTGTAACCCCAGTAGTTCGGCAGGCCGCGGGCGGCGATCGAGGGCTCGGTGAGGAAGTGGTGGATCGGCAACAACTCCACCGACGTCACGCCCAGCTCGGTCAGATAGTCGATCACCGACGGATGCGTCAGCCCGGCGTACGTCCCGCGTTGATGCTCGGGTACGTCGGGATGCAGCTTGGTGAAGCCCTTGGTGTGCAACTCGTAGATGACCGTCTCGCCCCAGTGCACCGGCCGGCTGATCGGCGGTGGTGGCTCCGACTGGGCCACCACGACACCGACCGGCACATGCCCGGCCGAGTCGCCGTCGGACGAGTCGTAGATCACAGGGCTGGAGAAGTCCAGCGAGCCGTCGATCGCTCGGGCGTACGGGTCGAGCACCAGCTTGGACGGGTTGAAGCGGAGACCGTGCGACGGGTCGAACGGACCGTGCACGCGGTAGCCGTACCGTTGCCCGTGGCCCACACCCGGGACGAACCCGGTCCAGAACTCACCGGCGTGCGCGAGGTCCAGGTTGCGCTGGCTGCCGTCGGCGGCGATCAGCGCCAGCTCGACCCGCTCCGCGGCCGGGGCCCACAGAGTGAAGGTCGTCCCATCGGTCTGGACCACTGCTCCGAGCCGCGGCCCGGTATCGGCGGTCGGGCCGAGAGCACTCGGGGCGGCGGTCGCTTCGGTCACCGGCACATTCTGCACACTCCCCTCTTGGTTATCGATAACGAAAGGTGGTTGTGTTCATGAGACGGTAGTTGCGGACGCCTGTGCGCAATGATACGCAAGGACCGTTACTAATTTACCGGGCTCCCAACTGGGCGGAGTAGGGGATCACATGTCGGAAGAGTTGGCCGGTCTGACCGTTGGTCTGATCGGCGCGGGCAACATCGCCCACTTGCATGTCGCCGCGTGGAAGGCGCTCGGCGCGCGCATCCTGGTGCACTCGCTCGAGGGCGCCGAGACGATGGCCGAACAGTACGGCCTCGAGGTCGCGGCGTCGCTGGACGGCTGCCTGGCCGAGGCGGAGTTCGTCGACGTGGTCACGCCGTCGGCGACGCACAAGGAGGTCACGCTGGCCGCGATCAAGGCCGGCCGGAACGTGATCTGCGAGAAGCCGCTGACCCTGACCGCCGCAGACTCGCACGAGGTGATCGCGGCCGCCACGGCCGCCGGCGTCCGGATCTACCCGGCGCACGTGGTCCGATTCTTCCCGGCGTACGTCGCCGCGCACTCCGCCATCCAGGCCGGGCGCATCGGCGATGTCGCGGTGGCGCGGTTCTTCCGCCAGGCGTCGTCCCCGGCCGGCGGCTGGTACGGCGACGTGGCCCACTCCGGCGGCGTGATCATGGACCTGATGGTGCACGACCTCGACCAGGCCCGCTGGATGTGTGGAGACGTCACCAAGGTGTACGCCGTCCAGAACCCGCCGACCGTGGACGGGATCAGCCCACTGACGGTGGCCGCGCACGTGACGCTCACCCACGCCTCCGGTGCGATCAGCCACTGCCGCGCGACCTGGGCCGCGGCCGGGTCCGCGTTCCAGTCCGGCTACCACATAGCCGGCTCGACCGGCGTACTGAAGTACACGTCCGCCGCGGACACCGGCTATGCCGAGGAACTTCCGGACGGCGGCGCGGCCGCTGACCTGCTCATCCCGGCCAACACTCTGGGCGAGAGCCCCTACCTCACACAGCTGCGCGAGTTCGCTGTCGCACTGCGCGGTGGCCCGGAGCCGCGGGTTCTGGCGCCGGACGGCGCGGCTGCGGTCTATCTCGCCGAGGCGGCGCGCGCCTCGATGGAGACCGGCGGTGTGATCGACATGGTGACCTTCGACCCGACGGGAGCGGCGGCATGACCCTCAAGGTGGCGATCGCGTCGTTCGCGCACGGGCACGCGATGTCGTACGCGTACCTGCTCAACCAGATGTCCGATGTCGAGGTGCTGTCCGCAGACCCCGACGGCGCGAGTGCGCCGGACCCGGGCCCGCGTGGCGCCGAGCTCGCCGAACAGCTCGGCGTCCCGTACGTCGACAGCTACGACGAACTGTTCGCGTGGGGCCCGGACGCGGTCGTCGTGACGAGTGAGAACGCGCTGCACCGCGGTCTGGTCGAGCGGGCCGCGGCCGTCGGTGCGCATGTGCTCTGTGAGAAGCCGCTGGCCACCGAGGTCGAGGACGGCGAGGCCATGCTGGCGGCCTGCGCGTCGGCCGGTGCGATCCTGATGGTCGCCTACCCGGTCCGGTTCTCGCCGCAGTACCTGCGACTCCGGGCCTCGGTGGAGGCCGGGCTGCTCGGTGATGTGTTCGCGGTCCTCGGCACCAACAACGGCAAGATCCCGATCGGTGGGCGCCAATGGTTCACCGACCCCAAGCTTGCCGGCGGTGGCGCACTGGTCGACCACACCGTGCACTGCGCCGACCTGATCGACGGCCTGACCGGCGGTGCGTCGCCGCAGCGGGTGTACGCCGCGGCCAACCGCGTACTGCACCAGGACAAGGGCGTCGAGGTCGAGACCGGTGGCCTGGTGACGGTCAACTACGACAACGGGCTGCTGGCAACCATCGACTGCTCGTGGAGCGTTCCGGACAACGGTCCGACCTGGGGCGGCGTCACGCTGCAGGTGACCGGTACCAACGGATCGGTGGAGATCGAGCCGTTCCTGCCGCGTATCAACGGTACCGACCCCGATGGGGAGGTGTACCTGGGGATCGGCGAGAACTTCGACGCTTCGATGCTCGCCACGTTCCTCCGGGCGGTCCGCGAGTCCGGTCCGGCAGTGGCGGGACAGACGCCGGCCGCCGTACCGCAGCCGGACGGTGCAGTCGGTCTGCGCACCCTGCGCATCGTCGACGCGGCCCGCAGGTCCGCAGTGTCCGGGCAGCCCGTGGAGGTTTAGCGGGCCCAGTACAGGCCGCAGTGCGGCTGGTCCGGTACGGTGCCGGGGATGTGACCGACGGGTAGGACCCCGGGACCGTAAGGAGCACCGCGATGGGCGAGTTCGTCAATCTCACCGTCAGTGAGGGGATCGGCACGATCCGGCTGGATCGGCCGAAGATGAACGCGCTGAACGTCCAGGTCCAGGAGGAGATCCGGAGCGCCGCGCTGGAGGCGACCGCGAACGACGACGTGCGCGCGGTCGTGGTCTACGGCGGCGAGAGGGTGTTCGCGGCCGGCGCGGACATCAAGGAGATGGCCGACATGTCGTACGCCGACATGGTCAAGCGCTCCGGCCCGCTGCAGTCCTCGCTGTCCGCGGTCGCGGCGATTCCGAAGCCGACCGTCGCAGCCATCACCGGGTACGCACTCGGTGGTGGCTGCGAGCTGGCCCTGTGCGCCGACTACCGGATCGCTGCGGAGGACGCCAAGCTCGGCCAGCCGGAGATCCTGCTCGGGATCATCCCCGGCGCCGGCGGCACACAGCGGCTGTCCCGGCTGATCGGCCCGTCCAAGGCCAAGGACCTGATCTACACCGGTCGCTTCGTCGACGCTGCCGAGTCGCTGGCCATCGGTCTGGTCGACAAGGTCGTCCCCGCGGCCGAGGTGTACGACGCCGCGGTCGCGTGGGCCGGGCAGTTCGCGGGCGGCGCCGCGCTGGCAATGCGGGCCGCCAAGGAGGCGATCGACTCCGGGCTCGGCGTGGATCTGTCCACCGGGCTGGAGATCGAGCGGCAGCAGTTCGCCGCCTTGTTCGCCACCGAGGACCGGGCGATCGGGATGAAGTCTTTCGTCGAGAACGGCCCGGGCAAGGCCGAGTTCAAGGGAATCTGATGTCTGCAACCGCGAAGCCGGCCGCGACCGCCGAAGAGGTCGAGGCGGCGTGGAACGACAACAAGCTCGCCCAGGTGCTCTACCACGACTGGGAGGCGTCGACGTACGACGAGAAGTGGTCGATCTCGTACGACGAGCGCTGCGTCACCTACGCCCGGGACCGCTTCGACGCGATCGCCGGTTCGAACGGCTGGCCCTACGGCAAGTCGTTGGAGATCGGCGCGGGCACCGGATTCTTCACCCTGAACCTCAAGCTGGCCGGGGTTCTCGCCGAGGCACATGTCACGGATCTCTCGCCAGGCATGGTGGAGGCGGCCGAGAAGAACGCGAAGACCCTCGGCTTCGCGGTCGAGGGCCGAGTCGCCGATGCCGAGAAGCTGCCGTACGACGACGACACGTTCGACCTCGTCATCGGGCACGCGGTCATCCATCACATCCCCGACGTCGAGCTCGCGTTCCGCGAGATGCTGCGCGTGCTCAAGCCGGGCGGCCGTTTCGTCATCTGCGGCGAACCCACCCGGTACGGCGATTACGTCGCCCGGCGACTGTCCCGGTTCACCTGGTGGGCGACCACCAACGTGACCAAGCTGCCCGCGCTCAGCGAGTGGCGGCGACCGCAGGCCGAGTTGGACGAGTCGTCGCGGGCGGCCGCGCTGGAGGCCGTCGTCGACCTGCACACGTTCGACCCCGACACGCTGGCCCGGATGGCTTCGCGTGCCGGTGCGACGAACGTGACGACGGTGACGGAAGAGCTGCTGGCGGCGTGGGTCGGATGGCCGATCCGGACGTTCGAGGCCGCCGTACCGGAGCAGAAGCTGGGCTTCGGCTGGCGGATGTTCGCGTACAAGTCGTGGCTGCAGTTGTCCAAGGTGGACAAGGTCTTGTCGGCTGTCGTCCCTGACGAGCTCTACTACAACGTCTCCATCACAGGTGTCGCGCAGTAGGGTGTGCGGATGCGGTTGCTGACCGCGGCGAATCTGAGCTGGGTGGTGCGCCATCGGGCCTGGACGCCGTACTACCTGAAGCGCTATTGGCGGTTCGCCTGGTTCAAGCTGCGCCACCGGCAGGTGATCACCGAGGGATTCGTCTTCCTGGGCAAGCATCTCGAGATCGTGGCGCGGCCCGGGCACGGCCGGATCATCCTCGGCAAATGGGTCCACCTGGGTGACGAGACCCGGCTGCGCGCGCACGAGGGCACGCTGCGGATCGGCGACAAGGTGGTGTTCGCCCGCGACGTCACGGTCAACTGCTACCTGGACATCGAGATCGGCGCATCCACGTTGATCGCGGACTGGACCTATATCTGCGACTTCGACCACAAGACCGACGACCTGGACCTGCCGATCAAGGACCAGGGCCTGGTGAAGTCGCCGGTCCGGATCGGTCCGGACTGCTGGCTGGCCACCAAGGTGACCGTCACCCGCGGAACCGACATCGGCCGCGGCGTGGTGGTCGGCGCGAACAGCGTTGCCCGTGGCAACATTCCGTCGTACGCCGTCGCGGTCGGGGTTCCGGCCGTGGTGGTGGCCGACCGCACCACCCGCTATGCCGCCGACGCCGCCCGCCGCGCCTACCTGGCCGGTCTGGCCGAGGCAAACGCCCGTACGACGGCCCGGCTCCACACCGGGGCACCTCCGCGGCCCGAAACCGTTCCGGGAGAAACCGCGGGTGACGGGGTAAGAGCACCTGGTGAGGACGAGGCCGGCGCTGAGGGGTTCTCAAGTTACTCACCAGTCCGGCACTATGTCCCGCACGAACGGTTGGATGTCCCACCCGATCGGTCGATCGTCGGAGAGGAGACGCAGCGTGGCTGACCAGACCGGGGCCGAGTCCGCGACCGACCGGTCGCTGCTCGACCAGTCCGCGGCCGACGACTCGATCACGCAGGCGCGGACGCGCGCGGTCGACCCGGTTCCGATCGTGACGGAACCCGGTGGCGCTACGTTGGAATCAGTGCTTGAAACGAGCGCTGGCTCGCGGCCGGCGGCGAGAACGGAAGTGGGCGTGAACCGAAGGTTGGACCCAGAAGTGCAGACAGTGGACGGCAGGACAGCCCCACCGGCCCCGCTCGCGGGCGCCCGGCGCAGGCTGTCGCCGCGCCCGGTCCCGGTCAGCCGGCGGAGGAGACCGCCGGCCACAGCACCGGCAACGGCGACGGATGAGGAACCGACCCCGGCTGAGGAGATGGACGACGTGGGTACGCACGACGAGAAGGCGGCAGCCGCCGAAGCCGACAAGGCGGTGACAGCCTCGAAGGACACGGATTCGCCGCAGGGCGACAGCGGCCGTGCCACGACCGCGACGGCGACGAAGCCGGCCCGGCCGAAGACCGCGGCGGAGATCGTCGCGGAGCAGCGGGCCCGGGAGAGGGCAGCTGCCGAGGCTCCGGCCGCGGCCGGTACTGGTGCGGCCGGCTCGGAGGACGCCGCAACGGGGACCGGTAAGGATGCCGCGGGCAAGGATCCGGCCGGCACCTCGGTGACGACGCCGGTGAGCAAGGTGCCGGCCACCAGTGCTGGTGCCTCGGGCAACAAACCACCGACCCGCCGGACCGCGGTCGGCTCGTCCGGCAAGGGCAAGCAGGCGCTGGGCACGGTCGGTTCCGGAGTCAAGCGGCTGCGCAACCTGCTCGCGTCGCTGATCTGGCTGGTCGCGGTGCTGGCAGCGGCGGTGCTTGCGCTCGGCGCGCTGTTCACCGCGCTCGACCAGACCAACCAGAGCAACGAGATCGTGCGCTGGGTGCTGGAGCGCGGGCAGGACCTGGTCGGTCCGTTCAAGGATCTGTTCCGGCTGGAGACCGCGAAGAACACCCTGCTGGTGAACTGGGGGATCGCGGCGCTGGTCTACCTGATCGTCGGCAAGATCGTCGAACGCTTCGTCCGGCCCTAGGGCAGGTCTCTAGTTCCGCGGTCGCGCCACGAGGATGAGGTCGAGAGATTCGTCCAGGGCTCCTGGGCGAATCTCGAAGTCCTCGTGGTGCGTGCTCTTCACGAGTGCGGTGAGTTCGGCGTCCCAGTCGTCGTACGCCGTGGCCAGTTGGGCGTCCACGCAGGAGCCGTACTGCGTCTCCCAGGCGCGGAGGCGTTCGCCGTGGTGGAGTCCCAGTGCGTGCGTGATCTCGAAGTCGCTCTCGACGAGCTCGGTGAACTCGGCGGGGGTCAGCTCGCGTGTGTGGTACCAGTTGCCGCTCGGGAAGGTCAGGCGGTTCGGCGTGCTCAGCACGAGGGTGCCTGTCGGGGCGAGGATGCGCGCGCACTCGGTGACGAACCGCGGCTGCTCCCACAGGTGCTCGATCGTCTGCAGTGACGTGACGAGATCGAAGCTGCCGTCGGCGAACCCGGTCTGGACGAGATTGCCGCGCACCACATTGACCTGTGGATAAACGCGGCGGACGTGGCGCAACGTCGTATGTTCATAGTCGAGACCGGTCACGGAGGCCGCGCCGGCCAGGCGGAGCAACTCCGCGCCGTAGCCCTCGCCGCAGCCGGCGTCGAGGACCCGGCCGGTTCCGAGGTCCAGATTGGCCGTGATCCAGCGATAGGCGGCGTCGTGGCGCGCGAACCAGTAGTTCTCGTGCCAGATCCCGGGCGCAGTTCTCTCGCCGGTCAGCGGTAACGTCTCGGTCACCCGAGTCACCCTACGGGTGCGCCGGATTGTGATGGGACTCGCACGGACTCATGTTTCTCGCGAGTAACATCCGTGGCAGGCTTGGGAGAGACCGTTAACCAGAAGGGGTCCCACACGCTATGAAGATCGTCGTCTGCGCGAAGTTCGTGCCGGATGCCACGGCGGACCGCCGGTTCCGCCCGGAGGACAGCACGGTGGACCGGGCCGGTGTCGACGGGCTGTTGTCCGAGCTGGACGAGTACGCCGTCGAGACCGCGTTGACCGTGAAAGAGGCCGGCGACGCCGAGGTGACCATCCTCACGGTCGGCCCCGAGCAGGCGGCCGACGCGGTGAAGAAGGGTCTGCAGATGGGCGCCGACGCGGGTGTCCACGTGCTCGACGACGCGATCCACGGCTCGGACGCGGTCGCCACGTCGCTGATCCTGTCGAAGGCGCTGGCCAAGCTCGAGGCCGACCTGGTCGTGTTCGGGATGGGTTCGACCGACGGTGGCATGGGTGTCGTCCCGGCGATGGTGTCGGAGCGGCTCGGCCTGCCGGCCGTGACGCTGGGCTCCGAGGTCACCGTCGACGGGCAGACCGTGCGGATCCGCCGCGACGGCGACACCGCCAGCGACACGATCGAGGGCACGCTGCCGCTGGTGCTGTCGGTGTCGGACCAGGCGAACGAGCCGCGGTACCCGTCGTTCAAGGGCATCATGGCGGCGAAGAAGAAGCCGGTGGAGACCTGGTCGCTGGCCGACCTGGAGATCGCGCCGGACCAGGTGGGTGGCGCGAGCGCCTGGACCGAGGTGGTCGAGGTGACCGCCCGTCCGCCGCGCAGCGCCGGCACGATCGTCACTGACGACAACGGCAGTGGTGCTGCCGAGCTCGTCGAGTTCCTGTCCACCAACAAGTTCCTCTGAGGGGCGATCAGTTCATGTCGAACGTTCTGGTTCTCGTTGACCACACCGGGGGCAAGGTCCGCAAGACCACCGCGGAGCTCCTCACCATCGCGCGGCGCCTGGGCGAGCCGGTCGCGGTCTTCATCGGCGACGGCGTACAGGACGCCCTGCCCGCGCTGGGTCAGTACGGCGCGACGAAGGTGATCGCGCTGACGAATGCCGACCTCACGCAGTACCTGGTGGCGCCGCAGGCCGAGGCGTTGCAGCAGGTCGCGGCGAAGGTCGAGCCGGCCGCGATCCTGATCTCGTCGAGCACGGAGGGCAAGGAGGTCGCGGCCCGGCTGGCGGTCAAGCTGGACTCGGGCCTGATCACCGACGCGGTCGATGTCACCGCTGGTGACGGTGGCCCGGTCACCACGCAGTCGGTGTTCGCCGGCAACTACACGGTGCAGGCCAAGGTCACCCACGGCACGCCGATCATCACGGTCAAGCCGAACGCGGCGACCCCGGAAGCCGCGGAGACCTCGCCGGAGGTGGAGGAGTTCGACGTGACGATCTCCGACGCCGCGAAGACCGCGCGGATCACCGACTCCAAGCCGCGGGAGGCGACCGGTCGTCCGGAGCTGACCGAGGCGGCGATCATCGTGTCCGGCGGTCGCGGCACCGGTGGTGACTTCGGTCCGATCGAGGCGTTCGCCGACTCCCTGGGTGCGGCCGTCGGTGCGTCCCGTGCGGCCGTCGACTCGGGGTGGTACCCGCACGCCTACCAGGTCGGCCAGACCGGCAAGACCGTGTCGCCGCAGCTGTACGTCGCGGCCGGGATCTCGGGCGCGATCCAGCACCGGGCCGGGATGCAGACCTCGAAGACGATCGTCGCCGTCAACAAGGACGAGGAAGCGCCGATCTTCGAGCTGGTCGACTTCGGCGTCGTCGGCGACCTGCACAAGGTCCTGCCCGCCGCGACCGAAGAGGTCACCAAGCGCAAGGCGTGACACACCTGGCTGGGGGCCGACCCCTCTGCCCCCAGCCACCCGCGGTCCGGCTCGGCTCCCCTCCCGAGCCGGGCCGCATCACGTCCGCCCGCTGCCCCTGAACCGCTGCGCCGGACCCCCTGCACCGACCACTCCGCCAGACCCCTGCCCTGACCGCTGACGCTGACCGCTGCGGTGGCTACGATGCGCCGGGTGCGGATCTGGGTGAGTGGGGCGAGGGGGAAGCTGGGGAGTGAGGTCTGCCGGCAGCTGGTGGCCGACGGGCACGAGGTGGTCGAGGCCGATCTGACCGGGCCGGCGCCTGTCGACCTGAGCGATCGTGAAGCGGTCGCCCGGTCGCTGCGTGGGGCGGACGCGATCGTGCACTGTGCCGCGATCCCCAGCCCGGAGAACATCACGCCGGTGCGCTTGGTGGAGATCAACGCCCTCACCACGTTCAACGCCCTCGAGGAGGCCTGGACTCAGGGCGTCCGCACCGCGGTCCTCGCCTCGAGCGGATCGATCTACGGCACGGCCTGGTCTCCGGAGGAGCTCACCGTCGCCGAGGTCCCGATCGACGAGGAGACCGAGCTGCGGTACGTCGACCCGTACGCGTTGACCAAGGACCTGCTGGAACGCACCGGTCAGATGTACGCGCGCCGCGGCATGCAGGTCACCGCTCTGCGCTTCCACTGGATCCTCACGCCCACCGAAGTACGCCGCTTCATCGCCGAAGTACCGCCCGAGGAGAACCGGCGCAACCTCTGGGGGTACGTCGACCTCGTCGAGGCAGCCCGGGCGTGCGTCCTCTCCCTGCGGCCCCGGCCAACCGCTCAACGGTTCGAGACCCTGCTGATCGCCGCTGAGGACACCGGCATGGAGCAGCCGACCGCCGAACTGCTCGCCCGCTACTCGCCGGATACCGCGATCCGCGGAGACCTCCCCGGCACCACATCGCCGTACGAGTGCCGCCGTGCCGCCGAGATCATCGGCTGGACCCACCAGAGCCGTTGGAGGGACCGTTGACCATGGAGCGCACGTGGTATCCGGACGGACTGGACGCGGAAGAACTCGCGTTCCAGCGGCTGTACGGGCCGTGGAAGCCGTCGACTCCCGCGGAGGCGCGAGAGGTGCTCGACGGGTACGACGGGGAGTGGTGGATCGCCGGCGGATGGGCGGTCGAGGCCTTCACCGGCGTACGGCGGGATCACGAAGACGTCGACGTGTCGCTGTGGCGGCGGGACATCGAGAAGCTGCGACTGCACCTGAAGGGCAAGTACGACCTCTGGGCGAACGCGGGTGGACGGCTCAAGCCGCTCACCGACGAGCGACCGGAGCAACCGGCCGACGCCGACCAGATCTGGCTACGGAAGCACGCCTTGGCGCCGTGGGAGTTCGACCTGGTGGTGAACCCGGACCGCGATGGCCGGTGGGTGTTCCGCCGCGACCCGGAGCTCGACTACGTCCTCCACGACATCAGCTGGGTCGCGTCCGACGGCATCCGCTACCTGAACCCCGAGATCGTGCTCGCCTACAAGGCGAAGCAGTCACGCCCGAAGGACGAGCAGGATCTGGCCGCGACGCTCCCGCTGCTGACCGACGAGCGTCGTACCTGGCTGGCCGACATGATCGAGCATCTGCACCCCGGGCACGCCTGGATCGACACCGTCAGAGGCTGACGCGATCAGGTCGCTGGGGATCTCGGCTCACGACCAGACCGGGCGGCGGGAGTCGATGCCGGTGCCGTAGTCCGGGTCGCCGCCGCGGACCAGGATCCAGTGGTCGGTCGCGTGAGCCCGGTAGAGGCGGAGCTCCTCGGGCTCGCGGAGTTCGTCGACGGAGAACGCGCGCAGCTCCGGGTAGCGGGATGCGTAGAAGGCCGCGCTGCGTTCGAGTTCGTCGTCGGGAACGCGTTCGGCCCGGGCGCGGAAGTAGACGGCCGAGGCGCCGCCGATCGGGACGCTGGAGTCGAAGATCGCGATGCTCACGTCCGGGTTGGCCGCGATGTTCACCGAGTGCGCGGCCGCGGTCGACGAGGCCCAGTAGAACGTGCCGTGACCGTCCGGGGTGAAGTAGACCGGGGTCACCCACGGCCGGCCGTCGGGGTCGACCGTCCCCAGCGTCATGTACTTGTTCGCTTCGATGACCGCCGCCGCGCGCCGGTCGAGGATGTCCTGAGTCATGGGTTCACCGTCGCATCGGACACCACGCACTGTCCTCAGTAGCGGGCACGGAACCGCCACCGAACGCACCATGGCCAGGGCATGATGGGGCGGTGGCTGGTCCGAGAGACGTGTCCGCGCGGGAGGCCGAGGTCCTGTCCGCGCTGGCCGGCGATCGCTCGAACGCCCAGATCGCGCGGCATCTGCACATCAGCGTCCGCACGGTCGAGAGCCACGTCTCGTCACTGCTGCGCAAGTACGGCGTCTCGGACCGCCGTGAACTGGCCAGACTCGCCGAGCTGGAAGGCGTGGACCCGGCACGGGCCCACGGATTCACCGCACCGACAGGTCCGGGCACCAGCTTCGTCGGCCGCGAGCAGGACCGCGCCGAACTCGTGGCTGCCCTCGCCAGCAACCGACTGGTGAGCCTCCTGGGTCCCGGCGGCGTCGGGAAGACCCGGTTGGCCCTGCGTGTCGCCGCCGAGGTCGGCGAGAACTATCCGTACGGCGGAGCAGTCGTCGACCTGGTCCCGGTGCGACCCGGGTTCGTCGTCGCAGCTGTAGCGGAGGCGCTGCAGGTGCGAGAACAACCACCGCAGACGCTCACCGACGCGGTGGTGGGACGCCTCACTCAGGGGCGAACTCTGCTCGTGCTCGACAACTGCGAACACGTGGTGGCGGACGTGGGCGATCTGGTTGCCCGCATCCTCACCGAGGCACCGGAGACCGCCGTACTGGCGACCAGTCGGGAGCGGATCGGGGTGGCGGGCGAGCGGCCGCTGCGGCTGGGACCGCTGGAGGGGTCGGAGGCCGAGCAGCTGTTCCGGGACCGGGCCGCCCTGGTCGCACCAGAGTTCTCGGGAACTGAGCAGACCGACATCGCGGCGCAAGTGTGTGCAGGAGTCGACGGCGTACCGCTGGCGATCGAGTTGGCCGCAGCCCGTGCGGGCTCGCTGGGGCCGGACGGGCTGCTGGCCGCGCTCGACGACCGCCTGCGGCTTCTGGCCGGCGGACGCGGGCCGAACGAGCGGCACCACTCGCTGGCTCAGGTCATCGGCTGGAGCTACGACCTGCTCGACGACGACGAGCGTGCACTGTTCCGGCGGCTCGGAGTGTTCGTCGGCGGGTTCGACCTCGCCGCCGTGGGCGGAGTGGCGCCCGGAAGCTCCCGCGGCGAGCTGAGTGACCTGCTGGGTCGTCTGACCGACAAGAGCCTCCTGCATCGCAGCCAGCACGCCGGCACGAGCAGGTGGCGCATGCTGGAGACGGTTCGCGTCTACGCGCTGGAGGAGCTCGGCCGATCCGGTGAGTACGACGAGGTCGCCGTACTGCACCTGGCTTGGGCCGGTGCCGTTGCGGCGGACCTGGAGGCGCGCCTCGAAGCGGGGGAGGAGTGGCAGGCCGAGTTCGATCAGGTCACCGCTGATCTCCGGGCAGCGGTCAGCCACCCGGAGGCCGACGTACGGCGGTTGGCTCGGCGACTGGCTCACCTGACCTTCGCCCGCAAGCGGTTCGTCGAGGCGCACGACCACTACCTCACTGCCGCCGCCCACGCCACCGATTCCGCGGAGCTGTACGACGACCTTCGTGACGCGGCCGATGCGACGCTGACCGTCGCCGATGGGACCGAGGCCTACCACTTGATGCTGCGTGCGGCGGACCGCGCAGCCGCCGAAGGCAATCATGAGCTTCAGCAGGAAGCCCTCGCGTACGTCGTCATGATGATGAACCGCTACGAGGTCCAGCCGCCCGTCCCGGCCGACCGCGGCGCCGGACTGCTCGCGGCCGATGCGGACACGGTTCAGGTCCGCATCGCGCGGGCCTGGGTGGCGCGCTTCGAGCTCGAGCCCGCCGAGGCCGCCGTCGCCGCGGCTCGGCAGTCGACGGACCCGCTGGCCATGATGAATGCGCTCGACGTGTGTGGCACAGCGCTCGGTGGCGCCGGCCGCCTCCGTGACGCCCGCCGGCTGGCTGAGGAGAGGCTGGAGCTGGCCGCGACCCTTCCGGAGCATGATCCGCGAGCGGTCGCCGAGATCGTGGACGCGTACCACGTCGCCTCCACGACCGCGGTCGCGGTCGGCGACCTGGTCGAGGCGGTCCGGCTGGCGCGGCTCACCGACGACCCGATGCACGGGCATCCGTTCATCACCGGCCCGCGCCAGGTTCGTGCGTTCGCTCTGGGCGGTCTGCTCGACGAAGCGGTTCGGGCCGCGGACGAGATGTACAGCAGTTGGCTGGCCGCAGGCCGCCCGCCGCACGCCTGGATGTCGTCGGCCGCGGCCCTCGCTGCGCTCGCGCACGGTCTGCTCGGCACGGGACGCGAACCGGTCTGGCACGCCCGTGCCCTGGAGATGGCACGTGTCCGCACCCCGGCCGCGGGTCCCAATCTGCAGGCCGCGTCCGCGTTCGTCGCCGCGCGTCTGGCTCTCCACCACAACGACACCCGTGCCGCCGGGGCGGTGGTCCGGGGAGCCTTCGCGGACTTCCCCGAGCCCTGGTGGGTCCCGTACGCCCACGCCGCCGGCGCCGAGCTGGCTGTCGTCGCGGGACTGGCCGACGCCGAGCGCTATGTCGAGCGGGCCTCGGCTGCCGAGAACCTGTGGTCGGACGCCGTCGTACTCCGGATCGGAGCCCGCCGGACCGGCGACCCGGCAGCCGTCGCCGAGGTGGCGACCGCGTTCGAGCGGATCGGGGCCAGGTTCGAGCAGAAGGTCACGCTGGAGCTGTGAACCGGCCCGGATGAGCGGGAACAACGGTGGCGGACATACCCTTGAAACCGATATGACTGCTTCCGACCGCCGCCCGGTGTACCTGGACCACGCGGCGACGACCCCGATGTTGCCGGCAGCGATCGAGGCGATGACCTTCCACCTCGCGCGCACCGGCAACGCGTCGTCCCTGCACGGCTCCGGCCGCTGCGCCCGGCGGACCGTCGAGGAGTCGCGCGAGACGATCGCCGCGGCGCTCGGGGCCCAGCCGAGCGAGGTCGTGTTCACTTCCGGCGGGACCGAGTCGGACAACCTGGCCCTGAAGGGGCTGTGGTGGGCGCGGCTGGCCGAGGATCCGCGCCGGCGCCGGATCCTGCTGAGCGGGATCGAGCACCACGCCGTACTCGATCCGGCCGTCTGGCTGGCCGAGCACGAGCAGGCCGAGATCGAGTGGCTGCCGGTCGACGAGCTCGGCCGGGTGCGGCCGGACGACGTACGGCGGGCGATCGAGCAGGACCCGGAGTCCGTGTCGTTCGTCACGTTGATGATGGCGAACAACGAGGTCGGCACGCTGCAGCCGGTGCGTGAGATCGCGGAGCTCGCGAAGGAGTACGGCGTCCCCGTGCACACCGACGCGGTCCAGGCGGTCGGGCAGGTGCCGGTCGACTTCGCCGAGCTGGGCGTCGACGCGATGACCGTGTCGGCTCACAAGCTCGGTGGTCCGTACGGGATCGGTGCGCTGGTCGTCCACAAGGAGACGAAGCTGACGCCGGTCCTGCACGGCGGCGGCCAGGAGCGTGACGTACGCTCCGGCACCCTGGACGCTCCCGCGACGGCCGGTTTCGCGGTCGCGGTCGAGCACTCGGTCAAGCACCAGGCGGACGAGGCGCGGCGGCTGACCGAGCTGCGGGACGCGCTGATCAGCGGCGTGCTGAACACGGTCGAGGGCGCCAAGTTGTCGGGGGACCCGGCGAACCGTTTGCCCGGTAACGCACACTTGTCCTTCAGCGGCTGCGAGGGCGACTCGCTCCTGCTGCTGCTCGACGCACGCGGGATCGAGGTCTCCACCGGCTCCGCGTGCAACGCCGGGGTCGCCGAGCCGAGCCATGTCCTGCTGGCCATGGGGTACGACGACCAGCGGGCGCGCGGATCGCTGCGGTTCACCCTCGGCCACACCAGCACCCGCGCCGACATCGACGCCGTACTGGACAACATCGGACCGGTGGTGGAGCGGGCGAAGTCCGCCGGACTGCAGAACGTGGGAAGGAACAACTGATGCGGGTACTCGCAGCCATGAGCGGCGGGGTCGACTCCGCCGTCGCGGCGGCGCGGATGGCCGAGGCCGGGCACGACGTGGTCGGAGTGCACCTGGCGCTGAGCCGCAACCCGCAGTCGTACCGCAGTGGCGCGCGCGGCTGCTGCACCATCGAGGACTCCCGCGACGCCCGCCGGGCCGCGGACGTGATCGGGATCCCGTTCTACATCTGGGACCTGGCCGAGCGGTTCCACGCCGACGTGGTCGAGGACTTCGTCAGCGAGTACGCCGCCGGCCGGACGCCGAACCCGTGCCTGCGCTGCAACGAGAAGGTGAAGTTCAGCGCCGTACTCGAGCGGGCGCTGGCGCTCGACTTCGACGCGGTCGCGACCGGGCACTACGCGCGGATCGTGGACACCCCGGACGGCGCTCGCGAACTGCATCGGGCGGTTGATCCGGCGAAGGACCAGTCCTACGTGCTCGGCGTGCTCACCCAGCAGCAGCTCGCGCATGCGTTCTTCCCGCTCGGTGACACGGTCAAGACCGAGGTGCGGGCGGAGGCCGAGCGTCTCGGGCTGTCGGTGGCGGCCAAGCCGGACAGTCACGACATCTGCTTCATTGCCGACGGCAACACTTCCGGCTTCCTCGATCAGCACCTCGGCCAGGCGCCCGGCGACATCGTCGATGCGCAGGGCAACAAGCTCGGCGAGCACAAGGGCACGCACGGCTTCACCGTCGGCCAGCGCAAGGGCCTGCGGATCGGTACGCCCGCCGCCGACGGCAAGCCGCGGTTCGTGCTGGACATCAGCCCGGTGGACCGCACGGTCACCGTCGGCTCGCGCGAGGAGCTGGCGGTCTCGCACCTGACCGCCTCGAAGCCGCGGTGGTGCGGACCCGCGCCGGCCTCGGAGCTGCACGTCAAGGCTCAGCTGCGCGCGCACGGCGAGGAGGTGGCCGTCACCGCCCGCCTCGAGGGTGACCAGGTGCAGGTTTCCTTCGACGAGCCGACGTCAGCCGTGGCGCCCGGTCAGGCAGTCGTGCTGTACGACGGGACGCGAGTCATCGGCTCGGCCACGATCGACACGGTCTCGCGGGTGGCGGCGCAGCACGCATGACGACAACCGGCCTGGGCTCGCTCCCAGGTGACGACATCCGTGAGTGGACGAAGGTGCTGCTCGAGGCTGTCGACATCCCGTTCCTCGCTGAGCTGCCGACCCGTCCGTACGGCGACATGCTCAGCCGGGCGGTCGCCGTACTGGACGAGCTTGCCGCGGACCTGCAGCCGGCGGGCTGGCGGCTCACCGGGGGTGGTGATCCGCGGGCGAGCCTGGACCAGCGGCGGGCACGGTCGCTGCTGGCTGAGGACCTGGATGTGCTCGAAGAGTTGGCGGACGGTTACACGGGGCCACTGAAGCTGCAGCTCACCGGACCGTGGACCCTGGCGTCCACTGTGGAGTTGCCGCGCGGTGACAAGGTGCTGGCGGACCACGGTGCCCGGCGGGACCTCGCTCAGACGCTGGCGTTGGGCCTCAGCGATCACGTGGCCGAGGTACGACGCCGTGTGCCTGGTGCGGAGGTCGTCGTACAGATCGACGAGCCGGGGCTGCCTGCTGTGCTGGCTGGAGCCGTCCCGACCGCCAGTGGCTGGAGCAAGCACCGGTCTGTGGACGGTCCGGGTGCGGTCGAGTTGCTCAGTCTCGTGACCACACAGGCACCGACAGTGATCCACTGCTGCGCCGCACGACCGCCGATCGAGGTCTTCACCAAGGCCGGCGCCGCAGGGGTCGCCGTGGACATCTCGCTGCTGAACAACGCTGCCTGGGATCAGATCGCCATCGCTGCCGAGGCCGGCAGCACTCTCTACGCAGGCCTGGTCCCGACGACCGGCGCGCTGCCGAACGAGGAGCAGGCCGCCGACCCACTGGTCCGGCGCTGGCGTGAACTGGGCCTCGACCCCGAGATCCTCAAGCAGGCCGTGATCACACCCGCGTGTGGACTGGCAGCCTCCCCGTCTCCGGCCGATGCGCGGTCCCGCCTCGAACTCCTCCGGCGTACCGCGGATGCCGTCGCCGAAGCCGCGGAGAACAGCTGAAACGTCGGCAGGTCCCGCCCCACACCCCGTCGCCGAAGGCGGCCGTTCTTCTTTCCCGGGAACGTCGGTGGTGGGCTGTAGGTTTTGCACATGAGCACGGAGATTCCTGCTGCGCCGGCTGAGGTGCGGGAGCGGCATGCCGATTTGAGCAAGGAGATCGAGGACCACCGGGTGCGGTACTACCTGGCCACCTCGACGATCTCGGACGCGGACTTCGACGCGCTGATGCACGAGTTGCAGGCGATCGAGGAGCAGTACCCCGAGCTTCGCACGCCGGACTCGCCGACGCAGAAGGTCGGCGTACCGATCTCCACCCTGTTCACCCCGGTGCAGCACCCGACCCGGATGGAGAGCCTGGGCAACGCGTTCTCCGCCGAGCAGATGGAGGCCTGGGCGAAGCGGCTGGAGCGGGAGGTGACCGTCAAGCAGATCCAGCACAGCGGCTTCATGTGTGAGCTGAAGGTGGACGGTCTCGCCCTCGACCTGGTCTACGAGAACGGCCGCCTGGTCACCGGCGCCACCCGCGGCGACGGCCGCACCGGTGAGGACGTGACGCCGAACGTCCACACGATCAAGAGCATCCCGAACGAGTTGGAGGGCAAGGACCACCCGGCCTTCCTGGAGGTCCGCGGCGAGGTCTACTTCCGGGTCGAGGACTTCGAGGAGCTGAACGCGCAGCTCGTCGAGGCCGGCAAGGACCCGTTCTCGAACCCGCGCAACAGCGCCGCCGGTTCGCTGCGGCAGAAGGACCCGCGGGTGTCCGCGAGCCGGCCGCTGCGCTTCGTCGTCCACGGCCTCGGCCGCGTCGACGGGTACCACGTCGCGCGGCTGTCGTCGGCGTACGACCAGCTGAAGGCCTGGGGCCTGCCGGTCAGCGACCGGGCCCGCAAGGTCGAGACGCTCGACCAGGTGAACGAGTTCATCGCGTACTACGGCGAGAACCGGCACTCGGTCGACCACGAGATCGACGGCGTCGTGGTGAAGGTGGACGAGGTCGATCTGCAGCGCGCGCTCGGCTCCACCTCGAGCGCGCCGCGCTGGGCGATCGCGTACAAGTACCCGCCCGAGGAGGTCACCACCAAACTCCTCGACATCGAGGTGAACGTCGGCCGGACCGGCCGCGTCACGCCGTACGGGAAGATGGAGCCGGTCCGGGTGGCCGGCTCGACGGTCGAGTTCGCGACCCTGCACAACGCGCAGGAGGTCAAGCGCAAGGGCGTGTGGATCGGTGACACCGTCGTACTGCGCAAGGCCGGCGACGTGATCCCGGAGATCCTCGGCCCGGTGATCGACCTGCGGCCCGACGACGCCCACGAGTTCGTCATGCCGACCGAGTGCCCCTCCTGCGGTACGACGCTGCGCCCGATGAAGGAAGGCGACGTCGACATCCGCTGCCCGAACAACAAGTCCTGCCCGGCGCAGCTGCGGGAGCGGCTGTTCCACCTGGCCGGCCGATCCGCCTTCGACATCGAGGTGCTCGGCTTCAAGGGCGCGGACGCGCTGATCAGTGGCGGCCTGATCACGGACGAGGGGGACCTGTTCGCGCTGACCGAGGAGGACCTGGCCCGGAGTTCGTTCTTCACCACCAAGGCCGGGGCGCTGTCGGCGAATGCCCAGCGCCTGATCGCGAATCTGGAGCAGGCCAAAACCCAGCCGCTGTCCCGCGGCCTGGTCGCGCTGTCGATCCGCCACGTCGGCCCGACCGCGGCGCAGGCCCTGGCCGCCGTGTACGACGACATCGACGCGGTGCGGGCGGCGAGCGAGGAAGAACTGTCCGAGATCGAGGGCGTCGGACCGACCATCGCGCACGCGGTGATCGAGTGGTTCGCGGTGGACTGGCACCAGGCGATCGTGGACAAGTGGAAGGCGGCCGGCGTCGAGCTGCGGCAGGAGCGGACCGGACCGACCGTCGAGCAGACATTGACCGGTCTGTCGATCGTGGTCACCGGGACGGTCGAGGGGTTCAGCCGTGACGAGGCGACCGAGGCGATCGTGTCCCGGGGTGGCAAGGTGGCCAGTTCGGTCTCGAAGAAGACCTCGTTCGTGGTGGTCGGTGACTCGCCGGGGTCGAAGTACGACAAGGCCGTCCAACTCGGCGTACCGATCCTCGATGCCCCCGGTTTCCGTGTCCTGCTGGACGACGGCGCGGAAGCTGCCAGCGAAGTTGCGACCACCCCCGAACCCGGAGACGCGTAGCGCACCGGATTCCACGGATCCGGCGGCCGGATTGAGCCGTCGGACTGTTAACTTTGCACGTCTACACGTGGGTTCAGAAGGAGCGAATATGACGACGCCGCCGCAGGGACCGTGGGGTCCTGGGCAGCCGGGGGGCCAGCCAGGCGGGCAGCAAGGGGGACAGGGAGGTCAAGGCGGCTGGGGACAGCAGCCTCCGGGCCAGGGTGGTGGCGGTTGGGGTCAGCGCCCGCAGCAGCCGCCGCAACAGGGTCAGCCTCCACGCCAGGGGCCCCCGCAGCAAGGCCAGCCGCCGCAGCAGGGTCAGCCGCCGCAACAGGGTCAGCCCCCGCAAGGGCAGCCTCCGCAGCAAGGCCGGCCCCCGCAGCAGGGTGGTGGCGGCTGGGGACAGCAGCCTGGGCAGCCGCCTCAGCAGGGCCAGCCAGGCCAGCCCGGTCAGGGGCAACCCGGGCAGGGCCAGGGCGGTTGGGGTCAGCGCTCCCCGCAGCAGCGGCAAGGCGGCGGCTCCTACCAGCAGCAGCCGTGGAGTCAGCAGGGCCAGCAGCAGGGCGGTTGGCACCAGCAGCAAGGCGGTCAGTCCGGCCAGCAGCAGTGGCAGCAGGGCGGTTCCGGCAAAGGTCCCGGTGGCATCAGCAAGGAGAAGATGCCGCTGGTCATCGGTGGCGGTGTCGTCGGCATCGTGCTGATCGGTCTGCTGATCTTCCTCGGTGTCCGCGCCCTCGGCGGTGACGACGAGCCCGTGGCCGGCCCGAGCAACGGGCAGTCGCAGCCGAGCGGCAACCAGAGCAACGGCGAGGACGACGGTTCGCTCGGCGAGTCGACCGGTCAGGCGAAGACCGCGACCGAGAAGCTGCAGGGCATCGGGTTCCGGTGCAGCGACCTGTTCAACACCGAGCAGGGTGCGCACCGCGGCTGCTTCAAGTACGACGGCGCGACCGAGGCCGAGGCGGTCTTCCAGTTCCAGAAGGACGGCACCATCCTCGGCGTCCTGCTGCGGTCGCAGAACGAGGACAACGTCAACAACGCCGGCGTCACCTTCGACGCTGAGCTGCAGGCGATCGGCAACGACACGTTCGGCGGCAGCGAGGTCAAGAAGATCCAGGACGCGGTCAAGACCGGCCAGAAGTCGCAGAAGGTCGGCAGCAGCTGGGGCGAGTTCGAGCTGCGCAACGACGGCGACGACGTGCAGCTGTCCGGCGGCAAGTCCGGCGCCGACTCGCTCGACCTGCCGCGGAAGGCGTTCGACACGACCGAGCCGCAGCTGGTCGCCGCGCTCAAGACGAAGAAGTACGTCTGCACGAGCTCCTGCAGCAAGCAGGTCGGCAAGTACGGTTCGCAGCGGGTCTACTCCTACGCCGGCAAGGGCGAGGGCATCCGGTCGCTCGAGGTGAGCGCGTCCGGTGACCCGGCGGACGTGAAGACGGCGTTCCCGGCCGCGGTGAACGACGCGTTCGGCGCGCTGAAGGGCGAGGACGTGGCCGCGGTGAAGGAGTACGTCGACAAGCACAGTGACGGCAAGTCGTACGCTGCTTATGTGGCCGGATGGCGGGTCGAGATCACCGGCAACAGCGAGGACGACTACGCCTCGCAGCGGATCTCGGTCAGCTACGAGACCTTCTACGTCTGAGCAAGCGCACAACGGAGGCCGGATGAAGTTCCCCCGCGAGAAGCGGGATCCCCGGACGGTGGTCAAGCCGCCGCCGGAGGCATCCCAGCGGGTCGACGGTGGTGGGCCCTGGGGGCCCACCCAGTTCGACCTCCCGGAGCGCTCCGGCAGCAACAGCCAGGCGATCCTGATCGTGGCCCTGGTCGGGGTCGTCGTCCTGCTGGTGATCGCAGGGCTGTGGACGCTCGCCTACTTCAAGTTCACGTAGGCGAGCGGTCGGGACTGCTCAGGCGGTCGCGCGGATGGTGACTGCCAGCGATGCCAGGTAGCTGAGCCGGGCGACCTCGGAGGCCAGGAACTCCGGCCCGCCACGACGCCCGATGACCAGCATCCGGCGGTCGGACTCCAGCGGCGCGGCCACCAGGACCGACTCCGCCAGACCCTTGTGCTCCAGTGGGGACGCCATCGTGGTGGCCTTCTGCAGTGGCAGCCAGGTCGCCGCCACGTCACCGAACTCCGGGGTGGCGCTGGTCTCGAGGGCGACCTTCACCTCACCGCCCGTGCCGTCGAGCAACGCGGCCCAGTCGGCGTGCAGCACGGCCGGGGACTGCTCGACCAGGATGTCGATCGCGTCCGCGGGGGCAGACGTCATCTGCTCCACGGCCTCGAGGTCCATGTGCAGTCCGCCGCCGGCGCCGTACCGGGAGAACCAGATGACCTCGACGTCCTCGACGCTGTTGCACGCGGAGACCAGCCGGTCCGGCAGCACGCCGGTCGGCACGTCGACGACGATGTCGTCCACGGCGGTGCCGTTCTCACGGCGGTGCTCGACGATCTCGATCGCGTGGATGTCGGCGTTCACCTCACCGAGGGCGGTGGCCACGGTGCCGAGCGAACCGGGCCGGTCCGGGATGATCAAGCGCAGCAGGAACACCGAACGATCATCTCCCAGCCGATCACCTTGCGCGTAACGCCCTGTCGCGGCCCATGTTACAGAGCGGAACCCGAAGACACGCCCGGCCCTCTCGCCCAACGCACCTCGCAGCGTTGTCCACAGCCCGGGGGACAGGGAAACGCGACCGATACACGAGCCCACTAGGATGGCCGGGTCCGGGCCGATTTCACCCCGGTCAATCCTCAAGAAGCCATTGGATCAGTTCATGCCATCGATTACCCGCGAAGAGGTCGCGCACCTGGCGCGACTGGCGCGGATCGAGCTCACCGACGACGAGCTCGACCACCTCGCCCCGCAGCTCGACCAGATCATCACCTTGGTCGGGCAGGTCAGCCAGGTGGCCGCGGACGACATCCCGCCGACCTCGCATGCCCTCCCGCTCACCAATGTGATGCGCGCGGACGAGAACGTGCCGTGCCTCACACCCGAGCAGGCGCTGTCCGGTGCGCCGGCCGCCGAGGAGCAGCGATTCCGGGTGCCGCGGATCCTGGAGGAGGATTGAGATGAGCGACCTGATCCGCAAGACCGCGGCTGAGCTCGCGGAGCTGATGACGTCCGGCCAGGCCAGCTCGGTGGAGATCACCCAGGCGCACCTGGACCGGATCGCCGCCGTCGACGGCGACGTGCACGCGTTCCTGCACGTCGACACCGAGGGCGCGCTGGCGCAGGCCGCCGCCGTGGACGCCCGCCGCGCGGCGGGCGAGGAGCTCGCTCCGCTGGCCGGTGTCCCGCTGGCGCTGAAGGACGTGCTCACCCAAGAGGGCGTTCCGACCACGGCCGGCTCGAAGATTCTCGAGGGCTGGAAGCCGCCGTACGACTCGACCATGGTGAAGCGGCTGAAGGCGGCCGGCATCGTCATCCTCGGCAAGACCAACATGGACGAGTTCGCGATGGGCTCCTCGACGGAGAACTCGGCGTACGGCACGACCCACAACCCGTGGGACCTCGGCCGGATCCCGGGTGGCTCCGGCGGTGGGTCCTCGGCCGCGCTGGCGGCGTACGAGGCACCGCTCGCGATCGGCACCGACACCGGTGGCTCGATCCGGCAGCCCGGCGCGTTCACCGGCACCGTCGGGGTCAAGCCGACGTACGGCGGGACCTCGCGGTACGGACTGATCGCGCTGGCGTCTTCGCTCGACACGCCTGGTCCGTGTGCGCGGACGACGCTGGATGCGGCGTTGCTGCACGAGGCGATCGCCGGCTACGACCCGATGGACTCGACCTCGATCAACCAGCCGGTCCCGGCCGTCGTCGCGGCGGCCCGCAACGGTGACGTGACCGGCCTGCGCGTCGGCGTGGTCAAGGAGCTCGGCGGCGAGGGATACCAGCCTGGCGTCGAGGCGCGCTTCCACGAGGCGGTCGAGCTGCTCACCAAGCTCGGCGCCGAGGTGGTCGAGGTGTCTTGCCCGCACTTCCAGTACGCGCTGCCGGCCTACTACCTGATCCTGCCGAGCGAGGCCTCGTCCAACCTGGCCAAGTTCGACGCGATGCGGTACGGGCTGCGGGTCGGCGACGACGGCACGAACAGCGCGGAGAAGGTGATGAACCTGACCCGTGAGGCCGGCTTCGGCGCCGAGGTGAAGCGCCGGATCATGCTCGGCACGCACGCGCTGTCCAGTGGGTACTACGACGCGTACTACGGCCAGGCGCAGAAGGTGCGGACGCTGATCGCCCGCGACTTCGTCAACGCCTACGAGCAGGTCGACGTGCTCGTCTCGCCGGCGACGCCGACGACGGCGTTCGCGATCGGTGACCGGATCGACGACCCGATCGCGATGTACAAGAACGACCTCTGCACGATCCCGTCCAACCTGGCCGGCAACGCGGCCGCGTCGTTCCCGTGTGGTCTGGCCGACGAGGACAACATGCCGGTCGGCTTCCACGTGATGGCGCCGGTGCTGCGCGACGACCTGTGCTACACCGTCGGCGCCGCGCTGGAGTCCGCGCTGGCCGAGCAGTGGGGCGGCGTACTGATGACCAAGGCTCCGGAGCTGGAGGTGACCCGATGACCGCAGACGTCCTCGAGATCGACGACGCGCTGGCGCAGTACGACCCGGTGATGGGCCTCGAGGTCCACGTCGAGCTGAACACGAAGTCGAAGATGTTCTGCGGCTGCCCGACCGAGTTCGGCGCGCCGCCGAACACGCAGACCTGTCCGGTCTGCCTCGGCCTGCCGGGCGCGCTGCCGGTGGTGAACCGCCGCGGCGTCGAGTCCGCGATCAAGATCGGCCTGGCGCTGAACTGCGAGATCGCCGAGTGGTGCCGGTTCGCCCGGAAGAACTACTTCTACCCGGACATGCCGAAGAACTTCCAGACCTCCCAGTACGACGAGCCGATCGCGTACAACGGGTGGACCGAAGTGGTCGTCGACTCCGAGACGTACCGGATCGAGATCGAGCGCGCCCACATGGAGGAGGACACCGGCAAGTCCACCCACGTGGGCGGCGCGACCGGCCGGATCCACGGCGCCTCGCACTCGCTGGTCGACTACAACCGGGCCGGCATCCCGCTGATCGAGATCGTGACCAAGACGATCGAGGTGCCGCCGGCGAAGGCGGCGGCGGTGGCGCGGGCGTACGTGAGCATGCTGCGCGACCTGCTGTTCGCGCTCGGTGTCTCCGACGTCCGGATGGACCAGGGCTCGCTGCGCTGCGACGCCAACGTGTCGCTCAAGCCGCGCGGCTCGTCGATGCTGGGCACGCGCACCGAGACCAAGAACGTGAACTCGTTCCGCTCCGTCGAGCGTGCGGTGACGTACGAGATCACCCGTCAGGCGGCGGTGCTGTCGAGCGGCGGCAAGGTCGTCCAAGAGACCCGGCACTGGCATGAGGACACCGGCATCACCACCTCCGGCCGGGAGAAGTCCGACGCCGAGGACTACCGGTACTTCCCGGAGCCCGACCTCGTCCCGGTGGCTCCGTCGCGCGAATGGGTCGAGGAGATCCGCGCTTCGTTGCCGGAGGCACCTTCACTGCGACGGGTCCGGCTGCAGGAGGAGTGGGGCTTCACCGACCTCGAGATGCGCGACGTCGTCAACGGCAACGCGCTCGAGCTGATCGTCACGACGGTCGACCTCGGGGTGAGCCCCGCGGCGGCCAAGAAGTGGTGGCTGGGTGAGCTCGCCCGGGCCGCGAACGAGAGCGGCAAGGACCTGGGCGAGCTGGGTATCAGTCCGACTGATGTCTCCAACGTGCAGGCACGGGTCGACAAGGGCGAGCTGAACGACAAGCTGGCTCGTCAGGTCTTCGATGGTCTGCTCAAGGGTGAAGGCACCATCGACGAGATCATCGCCGCCCGGGGCCTTGCTCTGGTGTCTGACGACTCGGCTCTGATCGAGGCGATCGACCGCGCGATCGCGGCCAACCCGGACGTGGTCGAGAAGGTCAACTCGGGCAAGCCGGCCGCGGCCGGTGCGCTGATCGGCGCGGTCATGAAGGACATGCGCGGTCAAGCGGATGCTGCCAAGGTCCGCGAGCTGCTGAACGCCAAGCTGGGCATCTGAGCCTGGTCGCCGGACCCCCGCGGGTATCGCCTGCGGGGGTCCGACGCGGTTTCACGCTGCTTTCTTGTCCTTGTGGGGTGCGTTCGCGATGACCTCGCGTTCGACGCGGCCGTCGTCGTCGACGTCCGTGGCGTCCGCGAGCAGCGTTCGCGCGACGGACAGTTCTTCGGACGGGCAGCGCACCTCGAAGCGCGTCGGCACGACCTCGGTCGTCACCGCGTCGGGCCGGTTCCGCACCAGTCCCCGGAACAATCCCCACAGCGCACCGATCAGTACGCCGTACACGAAGCCCCAGACGACGACGGCAAGGCCGGTCAAGGTCGTCTCGGCGACGAGGGTGACGAACACGGCGGCGAGGATGCCGAGCAGCGCGCCCTGCAAGGCGCCGGCACCGGTCAGCTTGGCGACCGGGACGACCCGTTTCCTGCGGGCCTGTCTCAGGTCGGATCCGACCACCTCCAGGCTGCCCGGTTCCATCCCGTAACTGCGCAGATAGCTGACCGTCTGCTGAGCATCCTCGAAGGTGCTCACCGAAGCGACCACACTGCTAGGGACAACGGACACCTGATCGGGCCGCATCACCAACTCCTCCCTCAACCGGTTGTTCTGTAAGGCTTCCCCCCACTAGTACCAGACGAGCAAAGCCTTGAAACGGTTGGCGGTCAACGGCTGATGGCGATGCGGAGAATTCTGTCGTCGCCGTCGCGCGTGCCGCCGCGGCCATCGGTGTTGGAGGTGGTCAGCCAGAGCGAGCCGTCCGGCGCGGCCTCGACCGTGCGCAGCCGGCCGAACTGGTTGGTGAAGAACGCCTGCGGCTCGCCGGTTCGCTTGCCGTTGGCAACTGGTATGGCCCACAACCGCTCGCCGCGGAGCGACGCCATGAAGATGTGCCCCTGCGCGAACGCGATCCCGCTCGGCGACGCGTCGCTGGTCTGCCACTGCGCGATCGGGTCCGCCATGCCGTCGAGTCCGCTCACGCCCTCAGCGGCCGGCCATCCGTAGTTCGTGCCGGCGGTGATCGCGTTGAGCTCGTCCCACGTGTTCTGGCCGAACTCGGCGGCGTACAACTGCTTGCCGTCGAAGGCGAGGCCCTGCACGTTCCGGTGGCCTTTGGAGAACCAGAGCCGGCCGTCCGGGTTGCCGGGTGCTGCCTTGCCGTCGGTGGTGATGCGCAGGATCTTCCCGCCCAGCGACCCGTCGTCCTGGGAGTTCGGCCGCTCGGACCCGTCACCCGTCCCGGCGTACAGGTACCCGTCGGGGCCGAATCGCAGTCGCCCGCCGTTGTGGACCGCCGACTGCGGGATCCCGTCGAGGATCACCTGCTGGTCGGACAGTTTGTTGTTCTGGTACGTGATCCGGGCGATGCGGTTGTCGTCGCCGGTGGAGTAGTAGGCGTAGATGTACGGCTTGCCCGGATACCCAGGATCCACCGCCAGCCCGAGCAGTCCGCCCTCGGACGACGGGTCGACGTCGTCCACCTCGCCGACCTCGCTCACCTGTCCGCCGGCGACCCGCTTGATCTTGGCCGAATCCCGCTCCGCGACGAGCGCACTCTTGTCCGGCAGGAACGCGAGCCCCCACGGTATGTCGATCCCCGTCGCCACCGTCGACGCCACAGTCAGCTTGACCGGCCCTTGCTGACTCGTGCTCGGCGCGGCGCTGGACGTCGTACCGGTGCTGCTCGGTGCGGGCGTCGTACTGGGTGCGGTCGTGCCGGGATTCGCTGTCGTCGCGCCACCGTCATCGGAGCACCCCGCCGCCAACGCCAGCGCGGTCAAAACCACCGCAGCCCGTCTGCGCTGCCTGACCCTGGTCCCGCCCACGCCGTCTCCTCAGGTCGTCCTGCCTCCCAAGCTAGCGTCCAACACCAGCCCGTACGGCGGGAATCACCCGAGCTGAAACCAATTCGAGAGACCGCAGCGCCGCCTCATGCGACACGGTCGGAAGCCGCAACCAGTGGGCGAACTGCACGAACCGGGTCGCCGCGTGCAACTCGATCAGTCGGTTGGCGACGTCCTCCGGCGTACCGATCAGATAGTCCTCCCGCCGCAACGCCGGTGGCTCCGTCCCGCCGTACGACGCGATTTCCCCTTCCAGATAAGCGATCCCGGGCGCCGCGTCGGCCCAGGCTCGATCCGCGTCCTCGTCCACCTGCATGATCCCGCTGCAGATCAGCGGCGGCGGCTCGTCGACGACCTCGTCCATCAGCTTCCGCCGGGCGATCAGATCCGCCGGGGTCGCGCAGTAGATGATCACCCCGTCGCCCACCCGCGCCGCCCGCCGCAGCCCCGCCGCCGTCACTCCAGCGGCGTAGATCGGGATCCGATGGCCGGGCCGCGGTGTCACCGACAGGTCGCCCGCCCACGCCCGCCGGATTGCCTCGACACCTTCCTCGAGCAGAGCCCCGCGCCGTCGTCGATCGGCTCCGAACGCGGCGAACTCGCGCTCGGCGTACCCCTGACCGACCCCCAGCACGAACCGCCCACCCGACACCAGGTCCAGCACGGCCGCGTCCTCCGCCACCCGCAACGGATGATGCAGCGGCAACACCAGCACGTTCGTCCCGATCCGAATCCGCGCGGTCCGTCCCGCGAGCACCCCCGCCATCACCAAGGGCGAAGGCAACACGCCATCCGCGGTCAGATGGTGCTCCGACAACCAGGCCCCCGCGAACCCGAGCTGGTCGGCAACCACCACCTCCTCCACCCGTTCCCCCGAGTACCCCGCCCCCTCCTCCCGGACATCCACCAAAACCCCGAACTCAACATCCACCCCACCACCGTCCCCCGGCCCCTCCGCCACCGTCCAATGCCAACCACACCCGCAGTCCATGCACCCCACACATGGGGTACTGGGGCGTTCCGGTTTGTATGGGTGAACTGTATGGGTTGTACCTGTTGGTCACCGTGCGCGCTCCTTAGGATCCGTACCGCATCTATGGCTCGGGGGAGTCGAGAGCGGTGGGCGCGATGTACGGGTGGGGTCTGCCCCAGGGGCGGAAGACTTTGGCGCGGCGTGCGATGGCGGGTTTCTGCGCGCTGGCAGTGGGACTGTTCGGATCGGTGGTCGTGGCGCCGGCCGAGGCTCAACCGGCGGCGGTGAGCAGCACGGCCGCCGACGACTCTCCGGCCAAGCGGGCGAAGGCGACCGGGAAACGGGTCGAGGTGCCGGAGAAGCGCACCGAGACCGAGCAGACGTTCGCCAACCCGGACGGCACCTTCACGCTCGAGCAGACCAACATCCCGGTCCGCGTGAAGCGCGGGGACCAGTGGGCCGACATCGACACGACACTCGCGAAGAGCGCCGACGGCCGGGTGCGACCGAAGGCGACCGCGCTCGGCATGACGTTCTCCGGCGGCGGCACCGGTCCGCTCATCGTGATGACGTCCGACGGCCACGAGCTCGCGCTCAGCTGGCCCGGGACGCTGCCTCAGCCGGTCGTCGACGCCGACAACGTCACCTACCCGAACGTGTTCCCCGACGTCGACCTCAAGATCACCGCCTTCGCCGACTCCTACAGCGAGGTCCTGATCGTCAAGACCCCGGCCGCGGCCCGGCTGCCGCAGCTGCAGAACCTCGACCTCGGGATGAAGGCGCCCGGCCTGACCGTGGCGAAGTCCAGGGGTGGCGTGATCGAGGCGAAGGACCACCTCGGCAAGCTGGTCTTCAGCGGATCGCAGCCGATCATGTGGGACTCCCGCGGTACGGCGACCGCACCGACGGACGACGACCGGACCGAGGCTCCGCTCGAAGGCGACAAGGTCGTCCAGCTTCCGGCCGCGGTCTCGAAGACCGCGCTGACGATCAGCCCGGCGCTCGCGCTGCTGAACGACGCCGCGACGCGGTACCCGCTGCACATCGACCCGACGTTCAACTCGGCGCAGTCCGGTCGCGCGATGATGAACGAGCACTACCCGACCACCCCGTCGTGGAACTGGGAAGGCCCGGAAGGCGTCGGGTACCAGTCGTTCGAGCCGTGGAGCCGCAAGCGCCTGATCTACAAGATGGGGATCTCCGGTCTCGCCGGCGCCCACATCACCTCGGCCATCTTCAGTGCCTACGAGACGTGGGCCGCCAGTTGTACGCCGAAAGCGGTGGAGGTCTGGAAGGTCGCCGCGATCAACACCGAGGTGAACTGGAGCAACGGATCGGGCTCGAACGTCTGGCTGAAGAAGCTCGCTTCCGCGACCGACGCGGCCGGCCGGGACGAGTGCCTGCCGAACGGCAAGTGGCTCGAGTTCAACGTGCTGACCGCGGTCGCCGAGCAGGCCGCCGCGCGGAGCGGCTGGGTCCACCTGGGTGTGCGCGCGACCAACGAAGCCGACTCGCTGGCCTGGAAGAGATTCCACAAGGCGGTCAAGTTGACGATCACCTACAACTGGATCCCGCAGGTCTCCGGCATGCGGACGACGGATCCCACGTCGGGTTGCGCGACCGACTACCAGAACCCGGCCCGGCTCAACCAGACCAGCCCGGTCCCGCACGTCAAGATCCTCGACAGCGACCTGCAGCCGTCGTCGGCAGGCTTCGAGTTCTGGTACAACGGCGGCGGGGCGGCGGCCCAGCGGCTGCCCAGCGTCACCAAGGTCAGTGGCAGCACGATTGACTTCACGCCACAAGCCGATGTCGCACCGCTGGAAACGAACCGGTTGATCGGCTGGCGGGTCCGTGCCTGGGACGGTGTCGACTACTCGGCCTGGTCGCCGTTCTGCTGGTTCATCATCGACACCTCCAAACCGGTGGCTCCGGACGTCACGATCACGTCGGGGGACGACAAGATCTACTCCCTCGGTGAGACGGTCAGCGTCAAGATCGTCGCGACCGCCGTCGACCAGAACTACTTCCGCTACACCATCGACAGCGAGGAGCCGACGAGCGCGAACATCCCGGTCAATCCCGGCACCTTCACCTTCACCGCCACGAAGACCGGCCCGACGGTGATCAGGGCCTGGGCCTACGACCGCTCGAACAACCGCAGTGCCTTGTACGGCGAGGCGGTCGCAAAGGTCCAGACGGGCGCCGCAGCCGGCATCTGGAGGATGGACGAGGGCTCGGGAATCACGACAGCGGACTCGAGTACGTTCGGGCGTCGACTCAACCTGGCCACGACGGCGACCTGGGCGCCCGGGGACCGGTGGGATCCGTCGGCGACGAAACAGGACTGGTCGGTCGCGCTGACCGGCGGTGCCACGCTGGGTTCGCCGGCGAGCGACATCGTCGACACCAGCCGGAGCTTCAGCGCCAGCGTGAGAGTGAAGCTGGGAAACACACCCGGGCGTCAGATCGCGTTGAGCGAGGACCGCGCCGGCACCAGTGGATTCATGCTGGGAGTCCAGAGCCAGGACTTGTCCGATCCTGGCGATCCCAAGGCCGTGTGGTCCTTCTCGATCCCGAACCCGAACGGATCCGGCGAGTTGTCGGTCCTGTCGCAACCCACGCCGTACCTGGCCGGTGACTGGGTCTACCTCACCGGCATTTACGACTCCGGGGAACACACGCTGACCCTGTTCGTCGGCGAGGACGCGGTGGCGACGACCGCGAACATCCCTCCGACGACGGACGCACCCGGGCTGCTGCGAGTCGGTACCGGCACGGTCGCGAGTGTGGCCCGTCCGATCGACGGCCAGGTCGACGACGTTCGCATCTACCCCGGTCCGATCGACAACGCCGCGGTCTTCACCGACCTGTACGACTCCGCCCCGACCAGTTGATACGAGGAACTCGAGTGCGATCACTTCACCGCAAGCGGCCGGCACTGGCCGCGCTGGTCACCTTGCTCGGCGTCAGCCTGGTTGCCGGGGTGGCGTCGTACGTCCCGGAGGCTGCGGCCACGACGACGAGCCGGCCGGCGCCGGAGGTGAAGAAGGAGAAGTCCACGCCGGGGAAGGATTTCGTCCCCGCGCCCGCGAAGCAGTCCAACCAGGCTGCCGAGGCTTCGAAGGCACCTGCGGCGCCGGTCTGGCCGGCGGCGTCGGTGTCGACCTTGGGCGCCTCGGTGCAGAGCAAGGTCGCCAGCTCGCCGGTCACCGCCGTCGTCACCTCGTCGGCACGCGGTACGGCGTCTCCGTCGGCGCGGCTGGAGGTGCTCGATCAGGCCGGCAGCCAACGGCTCGGTGTCACCGGTGTCGCGATGCGTGTCGCCCGGACCGATGCGCAGGCGGTGCCCGCGAAGGTGAAGGTCCAGTTCGACTACTCGAAGTTCGCCACCGCGTACGGCGGTGATTGGTCGTCCCGGCTCCAGTTGGTCCAGCTGACCTGCACCAGCGGGAACGCTTGCACTCAGCAACAGCCTCTCGCCACGACGAACAACAACGTGGACACCAAGGTCGTCTCCGGTGAGGTCGACCTCGCGCCGGCCGCGGCCGCCCAGTTCACCACACTGGCGCTGACGGCCGGCGTGTCCGGTCCGGCAGGTTCGTACGCCGCGACGTCTCTTTCGCCCTCGGCGACGTGGAACGTGGGTGCCCAGACCGGTGACTTCACCTGGAGCTACCCGCTCCGCGTCCCGCCGGGGACGGCCGGGCCGAAACCGGAACTGTCGATCAGCTACAGCTCGGGCTCGGTCGACGGGCAGGTCGCGTCGACCAACAACCAGACGTCGTGGATCGGTCAGGGACACTCGATGGAGCCTGGCTTCATCGAGCGCAAGTACGTGTCCTGCGCCGATGACATGACCAACAGCAACACGACCGTGAAGACCGGCGACCTGTGCTGGAAGTCCGACAACGCGGTCCTCTCGCTGGGCAGCCACTCCGGTGAACTCCTGAAGATCAGCAGCGACCCGGTCGCGAAGATCGACACGTTCCGGTTGAAGAACGACGACGGTTCGCTGATCCAGCGCCGCTACGGCGCGACGAACGGCGCCAAGGACGGCGAGTACTGGCAGGTCACGACCACGGACGGAACGAAGTACTCCTTCGGTCTCAACCCGAGCGTGCCCGGCAACGCCCGTTCCGACTCGGTCAGCACGGTCCCGGTCTTCGGCAACCAGGTCGGTGAGCCGTGCTACCAGGCGACGTTCGCCGCGTCGTACTGCACCCAGGCCTGGCGCTGGAACGTCGACCGGGTGGTTGACCTCAGCAACAACCTGATGAGCTACCGGTACATCCAGGAGAGCAACTACTACGGCCGCAACAACAACACCGGCGTCTCGATCTACCAGCGCGCCAGCTACCCGTGGATCATCGACTACGGAAAGGTTGCCGGCAGCACCGAGACGACCACGGCCGCGCCGACCCGGGTCTGGTTCGGCGTCTCCGAGCGGTGCCTCCCCGGTGGAACGGTGACCTGTGACCCGGCCCAGCTGACCGCGGCGAACGCCTCGCGCTGGCCGGACACGCCGTTCGACCAGCTCTGTACGTCGTCGACCACCTGCCCGAACCGGACCTCGCCGTCGTTCTTCACCCGCAAGCGGCTGACCACGATCAACACCGAGGTCCTCGGCAGCAACAACACCTACAACCCGGTCGACACCTGGACCCTGACCCAGGACTATCCGGCCACGGACGTCGCGCCGTCGTTGTTCCTGCGCTCGATCACCCACCAGGGCCGGGTCGGCACAGCCCTGACGAATCCGAGTGTCACGTTCACGGGAATCGACAAGCCGAACCGGGTCGACGCGATCGGCGACGGTGCTCCGGCCATGGTCAAGTACCGGGTGTCGTCGATCCAGTCGGAGTCCGGCCAGATCACCAACGTCAACTACAGCGACGCGGACTGCACACCGACCTCCAAGCCGGCCAGTGCCGCGACCAACACCAGACTGTGTTTCCCGGTCTACTGGACGATCGACGGCGGCGCCGCGCCGACGATGCATTGGTTCAACAAGTACGTGGTCACGTCGATCGCGGTCGACGACAACTCCACCGACGCTCCGGACCAGTTGACGTCGTACGAGTATCTGGGCACGCCGGCCTGGCACTTCGACGACAACGAGTTGACGCTGCTGAAGTACCGCAGCTGGGGTGACTGGCGCGGGTACTCCAAGGTCAACGTGAAGACCGGACCGGTCGGCAACCAGACCCAGACGCAGTACCTGTTCTTCCGAGGCATGCACGACGACTACCTCGATGCGGCGGGCACGACGAAGAAGACGGTCATCGTGACCGACAGCCAGGGCGGCACGGTCGAGGACGCGAATCGCTACAACGGCTTCGTCCGCGAAGAGATCACCTACAACGGCGCGGGTGGTGCCGAGGTCGAGGGCACCATCTCCACGCCGTGGGTCACCGCGACGGGCACCGCCGGCGGCGACACGGCGATGATCCTGCGGACGAAGTCGTCGGTCACCCGGACCCGGCTGAGCAGCGGCAGCTACCGGACCGCGGGGTCGGTGACCACGTTCGACACGGTGGGTCTGCCCACCCAGGTCGACGATCTCGGCGATCTTGCGATCACGTCGGACGACCGGTGTACCCGGTACACCTACAACCGCAACCAGGCCCTATGGCTGCTGAGCCCGGTCAGCCGCGAGGAGAAGGTGTCGGTCGCGTGCGGCGCGACGCCGAGCCGTCCCGCGCAGGTGATCTCCGACGAGCGCAGCTACTACGACGGCAAGACCGGCCTCGCGGACGCACCGGTGCGCGGTCTGGTCACCAAGGTCGAGAGCATGAGTGGCTGGGCCTCCGGCCCCGTCTACGAGCAGCGCTCGCGGACCGCGTACGACTCACTCGGCCGCATCACCGGGACCTGGGACGGCCTCAACCGGCAGACCAGCACCGTCGCCTTCACCCCGGCCACCGGCGGCCCGGTCACCGGTGTGACGACGACCGACGCGAAGGGCTACGCCAACGTCACCACGATCTCGCCGGCGTGGGGAGCCACGCTGTCCGAGGTCGATCCCAACGGACGCCGGACGGACCTGACGTACGACGCGTTCGGTCGGCTGACCGCGGTCTGGCTGCCGAACCGGTCGAAGGCCGGCGGTGCGACCGCCTCGATGATCTTCAGCTACCTGCTGTCGAAGACGGCGCCCAACGTCGTCGCCACTCAGGAGCTCAAGCCCGACGGCACGTACAAGACGAGCCGGACGCTGTTCGACGGTCTGTTGCGGCAACGGCAGGTGCAGACGCCTGCGGCGACCGGTCTCGGCCGGGTGCTGATCGACACCAGGTACGACGAGCGCGGCAATGTCGCGAGCCAGGACGGGCCGTACTACGACAACACGTCCGCACCCTCCAACGTCCTCTTCGACGCCAACGAGCCGAACCTGCCGGCCAGGACTCTGAACACCTACGACGGGGCCGGCCGCAATGTGCTGTCGCAGTTCGTCGTCCAGAACGCCGAGCAGTGGCGGACCGAGACGATCTACGGCGGCAACGCGGTGGCGACCATCCCGCCCGAGGGTGCGACCACCACCATCAAGATGCTCGATGCCCGGGGCAAGGTCTCGGAGCTGCGGCAGTTCCACGGCCGTGCCGCGGGTGGTGACTACGACTCGACGAAGTACACCTACACGCCGGACGACCAGCTCGAGACGGTCACCAATGCCGCGGGCAGTGTCTGGCGGTACGGCTACGACCTGCGCGGCCGCCAGATCCAGGCGGAGGACCCCGACAAGGGGACCACAACCACCGCGTACGACGCGGGGGACCGGGTGGTGTCCACCAAGGACGCGCGCGGGCAGGAGCTGTTCTTCTCCTACGACGAGCTGGACCGGAAGACCGCCGTACGCAACGGATCGGCGACCGGGCCGGTGTTGGCCAGTTGGGTGTACGACACCCTGGGCAAGGGGCTCCTGACCTCGTCCACCCGCACCGTCAACGGCAACAACTACGTGTCGGCCGTGACCGGGTACGACTCGATGGACCGGCCCGTCGGCACTCAGGTCGTCATCCCGGCGTCCGAGGGCAAGCTCGCCGGCACGTACACCAGCACCACGCAGTACAACCCGGACGGCACTGTCAAGAAGGCCAAGCTGCCCAGCACGCCGGGCCTGCCGGACGAGACCGTCGACCTGTACTACGACGCGTCCGGAAACCTGAACGCGATGGGTGGGTGGCAGGCGTACGTCAGCGAGACGACGTACGGCGAGTACGGCGACCCGCTGCAGTACCACGCCGGTCAGCAGACCGGGAAGGGTGTCTACCAGTCCTTCGAGTACGAGCAGGGCACGCGGCGGCTGGCCAAGATGAAGGTCGACCGTGAGGGCGTGCTGCAGACCGACGACACCTTCGTCTACGGGTACGACGACGCGTCCAACGTCAAGTCGATCTCGCATCAGTACGGCACGTCGGTCGATCTGCAGTGCTTTGCGACGGACTACCTGCAGCGGACAACGGAGGCGTGGACTCCGGCTGGTGCGTGTTCGGATGCCCGTTCGGCGTCCACCGTGGGCGGACCCGCGCCGTACTGGCAGTCGTATGCGTACGACGCGTCGGGCAACCGCACCTCTCTGGTCGACCACAAGGTGGCGGGGGACACCACGTCCACCTACGCCTACCCGGCGCCGACAGCCGTTCGGCCGCACGCTGTCACCGGCGTGGCTGCCGCAGGGCCGTCGGGCACGTCGGCTGACACCTACGGATACGACGCGGCGGGCAACATGTCGACGCGAACCGTTGCCGGTGACACCGACACGTTCAACTGGGATCCGGAAGGCCACCTGGAGTCGGTCAGCGGGCCGGACGGAGACACCAGCTTCGTGTACGACGCGGACGGCAGCCGGCTGATCCGCCACGATCCGAAGGGGGCGACGCTCTACCTCGCGTCGGCCGAGGTTCGCTGGGACAAGGCCGCGGACTCGGTCAGCTCGACCCGGTACTACGACTTCAACGGCGCGACGATCGCCATGCGCAACAACAGTTCCTCGGTCGAGTACCTGATGTCCGACCCGCACGGCACGGCGTCGGTCTCGGTCGACGGCCTGACGGCGGGCGTGTCCCGCCGCTTCATGGACCCGTTCGGCAACGCACGCGGTACGACGTCGCCGACGTGGGAACCGAACTCCCGCGGCTTCGTCAACGGTGTCGACGATCCGTCGACCGGGCTGACGCACCTCGGGGCCCGCGAGTACGACGCCAAGCTCGGCCGCTTCATCAGCGTCGACCCGCTGGTCGACATCGGTGACCCGCAGACGCTGAACGCCTACGCCTACTCGAACAACAGCCCGGCAACGTTCAGCGACCCCGACGGGATGATGTTCGTCGGTGGCAAGGGCGCCGACGGGTTCGAGGCCCGCAACGGCGGCTCGGACAACGTCGAGCAGTACCAGAAGTCCAAGAAGGAGGGCCGCGGCGGCTTCATCTCCTACAAGGACGACGACGGCAAGCAGGTCAACAGCTGGGAAGAGTCCGAGATCTCCCAGCACACCCAGAAGGTCAAGGAAACCAAGAAACGCATCAAGAAGGTCATCAAGGACCTGGTCAAGATCGTCGCCGACGAACTCGGCATCACCGACGCCCTCAACTGCTTCACCAACGGCGACCTGGGCGCATGCGTCGCCACCGGCGTCACCGTCCTGGCCTCCTTCGTCGGCGGCATAGCCGGCAAACTCATCAGCAAATACCTCTTCAAGATGAAGAAGGCCTGGAAACTCATAGGCCGGATCAAAGACCTCGTCGGCGAAGCCATCGACGGCATCAAGGGCCTCCGCAAAGCCGAAGACGACCTCAAGGCCGCCGCACGATGTAACTCGTTCGAACCCGGGACACTGGTACTCCTCGCGAACGGGAAGACCAAACCGATCGACAAGATCGAAGTCGGTGACGGGGTTCTGGCCTCGGAGCCGAGCAGCGGAGAAGTCGCCTCGCATCCGGTCGTGGCTACCATCATCGGCGAAGGCACCAAGAAGCTCGTCGATATCGCGGTCGCGCCGAAGGATGCGGATTCGCGGGGAGTCCAGCACCTCGTGGCGACCGACGGGCATCCGTTCTACCTGCCTGGCCCGCACCAGTGGGTCACAGCGGCCGACCTCGCCGTAGGCGACGAACTGTCGAGCCTTGGATCGTCGGAGCCGGTGCGGGTTGTTGCGCGGACCCGGTACGAAGCCGTCGCCCGGGTCCACAACCTGACGGTGGCTGGCCCACATACCTACTATGTGATGGCTGGCGCGACGCCGGTGCTCGTCCACAACTGTGGTGGCGAGGACGAGGTAGCCGAAGCCGCCAAACGCAGTCGCGCGCAGGGACTGTCTCCGGATGAGAACGCAACCGGCGATCACACTGTGTTCGAGCGGGACGCGAACGGCGTGGTGACCAGGTACCAGACCTTCTTCAAGAACGATCGTCATCCGGCGGGTTGGCAGCCGGGCCCGCGCTTCCGTGGTACGGGTGGCAAGCACTCCGGGATGAGTCCGCCGCTCTATTACCCTAAGGGCAGAGGTCAGGCCATCCCGGGGGCGGACGTCCCGGATCGCATTCCGCCAGGTTATCTAGATGGAGATTAGATGGACTCCGCTGCCGTGCGCAGGCTCTTCCAGGCTTCGTTCCCCGACGTGGAGTCCGAGGATCCGGTCGCGTATTTCGGGGAGATCGGTTCGGCGGTCGACGCACTGGTTTACGGATGGCTGTACTGGCCCAAGCTGGTGGAGCTGCATGGGGCGGTATTCCTGGCCCTTAACGGAGATGACGAGGCGTACATCACCGAGCGGCTCGCAGCAGCGATTGCTGCGAGCCGGGACGAGCCGCGTGGGTCGTGGGCAGAGGCGGTCGACAGCTTCAACTTCTTCGAGTTGGAGTATCTGTTCGGTGTCCGGCCGGCGTCGGGGGACTTGCAGGAGGACGTAGTGCGGCAGCTCGGCAGTCTGCTGGTCGAGACATGGTCGGCGCGGCTCGCGTCGGCCTATCCCGACCGCCGATTCTCCGTGACGCTCCAGCTCGCGGACGAGTCGCTGATGCTGGCCACCCGGGTGCAGGTGACGCAGACGACTCCACCGCTGCAACCGCCCGCGGGCTGGAGCCTCTCGGTCAGCTGAGCCAGGTGGGGCGTAGGGGGAAGTGGGCGTTGGATTGGTTGTCCAGTTTTACGGCCAGGAACTGGTGGAGTTGGGTGTTGTTGCGTTCGAAGCCGACTCGGCAGGCGGCTAGGTAGAGGCCCCAGATCTTGGCGATGGGGTGGCCTACTTCGGCTACGGCCTCGTCCCAGTGGGTCTGGAGGTTGTCGGACCAGGCGGCGAGGGTGAGGGCGTAGTGCTCGCGGAGGTTCTCCGAGTGGCGGACCTCGAAGCCGGCGTCCTGGGCTTCGGCCATGATGCGGCCGGAGCCGATCAGTTCGCCGTCGGGGAAGATGTAGCGGTCGATGAAGGCGCCGGTGGAGCGGAAGCGGTTGTCCGGCCGGGTGATGCAGTGGTTCAGCAGCCGGCCGCCGGGCTTGAGCCGGTCCAGCAGGAAACCGAAGTACGACGGATAGTTGCGTACGCCGATGTGCTCCGTCAGACCGATCGAGCTGATCGCGTCGAAGTCGCGCTCCGGCACGTCGCGGTAGTCGAGGAACCGTACCTCGGCCAGATCCTCCAGCCCTTCGGCCTTGATCGCCTCCGACGCCCACTCGGCCTGCGCCGACGACAACGTGACGCCCAGCGCGCGAACGCCGTACTCGCGGGCCGCGTGCCGGACCATGCCGCCCCACCCGCACCCGACGTCGAGCAGCCGCTGACCCGCCTTCAGATCGAGCTTCCGCGCAACCAGGTCGTACTTCTCGTACTGCGCCTGCTCCAGGGTCGCGTCCGCGGACGGGTACACCGCGCAGGTGTACGTCATCGACGGCCCGAGGATCCACTCGTAGAAAGTGTTCGACACGTCGTAGTGGTGGTGGATCGCGGCCTTGTCCCGGGTCCGCGAGTGGCGCAGTCCCTCGAACGTCCGGCGCCACTTCGGCAGGTGCTCCTGCGGCGGGGGCGGCGGTGGTTTCAGGTGGCTCCAGCCGAGCCCGCGGACGATGCGCAGCGCCTCCGCCGTCGTCGGCCGCTCGAAGTGCAGCTGGTTGAGCATCATCCGCATCAGCCCGTACGGATTGGCCGGGTGCACGCCGGTGATCTCCAGGTCGCCCATCACGTAGGCGCGGACCAGGCCGAGGTCGCCGGGCGCCGTGAGTACGTAGGACAGTCCACGCTCGGACGCGAGGTGCATGTGGATCGGCGAATCCTCAGGGCCGGTCGCGCTGCCGTCGTACGCCGTGAACCGGAACGGGAGACCGTCCGGGGTCACTGTCGTGAGTGCATCGGCAATCGAAACCTGGGTCGCAAGCGTCGTCATCGGCGCGTCACCGCCTTCTCGTAGAGCCCGGTGAGCCGGGCGTCGGGGTCGTACCGTTTCTTCACCGCGTTCAAGGCCGGAACGTTGTAGAGGCGGTCGAACGTGTCGCGGTCGTAGTAGGCATCGGAGTACAGCGACTTGTGGCCGTCGAAACGCGCGACGGCGTCCTCGATCGCCCGGTTCACGTCACCGTCGGCGGCACCGTCGGCCATGGCCACGGTGCCCCAGAAGCCAACGTTCACGTACGTCTCGCCGGGCTTCAGCGGATACAGCGGCCAGTCGATGGACCCGCGGAGCCGCAGCGGGCACAGCCACACCGGCCGCATCCCCACCTCGGCGTCGAACCAGCGCAGGAACCCGGCCAGCTGCGACGCCGGAATCTCGACGTCCTGGACCACGCGTTCGCGGTCGGCCTGGCCGCGCCGGCGATTGAGCCGCGCGGCGACGTGATGCCGGTTCTCGAAGCCGACGATCTTGTGGAACACGTCGCTGCGCCGCCAGCGCCGCGGCCACACCCGCCGTACCCAGGGGTTCTGCGCGCCGAACGCGGCCGAGCACCAGAACCAGTCGGTGTCCCAGCGCCACAGATAGTCGTGTGCGGTGAGGAAGTCGTTCGGCCGCTGCTGGATCGAGCGGTAGTAGATCTGCTGGCCGGTGTAGTCGCTGGTCCGCACCGCCGCGTCGCTGTTGCGACCGAGCGTCAGATACGCCTCCGACGGCGTGAACGCCACCCCGTCGACGAAGTGCACCGGCTCGCCCTCGTACATGCCGGAGGCAACGAGCTCCTCGATCACCGGGCCGAGCCGGTCCAGGTCGACCCGCACATGCCGCAGCGCGACGTACGGCGAGATCCGGTCGAGCTCGATCCGCAGCCGGGTCGCGTAGCCGAGCGTGCCGTAGGAGTTCGGGAAGGTGCGGAACAGCTCCGCGTGCTCACCGTCGGGCCGGGCCGTGACGAGCTGGCCGGACCCGGTGAGGATGTCGAGTTCGAGCACCGACTCGTGCGGCAGCCCGGCGCGGAACGACGACGACTCGATGCCGAGTCCGGTGACCGCGCCGCCGAGGGTGATGGTCTTCAACTGCGGGACGACCATCGGGGTGAGGCCGTGCGGCAGCGTCGCCGCGACCAGGTCCTCGTACGTGCACATGCCCTGGACGTCGGCCGTCCGCGCCACCGGATCGACAGCGATCACGCCGGTCAGTGCGGATACATCGAGACCGGCCTGGTCGATCTCGGTTCTCGGCCGGAACAAGTTGGAACTGCGCTTCGCCAGCCGGACGGGCCTGCCTGCGGGGATCCGTTCGTACGACGCCCGCAGCTGCCCTACCGCCTGGTCGTGATCGAGAGTCCGAACCGGATCCGATGTCGAAGGCACCGATCCAGAGTACGACGACGCTTCGTGCCTGGCACGGGAGTTCACACTGTCGGAGTGGCCGAGTAGGTTCGTGGGCATGGCTGATGTGGTGAAGGCATGGCTGCCCTGGGAGGACCCCGACACCTTCCTCGGCGGGCTGCCCGCGGGTTTCGACGTGGACTTCTTCGACGGTGACGAGCGGCCGGCGTCGCTCGCGGAGGTCGAGTTCTACGTTCCGGGGTACATGGGCGGTGACCGGGTGATCCAGGTCGTCCGGGAGCTGCCGAATCTCAAGGTCGTGCAGACCCAGACGGCCGGGTTCGAGCATGTTGTGCCGCACCTGGCCGACGGAGTCACCTTGTGCAACGCCCGCGGCGTCCATGACGCGTCCACCGCGGAGCTGGCGGTCGGCCTGATCCTGGCGTCGTACCGGCGCCTGCCGCGAGCCGTCCGCAACCAGGAGCGGGAGGTCTGGCCGTCGTCGTACACCGAGCTGGACGACTCGCTCGCGGACCGGACGGTGATGATCCTCGGATACGGGTCGATCGGCGAGGCGCTGGAGCGGCGGCTGACCGGGTTCGAGTGCGAGATCATCCGGGTCGCCCGGCGGCCCCGGGAGGGTGTGCACCCGATCACCGACCTGCCTGAGCTGCTCCCGCGCGCGGATGTCGTCGTCGTTCTGACGCCGGCGACCGCCGAGACGCGGGGGATGGTAGACGCGAAGTTCCTGGCCCAGCTGAAGGACGGCGCGCTGCTGGTCAACGTCGCACGCGGTGTCGTCGTGGACACGGACGCGTTGCTGGCGGAGCTCAGCTCGGAGCGGATCAGCGCCGCGCTCGACGTGACCCATCCCGAGCCGTTGCCCGCCGGACATCCGCTGTGGTCGGCTCCGAACGTTCTGATCAACCCGCACCGCGGCGGTGCGTCGACGGCGTTCGAGCCGCGAGTCGCCCGGCTGGTGCGTGCGCAGCTGGAGCGGTATGCGCAAGGGGAAGCACTCGTCAATGTGGTGGCGGGGCCGCCACGCTAAAGGAGGACAACGATGTCCGAGGCCGTACTGCTGATCGGGACCAAGAAGGGGCTCTGGATCGGACGGAGTGACGCCGCGCGCCGGAAGTGGAGCCTGGACGGCCCGGTGCCGGAGTTCGAGATGCAGGGTGTGTACGCGGTCGGTATCGATCCGCGCGGCGACCAGCCCCGGCTGTTCGTCGGTGGGACGAGCGAGCACTGGGGCCCGGCGGTGTTCCACTCCGACGACCTCGGCAAGACGTGGGCCGAACCGCCCCAGGGCTCGATCGGCTTCCCTGAAGGCTCCGAGGCGTCGCTCGAGCGGGTCTGGCAGATCCAGCCGGCGCCCGAATCGCAGCCCGGAGTCGTGTACGCCGGGACGCAGCCGTCGGCGCTGTGGAAGTCGACCGACGGGGGAGTGACGTTCGAGCTGGTCCGCGGCCTGTGGGACCACCCGCACCGCAAGGAGTGGGGCGCCGGCTTCGGCGGTCAGGCGGTGCACACCGTGCTCCCGCACCCGAGCGACCCCGGGCAGGTGAGTGTCGCGATGTCGACCGGTGGCGTGTACCAGACCACCGACGGCGGTGCGTCGTGGTCGCCGGCGAACCACGGGATCAAGGCGAAGTTCATGCCCGACCCGGATCCGGAGTTCGGTCAGTGCGTGCACAAGTTGGCCGGGCATCCCGACGTACCGGAGCGGATGTTCGCGCAGAACCACCACGGCGTCTACCGCTCCGACGACGGTGGCGCGATCTGGAAGTCGATCGCGGACGGACTGCCCTCGGACTTCGGGTTCCCGATCGTGGTGCATCCGCACGACCCCGACACCGTTTACGTCTTCCCGTTGGTCGCGGACGCGAACCGGATCCCCACCGACGCCAGTTGCCGCGTCTACCGGTCTCGCGACGCCGGGGCGACCTGGGAGCCGTTGTCCAGCGGACTGCCCGACGTTTCGTTCGTGCCGGTCCTGCGCGACGCGATGACGACCGACACGGCCGACCCGGCCGGGGTGTACGTCGGCACGCGCGACGGGTGCGTGTATGCGAGTGCGGATGCCGGTGACACGTGGGTCGAGGTGGCGAGTCACCTGCCAGACGTGCTCACCGTGCGCGCCGCGGTGCTGGGCTGACGATGGTCGCGGTCAGGCTGCCGACGGTGCTCAGACCGTTCGCGGGCGGAGCCGAGCGGGTCGAGATCGAGTCCGGCGGCGAGCCGACCGTTGCCTCGGTCTTCGCCGCCCTCGAGGCTCAGCACCCGGCACTCCGCCGGCGCCTGACCGACGAGCAGGGTGCGATCCGTCGGCACGTGAACGTGTATCTGGGCAACGACAACATCCGCGACCTGGACGGTCTGGACACCAAGCTGCCCGCCGAAGCCGAGCTCCTCATCCTGCCCAGCGTCGCCGGCGGCTAAATGAGTGCAGTTTCCGGGGCGGGTTGGCTAGCGTCTCGCAGCATGAACGGCGAGCTCATCGTGCTGACCGGACCACCTGGCGCAGGCAAGTCGACAGTGGCCGAGTTGGTTGCCACGGATGCGGAACGTCTGACCGTGCACCTCCTGACCGATCAGTTCTACACGGCCATCCGCACCGGCTTCGTGCCGCCGTACCTGCCTGGGTCGGCGGACCAGAACGACGTGGTCGTCGACGTCATCGTCGCGGCGGCGACGACGTACGCACGAGGCGGGTACGACGTCGTGGTGGACGGGGTCGTCGGCCTCCATTACGTGCCACCGTTCCGCGCCGCCGCGGAGCAGGCCGGCCTGGTCCTGTCGTACGTCGTACTCCGGCCGGATCTCGAGACCACGCTGGCCCGGGCCCGGGACCGGGGCGGCGACTCACTGAAGGATGCCGAGGCGATCACCGGGCTGCACCAGTTGTTCGCCGAACTGGGTGAGCTGGAGTCGCATGCGATCGACACCAGCGGGCTCGACGTGCAGCGGACGGCGGACGAAGTACGGCGGGCGGTCTCCTCCCAACGCTTCCGCTTGGTCGGCTGACGACGAAGAGCGATCCTGCGGTGGCGTAGAGATACGGACAGTGACCGAGGGGTTGTCGCGGGGTCGCGCCCAGCCTACTGTCGGCGAAGGGGCGCGCGGCGTGGCCGGGCCTGGGGGCGCCTGGGGGAGGGGGCGCCCTGTGCATGTGTTTCTGGATCGGCTCGGTCGAGGGGCCGCACGATTTCACTGGTTCGTGATCGCCGGCTGGCTGGTTGCCGTGGTCGGGTTGTTCGTCCTGCGGGCGGCGTTCGGCGGTACGTACGTCAACAACTACACGGTCCCCGGCAGTGAATCGTCGGCTGGATTGACGATCCTGAACAAGGACTTCTCCACGGCCGGCGGGTACTCCGGATCGATCGTCTTCCACGCCAAGTCCGGGACGGTCTCCGAGCAGTCCGATGCGGTCAAGACGTCGATGGCGGCGGTCGGCAAGCTGCCTGACGTCGTCTCGGCCGTCGATCCGCTGGCGACGTCATCGACGGCGTACATCTCGAAGGACGGGAGCGTCGTCAACGCTCCGGTGTCGTTCTCCGTGGTGCCGGCGTCGCTCGACAGCAGCTACCTCGACAAGCTGGACGCGGCCGTCCAGCCGGCCCGCTCCGCCGGACTCGAGGTCGAGTACGGCGGAGGCGCCGGGCAGATCGGCAAGCAGGCCGACGATGCGCTCTCGGAGGCGATCGGTCTCGCGCTGGCGCTGCTGTTGCTGTTCCTGATGTTCCGGTCCATCGTCGCGTCCGCGCTGCCGCTGGTGGCCGCGATCTTCAGCGTCGGCGGCGGCCTGGCCATACTCGGTCTGCTCGCGGCCGTGAAGGACTTCCCGGTCTCGGCGCCGACGGTCGCGACCCTGCTCGGACTGGGCGTCGCGATCGACTACGGGCTCTTCATGGTGTCCCGCCATCGCGAACAACTCGACGACGGCCAAGGCGTCGAGGAGTCCGTCGGCCGGACCGAGTCGACCTCCGGTGCGGCCATCCTGGTCGCCGGTGGGACGGTCGTCATCGCGATCCTCGGTCTGTATGTGTCCGGCGTACCGTTCGTCGGCGCGCTCGGTCTGTCGTCGGCCATCGTGGTCGCGGTCACTGTGCTGGCTGCCCTGACACTCATCCCGGCCATGCTCGGTCTGGCGAAGTTCCTGGTACTGAACCGCAACGACAGGCACCACCTGGTCGAGGAACAGGAGCTCGAGGCCGGCCTCGAGGACGAGGTGGCCGTGGCCGAACACCGGGCCGAGGAGCGCGAGCGGCGCGACCTCAAGCACGAGCAGAGCGCGTTCGCCCGCTGGGGGCGCAAGGTCAGCGTCCGGCCGTGGCCGTACGGCATCGTCGCCACGCTGGTGCTGCTCGTCCTGGCGATCCCGCTGCTGTCGATGAACCTCGGCCAGCTCGACGCCGGCACGGATCCGGCGCAGGACTCGAGCCGGAAGGCGTACGACCTGGTTGCCCAAGGCTTCGGCCCGGGCGCGAACGGTCCGCTGACGGTCGTCGTACAGCTCCCGTCCGAGAGCTCGACCGACAAGCAGACCTTGCTGAACGGTCTCGCGTCGACGCTGCAGAAGACGTCCGGCGTGGCCGCCGTACAGCCGCCGAGCCTGAACAGCTCCGGTACGACGGCGATCATCAACGTCATCCCGACCACGTCGCCGTCCGCGGCGGAGACCGAGGACCTGGTCAACCGGATCCGGGACGACGTACTCGCGGGGCAGAAAGAGCCCACCTTCGTCGTCGGCACCACTGCCGGGTACGTCGACTTCACCGAGAAGGTGTCCGGGCGGATGCTGTGGCTGATCGGGGCTGTGGTGCTGCTGGCGTTCCTGCTGCTCACGGTCGCGTTCCGATCGCTCCTGATCGGGATCAAGGCCGCGATCCTCAACCTGCTGTCGGTCGGAGCGGCGTACGGCGTGATCGTCGCGGTGTTCCAGTGGGGTTGGGGATCCTCGTTGGTCGGGATCGACGAGAAGGTGCCGATCCCGTCGTTCGTGCCGATGCTGATGTTCGCGATCGTGTTCGGGTTGTCGATGGACTACGAAGTCTTCCTGCTGTCCCGGGTGCACGAGGCGTGGATCGCGACCAAGGACAGCCATCGCGCCGTGGCGATCGGGATCGGCGCGACGGCCCGGGTCATCACCACGGCGGCCGCGATCATGATCGTGGTCTTCCTCAGCTTCGTCCTCGACGACGACCCGACGGTCAAGATGCTCGCGGTCGGCATGGCAGTCGCCGTACTGATCGACGCCAGCATCGTCCGGATGGTCCTGGTGCCGTCCGTCATGACGCTCCTCGGCGACCGCGCCTGGTGGCTCCCACGCTGGCTCGACCGCATCGTCCCCGACATCCAACTGGAAGGCGGCCCACCGGCCCCACCCCCACCAACCCCCCAAGAAACCCCCAAGGTCGAACCCGTCGCCTGACCTCCTCAATGGCGGAAGAGGCGTACGCCGGTTCGTGACAGCGTGATTCCGCGGGCAGCGCACGCCTCGGCGACCTCGTCGGAGCGGATCGAGCCGCCGGGTTCGGCGATGTGGGCTACGCCGTGGCGGTGGGCTTCGTCGATGTTGTCGACGAAGGGGATGGCGCCGTCGGAGACCATCGCGACGCCGGTCAGCGGCTCTGACGAGCGGCGGGACCACCACTCGTCTGCTTTCTCGCCGGCCAGGCGGACGCAGTCGACTCGTGACTGCTGGCCGGCGCCGATGCCGATCGTCGTACCGTCCTTCACCATCGCGACCGTGTTCGACTGCGTGTACCGCGCCACGATCATCCCGAGCAACAAGTCCCGGGCCGCTGCATCCGGCACGCCCGGATCCAGCAGCTCACGAGTCAACGGCAGGTCGTCCCGCTGCTGCGTCAGCCGTAGCCCGTACACCTCGCGCACCTCGTGCTCCGGAGGCTCGAAGGACGCATCGGCTTCGAGGACGAGAAAGGTCCCGCGCTTCTTCCCGGCCAACACTCCGACGACGCCTTCGTCGTACCCAGGCGCAATGATCCCGTCGCTCACGACCCGCTTGAGCACACCCGCAAGCTCGGCATCGACCGGATGCGAGACCGCAACGAAATCGCCGTACGACGACTTCGGATCGGCATCACGGGCGCGCACATACGCGGCACTCACCGAATCCGCCAGCGCAGCACCGGCAGGGGAGACGTGCTTGTACGACGCCGCCGCGACCACCCCGAACGCCCCAGCCGCCTCCCGTACGAGCTGCCAACCGGTGAGCGCATCCAAGACATTGATGTACGACGGACTCCCGCTGACGACTGTGAACGGCGCCCGACCGGACACCGGGGTCATCGTGGCGGACTGGTGTGGGTTCATTCCATAACGCATCCAGCGACCTCCGAGATCGAAACACATCGGAGGCGCCCAGGCGGACGACGCCTTGCTTACCGGCCGACCGCTCCCCGGTGGTACTCCACCCTCGCCAGTCGCGATCGTTCGGCAGTCTATTCGAGCAACCCGCACACGTACGATCCGAGCATGGGGATCTTCTCTCGCAAGGCGGTGGATGTCTCCAGGCTTCGGCTTGATCAGGCGTGGGCCGATCCCGAGCTCGATCGAGCGTACGCCGCTGTGCGTGCGGGGGATCTGTCGACGGGGATGGCGTTGCTGAAGGCGACGCCGGTGAATACCGGGCTGCGGTCGGTGCGAGTGGTGGGGCTGGGGCAGGCGGCGGTCGGGCACAGCGAGCAGTTGGAATTGCGGCTGGAGGCGTTGCCCGGGGATCCGGATCTGCTGCTGTGGCTTGGGCAGACGTTGGTGTTCGAGGCCTGGGAAGTGCGGAGCGGGAGTCTCGCGAAGTACGTCTCCGAGCAGCAGTTCGCGTCCTTCCACGACGTCCTCGGGACCGCGGGCGCAGTACTGAATCATGCGATCGATGCGGCGCCCGACGATGCGGCCCCGTGGGAGGTGCTGCAGTGGGTGACGGTTGGACTGCAGTCGTCGATGGAGGTGAAGGACAAGGTCTTTCGGTCCGCGGTGGAGCGGCATCCCGACAGCTACGCCGCGCACAGCGGACGGGTGCAGGTGCTGGCCCCGAAGTGGTCGGGCCTGGAGCTCGCCGAGCTCGTGCACTTCGGTCATCAGGTGGTGGCGAACGCACAGCCGGGTAGCGCCCTGAGTGCCGTCGCCGCACAGGTGATCAACGAGGTGTGGGTCGACGTACTCGGCGACAGCGAGCTCTCCCGGCTGCAGCGCGGCGCCCGCCTGACGCACGAGGTCTCGAACCGGCGGGAGGAACTGCTGGCCGCGCGGGACAAATGGTGGACCCCCGGACGCGAGCAACAGCCGGAGGACATCTCCGCCCACGGTGCGATGTCGTTCGCATTGAAGGCAGTCGGTGCGAAGGCAGCGGCAATGGAGCACGCCGCCCTGACCACAGGCCGGATCGAGAGCCTGCCCTGGGGCTACACCAACGCCCCCGACGCCCTCACCGCCTTCGCCACCGCGGTGGCACACCAGATGTCCTGAGACCCGGCGCGGTCGGACGAGGGCAGCGTTGTTGATTTACGAGGAATAGAGTGACCGGCATGGTCGATGTGAAGCCACGGAGCCGGACGGTGACCGACGGGCTGGAGGCGACCGCATCGCGCGGGATGCTTCGCGCGGTCGGGATGGGTGACGACGACTGGGCCAAGCCACAGGTCGGAGTCGCGTCGAGCTGGAATGAGATCACCCCGTGCAACCTGTCCCTGGACCGGCTCGCGAAGGCGGTCAAGGAGGGCGTGCACGCGGCCGGCGGCTATCCGCTGGAGTTCGGCACGATCAGCGTGTCCGACGGCATCTCGATGGGCCACGTCGGCATGCACTACTCGCTCGTCAGCCGCGAGATCATCGCCGACTCGGTCGAGACCGTGATGGAGGCCGAGCGGCTGGACGGCTCGGTGCTGTTGGCCGGCTGCGACAAGTCGCTGCCCGGCATGCTGATGGCCGCGGCCCGGCTCGACCTGGCCTCGGTCTTCCTGTACGCCGGTTCGATCATGCCCGGCAGGCTCGGCGACAAGGACGTCACGATCATCGACGCGTTCGAGGCGGTCGGTGCCTGCCTGCGTGGCCTGATCACGCAGGACGAGGTGGACGCGGTCGAGCGCGCTATCTGCCCGGGCGAAGGCGCCTGTGGCGGCATGTACACCGCGAACACCATGGCCGCCTCCGCCGAAGCGCTCGGTATGTCGCTCCCCGGCTCGGCCGCACCGCCCGCGGTCGACCGACGTCGCGACGGCTACGCGCGTAAGTCCGGCGAAGCCGTGGTCGGCCTTCTGCAGAAGGGGATCACGGCCCGCCAGATCCTCACCAAGGAAGCGTTCGAGAACGCGATCGCCGTCGTGATGGCGCTCGGCGGCTCCACGAACGCCGTACTGCATCTGCTCGCGATCGCGCGCGAGGCCGACGTCGACCTGACCCTGGCGGACTTCAACCGGATCGGCGACCGGGTCCCGCATCTCGGCGACCTCAAGCCGTTCGGGCGCTACGTGATGACCGACGTGGACCGCGTCGGCGGCATCCCGGTCGTCATGCGTTCGCTCCTCGATGCCGGCCTGCTGCACGGCGACTGCCTCACCGTTACCGGCAAGACGATGGCTGAGAACCTCGCCGACATCGCCCCGCCGGACGTCGACGGCACGATCATCCGCGCGCTGGACAAGCCGATCCACGGCACCGGCGGCATCACGATCCTGCACGGCTCGCTCGCGCCCGAGGGCGCGGTGGTGAAAAGCGCCGGCTTCGACTCCGACGTCTTCGAAGGTACGGCGCGAGTCTTCGACGGGGAGCGCCCGGCCATGGACGCGGTCGCCGGACTCAACCCCGGCGACGTCGTGGTGATCCGCTACGAAGGCCCGAAGGGTGGCCCTGGGATGCGCGAGATGCTCGCGGTCACCGGTGCGATCAAGGGCGCGGGTCTCGGCAAAGAGGTCCTGCTGCTCACCGACGGCCGTTTCTCCGGCGGTACGACGGGGCTCTGCGTGGGCCATGTCGCGCCGGAGGCCGTCGACGGCGGCCCGATCGCGTTCGTCCGTGACGGCGACCGGATCACCCTCGACGTCAAGAACCGCACGCTCGACCTGCACATCAGCCCGGAGGAACTCGAACGCCGCAAGGTTGGCTGGACCCCGAAGACCCCGGCGATCACCAAGGGCGTGCTCGGCAAGTACACCCGCCTGGTCCGCTCCGCGTCCGAAGGGGCTGTCTGCATCTAAGACAGTCATCTCACGATATGAGAGAACGCCGAGCCGAACTTGACCCGATCGCATTCCGTCGGCGACTGTTGCCTACATGCGATCGATTCTCCTCGTACTTGTGCGGCGCGCCGACTGACGCGACCACTGAGTCGAGCGCGCCCCTTCAGCCAACCGGCGGAAGGGGTTTTTTGTTGCCAATGCGACTATCTGCGACCCAGATATCGCGAAGCAGCAGCCACAAGCGAGGATGGATCGGTCGCGACAAGCCAGATCGTCAAGGCCATATCGTGACAGGACTGAGGGAAGGCACTCATGAGTGAGCAGCTGACCGGGGCACAGGCTCTGATCCGCGCACTGGAACATGCCGGAGTGGACACCGTCTTCGGCATCCCGGGTGGCGCGATCCTCCCGGCGTACGACCCGATGCTCGACTCGACCCAGATCCGCCACATCCTGGTACGTCACGAGCAGGGCGCCGGCCACGCCGCCCAGGGGTACGCCTCGGCGTCCGGCAAGACCGGCGTGTGCATGGCGACCTCCGGGCCCGGCGCGACCAACCTGGTGACGCCGATCGCGGACGCGTACATGGACTCGGTCCCGTTGGTCGCGATCACCGGCCAGGTGGCCAGCGCCGCGATCGGGACGGACGCCTTCCAGGAGGCCGACATCCGCGGCATCACGATGCCGATCACCAAGCACAACTTCCTGGTCAACGACCCGAACGACATCGCCACCACGGTGGCCGAGGCGTTCCACATCGCCTCGACCGGCCGGCCCGGTCCGGTGCTCGTCGACGTGACCAAGGACGCGATGCAGGCGCGGGTCGACTTCCAGTGGCCGACCGAACTGTCGCTGCCCGGCTACCGGCCGGTGACGCGGCCGCACCCCAAGCAGGTGCGCGAGGCGGCCCGCCTGATCGCCGCGGCCGAGAAGCCGGTCCTGTACGTCGGCGGCGGCGTGATCCGGGCTCAGGCCCACGCCGAGTTGAAGGAACTCGCGGAGCTCCTCGGCATCCCGGTGGTGACCACGCTGATGGCCCGCGGCGCGCTGCCGGACACCCATGACCTGCACTTCGGCATGCCGGGCATGCACGGCTCGGTCTCCGCGGTCGGCGCGCTCCAGCGCTCCGATCTGCTCATCTGCCTGGGTGCCCGCTTCGACGACCGGGTGACCGGCAAGCTCGACTCGTTCGCCCCGGAGGCGAAGGTCATCCACGCCGACATCGACCCGGCCGAGATCGGCAAGAACCGGGCCGCCGACGTGCCGATCGTGGGTGACTGCAAGGAGGTCATCACCGACCTCATCGCCGCGCTCCACACCGAGATCGCGAACGCCGGCCGGACCCCGTCGTACGACACCTGGCGGCACCAGCTCGAGGCCGTGCGGGCCAAGTACCCGGTCGCGTACGACGAGCCCGAGGACGGCAGCCTGTCCCCGCAGTACGTGATCGAGCGGATCGGCCAGATCGCCGGCCCGGACGCCATCTACACCGCGGGCGTCGGGCAGCACCAGATGTGGGCCGCGCACTATCTCCCGTTCGAGAAGCCGCGTCACTGGCTGAACTCCGGCGGCCTCGGCACGATGGGGTACGCCGTTCCGGCCGCGATGGGAGCCAAGGTCGCCCGGCCGGACAAGACCGTGTGGGCGATCGACGGTGACGGCTGCTTCCAGATGACCAACCAGGAGCTGGTCACCTGTGCGCTGGAGGGCATCCCGATCAAGGTTGCCGTGATCAACAACCAGTCCCTGGGCATGGTCCGGCAGTGGCAGACCCTGTTCTACGACAAGCGTTACTCCAACACCGATCTGCACTCGGCCCAGATCCCGGACTTCGCCAAGCTGGCCGAGGCGATGGGCGGCGTCGGGCTGCGCTGCTCCGACCGCGACTCGGTCGACGCCACGATCGAGAAGGCGATGGCGGTCACCGACGCGCCGGTGGTGGTCGACTTCGTCGTGCACCGCGACGCGATGGTCTGGCCGATGGTCGCGGCCGGCACCAGCAACGACGACATCCAGATCGCCCGCGACATGGCGCCGGCCTGGGACACCGAGGAGCTCTAAATGTCGAAACACACTCTGAGCATCCTGGTCGAGAACAAGCATGGAGTGCTGGCCCGGGTGGCCGCGCTGATCTCGCGCCGCGGGTTCAACATCGACTCCCTCGCGGTCGGTCCGACCGAGCACCCGGAGGTGTCCCGGATGACCATCGCGGTCAGCGTGGACGAGCAGCCTCTGGAGCAGATCACCAAGCAGCTGAACAAGCTGGTGAACGTGATCAAGATCGTCGAACTCGAGCCCAGCCAGACCGTGCAGCGTGAACTGCTGCTGGTGAAGGTCAAGGCGGACACCCTGACCAGGGGACAGGTGCTGGAGACCGTCCAGCTGTTCCGTGCGAAGGTGGTGGACGTGGCTCCGGACGCGATCACGATCGAGGCGACCGGCAATCCCGAGAAGCTCGAGGCCATGCTGCGGGTGCTGGAACCGTTCGGCGTCCGCGAGCTGGTGCAGTCCGGCATGGTGGCGATCGGCCGGGGCAGTCGCTCCATTTCCGACCGCACGCTACGGCCGGTCCCGGTGCCACCGCCGCACGTCGCGTCGGGTCCCCCGAACCTGCAGGCGCAACCCGCCGAGCGCCCCCATCACCCGGTGCCGGCGCCGCCGCCGGGCCGACCCGTGGCCCCGGCCCGCCAGGGCTGAGCCGACAACAAGCGCCGTACCGAATATCTACAGAGGAGAAGAGCGCCAAAGTGGCTGCTGAAATGTTCTACGACGACAACGCCGACCTGTCGGTGATCCAGGGCCGCCACGTGGCCGTTCTCGGCTACGGCTCCCAGGGCCACGCGCACGCGCTGTCCCTGCGCGACTCCGGCGTCGACGTCCGGGTGGGCCTGCCCGAGGGCTCCAAGAGCCGGGCCAAGGCCGAGGCCCAGGGCCTGCGCGTACTCAGCCCGGCCGAGGCGGTGGAGGAGGCCGACGTGATCGTCGTCCTCGCGCCGGACCCGGCCCAGCGCAAGCTCTACAAGGAGGCCATCGAGCCGAACCTGGTCGACGGCGACGCGCTCGTGTTCGGTCACGGCTTCAACATCCGGTTCGGCTACATCAAGCCGCCGGCCGGCGTGGACGTGTTCATGGTCGCCCCGAAGGGCCCGGGCCACCTGGTCCGCCGTGAGTACACCGAGGGTCGCGGCGTACCCGTGCTGGTAGCGGTCGAGCAGGACGCCACCGGCAAGGCGTGGGACCTCGCGCTGTCGTACGCCAAGGGCATCGGCGGCCTCCGGGCCGGCGGCATCAAGACCACCTTCACCGAGGAGACCGAGACCGACCTGTTCGGTGAGCAGGCCGTCCTCTGCGGTGGCGTGTCCGCGCTGATCCAGAACGGCTTCGAGGTACTGACCGAGGCCGGCTACCAGCCCGAGGTCGCGTACTTCGAGTGCCTGCACGAGCTCAAGCTGATCGTCGACCTGATCTACGAAGGCGGCATCGCCAAGCAGCGCTGGTCGGTCTCCGACACCGCCGAGTACGGCGACTACGTGTCCGGGCCCCGCATCATCGACGCGTCGGTCAAGCAGCGGATGAAGGAGGTCCTCGGCGACATCACCGACGGCACCTTCGCGGCCCGCTTCATCGCCGACCAGGACGCCGGCGCGCCGGAGTTCGCCGAGTTCCGCAAGCAGAGCGAGTCGCACCCGATCGAGGCGGTCGGCAAGGAACTGCGCGGCCTGATGGCCTGGGTCAAGTCCCACGACGAGGACTACGTGGAGGGCACGGCAGCCCGCTGACACCACCTTGTGATAGGCCCGGACCATCCAGGTGGATGGTCCGGGCTCAGGGCGTGTCTCACAGTTCCCGCCTACTGCGCGGCACTCGGCACGGCACCTCGCTGCACGTGAGCAAAGGCCACGATGCGCCGCCTCGAGACCTTCGCTCCCGCGCACCGATGCACCGCACCGAGCACCTGCTCGCTACGGCGCGGAACTGTGAGACCCGCCCTGTTCTTTGGCACAATCGGTGACGATTGTGGTCTGGACTGGTGATGGTGGGGGAGGTGAGCCTCGGTGGAGGACGGCAGGCATGCGCTGCCGCGGCCGCCCCGGCGCGTGCCGGTAGGCGCCGGCGTCCTCACCCAACTGCAGACCCCGCCCCCGCGGGCCCCACGCCGCGGACGACGGCCGCCGTGGAAGTTCGGCCGGTTCCTGGCCGGACTCCTCGTCGTACTGCTGATCCTCGGCGCCGGCGCTTCGGCCGGCTGGGTGATCCGCGCGCAGAGCCTCAAGATCGACACCGCGAAGGTCCTGGACCTGGCCGGCCCGGGTGTCGTCCGGGTCCTGGCGACGACGTGCGCGGGGAACGGTGAAGCGAGCGGGGTCGTGATCGGTGACGGGCTGGTCCTGACCGCCGCATCCGCGATGAAGCAATCGCTCTCGATGGCGATCGTGACCCCGGACGGCCGGATCCGACGGGCCAACCTGCTCGGGACGAGTGCGGACGGAGTCGCCGTACTGCGCATGATCGGGCGACTCGACGACGACCCGGTGCCGCTGGCGCCGACGGACCCGGACCGGAAGGCCGAGCGCGCGCACATCGGCTACACCGCCGCGGGGAGGCAGGCGATCCAGAAGGTCGGTACGACGGATCGCCCGCGGGCGCTGACCGAGATCATGAACACGGCCAAGCTCGGTGGGCCGGTCGTCGACAAGTCCGGCCAGGTCGTCGGCCTGGTCGTCGGCGACACCGCCGCGACCGCGAGCATCGTCCCGGTCGCCCGGTTGCGCGAGTACGTCGTACCGAACGCGCCGGCGCTCACGCCTGAACCGGGCGGCACCTGTGACCGGTCGCGCGGACCGCAGACCCCGATCGTCCCGGAACTGCTGGTCTCGAAGACCAAGCTGGCGATCGAGGCGCAGGGACTGCTCGGCACCTACCTGACGCTGATGAACCAGCACGACTTCAGCGGGCTGCGGACGGCCTACTACTCCAAGCGGCTGCTCGGCGCGCTGTCGGAGAAACGGGACCGGGACAGCCACCAGACGACGTACTTCTTCGGCGCCAGGATCACCGAGGTGACCACCAACGCGCTGGGCGTGAACGTCCGGATGATGTTCACCGTGCTGTTCTCGCCGAACTCGAGCGGTGCGAAGGGTCAGACCTGCAACCGGCTGGACGTCCGCTATCGTCTGGTCCGGGAGGGCAACCGGCTCAAGGTCGACCAGGGCAGTTCGGTGAACCTCCCGCAGAGCTGCGACACCGACTGACCGTCATTCGGGTCGCCCGGCGGGTCTGACCGGTGACCAGGTACTATCTCATCAGCGGGCACAGCGCGGTGCTCTGAACTTTCGAGCCCCTACCGCTTCTGCAGGAGACTTCTCCCATGACTGACGTAACCCGGCCCGTCGTCCTGATCGCCGAAGAGCTGAGCCCGGCCACCGTCGAGGCCCTCGGCCCCGATTTCGAGATCCGGCACACCAACGGCGCCGATCGCGCCCAGCTGCTCCCGGCCATCGCCGACGTCGACGCCATCCTGATCCGCAGTGCCACCAAGGTGGACGCCGAGGCGCTGGCCGCGGCCAAGCGCCTGAAGGTCGTCGCCCGGGCCGGTGTCGGCCTGGACAACGTGGACGTGAAGGCCGCCACCCAGGCCGGCGTGATGGTGGTCAACGCGCCGACCTCCAACATCGTCAGCGCCGCCGAGCTCGCGGTCGCGCTGCTGCTGGCCACCGCGCGCCGGGTGCCGGCCGCCGACCAGTCGCTGAAGAACGGCGAGTGGAAGCGCAGCAAGTACTCCGGTGTCGAGCTGTTCGAGAAGACTGTCGGCATCGTCGGCCTCGGCAAGATCGGTGTCCTGGTCGCGCAGCGGCTGGCCGCCTTCGGCATGAACGTGATCGCCTACGACCCGTACGTGCAGGCCGGCCGGGCCGCTCAGATGGGTGTGCGGCTGGCGTCTCTCGACGAGCTCCTCGCCGCCAGCGACTTCATCTCGGTGCACCTGCCGAAGACCCCGGAGACGATCGGCCTGATCGGCGACGAGGAGCTGCACAAGGTCAAGCCCGAGGTCATCGTCGTGAACGCGGCCCGCGGCGGCATCGTCGACGAGCAGGCGCTCTACTCCGCGCTCAAGGAAGGCCGGGTGGCCGGCGCCGGCCTGGACGTGTTCGCGTCCGAGCCGTGCACCGACTCGCCGCTGTTCGAGTTCGAGAACGTGATCGCCACCCCGCACCTGGGCGCGTCCACCGACGAGGCGCAGGAGAAGGCCGGCATCGCGGTGGCCAAGTCGGTCCGGCTGGCGCTGTCGGGCGAGCTGGTGCCGGACGCGGTCAACGTCCAGGGCGGTGTGATCGCCGAGGACGTCCGGCCGGGCATCGGCCTGACCGAGAAGCTGGGCCGGATCTTCACCGCGCTGGCCGGCGGCGTCGCGCAGCAGCTCGACGTCGAGGTCCGCGGCGAGATCACGCAGTACGACGTGAAGGTGCTCGAGCTGGCCGCGCTGAAGGGCGTCTTCGCCGACGTGGTCGAGGACAACGTGTCGTACGTGAACGCGCCGCTGCTGGCGGCCGAGCGGGGCCTCGAGGTCCGGCTCGTCACCGACCACGACAGCCCCGAGCACCGCAACCTGATCACCCTGCGCGGGACCCTTGCCGACGGCATCCAGGTGTCGGTGTCCGGCACGCTGATCGGCGTCCGGCAGTCGGAGCGGCTGGTCGAGATCGACGGGTTCGACGTGGAGATCGAGCTGTCCGCGCACCTGGCCTTCCTCACCTACGAGGACCGGCCGGGCATCGTCGGACAGATCGGCCGCATCCTCGGCGACGCGGAAGTGAACATCGCCGGCATGCAGGTCAGCCGGGACCGCAAGGGCGGCAAGGCGCTGGTCGCGCTGGCCGTCGACTCGGCGATCGCGACCGGCGTACTGGACGACATCGCCGGTGCGGTGCAGGCCGATACGGCTCGCACTGTGGACCTGGAGGCGTAATTCAGACGAACGACTGATTTACTGGAGGCGGTCGGCCGCCCGCAGGCGCATGGCGGCCGGCAAGGGCCCGAGTCACCTATGGCTCGGGCCCGCCTTCGTTCCCGGCTGTTTCAGGGCTTGTGTCAGTGCCGGGTGGCCAGCAGTACGGCGGCGTCCGGCGCGACCATCACCTCGACGGTGGTGAACCGCTTGTCCATCAGCCATTCCTGCCGGAGCGTGTCGACCCGGCCTTCGTACATGGGCGGCCAGACCGCCGATGGCGTGAAGTCGTCCAGGACGACGAAGCCGCCCGGCTCGACGACGTCCGCGATGATGTCGCGGGCCGACAGCTTCGCCTCGCGGGCGTCCACGAACAGCAGCGCGAACGGGCCGCGCTCGATCAGGGCGGTCCAGTCGGCCGAGACGACCTCGATCCGCTCGTCGGCCGCGAACAGCTCCGCCACCGCCTGCGCCAGCTGCGGGTCGCTCTCCGCGGTGACGATGCGGGTGCTCTCCGCGGCGCCGCTGCGCAACCACGCGGAGCCCACGCCACAGCCGGTCCCGAGCTCACCGAGCAGACCGGTCCTCGACGCGGCGAGAGTCGCCAGCAGCCGGCCGGTCTCGTTCCTGGTAGAGCTGACGAATCCACGCCGGCCGGACAGGCTGAGGGCCGCTGAAACCAGCGGCGGTAGTTCTGGAGGAGCACTCACCGGTTGAGAGTTGCACAGCTCTGGCCCAGCGTCTGCACCGGCATCTCACATTCCGGGACATCGTGCCCGCATAGTGGTGAAATAGTCGGACGTCAGAGTAAATTCGTCGGCATCCTGCCGCCCGCATCCTGTCTGGGGAGGAGCAGCATGTACGACATGTATCCGGCCAACTGGCCCGCGATCGACGCCCGGGAACGGAAGGCGACCCGCCGTCGCCGTCCGGCGCGCCGCGGGAGCGTGACCGCGTCCGAGGCCGGGGCCGTCCAAGAGGCTATGAACCGCCGCGACAATGGGGGAGAACCCAAGAAGTGAGCGACAAGAAGAACTTCACGCTGGCCGTGGTCCCCGGTGACGGTATCGGTCCGGAGGTGACCACCGAGGCGCTGAAGGTGCTGGACGCGGTAGCCGCGCAGCACGGCGTGACGTTCGAGCGGACCGAGTACGACCTCGGCGCGAGGCGCTGGCACGCGACCGGCGAGACGCTGCCGGACGCCGAGCTCGAGGAGATCCGCAAGCACGACGCGATCCTGCTCGGTGCGGTCGGCGACCCGTCGGTCCCGTCCGGGGTGCTCGAGCGCGGCCTGCTGCTGAAGCTCCGGTTCACCCTCGACCACTACGTGAACCTGCGCCCGTCGAAGATCTACCCCTCCGTCGGCTCCCCGCTGGCGGACCCGGGCGACGTCGACTTCGTCGTCGTCCGCGAGGGCACCGAGGGCCCGTACGTCGGCAACGGTGGCGCCCTGCGAGTCGGTACGCCGGCCGAGATCGCCACCGAGGTCTCCGTCAACACGGCGTACGGCGTGGAGCGCGTGGTCCGGGACGCGTTCGCCCGGGCGCAGGCGCGGCCGCGTAAGAAGCTCACGCTGGTGCACAAGAACAACGTGCTCGTGTACGCCGGCCACCTGTGGAAGCGGACCGTCGACAAGGTCGCCGCGGACTTCCCGGAGATCGCGGTCGACTACCTGCACGTGGACGCGGCGACCATCTTCCTGGTCACCGACCCGGCCCGGTTCGACGTGATCGTCACCGACAACCTGTTCGGCGACATCATCACCGACCTGGCGGCCGCGATCAGCGGTGGCATCGGGCTGGCCGCGAGCGGCAACATCAACCCGGACCGGACCGCGCCGAGCATGTTCGAGCCGGTGCACGGCTCCGCGCCGGACATCGCCGGTCAGCAGAAGGCCGACCCGACCGCGGCGATCCTGTCCGCGTCGCTGTTGTGCGACCACCTCGGTCTGACCGAGGCCGCGGCGGCGATCGAGGCGGCTGTCACGGCCGATATCGCGGAGCGTACCGGCGCCGTCCGGAGCACCGCGGAGATCGGTGACGCCATCACCAAGCGCGCGATCGGCTGACGCTCGCATGACCAGTCGGCCAAGAGGTACGGTGCGGCTATGAGCGCCGATCTGCGATTCACCGTTGAGCCAACCACCCATGCGGCCAGCGACGACCAGCGCGCCACGATCCTGGCGAACCCGGGATTCGGGCAGTACTTCTCCGACCACATGGCGATCGCCACCTGGACCAAGGAGAACGGCTGGCACGACGCGAGGATCACCGCCTTCGGACCGCTGGAGCTGTCTCCGGCCACCGCGGTGTTCCACTACGCCCAGACCATTTTCGAGGGGATGAAGGCCTACCGGCATCCCGACGACTCGATCCACATGTTCCGTCCCGAGGCCAATGCCGCCCGGTTCGCGAAGTCGGCGCGCCGGCTCGCGCTGCCCGAGCTGCCCGAGGCCGCCTTCCTGGACTCGCTGCGCAAGCTGGTCGAGCTGGACAAGGCCTGGGTCCCCGGTGGCGGTGAGACGTCGCTCTACCTGCGGCCGTTCATGTTCGGATCGGACCCGTTCCTCGGCGTCCGGCCGTCCGCGGAGGTCACGTACTGCGTGATCACGTCCCCGGCCGGCTCGTACTTCGCGAACGGCGTCAAGCCGGTGCGGATCTGGCTGAGTGAGGATTACACCCGGGCGGCCCCCGGTGGCACCGGCGCGGCCAAGACGGGCGGCAACTACGCCTCGTCGCTGATCGCGCAGGCCGAAGCCATCGAGCAGGGCTGCGACCAGGTCGCCTTCCTCGACGCGGTCGAGAAGAAGTGGATCGAGGAGCTCGGCGGGATGAACCTGTACTTCGTCCTCGACGACAATTCGGTCGTCACCCCGGAGCTGTCCGGCACCATCCTCGAGGGCGTCACCCGGGACTCGATCCTCAAGCTGGTCACCGACCTCGGCCACACCGTCACCGAGCGGAAGATCTCGATCGACGAGTGGCGCGACGGTGCGGCGTCGGGCAAGATCCGCGAGGTGTTCGCCTGCGGCACCGCCGCGGTGATCACCCCGGTCGCGTCGCTGAAGTGGAAGGACGGCGAGGTGCAGGTGGCCGACGGCAACGGTGGCCCGGTCACCGCCGCGGTCCGCAGCGCCCTCCTCGACGTCCAGTACGGCCGCACCCCCGACACCCACAACTGGATGACCAGAGTCTGCTGATCAGTCGCCCGTACGACGGCCCGGTGGAGCTTCCACCGGGCCGTTCGTCATGTCAGCCCCGGGTCGTTTCCTCAAGCGGGTCGTTTTCACAGGATCTTTTCAGCTCCTCGGGTCCGGGGTTCGGTAGGGTCGGGCGGCATGAGCAGCTTCCCCGACGATGTCGAGGCCTATTACGCGGAGCTCGCCGGGCGGCGTGACTGGTCGCCCGAGACCGTCGCCGCGATCCGGTCGACCGTCGAGCTGATCCGCGACCTCGACCGCGGTACCGCGCCTCGCACGTACGGCGCGGTGGCCGACGAGGAAGGCACCGACTGGCTGTACGAGGCGGTCTGGCACGAGGGGGAGTGGGTCGTGGTCCGCCAGATCGGCGCGGCCGAGGACGGCACCATCACCAGGTACTGGTGGCAGCGGGTCGAGGACGACGAGGGCATGCTCACCGACCAGGCCCTGGACCGCGACGAGTGGGGCCTGCGCCCACTCAGCCGCGAGGACTTCTACACCGCCTGGGACGACCCCGGCTGGTCCCTGACCACCCTGACCGCCTGACCCCCGCACCCCCCACCCGCACCCTGCCCACGCCCCCCGCACCGGCCCCCGGTCCCGAGGAGATATCCGGCTCCTCTGTCTGATGTGTGGGTCGGTTTCGGCCGGTCTCGTTCCGGGACAGCGCGTCGTACTGCGCTGGTCGCGGCGGCCGCGGACACCATCAGGGGATCGCGGACAGGAAATACCTTGTCCGAGGTCCCCGGTTCCTGTCCGCGCCCCCACCGCAAAGCCGTCCGAGGGCGAGCCCGGTGCGGCCGGCGCACGGCACCCTGCGATATGAACGGACAACCCCTGGAATTGCTGGTTGTCCGGCCGGAATTCGAGCGAACAACCAGCAAGTCGACGGGTTGTCCGGCGTCGTGCTCGGTGGCTGGGTGATCGTCGGCGTGGGTGGGGGTTGAGGGGATGCGGTCGTGCAGTTCGACAGGACGTGTCGACGCGATCCGGCCGGTCTCAGGCGTGAATACCCCAGCAGACGTGGTCCCTGGACCGACACCTCCTGTCGAGCTGTACGCCGAACCCCGCCCGGGGCTCGCTCCCTGTCGTGGCTTCTGCGCTGCCGTGGCGAGCGCGGTGTCGGGGATCGGTTCGTGGATCACGGTTCGCCACAGACGCTGAACCGCGCCCGCATCCACGACTCGACGACCACCTGCCGCTGAGTTGACCCCGACAAGACACAACCCACGCCAGCCCCGCGGCGCGTCACACGGTGTCGCCCACACATCAGGCACGAGAGCCGGATATCCGGTCGTATGAGAACGGAGAACCCACACGGGGAGGGGACATCCGTTCGTTTGGGAGTGGTGGAGGAGCGGGCTCCGGCGGGTGGTGGTGGGGGAGCGGGCTTTGGCGGGGTGGACTGTGGCGGGCGCCGTAGTACTGGTCGGCGTACTGAATGTTCGTGATTCGAGACGGGCCCGCCACGGTGTGGACATTGTGTGGCAGACTGCGAAATGTCATGAAGAACTACCGGGTCATCATTATCTAGGCGCGCTCAGCCAGCAGTACCTGAGCGCGCAGACCTCTCGCAGCTTGCGGGAGGTTTTTTGTTTGCCCGCCAGCCCCCACCGGAAGGCCGATCATGAGTATCTCGGACGAGTTCCACGTCTACGACACCACTCTGCGCGACGGTGCGCAGCAGGAGGGGCTGGCGCTGTCCGTGGCCGACAAGATCGCCATTGCGCGGCACCTGGACGACCTGGGCGTGGGATTCATCGAGGGCGGCTGGCCGGGCGCGGTGCCCAAGGACACCGAGTTCTTCGAGCAGGCCCGGACCGAGTTGCACCTGCGGAACGCGACGTTCGCGGCCTTCGGCGCGACTCGCAAACCCGAGACCGCGGTGGCCGACGACCAGCAGGTGGCGGCCCTGCGCGACTCCGGCGCCGGCGTCGTCACACTCGTTGCCAAGAGCCACGATGCGCACGTCGAGCGGGCGCTGCGGACGACGCTGGACGAGAACCTCCGGATGGTCGCGGACACGGTCCGCCATCTGCGCGAGAACGGGCAGCGAGTCTTCCTCGACACGGAGCACTTCTTCGACGGCTACCGCGCGAACCGGGCTTACGCGCTGGAAGTCGTACGAGTAGCCGTCGAGGCCGGCGCCGACGTGGTGGCGCTGTGCGACACGAACGGCGGCACGCTGCCGCGGGAGTTGCAGGACATCGTCCGCGACGTCCTCGACTCCACCGGCGCGCGCCTCGGTATCCACTGTCACAACGACGCCGGCTGCGCGGTGGCGAACACGATCGCCGCCGTCGAGGCCGGCGTCACGCACGTCCAGGGCACCATCAACGGGTACGGCGAACGCACCGGAAACGCCGACCTGCTCGCGATCGTCGCCAACCTGGAGCTGAAGCGGGGCCTGGACCTCCTCCCGGCCGGCAAGCTGGCCGAGTCGTTCCGGATCGCCCACGCGATCGCCGAAGTGACGAACGTGCCGCCGTCGACCCGGCAGCCGTACGTCGGTGTGTCCGCCTTCGCCCACAAGGCGGGGCTGCACGCCAGTGCCATCAAGGTGGATCCCGATCTCTACCAGCACACGGATCCGGCCCGCGTGGGCAACGACATGCGGATGCTCGTGTCCGAGATGGCCGGGCGGGCGAGCGTCGAGCTGAAGGGTCGCGAGCTCGGGTTCGACCTCGGCAACGACCGCGAACTGGTCAGCCGCGTGACGGAGCGAGTGAAGGAGATGGAGGCCCGCGGGTACACGTTCGAGGCGGCGGACGCGTCGTTCGAACTGCTGCTGACCGAAGAGGTCACCGGGAAACGGGCATCCTTCTTCGACGTCGAGTCCTGGCGGGTGATCACCGAGTCGCGCGCCGACGGCGAGGCGGTGTCGGAGTCGACCGTGAAGCTGGTCGCGGGCGGCGAGCGGGAGATCGTCACGGGGGAGGGGAACGGCCCGGTCAACGCCCTCGACCACGCGCTTCGTACTGCGATCGAACGCGCGTACCCAGTGGTGAACAAGTTCGAGTTGGTCGACTACAAGGTCCGCATCCTCGATCAAGGGCATGGGACGGACGCGGTCATCAGAGTCCTGATCGAGACCGCGGACGGCGAGGGCTCATGGGTGACGGTCGGGGTCGGCCACAACATCGTCGAGGCGTCCTGGGAGGCGCTCGTCGACGGTGTCACGTTCGGTCTGCTGCGTCACAAGGAGGTCGTGCGATGACCCTGCTCGCCGTCGAACGAACGGTCACCGTCTTCACCGCGCGCGTCGTCGAGACCGAAGGCATGCTGGCCCGGATCGCCGTCATGCTGAACCCGTACGACGTACGCGAACTCGCGCTCTCCCTCGACGAAGGCACGCTGAACATCACCGTCGAAGGCGACGGCTTCGACGCCGGCCGCGTCGCCGCCCGCCTGAACAAGGTGATCGGCGTCCTCGAGGTCACGTACTCCTGACTCGCCAGTCCCAACTGTTCAGTTTGGACTGATCAGTTATGCTGGCTATGTGAGCCAGCGGATCTCCCCTTCGGCGGTGCAGGCGGCCAGTGACGTGCGCGTCATGTTCGGCCGGGTGAAGCGCAGGCTGAAGGAGCTGGCGGAGCACGACGACCTGACGCCGTCGCAGAGCTCGGTGCTCAGCCGGCTCGACAAGGACGGGCCGGCGTCGGCCAGTGAGTTGGCGGCCGTGGAGCGGGTGCGCCCGCAGTCGATGGCTGCGATCCTGGCCGGACTGCGGGAGTCGGACCTGATCGAGCGCCACCCGGACCCTGAGGACGGTCGCCGGCAGGTCGTGTCGCTCACCACCGCCGGACGGCATCGGCTCCAGGGTGATCGCAAGGTCCGCCAGGAGTGGCTGGCCCGTGCCCTGCAGGACGGCTGCACCGAGACCGAGCGGCAGACCATCATCAAGGCACTCGCTCTGCTCGACCACGCCCTCGACACCACCGCGGCACCCCGGGCGGCGACCTCCCGGTGACCCCCGAGCCGGATCCGGCCGCCAGTCGCCCCCAGCGGTTCGATCGGCGGTTGATCGCGCCGATGGTGGTGGGGTCGATCCTCAACCCGATCAACTCGTCGATGCTCGCGGTGGCGCTGATCCCGATCGGGGCCGCCTTCGGAGTACCGCCCTCCGACACCGCCTGGCTGATCACCGGGCTGTACCTCGCGACCGCTGTCGGGCAGCCGGTCATCGGCCGGCTGGTCGACCTCTACGGCCCGCGTCCGCTCTATCTGATCGGTACGGCGGTCGTCGGCATCGCCGGTCTGCTCGGTGCGCTGGCGCCGACGCTCGGGGTGCTGATCCTTTCCCGCGTCCTCCTCGGTTTCGGTACGTCGGCGGCGTACCCGGCCTCGATGTCGCTGATCCGGAGCGAAGCCGACCGGACCGGCATGGACACCCCGGCGGCCATCCTCAGCTCGCTGTCGATCGCCAACCAGGTGATCTCGGTGATCGGCCCGACGCTCGGCGGGCTGCTGATCGGGCTCGGTGGCTGGCACATGATCTTCACCATCAACGTGCCGTTGTCGATCCTCTGCCTGGTCCTCGGATCCCTCTGGCTGCCGCGGAGTCCGCGGTCCCGTGTCACGGTCAGGCTCGACTACGCGGGCATCGCGCTGTTCGCCGGCACGCTGGTGTCGTTGATGGTGTTCCTGATGGCGCCGAAGGCATCGAACTGGTATCTGCTGATGCTCGGTGCCCTGCTCGGCGTGGTGTTCGTCGTCGTGCAACTTCGCTCGGTGGAGCCGTTCATCGACCTGCGGGTCCTCGGCGGCAACCGTCCGCTGATTGCGACGTACCTGCGCCAGGTGCTCGCGTTCACCATCAGCTACTCGTTCCTCTACGGCTTCACGCAGTGGCTGGAGGAAGGTCGCGGGCTGGGTGCCTCGTCGGCCGGGCTGCTGTTGCTGCCGCTGTCCCTGTCGGCCGTGGCGATCACGGTGATCACCGGCCGGCGCGCTCAGGTCCGCGGCAAACTCGTTGCCGGGAGCATCCTCTTGGCCGTGGCCTGCGTCGTACCGCAGTTCGTCGGGGGAGAGACTGCGATCTGGCTGCTGGCATTGGTCGGCGTCATCGCGGGGATCCCGCAGGGCCTGAACGGTCTGGCCAATCAGAACGCGCTCTACCACCAGGCGGATCGAGCCCGGATGGGGTCCTCCGCTGGTCTGCTGCGCACCTTCATGTACCTCGGTGCGCTGATCGCCGCCGCGGCCAACGCCCACTTCTTCCAGCACGGCGCGACCACCACCGGTCTGCACGAGCTGGCGCTGTTCCTGCTCGTCGTCGCCGGCCTCCTCGTGCTGGTGACCCTCCTCGACCGGTCCCTCGCCCAGATCGGCCGCCCACAACCCAACTGAGAGGTCCGTCGTGCCCGTCACCGCTCTTGATCCGAAAACCGCCCTCGTCGTCATCGACCTGCAGAACGGCATCACGGCCATCCCTGGTGCGCCGTACCCGACCGCCGACGTCATCACCCGGACCGCGGAGCTCGCCGACGCCTTCCGCAAGCGCGGCCTCCCGGTGTTCCTGGTCCGGGCCAGCTTCCGCGCGGACGGTGCGGACCGGATGCCAGGCCGGACCGAGCAGCCGACCCGCGCGACGGGTACGCCGCCCGCGGATGCCGACCAGATCGTCCCGCAGCTCGCCGGTCACCCCGAGGACACCGTGGTGACCAAGCGGAACTGGGGTGCCTTCCACGGCACCGACCTCGACGTCCACCTCCGCCGCCGCGGCGTCACCCAGATCGTCCTCACCGGCGTAGCCACCAGCTTCGGCGTCGAGTCGACCGCCCGCGCCGCCCACGAGCACGGCTACAACGTCACCCTCGCCACCGACGCCATGACGGACCTCAGCCCCGAGTCCCACATCCACGCCACCACCTACATCTTCCCCCGCCTCGGCGAGACCGGCACCACCGCCGACATCCTGGCCAAGCTCCCTGCGTAGACCGCGGGCAGGACACGCGAGCCGGGCAGCTGCTGTGCTGCCCGGCTCGCGTCGCACTCAGTCCCAGCTCAGCCCGCTCGACGACTGGTACTCGATGACGCGGGTCTCGAAGAAGTTCTTTTCCTTCTTCAGGTCCATGACCTCTGACATCCAGCCGAACGGGTTGCGGGTCTCGCCGAAGATGGGGGCGAGGCCGATCTGCTCGGCGCGGCGGTCGGTGATGAAGTGCATGTACTGCTCGCAGAGCTCCGCGGTCAGGCCGAGCATGCCGTTCGGCATCGTCGCGCGGCCGTAGGCGACCTCCAGCTCACACGCTTCGGTGAGCATCTGCCGCACCTCGGCCTGGAAACGAGCCGTCCACAGGTGCGGGTTCTCCTGCTTGATCTGGTTGATGCAGTCGATGCCGAAGTTCAGGTGGATCGACTCGTCGCGCAGGATGTACTGGTACTGCTCGGCGATGCCGACCATCTTGTTCCGCCGGCCCAGCGACAGGATCTGCGCGAACCCGGTGTAGAACCACATCCCCTCGAACACCACGTAGAACGCGATCAGGTCGCGCAGGAACGCGGTGTCGCTCTCCGGCGTCCCGGTCCGGAAGTCCGGGTCCTCCAGGTGCTGGGTGTACTTCAGCGCCCACGCGTCCTTGTCCGAGATCGACGGCACCTCGCGGTACATGTTGAACAGCTCGCCCTCGTCCAGGCCGAGCGACGTACAGATGTACTGGAAGGTGTGCGTGTGCACGGCCTCCTCGAACGCCTGGCGCAGCAGGTACTGCCGGCATTCGGGGTTGGTCAGCTGCCGGTAGACGGCCAGGACGATGTTGTTCGCGACCAGAGACTCCGCCGTAGCGAAGAAGCCGAGGTTGCGCTTCAGCATCATCCGCTCGTCCTCGGTGAGGCCGTCCCTCGACTTCCATAACGAGATGTCGGCTTGCATGGACACCTCCGTCGGCATCCAGTGGTTGTTGCAGGCGGCAAGGTACTTCTCCCAGGCCCACCGGTACTTCAAAGGCAGCAACTGGTTCACGTCCGCCCGCGCGTTGATCATCGCCTTGTCGGCGACCTCGACCCGGGACGCCCCGACGGAGATCTCTCCCAATCCGGTCGTCACTGGCAGGCCTCGCAGTCCGGGTCGTCGATGGCGCAAACGGCTCCGGTGGGCTCGGGAAGCGCAACTTGTACGGCGTTCAGCCGGCCGTCCGTCCCTTGGAGCGTGGACTTCTCCACATGGGTGGCTGACTGGGAACGCAGGTAATAGGTCGTCTTGAGTCCATACCGCCAAGTCGACCTGTAGAGCTCGTCCAGCGCCCGGCCCGACGGCGCGGCCATGTAGAGGTTCAGCGACTGCGACTGGTCGATCCACTTCTGCCGCCGCGACGCCGCCTTGACCAGCCACATCGGGTCGATCTCGAAGGCCGTCGCGTACAGCTCGCGCAGGTCGGCCGGGATCCGCTCGATCCCCGCCAGGATGCCGTCGTGGTACTTGAGGTCGGACACCATCACCTGGTCCCACAGCCCGCGCGCCTTCAGGTCGGCCACGAGGTACGGGTTCGCCACGGTGAACTCACCCGACATGTTCGACTTCACGAACAGGTTGCTGTACGTCGGCTCGATCGACTGGCTCACCCCGCAGATGTTGGAGATCGTCGCGGTCGGCGCGATCGCCATCACGTTGGAGTTGCGCATGCCGTCGCGCCGGACCTTCTGCCGGAGCGCGTCCCAGTCGAGCTGCTTGCTCTGGTCAACGATCAGGTCGCCGTCCCGCGCCGTCTTGAGCAGCTCGAGCGAGTCGATCGGCAGGATGCCCTGGCTCCACAGCGATCCGTCGTACGACGAGTAGCGGCCGCGCTCGGCGGCGAGATCGCTGGAGGCCTCGATCGCGTGGTAGCTGATCTGCTCCATCGAGCTGTCGGCGAAGGCGACCGCCGCCTCTGAGGCATACGGTATCCGTAGCCGGAAGAGTGCGTCGGAGAACCCCATCAGGCCGAGACTGATCGGCCGGTGCCGCAGGTTCGACCGCTCCGACTCGGGCGTGGTGTAGAAGTTCGTGTCGATGGTGTTGTCGAGCATCCGGACCGCCGCCATGACGGTGTCGCGGAGCAGCTCGGCGTCCAGCCCGTCAGGTGTGACGTGGGCAGCCAGGTTCACCGAGCCGAGGTTGCAGACGGCGATCTCGTCGGCGCTGGTGTTCAGGGTGATCTCGGTGCACAGGTTCGAGGAGTGGACGACACCGTCGTGCTGCTGCGGCGAGCGCAGGTTGCACGGGTCCTTGAACGTGATCCACGGGTGCCCGGTCTCGAAGAGCACCGTGAGCATCCGCCGCCACAGATCGACCGCCTTGACCCGCTTGAACACCCGGATCTCGCCACGGTCCGCGGCCTGCTCGTAACCGCGGTAAGCGTCCGCGAACGCAGTGCCGTACAGGTCGTGCAGCTCGGGCACGTCGTCGGGGGAGAAGAGTGTCCAGTCGCCGCCGGCCTCGACCCGTTGCATGAACAGGTCGGGGACCCAGTTCGCGGTGTTCATGTCGTGGGTACGGCGCCGCTCGTCGCCGGTGTTCTTGCGCAGGTCGAGGAACTCCTCGATGTCGATGTGCCAGGTCTCGAGGTACGCGCAGACCGCACCCTTGCGCTTGCCACCCTGGTTCACCGCGACCGCGGTGTCGTTGGCGATCTTCAGGAACGGTACGACGCCCTGCGACTCACCGTTGGTCCCGCGGATCCTGGCGCCGATGCCGCGCACCGGGGTCCAGTCGTTGCCGAGGCCGCCGGAGTACTTGGCGAGCAGCGCGTTGTTGCGGATGCCTGCGAAGATCTCGGCCAGGTCGTCCTGGACGGTGGTCAGGAAGCAGGCAGACAGCTGCGGTCGGGTCGTGCCGGAGTTGAACAGGATCGGCGTCGACGTCATGAACCGGAACGAGCTGAGCATTTCGTAGAACTCGATGGCCTTTGCGTCACGGTCGTCCTCGCGCAGCGCCATCCCCATCGCGACGCGCAGGAAAAGCGCCTGCGGCAGCTCGAAGCGCACCTTGTCGATGTGCAGCAGGTAGCGGTCGTACAAGGTCTGCAGGCTGAGGAAGGTGAAGTCCAGGTCGCGCTCGGGCTGGATCGCGGCGGCGAGGCGCGGGAGGTCGAAGGTGGCCAGCTCGGGATCGAGATGCCCGGCTTCGACCCCGAGTTCGACGTAGCGCGGGAAGTAGTCCACGTACGCCTGGGCCATCTCCGCCTGGCTGGCCTGCCGCGGCTCGCCGTGGACGCGGCCGAGCGCCTCGCGACGGATCTGGTCGAGCAGCAGCCGGGACGCGGCGAAGCTGTACTGCGGCTCGGTCTCGACGTACGACCGGGCGGCCATCACCAGAGCGAGCTCGACCTCGTGTTGTGCGATGCCGTCGTAGCAGGAACCGAGGGTCTCGTCGAGGATCAGCTCGGGGTCGACCGCGTCCAGACCCGTGGCCGCCTCCGCGACGATCACGCGCAGCCGGTCGATGTCGAGCGGCGCGGTGCTGCCGTCGGCCGCGCGGACGCTGAGCGCGGGCTTGTCGGTGATGCCGGAAGGGTCGGCCGGGGTGCGGGCCTTGGTGCGCTCCTCGCGGTAGAGGACGTACGCACGGGCGACCTGGTGCTCGCCGGCGCGCATCAGCGCCAGCTCGACCTGGTCCTGGATGTCCTCGACCTGCACGCTGCGGCGGGCGTCACCGCGGCTCGTCAGGGCCTCGACGACCCGGCCGGTCAAGTCCGTCACCAGGTCACGGACCCGGTGGGTGGTGCCCGCCTCGGCACCCTCGACGGCGAGGAACGCCTTGGTCATGGCGACCGAGATCTTGGTCTGGTCGAAGCCGGTGTGGCCGCCGTCGCGGCGTACGACGGTCAGCTGGATCGACCGGTCGGCTGTCGCCGACCGGGATGAGGAAGCAATCGTCACAGGTGTTGTCTCCAAAAGAGTTCGGAGGATCGGAGCCACGCGGAGGGGCGCACGACGGGGCCGGCAGAACCGGCCGGGAACACTGCCGCCACGCCCTGCGACCCACCCGCGAGGTCTCGGACCACGTGCACCGGCGGTGCACGCGCCGGTGGCAGGTATCCGGACTCGCGGAAGGCTTCCGCTCACCGTTGCGGGGCAGTTCCGGACTCGCACCGGATTCCCCTGTTGCCTCGGCGTGGCCCCACATCTTGTGGTGCCGACCACTCCGAACCACCAGCAGTAGTGATGCTAAGTGGCTGACCCTAGATCTTGTGGTAGCGCCACGCCGCATGTCGCACATGTTGTGGTCCTCACGCCGCGACCGCGTAGAGGTCCTGGAGCGTCATGATCTCCGAGCCATGGTGGATCAGCTCACGATTCAGCCGCAGTACGACGTGACCGAACGGCTCGCCCGCGTCCAGCTCGGTCGCCTGGCTGAGGCCGATCGTCATCACCTGCTCCTCGTCGAGAGCGGCGATCGCGTCCTGCCAGGCCTCGACCCAGTGAGTCAGCCACGCCACCGCATCGCGCGCGTTGCCGTGCAGGGTGATGTCGGCACGTCCCTGTTGGCTCGCGCCGAACGTCCACTCCCAGCGCTCGAAGAACGTCTCGGTCAGATGGGCGATCAGCCAGGCGATCGTGCGTGGCCCGCGATGGTCCGGCTCGTCGGGCCACTGCGCGACCCACTCGCCGGACCCGAGTGATCGGAACCGCCCGGTGTAGTGCCGGCGTACGACGGTCAGCGCCTCGCTGCTCGGTCGCCAGAAGTACTGGTCGTCGGTCAACTGCGCGAGCCGGCCGGACAGCACCATCCAGCTGAAGCCGAGCTGGCCCCGGACCATGGCCATCGCCGATGGCCGGTGCAGGATGTCCCAGTCGAACGGCTCTGGCATCATCTCTCCCTGTACGATCGAACATATGTTCGAATTCTTGCTCGCTCGGGAGAAGAAAGTCAATGTGCGTGGCGTGTTGGTGCTGGCCTCGATGGAACCGGTCTGCTAGGTGGCTCGATCCGGGTGTCCGCGGCCGGGCTGGCGAAGCGGCGTTCGAGCAGGGTGAACGCGTCGATCAGTTCGGGCGCCTCGTAGACGCGGTTGCGTCGGCCGTCGGTGATCTCACGCAGGATGCGGGCCTCGACGAGCCTCGCCAGACCCTGGTTGGTTGCCTGCTGGGAGCGGTCGACAAGTTGCGCGGCCGCCGCGAGCGTGAGCACCGGCGCGGCAGGCAGTGCCTCGATGAGCAGGTCGGCTGTCGAGCCGCCGCGGACAGGCGCGGCTCGCTCGCGCCATGCGGACTTCAGTTCGGCGGCCGTCTGCTCGAAGCGAGCGGCCTCCGCCGTCGCGTGGCTGCAGGCCATCGCGAACATCCGCAGCCACGGATTCGCCGCCGACCGAGCCTTCGCAGTAGTCGCGCGACCGACATGCCGGAACGCCGTCAGTGCTTCGACGTACTGCATCGCGTGCGTGGCGAGCGACAGCGACACCGGCGGCACGGTCCGCGTGACCAGTCCATCGGCCCGCAGGATCAGGTGGATCAGCGCTCGCCCGGTCCGGCCGTTGCCATCGGCAAATGGGTGGATGGTCTCGAACTGTGCGTGCGCGATCGCGGCCTTCGCCAGCACCGGCAGCCGGGACTCCCGGACGAAGGTCATCAGATCCGCCAGCAGGTCGGGCACCAGGTGCGCCGGCGGCGGGACGTAGTACGCCTCCGCGGGGGAGCGGCCGCCGATCCAGTTCTGCAGGAAGCGGACCTCGCCGCCGAACTCGGGTGTCGGGGACTGGGCCATCAAGCGCCGGTGCGCCTCGAGCAGGTGGTCGACCTCGAGCTTGTCGCCGGCCTGGACGGATTCGGTCGCCCAGGTCATCGCGTCGACCGCGCCGAGCACCTCCTCGGCGGTGACGTCGCGCTGCCGGTCCCGCAGTACGTCGGCCTTGAGCAGGCGACGCGCGCCGACCACCAGCCCTTCGATCTGCGACGACCCGACAGCCTCCGCCCGCAGCAGCAGGCGGGCCAGGGCTTCGCTGTTCGTCAGGACGGCGGCCGTCGCGTCCAGGCGGGCCAGATCGCCGGCGGCGTCCTCCAACGCCGCGAGGACGTCGTCGCTCAGGTCGAACTCGCGCCCGACCAACGGGTCCGGGAAGTACAGCTCGTACGACCCGCCCAACCGCTCGGCCCGGGTGAACCCGTCCGGATGCCCAGGCCACCGATGCAACTCCACCCGTGCCATAATCCTTATTCAAGCTTATTTCACAACCTTGAACAAGGGGATGCGATCAAGCAGGCGGTGTTCACCCGCTCGCCACCAGGACGCGTCACAATCAGTCCCCCGCCCGGCGTCGCCGGGCGATTACCGAAGGAGCCCGGCGATGACGGAGACCGAGCCGCAGGACGAGCATTCCGGTCTGCTGCACTCTCTCGGCAAACACCTGCCGCACCACCAGCACCATCCGGAGACCGACGACGTCACCGAGTCGGAGGAGGCGGTCGGCTTCGACCTCGACACCGACTCGGCGCTGCCGCACCCGCATCACCCGGACGGCAATACGTTCGACCGCACCAAGGATCTGTCCTACGGTCGACTGCCAGACGACCCCGACGCCTGAGGACGCTTATGCGACTGGACGCGCAGACACTGCAGATGGTGGCCGCCAACGAGGCGGACTGGGATGCGCGGGCGCCGCTGCACGCGGCGAGCCGTTTCTACAGTCAGCCGGCGGAGTTCTGGTTCGCCGACTACGAGTGGGACGACCTCGGTCCGCTCGAGGGTCGCGACGTACTGCATCTGCAGTGTCATCTGGGGACAGAGACCATCGCTTTCGCTCGGCGCGGGGCGCGGACGACCGGGTTGGACCTGTCGGCCAAGTCGCTCGAGGAGGCGCGGCAGATCGCTGCCGACGCCGGGGTCGAGGTCGACTACGTCCACGCGAATGTGTACGACGCTGTGGAGGCGGTGCAAGGTCGCAGGTTCGATGTCGTCTACACGGGCAAGGGTGCGCTGTGCTACCTGCCCGATCTCGAGCACTGGGCGCGCGTGGTCCGTGACCTCCTCAAGCCTGGCGGCGCCTTGTATGTCGTGGAGTTCCACCCACTGCTGAACGCGATGCGGCCGGTGTCGCTGCCTGGCGAGTCCGACGACCTGATCATCCGCGCCGACTACCTCGAAGGTCGCGGACCGATCGCCCACGACTCGACCGTGACCTACACCGGCGATGCGGTGCCCGGCCGTCAAACCAGCTACGAATGGATGCACGGCCTGGGTGAGGTGGTCACCACCCTCGCGTCCACCGGCTTCCACGTCACAAGCCTGCGTGAATCAGAGGTCCTGCAGTGGCCCCGTTGGCCGAGCATGAAACAGACCGCCGAGGGCTGGTGGCGCCTCCCCGACGACGCCCCACGCATCCCGCTCCTCTTCGCCTTGAAGGCAGTCACTCCGCGCTGAAGCCGGTGCGCCAACTGGGGTGAAGCGGCGTCCAACCGAGCGAGCGGGCCAGGGCGTTGTCGGCGCCGCGCTCCCACGGTCTGCGACCCGGTGCCAGAGCCGGAGTCGGGGCTCCCACGGACGCTGCGAAGACGGGGAGCCATTCGCGCGTCGGTGCCGGTTCGTCGTCGACCACGTTGACGGCGCCGCTCGGCCAGTTCAGGGCGTCGACGGCAGCCCGTGCCGCGTCGTCGACATGGAGGAACGAGAAGACACCATCGCCCTCGGTGAGGCCGCCGAAGAACGCGGCACCCGGGTGATCGGCCGGCCGCTCGCTCCGCAGTACGTCGTCCGCCAACCCACCGCGGCGCAGCCACGTGCCCGGGCCGTAGAGCAGTCCGTACCGCAGGACGACGTACTCCGGGAGCTCGGCCGCGCCGTCCTCCAGCGCGCGGATCGCGGACACTGTCGTACCGCGCGGGTCCGGTGCCGACTCGTCCAGCGGGGTGGTCTCCACGGCCGGTCCAGCGCCGGCTTCGTAGGCCCAGGCAATCGACTGCGCGACCATCTTGGGTACTGCAGCCTGGCGGGCGGCGTCGACGAGGTTGCGGGTGCCGATGCGCCGGATCCGGCCGTTGCCACCTGGGGCGCCGCTGCTGAGGTCGGTCAGTTGATGCATGATCACGTCGGGCGCAGCAGCCGCGACCGCGGCCTTCACCGCATCCGCGTCGTACACATCGAGTTGTACGCCGTGCGCCCCGGCCGCCCGCAGTTGTTCGAGCCCCGCATCGGAGCGGGTCGTCCCGATCACCTGATGCCCACCCTCGATCAGGCGCGGGACCAACTGTCGTCCGATCGTGCCGGTCGCGCCGGCAATCATGACCTTCACGACTGCCACGGTAGGGCCTGAAATGCCCAGCGGATTGGGCCAATCAGCGTTGGAGACCGTGGGCCAGTCGATCCTCTCTAGGATCGGAAGATGACGAACGACGGCCGCGCGCAGCGCGAGAGTGACTTGATTGCCTACTACACCAACGAGGTTGGTGCTCGCGTCGGGCGTGAGCTGCCTGACGCCAGGGTTGCCCGGCGTACGGCGTACCTCGAGCGGCTGGGCAGTGAGGGGCGGCGGTCCGTGCTCGAGATCGGCTGTGGTCCCGGGCGTGACGGGCAGGCGATTGCGGATGCCGGGTTCGCCTATGTGGGCGTGGATCTCGCGCCCGCCAGCGTCGAGACCTGCCGTTCACTTGGTCTGGAAGCGCAGGTTGCCTCGGTCCTGGAGTTGCCGTTCGAGGACGGGAGCTTCGACGCGGGCTGGACGATGAGCACGCTCCTGCATGTCGCGGACGAGGATGTCGACCAGGCGCTGAGCGAGATCGTGCGAGTGCTGCGTCCTGGCGCACCGCTGGCGATCGGGCTGTGGGGTAGTGCCACCGGCGGCGAGCAGGTCTGGCAGGACGAGAGCGGCTTCGGTCCCGGGCGCTTCTTCAGCATCCGCACGGACGACGGACTGCGGGAGACCTTGCAGCGCTACGGCACCGTCGACGAATGGGAGACCTGGGACGACGGCCGATCGATGCACTATCAGTGGGCGGTGGTCACCGTTTCTGCGGACCGCGGAACGCAACGTAGATGAGCGCGACGCCGGCGGCCGCGACGATCGGGCCGACGATCGCCCAGAACGAGCTGCCGGTCATCGAGCTGCCCTTGAGGTAGCCGAGTCCCTGGAGCGTCCAGACCGCGCCGATGGCAAGCAGCAGCGCACCCAGCGCGATGGCGACGATCTTCCCCATGCCGCCGAGCCTAGCCGAGCAACTCGTCGCAGAGGTCGACGAGCTGCTGGCGGAGTGGCCGGGCGCGTTCGGCGAAGATGCGTTGGGCGGCGGCGTACTCGGCTTTGCCTGCTGTGGTTTCGATCGGCACAGGGGAGTAGCCGAGAGCCGAGAGGTCGTACGGCGAGGCGCGCATGTCGAGCGTGCGGATGTCGCGGGCGATCTCGAAGCAGCCCAGCACCAAGGCACTCGGAGTGAACGGCATCAGCTTCGACGCCCACTTGTAAAGGTCCATGTTGGCGTGCAGGCAACCGCCCTGCTCCAGCTGCGGCTGGGACTCCCGGGTCGGTTGCAGCACGTTGCGCGGCCGCGCGGAATCCGTGAAGAACCGGAAGGCGTCGAAGTGCGAGCACGCGATCTTGTGCGACTCGACCACCTGGTCCGTCCGCTCGGATCCCAGCCGCAACGGCCACGACTCATGCCGTACGTCGGACGTCCGGTAGACCATCGCCCACTCGTGCAACCCGAAACATCCGAACTGCGGCTGGCGATCCAGCGTCGCACCCAGCAGCCGACGGATCCACCGAAGGCTGTCCGCCCGCCGACCCACCTCCGCCGGATCCACACTGGCTGCGCCGTCGACGTACCTGTAGCCGCGGCGTCCGTCGTACTGCGTGGCTCCGAGCAGCCGGACGCCCGGTCCTGGATGCCAGACGCGAAGCTGGTTCGGGCGAGTGGGGTAGTAGGTGAAGAGGAAGTCCTCGACCGGATGCGCCTCCCTACGGCGTCGCCGCTCCAGATGCCCGGAGACCAAGGCGTCGACGCGGTTCCGATGGGCTGTCTCGTACGACGTCCATTCGGCGGGGCTGAGGGTGACGGTCACAGGTCCAGGGCGAAGGCCCACAGATCGACGCCGGCGATCGGGGACCAGTCGCGGTCGGGGATGCGGACGAAGCCGAGGCGCTGGTAGATGCGGTGCGCGGTCGTCATGTACGTCGCACTGCACATCACGATCCGGCCGAGGCCGAGCTCGCGGGTGCGCTCGATACAGCGCTCGGTCAGCGCGGTCCCAACGCCTAGTCCGCGCGCCCGGCCGACCACTCCGAGCATCCGGAACTCGCCCTCGTCGTCCAGCCCGATCTCTCGGTACACAGAGCCTGCTGGACAGTAGGTGACAGAGCCGAGCAGTCCGCTCTCGTCCGCCGCGACCCACAGCTCCGCCTTGGCCGCCCGATCAGCCGCCGCTCGCAGCGTCCTCGCGTAGTCGCCCCGGACATAGCCGTCGTGCGAGTAGGCCTCCACCGTCAGCTCGCCGACAGCGTCGTACTCGGAAGGAAGGGCCTGCCGGATCTCGATCGTCACCACATAACTCTCTCACTCCGTCCCGACGGTAGGCTCGGGCCGTGCGTATCGCCAGATTCTCCGTGGACGACGAGCCGAGGTACGGCGTCGTCGAGACCGACGACCCCGAGGGGCTCACCGGCACCGTATCCGTGCTCGACTCGGACCCGCTCTACCGGCCGGTCCAGTTCACCGGGGAGAAGCTGCAACTGGCCGACGTCCGGCTGCTCGCTCCGGTGATCCCGCGCAGCAAGGTGGTCTGCGTCGGCCGCAACTACGCCGCGCACGCCGAGGAGCTCGGCAACGACGTACCGGCCGAGCCATTGATCTTCCTGAAGCCGAACACCTCGGTGATCGGGCCGCGGGACGGCATCGTCTACCCCGAGCAGACCAACAACCTGCACTTCGAGGGCGAACTGGCGATCGTGATCGGCCGGATCTGCCGCGACCTGCCCAAGGAGCGGGTGAACGAGGTGATCTTCGGGTACACGATCGCCAACGACGTCACCGCGCGCGACCTGCAGAAGAGCGACGGGCAGTGGGCCCGGGCCAAGGGCTACGACACGTTCTGCCCGCTCGGCCCGTGGATCAGCACCGAGCTCGACGCGTCCGACCTGCGGGTCAGCACGCAGGTGAACGGCGAGCCGAAGCAGGACGGGCGGACGTCGCAGTTCATCTTCGGCATCCCGGAGGTGCTGGCCTACATCACGTCCTTCACCACGCTGCTGCCCGGCGACGTGGTGCTCACCGGCACCCCCGCGGGTGTCGGCCCGATGCTGCCCGGCGACGAGGTCGCGATCAGCGTCGAAGGAATCGGAACTCTGACGAACAAGGTGATCGTGCGTGACTGACCGGCCAGCCCCCACCGACGACGATGTCCTGGGTGGCCTCGAACCGAACCAGGTGCGGCTGCGCTTCGCGCCCTCCCCGACGGGCTACCTGCACGTCGGCAACATCCGGACCGCGCTGTTCGCCTGGGCCTTCGCCCGCCACTACGGCGGCAAGCTGGTCCTGCGGATCGAGGACACCGATATTGCCCGGAACACCCCGGACGGGCTGAGCTTCACCCTGGAGTCGCTGCGCTGGCTGGGCATCGACTGGGACGAGGGCCCGGAGAAGGGCGGCGACTTCGGTCCGTACCAGCAGACCGAGCGGATGGACATCTACTCCGATGTCGTCGCCAAGCTGCTGGCGGCCGGCCGGGCGTACCACTGCTACTGCTCGCAGGAGGAGCTCGAGCAGCGTCGTGAGGCCGCGCGCACCGCCGGCCAGCACAGCGGGTACGACGGTCACTGCCGCACGCTCACCGAGGAGCAGGTCAAGGCGTACGTCGACGAGGGCCGCCGGCCCGTGGTCCGGCTGCGCATGCCGGACCGGCCGATCGTGTTCGACGACTTGGTCCGCGGGCAGATCACCTTCCTGCCCGAGAACCTGAGCGACTACGTCCTGGTCCGGGCGAACGGCTACCCGCTCTACCCGCTGGTGAACCCGGTCGACGACGCGCTGATGGAGATCACCCACGTGCTCCGCGGCGAGGACCTGCTGCCGTCCACACCACGGCAGGTCGCGCTCTACGAGGCGCTCGCCGAGATCGGCGTCGGCAGCGGCCGGACGCCGCGGTTCGGGCACCTGCCGTTCGTGATGGGTGAGGGCAACAAGAAGCTGTCCAAGCGCGACCCGGGCTCCGGCCTCGGCGAGTACATGCAGCGTGGCTTCCTGCCCGAAGGCCTGCTGAACTACCTGGCCCTGCTCGGCTGGTCGATCGCCGACGACCGCGACGTGTTCACGACGGCGGAGATGATCGAGGCGTTCGACATCCGCAAGGTGAACTCGAACGCGGCCCGCTTCGACCCGAAGAAGTGCGAGGCGATCAACGCCGCGCACATGCGGATGCTGGCGCCGGAGGAGTTCGGATCCCGGATGGTCCCGTTCCTGGCCAAGGCGGGCGTGCTGCCGGCCGAGCCGTCGGCGGACCAGCGTGCAGTCCTGCAGGCCGCCGTACCACTGGTGCAGGAGCGCATGAACACGCTGTCGGAGTCGGTCGACATGCTCGGCTTCCTGTTCGTCGACGATGCGGCGTTCAGCGTCGACCCGGACGCCGCAGCGAAGGTGCTGACCGGTGACGCGGGCGCGGTCCTCGAGGCGTCGGTGAAGGCGCTGGCCGACGTGGACTGGACCACTGAGGCGATCGAGGCGTCGCTGCGGACCTCGCTGATCGAGGGGCTCGGGCTGAAGCCGAAGAACGCGTTCGGCCCGGTCCGGGTGGCGATCTCCGGACGCCGGATCTCGCCGCCGCTGTTCGAGTCGCTCGAGCTGCTCGGCCGGGAGAAGTCCCTGCATCGGCTCGAGCAGGCGCGTGCTTCCCTCCTGGCGGGCTAGATGCCGCACGACGTGACGCCGGCGACGGACAGGTCCGATGCGGGGCCTCCGCCGTACCAGCGGCTGCTGGTGAACCCGGAGGCACCGCGCGGGTACGTCGTTCTCGGCGCCTTGGCGATCCTCGTCGGCTGGATGATCACGAGCGTGGTCGTGCTCGGGATCCAGCAGGGCATCCGCAAGGATCCCGAGGGCACAGTCTCGTGGCTTGGGCTGCTGGCGACGAACCTGTCGCTGATCGCGCTGATCCCGCTGAGCATGCTGGTCGCGCGGGCGCTCAACCGGCAGGCGCCGGGGCTGTTGTCCTCGGTCATCGGCCGGCTGCGCTGGCGGCCGCTGGCGTGGTTCGCGGTGGCCGCGGTTGTGACCGAGTTGGTCATGCTCGGTGTGATCCAGCTCGGCAGCGTCGAGCTCATCGGCGGTGATGGTGGCAGCGGGATCGCGCCGGATGCGGCGGGCGTGATTGCAGTCACGCTGCTCACGTCGACGTTCCAGGCTGCGGGGGAGGAGTACTTCTTCCGCGGCTACCTGTTGCAGGCCGTCGGTGCCCTGGTGCGGAGCTCGGTGATCGCGGTCCTCGTCACGACCGTGCTGTTCACCATGGCGCACGGGGTGTGGCCGTGGGAGAGCCCGGCGTTGTTCCTGGATCGGTTCGCATTCGGGTTGGTCGCGGGCTTCCTCGTCATACGGACCGGTGGGCTGGAGGCGTCGATCGCGGCGCACGCGGCGAACAACGTGGTGACCTTCGTGTTCGCGGCGTTGACGAACAGCGTGGGTGCCAGCCTGGGCGCGAAGGACGCGCCCTGGTCGCTGGTGACGGTGGACGTGGTGAAGTTCGCACTGTTCGGAGCGGTCGCGCTGTGGCTGGCCCGGAGGATGAAGCTGGCGACAGTGTGCAACCTGCCGTTGACCCCGGCTCCGCACCCGGGCACGAGGCTGGTGTGACGGGAGTGACAACCCGCGACCGGCACCCCCGTTTTGGTGTCCGAGCCCTTGCTCGGGTACTCTCTTCGAGCCAGGTTGTGAGGGCGGAGACGGTCTCACAACTGCAGTGAAATGCCTTTGGGGTATGGGGTAATTGGCAGCCCGTCTGATTCTGGTTCAGTTAGTCTAGGTTCGAGTCCTAGTACCCCAGCGGATTGGACCGCACCGATGGAAATCGGTAAGGTTCAACCTCGTTGCCCGGCCCGTGAGGACCGGACGACAACCCTCTGGCCCCGTTGTGTAGCGGCCTAGCACGCCGCCCTCTCAAGGCGGTAGCGCGGGTTCGAATCCCGTCGGGGCTACCAGAGAAAGCCTCCCACCAGCTGGTGGGAGGCTTTTCTGGTTCTGGACGGATCAGGTCACCGAACTGCGGGCCGGCCGTCCTGCGAAGTACACGACGATGGCGACAACGGTGTAGGCGGCGGCGAGCAGGTACCCGAGCCTGGCGTTGTCCTCGCCGGTCACCATCAGGAAGAAGAAGCCGCTGCCGAAGGCGTTGAGGCTCGCGTGCCAGACCGCCGTCAGAGTCCAGCGTCCGCCGCTGGCGACGAAGACCCGCAGCATCACCATCGTGAACGCCGCGTTGCCCACGATGCCGACCACCCACGGCAGCTCGCCGGTGATCATCAGCGGCAGGTGCCAAAGGATCCGCATCCCAGCGGCGAGCGCCCAGGCGGCCAGGAAGCCGTGCCGGCGCAGCAGGATCGGCGCCGCGAACGCCATCCAGCCCGCTTCCTCGCCGATGCCGATCAGCACCACCAGCACCACCATCGACGCCAGTACGCCGGGCCAGGCCGCGAGCTGCTCCGAGGTGGGCAACGGCGCCCCGAGCAGATGGTTCACCAGCACGTTGACGGTGTGCAGCACCACTGGGGCCAGGATGGCGAGCAGGTACCACTTCGGAGCGGCTCTCCAGCTGCGCAGCCTCCGGCCCCAGGCGCGCAGCTCCTCACGGCCCTGGCAGGCGGTGACGACCAGTGCGGCCGCGAGTGGCCCGAGCGGAAGGTTCTCCGGATTCGATCCGAGCCCGAGGAAGGCCGTGATGTAGCGCAGCCAGCCGAAGAAGCAGGCCAGCACGACGAAGCTGATGATCGGGTAGCGCCGGATGACGCCGATCGGGCCTCGGGTCTTGTGCTGCTCGGCGATGCGTCGGGCTGCGGGCTCTACCTCGATGGTCTGTGCGTTCATGACATCCCCCCTCTCCATACGCCTCCGTATGGAGGATTGACCATACGGTAGCGTATGGACATGGCCATTGGGAAGCGCGAATCATTGACGGCGAACGACTGGACGGCGGCAGCGCTCGACGCACTCGCCCGGGGCGGCCTCGGAGCGGTCGCGGTCGAGCCGCTGGCCAAGTCCCTCGGGACCACGAAGGGCAGCTTCTACTGGCACTTCACCGATCGGAACGCACTCATCGCGGCCGCGCTCGAGCGCTGGGAGCAGCGCGACACCGATCGGGTGATCGCGGCGGTCGATCAGACGCCGGACGTCGCGACGCGTCTTCGCAAACTCCTCCGCCTGGTGTTCACCGCGGTGGTGGGCGACCCCGGGGCGGGAGCCGGTTCCGTCGAGCTCGCCCTGCAGGCCACCGCGACGCATCCGCTGGTCGCGCCCACGCTGGCACGGGTGACCGAGCGCCGGCTCGCCTACCTCACCTCACTGTTCGCCGAACTCGGTCTCTCCCAGGCCCGGGCCCGCGACCGCGGCCTGCTGGCGTACGCCGCCTTCCTCGGCCACGCACAACTGGCGCATGCGACGCCGCAGCTCGTGCCGGCCGGTCGAGCACTCTCCAGTCACATCGATCGGCTCATCGAAACGCTGACCGCTATCGAGGACTGACGTCACCTGTGATGCGCGGGCCAGGCGATGTGGTCGATTGCGAGCCACGGTGCGGTGGCCACGGCGGAAGGGGTGATTCCAGTGATGGCTTTGACATCGCGGTGGAGATGGGACTGGTCGACGTACCCGCTCTGGGCGGCAGCACTCGCGGGGGCATGGCCCGCCGCGAGAAGGTGAGCGGCGTGGTCGAAGCGCACCAGCTGTGCGGCGCGCTTGGGCGTAAGGCCGATCTGGGAGCGGAAGCGGGACCACAGGCGCTGCCGGCTCCAGCCGACCTCGTCCGCCAGCCCGTCGACCCGGATCCGCCCGCGGCCGGCGACCGTCCGCCGCCAGGAAAGGGCGACCTCCGGATCGATCGATGGCCGGCCGTCCAGGCGCCGGGTGAGGACGTCCGCCGCGATCGTGAACCGCTCGTCCCAGGAGCCCGTGGCGCGCAGTTTCTCCTCGAGCTGTCCGCCATCGCGGCCCCACACATCTTCCAGGGATGCGACTGTCCCGGAGAGCTCGGTCGACGCGCCGAACAACGAGGCCGCGACTACCGGCGACAAGCGGATCTGGAGACACTCGCCGCTCCAGCCGCCGGCCCGAAGCCGACCAGGGAGGAGCCCGGCGACGAAGCTGCCGCGCTGGCGCTGCCCCCCATCGGCCTGGTAGACGACGCCACCTGCCAGGCTCAGGTCGAACAGCACAGTGACCGACGGGTGGGCAACCATGGCGATGTCCACGAACGCGGAGGTACGGACGCCGAACCCGGCCATGCTGATCCCCGGCAGCCGAGCTGACGGGCGCGGTACGGCGACGTCCACGTCCGACCAGGTCCAGCTGGGTGATGTGCCAGTCGACAGCACGTGATCAGTCTACGGAGTGTTCGCGGCAGCAGCCGTGAAACCCAGCAGGAGTTCGCTGGTCAGCTCGGGCGCCTCGAGCATGGGCATGTGCCCGACATCAGGCAGCATCTCGAGCCGTGTGTTCGGCACCGCGTCGTACTGGCGCGCTGTTGCCGGGTAGTACCGGGGGTCGGCGGCACCGAAGATCACGAGCACCGGTACGTCGAGGCCAGTGAGACGATCCGGGGTACTGCGCTCGGCGACGTACGCGCCGTTGCACCGCAGGACCTTCCGGAAGGTGCGGTACGTGATGTTCTTCAGGTCGGCGACCGTGTCGTCCGGAATGTCCACCGGGCGAACCATCGTTGCCCTGATCCCCTTGCGGATCATCGCGTCCGACCGCCTGGGCCACAGCAACGGGCCGAACGGCGGGGCCAGCAGGGCTCGCAGGATGAACGGTTGCGGCTGCAGCGCGTCGAGGCTGGTGGCGGTGCTGATCAGCACGAGCGAACCCACCAGGTCGTGGCGCTGTTCGGCCAGCGAGATGGCGACCCAGCCACCACTGGAGTGCCCGACCACAGGGACGTCCCGCAGTCCAAGGTCGTCGAGCAGCTCGGCAACGCGGCTCGCCTGACGAGGCACGTCGTACGTCGGTGCTGTCGGAGACCGGCCGCATCCGGGAAGGTCTACCCGGATGACGTGATGACGGGCGGCGAGTGCCTCGACCACCGGGCCCCAGGATGCGCCCGAGGCGCCCGATCCATGAATGAGCAGTAACGGCGACGCTGTCCGCGGGCCGTCGTGGACCACGTGCATCCCGTGCACGAGCTCAACGTCGCGATGAACCATGCACGGGACGCTACGTGGATGCCGAGGCGTCGGTCTTGGACGAATGTCAGCCGATCACGCCGGGGACGGCGTGGTGGTCTGCGGTGGATGGCTCAGGTCGCGGCGGACGCTGAGGCCGACGGCGATCAGGACGACGCCCCAGACCAGGGCGGTCACCCCGAGGAGTACGGCGATGCCGACCGCGGACGCACCCGGGTTGGCGACGAACAGGACACCGATCAGGATCGACAGGGCACCGCTCACGACGAGCAGCCAGCGGGGCATGACGTGGTTGTTGGTGAAGGCACCGAACAGTTCGAAGAGACCGCGGACGATCAGCCAGATGCCGAGGATCCACGTCAGTGTCTTCGCGGCCATCCCGGGGTGGACGATCGCGAAGAACGCCGCGAGCAGCGCGATGACGCCGAGCACCACCAGCCAGATGCGGTTGCCCTTCGACTCCGGCTGGAAGGCCTGCACTATCGACCCGATGCCGTCCGCAAGGGCCCAGATACCCCACAGCACTGCGAGCGCGATGGCCGTTTCGATCGGCCAGACGATCGCGAGAATCCCGAAGACGATGCCGATCGCCCCACGGACGAGCAGCATCTTCCAGCCGAGTGTGAGCCAGTCCCGATCCATGGCAGACCTCCTTGAGCTCCCAGGCCACTCAAGCTTCATGGTCACCCGACTCACCCGAATACACAACGGGTACACGTCATCACTCGCAGCCGCGGGCAACCATCCGAGCGCGGTTCGGCCTACGCTGGGCTGATGGCCGTCGAGTTCAACCACACCATCGTGAACTGCACCGACAAGGGGGCGTCGGCGCGCTTCCTGGCCGAGATCCTCGGACTCGGCGATCCGGCCGGCTACGGGCCGTTCGCTGTGGTGCAGCTCGGGAACGGCACGTCGCTGGACTTCGCGGACAGCCACGGGCAGCCGCATCGCCAGCACTATGCCTTCCTCGTCAGCGAGGAGGAGTTCGACCAGATCCATGCACGGATCGTCGAGCGCGGACTGACCTACTGGGCCGACCCGTTCCACCGGCGCGACGGTGAGATCAACACCAACGACGGCGGACGTGGCCTCTACTGGGACGATCCCGACGGGCACAACCTCGAGATCCTCACGGTGCCGTACGGCGGCTGAACGTCGCCTGATTACTCCGAGGCGCGGCGGAGAGCCTCGGACAGACGCTCGGCGGCAGCCATCACGGCGGGGGCGTGCATCCGTCCGGGCTGGCGGGACAACCGCTCGATCGGGCCGGAGACGGACACGGCCGCGATCACCTTGCCGGACGGGGAACGCACCGGAGCGGACACCGAGGCGACACCCTGCTCGCGTTCGCCGACCGAGTGGGCCCAGCCGCGGCGCCGTACACCGGCCAACGCGGCCGCGTTGAAGGTGGCGTTGTGCAGACCGCGGTGCATCCGCTCCGGGTCCTCCCAGGCGAGCAGGATCTGGGCCGCGGAGCCGGCCGCCATGGTCAGCTGACTGCCGACCGGCACGGTGTCGCGCAGGCCGGACGGACGCTCGGCGGCCGCGACGCACACCCGGTACTCACCCTGGCGGCGGAACAACTGCGCCGACTCACCCGTGATGTCGCGCAGCCGCGCCAGCACCGGGCCGGCGGTCGCCAGCAGCCGGTCCTCACCGGCGGCCGAGGCCAACTCGCTGAGCCGCGGGCCGAGCACGAACCGGCCCTGCATGTCGCGCCCGACCAGCCGGTGGTGCTCCAGCGCCACCGCCAGCCGGTGTGCCGTCGGACGGGCCAGCCCCGTGGCCGCCACCAGGCCGGCCAGGGTCGCCGGCCCGGACTCGAGGGCGGACAGAACGAGGGCTGCTTTGTCGAGAACGCCGACTCCGCTAGAGTTGTCCATGAGACGATATTGCCGTCTCGAATCGTGGAACGCAAGTCGCTTCCGTGACCCGATCGAGAGCACTGTGAGCCAGACAGCACCTCACCAGACACCTCGACAGGGGCGGTGGGGTTGGGAAAAGTATCCAAGGAGGAGAAGTCTGATGGGTAGGACGTTGTCGGAAAAGGTGTGGGATGCGCACGTCGTGCGCCATGCCGACGGGGAACCCGACCTCCTCTACATCGACCTCCACCTGGTGCACGAGGTGACCAGTCCGCAGGCGTTCGACGGCCTCCGGCTGGGTGGCCGTCAGGTCCGGCGCCCGGACCTGACCATCGCCACCGAGGACCACAACGTCCCGACCTTCGACGTGGACAAGCCGATCGCCGACCCGGTGTCGCGCACCCAGGTCGACACCCTGCGCAAGAACGCCGAGGAGTTCGGCATCCGGATCCACACCCTCGGCGACCCGGACCAGGGCGTCGTCCACGTGATCGGCCCGCAGCTCGGACTGACCCAGCCCGGCATGACCGTGGTCTGCGGTGACAGCCATACGAGCACGCACGGCGCGTTCGGGGCGATTGCCTTCGGCATCGGCACCAGCGAGGTCGAGCACGTGCTGGCCACCCAGACGCTGATGCAGGCGCGGCCGAAGACGATGGCCGTGACGGTCGACGGCGTACTGCCCGACGGCGTCTCGGCGAAGGACCTGGTGCTGGCGCTGATCGCGGAGGTCGGCACCGGCGGCGGCCAGGGCTACATCGTCGAGTACCGCGGCGAGGCGATCCGCGCGCTGAGCATGGAAGCCCGGATGACGATCTGCAACATGTCGATCGAGTGGGGCGCGAAGGCCGGCATGATCGCGCCGGACGAGACCACGTTCGCGTACCTGCGGGACAAGCCGCACGCGCCGCAGGGCGTCGACTGGGAAGCCGCGGTCGAGTACTGGAAGAGCCTGGCCACCGACGCGGACGCGACCTTCGACCGCGAGGTGGTCCTGCGCGCCGAGGACATCACGCCGTTCGTCACCTGGGGCACCAACCCCGGTCAGGGCATCCCGCTGTCGGAGTCCGTCCCGTCGCCGGACGACTTCGGCAACGAGAACGACAAGCGCGCCGCCGAGCGGGCGCTGGAGTACATGGGCCTGACCGCCGGTACGCCGATGCGCGAGATCCACGTGGACACAGTGTTCCTGGGCTCCTGCACCAACGGCCGGATCGAGGACCTGCGCGCCGCGGCCGGGGTGCTGGCCGGCCGGAAGGTTGCCGAGGGCACCCGGATGCTCGTGGTCCCGGGATCGGGCCGGGTCCGGTTGCAGGCCGAGGCCGAGGGCCTGGACGCGATCTTCAAGGATGCCGGCGCCGAATGGCGTGGGGCCGGATGCTCGATGTGCCTGGGCATGAACCCGGACCAGTTGGCCCCGGGCGAGCGCAGCGCCTCCACCTCGAACCGGAACTTCGAAGGCCGCCAGGGCAAGGGCGGCCGGACGCACCTGGTGTCCCCGCTGGTTGCCGCCGCGACCGCCGTCACCGGGACCCTCGCGGCCCCGGTGGACCTGCCGCCGGTCGACGTCGCCGTACCCGAGAACGTCTGAGGAGCAGCAGAATCATGGAAGCCTTCACCCAGCACATCGGTACGGCGGCCCCACTGCGCCGCAGCAACGTCGACACCGACCAGATCATCCCGGCCGTCTACCTGAAGCGCGTCACCCGGACCGGCTTCGAGGACGGGCTGTTCGCGGCCTGGCGCAACGATCCCGAGTTCGTCCTGAACCAGCCCGAGTACGGCGGTGTCTCGGTGCTCGTGGCCGGACCGGACTTCGGCACCGGATCGTCGCGGGAGCACGCGGTCTGGGCCCTGCTCGACTACGGGTTCCGCGTCGTCGTGTCGTCGCGGTTCGGCGACATCTTCCGTGGCAACTCGGGCAAGGCCGGGCTGCTCGCGGCCCTTGTCGAGCAGGACGTCGTCGAGCGGCTGTGGACCACGATCGAATCCGACCCGGGCACCAAGGTGACCGTCGACCTGGAGCACAAGACGATCTCCGCCGGTGACGTGTCGGCGCCGTTCGAGATCGACGACTACACCCGCTACCGGTTGCTGAACGGTCTCGACGACGTCGGCATCACCTTGTCCCACGAGGCCGACATCGCCGCGTACGAGGCGACCCGGCCCGCCTTCAAGCCGGCCACGTTGCCGGCGAAGGCCTGACGTAGCGCGAAGGCCTGACGTAGTGCAGAGTTCTCGCCGCCGTAACGTCCGGACGTCCGGCGGCGATAACTCTGGTGTTACCCTGGCGTGGTTGTCAGAACAAGGCTTGCGAGACCGAGGAGGTGAGGCGCTCATGAGTAGCGACCCCTCCAGACATATGGGTCTCGCTCGACCTTGAGAGGCGGAATCCTCTGGTAGTTGCGGCTTGAGTGCCGTGGGGGTCGGGCAGACGCGTGCCCATCACTCACTTGCCTCACCGCACCTGGAGGACTCATGTCCGACCTGCGCCTGCGCACGCTGCGCGCCTTCGGCCGCACCCCGTCACTTCGCACTACCGCCCGCAAGCATGCCGCTGCTCCTGTCGTCGAGCCGGCCGAGAGGCCGCGCGAGCTGCCGAAGCCCAAGGGACACAGCGTCGTCGACAGTGCGATCTACTGCGACGGCCGCCGGGTTGCGTCGCCGGGTTCGCTGGCCGAGACCTATCGCGTGCTGCACAAGGCGCCCAAGAGCCTGGCCTGGATCGGCCTGTACCGGCCGGACCGGCGCGAACTCGCGTCGCTGGCCCAGGAGTTCGACCTGCACGAGTTGGCCATCGAGGACGCCATCCAGGCCCATCAACGGCCGAAGCTGGAGCGCTACGGCGACACGTTGTTCGTCGTACTGAAGGCCGCCCGCTACCGGGACGCGACCGAGGAGGTCGAGTTCGGCGAGGTGCACGTGTTCGTCGGCCCGGACTTCGTGGTGACGGTCCGGCATGCCGAGGCGCCCAACCTGGCCGCGGTACGGCGCCGGGTCGAACGCGACCCCGAGTTGCTGGACCGCGGCACCGAGGCGGTGCTCTACGCGATCATGGACAAGGTCGTCGACGGGTACGCGCCGGTGGTCGCCGGCCTGGAGAACGACATCGACGAGATCGAGACCGAGGTGTTCCGCGGCGACCCGAAGGTGTCGCGGCGCATCTACGAACTGTCCCGTGAGGTGATCGAGTTCCAGCGCGCGACCCGGCCGTTGGTCGCGATTCTCGAGGCGTTGCGCGGCGGATTCGAGAAGTACGGCATCGACGAGGAACTGCAGCGTTCGCTGCGCGATGTGGCCGACCACGTCACCGAGGTGGTGGAGAAGGTCGACGGCTTCCGCGAACTGCTGCGCGACATCCTGACCGTGAACGCGACCCTGGTGGCCCAGCAGCAGAACGAGGAGATGAAGAGCCTCGCGATCGCCAGCAGCGAGCAGAACGAAGAGGTGAAGCGGATCTCCGCCTGGGCGGCGATCCTGTTCGCACCGACCCTGATCGGCACTGTCTACGGGATGAACTTCGACAGCATGCCCGAGCTGCACTGGCAGTTCGGATACCCGTTCGCGATCGGCCTGATGGCGTTGGTCTGTGGGGGTCTGCACCAGATCTTCAAGCGCCGCGGCTGGTTGTGAACCCGGCTTCCACCCGGTCACGCAGGGCATCGGATCGTTGCTCAGCAGGGATTCTGAAGGCCCTGAAGGGCCGGATCGGGCCAAATTGTGGCACGAATCGCCCAAAACAAGCCGAATTGCCGCGTTGGTGTTTGTGAACTGGCACTGGAGTCCATAACGTTCACGTGAGATCGAGCGCTGTGCTCGACGCCTAGTGTTCACGGAGGGAAGCAGTGAACAAGAGCCAGTTGGTCGAAGCGCTCGCAGTGCACTTCGACGGAAACCGCCGCCAAGCCCAGCACGCACTGGAATCGGTGATCGACACCGTGGAGCGCGAGCTGACCAAGAAGGGTGGCAAGGTCGCCATCACCGGGTTCGGTGCCTTCGAGGCCATCGAGCGTGGCGCGCGCATCGTGCGCAACCCGCGGACCGGCGAGACCAAGCGTGCCAAGAAGACCGTGGTTCCGAAGTTCCGCGCGGGTGCGGAGCTGAAGGCCGTTGTCTCCGGTGCGAAGAAGCTGCCGAAGCTCGTCGTGCCGAAGCCGGCCGCGACCGCCACCAAGGCGGCCGCCCCGGCGAAGAAGGCCGCTCCGGCCAAGGCCGCGGCGACCAAGACCGCCGCCAAGAGGGCGACGGCCACCAAGACGGTTGCCAAGAAGGCGCCGGCCAAGACCGTTGCCAAGAAGGCCCCGGCCAAGGCCGTCGCCAAGAAGGCTCCGGCGAAGAAGGCGACCGTTGCCAAGAAGGCGCCGGCCAAGAAGGCCCCCGCCAAGAAGGCTCCGGCGAAGCGCGCATCGTCTCGCTGACCTTCAGCACTGCAGCACCGCAGTACGCACTACAGCGAAGGCCGGTCACCCCACTCCAGGGGCGACCGGCCTTCGCCGTGTGCACAGTGCCGTGTGCGGGTGCCTGCGGCAACCTTTTACAGCACGGTGCCGAAATCGACCCTGGTCACGCGGAGATCCGCCCCGGAGCCGGTGGTTTCGATCCGGACCCGCTGACCGACGCGGAGGTGGCGGACCGGAGTGTCCGCGACGGCGTGCACGGTGAAAGGCAGCTCGATCCCGGTGTCGGTCAGCACCGCGCCGGAGAACGTCTCGGTGTCGTAGCGGCTCACTGTTGCTTGCATTTCAGCAGGCTAGACCCTCGGTCCCGGTGGCGGCGCCGAGCACGAGTGACATCACGTCCGCGGTCGCTTCACCGACTCCCAGTTGTACGGCGTGAGCCAGATCGGCTGCCGTGTCGACGTCGCGGCGTACCGACTCGATGCCGGTCAACTCGATCGGCATCGCCCCGGATGCTTGGTGGGCTAGTGCGGAACCCACACCGAACCGCGGATCCAGCGCGACCCCGGGCTGTGCCGCGAGGAGCGTCGTACCGGTGCCGGGAAGGTCGATGACGAATGATCGGGGCGCCACACAGGCAGCCAGTACGGCGGTCAGCTCGGCGGGCCGCAACGCGGGCAGATCCGCGGAGAGGGCAACGACCCCGTGCCCCGGGAACTCCGCGGCGGCAACCCTGGCGCCGTGCAGGAGCGCCTCGTTCAGCCCCGCGGCCGGGAGATCCGGCACGACCCGCGCGCCGACGGCGGTGACGTCCCTGGCCACCACCGGGTCGTCGGTGACGACCAGGGCGGCACGGACCAGGGCAGAGGACAAGATGGCCGCAGTAGTGTCGACAGCGAAGGCGCGCGCGAGCTCCGGACGGTGCTGCGGGTAGGCGGCAGCCAGCCGGCTCTTTGCGATCGCCGTACGCTTCACCGGGATCACCAGGGTCCAGGGAGCGACCTGTAGGTCTGCCATCAGGCAGGATTCTCCCATGACGGATGGCAGGCACGAGCAGCAGGAGGCAGCAGTGGACGGGCAGCGGAAAGATCCCCGGCCACCCCGGGGCTTCTGGTTCGGCCTGATCGTCGTGATCGTGAAGCCGTTCATGCTGGTGTTCACCAAGTGCACGTTCACCGGGCGGGAGAACATGCCCCGCTCCGGCGGCGTGGTCTACGTGCCGAATCACATCTCGCATTTCGACCCGGTCGTGCTCGGGTACTTCATCTGGGAGTGCCGCCGGATCCCGCGGTTCCTGGGCAAGGCGTCGCTGTTCAAGCTGCCGGTGCTCGGCCGGATCATCACCAGTGCCGGCCAGATCCCGGTCTACCGGGACTCCACCCAGGCCGCGGACGCGTTCCGGGATGCGGTCGCCGCGGTCGAGCGGGGCGAGTGCGTCGGCGTCTACCCGGAGGGCACGATCACCCGCGACCCCGAGATGTGGCCGATGACCGGCAAGACCGGCGCCGCCCGGATCGCCTTGATGACCGGCTGTCCGGTGGTCCCGATCGCCAACTGGGGCGCCCAGGAGGTCATCAAGTCCTACACCGGCCGCACCGTGCGGATCCGGCTGCTGCCGCGCAAGACGCTGCGAGTGCGGGCCGGCAAGCCGGTCGACCTGAGCGCGTTCCAGGGCAAGCCGATCACCAACTCGCTGTTGCACGAGGCAACCGAGGTGATCATGGCCGAGGTCGCTGCCACGCTGGGCGAGTTGCGCGGCGAGACCCCGCCGAAGGAGCTCTACGACCTGCGCAAGGCCCGTGCAGCCGACGATGGTGAGGAGACGGCATGACGAAGGTGGCGGTGTTCGGAGCCGGATCCTGGGGTACGGCGTTCGCCACGGTGCTGGCGAACGCGGGGAACCAGGTGTCCATCTGGGGCCGGCGTGAGTCCCTGTGCGAAGTGATCAACACCCAGCACGAGAACACCGACTACCTGCCCGGGTTGCGACTCCCGGACACGATCACCGCGACCCACGATCCGGCCGCGGCTGCCGACGGTGCGGAGGCCGTCGTACTGGCGGTCCCGAGTCAGTCGTTGCGTGAGAACCTGAAGGACTGGGCCGACGTCCTGCCGAACGCCGTACCCCTGGTCAGCCTGATGAAGGGCGTCGAGGTCGGTACGACCAAGCGGATGAGCGAGGTGATCGCGGAGATCACCGGCGCCGGACCGGAGCGGATCGCTGTGGTGTCGGGGCCCAACCTGGCGCGGGAGATCGCCGAAGGACAACCGGCCGCGTCGGTGGTCGCGTGCGCGGACGAGGGAACTGCGACACGGCTGCAGAAGCTGTGCCATTCGCCGACGTTCCGCCCGTACACGAACAACGACGTGATCGGCTGCGAGCTCGGTGGCGCGACCAAGAACGTGATCGCCCTGGCCGTCGGGATGGCGGTCGGCCTCGGCTTCGGCGACAACGCCAGGGCCTCGGTCATCACCCGCGGTCTGGTCGAGACAGCCCGCCTGGGTACGGCGCTCGGCGCGCGGGAGCACACGTTCTCCGGGCTGGCCGGCTTGGGTGACCTGGTCGCGACCTGCTCGTCGCCGCTGTCGCGGAACCGGACCTTCGGCGAGAAGCTCGGCAAGGGCATGACCGTGGCCGAGATCGCCGGCGCCACTCGCCAGGTCGCGGAGGGTGTGAAGTCCTGTTCGTCGATCAGCGACCTGGCTCACCACCACGACGTCGAGATGCCGATCGCCGAACACGTCACCAAGGTCGTCGCCGGCGAGATGACGCCCAAGGACATGCTGTTCAGCCTCGTGTCCCGCTCGGCCAAGTCGGAGCGGTGGGGATGATCCCTTCCGCCTTCGCCCAGGCCACGGTCGATCGCGAGGGTGAGGCGGGGGCAGCCTGGCTGGCCGAACTCCCCGCACTCGTGGACGACCTGATGGCGCGGTGGGACTGCGTTCGGGACGGCGAGGTGACGCACGGCCAGGTCGGGGTGATCGTTCCGGTCCTTCACGCGTCTGGACATGCCGTGCTCAAGGTGTCGTTCCCGCACCCGGGCAACGTGCACGAACCGGACGCGTACGCGGCGTGGGGCGGCCGTGGCGCGGTCCTGTTGTACGAGCGCGATGACGCTTCCTTCGCGATGCTGCTCGAGCGTGCGAAGTCCTCGACCCTGGGCCAGCTCGCCGACCGCGACGAGATTGCGTCCGTGTCGGGACAGCTCAGTCGCCGCCTGTCCATCCCGGCGCCCTCCGGGCTACCGCGGCTTGCCGATCAGGCCGACGGCTGGGCCGCCGAGCTGCGCCAGGATGCCGCGGATTTTCCTGGTGCGCTGCCCGTTGCAGTCGTGGACTCCGCGCTGGCGGTCATCGACGAACTGGGCCGGCAACAGCCGGAGCTCGTCGTGCACGGCGATTTCCACGGCCGCAACATCCTGCGTGGGAATCGCGAACCGTGGCTGGCCGTCGATCCCAAGGGGTACGTCGGGGATCCGGCGTACGACGGCGCGACCTTGCTCAAGCCGCGTGCCTTGGCGCTGATGGAGTCCGACGACCTGATGAAGGCGCTGCTGCACGAGCTCGACGTCTTCGCCGAAGCGGCACAACTCGATCGCGAGCGCGTCCGGAGATGGGCACACCTGCAGGTCGTGCAGGCCGCCTTCCACGGCAGGCGCCACGGGTTCGGGCGGGCGCGGGGCGGACCGCTCCTCGACCGGCTCCTCGCCGTGGTGGATCACTGGGCCGTCAGCTGGTGCTGAAGGACGAGGGTTGCGGCGCCGCGCAGCGCGGCATCCTGACCTGACTGGCTGGTGACCACGTGCAGGTCGGTGGTGGCCAGGGGCAACGATCTGGCGTAGATCGCTTCGCGGATGCCGGCCAGGAGGCTGTCGCCGGCCTGGGACAGTGAACCGCCGATGACGATCACCGACGGGTTGAGCAGGCTGACGGCCGCGGCGAGGACGGAGCCGATCTCACGTCCCGCCTGGCGGACCGCTGCGGTTGCGGCGGTGTTGCCGGCGCGGACGAGGTCGACGATGTCGTGACTGCCACCGACGTTCAGCTGGGCGGCGATGGCCGCGGCCGACGCGACCGCCTCCAGGCAGCCGGTGTTGCCACAGCGGCACAGCTCGGAGCGACCTGGTGCCTGGATGTGGCCGATGTCGCCGGCCGCGCCCTGTGCGCCACGATGCAAGCGGCCCCCGCTGATCACGCCGGCGCCGATGCCGGTGGCGACCTTGACGAACAGCAGGTGCTCCACGTCGGCGTACTCGGTCGCGTGTTCGCCGAGGGCCATGATGTTCACGTCGTTGTCGACCAGAACCGGCGCCTTCAGTTCGTGTTCGAGTCGGCCGACCACGTCGTAGGAGTCCCAGCCCGGCATGATCGGCGGATGGTTCGGACGGCCGGTGCTGTGCTCGACCGGTCCAGGCAGTCCGACTCCGGTGCCGGCAAGATCCTTGACCGAACGCCGCGCGGCCTTCAGCAGCGAACGTCCGGTCTGCGCGATGGCGGTCAGGACCACCTCGGGGCCTTCGGCGATGTTGAGCGGCGTGGTCGACCGATCGAGGATCTCGCCGGTGAGGTCGGTCAGGGCGACGGACAGATGTGTCGCGCCGACGTCCGCCGCCAGGATCAGCCGCGCGGCCGGGTTGAACCGGAAGCGCGCCGGTGGCCGGCCACCGGTCGACGCTGCCTCACCGGACGGTACGACGAGTCCGGCCGCGAGCAACTCCTCGATCCGGCCGGTCACCGTGGACCGGGCCAGGCCGCTGAGGTCGATGAGTTCGGCGCGGGTCCGGGGCTGCCCGTCCAGGAGTAACCGCAGCACGGCACCGGTGCCCGCCGTACCCAGATCGCTCATCGCAGCACTTCCGTCGTTGGACCGATGGACTTTTGCTTGACAGGGTTCAAAAGTGTCACATAGCGTCCTTCGACGTGTCCACCAGTGCGCGCAAGCTCCGGGTCGGGATCGTCGGCGGCGGCTTCATGGGCCGCGTTCACGGCAGGTCGGCCCTGGTGGCCGGAGCCCAGGTGGTCGGTGCGCTCGGTTCCAGCCCCGCTCGGGCGGAGGCGGCGGCCGAGGCGACCGGCGCCGAGCGCGGCTTCGCGACCCTGGACGAACTGCTTGCCGCCGACATCGATGTCGTCCACGTCTGTACGCCGAACAACACCCACCTCCCGGTGACGCTGCAGGCGCTCGAGGCCGGTAAGCACGTGATCTGCGAGAAGCCGCTGGCGACCTCGGCGCAGGACGCGGCCGGTCTGCACGCCGCCGCGGTCGACGCCGAGCGTGTCGGAGCCGTGCCGTTCGTCTACCGCTACCACCCGATGGTCCGCGAGCTCCGGACCCGGATCGCTGCCGGCGAGGCCGGAGTGATCACCAGCCTGCACGGGTCGTACCTGCAGGACTGGCTGGCCGGTGTGGACGACCAGAACTGGCGGGTGGACGACCAGACCGGCGGTCCGTCGCGGACGTTCGCCGACATCGGGTCGCACTGGTGTGACCTGACCGAGTTCGTCACCGGTGACCGGATCGCGGCCATCAGCGCGCAGCTACGGACCGTCCGCGGCGAGCGTGGCGGCGTGCAGGTGCGCACGGAGGATCTGGCGACCGCGCAGTTCCGCACCGAGGCCGGAGTGGTCGGCACCATCGTCGTCAGCCAGGTCGCCGCCGGCCGGAAGAACCGCCTGTACCTGGAGGTCTCGGGGACCGAGTCGAGCTTCGGCTTCGACCAGGAGGACCCGGATCGCCTCTGGGTCGGCCGTCGTGCCGCCTCGCAGTTGCTGACCCGGGACCCGGAGACGCTCAGCCCGCCCGCGGCGCGAGTGAACCGGCTGCCGGCCGGGCATGCGCAGGGGTACCAGGACGCGTTCGACTCGTTCGTTGCCGACAGCTATGCCGCCGTACTGGGTGATCGCCCGGACGGTCTGCCCGATTTCGCCGCCGGAGCGCGGTCCGCCCGGCTGGTCGACGCCGTACTGCGGTCGGCCGCGGACGACAGCGCCTGGACCACCGTCGAGAACTCTTAATCGCTGAGGAGTCAGTCAGATGCCACGTCCGATCACCTTGTTCACCGGTCAGTGGGCCGACCTGCCGTTCGAGGAGGTCTGTCAGTTCGCCTCCGAGGCCGGGTACGACGGCGTCGAGATCGCCTGCTCGGGTGACCACTTCGACGTCCAGCAGGCCGTCAACGACGACTCGTACGTCCAGGGCCGCAAGGACATCCTGGCCAAGTACAACCTGCAGGTGTTCGCGATCTCGAACCACCTGGTCGGCCAGGCCGTCTGCGACAACCCGATCGACTTCCGGCACCAGGCGATCGTGCCGTCGCGGATCTGGGGCGACGGCGATGCCGAAGGCGTCCGGCAGCGCGCCGCCGAGGACTTGAAGAACACCGCGCGGGCGGCGGCCAAGCTCGGCGTGAAGACAGTGATCGGCTTCACCGGGTCGTCGATCTGGCAGTACGTCGCGATGTTCCCGCCGGTGCCGGCCGAGCGGATCGAGGCCGGCTACAAGGACTTCGCCGACCGGTGGAACCCGATCCTCGACGTCTTCGACGAGGAGGGCGTGCGGTTCGCGCACGAGGTGCACCCGTCGGAGATCGCGTACGACTACTGGACCACCACGCTGACGCTCGAGGCGATCGGGCACCGTGAGGCCTTCGGCCTGAACTGGGATCCGTCGCACATGGTGTGGCAGGACATCGACCCGGTCGCATTCCTGTGGGACTTCAAGGACCGGATCTACCACGTCGACTGCAAGGACACCCGGATGCGGGTCGGCGGCGGCCGCAACGGCCGGCTCGGTTCGCACCTGCCGTGGGGCGACCCGCGCCGCGGCTGGGACTTCTACTCCACCGGCCACGGCGACGTGCAGTGGGAGGACTGCTTCCGGGTCCTGAACGCGATCGGCTACGACGGCCCGATCTCGGTCGAGTGGGAGGACGCCGGCATGGAGCGCAAGGTCGGCGCCGCCGAGGCGGTCAACGTCATCCGCAACCTCGCCTTCGACAAGCCCGAAGCCGCCTTCGACGCCGCTTTCGCCACCGACAAGTAGCCGCTCGGACAGACAGGGTCAGGAGCTTGGTGACAGCCGGTTGATGGCCGTGCCAAGCTTCTGGCCGGGCGTCTCAGCCCAGGCGGCGGCGGATCAGCTGGTCGAGGCGTTGCCAGGCGGGCGACGAGGCGTTGACCGTGTTCTGGAGGAGCTGGGGCAGGTTGGGGTCGATCGCCTGGCCGGGCAGGTCCGTGCCGTAGCGCTCGATGCTGGCCGCCACGATCCGGTCGGCGAGCTCGACCAGGACCGGGTCGTCGGGTTGCAGCTCGCGGGCGCGGTCGTAGTCGAGGTAGAGCTCTCGCAGCGCCGGTTCCGCCAGAGCGCCGGCCTGGTCCCTGAAGAGCTCGTCCCCGGTGTCTGGGTAGGTGGCGAACACGATGATCCACAGATCGCGCTCCATCGCCACCCACTGCTCACTGAAGCCCAGCTCGGCCAGACCCCGCAGATGTACGTCGACCTCGGCCGGGAGCAGCTGTACGTCGCCCGAGGCAAGCTCGCGCAAGCGCTGCTGAGTGGCTTGCAGGCCACGAATCCGGTCGGTCAGATCGTCGTCGATCTGCTGCAGGGCCGCGGCGAACTCCTGCCCCGAACCGAGGTTGCGGATCCTTGCCAGCGGAACACCGGCCTCGGCGAGGGTCCGGATCCGGATCAGTTCGACCACCGCCTCCGCGCCGTACCGCCGGTAGCCGGAGGCGTCGCGTTCGGGCTCGGGCAGCAGGCCCTTGGCGTGGTAGACGCGGACGGTCTTGGTCGACACCCCGACGTACTTGGCAAGCTGTCCGATCGTGAGCACAGGGCCATTGTTGACCTTGCCCTTGGGGCAAGGTCGCATCATCGACGCATGACTGACTGGGACACCCTGCGCGCGCTCGCCGACGAGGGGAACGAGAAGGCGATGGACCGGCTCGCCGATCTGGCGGATGAGCGGTCTGATCTGGACGCTCTGAACGGGTTGCTGGACGAGGGGAACGAGCGGGCGGGGGAGCACCTCACGCGGCGTGCGGCTGCCGCCAAGGATCTGCTGGAGCTGCAGCGGATCAGCGACGCCGGCTATGAGGAAGCGGGGGAGGTCCTCGACCGGTTGCTCAGCTAGGCGCGTCCGCGAGGCAGGCGCGCGCATGAGGGTGGGCGCGGGCGCGAGGCTAGGCGCGGACGCGGGGTTTGGTGCGGAGGACCGGGGCGAAGACGGCCAGGGCGACGGTCAGGACGGTGACGACCATGAAGGAGACGGTCAGGTTGCTGGCCTGGGCGATGCCGCCGATGATCGACGGCGCGACGAGCCCGGACGCGTACGTGATGGTGGCGACTCCGGCAATCGCCTGACTCGCGTTGGCGTCGGTCCGGCCGGCCGCGGCGAATGCGAGCGGTACGACGACCGCGATCCCGATCCCGATCAGCCCGAACCCCAGCATCGCGACGGCCGCGTGAGGTGCGACCACGACCAGTACGCCGCCCGCCGTCGCGATCACGCCACTCCAGCGAACCGTCCGTACGGCGCCGAAACGGTCGACCACCGCGTCACCGGTCAACCGGGCGATCGCCATCGTCAACGCGAAGCCCGTCGTCGCACCCGCGGCGACTCCGGCCGTGCTGTCGAGGATGTCGCGCAGGTAGACCGCCGACCAGTCCAGGCTCGCGCCCTCCGCGAACACCGCGCAGAACCCGACCGCACCGATCAGCAACGCCGACCGCGGCGGCAGCGCGAACCGCGCCGGCGGCTCCTCGTCCTCGTCCGGATGAATGTTCAGCACGAACTGACACGCCACAGCCCCGACCACCGTCAGGAAGATGGCTGCAGCCACATGATGGACCTGGGCACTGAGCTCCGCATGCGCCGCGACGGTGCCGACCGCGGCCCCGAAGAGCGCGCCGAGACTCCACATCCCGTGCAGGCCGGACATGATCGATTTGTTCAGCCGATGCTCCACCTCGACCCCGAGGGCGTTCATCGCCACATCGGCCATGCCCGACGTCCCGCCGTACACGAAGAGCGCGGCGCACAGCATCAGCAGGTTCGGAGCGAACGACGGCAGGATCAGCGAGAGCGTCCACAACGCCAGCAGACCGCGCAGGGCGCTCCGTGTCCCGAAGCGGTGGGTGACCCGGGCTGCGAGGGGCATCATCAATGCCGCACCCAGTGCGGGGAACGCGAGCGCGATGCCGAGCTGTCCGGCAGACAAGCCGGAGTGTTCCTGGATCCAGGGCACGCGGGTCGCGAACGAGCCCGTCACCGAGCCGTGCACGCAGAAGACCGCGGCCACGGCGTACCGCGACCGCCTGACCAGCTTGGTGTCATCAGTCACAAGCGAACAGACTATCTGTTTGAACGATCAGACGGATGGTAGATTTCTGCGCGTGAGGAGTGCAGAACGGCATCAAGTGATCGTAGAACGACTTCGGGGCGTTGACCGAGTGTCCGTCCAGGAACTGGTCGAGGCCACCGAGTCGTCGGACATGACGATCCGCCGCGACCTCGACTTCCTGGCCGCCCAGGGCGTTCTCAAGCGCGTCCACGGTGGTGCTGTCCCGGCCATGGGCTCGGGTGTCGAGCCGCCGTACTCGCTGAGGGCGCAGGCCGCCGTCGCCGCCAAGCGTGCGATCGCGCGCGTCGCGATCGAGCACATCCACGACGGCGAGACGATCGTCCTCGACAGCGGTACGACGGCGCTCGAGGTGGCCAAGCTTCTGCACGATCGCGCGGTGACCGTCATGCCGCTCTCGCTCCACGTCGCGCACGAGTTGGCGGACGCGCCACGGATCCGGCTGCTGATGCCCGGGGGAGAGGCGCGTCGAGGCGAGCTTGCTCTGGTTGGTCCGCTGACGCTCGCGTCGCTGCGGGCGTTGCGCTTCGACCTGGCCGTGTTGAGCCCCTGCGCGTTCAGCCTCGACGCCGGACTGACTGCGTTCGATCTGGGCGACGCCGAGGTCAAGCAGGAGGCGATGGCCGTCGCCGCTCGGTCGATGGTGCTGGCCGACGGTGCGAAGTGGGATCGCGCCGCCTTGGCCTACGTCTGTCCGGCCGACTACCCAGACCTGATCATCACCGACCCGACCGCGCCCGAGGACCAGCGCACGCTGCTGGCCCAACGCGGCGTACTGGTCGAGGTCGCCGCTTGGGAGGACGCTTCTTGACCGCCACCGATCTGCGTTCGCAGACCGCACCGCCAAGAGCCGCCCGCGTCGCCACCTGGCTGTACTTCGGCCTGAACGGGTTCGCCGTCGGTATGTGGGTCGTGCACATCCCCAACATCGAGCACGCCACCGGCATCTCGCACAGCACGCTCGGGCTTCTGCTGCTGGTCCTCGGCGGCGCCGCCTTCACCGGCATGCAGGTGGCCGGTCCGCTGGTGGACCGCCTCGGCCAGCGACGGCTGGTGCCCGCGGCCGGCGTACTGCTCGGCATCGCCCTCGCCGGTCCCGGCCTGGCGACGAACTGGTGGACGCTGGGCCTGACGCTGATTCTCATCGGCTTCGGCAACGGCTCGATCGACGTCGGGATGAACGCCCAGGCGGTCGTGGTGGAACGCGGCTACCCGCGCCCGATCATGGCCGCCTTCCACGCGATGTGGTCGATCGGCGGCGCCATCGCAGCGCTGATCGGTGCCGCCACGCTGCGTGCCGGCGTACCGACCGAGGTCTCCCTCGGCCTGGCGGGCGCGCTGTGCATCGTCATCGCCCTCGCCGCCAGCCGGTTCTTGATCGAGGCAACCACTGACGAGGCCGACGAGCCGGCGCAGGAGCGCGCAAAACCGCCCGGCAAGCTGGTCTGGGCGCTCGGCGGGCTCGCGTTCGGCCTCATGCTCGCGGAGGGTGTGGCCAACGACTGGGCCGCGCTGCACTTCCGCGACATCCTCGGAACGTCGGTCAGTACGGCGGCCTACGCGTACGGCGCCTTCGCGGTGGCGATGACCGTCGGCCGGTTCCTCACCGACCGTGTCGCCGCGGTGGTCGGACCGGCGGCGATCGTGAGGTGGGGTGCCGCGATGGCCGCGGTCGGCCTGACCATCGTGATCGTCGTACCGTGGGTGCCCGTCGCGCTCGTCGGCTGGGCGTTGTTCGGCCTCGGCCTGGCCGGCGGCGTACCGCAACTCTTCACCGCCGCCGGCAACCTCGACCCCCGCGCCGCCGGCGCCCTGATGGCACGCGTCGTCGGACTCGGGTACGTCGGTCTGCTCGCGGGCCCGGCGCTGATCGGTGGGCTCGCGCACTGGATGCCGCTGAACCTCGCGTTCATCCTGCCGCTGGTGCTCTGTGTGCTGACGTTCCTCGGCGGACCGGTGCTCAAATCGCGGTCTTGAGCGCGTGCTCCAGATCGGCCCAGAGGTCGTCGGGATGCTCGATCCCGACGGCCAGCCGGATCAGGTCCACCGGGATCGTCTCGACCTCCATCGCCCAGCGGCGACGGCGTTCCAGCATCGACTCGACACCGCCGAGACTGGTCGCGTGAACCCACAGTTCAGTGCTCTCACAGACCCGCTGGGCGTACTCACCATCGCCGCCGAGTTCGATGGACAGGATCGCTCCGAAGCCGGACATCTGCGCGGCCGCGCGGGCGTGGCCGGGGTCATCCGGTAGGCCCGGGTACCGCACACGGCTCACGCGTGGGTGTTGAAGGAGACGCTCGGCCAGGAACGCGGCATTGGACTGGGCACGCTCAAGCCGCAGCGCGAGGGTCCGCAGGCCGCGGAGGCCCAGCCAGGCCTCCATCGGGCCGGGGATCGCGCCGCTGCCGCGGCGGCGGAGCTCGATCGCGGCCCACAGCTCCTCGTCGGCGGTGATGACGGCGCCGAGGATGACGTCGGAGTGGCCGGCGATGAACTTGGTTGCCGAGTGCATCACGACGTCAGCGCCGAGCTTGAGCGGCTGCTGCAGCAGCGGGGTCGCAAACGTGTTGTCGACGACAACGGTTGCGCCGGCGTCGTGACCAGCGGCTGCGAGCGCGGGGATGTCCGCGACCTCCATGGCCGGGTTGGTCGGTGACTCGATCCACAGCATGTCGGCGCCTGCGGCCGCTTGGATCACGGCGTCGGTGTCCGCGATGTTCACCTTGTCCACGCGCAGGCGGCCGGATGCCGCGTGCTGGTCGAGGAGCGCGAGCACACCGGAGTACGCGTGCTGTGGTGCGACGATCCGGCCACCGACGGGGACGAGATCACAGACCGCCGCGACCGCTGCCATCCCGGAGGCGAAGGTCAGTCCACGACCGCCTTCGAGCGCGCCGAGGGTCTCCTCGAGTGCGGTCCACGCGTCGTTGCCGAATCGTCCGTAGCCGCGGTCGCCGCCCGCGACGTACGTCGAGCTGAACACCGGCGAGTCGCCGACCGGCGCGTTCGGTACCCGCTCGGGGCGGCCGGCGTGGACGACGACGGTGGAGGGATCGAGATCAGAGGCCATACGGGGAATTGTTCCGCCCACCGTCCGCCTCGCTCCGGGCGGGGGAGGACGGGAGAGCGCCGGGCAGTCGCGGACCGGCCGCCGGCAGGGGGATGCCGCCGCCGCGGAGCAGGCTCATCGCGCGGCGGGCCAGCACCTTGACCTCGGTGTCGTCCGGGTTCTCGACCCAGATCCGTACCACCGTCTCGATGATGTTCATCGCGATCCCGGCCGACAGCGCGGCCGTGAACTCGACCTGCTGCGGGTTCGGAGCCTGCTGGCCGGACTCGACCCGTTGGCGGGCCGGACCGGAGAGTCGGCGGACCAGTTCGTCGGTGAGGTCGTTGCGGAACCGCCAGATCAACTCGTTCAGGTGGGCGCTCACCGACGCGGTCTGACCGGCCAGGTCGAACACCGCACGCACCCGGTCCGGGTTGCTCTCCAGCCGCTCCAGCACCCGCTCGATCACCGACTGCAGGCCGTCGGGCAGGGCGATGACCACCGGCTGCCCGCGGAACCAGCCGACGGCGTCCATCAGGCAGTCCTCGACGAACTCGAGGACGAGCGTCTCCTTGGTCGGGAAGTACCGGTACAGCGTGCTCGGACCAACCTCCGCGGCGGCGGCGATCTGTTCGACCGTGGTCCGGCCGAAGCCGTGGTCGGTGAACAGCTCGAACGCCTTGTCCGCGATCAGCCGGCGGGTCCGCTCCCGCTTGAGTTCGCGCAGTCCCATCTCCACCTCCGCGGGCAGAGTACCGGTTGGCCGACTCGCCAGTAATGGTTCGCTTTCGGCACTCTCGATCATATGGTAGTCACTACCAAAACCCGTCGAACGGGTGCCGATGACCGACACGTTCCCCGTCAACCGCCCGTCCGGGTGCCCGTTCGACCCCGCGAGCGAGGCACCCCCTGGGTGAGCCGCCACGCGTCGGCCGGAGGCTGACGACCTTCCGGCCGGCCCGCAGACGATCGAGGCGGGTGGGTTCCTGATCGCGGCGCTGTCGTCGGCCAACCGCGACGAGCGCGCCTTCCCGGACCCCGATCGGCTCGATCTGACCCGCAAGGCCGCCGGTCACGTGGCGTTCGGTTTCGGTCCACACCAGTGCCTCGGACAACAGTTGGCCAGGGTGGAACTGCAGGAGGTGTTCACCCGTCTGTACCGGCGGATCCCGACGCTGCGACTCGCCGTACCGTTCGAGGAACTCGAGTTCAGGGACAACACGTTGGTGTACGGCGTGACCGCGCTCCCGGTCACCTGGGACACGCCGCTACCGTCCGAAATCTGAACAGCTCTTAACCGAACCCAGATCGGAACCTGATCGCCGGGCCGCTACAGTCGAGCCGGTGAGTGAGTACTCGAGGGAACAACGCAAGCCCCGCGTCGCCGTGGTCTTCGGCGGACGGTCGAGCGAGCACGCCATCTCCTGTGTGACCGCGGCCAACGTGCTGCAGGCGATCGACCGCGACGTCTACGACGTGGTCCCGGTCGGCATCAGTACCAGCGGTCACTGGGTGCTGGAAAGCGGTGATCCGGAGCGGCTGTCGATCACCGACGGCAAGCTCCCGGAGGTCGACGTCACCGCGATGCCGGTGCTGTTCGGCGCGAACCGCGAGCTCGTGGTGAGCGAACCGGGGACGGTACCGAGCACGCTCGGCGAGGTCGACGTGGTGTTCCCACTCCTGCACGGTCCGTGGGGCGAGGACGGCACCATCCAGGGCCTCCTCGAGATGTCCGACATCCGGTACGTCGGCTCCGGCGTCCTGTCCAGCGCGGTCGGTATGGACAAGCACTACATGAAGGTCGTCTTCCAGGCGGCCGGCCTCGAGGTCGGGCCGTACGTCGTGATCCGCGACCGTGACTGGAGGCGCGACGCGGAGGCCTGCCGCAAGGCGGTGGACGAGCTCGGCTACCCGGTGTTCGTGAAGCCGGCCCGCGGCGGGTCGAGCCTGGGCATCAGCAAGGTGAACAGCCGCGATGAGCTCGACGACGCGATCGTCGAGGCCCGGGCCCACGACCCGAAGGTGATCGTCGAGGCGTCGGCGAATGACCCGCGCGAAATCGAGGTCGGCGTCCTGGGCGGCCTGGACGGTGCGCCAGCCGAGGTCAGCGTGTGCGGCGAGGTCGCGGTCTCCGGCGGCGGCCACGACTTCTACGACTTCGAGACGAAGTACCTGCCGGAGGGGGAGGAGTACCTCGCGCTCTCGGTGCCGGCCGACCTCCCGGCCGACGTCGCCGCGGACATCCGCGCGAAGGCTCTGACGGCGTTCGACGCGATCGAGGCCGAGGGCCTGGCCCGTGTCGACTTCTTCCTCGATGCTGACGGCCGGGTGGTCATCAACGAGATCAACACGATGCCCGGCTTCACCCCCACGAGCATGTTCCCCCGCTTGTGGGCCGAATCCGGCATCGACTACCCGACCCTGGTCAACCGCCTCCTCACCCTGGCCCTGACCCGCCCCACCGGCCTCCGCTGACGGCCTTTCCCGCCTTTCAGACGCTGAAAGTGGTCTGAAAGGCGGTCGGCCTACGGTCGCGGAAGTGGGTTTGACCCCACGCCGGGCCAGGAGGGGAGCAGGTTCATGTCCAAGTCGGTGCTCGACATGTCGGTGTCCGTTGACGGATACATCGCGGATCTCGACGACTACCTCGGTGGAGCCGACGGGCATCGGCTGCACAACTGGTTCGCCGAGGACGCCGAAGCGAAGCGGCCGCCTGGGCCCGAGTCGGAGTTCTTCGACGAGTGGAGCGGCTGTGGGGCGGTCCTCGCGGGGCGTCGTACGGCCGAGCTGATGGATCACTGGGGTGGCGATCACAACGGAAGGCCGATTTTCGTGCCGAGTCACCGGCCGCCCGGCCCCGCCGCGCGGTGGGGGTATCCGCTGGTGACGTACGTGCCGGACGGCATCGTGAGCGCGATGAAGCAGGCCAAGGCAGCCGCCGGCGAGCGCGATGTCCAGGTCCGTGGTGGGTACGCGGGTCAGAGCGCGCTGGAGGCCGGCGTCCTGGACGAGATCCAGGTCCACCAGGTCCCGGTCCTGCTCGGCCGAGGCCACCGCCTGTTCGACATCCTCCCAACCGAGATCGAGCTGCAGATCATCCGCGTCATAGACACCCCACTAGCCACCCACATCCGTTACCAGGTGATCACTCCCACACCGCAGCCATAGCGTGGCGGTCGATTCCTCACCGGAGTCATAGTCGGTGGCGGTCGGCCCCACAGCCGGTTGGCGGTCGGTCGGCGCCGCGGTCGTAGGCGGGTGGCAGTCGGCTCACACCGCGGTCACAGGCGGTTGGCTCGGGTGTGGAGGTAGCGCTGCTGGGGGACGCTGGTGGTTTTGGTTGCTGCTTCCTCGTAGGCGGCTCGGGCCGCTGTGGTGTCGCCGGACATTTCCAGTAGGTGCGCGCGGACGGCCGCCAGGCGATGGTCGTGGGCGATGCGGTCGTCGTCTTCGATGGTGCTCAGTTGCTTGAGACCCTCGTCTGGTCCCCGCGCCATCGCGACCGCGACGACGTGGTTGAGCGCGACCATCGGGTTGTCGGTCAGCCGGAGCAAGACCTCGTACAGCGCAAGGATCTGCTGCCAGTCGGTCTCGTCCGCCGACGCGGCCTCGTCATGTACGGCGGCGATCGCCGCCTGCAGCTGATACGGACCCACCGGACCTCGCGGCAGCGCCGCGGTGATCAGCCCCACCCCTTCCGCGATCAACTCAGAGATCCACAGCGACCGATCCTGCTCGTCCATCGGGACCAACTCACCCAGCGGACCGGTCCGCGCCGGCCGACGCGCATCCGTCAGCAGCATCAGCGCGAGCAACCCCGTCACCTCGCTGTCGTCCGGCAGCAACCGGTGCAGCATCCGTCCCAGCCGGATCCCCTCCGCCGACAACTCGACCCGCTGCAGACTCGGCCCCGTCGTACTCGCGTAGCCCTCGTTGAAGATCAGGTAGACGACCTTCAGCACTGCGCCGAGCCGCTCGTCCCGATCCGCCGGCAGGGCGAACCGCGCACCGCTGTCGCTCACGCTCGCCTTCGCCCGGCTGATCCGCCGCGTCATCGTTGCCTCCGGCACCAGGAACGCCCGGGCGATCTCCGCGGTGGTCAGACCGCCGACCGCCCGCAACGTCAACGCGATCTGCGACGCCGGCGACAGCGACGGGTGGCAGCACATGAACAACAGGATCAGCGTGTCGTCGGTGTCCGCGATCGGTTCGCTCGGACTGGCCGCCCACTGCGCCATCCGGTCCTCGCGCCGCTGCCGAGCCTGCTCCCGGCGGAGCAGATCCGTCAGCCGGCGCGAGGCCACCGTGATCAGCCAGCCGCGCGGACTGTCCGGTACGCCGTCCTCCGGCCACTGCTGCGCCGCCGCGAGCAGTGCCTCCTGCACCGCGTCCTCCGCGGTGTCGAAGTGCCCGTACCGCCGGACCAGCGCCCCGAGCACCTGCGGCGCCAGCTCGCGCAGCAGGTCCTCGAGAGCTGCGGACATGACGATCAGTCCAGCATTTCGTCTCGGCCCTCGACCACGGGCCGGATGTCGGCGTACGCGGTCGCGCGGACGAACTCGGGCGCTGGCGTGTCGGCAAGCCTGGAGGCGATCTCGGTCGCCCGGTCGAAGGACTCGCACTCGACGATCCAGTACCCGGCGAGCACCTCCTGGGTCTCGGCGTACGGACCGTCCGTCACCACCGAGGCTCCGTCCTTCGAGCCGAGCCGCCGGGTGAGCACCGGCGCGGCCAGCGCGCGGGTCTCGACCAGCTCACCGGACTCGGCCAGGTCCGCGTTGAACTTCTCCATGAACGCCCTCATCGCGGCGAAGTCCTCGCCCGTCCAGGCCGGCTTGCCCGTGTCCTTGCCGGACATCCCGTCGTAGTCCTCCTGCGACGCGTAGGTCAGGATCATGTACTTCATCGGAGTCTCCCGTCGTCCGGGCACCCACCGCGGGTGCCTCTCAGCCGATACGTCGCCCCCGCCGGACCGAACCGGACACCGAGTGCGGACGAATTTCCTTCTCGACAGGGAGTATGCCGTCGTCAGGTACAGGGAGTGATGACTTTGTCGAACCTGTGGACAGCGTCGGCGACGTCGGTCAGCGCGTTCGCCTCGGGGTCGTACTTCGCCGGGACCGCGACCTCGACATAGACCTCGCGGCCGATGGTCGTGAAGATGACCCCGTTGCCGGCCTCCTTGGCGAACCAGCCGACGCCGTTCACCTCGAAGCACTGCGACTGCGCCTCGGCCATCCCCGCCGGCGGTGCGACTCCGCAGGTGATCTCGATCGGCGGATCGCCGTACGCGGTGGTCAGCGGGCTGGGCGGCTCGGTCTTGCGGCGGTCGGCGTCCAGCACCTGGTCGGGCAGCGCCGCCACCAGCTGCTCACAGACCGCAGCGACCTCGGGCGCGGGAGACGGTACGGCGACAGGCACGGCTCCCGGACTGCACGCGGCCAGAACGACCAGACCGGCCAGACCGAGTGCGGCGAACAGGACTTTGGGCATGCTGAAGGACGGCGGGACCTCGGGCAACCAGCTCAGATGTGAACGACGGGACAGGTCAGGGTGCGGGTGATGCCAGGCACGTTCTGGACCCGGGCAACGACCAGCTTGCCCAGTTCGTCGACGTTGCGGGCTTCCGCGCGGACGATCACGTCGTACGGACCGGTGACGTCCTCGGCCAGGGTGACACCCTGGACCTCGGCGATCTGTGCGGCGACGTCGGCCGCCCGGCCGACCTCGGTCTGGATCAGGATGTAGGCCTGGACCACCACGTCGTTCTCCACTCAGTCGTCCTCAGCTGGCTCCGGCCGCGGTACTGGGCGGCGGCCGGGCGTACTCTTCGTTGCCCGGTCACGGTACCGCCTAAGGCGGTGTCTGGTAATCCCCCGCCTACTGCGCGGCACTCGGCACGGCACCTCGCCGCACTGGAGCAAAGGCCACGATGCGCCGCATCGAGACCTTCGCTCCAGCACGCCGATGCACCGCACCGAGCACCTGCTCGCTACGGCGTGGGATCACCAGACACCGCCTAGACTCCCACTGGCGATATGGGAGGTCTGTTGACGTGACAGAGACGTTGGGGAGCACGGGTGAGTTCGGCCTGATCGAGGCCGTCACCAAGGGGCTGTCCACAAGTGAGGACGTCCTGGTCGGGCCTGGTGACGACGCGGCCGTGGTGGCGGTGCCGGACGGGCGGATGGTGATCACGACGGACCTGCTGGTGGAGGGCCGCCACTTCCGCCGGGACTGGTCGTCGGCGTACGACGTGGGCCGCAAGGCTGCCGCGCAGAACCTGGCCGATGTGGTGGCGATGGGCGCGCGGCCGACCTCCATGGTGGTCGGCTTCGGCGCACCGGCCGACCTGGCGACCGCTTGGGCGCTGGAGCTCAACCAGGGCCTGGCGGACGAGTGCGAACTGGTCGATGTGCACATCGTCGGCGGCGACACCGTGCAGTCGGACAAGATCGTCGTTTCGGTGACAGCCTTCGGGTCGCTCGACGGCCGCGCACCGGTGCTGCGCTCCGGTGCGCGCCCCGGTGACGAGGTCGCGTACATCGGCCGGCTGGGCTGGGCCGAGGCCGGCTACACGGTCCTGACCCGCGGCTTCCGTTCGCCCCGGTCGGTCGTGGAAGCGCACCGCCGCCCGCAGCCGCCGTACGTCGAAGGTCCGCGGGCCGCGCTGGCCGGTGCGTCGTCGCTGTGTGACGTGAGTGACGGACTGCTCGCAGATCTCGGCCACATCGCGACCCGGAGTCAGGTGGTCATCGACGTACACTCGCACGCGCTGGCCGTGCCGGAGCCGCTGCAGGCGGTGGCGGCCGCGACAGGTGTCGACGCGCTGAAGTTCGTGCTGACCGGTGGTGAGGACCACGCACTGGTCGGCACCTTCGAGCCCGCGGACGTACCCGAGGGCTGGACCGTCATCGGTTCGGTTGCTGAGGGCAACGAGGAACGGCCGGCCGGAACGGTCACCGTGGATGGCGCGGCGTACGCCGAGGAGTCCGGTCACGCCCACTTCAGGAGCTGAGATGAGTCGATTGCCCAGGGTGCTCACGATCGCCGGTTCGGACTCCGGCGGCGGAGCGGGAATCCAGGCCGACCTCAAGTCCATGCTGGCCAACGGGGTCCATGGCATGAGCGTGCTGACCGCGATCACGGCGCAGAACAGTCTCGGCGTGCAGGGTGCGTGGGAGCTGCCGGAGGAGCAGGTCCGCGCCCAGTTCCACAGTGTCGTGGACGACATCGGTGTGGATGCGGTGAAGACCGGCATGCTGGCGTCTGCGCGGATGGCCGGCGTGGTGGCGTCCCTGCTACGGACGCTGCCGTCGTCCGTGCCGGTGGTGGTCGACCCGGTGTCGGTGTCCAAGCACGGTGATGCGCTGCTGGCCGCCGACGCGATGGACGCCGTACGGACCGAGATCGTGCCGCTGGCAACCGTCCTGACGCCGAACCTGACCGAGCTCGGACCGGTCGCCGGAATCGAGTTGGAGACCATCGAGGACCGTGAGCTCGCCGCGAAGCTGCTCATGGACGCCGGAGCCACGTGGGTCCTGGTGAAGGGCGGCCACGACGTCGGTACGGCGGCAGTGGACGTGCTGCACGGTCCTGGGGTACGACGGTCCTACAGCGCGGTCCGGGCGGACAACCGGCACACCCACGGCACCGGATGCACCTTGGCCAGCGCCATCGCGTCGTACCTGGCGCGTGGGTACGACGTACCGAGTGCGGTCGGTGCTGCGAAGGAGTACGTGACCGGGGCGATCTCGGCCGGGTTCGCGCTCGGTGGTGGAATCGGTCCGGTCGATCACGCGTGGAGATTTCGAGGGAGTGGCAGTTGACGAAGCAGCAGCCCCCGGTGGACGGGTACTGCGAGCAGTGCGGCTTCAACTACGACACGGGTGACCTGCAGGGCACGGTGACCCTGCTCATCCGGCAGGCGGCGGACTGCAGCATGGCTCTGACCAAGGCCGCGGCCGGTCCGGATCCGAACGTCGTACGGCTGCGGCCGGAGCCCGACGTGTGGTCGGCGATCGAGTACGCCTGCCACGTGCGCGACGTACTCGAGACGCAGCGGCACCGGATCGCGCAATGCCTGGCGGAGGACCGGCCGGTGTACGCGCCGATGGACCGGACCGGTCGGGTGAAGCAGCTCAAGTACGAGCTCCAGGACCCGATGGAGGTGGCGGCCGCGCTGGTGCGGTTCGCCCGCGAGTTCGGTGCCGCCGCACGGGTGCTGACCCCGCCGCAGCTCGGCAAGCTCGGCCTCTACAACTACCCGGTGCGTGCGCCGCGCACGCTGGGCTGGATCATCCGCCACACCGCCCACGAGATTCAGCACCACCGGCTCGACCTCATCACCATCCTCGCGGAGGTGGAGCCGCCGATCGTCTCCAAGGCTAAGCCCGAGCCGCCTCCGGCAGTGGAGGAGACCACTACTGACTAGCGGCCCAAGTCGCTATGGAGGGCTCGCTGGTGAGGTGGTCGAGTGCCAGAGCTGCCGCACCGCGGAGCGGGCCGTCTGGTTGGTGTGTGGCAGAAAGGACCGGTGGGGGAGAGCTGCGGTGGAAGGTCATCAGACCGGCTAGGTAGGCCTGCTCGAACGACGTCTCGGCGGCAGCGCGGAGTGGGATGGCCAGACCGCCCAGCGTGACCACGTCGGGGTCGTGTGCGTTGACCAGACCGGCGATGCCGGTGCCCAATGCCGTAACCACCTTGGCGACTGCCCGGGCCGCTGCACGGTCGGTGCGGCGGAGCACAGCCTCGGCATAGGCGTACGGATCGTCCGGTGCGGTCTCCTTGAGATGCCTGGCCAGTGCGCGCCCGTCGATGTCCAGGTCCCAGCAGCCGCGCGCACCGCATGGGCACGACCGAGTGCGATCCCCGAACGGGACATGCCCGTACTCACCGCCGGCGCCCGACGCTCCCTGCGCTGGTACGCCGTCGATGATCAGAGTGCCGCCGAGACCCACCTCGACGATGAGGTGCAACGCCGTACCGGCTCCCGCGGCAGCACCCGTGCGCGCTTCGGCCACACCGCTCAGGGTCGCGTCGTTGCCGGCGAGTAGTGGTATCCCGGTCCGAGCTGTGACGGTCTCGAGGTCAAGCTCGGCCCAGTCCAGCGTCGGCGCCTGCATCAAACGGTTGTCCCGGATGGTGCCCGGCGCCGCCAGGCTGACGACCCGCAACCGAGCGCCGTACTGCCGGTGTGTCCGCTCTACCTCCTTCTGCAGGTTGCTGAGCACGACCTGGGAACGTCGGCTTCGGTGCCGCCTGGACTGCTGCTCCAGGAACGACCCGTCGAGCGAGACCACAGCACTGCGCCAACTGCCCTGCCTCAGGTCCAGTCCGAGCCCCACAGGCCCTTGAGGGTGCGCCCGCAGTACTGTCGTCGGCCGTCCCCGCCCCTGACTGGGCGCCGGCGCCTCGGTCAGCAGCCGTACGTCGCGTAGCCGAGCGGTCACCTCAGTCGCCGAACTCGTGCTCAGCCGCAGCTCGCGCGCCACCGCGGCACGCGTGATCCCCGGCTGACGGCTCACCCGCACCAGTACGTCGGAAGCCGTCTGCCACTGTCCCCGGCGCACTGGAGTCATAGCATCCTTCTACCTTATGCTCGTGGGACGAGTTTAATTGGAGGGGTGATGGGGCTTCCCGACATCCGCGCGGTGCTGTTCGACATGGACGGCACCCTGGTCGACTCCGACGGTGCCGTCGACCGGACCTGGACGCTCTGGGCGGAGGAGTACGGCGTACGGCCGGCCGACGCACTGGCGATCGCTCACGGCAGTCCGTCCGAGGCGACGATCGCGCGGCTGCGGCCCGATCTCGCGCCGGCGGAGGTGTCCGCTGCCGCGGCGCGGCTGCTGGATCTCGAGTGCGAGGACCTGACCGACGTCGTGCCTGCACCTGGTGCCCACGAGTTGATCGAGGTGCTGGAGCGGCTCGGTCTGCCGTGGGCCGTCTTCACGAGTGCGTCCACCCGGCTGGCGAAGGTCCGCCTCGGAGCTACCGGGATCTCTCCGTCGATCCTGGTCACCGTCGACGACGTCAGCCGGGGCAAGCCGGATCCGGAGGGGTATCTGCGGGCCGCCGAGCTGGTCGGCGTACCTGCTGAGCAGTGTCTGGTGGTCGAGGACACCGAGGTCGGGCTGGCCGCCGGCCGCGCGGCCGGTGCGGTCACGGCCGGCCTGAAGGGGACGACCGCCGACATCGAACTGCCCGACCTGCACCGCCTCGTCGCCTTGTTCACCGCACACGTCGAATGAGCGCCGAGATCCCCGAGATGTCCGGAGTGCGGATCCGCCGCGATGAGGTCCAGATCGGAATCGGGCTCTCGTCGATGGGGTTCGTGCTGGCCGGACTGGGAGCCTGCATCGCGATCCTCGCGCGCGATCTGGACGAACCGACCAGTCGGTTGGCTCTGCTGTCGTCGGGTTTCGCGATCGGCCTCCTGATCGTCGCGCTGGTCGGTCCACGACTGCTCCGCACCTGGCCGATCAGCACCGTCCTCGCGCTGGGGTCGGTTGTCTGCTCCGCCGGCATAGTGCTCCTTGCTCTGGCCCCGGTGTACGCCGTGGCGGTCGCCGGCGGACTGTGTATCGGGCTGGGCGGCGCACTGCTCGTCCTGGTCGCGCCACTGATGCTGAACGGTCCCACAGCGGCTGCCCGTCTCAGCCGGGTCAATGCGGTCGCCAGCGGCGCCGGCATCCTCGCCCCGCTCGCCATTGGCGCCCTCGACTCACTAGGCCCCACTGGCCGCCTCGCCATCCTGGCCGCCGTCCCACCCCTGCTCCTCCTGGCCGTTCTCACCTGGCGCACGGCCTCACCATCGCCCCCGGTCAGGGAGGCGCCCGTACCCGTACTCATCGACTCGGCTCCGGCAGTGGGTCTCGGCAAGCGGTGGTTCGGGCGGCGGACCGGACGTGGTCTCAAGGGACTCGTGCCTCGCAGGCTGGGGAGGGCGGTGGTTCTGGAGGTCGGTCGCGGCTGGTTGCGGATCGTGCTGGCCGTCGCCGTCGAGTTCTGCTTCGTGGTCTGGGCGGTGGCCCGCCTGGTCTCCACCGGGTTGCCGACGGCAACAGCTGCCCTGCTGGGGAGTGCCTTCCCGATCGGCATGGCGGTCGGCCGGGCAATCGGTCCAATCCACTGGCGGGCATGGTCCCCCGTCGTACCCAGTGGACTCCTGGCGATCGCCGGCACGTTGCTCGTCAGTCTGTTCGACTCGCCCGCGGCAGTGGCGCTCGGACTGGGAGTGGCCGGCTTCGGCATAGCGCCGCTCTACCCGATCACCCTCGCCGCGCTGGTCGCGACACCCGGCCTCAGCCCCGCCCGCCTTGCAGCCGTCGGAGCCCTCGCCTCCGGCATCGCCATCCTGATCGCCCCGGCTCTCCTCGCCGTACTGGCTCGCGTCCTCGACCTTCGTACGGCGTACCTCGTCACCCTCCCGCTCCTCGCAACCCTCTTCGTCCTGAGCCGCGGGCCGAGGCGCTCTCGGCACCAGCGTGCAGCGACGACGCTGCGGTCGGGTCACGTAGCATGACGTGCATGGAGTGTTTCGCCGCGGGACGTACCCGCCGCTGAAGGTCGACCCGTCGCAGCGCGAGCTGCGAGGTGGGTCACGCGCGCCCGATTCCCTTCAGTGCGAGAGGCACACTTCATGTTTATTCGTTCGTACGTTCACTCTGACCTGCCCCGGCTGATCGAGTTCACCATCGAGACGTTCGGCCCGTTCTACGAGGGCTCGTTCCGTCCGCTGGTCGGCGAGACGATCTTCGGCATCCAGCACGGCAACTGGCGCGACGACTATCACAAGCAGGTCGCCGGGCTGCATGATCCGGACCAGCACAAGTACGTCGTGATCGCCGAAGAGAGCGGCGTACTCGCCGGCTACGTGGCCTGGGCCGTCGAGCCCGACCGGCGGCATGGCGAGGTGACCATCCTCGCCGTCGCAGCGCAGCACCGCCGGGAGAACCTCGGCACCGCGCTGTGTGAGCACGCGTTCGACGGGATGCGAAGCCTGGGCGCGGAAGTCGTCGAGATCGGCACGGGCGGAGACGACTTCCACGCCCCCGCCCGTGCCCTCTACGAAAGCCTCGGCTGCATCAAACTCCCGGTCGCCGTCTACTACCGCACTCTCTAGTAGCACCCGGCCAGGCCGTCGCTGACAGCTGACCGCTCCGCGCGGCCCGCTCGCCGTAGCTCCCACGACTCTGAGCACCCATCAACCACCAGACACGCGGACACGTGGTCGACCCGTGCACAACGTCGCGCCAGCGCCCCACCCGCTTCCGAGGTCCCGGGCCTCCAGGGTGGGCCGGGGCTGCGGACAGGATGTGGGGACCGCGGACACGGCATGACCTGTGCACGGTCACCAGAAGGTGTTCACGGTCGCGCGTACTGCCCGACCATCTTTACCAAGGTGTCCGGCGGAACGACCTTCACGTGGGGGTCGAGTCCGTCGACAACAGCCAGCACGTTGTCGACGGACTTGCTCCACGCGTGCCAGACGACCACCGAGTAGCCGGCCGTGGAGTGCGGGTTCCGCGTGGCTGCGTTGAGTTCGGCCGTCACTGAGGCCTCGTCGGCGCCGTCGAGCCCGTCCCAGAGCATCGTGCGGGCGGAGATGACCGGCTTGCCCTCGGACCAGACGACCTTGCCCTTCAGGCCGTCGTAGCGGGAGTACTCGAGGTAGATGAGCCCGTCGATCTCACGGCGCTTGAGGTACGACGACCACAGGCTGGTGTTCTCGAACGCATCGAAGTCGATGATCTGTGCGACGGAGAGGTCTGCACGGCCCATCGCCTTGGCCAGGGACGCGGTGTGCTTGTCCAGCGCGGCAGCGGGGTAGCGGCTCGGGTACATGTAGCCGCCGCCCGACGGTCCGACGACCCAGCGGTCCTTGCGCGACTGGTCGTAGTACCAGCGCATCACCGAGGGGGCGAGATCGATCAGCGACGGCGAGATGCCCCAACCCAGGTCGACCTCCCCGCGCCGAGGACTCCCGAACCACCGCGGGTCGGTCGGGAAGTCCCCGAGCATCCACTGAATGTTGTCCCCATCGGTGATCAGAAAGGTGACGTAGTGGGCATTCGGGTCCGGTTCGAGGGCCCTCCCCCCACCCCCTCCGCTCTGCGTCAAGCGGTCTTCCCGGATGCCCGACAGCACCGACAGGTTGCGGGCGTGGTCGGCGGGCAGGGCTTTGACGCCGGCTGCCGAGTTCACGCCGATGAACGCGTCCTCGCCGTTCGATGCGTCGCCCCAGCCGATCACGGTGGCGTCGTCGTCGAGCGCGTCGACCACCTCGGCGCGGAAGTCCGAGTTGCCGTCGAAGAAGGCGAGCGTCCCCGCCATCGTCACGTAGTCCCGCAGTCGCTCCGGCCAGTCTCCCTTCTGCTCGATCGCGACGTCGTGCCGCAACCGTGGCCAGTAGTTGTCCAGCACCCAGCGGTCGTCCTTGTCCCGCACGTCCAGCACCTTGCGCAGTCCGTGCTGGACGGCGAGCGCCTCCAGGCTCTCCTCGACGGCCACCGCACCGGTCAATCCGGAGAGCGTGGTCGCGACGTTGACCGACGGGGTGCCCGTTCGGAAGAGAACATATCCGTCGATGCCGGACCGGGTGACGGTTGTCCACAGGTCGCCGGGACGCGTGCGAACGCCGTACCGGGAGACGATGTCGTCCAGCCAGATCTGGTAACCGAGCGACGGGATGTTCAGGTAGAGCGACTCGCCACCGCGGCGGGCCAGCAGCCCTTGCAGCGTGGTCGCGAGCGTCCGCTCAGCGGGGCTCAGCGAGTCCTCGGTCAGCACGTTCAGCAGCCGCGGCCGCTGCCCCTTGGGGTAGGCCGCACCAGTGGAGGCGGAAGCGAAGGAAGGCACGGCGACTGACGGAGCAAGGGACGCCAGGCCCAACCCCGCGGTCAGGCCGAGGGCGTGCCGGCGGGTGAGACGTCGTCGATCGGACATGCGGTGCCTCCAGGGAGCGGCTGGTGGACTGTCCTACGTTGTCATCTGCCCCGAGACCATGCCACAAGCCGTCACCGCCTCACAAGAGGTCAGCCCGGAATCGGCAACCCGTAACGGCGCAGCAGCCCCACCAACGTGTCCACCCCGGTCGACAGGTCGTACACCTCAGCGTGCAGCCCGACGCTCGCAGCGCCCGCCACATTGGCTTCGTTGTCGTCGATGAACAGTACCGACGACGCCGGTACGTCGATCGCGGCCAGGATCGCCCGGAAGTACGCCGGATCAGGCTTGGCCAGCCCCAGATCGCACGAGTAGAAGCTCTGGTCGAACCACTCGCCGTACCCGCGCTCGTCGTGCATGAGCGACCGTCGGTACGCCTGCTGGTTGGTCGCGAGGTGGCACCCGATCCCGGCGGCGCGCAGCTCCTGGATCAACGACACCACGGCCGGCTCCGCCTCGAACCAGTGCCACGGCTCGAGCGCCTCCTCCACCGTCGCGGTGGAGTTCCAGCGCTGCAGGACCTCGGCGAGTGCGTCCCGGAAGTCGACCTTGCCGACCAGGCTGGGCTTCTCCGCGGCCATCAGCTCGGCCAGAAAGGTCTCGCTGTCGGCGGGGACGAGGGAGTTCAGGCGGGCGAACCAGTCCTGGCTGGGGCGCTGGAGCACGCCGTCGGCGTCGAACAGGACGGCGGTGACAGAGGTCGTCGGCATGAATCCATCCTGTCAGCCCGGGGCCTTGACCGGTTCAGTCGGTATGCGCTTACCTTGTGGCTACGTAAACATATCTGGACACCTTCCGGCGAAAAACAACAGAAAGCGCCAGGTGAGGCGTATGAGTCTGAGCAGAAGGAAGTTCCTCGCGTTCGGTGCCGGCGCCGCGGCCGCGAGCACCGGTCTGAGCGGATGTGGCTCCCGAAGTTCGCTCGGCGGATCCGACGAGCTGAGCATGTGGACCTGGGTCGGATCGGTGAACGACGACCTGATCGGCCAAGCGGAGAAGGCGATCCCGGGGCACGACGGGCTGCGGCTGTCGATGACCCGGATCGGCAGCAACTACAAGACCAAGGTGCTGACCTCGCTGGCCGGCAAGTCGCTGGTTCCCGACATCGTCGCGATCAACGACGACGTGGCGACGTACTTCCCGAACGCCGACCAGTTCCACGACCTGTTCGAACTCGGCGCCAAGGAGCGCGAGAGCGAGTTCCTGCCCTGGAAATGGAAGCTCGGCGTCACGCCGGACAACAAGATGATGGCCTACCCGATGGACACCGGTCCGACCGCGCTGTTCTACCGCACCGACGTCTTCAGCAAGGCCGGCATCGACATCGACCCCGCCGCGGTCGCCGGGCTCGCGCCGGACTGGGACACCTACATCGCGCTCGGAAAGAAGGTGAAGCAGGCCGTCCCCGGCGCGTCGATCACCGACAACATCAACAGCATCTTCTCCTACCGGATGGCGCAGCAGCCGAAGCGGTACATGACCGTGGACGGGCAGTACATCGGCGACCAGGACCACGTCCGGGAGGCGTTCGACCTGGCCATCCGCGTGGTCAAGGAAGGGCTGTCCGCCAACGCGCAGGACGGTTCGACCGACGCGGACGCGGTCGTGACGAACGGCAAGCTGGTCGCCTTCAACGCCGCGGTCTGGTGGGCCCAGCTCGGCCCGAAGAACGCGGCGCCCAAGACCAAGGGACTCTGGCGGGTGACGGCGGCTCCTGGTGGCGCCGGCAACCGCGGCGGGTCCTTCCTGGGCATCACGAAGTACTGCAAGAACCCCGAGGCGGCCTTCGCGTTCATCAGCTGGCTGGAGTCGGCGAAGAACCAGGCCCAGGCGTTCCTCGACCCAGTGCTGTTTCCGTCAACTCCGGCCAGCTACACCGATTCCCGGCTCGCCGCGCCGGATCCGTTCTTCGGCGGTCAGAAGATCGTCGAGGTGTTCGCGGAGTCGGCGACGAAGTACCCGGGCGCCTATTTCTCGCCGTACGACTCGATCATCGGTGCGCCGATCAGCGCCGAACTCGTGAACGTCGAAGTGGCCGGCAAGTCACCGAACCAGGCCTGGAACGACGCACAGCACCAGGTCGAGCGTGAACTGACCCGGGCGGGGGCGATCTGAGATGACTGCCACCAAAACACTTCCCGTGACCGTCCGCAGCACCGACACCACTACCGCCAAGCCGCCGGGCAAGTATCGCCAGGCGTTCCCGCAGTACGCCGCCGTCGCGCCGTTCTTCATCCTGTTCGCGATCTTCGGCGCCTTCCCGGTGCTGTTCTCGATCTGGATCTCGTTCCACGACTGGGACGGCATCGGGTCGATGACCTGGGTCGGCCTGCAGCAGTACAGCTACCTGCTCGGCGATCCGAAGTTCTGGCAGGCGATCGGCAACACGCTGATCATCTGGGTGCTGTCGACCGTGCCGATGTTGCTGCTCGCGCTCGTGATCGCCAACGCGTTGCACAACGCCACCCGGTTCCGCAGCTTCTACCGGATCGCCTACTTCATCCCCAACGTCACCTCGGTGGTCGCGGTCACCCTGGTGTTCGGATCGATCTTCAGCAACAACTTCGGCCTGCTGAACGCGTTCCTGCAGTCGGTCGGCCTGGGCAAGGTCGAATGGTTGACCCAGCCGTGGGGGATCAAGATCGCGATCGCCACCATCGTCACCTGGCGGTGGGTCGGCTACAACGCGATCATCTTCCTGGCCGGCCTGCAGGCGATCTCGGCCGACGTGTACGAGGCGGCCAAGGTCGACGGCGCCAGTTCACGGCAGGTGTTCTGGCGGATCACTGTGCCGATGCTGCGGCCGGTGATCCTGTTCACCGCGGTCACCTCGACCATCGGCGGACTGCAGATCTTCACCGAATCCCGGGTTCTGTTCGGTGACACCAACAACATCGGCGGCCCCGGCAACGCCGGTATGACGATCGTGTCGTACCTGTACCAGAGCGCGTTCATCAACAACCAGTTCGGGTACGGCGCCGCGATCGGCTGGGCGCTGTTCATCCTCATCGTGCTGTTCTCGATCATCAACTGGCGACTGATCGGCGGCCGGGACAACGAGCGGATCGCCCGTCGCGCCGCCCGCCGGGCCGAACGCAACATCGCCGCCCAGAAGGCCGCCCAGCAGGCCGAACAGCAGGAGGAAGCACAGCAGACCACGAAGGAGGCCGCCGATGTCCATTGAGCGCATCCGCACCACGATCGGGCACATCGTCTTGATGCTCGGCGTCGTCGTCTCGATCTTCCCGTTCTACTGGATGCTGGTGATGGCCTCGAACACCACACCGGACATCTTCAGCTACCCGCCGAAGCTGGTGATCGGCTCCCACCTGTTCGAGAACATGGGCAAGGTGCTCGACAACATCGACTTCTTCGGAGCGATGCTGCTCACCCTGATCGCCTCCCTCGGCGTCACCGTCCTCATCCTGTTCTTCGACTCGCTGGCCGCGTTCGCGTTCGCGAAGTACGAGTTCCCCGGCCGCAACTTTCTCTTCGGGTTGCTGCTGGCAACCTTCATGATCCCGACCCAGCTGTCGCTGGTGCCGCAGTTCGTCACACTCGCGGAGTTCGGCTGGATCGGGTCGCTGAAGGCACTCATCATCCCGGGCGCGGCGAACGCGTTCGGCATCTTCTGGATGCGCCAGTACGCCGCCGGCGCGATCCCGGACGAGCTGATCTCGGCCGCCAAGGTCGACGGGGCCGGATTCTTCCGGCAGTACCTGACGGTCGGCCTGCCGGTACTGCGGCCCGGCCTCGCGTTCCTCGGCATCTTCACCTTCATCAACGTCTGGAACGACTACCTCTGGCCGCTGATCGTGATGACCGACCCGAACCGGCTCACCCTGCAGGTCGCCCTGGACCAGCTCAACGGCATCTACGGCACCGACTACTCCATGGTCATGGCCGGCGCCCTGATGAGCGTCATACCGTTGATCGGGGTCTTCCTGATCGGCGGCCGGCACTTCATCTCCGATCTGGCCGCCGGCGCCATGAAATTCTGATCCATACCGACAAAGAAAACGGGACACGTCTTGACTGACACCAAGCTCCGCTGGGGCATCCTCGGCACCGGGAACATCGCGTCCCGGTTCGCCAGCCAGGTGCCGACCTCGCCGACGAACTCGGTCGTCGCCGTCGGCAGCCGGTCGATCGACTCCGCCAACGCCTTCGCCGACAAGTGGGACATCGCCAACCGGCACGCGTCGTACGAGGACCTGCTCGCCGACGAGACCGTGGACGCGGTCTACATCGCGACGCCGCACCCGATGCACGTCGAGTGGGCGATCAAGGCCGCCGAGGCCGGCAAGCACGTGCTGTGCGAGAAGCCGCTCGCGATCAACAAGGCCTGGGCCGAGGCGATGATCGAGGCCGCGGTCCGCAACGACGTCTTCCTGATGGAGGCGTACATGTACCGCTGCCTGCCGCAGACCAAGCTGATCGCCCAGCTGGTCCGCGACGGCGAGCTCGGCAACGTCCACCAGATCCAGGCGACGTTCGCGTTCGCGTCGTCGTTCCGGCCGGAGTCGCGGATCTTCGCCGACGAGCTGGCCGGTGGCGGCATTCTCGATGTCGGCGGCTACCCGGTCTCGATGGCCCGGCTGATTGCCGGCGCGGCGACCGGGCAGCCGTTCGCCGACCCGGCCGCGGTGACCGCGGTCGGCACGGTCGGCGAAACCGGCGCCGACGAATGGACCGTGGCGACGCTGTTCTTCGAGGGCGGCGTGACCGCACAGGTGAGCACCGGCGTGCGGCTCGGGGACCAGAACCAGGTCCGCATCTTCGGCAGCAAGGGCTATCTGGTGGTCGAGGACCCGTGGTTCGGTGGCGACGGCAAGCCGACCCACGTCACCCTGCACAAGGTGGGGGAGGAGCCGCGGGACATCTCCGCGGACCCGGCGCTCATCTACGCGGCCGAGGCCGAGGCGGTCGCACGGGCGATCGAGCAACGGCAGGCACCGGAGATGAGCTGGGCCGACACCCTCGGCAACCTGACCGTCCAGGACGCGTGGCGGGCGGCGATCGGGCAGCAGTACGCGAGCGAGCGGGACGACGCCAAGATCCCGACCGCCACCGGCCGCCCGCTGGCCAAGCGCGCCGACGCCCCGATGATCTACGGCAAGGTGCCCGGGCTCGACAAGCCCGTCTCCCGGCTCGTGATGGGCGTCGACAACCAGCAGACGCTCACCCACGCCGCGGTGGTCTTCGACGACTTCGTCGAGCGCGGCGGAACGACGTTCGACACCGCCTACATCTACGGCGGCGGCCGGGGCGAGAAGCTGCTTGGTCAGTGGATCACGTCCCGCGGCAACCGCGACGAGATCGTTGTCATCGGCAAGGGTGCGCACACGCCGCACTGCGATCCGGAGTCGATCACGCGGCAGCTGCACGAGAGCCTCGAGCGGCTGCAGACCGACCACGTCGACCTCTACATGATGCACCGCGACAACGAGGAGATCCCGGTCGCGGAGTTCGTCGATGTCCTCGACGAGCACTTCAAAGCCGGCCGGATCAAGGCGTACGGCGGCTCCAACTGGTCGCTGTCGCGGTTCGACGATGCCAACGCGTACGCCGAGGCCAACGGCAAGCAGCCGTTCACGCTGCTCAGCAACCACCTCGGCCTCGCGCGGGCGTACGACGTACCGTGGAAGGGCTGCCGGCACGTCTCCGACGACGAGTCGCAGGCGTGGCTGCGGGAGCGGCAGGTCGCGCTGTTCCCGTGGTCGAGCCAGGCGCGCGGGTTCTTCACTGGGCGGGCGAAACCGGAGGACCGGTCGGACGAGGAACTGGTGCGCTGTTTCTACTCCGACGAGAACTTCCGTAGGCTCGACCGGGCACGGGAGCTGGCGGCCGCCAAGGGAGTCGAGCCGACGGCGATCGCGCTTGCTTGGCTGTTGCATCAGCCGTACCCGGTGTTCCCGCTGATCGGGCCGCGGCACGTCAGCGAGACCCGGACCTCGACACCGGGGCTGTCGGTCACTCTCACGGACGAGGAAGTGGCCTACCTCACTGCCTGATCGGCGAGTGTGGACCGAATTGGTCGTGCGTCAGGCCGCATGTAACATGGTCTGTCGGTGTCACGACCCTGAACACGGAGAATCATGTCTAAGAAGTGCGATGTCTGCGGCAAGCAGCCGACGTTCGGCAACAACGTTGCCCGCCTGGGTAAGGGCGCGATGATCCGTCGGGTCAAGGCTCGTACGCCGCGGCGGTTCAACCCCAACATCCAGCCGGTCCGGGCGCTCATCAAGGGCACCCCGACCCGCCTGAAGGTCTGCACGTCCTGCATCAAGGCCGGCAAGGTCCAGCGCGTCGTCGGCTGACCCCAGCTCTCTCCGTTGTAGGGCCTGAAACAGGCGCCCGGGATCACCCGGGCGCCTCTTTCGCGTCTTCTCAGACCTTGTGGGCCACGACGGTGATCTCGTTCCGGTTGTGGTGCAGTTGCCGGGCGTGCAGTACGTCGTACTGCCGGCGCAGGACGTCGATACCGCGCCGGGCGCCGTCGAGCGGGTTCTTCCCGCCGCCCTTCAGCGTGACGATCGCGAGTCCGCCGCGGCGCACGTGCGCCGCCGCGTCGACCATCATCTGGGCGCTCATCACCTGATCCATCCGCATGTCGTTCACCACCACGTGGAACCGCACCCGGTTCTCCGCGAAGAACCGCCCGGCCGTCGTCGCCGCGTGATGGATCCCGCGGTCACGCTGCAGCCGCTGGTCCAGCGAGCCAGGATCCACCGACCACACCACCTGCTCGTGCTGCCGCAGGATCCGCGTCCACCCGCCCGGCGACGCACCCAGGTCGACCGCCTTCCCACCCGGCGCAAGCTCCAGCCCGAAGGTCGCGATCGCCTCCTCCAACTTGAACTCCGACCGCGACACCCGCTCCTCACCCCGAGCCAACCGCATCCGCCCACCCGGCCAGTCCGACAAGCTGTCAGCGCGGCGGTGCAGCCCGAGCAGGACCGCTCGGCGGCCCACGAAGCACGAGACGACGACCTCCTGCCCGGAGCGGGTCACCCTCACCCCACGCTCGGTGAGGGCGCCCTCGAGCCGGTGGTAGTACGACCCGCCGGTGCCTGCGCCATCGGTCCAGGCCTGCACCGCGAGCGCTTTCGGGTAGTCGGGCAGGGCGCTGAGCACAAGCTCGGCCAGCTCGTAGTCCGGGGGCAGCTCGTCGAAGCTGGCGATCTCGGTAGTCAGGTGCCGGACGAACACGATCCGCCCCGCGTCGCATGCCGCCGCGAGCTCACCCACGGCCGGGCCGTCGACGATGCGCCCCAGGTCACCGCTGACCCGCTCGATCCGCAGCTCGCGGCCGAACTCGCTCCGGATCTCCCGCACCGCCCACTCGTAACTGTCGGCAGCAACCGAGAACAACACGCTCACCCCCGAACCCTAGCGACCCGGCTCTCTGCGTACCGAACGACAGGACGTAGTCGTGTACGTAGATGCCCGCGCACGCCTGACGAGGTGCGCCGGAAGCCTCGGTTGGGGGACTACCTCCTGTCCTTCGGTACGCAGCGGGCTGTGTCGCTAGGGTTTGGGCGTGGAGGAATTGACGGTCGAGGTGTTGCGGGCCTGGGCTCGGACGGCGCTGGTCGAGTTGGGGCGGGCGCGGACCGACATCGACGAGCTGAACGTGTATCCGGTGCCGGACGGTGATACGGGCACGAACCTCTACCTGACCTGGGAAGCCGCCTGCGACGCGTTGCCCGCGGGCGAGCTGACCTTCAGCGAGGCCATCCAGGCGTTCGGCCGCGGCGCGTTGCTCGGCGCCCGCGGCAACTCCGGCGTCATCACCTCCCAGATGATCCGCGCCTGCGGCCTCCGCCTCGCGGAGAACCTCCCGCGTGACCAGGCTGCCGATGACAACGCCGTACTGGCCGACCCCCGGATGAGCGAGTCGGCCGCGTTCGCGGATGCCCTGAAGTACGCCGCCGATGCCGCCTACGGTGCGGTCGCGCAACCGGTCGAGGGGACCATGCTGACCGTGGCCCGGGCTGCGGCGACCGGCGCGATCACGGCCGCGAACGACGGGAAGAGCCTGGCGGACGTGTGCCTGGCCGCCGTCGCATCCGCCCGGCAGGCGCTCACCAGGACGACCGAGCAGCTCGACGTACTGCGGCGCGCGGGTGTCGTGGATGCCGGGGGAGCGGGCCTCGTGGTGATCCTCGGCGCGATGGAGTCCGTGCTCACCGGGCAGATCGTGCGGGTCGAGGTGCCGGCCCGGGTCGAGCCTCAGGGTGAGAACGCCGAGAGCCAGGACGGGCCGGCGTACGAGGTGATGTACCTGCTGGACGCACCGGACGACAAGGTCGCCGACTTCCGGCAGATCCTGGCCGGTCTCGGCGACTCGGTCGTCGTGGTCGGCGGGGACGGGTTGTGGAACGTCCACGTCCACACCGACGACGTGGGTGCCGCGATCGAGCACGGCATCGACATCGGTCGGCCGCACCGGATCCGGGTCACCCACTTCGCCGACCAGGCCCAGCACGAGCCGCCGCCGGGTCGCGCGGTGATCGCGGTCGTCGCCGGTGACGGGCTGGCGGACCTGTTCACCGAGGCCGGGGCGCAGGTCATCATCGGCGGACCGGGGCGGCGGTGCTCGACCGGGGAACTGCTGCGCGCGATGGAGAAGTCGAAGGCGTCCGAGATCGTGCTGCTGCCCAACGACAGCGACTCGCTCGCGGTCGCCGAGGCCGCCGCGACCGCGGCCCGCCAGGACGGGATCCGGGTGGCCGTGATCCCGACCAGGGCCCAGGTCCAGGGTCTGGCGGCGATCGCTGTCCACGACCCCGAGCGCAACTTCGACGACGACGTCGTACACCTCTCGGCGGCGGCCGGGCAAACCCGCCACGGCGCCGTCACGATCGCGGTGAAGGACGCCTGGACGATGGCCGGCATGTGCCGGGTCGGCGACGCGCTGGGCGTGGTCGACGGCGATTTCACGCTGATCACCGAAGATCTTGAGGAGGCGGCGTTCGGCGTGGTCGACCGGCTGCTCGGCGGCGGAGGCGAGTTGCTCACCATCGTCACCGGCCGGGACGCGGACCCCGCCCTGGCGGCGGCTCTGGAGCGGCACGTGCGGCGGAACCGCAAAGATGTCGACGTCGTGGTGTACGACGGAGGACAGGACAGGTACCCGCTGCTGATCGGGGTGGAATGACAACGGATATGGACAGGAAGGTCCGCGACTTCCTCGGTGCCAGGACGGCGAAGATCTTCGCGGACGTGCTCGCCATCGAGACCGTCGGCGACCTGCTGCGGCACTACCCGCGCCGGTACCTGAAGAAGGGTGAGCTGACCCCCTTCGACGAGCTCGAGGTGGGCGACCAGGCGACCGTCAACGGCCGGGTCAAGAAGGTCACCGTGCGGTCGCTGGACACCAAGGCCGAGATCCCGCTCACCGACGTGCAGAAGTGGGCCCGGCGCAAGACTCTGACCAAGGTCGTCGTCACCGACGGCCGGCGCGACCTGGAGCTGGCCTTCTTCAACCAGCCCTGGCTGGCGACCAAGCTGACGCCGGGGACGGCCGCCCTGTTCTGGGGCGAGGTGACGATGTTCCGCGACATCATGCAGCTGAAGAGCCCGGGCACCGAGATCCTCGACGAGGAGGACCTGTCCGAGGCCGAGATCGAACGCCGGGCCCGGCCGTTCCGGCCGCTCTACCCGGCCACCGCGAAGTTGCCGACCGCAACGATCGAGCGGAGCGTGAAGATCGTCCTGGACAGCCTGGCCGAGGGTCTCGACGACCCGATCCCGGAGCTGATCCTGCGCAAGGAGAAGCTGCTCAACCTGCGCGAGGCCCTGCAGAAGGTGCATCTGCCGGACACCGAGAAGGACATCCGCGACGCGCAGCACCGGTTCCGGTTCGAGGAAGCCCTGGTGATGCAGACGATCCTGGCCCAGCGCCGGGCCGTCACCGACGCGCTGAACGCGATCCCGCGGCCGCGGACCGAGGGCGGGATGCTGGACGAGTTCGACCAGCGGCTGCCGTTCGAGCTCACTGCCGGCCAGGCTGAGGTGGGCGAGGAGATCTTCGCCGACCTGGCCCGGCCGCACCCGATGCACCGCCTGTTGCAGGGCGAGGTCGGCTCCGGCAAGACCGTGGTCGCGCTGCGGGCGATGCTGTCCGTGGTCGACTCCGGCGGTCAGGCGGTGCTGCTGGCCCCGACCGAGGTGCTCGCCACCCAGCACCACAAGACGCTGACCAAGATGCTCGGCGATCTGGCCGAGGAGGGCATGCTCGGCGGCGCGGAGCGGGCCACCCGGGTGGGGCTGCTCACCGGTTCCCTGGGCGCGGCGGCCCGTCGTACGGCGATGCTCGACGCGGCCAGCGGGGCCGCGGGGATCGTGGTCGGGACGCACGCGCTGCTCGAGGACAAGGTGCAGTTCGCGGATCTCGGGCTCGTGGTGGTCGACGAGCAGCACCGGTTCGGGGTCGAGCAACGGGCGGCGCTGAGTCAGAAGTCCGGCGAGAACACTCCGCACGTGCTGGTGATGACGGCGACACCCATCCCGCGGACCGTGGCGATGACGGTGTTCGGCGACCTGTCCGTCTCGACGCTGACCGAGCTCCCCGCCGGACGCTCGCCGATCCAGTCGTCCGTGGTCCCGGCGAAGGAGAAGCCCGACTGGCTGCAGCGGGCCTGGGCCCGGGTCCGCGAGGAGGTCGGCAAGGGCCATCAGGCGTACGTCGTGTGCCCGCGGATCGGTGACGACGTGAAGAACGCGGCCGACGAGGAAGGTGAGTTCGTCGCCGGCGAGGAGGACAAGGGCGGCGGGAAGAAGCAGCAGGCGCGGCCGCCGATCTCGGTCCTGCAGGTGGCCGAGGCGCTGACCGAGATCCTGCACGACCTGCGGGTCGAGATCCTGCACGGCCGGCTGCCGGCCGAGGAGAAGGACGCGGTGATGTCGCGGTTCGCGGCTGGTGAGGTCGACGTACTGATCGCGACCACGGTGATCGAGGTCGGCGTCGACGTACCGAACGCGTCGACGATGGTGATCATGGACGCCGACCGGTTCGGCATCTCCCAGCTGCACCAGCTCCGCGGCCGGGTAGGTCGGGGCAAGGTGCCGGGGCTGTGCCTGCTGGTGACGGACCTGTGGGCGGGCTCGAAGTCGTACGGGCGCCTGGACGCGGTCGCATCGACGACGGACGGGTTCGAGCTGTCGCGGATCGACCTCGAGACCCGGCGTGAGGGTGACGTGCTGGGAGTCGCGCAGTCGGGTCGGCGGAGCAGTCTGAAGCTGCTGAGCGTGCTGCGGGACGAGGACATCATCTTCGCCGCCCGGCATGTGGCGAACTCGATCGTCTCGGTCGACGCCGAACTGGCCGAGTACCCGGCGCTCCGGTCGTTCGTGCGGAGCGCCCTGGAGTCGGAGACGACCGAGTACCTGGAGAAGACGTGAGCCGGATCGTCGGCGGATCGGCCGGCGGGCGGCGGATCGCCGTACCACCGGGGAGCGGTACGCGGCCGACCGCGGATCGGGTCCGGGAGGCGCTGTTCTCGTCGCTGGAGTCCGAGTTCGGCAGCCTCGACGGGCTCGCGGTGCTCGACCTGTACGCCGGATCGGGCGCGATCGGACTCGAGGCGCTGTCCCGGGGAGCGGTGCGCGCGGTCCTGGTCGAGTCGGACCGGAGGGCGGCCGAGGTGATCGCGGCCAACATCAAGGCCGTGGGCCTGCCCGGCGCGACCGTGCTGACACGTCCGGTGGAAAAGGTGACGGCGGGGGAGAGCCCCGCGGTCTTCGACCTGGTGTTCGCGGATCCGCCGTACAGGCTGGAGACGGAGGAGTTGCAGGACGTGCTGACCGGCCTGGCCGCGAACGGGTGGCTGGCCGACGACGCGGTCGTCGTGGTCGAGCGGGGCAAGCGGGAGCCGTGGGAGTGGCCGGAAGGTTTCGCCGCGCTGCGGGACCGCAAGTACGGCGAGGCCCGGCTTTGGTACGGTCACCGCCATGAGTAGGGCGGTCTTCCCCGGCACCTTCGACCCGCCGACGGTCGGGCATCTGGACATCGTCACCCGGGCGGCCGCCGCCTTCGACGAGGTGATCGTCGCGGCCGGCGTGAACCAGTCCAAGAACCGGCTGTTCAGCCCCGACGAGCGGGTGGAGATGCTGACCGAGCTCGCCGCGCCGTTCGGCAACGTGCGGATCGGGACCTTCGAGGGGCTGCTGGTCGACTACTGCCGGGCCGAGGGCGCCGGCGTGATCGTGAAGGGCCTGCGGTCGGCGGCCGACTACGACTACGAACTGCAGATGGCCCAGCTCAACCGCGCGATGACCGGGGTCGACACGCTGTTCATGCCGACCCGGGCGGAGAACGCTTTCATCTCCTCCAGTTGGGTCAAGGAGATCGCCCGCCTCGGCGGGGACGTAAGCTCCTTCGTGACCCCGGCTGTTCACTCCCGGTTACTGGCGAAGTTCTAGATGTACCCCGAATTGGGCGACTGGCCGCGGAGTTGGTAACCTAGACAACCGGTCTCGACGAGACCGAGATTTTGCCTTGCCCACGCCTGAGAGGAATGTCCTGAGCGTCTTGGACCCGCGGTCCCCACTCGTGATCGACACGCACGAGCTGACACGCCGCGCCGGGTCCCAGCGCGAGGTCACCTTCACGGCGCCGGCTCCGGCGGATCTCGGAATCGACGTGATCGGCGTCCCCGAGGGCGACCCGATCCAGTTCGATCTACGGCTGGAATCGGTCGTCGAAGGGGTCCTCGTCACCGGGACGGCCCGCGGCCGACTGGTCGGGGAGTGCGCGCGGTGCCTGGTCGATATCGAGGACGAGTTCCTCGCTGACGTCCAGGAGCTGTACGTCTACCCGGAAAGCGAAGCCGAACCGGACGAGGCCAGCCGGATGGAGGGCGATCTGATCGACCTCGAGCCGGTGCTGAGGGACCAGGTGGTGCTCGCACTGCCGTTCCAGCCCTTGTGTACGGACGACTGTCCGGGCCTGTGCCCCGAGTGTGGGGTACGCCTGGCGGACGAGCCCGGCCACAAGCACGAGGACGGTACCGACCCACGCTGGGCAGCCCTCGGCGGACTGCTCCAGAACGACCAGCACGACAACTAGATACCGAATACACGTCAGCCAGCCGGCCGGGTCCACAAGCCCCCGGCCGAACCGAGGAGTCATAACCGTGGCCGTTCCGAAGCGGAAGATGTCGCGCAGCAACACCCGCAACCGCCGGGCCCAGTGGAAGACCACTGCCCCGTCGCTGGTCACCTGCGTGAACCCCGCCTGCCGCGCGAAGCACCTGCAGCACACCGTTTGCCCCACCTGCGGCCAGTACGGCGCCAAGGGCGAGCGCCGCCAGGTCGTCGAGAGCTAAGCGACACCTCACCCAGTGAATTCGGTCAACGAGACGGGGCTCTACGCCGAGCTGAACCAGCGGCTCGGCGTATCGCTGGCTGACGAACTACTGGAGCACGCCTTCACCCACCGCTCGTACGCGTACGAGAACGGCGGGCTACCGACGAACGAGCGGCTGGAGTTCCTCGGGGACTCCGTGCTCGGCGTCATCGTCACGGAGTCGCTGTTCCGCAATCACCCGGACCTGTCCGAGGGCAGGCTGGCCAAGCTGCGCGCCGCGGTGGTGAACATGCGCGCGCTCGCCGGGGTCGCCCGCGATCTCAAGCTGGGCAAGTACCTGAGGCTCGGTCGCGGTGAGGAAGCCACCGGCGGCCGGGACAAGTCGTCGATCCTGGCCGACTGTGTCGAGGCGCTGATCGGTGCCGTCTACCTGGACCGCGGCTTCGAGACCGCCGGACACGTCGTGCACAGGCTGTTCGACGACCTGATGGAGTCCTCGGCCCGGCTCGGCGCCGGCCTGGACTGGAAGACCTCGCTGCAGGAACTGGTCGCGCAGCTGGGCGTCGGCGTGCCGGAGTACGTGATCGCCGAGTCCGGCCCGGACCACGCCAAGACGTTCGAGGCTCGGGTCCGGATCGGTTCCGACACGTACGGTCACGGCATCGGCCGGAGCAAGAAGGAAGCCGAGCAGCAGGCCGCGGAGACCGCGTGGAAGGCGCTCCGGGCCGCCCACCCAGACAGCACAGACCCATCCCAGCAGCCCTGAGGTGCCTGAGCTTCCTGAGGTAGAGGTCGTACGCCGGGGTCTGGCGGAGTTCACCACCGGCCGGACCATCGACGCGGTCGAGGTCCTGCATCCGCGTCCGGTACGGCGTCACGCCGCCGGGCCGGACGATTTCGTCGCCCGGCTGAAGGGGCAGGTGTTCGCCGAGCCGGCCCGGCGCGGGAAGTACCTGTGGCTGCCACTGGAGTCCGGGGACGCGGTGCTGACCCATCTCGGGATGAGCGGGCAGTTCCGGGTGCAGCCGGTCGGCGCGCCGGACGAGTCCCATCTGCGGGTCCGGTTCCGGTTCGCCGACGACGGCGGAGAGGTCCGATTTGTGGACCAGCGGATGTTCGGTGGTCTGTCCTATTCCGAGGGTGGTGCGGACCTGCCGCCGGAAATCGCGCACATCGCCCGCGACCCGTTCGATCCTCTGTTCGATCCGGACGTCTTCGTGGCCGCGGTCCGGCGCCGCAAGACCGGCCTCAAACGGGCCTTGCTGGACCAGACCGTCATCAGCGGAGTGGGCAATATCTACGCAGATGAAGCGTTGTGGCGGTCAAAAATGCACTACGCCCGGGCGACGGAAACGCTGAAACCCTTACAAATAAGGGAGATCCTGCGCCACGCCCATGAGGTGATGGCGGAGGCACTGACCGTCGGCGGGACCAGCTTCGATGCCCTGTATGTCAACGTGAACGGGGAATCCGGCTACTTCGAGCGTGGCCTGAACGTCTACGGACAAGAGGGTTCGCCGTGTCCGCGCGACGGGCGGCCGATCCGTCGGGAGCCGTTCATGAACCGTTCGTCGTATCGGTGCCCGAAATGTCAGCCGATCCCTCGCCATGTCCGCTGGTGAGCGAGGTATCGTTAATAAACGTGGCCCAGGTTGACCGTCGGCCCCGCCGGTGTCACCCTGAAAGACGGCACACATTTTCAGCGCTCCACGTCGTGATCCCAGGAGCGCACCCGGCGAGAACCCTTCCGGAGGACAGCACAATGGCCAAGGCTCTTCTAGGGCACCTTGGAGGCACTGACCCGCGCATGCTCGAGCAGGTTCGTCTGCTCAACCGGCGTGTCGCCGATCTGGAGGCGCACGTGATGCGCCTGCAGGCAGAGAACGACCACCTCGTCGCACAGGTCCACGAGGGCCGACTGCTTACCGTCGACGAGGCTCTGCGCGCCCCCGCTTCGGTCTGAGGACCCGAGCCGCGACAACGAGAGTTCCATCTCTACCGTCCGCACTACCCACGGCGGTGGCCCCCGTCCGGGCCTCCGCCGGTTGTCTGTTCATCGAATGTTGTGCTCCCAGAACCTTTGCCCGCCATTCTGATCGGCTGGCCTCCGCACGTTCGTCGGCAGCTGTTTGTAGACTGCGAAGCGGAACTACTTCCCCCGGGTAGCGGCAGCGTTACGTGCAGTTATGACGGTTCCTTCGGTATCGTCTGTCCTTTCACGGGTTGGAGAGCATCGCTTTGTACCTGAAGAGCATGACGCTCCGAGGCTTCAAGTCGTTCGCGTCGGCCACGACGATGAACTTCGAACCGGGCATCACCTGCATCGTCGGCCCGAACGGCTCCGGCAAGTCCAATGTGGTCGACGCTCTCGCCTGGGTGATGGGCGAGCAGGGCGCCAAGTCGCTGCGTGGCGGCAAGATGGAAGACGTCATCTTCGCCGGCACCTCCGGCCGCGCCCCGCTGGGCCGCGCCGAGGTGGTGCTCACCATCGACAACACCGACGGCGCGCTGCCGATCGAGTACGCCGAGGTGACGATCTCCCGGACGATGTTCCGCAACGGCGGGTCGGACTACCAGATCAACGGCCAGAACTGCCGGCTCCTGGACGTCCAGGAACTGCTCAGCGACTCCGGCATCGGCCGCGAGATGCACGTCATCGTCGGCCAGGGCCAGCTCGACTCGATCCTGCGCGCCACACCGGAAGGCCGGCGCGGGTTCGTCGAGGAGGCGGCCGGCGTCCTGAAGCACCGCAAGCGCAAGGAAAAGGCGATCCGGAAGCTGGAGGCCACCGAGGGCAACCTGAACCGGCTCGGGGACCTGATCACCGAGATCCGCCGCCAGTTGAAGCCGCTCGGGCGCCAGGCGGAGGTGGCGCGCCGGGCGGTGACGATCCAGGCGGAGGTCCGGGACGGTCGCGCCCGGCTGCTCGCCGACGACATCGTCCAGGCCCAGTCCGCGCTCGAGGCGGAGCTGCGCGACGAGGCCGCGCTGACCCAGCGGCGGACCGAGACCGAGGCCAAGCTGCGCGAGGCCCGTGAGCTGGAGGCCGAGCTCGAGGACGCGCTGCGCGAGGATGCGCCCGCCCTGCAGGCCGCCCAGGATACGTGGTACCAGCTGTCCGGCTTCGGCGAGAAGATCAAGGGCACGGCGCGGATCGCGGCGGACCGGATCCGGTCGCTGAACGACGAGGCCGAGGAGCCGCGCGCCGGGCGGGACCCGGACGAGCTCGAGCTGGAGGCCGCGCGGGTCCGCGAGACCGAGGCGCAGATCGAGGCCGAGGTCGAGGCGCACTCGGAGCTGCTCGCCGAAGCCGTCGAACGCCGCCAGCAGCTCGAGTCCCAAGAGGCCGAGGAGGAGCGACGGATCTCGGCGCTGATCCGGGCCGCCGCCGACCGCCGCGAGGGCCTGGCCCGGCTGACCGGTCAGGTGAACGCGCTGAAGAGCCGCGCCTCCGCCGCCGAGTCCGAGATCGGCCGTCTCGCCAGCAACATGCGCGAGGCCGAGGCACGTGCGGCCAAGGCGCAGCACGACTTCACCGCGCTGGAGACCCAGGTCGCCGGGCTGGACGCCGGTGAGAAGGGTCTCGACGACCAGTTCGAGGCGGCTCAGGCGGTCCTCGACGAGATGGACGAGCGCCTGGCGAAGGTCCGGGCCGAGGAGCGCGACGCCGAGCGCGAGCGCACCGGCCTGTCGGCTCGCAAGGAGGCGCTGGAACTCGGCCTGAACCGCAAGGACGGTGCCGGCGCCCTGCTGGCCGCCTCCGAGCAGGTGAACGGCCTGATGGGTTCCGTGGCTGCCCTGCTGAGCGTGCGGACCGGGTACGAAACTGCAATCGCAGCGGCCCTCGGCGAGGCTGCCGACGCCGTCGCGGTCACCCACACCGACGCTGCTCTGCACGCCGTCGGCCACCTCAAGCAGCACGATCTGGGTCGGGCCGGCCTGCTGCTGGGCGATGCACCGTCGGATGACTACGCCACGTGGCCGTCGCTGCCGTACGGAGCGTCGTACGCCGTTGATGTCGTGGACTGCCCGGAGACCCTGCGGCCCGCTCTGCGGCGGCTGCTGCGCAAGGTCGTCGTGGTGGACGATGTCGCAGCTGCCCGGGTGCTGGTGCGGAATCTGCCCGACGTCACGTGCACCACGCGCGGTGGCGACGTACTCGGGGCGCATTTCGCGTACGGCGGTTCGGACGCGGCGCCCAGCCTGATCGAGGTGCAGTCCGCGGTCGACGAGGCGGCGGAGAAGCTGACCGAGGCGACGGCGCGGAGCGAGCGGCTGCGGTTCGAGTTGGCGGCGCTGGACGACGAGCGATCGCGGCAGAAGGAATCCGTCGAGATCACGCTGGCCCGGCTGCACGAGTCGGACGCGGCGATGGCGGCCGTGGCCGAGCAGTTGGCGCACTTCGGGTCGCTCGCGAAGGCGTCCCGTGGCGAGGCGCAGCGGATGGCCGAGGCCATCGCCGCGGCCGAGGAGGAGCGCGACAAGAACCTGTCCGGCCTGGCCGAGCTGGAGGAGCGCCTCACCGACGCCGAGCAGTTCGACGACGACGGTGACGAGCCGGATACCGCCGAGCGCGACCGGCTCGCCGAGGCGGCCAAGGGCGGTCGGGCGGCCGAGATGGAGGCGCGGCTGGCGCTGCGCACCACCGAGGAGCGGGCCAGGGCGCTGTCCGGCCGGGCGGACTCGCTGGAGCGCGCGGCGCGGCAGGAGCGCGAGGCGCGGGCGCGGGCGATCGCTCGGGCGGCACGCCGAGCCCGGCAGGCGGAGGCCGCGCAGGCGGTGCACCTGGCTGCTGGTCACGTGCTGGCCCGGCTGGAGACCTCGTTGCAGCTGGCGGCGTCCGAGCGGGCGGCGATCCAGGCGCAGCGCGCGGATCGCGAGCAGGCGCTGGCCCAGTCGCGCTCCGCGACGCGGGGCCTGAGCTCCGAGCTGGAGCAGCTGACCAACACTGTGCACCGCGACGCGCTGGCCCGGGCCGAGCAGAAGATGCGGCTGGAGCAGCTGTACGAGAAGTCGCTCGGCGAGCTCGGCGTCGAGGTCGAGGCGCTTGTCGCGGAGTACGGGCCGGACCAGCTGGTGCCGCCGCTGCCGAAGGACGGCGACGACAACACCCTCGAGCTCGAGGGCGAGCCGTTCGACCGGACGAAGGTCGAGAAGCGGCTCAAGCAGGCCGAACGCGCGCTCAACCAGCTGGGGCGGATCAACCCGCTCGCGCTGGAGGAGTTCGACGCGATGGAGGAGCGGCACCGGTTCCTGTCCGAGCAGCTCGACGACCTGAAGAAGTCCCGCCGGGACCTGATGGACATCGTCAAGGAGGTCGACGAGCGGGTCGAGCAGGTCTTCACCCAGGCCTATCGCGACGTCGAGGTCGCCTTCGAGCATGTGTTCGCCCGGCTGTTCCCGGGAGGTGAGGGCCGGCTGGTGCTGACCGACCCCGACGACATGCTGTCCACCGGGATCGACGTCGAGGCGCGCCCGCCGGGCAAGAAGGTGAAGCGGCTGTCGTTGCTGTCCGGTGGCGAACGGTCGCTCGTCGCGGTCGCGTTCCTGGTCGCGCTGTTCAAGGCCCGGCCGTCGCCGTTCTACATTCTCGACGAGGTCGAGGCGGCGCTGGACGACACGAACCTCGGCCGCCTGCTGGAGCTCTACGAAGAGCTGCGCGAGAACAGCCAGCTCCTCGTCATCACCCACCAGAAGCGCACCATGGAGGTCGCCGACGCCCTGTACGGCGTCACCATGCGCGGCGACGGCGTCTCCTCGGTCATCTCCCAACGAATCCGCGAGCCCGAAGCAGTGTAGTTCGCAGGTGTAGCGAGCTGTGTCTCATGGAGCTACGCTGGGGGTATGAAGATCATCACCCAGCGGGAGTTCCGCAATCACTCCGCGGCTGTGATGGATGCCGTTGAGGCTGGGGAGACCTACCACATCACCCGGAACGGCACCGAGGTCGCCGAGCTGCGCCCGCTGAACAAGCGGCGACGCCTGAGCGCGCAGGAGCTGGTCCAACGGCACCGCCGGTTGCCCCGCGTGGACGCCGCGCTGATGCGACAGGAGGCGGACGAGTTCTTCGGCGCCGAGGACAGGGTCGGCGAGGACGACCCCTGGGAGCGCGGCGGTGAGTGATCCGTCGGCTTCCGGCGTTCTGGACACCTGTACGTACATCGATCTCGGTCTGATCGAGGCAGATGCGCTGCCGGAGTATCCCGAACTCACGGCCGTCACCCTCGCCGAACTGCATCAGGGTGTAGCGATGGCGAAGGATGCGGCGACGAGAGCCGCGCGGACTGAGGTGCTCGGAGCTGCCGTGTCCGACTTCGATCCACTGCCGTTCGACGGCGATGCGGCGGCCCGCTACGGCACGCTGGTGGCGCTGGTGATCTCGGCCGGCCGTGATCCCCGGCCCCGGCGAATGGACCTGATGATCGCGGCCATCGCCTCGAGCCGGGGCCTGCCGCTGTACACACGCAACGCAGCGGACTTCAAGGGACTCGACAACGTGCTGACCGTCCGCGCGGTCTGAGGGCATTGGGCTACCAGTTGTTGCCGGAGGCGGCGGAATCTCCGAGGTCCGAGTCGCTGCCGCTGGAGGGGCCGGAGTCGAAGGCGAAGTCGTCGCCGGCGTCGTACAGGCCGTAGGCGTACTTCGTGTACCGGCGGGCTGACATTCTCATGACCGGACTGTAGGAGGCCGATGGGGCAGTCGAGCGCTTGACCGCTGCGGCGTGCTTGCCTCCGGCAACTAAGCGGGGTCAGGCGGTGATGGTCATGGATGCGAGCTGATCGCCCTGGACGTCGAAGGTGAAGTGGGACGGTCCGTTGAAGCCGTCGCCGCCGACCTGGGTGACGATCGTCAGCGGGTTGCCCGGGGTGGACACCGTGGTGCCGGTGAAGGTGGCCCGCTTGCCGATCAGCTCGTTGTCGCTCCAGGACCGGATCCGGTCGTGTCCGCGGAACTGGCGGCCCCAGTCGTCGACGAAGCCGTCGGCGGCGAAGGCCGCCACGAACGCGTCGTTGTCCTGCTCGTCGATCGCGGTGAGTGCACGCTGGATCGCGGCGGGGATCTGTTCCATACCTGAAACCATGCCCGAAACGATATCTCTCCGGTTTGAACCGGTCACGGATTCCGGACGTATGGCAGGTGTTCAACGGTGACCCGAGGAGGACCTGATGAAGCGGATGGGAATTGTGATCGGTGTGCTCGCCCTCGGCCTCGCCGGCTTGACCGCCTGCGGTGACGACGGCAACTCCGCCAGCGGTGGGACATCCAGCAGCAGCTCGAGCGCACCGGCCGCCGCCGACGCGAAGCTCGCCACTGCCGACGTCGGCAGCTTCGGCAAGGTCATTGTCGACGGCAACGGGCGAACGGTGTACGTGTTCGACAAGGACGTGTCCGGCAAGTCGAACTGTGAGGGCGACTGCCTGGCCAAGTGGCCGGTCGTGGCCGCCGGTGACGGTACGCCGCAGCTGGACGGCATCGACGCCTCGCTGGTCAGCACAGTGACCCGGTCCGACGGCAGCAAGCAGCTGGCGGTCGGCGGGTTGCCGATCTACCTGTTCGCGAGTGACACCAAGGCGGGCGACGCCAAAGGCCAGGCGGTCGAAGGAGTCTGGTGGGTCGTCGGCGCGGACGGTAAGAAGGTCACGACTCAGCCGTCAAGTAATGGCAACTCAGGTTACTGAGTTCCGGCCGCGGTCGAGCCCAGCCATTGCGGTGGCCGGTGAATCCCCTATCGTACGGACGGTGGGTGACTACCCGGGGCCGGAGGCTGCCGAGACGCTGATCCGATCGCTGTACGCCGAACACGGCCGCAGCCTGCTGGCTTATGCGACCCGGCTGACCGGCGACCGTGCGGCCGCGGAGGACGTCGTACAGGAGACTCTGGTGCGGGCGTGGAAACACGCCGGCGACCTGACCTCGGGCAAGGGTTCCGTCCGCGGATGGTTGCTGACGGTGGCACGCAACATCGTCACCGACCGGGCCAGGGCCCGAGCGGCGCGACCGGCCGAGGTCGCCGACGTGGAGATCCGGCCCCCGGTCGAGGGTGACCATTCCGAGTCCGTGGTGAACACCATGATCGTGATGGACGCACTCGACCAGGTGTCGCCGGAACATCGCGAGGTGCTGGTGCAGTTGTACTACCGGGGCCGGTCGGTCGCCGAGGCCGCCAAGGAACTCGGTGTCCCGCCCGGTACCGTGAAATCGAGATCGTATTACGCCCTCCGAGCTCTGCGCGCGGTGATGGCCGGAACAGAAGCGGAGGTGGCCCGATGACTGAGCACGATCGCTCGCAGCTGGGTGCCTACGCCCTCGGCGCGCTCGAGCCCGACGAGGTCCGCGAGGTCGACGAGCACCTGGCCACCTGTGCCGAGTGCCGCACCGAGGTGGCCGAGTTGGAGGAGATGAAGTACTTCCTGGGCGAGGTGCCGCCGGAGGCGTTCCTGGACGGTCCGCCCGAAGGTGGCGAGCTCTTGCTGCAGCGCACGCTGCGGGAGGTGCGGCAGACGGCCGCCGAGCCGGCGCCGGTGCAGGCCCCGCCCGCCAGGAAGCGGTCCCGCACATGGTTGCTGGCAGCCGCGGCAGTGCTGGTGGTGGCCGGTGCACTCGGTGGCGGCGTGGCCATCGGACGGCAGGCCGCCGAGCCGGCCGAGGTTCCTGTCGCCGGGTCCAAGCACGTCAACTCCGCGGACGTCGCGACTGGCACGACGATGGCCACGACGGTGGAGCCACGGGCCGGCTGGAGCTGGGTCACGGTGCAGATCAACGGCCTGAAGGCCGGTGCCGAGTGCCAGATGGTCGTGACCGACAAGTCGGGCAAGACCTGGATCGCGGGCAGTTGGGTGGTGTCGGCGAAGGCCGCTCAGGAGGGCAGCAAGTTCGGCGGCGGTGTGCTGGTGCCGCTGAATCAGGTGCGGTCGGTCGAGATCAGGACGCTCGAGGGCGAGCACGTGGTCACTGCCAAGATCTGAGCCCAAACCGATTGCGGGGCACGAGAGGATAGGGGCGTGGCTACTACCTCTGACGACCTCAGGGCCCGCCGGAAGACCGCGGCCGAGAACTGTGAACGCTGGCTGTCACACCCACGGGTGTCTGTGCCGGACAGGTTGCGGCAGCTCACCGAGGTCGAGTGCGAGGAGTCGGCCGACGTCTACGGCAACGATGGAGACGTCGCCGCGCTCGAGCAGGAGGTAGCCGACCTCCTGGGGAAGCCGGCGGCGGTCTTCATGCCGACCGGGATCATGGCCCAGCAGAGCGTCCTGCGCGTATACGCCGACCGCGCCGGGACCGATCGGGTCGCGGTGCACGGGCTGTCCCACCTGCTCGTGCACGAGCTGAACGCACTGGAAGAGGTGCACCGGCTCCGGATCGAGCGGATGACGTCGGAGCCGCGGCAGCCCCGGCCGGACGAGCTGGCCGCGATCCCGGGGAAGCTGGCCGCGGTCACGGTGGAGCTGCCGCTGCGCGATGGCGGGTTCGTGCTGCCGACGTGGGACGAGCTGGTCGTGTTCGCCGAGTCCTGTCGGGAGCGCGGCGTACCGCTGCATCTGGATGGCGCTCGCTTGTGGGAGAGCACGCCGTACCTGGGCCACAGCCTGGCGGAGATCGCGGCACTCGCCTCGACGGTGTACGTGTCGTTCTACAAGGTGCTTGGTGGCTTGAGCGGTGCGGCGCTGGCCGGGCCGGAGGACGTGATCGCCGAGGTACGGCGCTGGCAGCGTCGGCTGGGCGGCAACCTCTACACGCTGTTCCCGTACGCCGTGTCCGCGCGGGAGGGACTGCGGACCGTCCTGCCGCTCATGGGAGACCTGTACCAGCGGGCGGTCGAGCTCTCGATGGCCTTGCAGGGCGAGGGTTTCCGGGTGTTCCCGGAGCCGCCGCACACCAACTCGTTCCGGGTCTACGCGCCGCAGGCGGCCGACACGATCGAGACCGCTGCGGTCAAGCGGATGGAGACGACGCGCGAGGCGATCTGCGGCCGATGGCAGCCCGCTGACGTACCGGGATGGTCGTGGATCGAGTTGGTGGTTGGTCCGCACACGCTGGAGTGGCAGGTCGACGAAGTCGCCAAGGCGTTCGGGGAACTTTTGCGGCACTGAGGTCGTCAGTGTGATTGTTGGGTTGGGGATACGGGGAGAGAAGTGCTGACATTCGTCGTCACCATGGTCGTTCTGCTGGTTCTGTCGGGGCTCGTGCTGCTGGCCGTGGCCCGGGGTGAGGGGAAACATTTCGGGTAGCCTCGCTGGATGAGGCGACTGATCTTTCAGGAGTACGTCACCCTCGACGGGTACGCCGCCGGACCGGACGGTGGGCTGGAGTTCTTCGACACGATCGCCGGGCAGTCCGACACCGACAATCTCGCCTTGCTCGAGAACGTCGACACCATGGTGCTCGGCGCCGAGACGTACCGGTTGTTCGCCGCGTTCTGGCCGACGGCCGCCTCTGCCGGTGAGGTGATCGCGGAGAAGCTCAACGCGTTGCGCCTGGTGGTCGTCTCGACGACGCTCGAGAGCGCACCGTGGGGGCAGTACGAGCCCGGCATCGTGGTCCGCGACCTCGACGCGGTGCGGGCGATCAAGGCCGAGCAGGACGGCAAGGACCTGATCCTGTGGGGCAGCATCACGCTGTTCCACTCGCTGCTGCACGCCGGTCTGGTCGACGAGGTGCAGTTACGCATCTGCCCGATCCTGCTGGGCGCGGGCAAGAGCGCGTTCCCGGTCGGGGGCCAGCCGGTCGACCTCGACCTGATCGAGGCCAGGCCGTGGGCCAAGGGCGGCGTACTGGTCCGCTACCAGCCGGCTAACTCACCGCGCTGACGATCGCTTTGACGAGTGGGGCGGCGACGGTGATCGTCGGGAGGATCAGGAGGGCGGCCGCCACGGCGTAGGTGCCGGCGGCGAGCCAGGCGTTGCTCGGCTCGGGGTCGGCGAGGCGCTGGACCCGCAGTACGGTCGCCGACTTGGCAGCGGCCAATCCTGCTTCGGGAGCTGGTGCGCCGGCGAGCGCGACCAGGGCTCGGGCGAGTGGGCGTGGGCCGTTGCGGCGGCGGGCGTCGTCGTCCGCCAGCAGCTCGACCAGCGTGCGTGCCTGCTCCAGTGCTACGTCGCTGCGGACCAAGCGCGGGAATGCCATGTGCAGTGCTGTGAACGCCTCGAGGACAAGATCGTGCCGGGCGCGCAGGTGCGCTTGCTCGTGGGCGAGCACGGCGCGCAGCTCGTTGTCGTCGAGCCTGTCCAGAGCTCCGACCGACACGACCACGCGGGCGCCGCGGAGAGCTGGGAGGCAGTAGGCCAGCGGTGTTTCCTCGGCGAGCACACGCAGTCCCGGGATCAGGCCGTCCGGTCTGGCGAGTACGTCGACCAGGTCGCGGTGCCGCTTGCGGCGGGCCCTGGTACCTACTGCGACTCGGCTGGCTGCCCAGAGGAGTCTCACCAGAACCAGTGCGGTCATGGCGAGGATGACGGCCGCCAGCAGGTCTCGGGCGGACGATGGGTCGAAGCGTGGCCGGCCGGGTTCGCCCGCTGTGGAGTAGGAGAGCGCGATGCCGGCGCCTAGCGCGGCCAGTACGGCGGCGAGCGATATCGCCTGCCAGAGTGTGACGGCAGCGCGGGGGATCCGGTAGGGCCAGCTGGAACGTGCCAGCAGCGCCGGTGCCGGCCCCGTCAGCACCAGGGCGAGTGCGGCGAGCAGGACGGGGGTGATCACCCCGCTCGCTCCTCGCTCTCCGCGTGGCCCTCCAGCCGGCCGAGGGCTTCGCGGAGCAGTGCGGCTTCCTCGTCGCTGACCTGTCCGACGAAGCGGACCAACGCCTCGCGGCGATCACCGGCACGGTCGAGGGCATCCCGCATAAGGTCCGCCGCGAGCTCCTCACGTGGCGAGGCGGCCCGGTAGCGCCAGGCCTTGCCGTCGCGCTCCCGCTCGGTCAGCTTCTTCTTGGCCAGCCGGTCCAGCACGGTCATCACGGTCGTGTAGGCGAGCTCACGGGTGTCCGCCAGTTGCTCGTGCACCTCGCGAACCGTCAGCGCCGCCGGCGCAGCCCACAGCCGCTCCATGACCAGCCGCTCCAGGTCGCCCAGGGGGCGCGGTGCCTTCTCCTCACTCGCCACGTGACCAGTATAACTACGCGTTGTAGTAGATCCGCGCTAGCATCTACTACGTAACGTCGTAGATGGCTGGGGAGGCCGGCGCGTGGACACCCTGGATCTGGCTCGATGGCAGTTCGCCATCACCACCGTGTACCACTTCTTCTTCGTCCCGGTGACGATCTCGCTGGTCGCGATCACTGCCGGGCTGCAGACCGCGTGGTACCGGACCGGCAAAGAGAAGTACCTGCGGCTGACCAAGTTCTACGGGAAGCTGTTCCTGATCAACATCGCGATGGGTGTGGTCACCGGACTGGTGCAGGAGTTCCAGTTCGGGATGAACTGGAGCGACTACTCGCGGTTCGTCGGCGACGTGTTCGGTGCACCGCTGGCGCTGGAGGGGCTGCTCGCGTTCTTCCTGGAGTCGACATTCATCGGGCTGTGGATCTTCGGCTGGGAGCGGTTGCCCCGGCTGGTCCATCTCGGGTGCATCTGGATGGTGGTGCTGGGGTCGCAGTTGTCGGCGTACTTCATCCTGGCGGCCAACTCGTGGATGCAGAACCCGGTCGGCTTCCGCTACAACGCTTCCCGTGGCCGCGCGGAGCTGACCGATATCTGGGCGGTGCTGACGAACAAGGTCGTCCTGGTCACCTACCCGCACACGATCTTCGCCGCGTTCATGGTCGGCGGTGCGTTCGTCGCCGGGGTGGCGCTCTGGCACCTGATCCGGCGGCCGTCGGTGGACCGCGAGGTGTTCCGTACGGCGCTCAAAATCGGGGCCGTGATCGTGATCGCGGCCGGTGCCGGGGTCGCGATCAGCGGTGACCAGCAGGGCAAGGTGATGACCGAGGTACAGCCGATGAAGATGGCCGCGGCCGAGGCGCTGTACGAGACGGAGAAGCCGGCGTCGTTCTCGGTCTTCACCGTGGGCACGCTGGACGGGTCGCGGGAGATCTTCTCCGTCAAGCTGCCGCATCTGCTGTCGTTCCTGGCCACCGGGAACTTCAACGGCGAGGTGAAGGGGATCAACTCGCTGCAGGCCGCGTACGAGCAGTTGTACGGGCCGGGGTCGTACAAGCCGAACATCCCGCTGACCTACTGGACCTTCCGGTTGATGATCGGAGTCGGGATGGCGTCCGCCGTGCTGGCGGTGTGGTTGCTGTGGACCACCCGGCGTGGCCGGGCGCCTGCTCGGTGGCTGATCTGGCTCGCGGCTCCGCTGCCGTTGCTGCCACTGCTGGCGAACACCTTCGGCTGGATCTTCACCGAGACCGGGCGGCAGCCCTGGCTGGTGTTCGGATTGTTGCCGACGGCATCGGGTGTGTCGCCGGGCACGACCAGCGGCGAGGTGATCACGTCGCTGGCCGGCTTCACCGTGCTGTACGGCGTACTCGCTGTTGTCGAGGTCAAGCTGATGGTGCGCACCATCCGCGGTGGGCTGGCCGGGACGGACGGGCCGGCGCCCGATTCGCCGGACGACGCACCGGACGACGCCGCCAAACCGTTGTCGTTCGCCTACTGAGGGGCTGGCCATGGAACTCACCACCGTTTGGTTCCTCGCCATCGCGGGGTTGTGGATCGGGTACTTCGTCCTGGAGGGATTCGACTTCGGCGTCGGCACGCTGCTGCGGGTGCTCGGGCGGAACGAGCCGGAGCGACGGGCGGTGATCACCACGATCGGGCCGGTCTGGGACGGCAACGAGGTGTGGCTGATCGTGGCCGGCGGGGCGACGTTCGCTGCCTTTCCGGAGTGGTACGCGACGTTGTTCAGTGGGTTCTACCTACCGCTGTTCGCGATCCTGGTGTCGCTGATCGTGCGCGGGGTGGCGTTGGAGTACCGCGGTAAGCGCGACGACCTGGTCTGGCGCGGCCGGATGGACACGATGATCACGATCGGGTCGGTGCTGCCTGCGCTGCTGTGGGGTCTCACGTTCGCCAACCTGCTGCGTGGGGTGCCGCTTGATGCTTCGTTCGAGTACGTCGGCAATCTCGGTGACCTGTTGAGTCCGTTCGCTCTGCTCGGCGCGGTTGCGTTCACCGCGGTGTTCGTTGCCCATGGCGCGATCTTCCTTGCCTTGCGGACGACGGATGATCTGCGGGTGCGGGCCAATCGGTTGGCCTCGCGTGCCGGGTTGGTGGCGGCGGTGCTGGTGATCGCCTTTCTCGCGTGGGCCCAGGCGATCCGCGGTGACACCGGCTCGGTGATCGTCGCGGCGTTGGCGGTGGTCGCGTTCGCCGGTGGTCTGGTTGCGAACCGGGTCCGGCGCGAGGGCTGGGCTTTCCTCGGTACGGCGCTCGCCGTCGGGCTGGCCGTGGCGTCGTTGTTCGCCGCGATGTTCCCGGCCGTGATGCCGTCAACACTTGATCCGCAATCAACATTGACAACAGTTGATGCCGCGTCAACGCCGTACACGTTGAAGATCTTGACGATCATTGCCGGGATCTTCCTGCCGTTGGTGCTGCTGTACCAGGGGTGGACGTACTGGGTGTTCCGCAAGCGCATCACTGTCGAGCCGGTCGCTGTCTCGGGCTCCGCGTCATGAAGCCCGTCGACCCGCGGCTGCTGCGCAGAGCGCGGGGTGCGCGGGTCTTTCTCGCGGCGTCGGTGCTGATCGGGATCGCCAGCGGATTGCTGATCGTGATCCAGGCTGTGCTGCTGGCGCGCGGCATCGCGGGCATGGTGCCGACCGCCGACGGAGGAACCGGCGTACTCCGCGGAGACGCGGGCGGCGCCGAGCCCAGTGGCGGCGTGCTGGGTGGGGGGCTGGGCAGCGGGTTGCTCGGCGGCTTGCTCGGCGAAGGCTTGCGGGGCGGCGGGGTGGCGGCTGTGGCTCTCGGGCTGGGGGTTGTTGTGGTAGGGCGGGGGCTCTTGGTGTGGATGCAGGAGGTGGTGGCGCAGCGAGCGGCGGCTGCGGTGAAGTCGACGCTGCGTCGGCAGGTGCTGGAGCACTCACTGAAGCTCGGGCCGGTGTGGCTGAGTGGTGAGCGCAGCAGCGCAATGACGACCCTGCTGACCAAGGGGCTGGACGACCTGGATCCGTACTTCGCGCGGTACCTGCCCCAGCTCGTACTAGCCGCGACCGTCCCGGCCGGCGTGATCGGATGGATGGCGACGGGAGACCTGATCGCGGCGGGGACCGTGCTGATCACGCTCCCGCTGATCCCGATCTTCATGGCCCTGATCGGCTGGGCGACCCAAGCCCACAGCCGGCGCCGCCAGCACGCACTGTCCGTCCTCGCGCACCACTTCGCCGATGTCGTCTCCGGTTTGCCCACCCTGAAGCTGTTCGGCCGCGCCAAGGCCCAGGAGTCCGCCGTACGACGGGTGACCGACAAGCATCGGGTGGCGTCGATGAGCAGTCTGCGGTTGGCGTTCCTGTCGTCGTTCGCGCTGGAACTGCTGGCGAGCATCTCGGTGGCGCTGGTCGCCGTCGGTGTCGGTCTGCGGCTGGTCGACGGCAAGCTGGGGCTCGAGACGGCGTTGATGGTGTTGATCCTGGCGCCTGAGGCGTACCTGCCGTTGCGTCAGGTCGGCATGCAGTTCCACGCCAGTGCGGACGGGGTCGCCGCGAGCGAAGAGGTGTTCCGGATCCTGGAGACGCCACTGCCTGAGCGCGGCGATCGGACCGACGTACCGGACCTGCGGGTGAGCCCGCTGCAGCTGTACGACGTGACGGTGCGGTACCCAGGACGCGACGACGCGGCGCTGGATGGGTTCGACCTGGACGTGCGTCCGGGGGAGGTGGTTGCGCTGACCGGGCCGAGCGGGGTCGGGAAGTCGACTGTGCTGGCTGTGTTGCTCGGGTTTGTGGAGCTGGAGCGGGGCGTGGTTGTTGCGGGTGGGAGTGCGGCGGACGAGTTCGAGCCGACGGTGTGGAGGCGGCAGTTCGCCTGGGTGCCACAGCGGCCCGGGCTGCGGATGGGAACGGTCGCGGACAACGTGCGGCTGGGTCGGCCGGATGCCTCCGACGACGAGGTCCGGCTGGCGCTGATCGCGGCCGGCGCCGGTGAACTGGAGCTCGACAAGGCAGTCGGCGAGCAAGGGCAGCTGCTGTCCGGTGGGCAGCAACGCCGAGTGGCACTGGCCCGAGCGCTGATCACCGACGCCCCGGTGCTCCTCCTGGACGAGCCGACAGCGGGCCTGGACCCCGACGCGGAGGCGACAGTCATCGCCGGCCTCCGTGCCAGCGGCCGCACAGTCCTGATGGTCGCTCACAGACCCGCCCTGATCGCCGCCGCAGACCGAACAGTCACGGTCGGCGCGAGAGAGCTGGTGAACGCATGAGCGCCACAAGCAGCCCTCGGCGACGTCTGACGGAGCCGGGCGGAGCGCACCTCACCGAAGCGAGCCAGCCGGCCCTCGGGATCCCGATGGAAGCGGGAACCGCGGGAGACACGGGGTCGGGGGGAGAGACGACGGGGCTGCGGGAAGAGACGGGGCCGCGGGGAGAGACGACGGGGTCGGCGAGAGGGACGGGGCCGCAGGAGGAGACGGGGCCGCGGGGAGAGACGGGGGCGTGGGGAGAGACGGAGTTGGGGCGGGGGTGGTTTCCGGTTGGGCTGGTGGTGCCTGAGCGGGGCGTGCGGTGGCGGTTGGGGGTGGCGCTCGCGGCTGGGGTGGCGGCTGCGGGGTCTGCGGTGGGGTTGCTGGCTACTTCGGCTTGGTTGATTACCACTGCTGCGGCTCAGCCGCCGGTGTTGATCTTGATGGTAGCGATCGTGGCGGTGCGGGCGTTCGGGGTGGGACGCGGGGTGTTCCGGTACGTCGAGCGGTTGGTCGGGCATGACGCGGCGTACCGGGTGCTGGGGGAGACTCGGGCGCGGATCACCGGGCGGTTGGAGAAGCTGGCGCCGGGTGGGCTGAGCTCGCAGCGGAAGGGTGACCTGCTGGCGAGGCTGGTGCTGGACGTGGACGCGGTGCTGGACCTGTGGCTGCGCGTGCTGCTGCCGGTAGCGGTCGCAGCGGTGACAGCCACCGCCACGGTGGTCCTCATAGCTCTGCTGCTGCCGGCTGCGGGTGTAGCCGTCGCGTTGGCGGTCCTGATCGCGTGCACCGTCGTACCGTGGCTGACCGCGAAGACCGCTGGACGGGCCGAGCGGAAGCTCTCAGGTGCACGCGGCGAGGTAGCGGCCGCCGCCACCGAGACGCTGCTCACCGCAGGCGACATCGTCGCGTTCAACGCGATCGACAACGTGCTGGACTCCTTCAGCGCCAGCGACTCTCGCCTAGCCACGGCAGAGCGACGCTCTGCCTGGAGCGCCGGACTCGGGGCAGCGCTCCTCGTGCTGTGCGTCGGCGGTGCGAGCGTGGCCGGTCTGGTGCTCGGCAGTACGGCGAACATCACCGGCGCAGTGTTCGCCGTACTCGTCCTGACCCCACTCGCGCTCGCCGATGTCCTCGGTGGGATCCCGGCCGCCGCACAACTAGCGATCCGCGTCCGGGCATCACTGGACCGGGTCCAAGAGCTCCTGGACACCCAAGAGCCAGTCACCGAACCCGAGACCCCGCTACCCCTGCCCCACGGACGCGACCTCGAGGTGAAGCTCCTCCGAGTTGGGTACGCCGACCACGCCGACGTACTGAACGGGTTGAGCCTGGACATGCCGGCCGGCAGCCGAGTGGTGATCACCGGCCCGAGCGGCTCGGGAAAGAGCACCCTCGCAGCGGTCCTGCTGCGGTTCCTGGAGCCGCGCGCCGGCGAGGTGCTGCTGGACGGTGTCGATCTGGCCAAGCTCGAGGGCGACCAGGTCCGGTCCGTGGTCGGCCTGCTCACCCAGGAGAGCCACGTGTTCGACACGAGCATCCGGGAGAACCTCCTGCTCGCCAAGCCCGGCGCCAGTGACCTGGAGCTCTGGAGGGCGCTCTACCGCGCCCGCCTCGGGGTCTTCGTCGAGACGCTGCCGGACGGGCTCGACACGATGGTGGGCGAGCACGGCGCCCGGCTGTCGGGTGGGGAGCGGCAGCGCCTCGCGTTCGCCCGGCTGCTGCTGGCCGACCGCGACGTACTCGTGCTGGACGAGCCGACCGAGCACCTGGACGAGGAGACTGGACGGGCGCTGCTGGAGGACCTGTTCGCCGCGGCCGGGCACCGGACCGTGGTGTTGCTCACGCACCGGCCCGAGCTGGTACCGCCTCACGTACCGCGACAGCTGGTGCGCCTGACGTGATGGATGCAAAGGGCGGGCCGGGTGTCTGTCAAGATGGGGAACCGTGTTGACTCCACAGCTCGTCACTCTGCTCTCGGACCAGGCCCTGATCGCGATCATCGTCGTGGTCGCGGCTGTCCTGGTCGCCGGTACCGCCGGACTCGTGGTGTCCCGGCGGCGGTCGTCCCAGCTGCCGCAGGCCACTCAGCCGGCGCCGCTCGACACCGCTGAGCCGACGGTCGGTGAGGACGCCGAGGAGCCGAGGGACACGCCGACCCGGACGCTGGAGGACACCGAGCTGCCGGTGGAGGCCCCGGCCGCGACGATCGAGAAGCCGGAGTCCGCGCAGGGACGGCTGGTCCGGCTGCGCGCGCGGCTGGCGCGGTCGCAGGGGTCGCTGGGCAAGGGCCTGCTCGCACTGCTGTCGCGGGACAAGCTGGACGAGGAGGCGTGGGAGGACATCGAGACCACGCTGATCACGGCGGACGTCGGTGTGGCGCCGACACAGGAGCTGGTCGAGAAGCTGCGGACCCGGATGCGAGTCGAGGGCGTCAGCGGCGCGCAGGCCCGCGACATCCTCCGCGAGGAGCTGATCGCGCTGGTCGACCCGTCGCTGGACCGGACGCTGAAGGTGAGCCGCAAGGAGACGCAGCCGGCGGTCGTGATGGTCGTCGGTGTGAACGGCACCGGCAAGACCACCACGGTCGGCAAGCTGGCGCGGGTCCTGGTCGCCGAGGACAAGCACGTCGTGCTCGGCGCGGCCGACACGTTCCGGGCCGCGGCCGCGGACCAGCTGCAGACCTGGGGTGACCGGGTCGGGGTCCGGACCGTGCGCGGCCCTGAGGGCGGCGACCCGGCCAGCGTCGCGTTCGACTCGGTCAAGCAGGGCATCGAGGAGGAGGCGGACGCCGTCCTGGTCGACACTGCCGGACGGCTGCACACCAAGACCGGCCTGATGGACGAGCTGGGCAAGGTGAAGCGGGTGATCGAGAAGACTGCCGAGGTCGACGAGGTGCTGCTCGTCATCGACGCCACCACCGGCCAGAACGGCCTCACCCAGGCCCGCGTCTTCGCCGAGGTCATCGACGTCACCGGACTGGTCCTGACCAAGCTCGACGGTACGGCGAAGGGCGGCATCGTGATCGCGGTCCAGCGTGAGCTCGGCGTACCGGTCAAACTGGTCGGCCTGGGCGAGGGTGCCGACGACATGGCGCCGTTCGACGCCGAGCAGTTCGTGGACGCCCTGCTGGACTGACGCCCTGCTGGGCGGACGCGCCGCTGGACCGAGGCTGTCTGCCGGGCGGGTGGATCTGGTACTCAGGTGGCATGACGCTGCCAAGAGTCGTGATCATCGGTGCCGGGTTCGCCGGGTTCCACGCGGCCAAGACGCTGTGCCGGCTGGCCAAGGGCCGGGCCGACATCGTCATGGTCAATCCGACCGACTACTTCCTGTACGTCCCGCTGCTGCCCGAGGTCGCGACCGGCATCCTCGAGCCCCGGCGGCTGACAGTGTCCATCGCGGACGCGCTGCCCGACGTCCGCCTGGTGCTCGGAGAAGCCGAGGGACTCGACCTGGACCGGCGGACGGTGCAGTACGCCGATCCGCTCGACCGGCGCGACGAGATCGAGTACGACCGGCTCATCATCGCCGCCGGCAGTGTGAACAAGCTGCTGCCCATCCCCGGCGTGACGGAGTACGCGCACGGCTTCCGTGGCATCCCCGAAGCGGTCTTCCTGCGTGACCACCTGACCCAGCAGATCGAGCTCGCCAACGCCACCGACGATGCGGCCGCGCGGGACGCACTCTGCACGTTCGTTGTCGTCGGAGCGGGCTACACGGGCACAGAGGTGGCAGCGCACGGCGTCCTGTACACCGAGCTGCTCAAGAAACGCAGACCGCGCCTGCGCCACCAGCGGATGCGCTGGATGCTGCTGGACATCGCCGACCGCGTCCTGCCCGAGCTGGACGAGCGGCTGTCGCGTACGGCGGACAGAGTGCTACGCGAGCGTGGTGTCGAGGTCATGATGGGTACGTCGGTCGAAGAGGCCATGCACGACGGTGTCCGACTCACCGACCAGTCCGACGTACCGACCCACTCACTGATCTGGTGTGTCGGCGTCCGTCCGGACCCTGTGGTCGAGGCACTCGGTCTGAAGACGCAGAAGGGGCGTCTGCTGGTCGACGAGTACCTGAACGTGCCCGACCACCCAGAGGTGTTCGCCTGCGGCGACGCGGCCGCCGTACCGGATCTGACGCGGCCTGGCGAGGTCACACCGATGACTGCGCAACATGCCGAGCGGCAAGGCCGGCGAGCTGCCAAGAACGTAGCCGCCAGCTTTGGCACAGGTGAGCGGAAGCCGTACATCCACAAGGACCTCGGCTTCGTGGTGGACCTGGGCGGCAAGCAGGCGGCGGCCAACCCGCTGCAGATCCCGCTCGCCGGTCTCCCCGCGAAGGCGGTGACCCGTGGCTACCATCTGATGTCCATGCCGGGGAACCGCGTCCGTACGGCGACCGAATGGCTGTTCGATGCGACACTGCACCGGCAGACCACGCAGCTCGGTGTCATCCCCGCGGCCGACGTACCGCTGGAGACCGCGAGTCCGGAGCGGGTCCGCCCACATCGAAGTGGGCCGAAGGAGGAGACGAGATGACCAAGTTCCTGCTGCTGATGCACTACGACGGCGGCAACGTCGACACCCCGATGCTGGAGTGGGACGAGCCCGACATGAAGGCGCACCTGCAGTACCTGACCGACCACCTGGAGCGGCTGCGGGAGAGCGGTGAGCTGGTGGAGGCGCAGGCCCTGACCTGGCCCCAGCACGCCAAGGTCGTCCGGGCTGCCAGCGTGAGTGCGCCGGTGCTGACGGACGGTCCGTACGCCGAGTCCAAGGAGGTGCTGGCCGGGTACACGATGGTGGACGTGGAGTCGGAGGAACGCGCACTGGAGATCGCGGCCGAGCAGTCCGCCGCGCCCGGCCCGGGCGGTGTCCCGGTCGAGCAGCCGATCGAGGTCCGCCGTCTGATGGAGTCGGATGCCGACCTCTACGAATGACCACCACCTCGAGGACCTGCTGCGTGAGCTGACGCCGCAGGTCGTCGGTGCGGTCGTGCGGTGGTCCGGCGACTTCGCGGCGGCGGAGGACGCCGTCCAAGAGGCGCTGCTGGCCGCTGCGACGACCTGGCCACGCGACGGTACGCCGGACAACCCGAAGGCGTGGCTGATCCAGGCGGCGTCGCGGCGGCTGATCGACGAGGTCCGGCAGGAGCAGGCCCGGCGACGCCGGGAGGAGCGTGCCGCGCTGCGCGACGTACCGCCGGAGGACGTCGAGGAGCAGGACGACACGCTGCGGCTGCTGTTCCTGTGCTGCCACCCGAAGCTGACGCCGGCGTCGGCCATCGCGCTGACGCTGCGGGCGGTCGGCGGCCTCACCACCGCCGAGATCGCGCACGCCTACTTGGTGCCTGAGGCGACGATGGCGCAGCGGATCAGCCGGGCGAAGCAGCGGCTCAAGGGCGTCGCCTTCGAGTTGGACACCGGCGAGGAGCGACTCCGCAATGTGCTGCACGTGCTGTACCTGATGTTCAACGAGGGCTACACCAGCACCAGCGGTCCGGAGTTGCAGCGCAGCGATCTGTCGGCGGAAGCGATCCGTCTGACGCGGAGCGTGCACGCGCTACTGCCGGAGAACGGTCAGGTCACCGGACTGCTCGCGCTGATGCTCCTCAGCGACGCTCGCCGCCCCGCCCGCACCGGCGGCGCCGGAGAGCTCATCCCGCTCGCGGACCAGGACCGCACGCTCTGGAACAAGGACCACATCACCGAAGGCGTCGCACTGGCCGTGCAGGCCTTCGACACGCCGCCACTCGGGGAGTACCAGCTACAAGCCGCGATCGCAGCACTGCACGACGAAGTGGACCGGGCAGAGGACACCGACTGGCCGCAGATCCTCGCGCTGTACGGACTGCTGGAGGATCTGTCCGGCAATCCGATGGTGAAGCTCAACCGGGCCATCGCCGCCGCGATGGTCGATGGCCCCGACGCAGGTCTGAAGCTCCTCGAGCCACTCGACGAGGAACTACCTGGCCACTACCGGCTGGACGCCGTACGCGGGCATCTGTACGAGATGAAGGGCGACCACGAGACTGCCGCGCACCATTTCCGCGCGGCGGCCCTCGGTACGACCAGCCTTCCCGAACGCGACTACCTGACGACCAAGGCGGCCGAGCTCAGATAGGCCGACGGTGGCCGGCCACCGTCGGAGTTTCCTGAACACTGCCTCCGTCCGGACCGGCGGACAGGTCGTTCCACCACAACACCTCGCCGGCCGGGGGAGTCGCGTCAGCCGGCACCTGCGGTAGGTGGCCCAGCCGCTCGACCTGCTCCGCCAACGCGTCCAGGACAGACCGGAGCTGCACATGTGCGACCCGGGTGAACGTCCGCACGTACTCCAGGTCGGCGACCGGAGCATCGCTCGCCGGGAAGTGCTTCACAGCGGATTCCACCGAGTCGCGAGCCTGCGCCAGTGCGTCCCGCTGCTGGGTGCGAGCCGTCTCCACCAGATCCTTCGCGTACTGTTCCGCCTCGGCCACCAGGTTGTCCGCGATCTGCTGCGCCTGGCTCAGCAGCCCGACCGCGTGGGCGGTGATGTGGGCGCGCTGGTCCGAGTCCGGCGTACTGCTGCGGAGCCGCTCGACCTCTGCCCGCAGCTCCGCCCGGTCCGCGTCGGCGTACTCGATCTGGTCCGCCAGGTCGCTCAGGTACGCCGTGACTTCGTTCTGGTCCAGGCCCCTGCGGCGGGTGCCGAAGGTCTTGTGCCGGATCGTGTACGGCGATTGAGCCGGTCGGCCGGCGAACGGATCTTGGCGCGTCACTGCTGACTCCCTGCCGAGGTCGTGATCCCCAAGGATTCGGTGTGGATGGCGGTGGTCGGCACACCGGCTTCGGTGAGATCGGCGACCGTGTGCCGGACCATGGCGGGCGATCCGCACACCAGGGCGGTGCGGTCCGTCCACGGCCCCTGGGCAGCGGCGACCGCGCCGACCTGCCCACGCTCCCCGGGGTACGACGAATCGTCGGAAACCACCGGGGTGTAGCTGAACCAGGGCCGCCGGGTGAGGCTGATCAGCTGCTTGTGCTCGTACAGGTTCCACGGCATCCGGGCTCCGTGGAACAGATGCACTCGCGGGACCTGGCTCGACTGGGCCCGCCGGTCGAGCTGCTCGAGCATCGCCCGGAACGGCGCCAGTCCGGTGCCGCCGGCGATCATCACGAGGTCCCGGCCGTCTTCCGGGAGCTTGAGGGTGTCGCCGACCGGAGCGCCGATGCGGACCGGGTCACCGCGCTTGAGCGACCGGACGGCAGGCCCGCTCACCTGGCCGCCGGGGACCAGGCCGATGTGCAGCTCGAACGAACCGTCGCTGCGCGGTGCGTTGGCAGGGCTGTAGTAGCGCCACCGCCGCGGCCGGTAGGGGATCTCGACCGCCACGGACTGGCCAGGCCGGTACTCCAGCGGTCGCTCCGGGTGGATCTGCACGATCGTCACGTCCATCGTGCGCCGGTCCACGCCGAGAACCTCACCGGACCACCAGGCGGGGTACTCCTCGGCGGACTCCTCGGCGGACTGGACCATCACTGTCGCGACCAGGCCGTACGCCTCGGCCCAGTCGGCGGCCAGCTCGGACGTCCAGGCAGCACCCAGGAAGTGCTGCAGCGTCGCGAGCAGGGACGCGCCGACCGCGGAGTAGTGCTCGGCGACGACCGAGAAGCGCCGGTGATCGCGGCCGAGTTGTTGCAGGAACGGCACCACCTCGTCGATTTGAGCGGCGTTGCTGACAACGGCGCCGAGAGCGCCGACGAGCTTGTCGCGTTGGGCGGCCATCGAGACCGGGAACATCTCCCGGACCTCGGGATGGGAAAGGAACAGATGGGAGTAGAAGAACAGCGGCACCTCGTCACCGGACTTGGCGACCAGTGCCCAGCTGTTCTTCAGCGCAGCCGGGTCCATCCGCGTCAGTGCGCCCCGACGATGTCGTCCTGGGTGGCACCCAGCGCTGTCACCACCCGGCCGATGATGTCGGCGGGCACCTCGTGCGCCTCCAGCGCGGCGACCAGGTGCACCACCACCTTACCGAAGTCCTCACCGGTGATGCCGCGGCCCTTGTGCGCCTCGGCCAGCGCGAGACCGTCGTACGACACCGGGCCGCCCATGACCTGCGAGACCAGTTGCACCTGGTGCCGTTTCAGCTTGGCCAGGTCGCTGTCGGCGAAGTAGCCCGCCAGCTGCGGATCCGCAAGCACGTTGCGGTAGAAGACATCCACCACCGACGCGATCGCCGGACCACCGCCGACCGCTTGGTAATCGCTGTCCCCCGCTGTGCTGCCCTGTGTCTGCTCGACCACGGCGCAACCATCTCCCAACCCTCGAAATCGGTCCCCGAGCGGTGACGATCCGAGCACTGTCCGGCTGAGAGGTCAAGTTCAGGAGACGGATTTGCCACGATTTGTCCGATCTTTGCCGCGATTGGTTAGCAGCGCCGATTCGTGGGTAGGAGCTCTATCCGAATTCCGGAATGTTGCCCAAGGCAATAATCAAACGTATTGTCCGAACGCCGCCGCGATGTCGTCATCTGTTGCCAAGAGCAACCGAAGCAGGACCCGGGCCTTGTACGGGTCCAGGAAGCCGCCGTCGATCAGGCCACGCTGTAGCAGATCCCACTCCGACCCGACCGACCGGTAGGTGTTCCGGACGATCGAACCGGCGCCCGTCCGCGACGTCAGCACCACTGGTATCGTCGCAGCCAACTCTCCGAGCACAGGAGCAAGCGCGGCCGGCACATGTCCGACGCCGAAGCCGGCCACCACCAGACCCTGGTGGGTGTCCGCCAGCCCCTGCAACAGCAGGCCGTCGTCGTCCATCGTGACGGTGTAGAGCGCCACCCGCGTCGCGTCGAGCTCTGCCGGCTCCGCACTTCCCTGTACGCCGTCAAGGCGCAGGGGGCGGGTGAGGACCCGCACGCGGTCCTCGACCACGTGTCCGATCGGGCCGGTGTTGGGTGACACGAAGGTCGCCGTACTCGTGCTGTGCGTCTTGCGGACCCAGCGGGCCGCGTGGATCTCTTCCTTGAACACGACCAGTGCGCCGAGGTCGCGGGCCGCGGGGGAGCAGGCGACGCGGAGAGCAGCCAGGAGGTTCGCCGGGCCGTCAGGGCCGGCCAGAGTGGGATTGCGCATCGCACCGGTGAGGACGAACGGCTGCGGATGTGGCCAGACCTGGTCGACCAGGAAGGCGGTCTCCTCCAGCGTGTCTGTGCCTTGCGTGACCACGACCCCGGTGGCGCCGGCGGACACGGCCTTCGAGGCGGCGTCGACGACCTCGAGCATCTTCGCGGCGGTCAGGTTGGCGCTGGGCACTGCCTCGATGTCCTGGATCTCGACCGGTCGGCCGAGCTCCGACAACCCGGGCACCGCGGCGGCCAGGTCCTCGCCGGTCAGTCGGTGTTTGCCGGCCATCCCGATGGTGCCGCCCAGGGTGAACAACGCGATGCTCACTACCAGTTCCTCCTCAGTCACACGGATCGCCCGACAGACCGCCGCAGCCTACTGGCTACTTGGTGCGCGCCCGGACGTGCAGGCGTTCCCCCTGTGGCCCGTACAGGCACAGGACCTCCGTCGGACCCGGACCGGGGTTGCCGAACCAGTGCGGCACCCGGGTGTCGAACTCCGCCACCTCACCCTCTTTCAGGATGAAGTCCTGGTCGCCGAGCTTGAGCCGGACCCGTCCGGAGAGCACATAGATCCAGTCGTAGCCCTCGTGCGTCTTCTGTTGTACGTCGTTGCCGGGGTAGCCCTCCGGCAGGATCTGCTTGAACGCTTGCAGCCCGCCCGGTCGCCTGCTCAGCGGGATGTGCACCGTGCCGTGGCGTTTGATCGGCTTCGCGTAGATCCGAGGGTCGCCGGTGGGTGGCGCGTCCACCAGTTCGTCCAGCTGGACCTGATGTGCCCGTGCCAGCGGCAGCAGAAGCTCGAGGGTCGGCCGGCGCTGCCCGGACTCCAGCCGGGAGAGCGTGCTCACCGAGATCCCGGTCTCCTCGGACAGCTGGGACAGCGTCGTACCGCGCTCCGATCGCAGGCTGCGCAGCCGGGATCCGACCGCTTCGAGTACGTCGTCGTAGGACTCCATGTTGCCATTCTGGCAAACAAAGTTGTCGAAAACGAGAATCGTCACGCACGCTCGAGGCAACCGAGAGGAGCCGGAGATGAAGAAGTACGACGTGATTGTGATCGGCGGAGGCGCCGCCGGGCTGAGTGGAGCGCTGGCGTTGGTCCGATCGCGCCGGTCGGTCCTGGTGATCGACGACGGTACGCCGCGCAACGCGCCGGCCGAGCATGTGCACAACTACCTGACCCGGGACGGTGTCCCACCGGCCGAGGTGTACGCCATCGGCCGCCAAGAGGTCATCGGGTACGGCGGTGAGGTCGTCACAGGCACCGTGACCACGGCCCGCCGGGCCGGCGATTTCACGGTCGAGCTTGCGGACGGTACGACGTACCAGGGCCGGCGGCTGCTGGTGACGACCGGGCTGACGGACGTGCTGCCCGACGTACCCGGGCTGGCTGAGCGGTGGGGCAAGGACGTGCTGCACTGCCCGTACTGCCACGGCTGGGAGGTGCGCGACCAGGCGATCGGCGTACTGGCGACCAGTGTGATGGCGCTGCACCAGGTGCAGCTGTTCCGGCAGCTGAGTGACGACGTGACGCTGTTCCTGCACACCGCGCCGGAGCCGACCGACGAGCAGTGGGAGGAGCTCGCGGCTCGCGGTATCTCGGTAGTGGAAGGGAAGGTCGAGCAGCTCGAGGTGGAGGACGGCAAGCTCACCGGTGTCCGGCTGGAGGGCGGCAAGGTCATCCCACGGCAGGCGCTGGCAGTGCAGACCACCATGCGGGCGCGTGCGGGCTTCCTGGCCGATCTGGGGCTGGAGACGACCGAGCTGGAGGCCAACGGGACCGTCCTGGGCACCGCCGTCCAGGTCGACGCGATGGGAGCCACCCAGGTGCCCGGCGTCTTCGCGGCCGGCAACGTGACCGACCCGAAGGCGCAGGTCATGCCCGCCGCGGCCGCCGGGCTGATGGCTGCCGGTGGTATCAACTTCGACCTGATCGGCGAAGAGATGCGGCTGGCAGTGGCCGCCCGCAGTAGTTGAGGAGTTGAATAGAGGCGGGAGGGTGGATGCACGAAACGGTCGACCCGGATTTCGCCTCGTATGTCGATGCGCGGCAGGGCAGATGGCTCCGGACGGCGTACCTGGTGTACGGCGATCCTGAGCGTGCCGAGGATGCGCTGATGCACGCCTTCACCCGGCTGGCGCTGCGCTGGACCAGGGTCGACGATCCAGACGCCTTCGTTCAGCGGCTGCTCTACCAGCCTGCTCTGAACCGGTGGAGCCGGGTGACGGCGTTCCCGGACGAGGACGACCCGGTGAAGCTCGCGCTGGCCGAGCTGACGCCCGCACAGCGCACTGTGTTCGTGCTGCTCCACCTGGAGGAGCTCACCGAGTTCGAGGTGGCTGACATGCTCAACATGTCCCACCAGACCGTGCACGGGCACGGCATGTCGGCCTTCAGCCGGTTCCGTACTGCGCTAGGCGGGGGCGACTGGCGTGACGGCCCCAGCGAGAGCGCCCCTGACAGCGCCAACGACAGGGCGCGCGACATCGGTGGGGGCGACCAGCGATGAGGCGCGAGGACGTCCAGCCGATGCTCGCCAAGGCGTCGGACCGGCTGCCCGAACCGGATCTGGCCGACGCGGCCTGGGCCGCCGGAGTGGAGACCCGGCGCCGCCGGCGGCGCAGCATCCTCATCGGTCTGATCTCCGCTGTGCTGATTGCCGTCATCGCTGCGATCGGAGTGGGCCTCAGCGGTGACGACAACTCCCAGTTCACCCCACCGATCACACCGCCCAGCGACCCGGCCGTCCGCGCCCCGGACGGACAGATCAACGGGATCGACTTCTGGGTCGCTCCGCCGTCCGGAAGCGAACGGTTCCTCGACCGGCTCGAGACGCCGCTCGGCGACCTCCTGCAACTACCGGACAACGTCGAGCCGCTGGCGGACCGGCCGCTGGACCGCATTGCCGCGGTGGTGCTCGAGGACCGTGGCGATCGCTACGTACCGCTCCTGCTGGGATCCGACTCCTCCTGGGCGCGAGCCGACGTGGAGTTGCTCCCGATCCGCACCGGTACGCCGCTGAGCTCCGGGGCGGTGTCGCCTGACGGACGGATCGCCGCCTTCCCGCAGCCGGGCGAGCTGGTCACCGTCAACGTCGCGACGGCAGAGGTGTTCCGCATCAAGATGCCGGCCCAGGACATCCGCAGCGTCTCTTGGCTACCGGATGCCCAGCGCGTTCTCGTCAGCGGTCCGGGGATCGCGTATCGGGTGCTGGTGGGGGAGAGCGGCACCGGCGAGGAGCCGCTGGTGGCGATCGCGGGTGCCGCGGATCCGTCGGCGGTCACAGCGCCGTTCCGGCTGGACAAGGGTGCCGTGCTCCGGTACATGGTCGGTGGCCAGTGGATCGTCGACAGCGCTCTGCAGTTGCCGGTGCGCGCATGGGTCGGGCAGACCTTCTCCACGGACAGGGCCGCCGCCCGGCTCTTCATCGCGGACGATCTGACCCCAGTGACCACCGAAGCCTCACAACCGCAGGTGGTGGCGGCCATCTCGACCCTGCGGGCAGAGCCCAGCCGCCTGCTGGTGCTGGGTGACCCCACGGTGATGTCCTCGGCCCAGCCAATGGACGAGCCGTACGCGCGTGAGCCTGGCTGCTGTGCCGTACTGGGCTGGTACGACCACGACACCCCGCTGTTCGAGGTCCGAGGCTGGGTGCTCGCCTGGGACCTGAACTCAGGCCGGGTCCGCCGGGTCACCGAACTGGCTGTGGCCGGCCTGGCCGTTGGACCCGGGATTCGCCCCTGAACCGGTGTCCATGATGCAGCGCAGTGTGAACTCCACCAGCCGGTCGGCGTCCTCCGGCGGCGGCATCGGCTCCCCGGTCAGCGCGCGGACGACGAACACGCCGGCCAGCCACTGCACCATCAGCACCGGGTCCACCGTGCTCCGGATCGGCTCCCCGCGCTTGCGGGCCCGTTCCAGCGCGTTCCGGGTCAGCCCGATCCGGTGGTCCAGGAATTCACGGTAGATCCGTGCGGACCGCTCGTCGCGGTTCGCCTCCGTGACCGCCAGGCGGATCAGTGCCAGGCCGTTCTCGCTGTTCACGAACGCCAGTGCGTCGGCGTAGACCTGGCGCAGGTCACCGGCGATCGATCCGGTGTCCGCGTCCGGTATCTGGATGTCGAAGAGCTCCGCCATCGCGTCGTTGGCCAGCGATTCCTTGCTGGCCCAGCGACGGTAGATGGTGGCTTTGCCGACGCCCGCCGCCTCGGCGACGTCGTCGACCGTCATTCCGTCGAATCCGCGCTCCAGCAGCAGCTGCACGGCGTACCTGCGGATCCTCGGCTCTGCGTCCGGGTCTCGCGGCCTGCCGCGGCGCGGCCTCACCCCGTGGTTGATCCCCATCTCGTATCCCCAGGTCGGACGGGCGCAGTGGCGCGGCTGCGTACCCGTGTGGTCCAGGCCAGAGTGCCACACCTTGGCCGATGTCACCTCGATGTCACCTGATCGCCCTCTTTGTCACATGCCTGAAACAAACCGACCGATTGGCTGAAACGGCGTCCCGACACCGTGTCCGGTGTGGCTGTTGCGCGTGGGCTCCCCGGCGTTGTGGAGTTCCCCCGGCTGAGGGCGCCGGTCACCCCGCAACGATGGAAGGGATGACGTTGATGGAGATCAACGCCGGCGATACCGCCTGGGTCTTGGCAAGCGCCGCCCTGGTGATGCTGATGACACCGGGCCTGGCTTTCTTCTACGGCGGCATGGTGCGCATGAAGAGCGTGCTGAACATGATGATGATGAGCTTCATCACCATCGCCGTCGTCACCATCATGTGGGTGGTGGTCGGCTATTCGCTCACGTTCGCCGGCGACACCGGGCACGTGGTCGGTGACCTCTCCGAGGTCGGCCTGAAGGGCCTGATGTCCCCGGACGCGGTGAGCGGCTCGACGCCGACGCTCGCGTTCGTCGCGTTCCAGCTGATGTTCGCGATCATCACTCCGGCGCTGATCTCGGGTGCCATCGCCGACCGGGCCACGTTCCGGGGCTGGATCGCGTTCGTCGTCGGCTGGACGCCGCTGGTGTACTTCCCGGTCGCGCACTCGGTCTGGTTCCTGCAGGACGGGGAGGGCGGCTGGATCGGCGACAAGTTGAAGGCGGTCGACTTCGCCGGTGGTACGGCGGTGCACGTGAACGCCGGTGCCGCCGCGCTCGCGCTGGCGATCGTGCTCGGCAAGCGGATCGGCTGGAAGAAGGACCCGATGCGGCCGCACAGCCTGCCGCTGGTCATCCTCGGCGGCGGTCTGCTGTGGTTCGGCTGGTTCGGCTTCAACGCGGGCTCGGCGCTGAGCGCCGGCACCACTGCGGCGGTCACCTTCGTGAACACCCAGGCCGCCACCGCCGCCGCCGTGATCGGCTGGCTGATCATCGAGCGGATCCGGCATGGCAAGGCCACCACGCTGGGCATGGCGTCCGGTGCGGTCGCCGGTCTGGTCGCGATCACGCCGTCCTGTGGCGCGGTCACCCCGGTCGGTGCGATCATCCTCGGCCTGCTGGCCGGCGCGGTCTGCTGCTTCGCGGTGTCGCTGAAGTACAAGTTCGGCTTCGACGACTCGCTCGACGTGGTCGGCGTCCACCTGGTCGGCGGTCTGTTCGGCTCGCTGATGATCGGCCTCCTCGGTACGGCGGCGGCCCCGTCGGCCGTGAACGGCCTGTTCTACGGCGGCGGCGTCTCCCAGCTGGGTAAGCAGGCGCTCGCCAACCTGGTGGTGGGTGTGTACTCGTTCGTGGTCGCCTTCATCCTCGGCAAGGTGATCGACAAGACCATCGGCTTCCGGGTCACGGAGGACGACGAGGTCACCGGTGTCGACCAGGTGGAGCACGCCGAGACGGCGTACGACTTCCTGGGCGCGTCGGGTCTGCGGGGGCACACCCCGCTGGCCAGGCCGAGCACCGCTGAGACCGAGAATGGCACCACCGAGACGTCCGAGAAGGAAGGTGCGAACGCATGAAGCTGATCACCGCGGTGGTCAAGCCGCACAAGCTGGAGGACGTCCGGGCCGCGCTGGAGACGTTCGGTGTCACCGGCATGACGGTCACCGAGGCGAGCGGCTACGGCCGGCAGAAGGGGCACACCGAGGTGTACCGCGGCGCCGAGTACGAGGTGGACCTGGTCCCGAAGGTCCGGCTCGAGGTCGTCGTCGAGGACGGCGACAGCGGCGACGTGGTGGACGTGATCGTGAAGGCCGCACAGACCGGCAAGATCGGTGACGGCAAGGTCTGGGTCACCCCGGTCGAGACCATCGTCCGGGTTCGCACCGGCGAGCTGGATGGAGACGCCCTCTAGATGGTGAACCGAGCAGAACAGCGGCGCGTTCGTGCCGAGGAGGCCGACGCGCTGCTGTACCTGCTCCTCTCCAAGGCCTGTGACGCCCTCGGTGTTCCCACCGAGGGCGTCGCCCTGGTCGCGGTCGGGGGCTACGGCCGGGAGGAGCTGTCGCCGTACAGCGACCTCGACGTGATGCTCGTGCACGCCGAGGGGTATCCGCGTGTGGACGAGTTGGCGGCACAGATCTGGTATCCGCTGTGGGACTCGAGGACCAAGCTGGACCACAGTGTCCGGACGTTGGCGGAGGCCCGGCAGGCGGCAGCCGACGATGTCCGCGTCGCCCTGGGTCTGCTGGACGCACGACATGTCGCCGGGGACTCGCACCTCACACTGCAGCTGCGCTCGGTGCTGATGGCGGACTGGCGTCGTACGGCGCGCACGCGGCTGCCTGCGCTGGCGCAGGCGTGCCGGGACCGCGCCACGACCGTCGGTGAGCTCGCGCATCTCGCCGAGCCGGATCTGAAGGAGGCGTACGGCGGTCTGCGGGATGCCGTCGTACTGCGCTCATTGGTCGCTTCTTGGCTGGTCGACGTACCGCACCCGGTCGTGGAGCGGGCGCGGCTGGACCTGCTCGACATCCGGGACGAACTGCACGAGGTTGCTGGTCGTTCCACCGACCGACTGGTGGCCGACCTGGCCGGTGAGGTCGCGGCAGGCCTGGGTCTGGACGGGCGGGACGAACTGTTGCGCCACGTCTACGCGACCGGCCGGACGCTGGCGCATGTGTGCGACGTGTCGTGGCGGCGGGTGGAGAGCCTGATGACCCGGCCGCCGCGGTCCAGGCGTCGGCAGCGGACTGGTGGACCCCTGCTGCTGGCGCTGGATGACGGAGTCGGTCAGCACGAGGGTGAAGTCGTACTGATGCCGGACGCGCGGCCGGAGCGTGACGCAGTACTTGGCCTCCGGGCTGCTGCTGTTGCCGCGGATCGTGAGCTCGTCCTGTCGCCGGCTGTGTGTGGTCGGCTGGCCAGGAGCGCCATGGCGTTGCCCGAGCCGTGGCCGGGTGAGGCGCGGCGGTTGCTGTGCGCTCTGCTGGGTGCCGGCAGTGGACTGCTCGAGGTGTGGGAGGCGCTGGACCAGGCTGGTTACATCTCGCGGATCCTGCCGGAGTGGGACACGGTCCGGTTCCGGCCGCCGCAGTCCGCGGTCCACCGCTTCACCGTCGACCGGCATCTGCTGGAGACGTGTGTCGAGGCATCCAAGATGCTGCGGGACGTCCGACGTCCTGACCTCCTGCTGGTCTCCGCATTGCTCCATGACTTGGGCAAAGCGGTCGACGGGGACCACAGTGTCACCGGAGCTGTGATCGCCGGGACCGTTGCTCGCCGCATCGGATTCACCGAGGCAGACGCCGACACCATCGCGCTGCTGGTCCGGCAGCACCTCATGCTTGCGCAGGTCGCCACTCGCCGAGACCTGGACGACCCGATGACTGTCGACCTGGTCGTGGGCATCGTCCGCACCACCGAGACACTGGACCTGCTGGAGGCCCTCACGTACGCCGACGCACGGGCTGCCGGTCCGGCGGCGGCGTCACCGTGGCGGATGCGGCTGGTCGGTGAACTGTGTCGTCGGGTGCGTGGCGAGCTGTCCGGGGGAGGCGAGGGCATGTGGACCGATGCTCCTCCGGTTCCCGTGCCCACACTGCATCAGGTGGTCGGCGTAGGACGGCTGGGCGTGTCAGTGGCTGACCATCACGGTGACTTGCGCATCAACGTCGCCGTACCCGATCAAGTGGGCACGCTGTCGACCGTTGCGGCCGTGTTGGCGGTTGAGCGGCTCGCAGTGCGGTCCGCTGTGATCACATCCGTTGAGGGCTTGGGTATCTCGCAGTGGACCGTGGCCGGCTCACTGCCTGATCCGATCCGGCTGCGTGACCGGCTCGCCGTGGCGCTGCGCGACAGCACTGACCTGGTACGACGTTTGGCCGCGCGAGACTCGTCCGCGGTGAAGCAACGGCTCGACAGCCGGGTCGACCTCCTGCCCGGAGCCTCAGAGACCGCCACAGTGCTGCAGGTGCGAGCACATGACCGCCCGGGACTGCTGTACGACGTCACCGCGGCTATCGCGTTCACCGGAGCGGACATCCGGTCGGCCCACGTCAGCACACTGGGTGCGGAGTGCGTGGACGTCTTCTACCTCACCGATCCACAGGGTTCTCCACTCGACGAGGAGGACGCGCGCACAACGGCAAAGACGGTCCTGGATCGCCTGACCTCTTAATCTCAGTGATGTGCATGTTGTAGCGGCGTTCCAGCATCAAGCGGTTGCCTGCGAGGACCTCGGGTCCCCGATGTACGCCGAACTGCTTCGGCTGATCGTGGACGATTACGAGGTCGGAGGCGTGTCCACCGGAGTACTGGCGGGCTATGAGGATCGTCCGTTCGGTGACGCGATCGCTCTGCGCTTGCTGGCCGCGGTGCACGGCCAGGTACTGGCCGGGGAGGTGCCCGAGCTGGCGGCGTTCTATCCGAGCGTCGGTGGGTCGTGGGACCCGGTGCTGGGCTGGGAGGCGTTCGAGCAGGTCCTGCAGTCACGGTCCGCTGAGCTGCGGGCGTTGCTGACCCAGCCACCGCAGACGAATGAGGTAGGCCGGGCCGCCGCGCTCTACGGCGGTCTACTGCAGTTGGTCGAGGCCGTGCGGTTGCCTGTCCGGTTGTTCGAGATCGGTGCGAGCGCTGGGCTCAACCTGCGGGCGGACCACTTCCGCTACACCGCGGACGGGACGTCGTACGGTCCGGCCGACAGTCCTGTGGTGTTCGAGGACGCCTGGTCCGGGCAGTCGCTGAAGCCGGCGGAGCTGCGGATCGCCGAGCGGGTCGGGAGCGACATCGCTCCGGTGAACCCACTGACCTCGGAGGGCGCACGCACGCTGACGTCGTACGTGTGGCCGGACATGTCGCAGCGGCTGGAGCGGTTGCGCGGTGCGGTGGAGATCGCGCGGCAGGTGCCGGCCGACGTACGACGGGAGGACGCCGTCTCGTTCGTGCGCGGTCTCGAGCTGTCGCAGGGGCATGTGACCGTGGTGTGGCACTCGATCATGTGGCAGTACCTGAGCCGCGACGACCGGGCCGCAGTGGACGACCACCTCGCCGATCTCGGTGCCCAGGCCACCGAGTCGACCCCACTGGCGCGCCTGCGCCTCGAGCCACTGCCACGAGCAGTCCTGGTCGAGCTGCAGACCTGGCCCGGCGGCGAACGGCGGACCCTCGGCCGAGCCGAACCACACGGTCAAGGTCTCGTCTGGTCAGCTGAGTGACGCGACCAGTGTGTCGGTGAGCTCGGCTGCGTAGACCCCGTCGGGATCCAGATCAGGGTCGAAGATGCCGATGTCGATCCCCATGCAGGCCGGCGAGGCCAACAGCGGGCGCAGGAGTTCTCTGAGCTGGGAGTGGTCGATGCCGCCCGGGTCGGGGCTGTCCACCGCCGGCATCACCTCGGCGTCGAGGATGTCCACATCCAGATGCACCCAGAACCCGTCGAGCTCCTCCCGCTCGAGATGCTCCAGTACGCCGTCCGCAGCCGACTCCGCCATCATCGTGAGCGCAGACCACACCGGTATCCCGGCCGCCTCGACGTCACCGACGTACTCGTCGTCCTCCCGAATGCCCAATAGGGCAGCATCCGTGTCCTGGACGTACGGCGACAACCCTTCGAGATCAGTGAGGTCCGCCTGGCCGCGTCCCGTGACCAGTGCGAGCGCTTCACCACCCGCTGCCCCGACGTACGGCGAGTTGTCGACGGTGCGGAAGTCGGAGTGGCCGTCGATGTAGATCACGCCGTACCGCCCGCGCCGCTTCAACGCCAAGGCCGGCCCGAGCAGATTGCTGCACTCACCACCGAGCAGCACCACGAACCGCTGGTCGTCGAACAACTTCGTCAGCCGATCAGCCAGCCGCACCGTGTACGACGCCATCGCCTCGGCGTTGAACACGCCGTCGCCCGGCTTCCAACCCTCGCGGTCGTACCTCGGTGGGGTGACACAGCCGGCGTCGGAAGCGTTGATCCGCTGCAGCAATCCCTGGTCGCGCAACGCCCCGGCCAGCTTGTAGCAGCCCGGCACCGCGCCCTTGACCGGTGGCCGCAATCCCAGGTTCGATGGTCCGTCCAGCACTACCCGCTGCCTGCCCACTCGAGCCCCCTAACCGATCCACATGGATTGACCGGTTAGAGCCTCGCGGCCTGACCCTCCGGTTGTCAACCGCGCCCGGTAGACTCGGGGAGTTGTCTGGGTGAGCTGGGTTTTCTGAAGAACGGACTGTTCCTGGTGTTCGACACGCTTTCCGATCGTCTGTCCACGGCGTTCAAGAATCTGCGCGGCAAGGGCAAGCTGACCGACGCCGACATCGACGCGACGACGCGGGAGATCCGGATCGCGCTGCTCGAGGCCGATGTCGCGCTGCCGGTGGTGAAGGAGTTCATCGCCGCGGTCCGGGAACGGGCCAGCGGCGCCGACGTGCGCGGCGGGCTGAACCCGGCGCAGCAGGTGATCAAGATCGTCAACGAGGAACTGGTCAAAATCCTCGGTGGCGAGACCCGCGAGCTGCGGATGGCCAAGCGGCCGCCGACCGTCATCATGCTCGCCGGTCTGCAAGGTGCTGGTAAGACCACGCTGGCCGGCAAGTTGGCCAAGTGGCTGAAGGAGACCAAGCACCAGACGCCGATGCTGGTCGCGGCCGACCTCCAGCGCCCGAACGCGGTGACCCAGCTGCAGGTGGTCGGCGAGCGTGCCGGCGTGCCGGTGTTCGCTCCCGAGCCCGGCAACGGCGTCGGCGACCCGGTCGACGTGGCCCGCAAGGCGATGGACGAGGCGCGGACCAAGCAGCACAGCGTGGTCATCGTCGACACGGCCGGCCGGCTGGGTGTCGACGAGGTGCTGATGAAGCAGGCCGCCGACATCCGCGACGCGGTCACGCCGGACGAGATCCTGTTCGTGGTCGACGCGATGATCGGTCAGGACGCGGTCACCACCGCCCAGGCCTTCCTCGACGGGGTCGGCTTCGACGGTGTCGTGCTGTCCAAGCTCGACGGTGACGCCCGCGGTGGTGCCGCGCTGTCGATCGCGCAGGTCACCGGCCGCCAGGTGATGTTCGCCTCCAACGGCGAGAAGCTCGAGGACTTCGACGTCTTCCACCCCGATCGGATGGCGTCGCGCATCCTCGGCATGGGCGACGTGATGAGCCTGATCGAGCAGGCGGAGAAGTCGTTCGACGCGGAGGAGGCCGCCAAGACGGCCGCCAAGCTGCAGAAGCGCGGCGGCAAGGACTTCACCCTGGACGACTTCCTCGCCCAGATGCAGTCGGTCCGCAAGATGGGCCCGCTGACCAAGATCTTCGGCATGCTGCCCGGGGCGAACCAGTTCAAGGACCAGCTGGAGAACTTCGACGAGCGCGAGATCGACCGGATCGAGGCGGTCATCCACTCGATGACACCGGCCGAGCGGACCGATCCCAACATCATCAACGGCTCCCGCCGGGCCCGGATCGCGAAGGGCTCCGGGACCGAGGTCGCCACCGTCAGCGGCCTGGTCGAGCGGTTCTTCGAGGCCCGCAAGATGATGGCCGCGATGGCGTCGGGCAAGGGAATGCCCGGGATGCCCGGTATGCCGGGGATGCCCGGCATGGGCGGCGGTGGCGCGCGGAAGGCCAAGCAGCAACAGAAGAAGGGCAAGAAGCGCGGCTCCGGCAACCCGGCCAAGCGGGCGAACCAGGGCAACTCCCAGCCGGCTCCGCCGCAGCCGGGGCAGCTGCCCGCCGCGTTCGGCGGTGGCGGCCAGGACGCCGGCGACTTCGCCCTCCCGGACGAACTGCGCAAGATCCTCGGCGACGACAAGAAGTGACACCGGGCGGTGAACGCTCGGTGACGGGGGAGTGGACGCCGCTTCGGCATTTGGTCACTGCATGAAGTGGCGCACCGTTACCGGTTGTCCACGACCCTGCGACGGCTAAGATCGTGCCTACGCCCGGCAAGACTCAGTACTGCGGAAACGTCGAGGGACGCGGATGAGGCAGCAGTTCAAGAACCTGGATACGTGGCGGGGGAAGCTGACCGCCACCTGGGTCTGCTTGGCTCCTCCCACCGCGATGGTCGCCGTGTTCGTCGCGGGCGGCCTCACCTCGAACACGTTCATCGTGGACGCGCACGCGCTGGCCCAACCGCGCCAGGACGCGCAGTTCGACAACTTGGCCGACAACGTCCCGAACCAGCCCGGCGCCGACGGCAGCCTCCCGACCCAGCAGAAGTCGCAGATCGCGGTGCCGGTGACCGGTGCCGTCGACGGCACGGTGCAGCCGATCCCGGGCATCTCCGGTGACGCCTCGGGCATTCCTGGCACGGTGCTGGCGGCGTACCAGAAGGCGGCGAACGATCTCGCGGTGGCGACGCCGGGTTGTCACATCACCTGGCCGCTGCTGGCCGGGATCGGCAAGGTCGAGTCCGCGCATGCCAGCGGTGGCAAGGTCGAGGCCAACGGGAACACCCGCGGCAAGATCCTCGGACCGGTGCTCGACGGTGGCCCGGGGATGGCCGCGATCGCCGACACCGACCAGGGCGTGTACGACGGGAATGCTCAGTGGGACCGTGCGGTCGGGCCGATGCAGTTCATCCCGGGGACGTGGAAGGTCTTCGGTGCGGACGGCAACGGTGACGGGGTCAAGGATCCGCACAACGTCTTCGACGCGGCCCGGGCGGCCGGTGACTACCTGTGCTCCGGCGGAGCGGACCTGAGTAATCCGCAGGGGCTCGTGCAGGCGGTGCTGCGCTACAACCACTCGATGGACTACGTGTCGACGGTGCTTCGGTGGATGCAGTCGTACAGCAAGGAGACTGTGACGATCCCGGACACGTCGGGCGTCATCACCCCGCCGCTGGGCGACAACGGGAACGTCGACGAGAGCAACGACCCGACCCGCGCGGGCGGCACCACGAGTCCGACGCCGACGCCGCAGCCGTCCACGCCGACGCCGACCGCGAGCCGGACGACGAGCAAGCCGCCGTCGAGCAAGCCGACCACCCAGGTGCCGAACACGCCGCCGTCGACGACGACGAAGCCGCCGACGACGACCCCGCCGTCGACCACGACCCCGCCGACGACGACCCCGCCGACGACCACGACCCCGCCGACGACCACTCCGCCGACGACGCCGCCGACCTCGGATCCGCCGCCGACGACCTGTACGCCGACGCCCACCCCGACGGACCCGCCGACGACGACACCGACGGAGACCCCGAGCCCGACCCCCACGCCGTGCGACACCAACGCTCCCGGGTCGGACGAGAGCACGGCCGCGACTCCGGGCGAGGCGCCCGAGCCGGCCAACTGAGCAACGACCCGCGATCCGGGGCCCGGATACCTCTGGCAACGTAGTTCTGAGCGTTACCCGGGTGCCTGTTTTCGGCCGTGTTGGCGAGTCAGGTAACTTTGCGTCGTCTTGATGTAACTTTCTGGCGTATTGATCGTTGAGGGGATCATGCGCCTAACCCGTAGTGGTAACCGTCGGGTCAAAATCATCATCGCTTCACTGTGCACAGCCCCGCTCCTGGTCGGGGCCATCGTGACAGTCGCCTCGGGCGGAGCCGGTGCCTCCGGTCAGCTCGCGGCGGACAGCCCGGTCGCCCCATCGCCTGGGGCCGGGCTCAACAGCGGTGAGTTCGACGAACTGACGATGGTCGTGCCGCAGCGTCCCGGAGTGGACGGCCGGCTCGGCTCCGATAAACCCGCCCGCGCCGACGTCCCCGTGCAGGGGGCGACCGATGGCCGTTCGGTGGTCCGCCCGGGCCGCCCGGACGCGGTCAACGGCATTCCGCGCGGGGTGTTCCCCGCCTACCGTCGCGCCACCGCGAATCTCGCCGTGGTCCGGCCGAACTGTGGGCTCACCTGGCCGTTGCTGGCCGGGATCGGCAAGGTCGAGTCCGACCATGCCAGCGGCGGCCGGGTCGACGTGGCCGGCACCACCCGGGGCAAGATCCTCGGCCCGGTGCTGAACGGCCGTGCCGGCAACGGCCGGGTCACCGACTCCGACAAGGGCCGGTTCGACGGCGATCTGACCTGGGACCGTGCGGTCGGGCCGATGCAGATCATTCCCCAGGTGTGGGACGAGTTCGGCGCCGACGGCAACGGTGACGGCTTCCGCAACCCGAACAACGTGTACGACGCGGTCACCACGGTCGCGGTCTACCTGTGCTCCGAGGGCGACGACCTGAAGGCACCCCGCGACCTGGTCGCCTCCTTGCTGCGGTACCAGCACTCCAAGGACTTCGTCTCCACGGTGCTGCGGTGGATGCGGGTCTACAGCAAGAACGCCGTACTGATCCCGAACGAGAAGGGCAGCCTGTCGACGGCGAAGTCCGCCGGGAACGCGGAGCGCAAGGTCGACCCGCGCCAGGTCCCGGACGTGCCGGACGACAAGACGGCCTCGCCGACGCAGCACCCGTCGACACCGGTCGGCGAGCCGACGGTGCCGGATCCGATCGAGACGCCGACGCACAAGCCGACCCGGCCGACGCAGACGCCGACGAAGACTCCGACCAAGACGCCGACGAAGACGCCGACCAAGACGCCTACGCCGACGGACACCCCGACCCAGACGCCGACCGAGACCCCGTCGCAGACGCCGACGGACACGCCGAGCGGGACGCCCTGCACGGCTGAGCCGACCACGCCGAGCTGCACCCCAGGAGGCGGCTCGCACGGCTGACGCTTGCCCGGATACGGTCGCGGTATGACCGACTCCGGCGTCCTCAGAATCGTCGGCACGGTGCTGCCGGCCGGCGAACAGCAAGAGCTCCATCTCAGCGGTGGGCTGGTCGTCGACCAGCCCACCGCTGCTGATGTCACCACCGTGCACTCCGGTGGCTGGATCGTGCCCGGTCTGGTCGACGCCCACTGTCACATCGGCCTGGACCAGCGCGGTGCGGTCGACAAGGAAACGCAGGAGGAGCAGGCGATCGCGGACCGCGCGGCCGGTGCGCTGCTGGTCCGCGACGCCGGTTCGGCCGCCGACACCCGCTGGATCGACGAGCGCGAGGACCTGCCCAAGATCATCCGGGCCGGCCGGCACATCGCCCGCTCGAAGCGGTACATCCGCAACTACGGCTGGGAGATCGAGCCGGACGAGTTGGTCGCGTACGTCGAGCAGGAGGCCCGCCGTGCCGACGGTTGGGTGAAGCTCGTCGGCGACTGGATCGATCGGGATGCCGGTGACCTCACCGCCTGCTGGCCGGCCGAGGCGCTCGACGCGGCGATCGCTCGCGCCCACGAGCTCGGCGCGCGCGTCACCGCGCACGTGTTCGGCGAGCACGCCCTGCCCGATCTGCTTGCCGCCGGCATCGACTGCATCGAGCACGGCACCGGCGTACTGCCGGACATGCTCGACCAGATGGCCGCGCACGGTGTCGCGGTGGTGCCGACGCTCATCCAGCTGGAGAACTTCCCGGAGTACGCCGATCAGGCCGCCGCGAAGTTCCCGGAGTACTCGGCCCACATGCGCGACCTCTACGACCGCCGCCTCGAGCGACTCCGGGACGCGTTCGAGGCCGGCGTACCCGTGTATGCCGGGACCGACGCGGGCGGGGTCCTCGGGCACGGCCTGGTGGCGCAGGAGATCCAGGCGCTGACCGGGATCGGGATGTCGGGGGAGCAGGCGCTGGCTGCTGGTTCGTGGGCGGCCCGCGAGTGGTTGGGGGCCCCGAGCACCTTTCAGCCGGGCGATCCGGCCGACCTGGTGGTGTACGACGAGGACCCGCGGGCGAACCCAGCGGTGCTCACCCATCCTCGGCTGATCGTCCTGCGCGGCCGGGTGGTGAGCTGATCGGGTGGCATGATCGCGTGATCGGCCGACTTCACGCCGTGACGGGAAAAAATTCACCTGAACTCTGGTCTCGGCGGAAGATTTTGGCTTAGCGTGAGCCCGGGACCGCCGACGCCCCTCGGCGGACCGACCAAGGGAAGGAACCGCCCGATGGGGAAAACCGCCCGAGTACCCAGACACGTGTCCACAACGCTCCTGGCCGTCGCGGCCGCCGGCGCACTCGCACTCAGCGCACTGCCGAGCAACGCGGCCGAACCGACGCAACCCTCCGGCTCCGCGGGCCTGTCGTCCGCGTTCGACACCGCCGCCGCGAAGTACGACGTACCGCGTGAACTGCTCGTCGGCGTCGGGTACGCCGAATCGCACCTGGACGGTCACAACGGCCAACCCAGCCAGGCGAACGGCTATGGCGTCATGCACCTGGTCAGCAACGACAAGAACCAGACGATGTCCGAGGCAACCAAGCTCACCGGCCTGCCGCTCGCGCAGTTGTCCAAGGACAACGCTTCGAACATCCTCGGCGCCGCCGCGGTCCTGGACTCGTACGCCGACCAGGCCGGTCTGACCGATCGGTCCAACCTCTGCAAGTGGTACGGCGTGGTCGCGAAGTACTCGCACTCCGCCGACGGGCCGACCGCCCGGCTGTACACCGACGAGGTCTACCGGATCATCGGCGCGGGTGTCCGCGCCGCGGGTGTGACCACCGAGCCGAAGAAGGTCACGCCGGTCCTCGGCGCCTACGCCAACGTCACCCCGCTCGGCACCCGCACACCGGCCTCGGTCGCGGCGGTCGACTACCCGGGCGCGATCTGGAACGCGGCCAGCACCAGCAACTACCGGGTCGGCCGGAACGCGGCGATCTCCACCATCGTCATCCACGTGACGCAGGGGTCGTACGCAGGCACGATCAGCTGGTTCAAGAACCCGTCGGCGCAGGTCAGCTCGCACTACGTGATCCGGTCGAGCGACGGCCAGGTCACCCAGATGGTGGCCGAGAAGGACACGGCCTGGCACGTGGGCTCCGAGAACGGCTACACGATCGGCATCGAGCACGAGGGCTTCGTCGATCAGCCCTCCTGGTTCACCGACGCGATGTACCGCTCGTCGGCCGCTCTGACTCGCAACATCGCGGACCGCCGGGGCATCCCGAAGGACCGGGCCCACATCAAGGGCCACGTCGAGATGCCGAACCAGACCCACACCGACCCGGGTCCGAACTGGAACTGGAACTACTACATGGAGCTGGTGAACGGCGGGAACCCGAACCCGCCGGAATACAACTTCACCACCTACGGCAGCGGCGTCCGGGTCCGCTCGGCCCCCAGCCTCACCGCCTCCATCATCACCGAGCTGCCCGGGCCGACCCAGGTGTTCGTCACTTGCCAGGTGCATGGCGACCCGGTGACGGCCGAGGGCACCACCAACGACTGGTGGGCGAAACTCCGCGACCAGGGCGGCTACATGAGCAACATCTACATCCAAGACCCGAATCCGAAGCTCCCCGGCGTCCCTGAGTGCTGATCACGACAGGAGGCCCGGGGGATCACCCCGGGCCTTCTGGTGTGCCGGAGCCCGAACAGTAGAGCCTGCTGTACCGACCACGGCGTCCGCTTGGCGCACGATTGAGACATGTTGACCAAGATCCTGTCCCGGGGCATGCCGGCCAGCGGCTATCTGATGGTCCGCTTCCTGAAGTCGCTGGCGCTGCTTCCTACGCTGCCGATCGGCCTGCTGCTGGGCTGGATCATTCCGGACCTCACCGCCGGTCTGGTGCGGCTGGCCAACATCGAGCGGTACCGCGCCGCGTGGTACCTCGGTGTGCCGGAGCCCGAGCTGCTGCCGCGGGCCGCGCGCCGCCGGCCGGGCGACGTCGTCGCGCTGTTCAAGGACAAGTCGTTCAAGCGCAGTCTGCGGTGTCTGCTGATGCCGCTGGTGATGATCCCCGAACTGGTGGTTGCGGTCGTCTCGGTGGCCGGAGCGCCATCGGCACTCATCAGCATGGCAACGTGGAAGTTCAACAACGGCGCCAGCCTGATGGGGCTCGACGTCGACAGCTGGACCAGGGCATTGACGCTCGGTCCGCTGCAAGTGCTGATCAGTCTTAGCTTCCTCTGGTGGGTAGCGCCGGCCCTGGCGCGCGGCCACGCGAAGGCAGCACTCGATCTGCTTGCGCCGACCGAGTCCCAGTTGGAGACGGCCAGGTTGGAGCAGCGGGTGGAGGAGCTGACCAAGAGCCGGGCTGGTGCGGTGGATTCGCATGGTGCCGAGTTGCGGCGCATCGAGCGGGATCTGCATGACGGTACGCAGGCGCAGTTGGTGTCGCTGGCGATGCGGATCGGGCTCGCCAAGAAGACCATGGCGGACGACCCGGAGAAGGCGGCCAAGCTGCTCGACGACGCCCGCGACGGCGCGGAGCAGGCCATGCACGAGCTGCGCGGCGTACTGCGGACCATGTACCCGCCGATCCTCGCCGACCGCGGTCTGGCCGGTGCAGTCTCCGCACTGTGCGCCCGCTGCCCACTACCGGTCGACCTCCGGCTGGGTGAGCTCGGGCAAGTACCCGCGCCTGTCGAGGCGGCGGCGTACTTCGTCGTCGCCGAGTCGCTCACCAACATCACCAAGCACTCTGCCGCTGGACACGTCGACGTACTGATGGAACGGCGGGATGCGGAGCTGCACCTGGTGATCACCGATGACGGGATCGGGGGAGCGCGGATCAACGACCGGTCCGACCTGCTCGGCCGGGGGAGTGGTCTGCATGGCATGCTCCACCGGGTGCAGGCGATCGACGGTCAGCTGGAGTTGCAGAGCCCGATCGGTGGGCCGACCACCGTCGAGGTGATCCTCCCGTGCGGGTGATGATCCTCGAGGACAACCCGATCCTTGCCGAGGGCCTCGGTTTGCTGCTGGGCAACTCCGGCTTCGAGGTGGCCGCGGTCGCCGGCGACGCGGACGGGTTCGCGAAGGCGATCGCCGAGCACGAGGTGGACATCGCGGTGGTCGACGTACGGCTGCCGCCCACCTTCACCGACGAGGGTCTGCGGGCCGCGATCGAGGCCCGCCGGGTGCGGCCCGGCCTGCCCGTACTGGTGTTCTCGCAGTACGTCGAAGAGGTCTACGCGGCCGAGTTGCTCGCCGCCGGGAGCGAGGGCGTCGGGTACCTGCTCAAGGACCGCGTCTCCCGGGTCGACGAGTTCCTCGAAGCGGTACGCCGGGTCGCCGCCGGAGGAACCGTACTGGACCCCGAGGTGGTGAGCCAGTTGATGATCAAGCGGAGCAGTCCGCTGGACCGGCTCACCCCTCGGGAACGCGAGGTACTCGCACTGATGGCGCAAGGACTGGGTAACACGGCGATCGCCGACCGCCTGGTCGTCACCGAAGGCGCCGTCCACAAACACGTCGGCAACGTCTTCCTCAAGCTCGACCTACCGCCAACGGATGCCGGCCACCGCCGCGTCCTCGCAGTCCTCGCCTACCTCGGTCTCTGACCCAGCCGATCAGGCCGGCTGGTCGGGCACCGACTCGAGCGCCGGCTTGTGGTCCTTCGGGGTGCTGAGGGAGTCGATCAGCTGCTTGGCCAGGGCGAACCCGGAGCCGCCCATCGTGATCGTCTTGACCAGGGTGTCCTCGATGCCCTGGGCACCGTTCAGCACGACCATGTTGCCGACCTTCTCGAACGAGCCCGCCGCCGCGGCGACGATCTCCGGGTAGGCCTCGGCCAGCTGCTGCGCGACGACCGCGTCCGTGTTGGTGGCCAGCGCCTCGGCCCGGGCCTTGATACCGGCCGCCTCGGCCATCGCCTTCGCCTGCACTGCGGCGGCTTCGGCCTTACCGGTCAGCTCGGTCGCCTTCGCCTGGGCCTCACCGCGGAGCTGGACCTCCTTGGCGTTCGCCTCGGCGGCCGCGATCTGAGCGTCGCGGGCAGCCTGGGCCAGCGTGCGCTGCCGGTACGCCTCGGCGTCTGCCGGCTTCAGCACCGACGACTCCAACTGCTTCTCGGCCAGCGAGGCGTTCAGCTTCGCGGTCTCCGTTTCGGCGACGACGACCTCCTGCCGGGCCAGCGCCTCGGCCAGCGGACCGGACTGCGACGCCTTCGAGTTCGCTTGGTCGACCTCGGCCTGGTAACCGGCCTGGGCGATCGAGCTCTCCCGCACCGCCGCGGCCTTCTTCGCCGCCGCGGCCTGCTCGCGCTCGGTCGCCTCCCGGTCCCGCTCGGCCTGCGCGATCCGGGCCGCGGCCTCGACCGCGGCGGCCTGCGGGCGGCCGAGGTTCTTGATGTAACCGGACTCGTCGTCGATCTCCTGGATCTGCAGCGAGTCGACCACCAGGCCGAGCTTCTCCATGTCGCCGGCCAGCGAGCCGCGGATGTTCGTGGTCAGCGTCTCGCGGTCGTGCAGCATCTCCTCGACCGTCGTCGAGCCGACGATCGCGCGCAGGTGACCGGCGAACAGCTCGTGGATCGTGCTCATCACCTGCTCGTCGCTCTGCTCCAGGAACCGCCGGGCCGCGTTCGCGATCGAGCCGTAGTCGTCACCGACCTTGTACGCCGTCACACCCTTGATGTGCAGCGGGATGCCCTGGCTGGACACGCAGGTGACGGTCAGCGGCGTCGCGCGGATGTCCAGCGGCAACCGCCGTACGGTCTGGAAACCCGGCAGTACCGCGGTGCCGCGGCCGACGACGATCTTGAAGCCGAGGGTCTCGTTGACCTGCTCCTGGCTCGAGTGCGCGCCGAGACCGGAGATGATCAGCGCCTCGTTCGGCTCCGCCACCCGCCAGACCATCCGGAACACGATCAGAAGGACGACCACCGCCACCGCGGCGATGATCACGTACGTCCAGAGCATTTCCCCTCCAGGGAACGGAACGATGAATCAGATGGCGCGAGCGACGTAGACAGTGCGCGGCGGGTCGTAGTCGACGACCACCACCTGCGTGCCCACCTCGATCACCTCGTCGGTCGCGGGGTAAGCGTAGAAGGCCTCGGTGGCACCCCGGACCGGCAGCATCACCTCGCCGACGATCCCAGGTGCGATCCGCCCGATCACGCGCCCCCGTTTGCCTACCATGACGCCCCTCCGACGTACCGCGGCTGCTCTGGGTTCCGCAGCTTAACGCCTTGTGGCCCGGACGCTCGCGGGCGCATGGTGGAGGCATCGACGCGCGGCCTGGGGGCGGGGGAGGGGTGATGGGCGCGGAGGTACAGCTGGGGGTCGTCGAAGAGGGGTCGGACGACGCACGGCTCGAGGAACTGGCGTTGCTGCTCCGGGAGGAGTTGCTGACGCTCGACGTACGGTCGGTCGAGCCGTACTACGAAGGCGAAGCACCGGAGGGATCGCGGAGTGCTCTCGCCGCGATCGCCGGCATGCTCAGCGTCTCGGTGGCCCCAGGGGTGCAAGCGGTCGGTGCGATCGTGGCGGTGGTCCGCGGCTGGCTGCGCCGGTCCGGCAACGAGCGGACGGTGAAGCTCACGATCGACGGAGACGTGATCGAGCTGACCGGCGCCAGCGACCAGGCCCAGCAGCAACTGGTGGATGCGTTCGTCCGAAGGCACTCCATGGCGGACGGGTGAGATGGACGGCAAGAGGGTCGCGCTCGTCATCGCCAACGACCAGTACGACGATCCCGGTCTGCGCAGGCTTGTCGCGCCCGCCCAGGACGCGGCCGCACTGGCGGAGGTGCTGGCGGATCCGTCGGTCGGTGGGTTCGCGGTGCAGGTCCTGCACAACGAGTCCGCCCAGGAGATCCGGTTTGCGGTCGAGGACTTCTTCGCCGATCGCGTGCCGGAGGATCTGCTGTTACTGCATTTCTCCTGCCACGGCCTGAAGAACTCCGCGGGGGAGTTGTTCCTGGCCGTCGCCGACACCAAGCCGACCCGGCTCGCGTCGACCGCGCTGGCCGCGGACTTCGTCAACCGGCAGATGGCGGACAGTCGCGCGCAGCGGATCGCACTGTTCCTCGATTGTTGCTACGGCGGCGCGTTCCCGCGGGGCATGGTCGTGCGTGCGTCCGGTGAGGCGCAGGTACGCGACGCCTTCGTCGGCCAGGAAGAGGTCGGCGGCGGACGTGGACGCGTGGTGGTGACGGCCTCCAGCGCGATGGAGTACGCCTTCGAGGGCGGGCAGTTGGCGACCGCCGCCGCCACGCCGGCGCCGTCGGTGTTCACCAGCGCCGTGGTGGACGGCCTGACGACCGGCGAGGCGGATCGGGACGGCGACGGGTGGGTCGGGCTCACGGAGTTGGTCGGGTTCGTCACCGATCGGGTCCATCGGGTCACTCCGAATCAGAACCCGCAGATGTGGACGTTCGGATCGCAGGGCGAGCTGCTGATCGCGCGCAGCCGGGTCCGCCGGATCACGCCCACGCCGCTTGCGCCGGCTCTGCTCGAGGCGATGGAGAGTCCGTTGCCGGCGGCAAGGTTCGGCGTGGTCGACTACCTGCGCGAACGGTTGGACGGAGACGACCTCGGGCAGGCGTACGCCGCTTGGCAGGCACTGCACCGGATGGTCGCCGACGACAGCCGCAAGGTGTCCGAGGCCGCCGGCGAGGCGATCGCCTCAGCGGTCCCGCGGGTGACGCCTGGCGAGGTCGAACTCGGCGAAGCTGTGCCGAGCGTTGAGCTGCAGGTCGAAGGCCCGCCGATCGCCCGAACTGCCGTGGCGTCGCCCGGTGCCGCCTGGGTCCGGGTCGAACAGGACGGCATGACTGTCCGAGTGAGCGCCGACCCTGCCGACCCCGGCACCCACGAGTCCTCGCTCATCGTCGCCGGCCCAACCGGCGAATGCACAGTCCCCGTCCACCTAACCCTCCCCGAATCCAAACCCGAGCCACCACCACCCCGTCCCGAGCCGGCCGCCGTGTCCGGCGTGGCACCCATTGCCGAGCCGGCCCCTGTGTCCGCGCCGGGGCTTGAGACGGCCTCTGCGTTGAAGGCGGCACCTGTTGCCGAGCCGGCCGCTCTGTCTGAGCCGGAGCCTGAGGCGGCCGCCGCGTCCAAGCCAGTTCCTGTTGCCGAGACGGAGCCCGAGCCGACATCCAAACCCGTGCCACCGTCTCTGCCCTCCGCGCAACCCGAGGCTGGATCCGCACCTCCGTGGTGGGCGATCGCCGTACTGGCGATCGGTGGTGTGGCGCTCGTCTACCTGAACTGGCCCGGTCCGCTGCATTCGCAGTACCTGTGGAGCGACAGCGATACCGGGTGGTGGGTGTACCGCAGCTGGGGCGACGCTGCGATCCTGGCGTCGGTCTGTGCGGTGGTGGCGAGCCTGGTCGCTCGGTGGTCGGGACCGCTGGCGCTCGGTGTCGTCGCCGGGTGTGCTCTCTCGGTGCTCGAGGACGGCGTGGTCATCCTCGGCGGAGGCATCTCGGCGGACGAGACCACGCCGTGGGCCCTCTCGACGGTTGTCACGGCCGCGATGGTCGCCGTACTGCTGATCGTGCTCCGACCGACGAGTTGGCGGTACTGGCCCGTCCCGCTGGCGGCCGCGGCGCTGGTCGTTGCCGGCGGCGTCTTGATACTGGTCAGCGCCCTGACCCACCACCCGGACGGCTATTCCTGGTTCACGGTCACGAAGCTGGCTCTGATCGAGCCCGTCTTCACGGCGGGGCTGGGTTGGCTCGCTGTGGCCGCGACCGACAAGCGAAGCCGGATCTGGCTGGGTGCGGCGGTGACGACGGTCGCAGTGATGAGTTGCATCTCCGTCATCCCCGCCCTGACCCAGGGCAACTCGCCGCCGGCCTTCATCACCGCCGTCCTCGGGAACGTGCTGGTCGTGGCCGGCGTGCTCAGCCGCGAATTGCGCCTTCAGTCGCGCCCTTGATGAACTGGCGGGCGAAGAGTGCGAAGACGATGATCAGCGGAATCATCGCCAGCAGGGCACCGGTCATCACCATGCTGTAGTCGACACCGTGGGACCGGTTCAGCTGCGACAACGCCACCTGGAGCGTGAGGTGGTCTGGGTTGGTGAGCACGATCAGCGGCCAGAGGTAGTCGTTCCAGGACGCGACGAACGTGAAGATGCCCAGGAACGCCAGCGCCGGCCGGGCCGACGGGAGCGCCACGTGCCAGTACGTCCCCATGAACCCGCAGCCGTCCAGCGTCGCCGCCTCGACCAGTTCGTCGTGGATGGAGCGCTGGAAGTACTGCCGCATCCAGAAGATGCCGAACGCGTTCGCCGCACCTGGGATGATCAGCGCCTTCAGCGAGCCGACCCAGCCGAGCGCGACCATCGTCTGGAACTGCGGGATGGTCGCCAACTGTGCGGGCAGCAGCATCGTCGCCAGCAGGATCACGAACAACGCGTTCCGGCCCGGGAACCGGAACTTCGCGAACGTGAACGCGGCCAGCGAGTCGAAGAACAGCACCAGCACCGTGGCCGAGACCGCAACGATCGCCGAGTTGCCCATCGACTGGAAGAACGCGATGTTCGTCAGCACATGGTGGATGTTGTCGTCGAGCTGCGAGCCGAAGGTGAACTTCGGCGGGAACCGGTAGATGTCCGCCGTGGTATTGGTTGCCATCACCAACGACCAGTAGAACGGGAACAGCGAGACCAGTGCCGTCACCGCCAGGCCCGCGTGCAGCAGGATCCGTCCACGTCGCCTGATCATGAATCACTCCTGCCCCGGAACAGCCGCCAGTTGATCGCCGTCACCAGCAGCACGAGCATGAAGATGCTCAAGGCAACGGCGGCCGCGTAGCCGTAGTCGTTGGCGACGAACGCCTGGGTGTAGAAGTACATGACCGCGGTCAGACCGCTCTGGCCCGCGCCACCACTGGTACCGACCATCACCTGCGGTTCGGTGAACGTCTGCAGACCGCCGATCGTCGACATGATCACCGTGAACAACACCACCGGCCGCAGCTGCGGCAGTGTGATCGAGAAGAACGTCCGGACCGGTCCGGCGCCGTCCACCTTGGCCGCCTCGTACTGCTCGGTCGGAATCGCCTGCAATCCGGCCAGGTAGATGATCGTGTTGTACCCGGTCCACTGCCACACGATCATCGTCGAGATCGCGATCTTGATGCCCCACGGCTGCCCGAGCCAGTCCTCGGTGGGCAGTCCCAGCGACCGCAGGCCGGCGTTGATCAGACCGAAGTTCGTACTGAAGATCGCGCCGAAGAAGATCGCCGCCGCGACCAGCGAGGTGATGTTCGGGACGAAGTACGCGAACCGGTACACGCTGCTGAACCGCACCGCCGAGTGCAGCATCACCGCCAGCAGGAGCGCCAGGCACAGCGTCGGTGCGGTCGACATGACGAACAGCACCAGCGTGTTCCACAGCGACAGCCAGAACGTGTTGTCCTCGATCAGGAACTTGAAGTTCTGCAGCCCGACCATCTGCCGCGCCCCGAGCCCGTCCCACTTCTGGAACGCGAGCAGGATCGTGGACGCGACCGGGTACAGCCCGAAGACGACGAACAGGATGTAGAACGGCGACAGGGCCAGGTAGAACCGCCAGTACGACCGGACCGGACGTTTCCGCCCGGATCCCGTCGTACCGACGTCGCTGCGGGGCGCCGTGGCGGTCAGGGTCACTGCACGCCCTGACGTTTGCCGATCTGCTTCGCCTGCGCGACCGCGTCCTTCCAGGCCTGCTCCGACGACTTGCTGCCGGACTGCACAGTCTTCAGCTGGGTCCCGTACGGCGCTCCGACCGCGGAGTCGAGCGGTGCTTCGTACGCGATCGGGATGGCCTTGGCGGCCGGACCGAACACGTCGATCGGGACCTGCCCGCCGAAGAACGGGTCGGCTGCCTTCAGTTGCGGCATGTCGTACGCCTTCGGGGCGGCCGGGAAGATCTGAGCGTCGGCGAACGCCTTGGCCTGGTTGTCCGCGCTGAGCATGTACTTGATCACCTCGAACGCGGCGGATGGGTCGGCGGCGTTCTTGGTGATGCCGAGGAACGAGCCACCGAAGTTCGCCGGGCCGCTCGGGGTCGGTGCCAGCCGCCACTTGCCCACGCTGGTCTTGCAGGCCGCCTTCACGTCCAGCGCGACCCAGGCCGCACCGGACAGCGCCGGCACCGTGCCCTGGTCGAGTCCGGCGTTCCAGTCCGGCGTACCGCCGAGGGTCTTCGCGTCGACCTTGGTGTTGATTGCCTTCACCGCCAGGTCCCAAGCGCGGCGAATGTGGTCCTGGTCGCCGATGAACTTGTTGTCCTTGTCGATGTAGCGCTCGGTGCCCTGGCTGACGATGATCCCGTACATGTCGGTCGCGTCGGACACGATCAGCGCCTTCGGGTTCTTCGCCTTCAGCTCCAGACCGGCCGCGAGCAGGTCGTCCCAGGTCTTCAGTTGCGCTGCCACCTCGTCCGGCTTGCCGGGCAGTCCGCCCGCGGTGAACACGTCCTCGCGGTAGAACAGCGCGGTCGGGCCGATGTCGATCGGGATGCCGAGCAGCTTGCCGTCCAGCGTGGTGGCCTGCTTGACCTTCCACTCCAGGTAGTCGCCGAGGATGTCCTTCGCGCCGACGGTGTTCAGGTCGACGAACCGGTCCGCCTGCGGCAGCCAGGAGGCGATGTCCTCGCCCTTGAGCCCGGTGATGTCGGGGATGTTGGTGCCGCCGTTGAACGTGGTCAGCAGCTTCTGCTTGAAGTCGTCGCCGATCTCGGAGTACTTGATGTGCTGGTCCGGGAAGTGCGCGATGGTGTCGTCCAGCACGGACTTGCCCAGTCCGCCCGGCCAGCACCACAGCGCGATGTTGCCCGAGGCATTCTTCTTCGTGGACGAGGCGTCCATCCCGGACGAGCAGCCGACAAGGGAACCGCCGAGCACGGCTGCGAAGCCCCCAGCGAGCAGCGTCCGACGTGAGAGCTCCATGGTTCTTACCTTCCTGAGTGGGCGCTGATCAGCGCTTCGAGGTGATGGTCTTCGGGATGCGCGGCCTGCCACCCCGACAGGTCCTCCCAGCGGGGCGCCGCGTCGGCACCGCCGAGCCGGGTCACCGACATGGCCGCGGTGAGCGCGGCGAAGCGCACCCGCAGCTCCAGCGGCAGATTCCACAGCGTGGCCGCGATGAAGCCGGCGGCGAACACATCACCCGCCCCGGTGGTGTCCGCCGCCTGCACTGGATACGCCGGTACGGCGACCCGCTCGCCGGTGCCGGCGTCGATCGCCAGGGCGCCGGCGGCGCCGTTCGAGACGACGACCTGCGGCACCAGTTCGGCCAGCCGGTCGAGCGCCTGCTCCGGACTGTTCGTCCGGGTGTAGTTCATCGCCTCGTCGGCGTTCGGCAGGAACACGTCACAGTGCTCGAGCTGGTCGAGTACTGCGGGATCCCACCGCTCCGACGGATCCCACCCGACATCGGCGAACACCACGCAACCGGCCGCCTTCGCCTTCGCCAGCCACTCGTTCGGCCAGGGGCCGATGTGGGCGGCGACAGCTCGAGCGGCCGGCGGCGCAGTGATCAGCTCGTCGGCCGACAGCAGGGGAGGGGTGCCCCGGGTGACCAGTGCCCGATCGTTGTCATAGGCAAGGGCCACCGTCAACGGGGTCCGCCAGCCGGCGAGCTTGCGGGAGAGAGTCAGATCGATGCCCTCGTGCGCCAGCCGGTCCCAGACGCTGTCGCCGTCGGGATCGGCGCCGAAGGCCGCGGCCAGCCCCGTGCGCAGGCCGAGCCGAGCCAGTGCGACGGCGAAGTTCGCGATGCCGCCCGGGCTCTCCTGTGAGTCGGTGGCCCACACCTCGGTGCCGGGCCGCGGCGGCGTGGGCAGGCCGAGCACCAGGTCCTGGAAGACCAGGCCGGACACAACCACGTCCAGCTCACTCATCTACTTTCCACCACACTTCTGCAGGGTCGATCAAACTCGTGCATGAATCTTGAAACGCTTGCGCAAGATGCGCAATACCTGCCCATAACTTTGACTGAAAATGACGGAGTTTGCGTGATACGGTCTGGGTGTGTTGCCGAAGCAGCGACAGGATCAGATCATCCGCGCGCTCCGGGCCGACGGGGCCGGGGGCGTCAAAGTGCTGGCCACGCGACTCGGGGTCAGTGAGGCGACGATCCGCCGCGACCTCGAGCAACTGCACGCGGAAGGCCGATTGACCCGTGTGTACGGGGGTGCGCTCGCGGTCGACGGTGGAGACGAGCCGTTCGCGGACGTCAACGCCGTACATGCCGCGGAGAAGGACCGGATCGCGCGGCGGGCCGCTGAGTTGGTGAACGACGGTGAGTCGTTGCTGCTCGACATCGGTACGACGGCGTTGCGCGTCGCCCAGCATCTGCATGGCCGGTCGTTGACGGTGGTCACCAGCAATCTCGCAGTACTGGAGGAGCTGGAGAACGACGAGCAGATCGAGCTGATCGTGCTCGGTGGGTTCGTCCGGCGGAGCTACCGCTCGCTGGTGGGGTATCTGACCGAGGAGAGCCTGCGGCAGATCCACGTCGACTGGCTGTTCCTCGGCACCAGCGGAGTGCGGCCGGACGGGCGGGTGATGGACAGCACGATGATCGAGGTACCGGTGAAGCGCGCGATGATCCAGGCCGCCGACCGGGTGGTGCTGCTGGCGGACGCGACGAAGTTCCCGGGCCATGGCGTCGGGCGGGTCTGCGATCCGGGGGAGCTGTTCATGGTGGTGACCGAGCCCGGCGCCGATGAGGTGACCCGGGCCCAACTGACAGAGGCGGGCGTACAGGTGGTGCTTGCGTGAGACTGACAATCCTTGGCGGTGGGGGATTCCGGGTGCCGCTGGTGTATCAGGCGTTGCTCGGAGACCGGGGTACCGGCCGGATCACGTCGGTGGCGCTGTTCGACACCGATCGGACTCGGCTGACGTCGATCGCGGCGGTGTTGCGGCAGCAGGCCGCGGGCGTCGCGGACGCGCCGGTGGTGACCGAGACGACTGACCTGGACGAGGCGCTGCGCGGTGCGGACTTCGTGTTCTCCGCGATCCGCGTGGGCGGGCTGGAAGGGCGGACCGTCGACGAGCGGGTCGCGCTGGACCTCGGCGTACTCGGTCAGGAGACGGTCGGGGCCGGTGGGATCGCCTACGGGCTGCGCACGGTGCCGGTTGCCGTGGGGATCGCCCAGCGGATCGCAGCGGTGGCGCCGCAGGCGTGGGTCATCAACTTCACCAACCCGGCCGGGATGGTGACCGAAGCGATGATCCCGTACCTGGGCGACCGGGTGATCGGGATCTGTGACTCGCCGTCCGGACTGGGGCGCCGGGCCGCGCTGGCGCTCGGGGTGGACCCATCGACGGCGTTCTACGACTACGCGGGGCTGAACCACCTGGGCTGGCTGCGGGGCTTGCGGTCCGGTGGAGTCGACCGGCTGCCGGCGTTGCTGGAGTCCTCCGACGCGTTGTCGTCGTTCGAGGAGGGGCGGCTGTTCGGGGCGGACTGGTTGCGGTCGCTGGGCGCCATTCCGAACGAGTACCTGCATTACTACTACTTCGCCCGCGAGACGCTGGCCGCCGTACAGGCTGTGCAGCAGACGCGGGGCAAGTTCCTGCTGGAGCAGCAGTCCGCGTTCTATGCGGAGACGGTCCGACATCCGGAGCGGGCGCTGGAGTTGTGGCAGAAGACCCGGGCCGAGCGTGAGTCGACGTACATGGTGGAGAGTCGCGAGGTCGCGGACGCTGGTGAACGCGACGAGCGCGACATGGCCGCCGGGGGTTACGAGCAGGTCGCGCTGTCGCTGATGCGGGCGATCGCCCACAACGAGCGCGCCTCGCTGATCCTGAACGTGCGCAACCGCGGGGTGCTGCATCACCTGGACGACGACGCGGTGGTGGAGATCCCGTGCACGGTCGATGCGAACGGCGCGCTGCCGGTCACGGTGTCCCAGTTGACCGACCACCAGGCCGGGCTCATCTGCTCGGTCAAGGCGGTCGAGCGCTCGACGATCGAGGCTGCTGTCAGTGGCTCCCGGTCCGCCGCGCTGCGCGCCTTCGCCTGGCACCCCCTGGTCGACTCCGTGACCGCGGCCGGCAAGCTGCTGGAGTCGTATGCCGAGCAGCTGCCGGACCTGTCCCGGTTCCGGGCTTGACACCGGATTGGGTGGTGGGGTCGGAATCTGGCACAATGGCCTGCTGAGTCCGTCCAGGTTCGTGCAGCCCTCTAACTCCACTGCCCGGCCGGCCCATTCGAGTGGTCACCCGTTGTCCCCACGACGCTGTGCTGCTCACCCAGACATGTAATCCGAGGGAGACCCCACAAACGTGGCTGTCAAGATCCGTTTGAAGCGCATCGGCAAGAAGCGTGCGCCGCACTACCGCATCGTCGTGATGGACGCCCGGACCAAGCGGGACGGTCGCGCCATCGAGGAGATCGGGAAGTACAACCCGAAGACCGAGCCGTCGTTCATCCACGTCGAGTCGGACCGGGCGCAGTACTGGCTGAGCGTCGGCGCGCAGCCGACCGAGGCCGTCGAGGCGATCTTCAAGGCCTCCGGCGACTGGCAGAAGTTCAAGGGTGAGGCCGCTCCGGCGCCGCTGCGGGTCAAGGAGCCCAAGCGGGACAAGCAGGAGATCTTCAACGAGGCGCTGGCCGAGGCCCACGGCACGCTGAAGACCGAGGCCACCACCGCCAAGAAGTCGGCGGCGAAGAAGGCGGACAAGAAGGACGACGCGCCGAAGGACGAGGCCGCCAAGGCCGACGCCCCCAAGGCCGACGCTCCCAAGGCCGACGCTCCCAAGACTGAGGCGCCGAAGGCTGAGGCCGCCGAGGCCCCGGCTGAGGCCGCGCCGGCCGACGACGCCAAGGCCTGACCATGATGGAGACCGAGGCGCTCGAGCACCTGGTCCGTGGCATCGTGGACAACCCCGACGAGGTCAGCGTCCGGGCCCGGAACCTGCGGCGTGGCCGCACCCTCGAGGTGCACGTCCACCCCGACGACATCGGCAAGGTGATCGGCCGCAACGGCCGGACCGCCACCGCGATCCGTACCGTCGTCGGTGCGCTCAGCTCCGAGTCGTCGATCCGGATCGACTTCGTCGACGAGTTCAACCGGCGTCCGCGCCGCTGACTCGCAGCAGTTCCCCGAAGGGCCGCACCGCACCGGTGCGGCCCTTCGCCATATCCTCGGGTCCATCGTGTCTGTAGAGAGAGGTTTGTGCGGGTGTTGGTGACTGTCGGACGGCTCGGCCGGGCGCATGGGATCAAGGGCGAGGTCGGTGTGGACGTCCGGACGGACGAGCCGGACCTCCGGTTCGCCGACGGCGCGACCCTGGTGACGGACTCGAAGGTCCCGCGCAAGCTGACCGTCGAGGCGAGCCGGTGGCACAGCGGGCGGCTGCTGGTGAAGTTCGCCGAGGTGGCGGACCGGACCGGTGCCGAACAGCTGCGCAACCTGTTCGTGCAGGCCGAGGTGGCCGAGGACGCCCGGCCGGAGGACCCGGAGGAGTACTACGACCGCGAGCTGGTCGGCCTGGCGGTTCGGACCTCGGACGGCGCTGAGGCCGGCGAGGTGATCGACGTCGTCCACCTGCCGTCGCAGGACCTGCTGGAGATCCGGCGTCCCGCGGGCAACGCCGTACTGGTGCCGCTGGTCGAGGAGCTCGTGCCCGAGATCAATCTGGACAAGCAGTACGTCGTCGTGGCCGACCGGCCGGGTCTGCTGGACCCGGAGGGCGCTGACGTGGTTCCGACCGAGCCGGGCGCCGACTGATGAGGCTGGACGTCCTCACGATCTTCCCGGAGTACCTGGCCGCGCTCGACGTCTCCCTGGTCGGCAAGGCGGCGAAGAGCGGCCTCCTCGACATCCGCCTCCATGACTTGCGCGACTGGACCCACGATCGGCACCGGACCGTCGACGACACCCCGTACGGCGGCGGTGCGGGCATGGTGATGCGGCCGGAGCCATGGGGAGAGGCGCTGGACGCTGTTGCGCCCCCGGGTGGCCCTTCACAGCCTCGTCTGATCGTGCCGACGCCGGCGGGCCGCCCGTTCACCCAGGAGCTCGCGTACGAGCTTGCCGCCGAGCCATGGCTTGCATTCGCCTGCGGCCGCTACGAGGGCATCGACGCTCGGGTGGCGTCGTACGCGGCGGAGCGGATGCGCGTCGACGAGGTTTCGATCGGCGACTACGTGCTGAACGGCGGGGAGGTCGCCGTACTCGTCATGGTCGAGGCGGTCGCCCGTCTGCTGCCTGGTGTCATCGGCAACCCGGAGTCGTTGGCTGAGGAGTCCCACTCGGGCGATGGCCTGCTGGAGTATCCGGTCTACACGAAACCGCCGGTGTGGCGCGGGTACGACGTACCCGAGGTGCTGTTGTCCGGAAACCATCGTCTGATCGCGGAGTGGCATCACGACGAGTCGGTACGACGTACTGCGGAGCGCCGGCCTGATCTGCTTGCGGCGTGGGGCGATGCGGTCGCGGGGAAGGACGATCCGGCGTCGGAGGTCCGGCTGCTGCCGGCCACGGAGGCGGACGCGGGGGAGATTCACACGCTCCAGTTGGCCGCGTTCCTCTCGGAGGGGCAGATCTACGACGACCTGACGATCCCGCCGCTCTCGGAGGACCCGGCCGCGAGTGTCGAGCGGCTCAAGCAGGGCGGCGTACTCAAGGCTGTGGCCGGCACCAGGATCGTCGGGTCGGTGCAGCTGAGCGTGGACGGTGAGGTGGGCCGGATCGATCGGTTGATCGTCGCGCCGGACTGGCAGGGGCGCGGTCTGGGTGTCCGGCTGTTGCGGGTCGCGGAAAAGCTCGCGCCGGCCGAGGTCACGTCGTACGAGCTGAACACGGGTGCGGAGAGTGAGCGGAACCTCGGGTTGTACCGGAAAGCCGGTTACCGTGAGACACGACGCGTGCCGCAGACCGCGAAGGTCGAACTGGTGGTGCTGACCAAGCGCCGCAGGCGACGCTGATTTCGGTTCCGCTGGGCCAATGTGGCAAGATTGCTCGTTGCTGCCCTTCGGTGCTCCTGCCACAGGGGGTGACCACCGACCGGCAGCACGCGATGAGCTGTGCAGCTATGCAGAGCCTCCTGATGACTTCATCACCACCGAGATTCGTGGGTGACCTGTGGCACGCGCGAGGAAGAGACACCTGATGAGCAACATCCTGAACGAGCTCGACAACGCGAGCAAGCGTGACGACATCCCCGCCTTCCGTCCCGGTGACACCGTCAAGGTGCACGTCAAGGTCGTCGAGGGCAACCGGTCCCGCGTCCAGGTGTTCCAGGGTGTCGTGATCCGGCGCCAGGGTGGTGGCCTGCAGGAGACCTTCACGGTCCGCAAGGTCAGCTTCGGTGTCGGCGTCGAGCGGACCTTCCCGCTGCACACCCCGATCGTCGAGAAGGTCGAGGTCGTGACCCGCGGCGACGTCCGCCGGGCCAAGCTGTACTACCTGCGTGAGCTGCGCGGCAAGGCAGCCAAGATCAAGGAGAAGCGGGACGTCCCGGCCTCCTGAGCGTCGTAGCGACGACGGTCACCTATGGCGCCGAGCACTGCGACTCGCGCTCGCCCTCGCCCGGTCGCCCGGAGGGCACGTCGCAGTAAGGGACGTCACCGCAGGCTGAAGCAGCGCAATCCGCTGCTCAGCCTGCTCATCGAGATGAGCACCGTCACGGTGCTCGCCCTCGTCATCACGGTGGTACTGCGGCTGTTCGTCGCGGAAGCGTTCTACGTACCGTCGGAGTCGATGTACGACACGCTGACCACGAACGACCGCATCCTGGCCGAGAAGATCAGCTACATGCACCGGGACGTGGACCGCGGCGACATCATCGTGTTCAAGGACCCCGCGAACTGGCTGAACGAGGCGCAGACCGAGCCCGGCCCGTTCCGCCGGGTCGGCGAGTTCGTCGGCATCCTGCCGCGCAGCGGCGAGGGGCACCTGGTCAAGCGGGTGATCGGCGTCGGCGGCGACAAGGTGATCTGCTGCGACCGCTCGGGCCGGATCACCGTCAACGGCATCCCGCTGGACGAACGCGAGTACCTGCTCAAGGACGCGAAGCCGTCCGAGCTGCCCTTCAGCGTGGTGGTGCCGCCAGGCCACCTGTGGGTGATGGGGGACAATCGCGCCGAATCCGCCGACTCCCGCGCCCATATGGGCGGCCCCGGTGGTGGGTTCGTGCCGGTCGAGAACGTGGTTGGCCGGGCCTGTTGCGTAATCTGGCCGTCTGACCGGATGACGATGCTGCGTCCTCCGGAAACCTTCAAGAAGCCGGGGCTGAAGAAGTGACCGATACACCGACGAAGACGGACGAGAAACCCGCACACCGATCGGGCTTCGCGGCCGCCGCTCGCGAGTTCGTGCTGATCGTGGTCGGGGCGCTCATCGTCTCGTCGATCCTGCGGGCGTTCGTCGGGCAGATGTTCATCATCCCCAGCGAGTCGATGGAGAACACCCTGCTGGTCGGCGACCGCGTCGTGGTGGAGAAGCTCACCGATGTCAAGCGCGGCGACGTGGTCGTGTTCGAGGACCCGGGCGGCTGGCTCGGCCCGGAGGAGAGCGGTCAGAAGCGTGGGTCGATCGGCCGGTTCTTCGAGATCGTCGGCCTGCTGCCGGACTCCAGCCACGGCCACTTGATCAAGCGCCTGATCGGCATGCCGGGCGACAAGGTCGCCTGCTGCGACGAGAAGGGCCGGCTGCTGGTGAACGGCCAGCCTCTGGACGAGACCAGTTACCTGTACCCGGGCGACGCACCATCCCAGATGGAGTTCCAGGTCACTGTGCCAGCTGGGCGCGTGTTCGTGATGGGTGACCACCGGTCCGCCTCGGGCGACTCCCGCGTCCATCTGAGCGACGTGGACGCCAACGGCAACAATCCCGGCGACGCAGCGTTCGTCCCGATGGACAAGGTCACCGGCCGCGCCATCATGATCGTCTGGCCCGCGGGCCGCTGGGGCAAGCTCGGCGTCCCCGACACCTTCAAAGCCGTCCCGGCGCCCGGGCCGGCGCCGGACAAACCCTCGATATCCCTCACCCCACCGCCCAAATGACAAGACCCCGCTCAGCGGGGACGTCGGTGGTCGTGCCTAGGGTGGTCTTGCCTAGGGTGGGAGCTGTGATGCGGAGGGCTGCATGAGCGTGTTGCCGCGCGGGAGCACGGTACGGCGCGATGCCGGGCTGTACGGGTACGAGCGGGCGCTGCGCCGCGTCGGCCTGGATCCGATCGCCGGCGTGGACGAGGCGGGCCGCGGACCGTGCGCGGGACCGCTGGTCGCGGCTGCGGTGATCCTCCCCGAGGGCAAGCGCGGCCAGATCCCGGAGCTCGCCGACTCGAAGCTGTTGACCGCGAAGGCCCGTGACCGCTGCTACGACGAGATCCGCAAGCGCGCCCTGGCCTGGTCGGTCGTCGCCATCGAGTCCACCGAGTGCGATCGCCTGGGCATGCACGTCGCCAACGTGGAGGCGCTCCGCCGCGCGCTCTTCCGCCTCGACGTGCGCCCGGCGTACGTGCTGACCGACGGGTTCGGCGTCGACGGGCTCGGCGTCCCTGGCCTCGCGATCTGGAAGGGTGATCGCGTGGCCGCCTGTATCGCTGCCGCGTCAATCATCGCGAAGGTGACGCGCGACCGGGTGATGGAGCACTGGGACAAGGTGTACCCGCAGTACGGTTTCGGGATCCACAAGGGCTACTGCACGCCCGAACACCAGGCGGCGCTGGACGAATACGGCCCGTGCCCACAACATCGACGGCGGTTCGAGAATGTCCGCCGCAGTCTGCGACCCGATATGGGACAGAATGTGACCAGTCCCACCGGAGTGGAGAGCCGATGAGCGAGCGCAGCGAGCGCCCAAACAAGCACAGCGCTCTCAGCGCTCATGCCGGATCCGAGCGTTGCGAGGTGGAGTATGAGCGCTGACGACCTCGAGAAGTACGAAACCGATATGGAGCTGCAGCTCTATCGGGAGTACAAGGACGTCGTCGGGATCTTCAAGTACGTCGTGGAGACCGAACGGCGCTTCTACCTGTGCAACGCGGTCGACCTGAAGGTCCGCACCGAGGGCGGCGACGTGTACTTCGAGGTGACCATGGCCGACGCGTGGGTCTGGGATGTCTACCGATCCGCCCGCTTCGTCAAGAACGCGAAGGTCGTCACCTTCCGCGACGTCAACATCGAAGAACTGGCCAAGTCCGACCTGGAAGTCCCCAAGGACTCCGACTTCGGCCGCTGACCCCGCCGACTCCTACCCCACCCCGCATCAGGGTGGGGTCGGTGTCAGGCGCCAGCCGGTTGGGGTGGGGTGGACCAGGGCGAGGGCGGCGAGGGTTTCGAGGCAGGACTGGGTGGTCGGGAGGTCCAGGCCTGCGGTGGTGGCTATGCGGGCGGCGGGCGCTGGGTTGACGACCGGGACGGCGTCGAGGGTGCGGCGGACGTCGTGGGGCAGGTCGTCGCTGGGATTCTTGGGGGCTTGTGGGCGCGGCGCGAGGCCGGTGCCGAGCGGGGAGACGGCCTCGATGATCTCGGCGACGCTCGTGACGAGTACGGCGTCTCGTTCGCGGACCAGCAAGTGGCTGCCTGCGGACATGCGGGACGTGATCGGCCCCGGCACCGCGAGGACGGCACGTCCGCACTGCTCGGCCCAACCTGCGCTGTTCAGCGCTCCGCTCCGGACCGCTGCCTCGATGACGACCGTGCCGAGCGTGCCCGCCGCGATCAGCCGGTTGCGCGCCAGGAACCGCAGCTTGGTCGGTGAACATCCCGGTGGCAGCTCACTCACCACCAACCCGTCCTCCACAATCCGGCTGAACATCGCGGAGTTGCTCTTCGGATAGCTCGTATCAACCCCAGACGCCAGCACGGCGACCGTCACCCCGGAACCAGCCAGCACACCCCGATGCGCCGCCGCATCAATCCCGTACGCCCCGCCTGACACCACCGTGATCCCGTTGTCCGCCAGTCCACCCGCGAGCTCCGCCGCGACATGCTCGCCGTACGACGAACACGCGCGAGCACCCACCATCGCGACGGATCGCGCGAGCGTCTTGCGCAGGTGCGCCGGCCCTCGGACCCACAGCCCGAACGGCACGCCGGCCCGACGAGTCAGCTGCCCTGCCTCGGCCAGTACTTCCACCTGCTCGGGCCACTCGTCGTCCCCAGGGATCACGAACCGCGCTCCTGCAGCAGCCGCCCGCTCGAGGTCCCGCTCAGGCTGCGCCGCAGCCAGCCGCGTGGACCACCGCTCGGTGCCTGGCGCCTTCCCCCGCAAGAACTCCCAGATCTCCAGCACCTCCATCCCTGCGAACGCCTTCAAGGCCGCCAGGTCCCCGGGCTCCACCACCCGGGACAACCCCACCCGAACCAGCCGCTCCTCATCCCCGCCCCCGCCAACTCCCGCGGTCCCACCACCACCTGTCCCGCCAACCCCATCCACCGACGCCTCGTCCACCACGTCAGCTGCACCCACCACCCCCTCCGTGACCGCCACTGACGCACGCGCCTCAGCCGCGGAGGTGCTGGATGCCCGAGGCAACGTCATCGGGGGAGAGGACGTACACGTGCTGCGACGGGATGGGGGCGCAGGCAACTGATTGCCTGAGGTGATGGCAGAGGCCGGTTCCTGCGAAGCCAGGTTCCTTGGAGCCGTGATGCAGTTGAGCGTCATGCGGGGATTCCTTTGAGGGGGCGGGTGTCGGAGAGGTCGGTCAGGGGTTCGCCGGTGCGGAGTTGGAAGGCTTCGTGGGTCAGGGCAGCGGTTGGTTGGTCGATGCCTTGGAGATCTGCGAGGGTCCAAGCCACTCGGACGACGCGGTCGAAACCACGGGCGGTGAGGCGGCCGGCGGTGTAGAGGTCCTCGAGGAGTTTGTGGCTGGCGGCATCCAACGGGAACTCGCGCCGCAGCACCGGGCCGGGGACCTCGCTGTTGAGGATCCAGCCGGTCTCGCGGTAGCGGTACGCCTGCCGGTCGCGTGCCGCCTTCACGCGCTCGGCCACTGCCGCGGTCGACTCGGAGGCCTCGCGGTCGGCGTCCCCTCGTGCGGCCGGCAGGATCTGCCGCTGAATGTCGAGGCGATCCTTGATCGGTCCACTGATCCGCTGCCGATACCGCGCCAGCACCTGCGGCGTGCAGTTGCAGATCGCGTTCCCGGCGCCGGACATGCCGCAGGGACACGGATTGGCCGCGAGCACGAGCATGAAGCGGGCTGGGAACTTCGCAACAGCCGCCGACCGATGGACCTCGATGTACCCGGACTCCAGCGGCTGCCGCAGAGTGTCGAGCGTCAGCGGATGCATCTCGGGCGCCTCGTCGATGAACAGGATCCCGCGATGCGCGCAGCTGATCGCCCCCGGCCGCGGCATGCCAGAGCCGCCACCGACAAGACTGGACAGGGACGCGGTGTGGTGCGGCGCGATGAACGGCGGACGCACCACCAGCTCGGCGTCGTTGGTCAGCAGCCCGGCCAGCGAATGCACTGCTGACACTTCGAGCGAGTCGTCCGTGCTCAAGTCCGGCATCAATCCGGCCAGCCGCTCAGCCAGCATCGTCTTGCCCGAGCCCGGCGGCCCGTGCAGGAACAGGTGATGCCCGCCCGCGGCCGCGGCTTCGATCGCCCGTCGCCCCTCGCGTTGACCGATGATGTCGTCCAGATCGACCTCCGGAACCCGGGTCAGCGACTCGGACAGCAGCCGGGGCTCAGCCCGCGGCGGTGCCTCGTTGGGGATCTCGGTGCCACGCAACAGGGCAAGCACCTGCCGTAGCGAGCGCACGCCGTACACCTCGATGCCGGGCACGAGGCGCGCCTCGCCCGAGTTCAGCTCCGGGACGACGATGCGCTCGAAGCTGGAACGGGCCGCGGCCAAGGTCATCGCGAGCGCACCACGGACTTCGCGGATCCGGCCGTCCAGGCCGAGCTCACCGATGATCGCGGTCTGCCGCAACGATTCGGCGTCGATCACTCCCGCGGCCGTGAGCAAGGCGAGCGCGATGGCGACGTCGTAATGCGAGCCGGTCTTCGGCAGGGTGGCCGGTGAGAGGCCGATGGTGACCTTGCGATCGGGGAATCGCTCCCCGCTGTTCACCACCGCGGCGCGGACCCGATCACGGGCCTCGGACAACGATGCGTCCGGCAGTCCGATGAGCGTCGTCTTGGGCAGGCCTTGCGCGATGTCGGCCTCGACCTCGACCAGATGGCCTTCGAGTCCGACCAGCGCGACGGACCACGTCTGTGCGAGCGGCATCAGGCCGCACCTCGCAAGTGGTCGACCTGCGGCGCCGTGTTCTGGTCGAAGAGCACGGCGACGATGTCGATCCGGATCGCGCCAGGTTTGAGCTGGTGGGTCTGCAGCCAGCGACCCGCCAGCTTCCGCAGCGTGGTCAGCTTCCGGTACGTGATCGACTCCAGCGGGCTGCCGTAGTTCAGCCCGCGCCGGGTCTTCACCTCACAGACGACAAGCGTGTCGCCCTCGCGCGCGACGATGTCGATCTCGCCCAGCTCGCAGCGCCAGTTGCGCTCGAGGATGGCGAAGCCCTCTCCGGCCAGATACCTGGCGGCGAGGTCTTCGCCGTATCGTCCGACGACGTTCTTGGTCCGCATCGATGACCACCTCCGGCAGAGAACATGCCGGGATCAGGCCTCGATTTCGGACCTCACTTTCTGCCTGTGGACAACCTCAGTTGCGCATGTGCTTGCCACGCGTCGGCTTCTGCGGCGGCGTGCGGACGGCACGCAACTCGTTCGTCGGCTCGCCAGGCTGCTCGGTGCGGATCGCCTGCAGACCACCGGTCCCAGGGTCGGTGTCGCCGATGTCGTAGTCCCAGCTGTCCTCGTTGGCCAGCCGGCTGTGCCAGCGCCCGTACAGCCCGTAGATCGCCAGGCCGACGACCATCCAGATACCGAACTTCGTCCACGTGCTCGTCTTCAGGTTCAGCATCAGCCACACCGTTGCGGCCAGCGACAGCAGCGGGATCAGCGGCACCATCGGCACCCGGAAACCACGCTCCAGGTTCGGCTCGGAGCGACGCAGGGTGAGTACGCCGATCGCACAGAACGCGAAGCAGAACAACGCGCCGATGACCAGCAGTTCCTCGAGCTCCAGCACCTTCGGGTAGAGCGTCAGCGCCAGTGCCGCAAAGCCGGCAGCGGCCGCCGCGCGGGCGGGGGAGGAGTACACCCGGCTGACCCGGCCGAGGCTCTTCGGCAGCAGACCGTCGCGGCCCATGTTGAACAACACACGGCTCTGCGCGATCAGCACCACCATGATCACTGTCATCAGCGCGAGCAACGCACCCAGGTTGACCACCTTCGCGGCCCACCCGACCCCTGTCGCAGCCAACGCTTCGGAGACCGGTGCGCTGCCGCCCAGCTCGCCGTACGGGCGCATTCCAACCAGAACCACGGCCATCGCGATGTAGAGGATCGTGACGGCGCCGACGCCGAGCAGCATGCCCTGCGGGACCGTCTTGCGCGGGCTGCGCGCGTCCTCGGACGCGGTCGCGATCAGGTCGAACCCGATGTAGGCGAACACGATCGAGCTCGCGGCCGTGAAGATGCCCATCATCCCAAACGAACCGAACGACGAGTCCAGGATCCAGCCCAGCAAGGTTGGACTGGCGGTCGCGGGCGCGGCCCGGGCCATCGGCACGAACGGGTGGTAGTTGTCCATGTTGATGTGCGCCGCGCCGACCACCACGACCAGCACGATCACGGCGACCTTCGCGATCACCACCACGGTGAGCACCCGGGCGGACAGCTTCGTACCGGTCACGATCAGCGCGGTCAGGATCAGCAGCAGCAGCGGCGCGACCAGGTTGACCTTCGCATCCGGGCCGAAGAACTTGGCCACGCCGTCGGGCAGTGTCAGTCCGAACCCGTCCAGTGTGGCCAGGAAGTACGCCGACCAGACGCGGGCGACGATCGCGGCCGCGGTGACGAGTTCCAGCACGAGCGCCCAGCCGACCAGCCAGGCCCACATCTCGCCGAAGGTCACATAGCTGAAGGTGTACGCGCTACCCGATACAGGAATCGTGGACGACAGCTCGGCGTAACAGGCCGCGGCCAGCACACAGACGATCGCCGCGATGACGAACGACAAAATCACGGCCGGACCGGCGACTTTGGCCGCCTGGTTGCCGCTGATGCTGAATATGCCGGACCCGATCATCACGCCCAGGCCGAGTACGACCAGATCGCGACGACCGAACAAGCGCGGCAGACGGTGCCGTGCGTCCTCGACTCGAGTGAACGCAGACTCGACCGGCAGGCGCCGGCCTACGGTCTGTCCGTTCGCTGAGGGGGCCATGGTCAGGGGTGCCTCCGTTGCTACTAGGGCAATCGGGCCGAACAGTAGTCGACCGTCGGGCTATCGACCAGACCTCCTGTCCTCGGCCCCCGCGCGGTGCCTTGCGATGCCGCGTCGGCTCCCGCATCGTCGAGGCATGACGCCGGACGATGTCAGCGCGAACCCTTCCTGGCCGGAAGGTTTCACTGCGTTACTGGCTGACTACGAACGGCATCTGGTGGCGGAGAGGGACCTCAGCAGACATTCGGTCAGAGCGTACCGTGGGGATGTCGCGGATTTACTCGAACATTTGATTCGTCTTGGTCACGATGATCTCGAAGGCCTGGATATCCGAGGGCTGCGGTCGTGGCTGGCCAAGCAGCAAAGCCTCGGGAAGGCACGCAGCACGATGGCGCGCCGCGCCACCGCCGCGCGTGTCTTCACCGCCTGGGCGCAGCGAACCGGACGGATCAGCACGGATCCGGGCGCGTTGCTGGCGAGTCCGAGGCCGCACAAGAGCCTGCCGGGAGTGTTGGGGCAGGCCGACACGCGTGCCGTGCTCGACGCGGCGGCCGTGGCGGCGGACGACGGCAGCCCGATCGGCCTGCGTGACCTGGCGATCATGGAACTGCTCTACGCGACCGGCATCCGCGTCGGCGAACTCTGTGCCCTCGACATCGACGACATCGACACCTCGCGCCGAGTCGTCCGCGTCTTCGGCAAGGGCCGCAAGGAACGCTCTGTCCCGTACGGAGTGCCGGCCTCCGACGCACTGCGGCGCTGGCTCGACGAAGCCCGCCCGCAGCTGGCGCGGCAGGGGAGTGGGCCGGCGGTGTTCCTGGGTGCCCGTGGCGGCCGAATCGATCAGCGAGCGGTACGACGCCTTGTCCACGAGCGGATCGGAGTCGTCGATGCCCCCGACCTGTCGCCGCACGGTCTGCGCCATACGGCGGCAACCCACCTGCTCGAAGGTGGTGCCGACCTTCGCAGCGTCCAGGAACTGCTCGGCCACGCATCGCTGGCGACCACTCAGATCTACACCCACATCTCCACCGACCGCCTGCGCCGGGCCTACGAACAGGCTCACCCTCGGGCCTGATCTGTCGGGCTGTCCGCGGGTGGATGCGGCGAGCGGGTGCGGGGATGGGGCAGACTGCGGTTCATGCGGGTTTCGGCGAAGTCTGACTATGCGTTGCGGGCGCTGATCGAGATCACCCAACGATGGGTGGCGAACGACCCGTCGGTCGTGTCGGCCGAGGAGCTCAGCCGTGCGCAGGGCATTCCGCATGGGTTCCTCCAGGGGATCTTGGCGGACCTCCGGCGTGCGGGGATCCTGGCGAGTCAGCGGGGACAGTCCGGCGGCTGGAAACTCGCCGTGGACCCGAACGAGATCTCTGTCGCCGACGTGATGCGTGCGGTCGACGGACCGATCGTGAGCATCTCCGGGGTGCGGCCCGAGAGCGTCGCGTACAACGAGCGGGCCGTCGTACTGCAACGCGTCTGGATCGCCGCCCGCGCGAGTCTGCGGGATGTGCTCGAGCACACCACGCTCATCGATCTCGCCAAGAACAAGCTCCCGGCCGGCGTCGAGCGTCGCTCCCGCGACGAGGACGCCTGGCAAGCGCGCGTTCCTGGCAGCTGACCTCTCCCCGGACCCTGATCCGACTGTTACAGTGTGGCCTTATATAAGCCGTGACTACAGGAGGACTGATGGCTGAGCAGAAGACCACCACGTTCCTGATGTTCCAGGACGGCAGGGCCGAGGAGGCGATGAACTTCTACCTGTCGCTCTTCGACAATGCGGAGGTCGTCTCGATCACTCGCTTCGGGCCGGAGGGACCCGGCGCCGACGGCTCGGTGATGCATGCGATCTTCACGTTGGCGGGTCAGCAGTACATGTGCAGCGATAGCCCGGTGCAGCACGGGTTCGACTTCACGCCGTCGATCTCGCTCTGGGTCGGCTGTGCGGACGAGGCTGAGATCGACCGCCTGTTCGCCGTCTTGTCCGAGAAGGGCAAGGTGATGATGCCGCTGGGGGAGTACGGCTGGAGCCGGAAGTTCGGGTGGGTCGGCGACCGGTTCGGGATCTCGTGGCAGCTCAACCTGGCCTAGGCGTGTCCTAGTGGCGCTTGAGCAGGAGGCCGCCGGCCAGGGCCAAGGCCGCCGTACTGGCGACCACGATCGCGCCTGTCCGGTTGGAGCTTGAAGCCGGGGGTGACGCGGTCGAACGCACCGGCTGGGGAGGTAGCGACGCGGTGGTGTGAACCGGCTGCGCCTCGACAGGCCGCGCTGCGGCGCGGCTGGCCTGGAACTGAGGGGGAGTAGGCGGACCGGGCGGCCCGGGAGCAGCGTGAGCGGATTGAGGTAGCGCTTGCCTTCGATCAGGCCCCAGTGAAGGCAGGTCGCGGGTGCGCAGTGCGAGCCGGCGCCCGAGAGATGGCCGATCACCGTGCTCATGGTGACGGGAGTGCCCACGGTGACCGCTGGGACGACCGGCTCGTAGGTGGTCCGGCGCGCGCCGTGTGACACCGCGACCACGCCGCGACCGGCGAGCTGACCGGCATACGTGACTGTGCCGGAGGTTGCGGCGCGGACGGGTTGGCCGGGGGAGCCGGTCAGGTCGACGCCGCGGTGGCCCGGGAGCCAGGGTTTGGCGGGCAGTTCGAAGCCGCGGACGACCTCGGGACGGGGTTGGAGGGGCCAGTTCGCAGGATCCGGGCCTGCGGTGGCGAGGGTCAGGGCGAGAAGGACGACGTTCATGCCTGGAACATGCCGTCGAAACCCCTGATTTCCGGCGGTGAGTTCGGGGCTGTGGACAACCGGGCCCGGTTCGCTTTGGGCCGGGGTGGTCCCGTACACTTCCGGTGGCGTCCCATGTGAGTGGGACGACTACGCATGCCCGCACAACAGCGCGCCTCCCTCGGTCCCGGGACCTCCCGGGTGGGTTGCGTGCCGACGGGCATCAGGCACGGCGGTCCACCCCGGTCCGCCGCGAGACAACCGAGACTGCGCCGACCGGACCGAGCGAACCCGGGAAAGCGCGACAGGAGGCAACACCCTCATGGCCGTCGTGACCATGAAGCAGCTCCTCGAGAGCGGCGTGCACTTCGGGCACCAGACCCGGCGCTGGAACCCCAAGATGAAGCGCTACATCCTCACCGAGCGCAACGGCATCTACATCATCGACCTGCAGCAGTCGCTGTCGTACATCGACCGCGCCTACGAGTTCGTCCGCAGCACGGTCGCCTCGGGCGGGGCGATCCTGTTCGTCGGCACCAAGAAGCAGGCTCAGGAAGCGATCGCCGAGCAGGCGACCCGGGTCGGCATGCCGTACGTGAACCAGCGCTGGCTGGGCGGCATGCTCACCAACTTCCAGACCGTGAACAAGCGGCTCCAGCGGCTCAAGGAGCTGGAACTGCTCGACTTCGACGACGTGGCGGCCTCGGGCGTCACCAAGAAGGAGCTGCTGCAGAAGCGGCGCGAGCACGACAAGCTTCTGAAGACCCTCGGTGGTATCCGCGACATGGCCCGGGTTCCGGCCGCCGTGTGGATCGTGGACACCAAGAAGGAGCACCTCGCCGTCGACGAGGCGCGCAAGCTGAAGCTGCCGATCATCGGCATCCTGGACACCAACTGCGACCCGGACGAGGTCGACTTCCCGATCCCGGGCAACGACGACGCGATCCGCTCGGTCGGCCTGCTGACCCGCGTGGTCGCAGACGCCGTCGCCGACGGCCTGATGGCCCGTTCGGGTCAGGGTGCCGCCGCTGCCGGTGAGGAGCTCGGCGCCGAGGAGCCGCTGGCCGCCTGGGAGCGCGAGCTGCTGGAGAGCCAGAACGGCACCTCCGAGGCCAAGTCCGCTGATGGCGACGCCGCGAAGGCTCCGGAAGCCGCCGAGGCGCCGAAGGATGCCGCCGCTGACGCGCCGGCCGCCGCTGCCGAGGAAGCCCCGGCTGCTGTCGAGGAGACCCCGGCGGCTGTCGAGGAGACCCCGGCTGCTGTCGAGGAGACCCCGGCCGCTGTCGAGGAGACCCCGGCTGCTGTCGAGGAGACCCCGGCCGTCGACGCCGTGAAGGCCGACGAGGCCCCCAAGGCCGACGAGGCCTGACAGCCCTGAGTTGCCGCCCGGTTCACACCGGGCGGCACTCGAGCCCGCCTATCCAGCCGCATCGACAAGACGAGAGAACGAGGAATGGCGAACTACACCGCCGCTGACGTGAAGAAGCTCCGCGACGCCACCGGCGCGGGCATGATGGACGCGAAGAAGGCGCTCGAGACCACCGACGGCGACTTCGAGAAGGCGATCGAGGAGCTGCGCATCCACGGCGCGGCCAAGGCCGCCAAGCGGGGCGCCGAGCGCTCCGCCACCAACGGCCTGGTGGCCGCGGCGGAGAACGCGCTGGTCCAGCTGAACTGCGAGACCGACTTCGTCGCCAAGAACGAGCAGTTCCAGCAGCTGGCCGCCGACATCGTCGCGCACGCCGCCGCCAGCAAGGTCGCCGACGTCGAGGGCCTGCTGAGCGAGAAGCTGTCCGACGGCAAGAGCGTCGCCGAGAACATCGAGGCGCTGGCCTCGGTCATCGGCGAGAAGCTCGAGCTGGGCAAGGTCGCCGTGTTCGACGGCCAGGTGACGGCGTACATGCACAAGCGTGCCGCCGATCTGCCGGCCCAGGTCGGCGTGCTGGTCGAGTTCGAGGGCGACAACGTCGAGGCCGCTCGTGGTGCCGCCATGCAGGCCGCCGCGATGCGCCCGCTGTACACCACCCGCGACGAGGTCCCGGCCGAGACGGTCGAGAACGAGAAGCGGATCGCCGAGGCGACCGCCCGCGAGGAGGGCAAGCCGGAGCAGGCTCTGCCGAAGATCGTCGAGGGCCGGGTGAACGGCTTCTTCAAGGACGTCGTCCTGCTCGAGCAGGCGTCGGTCCAGGAGAGCAAGAAGACCGTGAAGGCCGTGCTCGACGAGGCCGGCGTGACCGTGAAGCGGTTCGCCCGCTTCGAGGTCGGCGCCTGAGCTTCGGGATCTTCGAAGGATCAGCAAGACAGCAACGATCGAGGAGGCCGGAATCGTGACGGAAACCCTGGGTACCGAGACGAGTCCGGCCTCTTCGCCGTTCGCGCCGGCCTATCACCGGGTGCTGCTGAAGCTGTCGGGTGAGGTGTTCGGCGGCGGCAAGCTCGGCGTCGACCCTGACGTGGTGAACTCCATCGCCAAGCAGATCGCGGGGGTGGCCCGGGCCGGCGTCCAGGTCGCCGTGGTGGTCGGCGGTGGCAACTTCTTCCGCGGTGCCGAGTTGCAGCAGCGCGGGATGGAGCGCAACCGGGCCGACTACATGGGCATGCTGGGCACGGTGATGAACTGCCTGGCGCTGCAGGACTTCCTGGAGAAGCTCGGGATCGAGACCCGGGTGCAGACCGCCATCACGATGGGCCAGGTCGCCGAGCCGTACATCCCGCGCAAGGCCGAGCGGCACCTGGAGAAGGGCCGCGTGGTGATCTTCGGCGCCGGTTCCGGCATGCCGTACTTCTCCACCGACACGGTTGCCGCGCAACGGGCGCTGGAGATCGGCGCCGAGGCGCTGCTGATGGGCAAGCAGGGTGTCGACGGGGTCTACGACTCCGACCCGAAGAAGAACCCGGACGCGGTGAAGTTCGACCAGTTGTCGTACGACGACTTCCTCGCCCGCGGACTGCGGGTCGCCGACGCCACCGCGATCAGCCTGGCCCGCGACAACGCGCTACCGATCGTGATCTTCGGCCTCGAGGAGGGCAACATCGCCCGGGTCGTGCACGGCGAGAAGATCGGGACCATCGTTTCTCCCGGTCAGTAGTCCCCCGGCCGCAGCCGGTACCGCGGCGTACCACTAGGATCGTTCGACACGGGTGGATGTCCGTTATCTGGTAAACCTGCGTTCGTAGGGTATGCAGTGGCCGCGCCGAGGCGGCCCTGAGGAAGCGAGGAATGTCGTGATCGACCAAGCTCTCCGCGAAGCCGAGCAGAAGATGGCGAAGGCTGTGGAGGTCGCGAAGGACGACTTCGCCGCGATCCGCACCGGCCGGGCCCACCCGCAGATGTTCGCGGGCATCCTGGCCGACTACTACGGCAGCCCGACGCCGCTGCAGCAACTGGCCGGTTTCCAGGTCCCGGAGCCCCGGACCGTGCTGATCTCGCCGTACGACAAGGGTGCGATGGCGGCGATCGAGAAGGCGATCCGCGACTCGGACCTGGGGGTGAACCCGGGCAACGACGGTTCGGTGATCCGGGTGGTGATGCCGCAGCTGACCGAGGAGCGGCGCAAGGAGTACATCAAGGTCGCCAAGACCAAGGCCGAGGAAGCCAAGGTCTCGGTCCGCAACATCCGCCGGCACGCCATGGACCAGGTGCACAAGACCGTCAAGGACGGCGATGCGGGCGAGGACGAGGGCAAGAGTGCTGAGAAGCGGCTCGACGGGTTGACGAAGAAGTACGTCGACTCGATCGACGATCTGCTCAAGCACAAGGAAGCCGAACTGCTCGAGGTGTGATGGGCGTCGACAGCACGCCCACGCCGAGTCCCAGCCCGAGCCGCGCCGGGCGGAATCTGCCTGCGGCCATCGCGGTCGGGGTCGGTCTCGGCGCCCTGATCCTCGGATCGCTGTTCTGGCAGAAGGTTCTGTTCGCCGTCCTCGTGCTGGCCGCCGTGCTGGTGGCCGTCGACGAGATGATCAAGGCTCTGCGTGCGGGCGGCGCGGTGATCCCGAGGATCCCGCTGTTCGCCGGTACGACGGCGATGCTGATGGCGGCGTACTTCTGGGGACCGATGGCGCTGCTGATCGCGCTCGCGCTCACGGTGCTGGCGACGATCTGGTGGCGGATGCCGGGCGGATCGGTCGGGTTCGTCCGGGACGCGAGCGCCGGGGTGTTCCTGATCGGCTACGTGCCGCTGCTGGCCGGCTTCGCGATCCTGCTGGTCCAGCCGGAGTCGGACGGCCCGCAGCGGGTTCTGACCTTCTTCCTGGTCGTGGTCGCCAGTGACGTCGGCGGCTACGCGGCCGGGGTGCTGTTCGGCAAGCACCCGATGGCTCCGACGATCAGTCCGAAGAAGTCCTGGGAGGGCTTCGCGGGCTCGACCCTCGCGTGCATCGGTGCCGGCATCGGTTCGGTCGTGTGGCTGCTCGACGGGGACTGGTGGGCCGGTGCGATCGTCGGCGCGGTGGCCGTGCTGACAGCCACGGTGGGCGATCTCAGCGAGTCGATGATCAAGCGCGACCTTGGCATCAAGGACATGTCCAACCTGCTGCCGGGGCACGGCGGTGTGATGGACCGGCTGGACTCGTTGCTGGCCACGGCCCCTGCGGTCTGGCTGCTGCTGCATCTTCTGGTGAAGGGGTGAGCGCATGACGGTGGCGCCCGACGGACGGTCGCTGGTAGGCGAGGTCGTCCGGCTGGACCGGCTGCAGGACGGCGACATCGAGGAGTTGTACGCCGCCATCGGCAACGAGCAGGTGTACGCCGCCGGCTTCGCCGGTGGAATCGCCGGGATGCCGGCCGATGCCGAAGCCATGCGGGCGCAATGGATCCCGTCATCGGAGCAGCGCTACGCGTACGCGGTCCGGTTGGTTGCCGACGGCACCCTCGTCGGTACGTCGAGCCTCGGCGACGTCGACCTGACCAACGAATCGATCCACCTCGGCTGGACCGGCTACGCGCCGGCGGTCTGGGGTACGGCGGTGAACCCGGCGGCCAAGCTGTTGCTGCTCCAGCACGCCTTCGAGGACTGCGGATTCGGCCGGGTGAAGATCCAGACCGGCTCGACGAACACCCGGTCGCAGGCGGCCATCGCCAAGCTCGGTGCGACCCGCGAAGGCATGTTGCGCCGGGAGAGACGGCAGGCCGACGGTTCGTTCCGCGACACCGTGGTGTTCTCGATCCTGGTCGACGAGTGGCCCGAGGTCCGCAAGCGCCTCGAGGACCGGCTCAGCCGCTGACGGTACGGCGAGTGCCCGCCAGCTCGGCCAGAGCGGCGTACGACGCGACCAGGTCGGCCCGGTCGTAGGTGTTCGTGGTGATCAGCACTTCGTCGGCGGCGGTACGACGTACCAGCCCGCCGAGGGCCTCGTCGACCTGGTCGGGTGTGCCGTAGATCTGGCCGCGGAGCGACTGCTCGAAGAGCTCGCGCTCCTTCGCGGTCAGGTCGCCAGGTACCGAAGGCTCCAGCGGTGGGAACACCCCGCGCGTGCGCGAGTAGGCACTCGCCCATGCCTCGGGCAACAGCAACTGCCTGGCCTCCTCCGTGGTCTCCGCAACAGCGGCAGTCACCGCGAGTACGACGTACGGCCGCGGAGCCCACGTGGACGGCTGGAACTCGGCGCGGTAGCCGTCGACCAAGTGGAGCAGTGCCGACTCATCCCTGCCGGCGATGACCAGGGGGAGTCCGAGCGAAGCGGCGAGGCGGGCGCCCTCGCCGACAGCGAGGATGAAGGGTGGGATGCGCAGACCTTCTCCGGGACGAGCGTGGACCTGGTTCTGCAGTGTGCCGGTGAAGTAGCCCAGTAGCTCCTGGACCTGTGCGGCGAAGTCCTCGGCCGCGTCCTTCTCGACGCCCAGGGCGCGGCGGATGCCGTTGGTGAAGCCGACAGAGCGGCCGAGGCCCATGTCGATGCGGCCCGGGTACAGCGACTCCAGCACTCCGAGCTGCTCGGCGACCACGAGCGGCTGATGGTTCGGCAGCATCACACCGCCGGTGCCGACGCGGATCCGGCTCGTGCGGGCCGCGATCGCGGCTGCCAGCACTGTGGGAGCCGATCCGACCACTCCGGGCACGCTGTGGTGCTCTGAGACCCAGAAACGCTTGTAGCCAAGCTCTTCCACCTGCTGCGCGAGCTCGACGGTCGCACGCAATGTCTCTGCTTCCGTCTCACCTGCCCGCGTCCGCGAGCGGTCCAAGACGGAGAGCGGAACCCCAGTGAGAGCAGCCATGACCTCATTTCCAACTGCGGCTGCCCAGCGGTCATTCCCCGAGCAGCAGCCGCAGATCCTCACGGAACCGGTCGGCATCCGGCAGCGAGGCCAGGAACTCGCGCTCAACCTCCAGCCGCACCCGCTCCGCCTCCTCGAACGTCGACTCGCCCTTGGCGGTGAGCACCACGACGTTGCGCCGCCGGTCCTCCGGACTGCGCCGGCGCTCGACCAGTCCGCGTTCCTCCAGGCTGTCGAGCAGGTCGCCGATCGAGGTCCGGTCGACTCGGAGCCTGGACGCGACCTCCAGTTGCGAGAGCGGCTCACCGGCAACCACTGCGGACAGTACGGCGAGATCCCGGCCGTTCAGCCCGTACGGGGCGAGCGCTTTGGCCTGCTCGTCGGTCAGCTGCGCGAGGACATGTTTGAGCAGATACCCCAGCCGGTCGGACATCATGGGCCAAATCTACCGCTCCACTGATCGTCAGGACTGCTGATCATCAGCTACCCTGACGATTATGACTCTGACTTTCGGCTTGAAAACCACCCCGATGCATGTCCCGTACGCCGACATCCAGCGCGTCTGGCTCGAGGCCGACGAGTTCCCGCAGTTCCGCGACGCCTGGTTGTGGGACCACTTCCTGCCGCTCGTCGGGCCCAAGGACGGCGACGTACTGGAAGGCTGGACGCTGCTCACCGCGCTCGCCGCGCAGACGACCCGCCTTCGCTTCGGTCTGCTCGTGACCAGCAACCGCGTCCGCGCGCCCGCCGTACTCGGCAAGATCGCCAGCACCCTGGACGTGATCTCGGGCGGCCGGCTGACCATGGGCCTCGGTGCCGGCGGTACGCATCAACCGCCCGGTGCCGGAGGTATCGCCGGACCGAACCCGGCCATCGCGGAGTACGAGGCGTACGGGCTGACGCTGGTCCCGCCGGGGGAAGGGGTGGACCGACTCCGCGAGACCATCGAGATCCTGCGCGGCATGTGGACGCAGGACGTCTTCGACTTCCATGGCCGGTACTACAGGCTCGAGCGGAACCGGAACGAGCCCAAGCCGATCCAGCGACCGGGACCGCCGCTCCTGATCGGCGGCTGGGGCAACCGGATGATGCGGCTGATCGCCGAGTACGCCGACATCTGGAACATCAGCGGCCCGCCGCACACCGACTTCGAAGTTCTCGCCGACCGGGCCCGTCGACTCGACGCGGAGTGCGCCCGCATCGGCCGCGACCCGGCCACAGTCAGCCGCGCGCTGCAGCAACTCGTCTCGTACGACGATCCGGCCGCGACCCGAACGATCATCCGCCGGGCGGCTGGGCTGGGCTTCGACCACATCGTGCTCTCGCTGACCCGCCCGTACCCGGACCGGGCGGTTCAGTGGCTGGTCCGGGAGATCATCGATCCGGTGCTCGAGGAGACCTCCGCAGCCTGACCTTTCGAGCTGGATGGAAAGGGTTGGTCATTTTTCACGCCACGCCGGCGGGACTGGAAACCGCTTCTGACCTGGGGAAACACCAGTCGCGCCGGCGCCGGGACGGGCGCTGGAGGGGTTTACAAGGTGGGGCGGCAGGAATGCACTCAGTGATGGGACGACCACGCCCCGGCGTCCCTGTGAGGCTGAGGAGCTGACATGAGGCATACGACGACGAAACTCAAGGCCGCACTGAGCGGTCTGACCCTGGTCGCGGCAGCAGCGTTGCCGATGGCATCCACTCCGGCGACCGCGGTGCCAACCGCGCCCGCCATCTCCGCCGAGGCCGCTGCGGCCGCCAAGCCGGTGCCGACGCTCGGCTACTCGACGCAGGCCGTCAAGACGCTGCCCATCGACTTCCAGTACCAGCAGACCGGCTACTGGTGTGGCCCGGCAGCGACCCGGATCGCCCTGTCCGCCCGGATCTCACCGCCGAGCCAGCAGCAGCTGGCCAACGAACTGCCCACCACCACGAACGGTACGGACTGGATCGGGCAGGTGACCCGGGTGCTCAACAACCACCTCGGCACCGGCTGGTACGAGACCAAGGAGATGCCGAACGACCCGCCCACCCAGGCGCAGCGCGACCTGCTCTGGCGCGACGTCACCCTCGACATCGACAACAACTACCCGATCGTCGCGAACATCGTCGCCCCGGCCAGCAACCACCCGCCGGGTTACCCGAACTACACGATCTACCACTACTTCACCGTGATCGGGTACGACTCCAGCGACATGACCGTGCTGATCGCCGACCCGGCCGGCTTCGCCCCGACCGCGACGTACTGGCTCACCTTCAACCAGCTCGCCACACTGATTCCGCCGAAGGGCTACTCGGCCTGATACTCCAGCGGGCTGGAGTGCGACCGCTCCAGCCCGCTACTCGATGGCAGTGGACCGGCTGAGCTGCTCCCACTCGGTCACCTCGGCCAGGAGCGCCTCATGGTGTGCGCGGAGCCCGTCGACTGCGTCATTGCCGAGCAGCAGGCGCAGTGGCGGGTTGTCGCTGTCCAGCGCCTTCATGATCGCCGCGACGCCCTTGACCGGGTCGTTCGGCTCGGAGTCGAGCAGCTGTCTGGTCGCGACCCGGGTCGCGCCGGCGGTGTCCCGGTAGCTGTCCAGCTCGGCGGTGGCTCGCTTGTTGCGGTTGAACTCGGTCCGGAAGGCGCCCGGCTCCACCAGAAGGATGCGGATCCCGAGGGGTGCGACCTCGGTCGCCAGCGCTTCGGACAGACCTTCCAGCGCGTACTTCGCCGCGTGGTACGCGCCGTAGCCGGGATAGGTTTTGAGCCCGCCGAGTGAGCTCATCTGCACGATCGTTCCCGAGCCCTGCGAGCGGAACAATGGCAGGACGGCCTTCGTCATCTCGGCTGCACCGAAGAAGACGACGTCGAGTTGTTCGCGCAGATCCGCCATCGACACCTCCTCGACGGCGCCGAGCACCATCGAGCCGGCATTGTTGACCAGTACGTCGATCCGGCCGAAGACCGCGATCGTCGCCTGCACCGCGGCCTCGATCGAGGCAGAGTCGGTCACGTCCAGTACGGCCGTGCTGACCCGGCCCTGGCCCGGCTCGGCCAGGTCGGCCAGGGTTTCGGGCCGCCGGGCCGTGGCCATCACCCGGTCTCCGGCCGCGAGAGCGGCCAGGACGAGCTCCCGCCCGAAGCCCGTGGAGCAGCCGGTGATCAGCCAGACCCGGCCTTGTTCGTCGTGTTTTTCCAGTGTGTTGTTCACACTTCGAGTCTTCGTCCGGGGCCGCTTCCGGGGCCAACATCGGCTGCCTGGCGCGGCAGTAGCCTGGGCCTGTGACCCCAGAGCTCCGGCAGTTGCGGTACTTCGTCGCGGTGGCGGAGGAGTCGAGCTTCACCCGGGCGGCGGCGCGGCTGACCATCGCGCAGCAGTCCCTGTCGCAGCAGATCACGTTGCTGGAGCGGATGGTCGGTGCGAAGCTCTTCGACCGCGACAGCCGGGGCACGGCGCTGACCGAGGTCGGCGCGGTCTTCCTTCCCGAGGCGCGAGCGGTGCTGGCGCGTGCGGATGCGGCGATGAGCGTCGTCGGCCAGGCAGTCCGTGGCGAGGCCGGGCAGCTGCGGCTGGCGTTTCTGGCGACGACGGCGAACTATCTGCTGCCGCCGGTGGTCCGGGCCGTACGCGAGCGCCTTCCCGAGCTGCGGCTGTCGACCGAGGAGACCACGATCAGTCAGCTGGTCGAGGGCATCACCAGCGGCCGGTACGACGTCGCCTTCTCGCGACCACCGCTGGTCGACACGCTGGCGACCCGGACGCTGATCGCTGAGGAAGTCTGCGCGGTGCTGCCGGCTGGGCATCCCCTGGCCGGCCGCAGCGAACTGAAGCTCACCGAGTTGGCCGGTGACCCGTGGCTTCTGACTCCGCGGAGCTCCTGGGGACCGTGGCACGACTTCTACGACGAGGAGTTCCGGGCGGCCGGATTCGTGCCGAACGTGGTGCACCGCGACTCGAGCGTCCAGGTGCTGCTCGGAATGGTGGCAGCCGGTGTCGGGGTGACCAAACTGGCCCGGTCGGCGCAGAGCCTGCGTCGTACCGGGGTGGTCTTCGTCCCCGTGGCCGGTCAAACCGTCTCGACGGAGATGGTGTGGTTGCCCGCCAATCCGTCGCCGATCCTGCTCGCCGTCCGGGACGTGGTGGTCGAGCTGGCCGAGTCCGGTCAGATCACCACCACCGGCTGAGGGGTGACAGGGGTCATGGGATGTGAATTTGTGAACGGTCGGGGCGGCGGGCGACAATAGGTCGGTTATGACTACCTCCCTTCCCCTTGTTTTCGATGAACCGCGCCGTGCCAAGAAGCCGCCGCGGCATCTGGCCGATCTCACCGGGGAGGAACGGCGTACGGCGGTGGCCGCGCTGGGCGAGCCCGCGTTCCGGGCCAAGCAGTTGTCGAACCACTACTTCTCCCGGCTGGTGTCCGACCCGGCCGAGATGACCGATCTTCCGGCCGCGACCCGGGACAAGCTGGTGGCCGAGCTGATGCCACCGCTGCTGACCCGGGTGCGTGACCTGGAGTGCGACAACGGGCAGACCCGCAAGACGCTGTGGAAGCTGCTGGACGGTTCGCTGGTCGAGTCCGTCCTGATGCGGTACACGGACCGCACCACCATGTGCGTGTCGTCGCAGGCCGGCTGTGGGATGGCGTGCCCGTTCTGCGCGACCGGTCAGGCCGGCCTGACCCGGAACATGACGACCGCGGAGATCGTCGAGCAGGTCGTCGACGGTGCCCGGGCGCTGTCCCGCGGTGAGATCACCGGCGGGCCGGGCCGGGTCAACAACATCGTGTTCATGGGCATGGGCGAGCCGATGGCCAACTACAAGGCCGTGATCGGTGCCGTCCGCCGGTTCACCGACCCGTCGCCGGAGGGCCTCGGGATCTCGGCGCGCGGTGTCACCGTGTCGACGGTCGGCCTGGTGCCGCGGATCAACCAGCTCTCCACCGAGGGCATCCCGGTCACGCTCGCGCTGTCGCTGCACGCGCCGGACGACGAGCTGCGCGACGAGTTGGTGCCGATCAACAACCGGTGGAAGGTCGACGAGGTGCTCGACGCGGCGTGGGGGTACGCGCGGCAGACGAAGCGCCGGGTCTCGATCGAGTACGCGATGATCCGTGACATCAACGACCACGCCTGGCGCGCGGACCTGCTGGCGGAGAAGCTGGCCGCCCGTGGCGACTGGGGCTGGGTGCACGTCAACCTGATCCCGCTCAACCCGACCCCAGGCTCGAAGTGGACCGCCTCCGATCCGGCCGACGAGCGCGAGTTCGTCCGCCGCCTCCAGGCCGGCGGCATCCCGACCACGGTTCGCGACACCCGCGGCCAGGAGATCGACGGAGCCTGCGGCCAGCTCGCCGCCGCCAACAAGTCCTGATCCCGTCAGGCCAACCCGTCCAGCAGCTTGGTGAGAGCTGCGGGTTGGGAGAACATCGGCCAGTGGCCGGTGGGTAGCTCGAGCAGCTCCCAGGACGGGCTCTTGAGCTGCTCGGCGACGTCTGCCGAAGGCGTGGCGCCGTCCAGCAGGCATTTGAGGTACGTCGTGGGCAGGTCGCCGATCGGGCAGGTCAGTCGGGCCGGCTCCGAGATTGCCCGGCCGGGGTGCGGCGTACTGCGAGCGACGATCAGCGCTATCGCCTCGTCGGAGAGATCCTGGTCGGCGTAGTCCTCGGCGGTGAGCGGTGGCCAGAACCCGCCGGACTCGGCCAACTGCCCCTCGACCCAGGCGCGTCCCTCGGTGGACCAGCCGTCGACGAACGACTTCCCGTCGGCGGGGATGTTCGAGTCGACGTACACCACTCGCCGCAGCCGGTCGCCGATCCGCCCGGCGGCCTGGCCGACCGGGATCCCGGAGTAGCTGTGCCCGGCGAGGACGACGTCCCGCAGATCGTGGCTCTCGATCACCGCCACGATGTCGTCGACGTGTTGCTGCTGTCCGACCTGAGCGGAATCCGGACCGTGCCGCTCGGCCAGCCCGCTCAGCGTCACCGGATAAACCCCGTGCCCCTCCGCGCGCAGCCCTGCCGCCACCTCGTCCCATGCCCACGCACCGAGCCACGCCCCTGGCACCAACACGAAGTTCGTCATGCCGCGCACGGTAGACCAAGCCTCCGACAAACTTGGGGCATGCGTGGTGAGGTACGTCGGTACGAGGAGAAGGATCGGCAGGCGGTGCTCGACCTGGCGCCGCGACTGATGGAGGGAGTGGCCCGCTGGCGCTCACCGGATGGAGTGCGTGCGGCTGTCACCGGCTGGGTCGTCGAAGCGGTCGAGCGAGCCGCCGAACCAGGCCGCTTCGTGTACGTCGCCGAGATGGACGGTGTGGTCGCCGGCTTCGTCTCCGGCGAGCGGCGGACGCACTGGTCCGGTGACCAGGAGCTGTACGTCGGTGAGCTCGTGGTGTCCACGAGTCACGAAGGCGAAGGCGTCGGCCGCGCTCTGATCGACGCTGTGACCGACCACGCACGTCGCTTTGGCGTCACCACGATCACGCTCGACACCGGCGCCGCCAACATGTCCGCACGCGGCTTCTACCGCAGCCTCGGCTTCGAGGAGGAGGACGTGAAGCTCACCAGGGTCCTCAGCTGACCAGCGCGGTCGCCTCGTCGATGGTGTCGACCAGGTGGAGTGACGTCGCCATCGCGCGTTTCGCGGCCAGGGACTGCAGCAGCGGCCAGACCGGCAGCTTGACGGTCCAGTGCTCGACGTCGACGAGGATGAGCGGGATCTGGGTCGCCGGATCGCCGTAGTAGTTCGGTGTCACCGCCTGGAAGACCTCCTGCACCGTTCCGGCCGCGCCGGGGAGGTAGACGATCCCGCCCTTCGCCCGGCTGAGCAGCACGTCCTCCCGCTGGGCGTTGGAGAAGTACTTGGCGATCGACGACGCGAACACGTTCGGTGGCTCGTGCCCGTAGAACCACGTCGGGATCGACACCCCGCCGGCGCCGGGGAACTCACGCCGTACGCGGAGCCCCACGGCGGCCCACTCGGCCACCGAGGGTTTGAACGACGGTACGGCGGCCAGCGCGGCCAGTGCGGTGTCGACGGCGGACTCGTCGTACCCGGACAGGGATGCACCGAGGTTCGCCGCCTCCATGGCGCCAGGACCGCCGCCGGTCACCACGGTGCGGCCCGTCCGGGCGAGGCTGCGCCCGAGCATGACGGCCGACCGGTACGACGTACTCCCGCGGGCGACACCGTGTCCGCCCATGACACCGATCCACGGCTGGTCGGTGGGCAACTCGTGGAGCGCGTCGGCGATGGAGTGGTCGTGCAGGGCGGCCGCGAGGGTCCGGCTGGTGTCGCCCTTCTCGTCGTGCTGCCGGGACCATGCGTAGATCCGCGCGTCCGGTGTGGCGTCGTACCCGTTCTCGAGGTCGGCGTAGAGCTCCTCGGCGTCGTACAGCGTGCCGCGGTAGGCGTCGAAGGGCAGGGACGGGATCGCCGGGAACACGAGCCCGCCGCCGTCGCGGATCCAGGCGTCGGCCTTCTCCTCCAGCACGCAGCCGAGGAACAGGGAGCCCATCGGGCTCAGCCCGAGCAGCTCCGCCGTCCGGCCGGTCAGGTCGACCGACTGAACCCGCCAGCCCGCCATCGAGGTGGCGCCCGCCGCCACGATCCGGTCGAAATGCGCCAAGGATTCGATGTCCACGTGCGGGATGCTCGGCAATGTCACGCAGAGCACCTTAACCGTCATAGAAGCCCACTATGAGCGAGCGACGCGATGAGGTAATGCTTAGGCATGACACATGCGGAGCTCTGGGAGCGTCACAAGGCCGTCATGCCGGACTGGCTCGCGTTGTACTACGAGGAGCCGATCGAGATCGTGCAGGGATCGGGCCGCCGGGTGACCGACGGCCAAGGTGCCACCTATCTCGACTTCTTCGCCGGCATCCTGACCAACGCGATCGGCTACGACATCGCGGAGATCTCCGACGCGGTGCGTGAGCAACTGGCCACCGGTATCGCGCACACCTCGACGGTCTACCTGATCCGCAAGCAGATCGAGCTGGCCGAGCAGATCGCGCAGCTGTCCGGGATCCCGAACGCCAAGGTCTTCTTCACCAACTCCGGCACCGAGGCGAACGAGGCGGCCCTGATGCTGGCCACCCAGCGGCGCCGGTCCAACCAGGTGCTGGCGATGCGCAACTCCTACCACGGCCGCGGTTTCGGCACGGTCGCCATCACCGGCAACCGCGGCTGGTCCGCGAGCAGCCTGTCACCGGTCAACGTCCAATACGTGCAAGGTGCTTACCGGTACCGCAGCCCGTTCCGTGACCTGCCCGACGCGGCCTACATCAAGGTCTGCGTCGACGATCTGCGCAACGTCATCGAGACCACGACCGCGGGCGACGTCGCGTGCCTGATCGCCGAGCCGATCCAGGGCGTCGGCGGCTTCTCGTCCGGCCCTGACGGCCTGTACGCCGCCTTCAAGGAGGTCTTGGACGAGTACGGCATCCTGTTCATCTCCGACGAGGTGCAGACCGGCTGGGGCCGCACCGGCGAGCACTTCTGGGGGATCCAGGCGCACGACATGGTGCCGGACGCGATGACGTTCGCCAAGGGCCTCGGCAACGGGTTCGCGATCGGCGGTGTGGTCGCGACGCCGGAGCTGATGGACAGCCTGAGCGCCAACTCGCTGTCGACGTTCGGCGGCAACCCGATCTCCACCAGCGCGGCGAAGGCGACGCTGGACTACCTGCTCGACCACGACCTGCAGGCGAACGCGGCCAAGCGCGGCTCGCAACTGGTCGACGGCCTGCGCGGCATCTCCGAGGAGTTCCTCGAGCTCGGCGACGTCCGCGGCAAGGGCCTGATGCTGGCCGCCGAGATCGTCAAGCCGGACGACAACAGCCCCGACCCGGCCACCACCGCCAAACTCCAGCAGGAGACCAAGAACCGGGGTCTCCTGGTCGGCAAGGGTGGCCTGTACGGCAACGTCCTCCGGATGGCGCCACCGATGACGTTGACCGAGGACGAGGCCACCGAAGCCCTCGAGATCATCCGCGACTCCTTCAACACCCTGCGCTGAGGAGCTTCTCGAGCAAACGAAAAGGGTCCCGGGGAATTGCTTCCCGGGACCCTTTCGCGTGATCAGTTGGCCGAGGGTGGCCCGTCGCCCATGGTCAGCGCCTCGGTGGTGCCGACGGCGGACTGGTCGAGCGGTTCGGCCGTCAGCGGACCGCCGGCGGAGCGGCCGCGGCGGCGCATCAGGCGCTCGACCCGCTGTGCGAGCAGGCTCAGCAGGTAGTTGATGATCACGAAGATCGCGCCCACGACGATCAGCGCCGGGAGCAGGTTCGACTTGTAGTTGCCGATCTGCTCGGCTTTCCGGAGCAGTTCCTCGTAGGTGATGATGTAGCCGAGCGCGGTGTCCTTCAGGATCACCACCAGCTGGCCGACGATCGCCGGCAGCATCGCGGTGATTGCCTGCGGCAACAGGATCATCCGCATCGACTTCCCGGTGGTCAGGCCGATCGCCATCGCGGCCTCGCTCTGCCCCTTCGGCAGGGAGTACACCCCGGAGCGGACCAGTTCGGCGACCACCGCGCCGTTGTACAGCGTGAGAGCGGTGACGACGGCGGCCAGAGCGAGCCGATCCGGCGGGAACAGGTCGTAGTTCGCGTACAAGGCGTACGTGAACAACATCATCAACAGCACCGGTACCGCGCGGAAGAACTCCACGACGATGCTGCTGGGCCACCGGATCCAGACCTGGGTGGACAGCCGGCCGACACCGAGCAGGATGCCGAGGACCATCGCGAAGACGACCGAGATCGCGGCCGCGGTGAGCGTGCCGATCAGGCCGGGGATCAGGTACTCGGTCCAGATCTCACCGGTCAGGAACGGCTCCCACTTCGCCGCGGTGAGCTGTCCCTTCTCGTTGAGCTTGTCGATCACGAACCACAGCGCCAGCAGCAGGATCAGGACGCTGGCGACGCCGACCGCGGCGTACAGGCGCTTGGCGCGCGGGCCGGGCGCGTCGAACAGGACGGTGCCGCTCATCGCTTCACCGCCAGTCGCTTCGACATCGAGGTGAACAGGATGCCGATCGGCAGGGTCAGGATCACGAAGCCGACCGCGAAGATGCCGAACACGACGAAGAGCACGTCCGGACGGTCCTCCATCATCACCTTCATCACCGCAGATGCTTCGGTCACGCCGATGACCGAGGCAACCGTCGAGTTCTTGGTCAGCGCGATCAGCACGTTGCCGAGCGGTGCGATGGCGCCGCGGAACGCCTGCGGCAGGACGACGTACCACAGCGTCTTCAGGAACGGCAGGCCGATCGCCCGGGCCGCCTCGGCCTGGCCGAGCGGGACGGTGTTCACGCCGCTACGGATCGCCTCGGCGACGAAGGACGCGTGGTACACCGACAGACCGAGGACGGCCAGCCGGAAGTTGTTGTCGGTGATGAAGGTGTTCGAGTCCTTGTTCGCCAGCGAGACGCCGAGCTGCAGGAACAGCCCGAGGTTGCAGAACACGATGACCAGCGTCAGCGGTGTGTTCCGGACGATGTTCACGTAGGCGGTGCCGATGATCTGCAGCACTCGGACCGGGGAGACCCGCATCACCGCCACCACCGTGCCGATCAGCAGTGCGAACAGTGCCGACAGCAGCGTGAGGTAGATGGTCGTCCGGAACGCTTGCAGACCGTCGTACTCGGAGAAGAACTCCGATATCACGTCCATGATTCTCCTGCTGGGGAACGAGGCGGAGACCAGCACACCGGGGAGGGACCGCGGACGGTCCCTCCCCGGAGCATGCTAGGTCAGGCGCAGGCGTCGAAAGTCTTCGGCGGGTTGGTGGCCTTGTCCAGCGTCAGACCGGCCTGGCCGAGGTTCTTGTCGAAGGCCTTCTGCCACTCGCCGGAGTCGACCATCTTCTTCAGCGCGTCGTTGACCTTGGTGCAGGTCTCGGTGTCGCCCTTCTTCAGGCCGACGCCGTAGCGCTCGGTCGAGAAGGTCTTGCCGACCACCTTGAACTTGCCCTTGTTGGCTTCCTGCGCGGCGTAGCCGGCCAGGATGGTGTTGTCGGTGGTGAGCGCGTCGATCGCGCCGGCGCCGAGGGCCTCGACACACTTGGAGTAGGTGTCGTACTCCTGCAGCTGCACCGTGTCGGCGAACTGGTCCTTGACCTTCTGCGCCGAGGTGGAGCCGGTCACCGAGCACAGCTTCTTGCCGCCCAGCGACTCCGGTCCGGTGATGTCGGTGTTGTCGGAGCGGACCAGCAGGTCCTGGCCGGCCACCATGTACGGACCGCCGAAGGAGACCTTCTCCTTGCGCTTGTCGGTGATGGAGTAGGTCGCGAAGATCATCTTGACCTGACCGTTGGCCAGCAGCGTCTCGCGCTGGGCCGACGGGGACTCCTTGAACGTGATGTCGCCGTATCCGAGCTCCTTGGCGACGTACTTCGCGACATCGACGTCCATGCCGGTGTAGTCCGCGCCCTCCTTCAGGCCGAGACCCGGCTGGTCGAACTTGATGCCGATGGTGACCTTCTCGCCACCGCTGGCGCCGGAGCCGGAGCTGGAGTTCGTGTCGTCGCCACAGGCAACCAGTCCGGTCGCCGCCAGGCCCGCGATGCCGAGGGCAGCGATGATTCGCTGTCGCATTGTCTTTTCCTCCGTTGATCAGTACTGCGCTGGGACGGCGTTGTGGACGGTCAGTGGGTCAGGATCTTCGACAGGAAGTCCTGGGCCCGCTTGGTCTGCGGATCGGTGAAGAACCGCTCCGGCTCGGCCTCCTCGACGATCTGGCCGTCGGCCATGAACACGACCCGGTTCGCCGCGCGGCGGGCGAAGCCCATCTCGTGCGTGACGACGATCATCGTCATGCTCTGCCCGGCCAGGTCGACCATCACGTCCAGGACCTCTTTGATCATCTCGGGGTCCAGGGCCGAGGTCGGCTCGTCGAACAGCATCACCTTGGGATCCATGGCCAGCGCGCGGGCGATCGCCACCCGCTGCTGCTGACCGCCGGACAGTTGGGCCGGGTACTTGTCGGCCTGGGCGGTGACGCCGACCCGCTCCAAGAGCCCTCGGGCCTTCTCCTCGGCCCCGGACTTGGACTGGCCACGCACCTTGCTCGGGCCGAGGGTGACGTTCTGCAGGATCGTCTTGTGCGCGAACAGGTTGAACGACTGGAACACCATGCCGACGTCGGCGCGGAGCCGGGCCAGGGCCTTGCCCTCGCTGGGCAGCGGCTGGCCGTCCAGGGTGATCGTGCCGGAGTCGATGGGCTCCAGCCGGTTGATCGCGCGGCAGAGCGTCGATTTGCCGGATCCGGACGGACCGATCACCACGACGACCTCGCCCTTGGCGATGGACAGGTTGATGTCCTTCAGGACGTGCAGGTCACCGAAATGCTTGTTGACATCGGTCAGGGCGACCAGGCCGGTTTTCGTCAAGGTTCCGGAATCGCTCATGGCCAGAACCTACTGGAGTGGGGGGCACGGACAAACGACGCCCCGGTTCCACGGTGGTAACGATCTGCAACAAAGCGGAGCGGGCTGTGACCGACTGGTCACAGCCCGCATGATCTGCGCTTCAGTGTCCATTAACCCCTGTTCCGCAACAGCCACTTGCAGCGATCGCTGCGGCCGACGGCGGCTCCTGGACCGCCGCCTCGACGTCGGCCAGCATGCTCTGACGGGCGGCCGGCGAGATCACCCGGCCGCGAGTGACGACCGAATGGATCCGTCGCGTGTTGCGGATGTCCTTCAGTGGATCGGCCTCCAATACAACGAGATCCGCGATCTTGCGGGGTTCGACCGAGCCGAGATCGTTGCCGAGTCCGAGGAACCTGGCCGGCTCGACGGTGGCCGCGTGCAGGGCCTGTCGCGGGGTGGCGCCGGCCTGGACGAGATGCTCCAATTCGTCGTGCAGAGCGAAACCCGGGACGGAGTACGGCGTACCTGTGTCGGTGCCGGCCAGGATTGGGACGTCGTGGGCAAGAAGTTCGTGGGCGAAGCGCTGCCGCCACTCCCACATCTGCCGCTGGTGCGAGATCTCCTCCGCGGTCCGGTTGGCCTTGTAGAGGTTCTCCATCACGTAGTCGTAGGTTCCGATCGAGTCCGCGCTCAGGTACTTCGTGGTCGCCGGGTCGAGGGCGGTGTAGTCAGGCCGGTCCAGCACGTTGTGCATGGTCAGCGTCGGCGTCACCCGGGTGCGGTTGCGCCGCAGCATGCCGAAGACATCGGCGGCCCGGCTCGGGCTGAAGGTGTTCGCGGCGATCCACTCGATCGGGTGCATCTGCCGGAACCACGCGTTGTAGTCGCCGGTCTTCACGCTGATCGCGCGGACCATCCGGCGTACCTCGGCCTCGCGGGTGGAGACGGACAGGCCGAGTGAGTGGATGTGCTCGATGCTGCGTTGGCCGGCGTTGCTGACCTCCTTCGAGGTGAGCTCGTCGGGACCGTGGCCGTGCACCGTCAGGCCGACCCTGCGCGCCTCGTCGAGGATGGCGGCGTACGCCGGCCGGCCGAGCCGCGAGTAGACCTTCACGAAGTCGGCGCCTTCGGCCTTGACCTGGCGTACGGCGGCCCGCGCGGCGGCAGCGTCCTCGACGACCAGGACATGCAGCAGGTTCGGGTCCCACAGGGTCGGATCGCCGTCGATGATCTGGCTGGCCACGACCATCCGCGGGCCGAGCAGCGTGCCGGCGTCGATCCGGTCACGCCAGTCGTACAAGGCCGGATCGGTGCCGGCCATCTCGCGGACCATGGTCAGCCCGTTGGCGAGGTACAGCGGGGGAGACACCCGCTCGTCGCCCAGGCTGTGCACGTGCATGTCGGCCAGGCCGGGGATGACGAACTTGCCGGTCAGGTCGATCCGGACGGCGCCGCGGGGGACCGGGAGGTTACGGCCGACGCCGATGATGCGGTCGCCGCTGATCAGGACGGTCTGGTTGCGGTCCCGGCGTCCGGTGGCGACATCGATGACGGTGGCGTTGGTGAAGGCGGTGATCGGCGTCGTACCCAAGGAGTTCACCGAGGGCTTCACGAGGGCTGACGCGGTGGTGGCGGTGAAGGAGCCCCCGGCGATCACGGCGGCGCCGGCGGCGGTACGGGCGAGGAACTGGCGACGAGAACTGTTCATGCCCCTCACTATTCTCGCCGCGCACCCGCCGGTCAGGGGTTACAAGGACCCAAACCCAGGTAGGGAAATGTCTACCGCGGCACGTACTCTAGGTGGCTGTCATGCGTACTTATGAGGTCCGCACCTACGGGTGCCAGATGAATGTTCACGACTCCGAGCGGCTGCGCGGGCTGCTGGAGGACGCGGGCTACGTCCGCGCGCCCGAGGGTGATCAGGCCGACGTGGTCGTCTTCAACACCTGCGCGGTCCGGGAGAACGCCGACAACAAGCTGTACGGCAATCTCGGTCACCTGGCGCCGGTGAAGGCCAAGACGCCGGGCATGCAGATCGCCGTCGGTGGGTGTCTGGCGCAGAAGGACAAGGCCAGCATCACCAAGAAGGCGCCGTGGGTGGACGTCGTCTTCGGCACCCACAACATCGGCTCGCTTCCGGCGTTGCTGGAGCGCGCGCGGGTGGAGCAGGAGTCGCAGGTCGAGATCCTCGAGGCGCTCGAGGTGTTCCCGTCCACGCTGCCGACCCGGCGTGAGTCGCCGTACTCGGCGTGGGTGTCGGTGAGCGTCGGCTGCAACAACACGTGCACGTTCTGCATCGTGCCGTCGCTGCGCGGCCGGGAGAAGGATCGCCGGCCGGGCGACGTACTCGCCGAGGTCGAGGCGCTGGTCGCCGAGGGCGTGCTGGAGGTGACCCTGCTCGGCCAGAACGTGAACTCGTACGGCGTCGAGTTCGGCGACCGCTACGCCTTCGGCAAACTGCTCCGGGCCTGCGGCACGATCGACGGACTGGAGCGGGTCCGGTTCACCTCGCCGCACCCGCGTGACTTCACCGCGGACGTGATCGAGGCGATGGCCGAGACGCCGAACGTGATGCCCTCGCTGCACATGCCGCTGCAGTCCGGCTCGGACCGGGTTCTGAAGGCCATGCGGCGCTCGTACCGTCGCGATCGGTATCTGAAGATCATCGAGGACGTGCGGGCCGCGATGCCCGACGCCGCGATCACCACCGACATCATCGTCGGCTTCCCCGGTGAGACCGAGGAGGACTTCCAGGGCACGCTCGACGTGGTCCGGCAGGCACGGTTCGCCGGTGCGTTCACCTTCCAGTACTCGAAGCGTCCCGGGACGCCGGCGGAGTCGATGGAGGACCAGGTCCCGCGCGACGTCGTCCAGGATCGGTACGAACGTCTGGTCGCGCTGCAGGACGACATGGCCTGGGACGAGAACAAGTTGACCGTCGGCCGGTCGCTCGAGGTGCTCGTTGCCGAGGGGGAGGGGCGCAAGGACGCCGCCACCCATCGACTCAGCGGCCGCGCGCGGGACAACCGGCTCGTCCACTTCGCGCTGCCGGAGGGCGTCGAGGCTCCGCGACCGGGTGACATGGCAACGGTCGAGGTCACGTACGCCGCGCCACACCACCTCGTCGCGGATGTCTTCGGTGCAGTACGACGTACGCGCGCCGGAGACGCCTGGGAGCGAGCCCAGGACGCACCGGCCTCGACACCAGGAGTGATGCTCGGCATGCCCACGATCGGAGCGAAGCCGCTGGAGCCCGCGGTCGGCGGGTGCCAGGTCGGATGAAGCTTCCAGCCGGCGCCGAGCCGTTCGCCAACGGGCGCGATGCGGACGTCTACGCCCTGAGCGACGGCCGGGTACTGCGGCGGTACCGCAACGGGCATCCGGTCCGCGACGAGGCCGAGTACATGCGGCATGTCGCGAAGTACGACTACCCGGTGCCGACGGTCTTCGAGGTCGACGGGCCGGACATGGTGATGCAGCGGATCGACGGTCCGACGCTGGGCGACGCCGCGATCGCGGGTCAGCTGACCGCGACCGAATTGGGTGAACTGCACGCCGACCTGCACCGGCGGCTGCATGCGATCCCGCCTCCGAGCGGTGCCGACGGGCTGGTCGTCGTGCACGGCGATCTGCATCCGCTCAATGTCATCGCGACGACCGATGGTCCGGTCGTCATCGACTGGTGCAACGCCGAGGAGGGACCGGCGGAGTTCGACGTCGCGATGAGCGCGATCATCTTCGCCCAGGTCGCCCTCGACCCGGCGTTCGCGGAGCTGTCACCCCTCCTGCGCGAGGCTCTCGGCAGCTACCTCGCACACTCCATCGACCCGACGCCCGGTCTGCCCGCCGCGCTCCGTGCTCGGAGCAACAATCCCACCCTCTCCAGCGAGGAGCTGGCGATGCTGCCGGCCCAGGAAGCCCTGATCCGCTCACATCTCTAGGCGTTCAGGAACTGGGACGGCTTGAGGGCGCGGGTGACGATGCGGAGCTCGCCGATGTGGCCGGCGAAGGACTGCTCGATCACGTTGGCGTAGTGGTTCGCACCCAGGAGCCAGGGCTTGTCGGCGGTCGCCAGTCCGTTGGACGTGGTGGCCGGATTGCGGAGCAGCGGCGACGAGTCGACGTACAAGGTGCTGTGCCTTCCGTCGTTGACCACCGCGAGGTGGAACCACTGTCCGGCGACCTGTTCGTGGCCCCAGTTGGTGAACGTGTCGTTGCGGTCGAGCGGGTACACGGCCCACTGCAGTTGGCGTCCGCCGGAGAACGCAAGGTTGACCACCGGCTCCGACGGATCGCTGCCGGTCTTGCCCGCATCCGCGCCGGTGCCCATCCGGCTCAGTAGGCCCTCCCAGGCGTGGTCGGCGTCGTCGTCGGCCAGCTTCACGAACGCCTCGATCGTGTAGCCGTTGGTGAAGGTGAGGGCGTTGAGCGGCGCGCCGTCGGCGGTCCGCAGGTAGCCGCCGCGGGCCGGGTTCTTGCCGCCGGAGAACAGCCAGCTGGCGTGCCCGGGCTGATCCGGGTGGTACTCCGTCGAGGCCTGCGGTCCATCGCCGGCCAGTTGCACGCGGGTCAGGTGGTTGCCCTTGCCTGAGTGGTCGACCACCTTGTCGGTGACCGGCCCGTCGAAGCGCCAGTACGCCGCCGTACCCGGAATGACGAGTTGCGCGGCCGGCCGCGCGGGGCGGACCGGGACGGGGTCGAAGCTGGCGAACCGCTCGGTGAAGTCGATCGGGATGCTGAACCGGTTGGTGTCGTCGGTCAGCTCCAGATCGCCCTCGGCCAGCGCGTTGCGCTTGGCCGGGTCCTGGCCGAGGAGCCATGGCGCGATCGTCTCGATGTCGATCGTGTTCCGGGCCAGGTCGAAGTGGTAGAGCCGGATCATCCCGGATCCGCCGTAGTACCGGTCCTGGTAGTTGGTCAGGTGCAGGTGTACGTCGTGGCCGGCGGCGTTCTGGCGGACGACCCGGCCAGGCGGCCAGAAGTGGCCGTTCAGCGTGAGGAAGATCTGGTCGTTGCCGTTCACCAACTGGTCCCAGACCCGGTTGCCGTGGTCGGTGAAGTACGCCACCGGCCGGCCGTGGTCGGCGTTCACCAACTCGTGCGTGGTCAGGATGACCGGCAGCTTCGGGTGTTTGGCGATCACGTCCCGCGCCCAGGCGAGGCTGGCGTCCGACGGCCGCCAGTCCATTGCCAGCAGCAACCATTGCCGCCCGGCTGCGCGGAACACGTGGTACGAGTTGTACCCGTTCGGCGTCGAGCCGCCGTACGTCGCCATCCGCCGGAACCGCTGCGGCGGGAACGTCTGCAAGTACGCCGAGTCGCCGCGGGTGTCGTCCTTCGACGCGTCGATGTCGTGGTTGCCGGCGAGAACGGAGTACGGCATCCGGGCCCGGTCGAGGATCTTGAACACCGGGTCCGCCTGGGCGAACTCGGACGCCTGCGCGTTCTCGACCACGTCACCGAGGTGCGCGGTGAAGACGATGTTCTCGGCCGAGCGCTGGTCGATCAGGTACTCGAAGCTCGCGGTCAGCGGCGCCGGGTCGCCGCGGTCCAGGTCGAACTGGTACTGCGTGTCCGGCACGACGGCGACCGTGAACCGCGGGTGCTCGGTGTCGATCCGCCCGCCCGATGCCTTGCTCGCCTGGGTTGCCTGGGTCGCCGCCGCTGCGGCCCCTCCGGTGCTCAGCGTGCCCGATGCGAGCACCGCACCCGCGCCGAGTGCACCCGCCTGCAACAGTCGCCGCCGGCTCGTCCCGTCGTACCGCTCGTCCATCGCTCGCCTCCGAAGCTCGCTGACATCGCAGCGAACTCTAGAGCGAGGGAATCTAAGCGTCGGTGAACTCAGTCGAAACCGTGGGCGATCACCGCGGGAAGGCCGTCACCGGCCAGACCGGCCAGCACCCGCGCCTCGTGCGGAACGACCGGGTCGGGAAGCTTGTCCAGCGAGTACCACTCCAGGCCGCCTGCCTTGTCCGGCTCCATCAGCCGGGGCTCACCGCTCCAGCGGGACGTCGTGAAGAAGAAGTCGACCCGCTCATCGATCGGGTCACCGTTCCCACCGGTCCGGTGCATCGCGGTCACCGGCACGAGATCCGCCGGATCGATCTCCACTCCAACCTCTTCCCGCACCTCCCGCACCGCCGCCTCGAGCACCGACTCGCCCTTCTCCACATGCCCTGCCGGCACCGCCCAATACCCATCCATGTAACCGGTGTTGGCCCGGAGCATCATCAACACCTCATCCCCCCGCCGCAACACCACATAAGCCGCCGGAACCACCCGAAACCGATCCATACAAGCACCCTAATCACCCCCGCCGACAACCCAGCCCGACCTCCGGAAAGGACTCATCCTCCGAGGGCTACGGGTAAGAAATCCTGTGGCGGTGGTTGGTGGGCTGGTGACAGGGTGGCGCGTATGCCGGATGTCGTGGTGCCGCTGACGGTGAGGGATCTGGTTGCTGAGGATCTGTACGCGGGGTTCTCCGGCTGGACGGATACGCATCTTGCGGGGACGTTGGAGGTCCTTGAACGGGCGAAGCGCGGGGATGTGGACTTCCTCGCGGTCTGTCCGCCGTCGGGGATTCCTGTGGCGACCGGCGGGGTCGACTACGCCAAGCCTTCGGGTGTGCCGGTCCTTTGGCAGCTGGAGGTTGATGCGCCGCTACGGTCCTGTGGCATCGGCACGGTCCTCGTCCAGGCGTTGGAGGAGCGGATCCGCGGACGTGGTCTCACCTTGGCCGAGCTGGGAGTGGACGAGAACGCCGCACGGCCGCGTGCACTCTACGAACGCCTCGGGTACGTCGTGGTCGGCCGCGAGCCTGGCGGCTGGAATCGGGAGACACCGGACGGCACCGTGACCCGGTACGAAACGATGATCACCGTCCTCCGCAAGACGCTTGCCTGACCCTCCGCCTGGACCGGCCGTGGACCAGCGAGCCGTCGGGGAGGATGTGCACATGAACGAGGACGAGGACTTCCTGGCTGAGCAGGCGCAGCTCGCTGGGGCGCAAGCCGAAGCCGATGCCGAACGGATCCGGCTGGAGGCCGAGGACGCCACCGCCGACCCGGCGGCTCAGCAGGAGTGGATCCGCCAGTCCAACCTGATCTACGGCGGACTGGGTGCCGCCGGTCTGGTCGTGGTGCAGCCATTCCTGACCGAGCCCTCGCTCGACCCGTCGGCGATGGTGTGTGTCATCGCGTTCGCCGTCTCGATCCCGTTGCTTGCCGCGCTCCTGGTGCTGAATCGGCAGGAGGAGTTTCGTCGTCGAGCGAGCAGGTCACCGTTGGTCGGACTGGCCAAGGCAGTCGCACAAGGCTCGGCGTTCGTCGGCATCACTGCGGCGTTCTGGCACATGTCCATGATCGCGGGGATCGTGTTCCTGGCCGTGGGGTTCGTCGCGGTGGGAGTGCATTCCTCGGGGTACGTGCGACTGGAGTACGACTCCAAGTTCCGCTCGAGATTCACTCGCCGCCGGGCTCCTGAGGCGTAACCACCGCGCGGGCGTTGACCTCTCGTACGGCGTCGGCGATGGCGCGGAAGTCCTTCTTGAGGATCGCGCCGTGGCTGCTGGCGACCTTCGCGCTGAGCTCGAGGTTCGGGTTCCGCTCGAAGACCTGATCGAGGCTCGCGCGAATTCGTTCCTGCTCGTCACCCTTGCTGCCGAACGACGACCCCGACGCAAGCACGTACCGCACCGGGACGCTGATGTTGTCCAGCACCGGGCCGAGCTCACTTTCCCGGGAGATCTTGCCGAGCTCGATGTTGCACTCGGCCTGCTGTTCGGCGCTCAACCGCGGTACCAGACCCGTCGGGCGCAGCAGCGGCGTGAACCAGCCCATCCGCCGGAACAGCTTCCGGATCCGCTGCTCCATGGCCTCGTCCAGCCAGTCGTACGGTTCCGCGCCGTCAACCAGGACCGCGCCGATCGCACGCCCCGGATTCCGGCTGGCCCAATGCGCCGCGACGAACGCTCCGTACGACCAGCCCACCACCAGCGCCCGGTCCACACCCCGGGCCGCGAGTACGGCGTCGACATCCCGTACGGCGGCCTCGAACGAATAGTCCGCGGAACGCTTCGACTTCTTGCCGCGCCCCCGCTCGTCGTAGCTGATGTGCCGCCACCCCGACCCCAGCTCGGAGATCACCCGCCGCCAATACCCCTGAGTCGCAAACTGCCCATTGAGATACACCACAGGAACGCCGGACCCGCCGGTGTCCGTAACGGCCAGAGCCGTGTCATCAACCGACACCATGCCGGCCCATTCAGAGTCGGTCGAGGGAATGCTGTTCTTCGTCATGCAACCACCATCAATCCCCGCCCTGACACCCCTCTGACACCATCCTGACGCGCCCGCCCACCTCCTCGAGCCCGCACGAGCCTGCGCGGTCCGAGATCTGTTCAGCCCATCGCGAGAGGACCCTGCTGTGATTGTGGTACGCCCAGCCACTGCCGATGACATCGACGAGCTTCTGAGGCTCACTGAAGAGCTGGACCGCTTCTACGGCGGCACAGACCTGGATCCTGTCGAGTTTCGACGTCAACAAGTTCACGAGGCCCTCTTCGGTGACATGCCGGCGGCCCAGGTGCTGCTCGCGCTGGAGGGCGAGACGGTGGTCGCCTTCGCTTCCTACTCGTACCTCTGGCCCGCCGTCGGCCTGACACGTTCGCTCTATCTCAAGGAGCTCTACGTTTCGCAGGCGATGAGCCGTCGCGGCGCCGGCCGCGCACTCATGGAGTCGTTGCTCGAGACGGCCCGCAAGAACGGCTGCAGTCGAGTGGAGTGGACAACCGACGTACACAACTCCGCCTCGAGCACTAGATGTGGACTGGCCTCACTCTGTGCGCCCATCAACCATCGATCCGCCGCCGTGATGGTTGACCGGTGCTCAAGGTGAGGTGCCGCCGCCGGGCGACAACCCACGACTGCGTGACTGCACCGATCACCGGAAACTTTTCGTCGCTGGGCGCACCTTTGTTTCCGAAGATCGCGACGGTCGGTGAGTGCGTGTGATGGGTCAGCGCGCCGCCGGAGGCGGCTGGATGGACAGCCGCGTCGTTTCTGGGCTGCCAGATCCGTGGAGCCGTGGCGGCGTGTCATGCAGGCCGAAGGGCCGCGAGGATTCTCGCGGCCCTTCGGGTGGTGCGGTCAGGCGGGGCGGTTCGTGCCGGGGATGTCGTCGTTCTGGCCGTCGAGGCCGTCCAGGCCCTCCTTGGCCTTCTCGACACCCTGGTCGATCTTGTCGCCGTACTTGCCGCCGGTCTTCTCGTCGACGAAGTCACCGGCCTTGTCCAGACCCTCGCCGACCTTGTCGCCGTGCTGGTCGACCAGGTCGCCGGCCTTGTCCTTCAGGCCCTCGGCCTTGCCCTTGAACTTGTCGAAGATGCCCATCGTCGGGCTCCCATTCCTGCGTAGTGAACTGCTTACGGACAGCTAGCGGTGATCTTCGCACCTCCCGGCCCCGAACTGTGGGACCTGCACCGCCGCCGTCGTGACAGGAATTAGCTGTCGCCGCCGGGCCTGGACTCGACGTCACCACCGCTGCCGTCAGGTTCGGACTCGACGTCGCCGCCGGAGTCGGACTCGACGTCACCGCCGCTGAACTCGACGTCGCCACCACTGCGCTTCAACTCGACGTCCCCACCACTGCGCTTTGCGGCAGCAAGGTCCTCTTTGCTGTCGCCCCCCAGGTCCAGCGCGTCTTTCGCCGCGTCAGACTCTTCCTCGAACGGATTCGTCACAGCGTCATTCCTCCCGTATCGGTGTTGCGATCATCAAGATGAGTCCTACCGAACTTTCCGGGTCAACCACAAGCCCGGTGCCGGGTTTTGGTGCACTCTTCAACTGATCCTCGCCAGGGCGATGGAGCGGGGGCGGCAGAGACACTGACACACTGGAGTGATGGCCGAACCACTCGTCGTCGCGGTCGTCGGCCCCACCGCGGCCGGCAAGTCCGACCTGTCCGTTGCCCTGTGCAAACGCCTGGGTGGCGAGGTGGTGAACGCGGACGCGATGCAGGTGTACCGCGGCATGGACGTCGGTACGGCGAAGATCACGGCGGCCGAGCGCGCCGGCGTACCGCATCATCTGCTCGACATCCTCGACGTCACCCAGACCGCGACCGTGGCCGAGTTCCAGCAGTTGGCGCGGGCCGCGATCGACGACTGTGTCAGCCGGAGCGTGGTGCCGGTGCTGGCCGGCGGTTCCGCGTTGTACGTGCGCGCGATCCTCGACGACTTCGAGTTCCCCGGTACGGACGCCGCCGTACGCAAAAAGCTGGAAGCGGAGCTCGAACGCGTCGGATCCGGAGCGCTGCACCAGAAGCTCGCCGAGGTGGATCCGAAGGCCGCCGAGCAGATCCTGCCGAGCAACGGGCGACGGATCGTCCGGGCGCTGGAGGTCATCGAGATCACCGGCGGGCCGTACGTCGCGACGTTGCCCGAGCATCACTATGTCTACCCGGGTGCGGTGCAGCTCGGTCTCGACGTACCGCGGCCGGAGCTGGACGAGCGGATCGGCCGGCGGGTGGACCGGATGTTCGACGCGGGTTTCGTGGACGAGGTGCGAGATCTGCTGAACAAGGGTTTGCTTGAAGGGAAGACGGCCAACCGTGCCCTCGGCTACTCGCAGGTGATCGCGTTGCTCGACGGTGAGATCAGCGAGCAGGAGGCGCGGGAGCGGACCGCGCAGTCCACCCGCCGGTTCGCGCGGCGGCAGGACTCGTGGTTCCGTAAGGACCAACGCATCGTGTGGCTCCCGTACGACGACCCCGATCTGGTGGAGAAGGCACTGAACGTGATAGCCGAAGGCAACCGAAGGGGGACCGGCGGCGTAGTCGGGGTGGAAGAGGGCCCAGCCGATGGCCGGGGGTCCGTCGATGCGAGGGGGTGACCGTGAGGCCGAGTTCCGCGAGTACCTGCTTGCGGACCGCACCCGACTGATGAGAACGGCGTTGCTGCTCACCGCGGGGGATGTGCACACCGCCGAAGATCTGGTCCAGACCGCCTGCACCCGCGTGTACGTGCACTGGCACCGGATCAAGCACGAGGGCGCCGGACCGTATGCGCACCGCATCCTGGTCAACGCCTTCCTGGACGAGCGCCGCTGGGCCGGCCGCCACCCCGAGGTGGTGACCGCGGAGACGCTCGAGCCGCGGCTGACCGACGAGGCGGACCCGGTGGACACGCTGGCCGTCCGGCGGGCGCTGCTGGATCTCACACCGCGGCAGCGGGCGGTCCTGGTGCTGCGGTACTTCCAGGATCTCGACGTGGCGACCTGTGCGCGGATCTTGCAATGCACCGAGGGGACCGTGAAGAGCCAGACCGCGAAGGCGCTGAAGAGACTGAAGGACCTGATGACCGACGAACCGTCGGATCAGGCGACCGGGAGTAGTTGAGGAGAAGTGGACGAGGTCAAGAGGTTGCTGGAGGGGTTCGCCGACGAGGCCGCCGATGGGCTGCCGACGGCGGATATCGACGCGGACGTCGCGCGTGGGCGCCGGGCGTTGCGCCGGATCAAGCGGCGTCGCCGGGTGACCGGTGTGCTGTGCGTGGCGGCGGTCTCAGCGGCCGTGCTCGCGATCGGCAACCAGGTGAAGTGGTGGGGGAACCCGGGGACCGAGGTCGCCGGTGGACCGGCCGACAGCGAGACCGCGCAGGCAGCGCCGTCGTCCTCGTCACCCGCGCCGGCCGAAGGCGGCGAGACCATGTCGATGTTCGGTGCGTCCGTGGTCGAACTGGTCGCGAACCAGCAGTCCTGGAACACGATCGGCTGCACCCTCGCCCCGAAGGGCTGGAGCGCCGAGACCCCGATCGCCCAGGACCGCGTCATCCTGTCCCGGCCGACGATGCGGACCGCGGACACCGACACCAAGGTGGTCCTGCAGGCGGCTCCGGAGGCGCGCACGCTCGCATCGGTCCAGGTCACCCAGTCGGCCGGCAAGACGTTCCACATCGGCCGGCTCGAAGGCCGCGTCGCCGGTCAGGTGCAGCTGCCCGATCGGTGGCTCCTGGTCGAGCTTCCGGCCGGCGACAAGGACTGGAACCCCGAGCTGCTCCGCCGCTTCCTGGACTCCTGCACAGTGACCTAACAGGAAACTGACCGGGGAACTAGCCGCGCCACAACTGGCGCGCAGGCCCCGTTCGGGATAGGCAAGGGCTTGACCCTGTACGCCGACGCCCCGCGGGAGAACCTGGTGAAGAAGCTGGTCGCATCCCTGTCTGCAGGTGCCCTCGTCCTGTCCGGCCTGAGTGCGAGCGGCGCGGCCGCCGGCTCGCCGCAGCCGCCGGCCAAACATCCGACCGCCATCGGGTTCGGTGGTGCGGTCGCCTCGGTCGACCCCGAAGCCACGAACGCCGGCCTCGGCGTACTGCGCCGTGGCGGCAACGCCGTCGACGCCGCGGTAGCCACCGCCGCCGCGCTCGGCGTGACCGAGCCGTACTCCGCGGGAGTCGGCGGAGGCGGGTACTTCGTCTTCTACGACGCCAAGAAACACAAGGTGTTCACGATCGACGGCCGCGAGACCGCGCCCGCCACGATGCCCAACGACGCGTTCATCGACCCGGCCACCGGTCAGCCGTACCGCTTCACCCCGGAGCTGGTGACATCCGGCGTCTCGGTCGGCATCCCGGGCACCTTGGCGACCTGGGACTCGGCGTTGCGGCAATGGGGTTCGCTGTCGCTGGGCAAGGCGCTGAAGCCGGCCGCCGACCTGGCCGATCGGGGCTTCGTCGTGGACGACACCTTCCGCGGCCAGACCTTGGACAACAAGGCCCGGTTCAGCGCGATCGTGCCGACGGCCAAGCTGTTCCTGCCCGGCGGTGACGCGCCGAAGGTCGGCTCGGTGTTCAAGAACCCCGAGCTCGCCGACACCTACCGGATGCTCGGCAAGGAGGGCCTGTCGGCCTTCTACGGCGGCCCGCTGGCGTCCGAGATCGAGGCAGTGGTGAAGACCCCGCCCAAGGCCGAGGGCGCAACGTTGCCCGTGATGCCCGGCTACCTCACGACCAGCGACCTGTCCAAGTACAAGACGATCAACCGGGAGCCGACGAAGGTCCGGTACGACGGCCTGGATGTGTACGGCATGCCCCCTTCGTCGTCCGGTGGGACCACGGTCGGCGAGGCGCTGAACATCCTCCAGCCGCTCAATCTGGACAAGATGGACACCCCGCAGGCCTTGCACACCTACCTCGAGGCGTCCGCCCTCGCCTTCGCGGATCGAGCCGCGTACGTCGGTGATCCGGCGTACGTCGACGTACCGACGAAGGAGCTGTTGTCGCGCGGTTTCGGCGCCGAGCGGTCCTGCGCGATCGACCCGGAGCACGCCGCGACCAAGCCGGTGAAGGCTGGCTCGCCCGACGGCAAGTACTCGCAGTGCGCCAAGGGTGTAGCGACCACGCAGCGGCCGGACACGGAAGGTCTGTCGACCACACACTTGGTTGCCGCCGACAAGTGGGGCAACGTCGTCTCGTACACGCTCACGATCGAGCAGACCGGCGGCAGCGGCATCACGGTGCCGGGTCGCGGGTTCCTGCTGAACAACGAGCTGACCGACTTCTCTGCGGTTTACGACGAGGCCGACCCGAACCGGATCCAGCCGGGCAAGCGGCCGCGGTCGTCGATGTCGCCGACGATCGTGCTGCGCGACGGCAAGCCGTTCCTGGCGCTGGGTTCGCCGGGTGGATCGACCATCATCACGACCGTCCTGCAGACGCTGACGAACCGGCTCGACCGCGACATGACGTTGCCGGAGGCAATCGCGGCGCCGCGTGCGTCTCAGCGCAACGCCGCGACCGTGACGGCCGAGCCGCCGTTCATCGACGCGTACGACGCCGCCCTCAAGCCGTACGGCCACACGCTGGTCCCGTCGGGCGACGCGTTCACCTCGGCCGCGGAGATCGGTGCCGTTGCCGCGCTGGAGTTCCTGCCGGGCGGTGGGATCCTCGCTGCCGCTGAGCCGACGCGCCGCGGTGGCGGAGCGGCGGGAACGGTCAAACAGCTGTGGCCTAGATAGTCGTGATGATCGCGGCGACCAGGTCCGCACGTTCGGCCAGGCTCGCCGCGATCACCTGCTCGTGGACGGCGTGGGCACCCTTCCCTCGGGGGCCCAGGCCGTCCAGGGTCGGGATGCCCAGCCAGCCGGTCAGGTTCGTGTCGGCGGCGCCTGATGCCGGTGCACCACCGATCTCCTGACCAACCGATCGCGCGGCCGCCTGCACCTTCCGCAGCAGCTCATCGGTCGCCGCCGACGGCTGCCAGGCGGGCCGGTTCGACATCACCGACACCTGCAACTGGGCGTCGGGCCGGATTGGCTCGAGACTCGTCACGGCGTCCAGCACCGCCCGCTCGGTCTCCGGGTCGATGAACCGGAACCCGACATCGGCAGCGGCCGCCCCGGGTACGACGTTCGTCCGTCCACCTCCCGTGATCGTGCCGACGTTGCACAGCACGTCGTCGTACCCCGCGACCAAGGCGCGTACGGCGATCAGTTGGTCGATGAGCTCGTCGATCGCCGAGACTCCACGGCCGGGGTCGAGCGCGGCGTGCGCCTCCCGGCCCGTGACCTCGATGCGGACCCGGCTGCTGCCGCGGCGCGCGGTCTTGAGGTCGCCGTTCGGGAGCGGCGATTCGAAACCGAAGACGGCGACCACGCCGGACGATTCGGCGGTGACCAGCTCGCGGGCGGTCGGCGATCCAACCTCCTCGTCCGCGACCACGACGACGCGCACCGGGCGATGATCGCGATCCGCGATCTGCTCGAGCGCCGCCTCGAGGACGACCAGCCCGCCCTTCATGTCGAAGACGCCGGGACCGTGCAGCAGCCCGTCCTGCTCGCGCCAGGGCATCGCGTCGCGCAGTTGCCCGATCGGCCAGACCGTGTCGTGGTGACCGATGAAGAGCAGCGGCGCCTCAGCGGCGAGCGGACCGCGGCCGGGGAAGTCGGCAACGACGTGGTCGCCGGTCGGTGCCGCAACGCGACGGGCAGTCCCGCCGAGCTCGGCGTACCGGTCGAGGAGCCGGTCGGCGAAGGCGTTCAGGGCCTGGGCGGCACCGGTCGGCGTCTCGTGCCCGACGTACTCCCGGAGTCGATCGATCATCATAGATAGGCAACGTATCATCATTTGGGCACCAATTGACTCCCTTGTTGTCCAGGGGATTTACTCAGGATCTGTTACGTATCTTCGAGAGGAGTGGGCCGGTGCAGGACAGCTTCAGATCCGTCTCGCTCACCACCCAGGACCGGTACGCCGAGGCCGCGGCGCTGTATCGCGAGGTCTTCGGCTACCAGCACCCCGACTACGGGCTGAACCCGCGGCTGCTCGGTGCACTGGCGAGCAACGGCGGATCGGTGGTCGGCGTACTGGACGAGAGCGATCGGCTCGTCGCCTTCGCCTATGGCTTCTGTGGCACCGACAAACGCGGCTTCTACCACTACTCGCAGTCGGCCGTGGTCGCCGCCGGACACCAGGGCCGCGGCCTGGGCCGGCAGCTGAAGTACGCGCAGCGCGAGGTGGCGCTCGGCTCGGGCATGACCCGGATGCGCTGGACCTACGATCCGTTCCAGATCCGCAACGGCCACTTCAACTTCGATGTGCTCGGCGCCCGCGGTCGCTGGTTCGCCCCGGACATGTACGGACCCGGCACCGACCGGGTCGTCGTCGAGTGGGATCTGACCGACCAGCCCAACGCTGTCCCGGACCAGGAGCTGACCGAGCTGGTGATGCCGGCCGAGTCGACGGACAAGGACCGGCACGAGGTGCGAGCGGCGTTCGAGGAGTTGTTCGCCAAGGGTCTCGCCGCGGTGTCCTGCCGGCGGCTGCCGGACGGGAACGCCGTCTACTACTTCGGACCGGTGGACGATGTCTGACGATCTGCGGAACCGCGAACTGACCAGCCCGCAGGAGCGGTACGACGCCCGCCTCCAGCGCCGGTCGTCGACCCTGTTGCAGCGACGCGTGGTCGAGCAGGAGCGAGCCTCGATCGAGCAGGCACTCGACGAGATCCTGGCCGACGACTCGATCGCCCAGGCGGCCGCCCGGATCGTCGCCGCCCGCCGCCGGTTCATCATCGGCTCCGCGAAGTCGTTCTCCTACGCCTCGCTGCTCGCCTTCGACCTGAGTGCCGGTCTGTCCCAGGTGACGTTGATCGACGGCACCGTCGTCCGCGGTGTCGACGTACTGTCCGACGTCCGGTCGAGTGACCTGATGGTCGCGTTCTCGCTGCGCCGGTATCGCCGCGACACCGTCGAGATCGCCCGCAGATTCGTCGAGGCAGGTGGCGAACTCGTGGCCGTCACGGACTTCGAGGACGCGCCGCTGGCGAAGATCGCGGACCAGTCCATCTACGTCGCCACCGGCAGTGCGTCGTACGTCGACTCGCCGACGGTGGTGGCGGCCGTGCTGCACGTGCTGGCGACCCTGACCACGGCGAGCGCCAAGGGTGCGCGCCGGCGGCTGGGGGAGCGCGACCGCCTGAACACGGAGCTGGGCCTGTATGTCAACTGACCTGAAGATCACCGCGGCCCGGCTGCACCGGGTCCGGATGCCGCTGGTGCACGCCTTCCGCACCAGCTCGCACCGCAAGACCTACCTCGATCACATCCTCGTCGAGGTGGAGGACGCGTCGGGAGCCGTCGGCTGGGGCGAGATCGCTTCGCCATCGGATCCGTACTACGCGCCGGAGACCGTCGAGACGTGCTGGCAGATTGCCGAGCGCTACCTCCTTCCGGCCGTGCTCGGGCAGACCTGGGAGCGGCCCGAGCAGGTCCCGCAGTTGTGGGCCAAGGTTCGGGGCAACCAGTTCGCCAAGGCCGGCGTGGATGTCGCCGCCTGGGTGCTGTGGTCGACCGTGCGAGGTGTGCCGCTGGCCGAGGCACTCGGCGGAACGCGGACCGAGGTTGTCGCCGGGGTGTCGCTCGGGATCGAGCCGACGATCGACGATCTGCTGGCCGAGGTCGAGCGCCAGGTGGGAGCCGGGTATCCGCGGGTCAAGCTGAAGATCGCGCCCGGCTGGGACGTCGAACCGGTGCGTGCGGTGCGAGCGGCGTACCCGGACCTGGATCTCCATGTCGATGCCAACGGCATCTATTCCGCGGAGCAGTCGGACGGGCTGCGGGCGCTGGACGAGTTCGGCCTGACCATGATCGAGCAGCCGTTCGCGCCGCGGGACCTGCTCGCCCACGCCCGCCTGCAGCAGGCGATGACCACCCCGATCTGCCTGGACGAGAGCATCGAGACCCTCGACGACCTGGAGACCGCTCTGGCCCTCGAGGCGCTGAAGGTGCTCAACATCAAGGTGTCGCGGATGGGTGGCCTGACCGCCGCCCGCGCCGCGCATGACCGCGCTCAGCAGGCCGGCATCCCGGTCTGGTGCGGCGGCATGCACGAGTTCGGCATCGGTCGCGCCGCGAACGTCGCGATCTCCAGTCTCCCCGGATTCTCCCTCCCGTCGGACGTCTCCGCCTCGGAGAAGTACTACGCCCAGGACGTGATCACACCCGCGGTGACTGCCACCCGGGGTGTCGTCCAGGTGCCGACAGGAACCGGTCTCGGGCACACGGTCGACGCGGAGCTGATCGCCGCGAACACCGTTGCCACGCTGTCCCTCTGAACGAACAGGACTCTTGATGAGCCAGGACCAGAAGAGCACGACCACGTCTGCGAACGCTTACCAGGTCGAAGTCGCGCCCGGGCGCCGCCGGCTGGTGAACGCGCTGGCCGGGGCCGGGCTGGTCGTCTCGATCGTCGCCGGCCTGCTCACCGACGGCCCGACGCTGTGGGGTCTGCTGCCGATCGTGCTGTACGCCGTCCTGTGCCTGCTCGGCATGGACATCGTCGTCGGCACCGTCGTCGCGGTGCTGTCCGGCGTACTGATCGCGGGACTGAGCCCGATCGAGACCGGCACGTTGCTGGGCAAGTCGCTGGCCGACTCGGTGACCGCGATCGGCCTGATCATCGTGCTGGGCGCCGGCGTCGGCGAGGTCCTCAGGGTCACCGGCGTGGCGTCGACGATCGTGTCCGGCGTGATGCGGGTGGCCGGCAACCGCAGCAAGGTGGCGGTCGTGCTCGGCGTGATGGTCGCGTGCCTGATCCTCGTCGCCAGCCTCGGCACCCTCGCCGGAGCCCTGGCCATCGCGGCGCCGATCGTGCTGCCGATCACCGCGCGGCTGGGCTACACCCGCGCCGCGACCGCGTCGATGATCTTCATCGGCGGCTGCGCCGGCCTGACGATCGCGCCCTTCGCCGGTTCGAACGTCGCGATCATGACCGCGGCCGACGTCAACTACCTGACCTACCTCGGGTACGGCGCCGGACCGCTGGCACTGCTCTCGCTGGTGCTCGGACCGTTCGTGGTGGCCTACATCCAGCGCCGGACCGCGCGCACCGGCGACGAGTACGACCTTGCCGAACTCGTCTCCGACGACAGTGCGACGACCGCTCGGGCGCCACGCGCCGCGACTGCCACCTTCCTCGTCGTACTGCTCGGCAGTGTCGTGTACGCGACGGTGACCGAGGCCGGCACCAACTTCCCGCTGCTCGCGCTGCCGGTGCTGGGCGTCGTCACCGGGTTGGCCGGACGGCTCTCCGCGAAGGACATCGCCGAGCACATGTACCGCGGTGGCGCCAAGCTGATCAGCATCCTGTTGCTCTTCTGGTTGCTGGCGGCCCTCTTCGCGCTGATCGACCAGCTCGCGCCGTTCAAGGTCATCCTCGACCAGCTCGGTCCGGAGCTCGCGACGGTGTCCGGCTTCGGGGTGGCGATCGCGATCGCCTTGCTCGGCTGGGTCGGCGTACCGGGCGCGACCGCGGCCCAGGTCGTCCTGCTGGACAAGGTGTTCGGGACGCTGGCGGCGAGCGCCGGGGTCGGGCCGGGCGCCTGGGTTGTGGTGCTGCTGTTCGCGTCGAAGGCGGACACCTACGGCCCCTTCCCGAACGCCAACATGGTCGGTGCGATGGGCCTGGCCCGATCCTCCGACCTGAAGAGCATGCTGATCACCGGGTGGATGATGCTGGTGCCCGCCTGCGTGATGTACGCCGTGATATTGCTGGTGACAACATGATCGCGATCACGGGTGGCCTCGTCCTGGACGGCAGTGGTGCGGACGCAGTCGCTGCAACGGTACTGATCGACGGCGAGCGGATCGCCGACGTACTGCCGCCTGACTCCGCGCCGGCCGACGCCCAGGTGATCGATGCCGCGGGCAACATCGTGGCACCTGGGTTCATCGACCTGCACTCACACGCGGACTTCTCCGTGCGTACGTCGCCGGACGCGGCCACGCAGCTGCATCAAGGCGTCACCACACTGGTCACGGGGAACTGCGGCTGGTCGCCGTTCCCGATCACCGACCTGGAGTCCATGAAGGCCGGTACGGCGTTCCTCGACCCGCAGCACGACTGGTCGTGGCGGGACACGGCTGAGTTCGCTGCCCCGTTGCAACCCGCCGTGAACCTCGCACTGCAGGTGGGGCACTCGTCGCTCCGGATCGCGGCCATGGGCAGCGCCGAGCGGGCGCCGTCAGCGGACGAACTGCGGACGATGCAGGACCTGCTGCGGAAGGCCGCCGATCAAGGTGCTGTCGGTTTCTCGACTGGGCTGATCTACGCACCGGGCGCGTACGCAGAGTCCTCCGAGGTCGCTGCCCTGGTGGCGACCGCGGCCGAGTGCGGTCTGCTCTACTCGACGCACATCCGCAACGAAGGTGCGGACCTGCTCGAAGCATTGGGAGAGGCGATCGCCGCTGCAAGGGCCGCCGGAGCGAGACTCGAGGTCTCCCACCTGAAGGCAGTAGGCAAGGCGAACTACGGCCTCGTCACCGCCGCACTCGAGCTCCTCGACCAAGCCCGCGCAGACGGAGTCGACGTGGCCTGGGACGTCTATCCGTACACAGCCTCCAGTACGACGCTCACGGCCCGGCTACCCACGTGGGCGATGGACGGCGGCCCGCATGCCCTCCTGGCCAGGCTCGCCGATCGGACCGAACGGGGGCGCATCGCGGAGGCCATCCGGACCCGCGACCTGCTCGATGGGAACGCCGTCGTCATCGCGTCACTGCCACCCGGCCGGTACGAGGACTGCCGTGGTCTCAGCCTGGCCGAGATCGCTCGCCGCGACGAGGTGGACGCGGCCGAAGCCGCACTGCGCGTACTCGAACACCACCGGGCCGCGGTCAGCGTCGTCAACCACGCGATGAACGAGGACGACGTCGTCACCGTGCTGCAGCATCCGTGCACGAGCGTTGCGAGCGACGGCTGGATCCTCGACGCCACCGGCACCGGTCACCCGCATCCCCGCAACTTCGGCACATTCCCGCGCGTCCTCGGCCGCTACACCCGCGACCTCGGCGTCCTCACGTTGCCCGAGGCAATCCGGCGGATGACCTCGCTCCCGGCCTCCCGCCTCGGCTTCGACGACCGCGGTGTGGTGAAACCCGGTGCCGTCGCGGACCTCGTCGTACTGGATCCGGCTCAGGTCGCCGATCGGTCGACGTACGACGATCCCTGGCAACTGTCGGTCGGCATCGAGCACATGCTCGTCGCGGGCCAACCGGTGCTGACGGACGGCGTACCGACTGCCGCGCGGCCGGGCCGGGTGCTCACGCTTTCTTGAAACGCTTGGGCGCGGTCGGCAGCGGGGGAGGAGCGGTGGGCTCGTCCTCGGCCGCGGTCTCGAGCCACCCGTCGTACTCTGCCAGGACCTCGTCCACCTCGGCCCTGTCCACCTCGCGGAGTACGACGACCCAGGGGTGGTCCTCGTCATCGTCCTCGCCATGGAAGCGCCCGCGCCGGACCTGGCCGCCCAGCCGTTCGGCGGCCGCGTCGGCGTCCTCCTGCTCCCAGAAGTAGGCGATCAGCTCCATGAGGGACACCGTACGATCTTCGGTATGAGCACGTTTCCCTGGCTGAAGGGGCATGGCACGGAGAACGACTTCGTGATCCTGCCCGACCCCGACGGTTCGGTCCACGGGGACCTGGACGCGGACCTGGTGCGGTTCCTCTGCGACCGGCACGCGGGCCTCGGGGCGGACGGCGTACTGCGCGTGATCGAAGGCAGCAAGCAGTCGTATGTCGAGGACGGCGGCGACTGGTTCATGGACTACCGCAACTCCGACGGCTCGATCGCGGAGATGTGCGGGAACGGCGTACGGGTGTTCGCGAGGTATCTGGCCGAGGCGGGACTGACCGGGGACAAGCCGGTCCGGGTCGGGACCCGCGCCGGGGTCAAAGAGGTCGTGCAGAACGACGATGGCACGCTCACCGTGGACATGGGCGAGCCTGTGTTGCCCGGTCCGGTGGGCGTCGTCGTGGAGGCGAACGGTCACCAGTGGCCGGCCGTGCACGTGGACATGGGGAACCCGCACGCCGTGGCTTTCGTCGACGACCTGCGCGAGCCGGGCAACCTCTGCGACCAGCCCACCTGGTCGCCCCAGGAAGCGTTTCCCGCCGGCGTCAACCTGGAGTTCGTCGTACGGCGGGGTCCCCGGGACGTCGAGATGCGGGTGCACGAGCGCGGAGCGGGCGAGACGAGGTCCTGCGGGACCGGCACCTGTGCCGTCGCGGTGGCGGCCGCGCGGGCGGCCCGGGAGGAGCTGCCGGTCACGTACCGCGTCGGCGTACCGGGTGGTGAGGTCACCGTGACATGGCGCGCGGACAACCACCTGGAGCTGACCGGACCGGCCGTTCTGCACGCTCGCGGGGACTTCGATCGGACCTGGCTGCCTGCCTGAGCCTGGATCTGTCGAGCAACACGTCCAGCCACTGCCTCAAGCGGTCGGCCAACCCCTGAAATGGGGATCTCGCTCTGTTGGCTGGCGGGTTATGTACTCGCTGACCGGAAACTACCCGCCAGTCATCACATAACCCGCCAGCCGCACCACCGACGATCGGGTCCAGCCTGCTGGTTTCTGACGGGTGCATTTCGACAGGACGTATCGACACGACCCGGCCGGTCCCAGGCGTGATTGCGGCCCGCCGACCACCATCTCGGGCCGACACCTCCTGTCGAGATGCACAGCCCATCCACCCCGGAACAGCCGCAGCCATCCGGGCCGGACACCAGCGATGCTTCACCCCGAGCACGCCCCCGCACCGAGCAGCGAGGCCTGAATGGTGGCCGGATCATGGGCCGCTGGAGCGCTGGTGTCGGCGGATGGAGCGGCCCGTCCAGGCATTGATCAGGAATTCGGGCAGCGCGTGGGGCGTTGACTACTGTTAATCGGGTCGCTTGTACTGGTGGCCCGTGCCACGATGGAAGGTATATGACGACCCATTCGAACTTTTACGACGAGACCACCGACGTCGAACTTGACCTCATCGAGGGCGATGACTCCGGCGATTCGTTGACGGGTCACGACTCGCACGATTCCGAGCTCAGTACCGAGGGGCTCGAGCTCGAAGAACGCCAGGCGCTCCGCCGCGTAGTCGGCATGTCGACCGAGCTGACCGACATCAGCGAGGTCGAGTACCGCAAGCTGCTGCTCGAGCGGGTGCTGCTGGTCGGCGTCTGGACCGAGGGCAGCGCCGAGGACGCGGAGAACTCGCTGGCCGAGCTGAAGCTGCTCGCCGAGACCGCCGGTTCCGAAGTACTGGACGGTGTGATCCAGCGGCGGAAGAAGCCGGACCCGGCGACCTTCATCGGTTCCGGCAAGGTGGCCGACCTGCGCAACCTGGTCGCGTCGCTCGGCGCGGACACGGTGATCGCGGACGGCGAGCTGGCGCCCGCGCAGCTGCGCAACCTGGAGGACAAGCTCAAGGTCAAGGTGGTCGACCGGACCGCGCTGATCCTGGACATCTTCGCCCAGCACGCGAAGAGCAAGGAAGGCAAGGCCCAGGTCGAGCTGGCCCAGCTGCAGTACATGAAGCAGCGCCTGCGTGGTTGGGGTGGCAACCTGTCCCGCCAGGCCGGTGGACGCGTCGGTGCGGCCGGTGGCGGTATCGGTGGCCGTGGTCCCGGTGAGACCAAGATCGAGACCGACCGGCGCCGGATCAACACCAAGATCTCCAAGCTGCGGCGTGAGCTGAAGGGCATGAAGGGCACGCGGTCGACGATGCGCCAGGAGCGCCGCCGGCACGCGATCCCGTCGGTCGCGATCGCGGGCTACACCAACGCCGGCAAGTCCTCGCTGCTGAACAAGATCACCGGTGCCGGTGTTCTGGTCGAGAACGCCCTGTTCGCGACCCTGGACCCGACCACCCGACGGACGACGACGTCCGACGGCCGCGTGTACACGTTCACCGACACGGTCGGGTTCGTCCGGCACCTGCCGCACGACATCGTCGAGGCGTTCCGGTCGACGCTGGAGGAGGTCGCGGACGCGGACCTGCTGCTGCACGTGGTCGACGGATCGCACGCCGACCCGTTCGCGCAGATCCAGGCGGTTCGCGAGGTGCTGAGCGAGATCGGCGCCGCGGACGTCCCGGAGATCATCGTCATCAACAAGGCCGACCTGGCCGACCCGATGGCGCTGGCCCCGATCCTGCACCGCGAGCCGCGCGCGATCGTCGTCTCGGCCCGCACCGGCGAGGGCATCGACAAGCTGAAGTCGCTGGTCGAGGCCTCGCTGCCGCAGCCGGACGTAGCGCTCGACCTGCTGCTCCCGTACGAGCGTGGTGACCTGGTCTCCCGGATCCACTCCGAGGGCTCGGTCGACCAGCTGGAGCACACCGCGGACGGCACCCGCGTCACCGCCCGGGTCCACCCGGATCTGGCCGGCGACCTGACGCCGTACCAGGTGGCAACCGCTCAGTAAGGCAGACAAAGACAACGGCCCCGGGAGGATCTCCCGGGGCCGTTGTCTTGTGCTCAGCGGGTCAGCTGCGCTTGGACACCTGGACCTTCATGGTCGTCCCGGTGCGGGACACGACCTTGATGTTGACCCCGTTGTTCGGGACCTTCACGCTGCTCGTCGGCAGGTCCGCCGACCAGTACTGCTTGCTGTCGTTGAACGTCGGTACGGCGTCCTGGCCGCGGATGTAGCTCGCCTGCCCGTTGATGTGCAGGGTGAACGAGTCCGCCTTCTCCAGACCGAACGGCGCGTCGTACGCGCTCACCCGCGGCCGCCAGACCTGACCGTCGATCCGGTTGATCGGGGTCGGGTGCGAGTCGATCGGCAGGATCAGCCCGCCACCGGGGTGGGTGTTGGTGTTGTTGTCGTTGAACGAGGTGTCCCAGTACCAGACCAGCAGGCCGTCCTGGTACGGGAAGTGCTCGACCCGGTCCGGCAGGGTGTTCAGCCAGCCGAAGTTGTACGGACCGGTCTTCAGGTACTGGTCCTGGGCGACGTAGTTGATGTGCGACGCCAGATAGAAGTTGTCGTGCATGCTGGTGAAGCTCGCGCCCTGGGCGCTGAAGCCGTTCAGCGTCCAGCCGTCCGGCGAGGTCTCCGCGCCGGAGGTCAGCACCGTGGTCGTCCCGGACGTCACGTTGATCTCGTCGGCGAAGAAGCCCTTGCCGCCGGTGTTCGGGTCGGTGGTGTAGCGGAACTGCAGACCGACCGTCTTGCCCGCGTAGGCGGACAGGTCGAAGGTCGCCGGCTTCCAGCCGTTGCTCTTGCCGTCGATGCCGTTGCCCTCGGCCGCGTTGGCGATGGTGCCGGGGATCGGCTTGTAGCCGGTGCCGTCGTTCACCTCGACGTAGGCGTAGTCACACGCCGTCGTACCGCAGTCCTCGATGTCCCAGTTGGCCTGGAACGTGAGGCTGGCCGCTGCCCCGGCGGGCAGCGTGACCTGACGGTTCATCGTGTGGGTGAAGTTGTCGCCGGCGCCGCTCCACCACGACTTGGTCCCGGCCGCTGGTGGCACCAGTTCGTTGACGCGCGCCTTCTTCGGCAGCGTCACCACCAACCCCTGGGCCTTGCTCGAGTTGTATTCGTGCGGGCCGAGCTCGAGCGTCCGCTTCTGGCCGGAGTTGACGATCTCGTAGTCCAGCCATCCCAGCTGCAGCTTGTCCCACGCGTTCAGGTCGGCCGCGCGCTCGCCGAGCCCGCCGTCGGTGGCCGCGCTGACCCGGCTCTGGGCCATCAGGGTCCACCAGTTCACGCCGTTCTCGACCGCCGCACCGGAGGTGTCGTACTCGTCCGGCAGGCCGAGGTCGTGCGCGTACTCGTGCGCGAAGACGCTGACGCCGCCGTTCTCCGGCTGGATCGTGTAGTCGCCGACCCACATGCCGGTGTCGCCGATCTGGGCGCCACCGATCGGGTTGTCCGCCGGGCCGCCGGGGAAGCCGGCGTACCAGCGGTGCGACCAGATCGCGTCCTCACCCTGCTGCGGGTCGCCGTCGGCCTGGTCGCCGCCGGCGTGCACGATCTGGAAGTGGTCGATGAAGCCGTCCGGCTCGTTGAAGTTGCCGTCGCCGTCGAAGTCGTAGCGGTCCCACTGGTCGAACGTCTTCAGGTCGGCGGTGATCTGCGCCTTGGTGCGGCCGGCCGCCTCCTGGTCGGCGACCCACTGGTTCACCGCGTCCTGGATCAGGAACCAGGTGTTGTTGCAGACGTTGCCGGTGCAGGGGAAGCCGTTCGAGCGACCGTAGCGGGCCTCGTTGTACCTCACCTTGACCCAGTCGGTGACCTCACCGGAGACCGAGTAGCGGCCCGAGGACTGCGTCTCGTAGTACTTCTTCACGGAGTTGCCGTTGCCGAAGTACATGTCCTGGAAGTGCTGCTGGTTGTAGTCGGCCTGCCAGACGGTGGAGTTGTCGACCGACCGGTCCGGCTGGGGGATCGCGTTGTGCAGCGGCCCCTCGAACGTCGCCGGGCCGGGGATGCTCGGTGCCTGGTCCTTGTCCGGGTAGCTGGGGTGCCGCTCGTTGCCGAACTCGGCCAGGATCACGAAGATCCGGTCGGTCTTCTCCCGGCTCAGCTCGACGTACTGGTCGACCGTCTGCTGGGCCTTCGGGCCGGTCTGGCCCTTGGCCGCGGCCGACTTGGTGCCGACCTTCACGACCGTGCTGGCGCCGCGTTTCTCGGCCTTGGCGGTGCCGTTCAGCACCTTCGTCAGCGCTTCCTGGCGCAGTTCGCGACGCTGGTCCTCGAGCGGGCTCGACAACTCGTCGGACGTCTGGGCCGGCTCGCTGGCGCTCGTGGCTGCCGGAGCCCCTTCAGGCGGGGCGGCGGCGCCGGACGAAGCCATGCTCAGTCCGAACGTCACCGCAAGGGCCAGGCTGAACAGCCCGGCGGGTAGCTTGCGCACGATTCCCCTCCATGCATTGGTCGCTGCCACCGCGATGGTGACGCGGCGTGATCGAAGCTCCCCCGAGCGTGTTTTGCGCGAGAGTACGGCGAAAACCGGCAGACCTGAAGTGGATAGCGGAAAATCCGGGAAACCTGGGGGGAATCCTGCGCCATGCGTAGAACTACCTGACCAGCCCGGTACGACGCCTCAGCCGCGGCGGGCCGGTCGATTGGCAGACTGTCCCGGTGAAGTCCGACCCCGTCGACCTCCTGCAGCCGTTGTGGCGTGCCCTGGTCGCCTTCCGCGTGATCGCCTTCGGGTTCGCGTGCTTCGGCGTCTGGACGCGGTGGGACGGGATCGTCCGGCCGTCCGGGGCGGTGCTGCTACTGGCCGTCATGGGTATCTGGACCGTCGTCTCCTCGATCGGCTACAGCCGGCGCTGGGGACGCCGCAACACCCGGCTGGCCTTCGCCGACCTGGTCATCACGGTCGGCTGCATGTACGCGACCCTGCTCGCGCAACCGCTGCTCGACATTCGCGCCGGCGCGTCCGTGCTGACCTCGGTCTGGGCGGCCGGACCGGTGCTCGCGCTGGCCATCTCCCGCGGGCGGGACGGCGGTCTGCTCGGCGCCGTGACCGTGAGCCTGGCGCTGCTGTCGCTACGCGGTGTCGACCACGCGTCGAAGATCCTCGGCAACGTGCAACTCCTCCTGGTCGCCGGTCTGGTCGTCGGGTACGCCGCCTCGACCATGCGGCAGGCGGGAGCGCGCCTGCGCGAGGCGATCGCGACCGAGAGCGCCACCGCCGAGCGGCTCCGGCTCAGTCGGTCCATCCACGACGGCGTGCTGCAGGTGCTCGCCCAAGTGCAGCGTCGCGGCACGGCGATCGGCGGTGAGGCGCTGGAGCTCGCCGAATTGGCTGCCGAGCAGGAAGTTGCCCTACGCACCCTGATGTCGTCCCGCCCGACGGTCGGCGAGGGCGACAGCCTCGACCTGTGCGGGCTGTTGCTGCCGCTGGCCACCACCCGGGTGGACGTCGTCGTACCTGCCTCGCCGGTCCTGTTGCCGGCCGCAACCGCCGCCGAACTGGTGGCCGCGGTCAACGAAGCGCTGAGCAACGTGGACAAGCACGCCGGTCCAGCTGCCCGGTCCTGGGTGGTGGTCGAGGATCTCGGCGACGAGGTGGTCGTGTCGATCCGCGACGATGGGATCGGTACGACGTCTGCCCGGCTGGAGCAGGCCCGCGTCGACGGGCACCTGGGCGTCAGCGAGTCGATCCGCGGCCGCATCGCCGATCTGGGTGGCACAGTCATGGTCCGGACCGCCCCCGGCGAGGGAACCGAGTGGGAACTGAAGGTGGCTACATGACACGCGTGATGATCGTCGACGACCATCCGATGTGGCGCGAGGGCGTGGCGCGCGATCTGGGCAGCCGTGGGTACGACGTCTGCGCGACAGCCTCGGACGTGGCTGGTGCGGTGAAGATCGCGCTGGCGACCCGGCCGGACGTGGTGGTGATGGATCTGCAGCTCGGCGACGGGTCCGGCGTCGACGCGACCCGGGAGATCACCGCGGCGCTGCCGGACACGCGGGTGCTGGTGCTGTCGGCCAGCGCCGAGCAGAGCGACGTACTGGACGCGGTGAAGAACGGTGCCTCCGGCTATCTGGTGAAGTCGGCGTCGTTGGACGAGTTCGACGACGCAGTACGGCGTACTGCGGAAGGCGATGCGGTGTTCAGCGCCGGACTGGCCGGACTGGTGCTGGGGGAGTACCGACGGCTCGGCGCGGGGCCGGAGGTGCCGCATCTGACCGAGCGGGAGACAGAGGTGCTCCGCCTGGTTGCCCGCGGGCTGACCGCTCGCCAGATCGCGACCCGGCTCGTGCTGTCGCACCGGACGGTTGAGAACCACGTGCAGAACACGCTGCGGAAGCTGCAGCTGCACAACCGGGCCGAACTGGTCCGCTACGCGATCGAACACGGGATCGACGCACCCGAATAGTTCGGAGCCGGATGGACTTTTGCGCCAGCTCCATAGACTGAGGCCTCCTCGCCGAGAGCCTCCGGAGGCTGTTGTGAACCGGTCGTCCCTCGTCCGCGCGCTGCTGGCGTTCTTCGTGCTGGCAGCCTCGACGTACGTCGTGCTGACGGCCAAGCCGCAGCTCGGCCTCGACCTGCGTGGCGGAACGCAGATCGTGCTGGAGGCGAAGGACTCGCCGACGGTCAAGGCGGACAAGAACACCACGGACAAGGCCACCCAGGTGCTGCACCGGCGGATCGACGCGCTCGGCGTCAGCGAGCCGAACGTGACGCGCCAGGGCGAGAACCGGATCATCGTCGAACTGCCCGGTGTCCAGGATCCGCGCGAGGCCGCGCAGGTGATCGGCAAGACCGCGCAGCTCACCTTCCACGAGGTGCTCGACCAGGTTGCGACGAAGCCGGCCAAACCGGCCGCGGGCGAGCTCTACCTGCCCAGCGACACCGGTCAGGGCTTCCTCCGGCTGGCCAAGCCCGCGATGACAGGCGAGATGGTCAGCGGCGCGGAGGGCCGGCTCGACCCGCAGCAGGCCGCCATGGGCTGGTTCGTCGAGATGAACTTCAAGGGTGACGGCGGCAAGACCTGGGCCGCGATCACCGGCAAGGCCGCCTGCCAGCCGCTGAACACGCCGCAGCGGCTGATCGCGATCGTGCTCGACAACGAGATCATCAGCGCGCCGCAGGTCGACCCGAACGGCGGCAACCAGCTGTGCAACGTCGGCATCGGCGGCGGTACGACGACGATCTCCGGCTCCTTCAACGAGGAGCAGGCCAAGGACCTTGCCGCGCTGATCTCCGGCGGCGCGCTGCCGGTTCCGGTCGAGGTCATCGACCAGCGCACCGTCGGCCCGTCGCTCGGACAGGACGCGATTCAGGCGAGCGCGCTGGCCGCCATCATCGGCCTGGCGCTCACGGCGCTCTTTATCGTGATCGTCTACCGCCTGGTCGGCCTGATGGCGGTCCTCGGCCTGATCGGGTACGCCGGGATGTCGTACGCGGCGCTGACCGTGCTCGGGGCGACGCTCACGCTGCCCGGCCTGGCCGGCTTCGTGCTGGCCATCGGTATGGCGGTCGATGCGAACGTTCTGGTGTTCGAACGGGCGCGTGAGGACTACATCGCGGGGCGGACGGACGGGCTGCGCCGGTCGCTGCGGAGTGGTTTCCGGAACGCGCTGTCTGCGATCGCGGACTCGAACATCACGACCTTGCTGGCCGCCGGGCTGTTGTTCTTCCTGGCTGCCGGGCCGGTCCGTGGGTTCGGTGTCACGCTGAGCATCGGTGTGATCGCCTCGGTGTTGTCCGCGCTGGTCGTGACACGCGTGCTGGCCGAGTTCGTGGTGTCGCGGGGATTCGTGGTGCGGCGCCCGCAGCTGAGTGGGATCGCGGGACACGGACGGGTTCGGACCTGGCTGGAGGCGCGGCGCCCGTCGTTGATGAAGCACAGCCGCCGCTGGCTGCTGATCACGGCTGTCGCCATCATCGTGAGTCTTGCGGGGGTCGCCGTACGCGGACTGAATCTCGGCATCGAGTTCACTGGTGGCCGGCTGCTCGAGGTGAGCACGGCGCAGCGGATCACACCGGACCAGGCGCGGGCCGCGGTCGCCGAGGCCGGGTACCCGAACGCGGTGGTGCAGGCGTCCGGCGCCGACGACATCACCGTGCGGACCGGGACGATCAGCGACGACGAGGCGGAGAAGATCCGCGAGTCGATCTCCGAGATCGGTGGCGGCACGGAGTTGGTGCGCAACGAGAGCATCGGGCCGTCGCTGGGTGAGGAACTGCGGAACAAGGGCCTGATCGCGCTCGGGATCGCGCTGCTGGCGCAGTTGGTGTATCTGGCTGCGCGGTTCCGATGGACGTTCGGCGCCGGCGCGGTGCTGGCGTTGCTGCAGAACGTGGCGGTCGTGGTCGGCGTGTTCGCGTGGACAGGCAAACCGGTGGACGGGATCTTCCTGGCCGCGATCCTCACGATCATCGGCTACACGGTGAACGACTCGGTGGTCGTCTTCGACCGCATCCGCGAGACTCGCAACGCCCGCTCCACCGAGAACCTGGGCCCGGTCATCGACACCGCCATCGTCAACGTCCTGCCCCGCACCATCAACACCGGCATCTCGACCCTCTTCATCCTCAGCGCCCTCCTCTTCCTCGGCGGCGACTCCCTGGCCGACTTCGCCCTGGCACTACTCCTGGGCATCCTCGTCGGCACCTACTCCTCCAACCTCACCGCAGCCCCCTTGCTGCTCGAGCTGGAACGCCGCTACCCAGCCCCACCCCCACGCCCCAAACGCCCCCAGGTAGACCGAGACGCCCAACCCGACCGCGGCGCCGTCGTCTAGCAGTCTGGCGTTATCCACACCCGCGGCGTCCGAACGGAAATCTGTCCGTCGGGCGGGCTAGGGTGTGGCGGTGGGTGTTGATGTGCGGGAACTGCTCGAGGCTGCTGTGTCGGGGATCAACGGGCAGACCAGGCCCGGTCAGGTGGAGATGGCGCAGGCCGTCGACACCTCGATGCACGACGGTTCGCACCTCCTGGTGCAAGCCGGCACCGGCACCGGCAAGTCGCTCGGCTATCTCGTCCCAGCACTCCTGCACGCGATCGAGGATCGCCGCGTCGTCGTGTCCACCGCGACCCTCGCGCTCCAGTCGCAGCTCGTCGACCGCGACGTCCCCGCACTCCTCGACGCGACCGAGAAGCTCCTCCCGCGCAGACCGTCGTACGCGATCCAGAAGGGCCGCAACAACTACGCCTGCCTGCACCGGATCCGCGAGGGCGCGCCGGACGACGACGGCATGCTCATCGACGTCCCGCCGCCCGGCCAGATCGGTCAGCAGGTGCTCGAGCTGCGCGACTGGGCCGAGCAGCAACTGCTCGACGGCAAGGCCGGCGACCGCGACCACGCACCCTCACACCAGTACCAAGCCTGGCAGCAGGTCGCCATCGCCGCTCGCGAGTGCCTCGGCGCGCAGAAATGCCCGTACGGCGAGGAGTGCTTCGCGGAGAAGGCGAAGGACCAGGCCCGCAAGGCCGACATCGTGATCACGAACCACGCCCTGCTCTCGATCGACGCGTTCGAGAACCGCACCGTGCTGCCCGAGCACGACGTGATCATCGTCGACGAGGCGCACGAGCTGCCCGCCCGCGTCACCGGCGCGGCCGGCGACGAGCTCTCCCCGCAGATGGTCGAGCGCGCCGCCAAACGATCCCGCCGCTTCGTCGACGACGACAAGGCCGACGACCTGATCGATGCCTCCGACGCTCTCCGCGCCGCCCTCGACGGCACTCGCGAGGGCCGTATCGAGCCGTCGAACGCCGTGGTCCTGGAGGCCGCCGCGCTGGTCCGCGACGCCGCGCGCTCGCTGTACTCCGACCTGAACAAGAAGTCCGACGACAAGGACGACGACCCCGACGGCGCGAAGCGGCAGTCGAAGGGCGCGGTGAAGGAGATCTTCGACGTCTCCGAGCGCGTCGCCGCGCTCAGCGACGCCGACGTGGTCTGGATGACCGACCGCGACCGCTTCGGCCGCGAGCTCCGGATCGCGCCGCTCACCGTCGCCGGGCTGCTCCGCGAGCTCGTGCTCAAGGACCGGACCGCCGTACTCACCTCCGCGACCCTCACCCTCGGCGGCGACTTCGACGCGATCGCCCGCCAGGTCGGCCTTCGCCCGGCGGACAAACTCGATGAGGACGACGAGATGCCGGAGCTCGACGAGAGTTCCGAGACCGGCCCGCTGCCCTGGCGCGGCCTCGACGTCGGCTCCCCGTTCGAGTACGAGAAGCAGGCGATCCTGTACGTCGCCAAGCACCTGCCGCCGCCGCATCGCGATGGACTGGGGCAGAAGCAGTTCGACGAGATCATCGACCTGATCACGGCCGCCGGTGGCCGGACCCTCGGCCTGTTCTCGTCTCGCCGCGCGGCCGAGGCGGCGACGGCCGCGGTCCGCGAGGCGACCGACCTGAAGGTGCTCTGCCAGGGTGACGCCCAGCTGGGCGAGTTGGCCCGCGAGTTCGTCGACGATCCGGAGACGTCCCTGTTCGGCACGCTGTCGCTGTGGCAGGGCATCGACGTACCGGGCTCGACCTGCAACCTGGTGATCATCGACCGGGTGCCGTTCCCGCGACCGGACGAGCCACTGATGGCGGCCCGCCAGCGCGCCGTCGACGAGGCGGGCGGCAACGGCTTCATGGCTGTCGCCGCGACGCACGCCGCACTGCTGCTGGCGCAGGGGACGGGCCGGCTGATTCGCCGCAGCAGCGACCGCGGCGTGGTCGCCATCCTCGACCCCCGCATCATCACCCAGCGGTACGGCGCGTACCTGCGCGCCTCCTTGCCTCCGATGTGGCCGACCGCCGATCGTGAGAAGGTGCTCGGCGCCCTGAAGCGGTTGCAGTCGACATGAGCCCCGCGACCAGTCCTCCGGTGCTGCCGATGATGGCCTCCCTGGGGGAGATGCCGTCCGGCGCGGGCTGGTCGTACGAGCTGAAATGGGACGGCATCCGCGTCATCGCCGAGGTGGACGACGGCGTCTGCCGACTCTGGTCGCGCAACAGCCGCGACGTCTCCGCCGGCTATCCCGAGCTGATCGGTCTCGCCGACGCCCCGGGCCTGCGACTCCCCGCCGTACTCGATGGTGAGATCGTCACCCTGGACGAGAACGGCGCACCGTCATTCGGTCTGCTGCAACGGCGGATGCACGTGCGGGACCCGCGCCAGTTGCGGCACCTGATCACCCAGGTGCCCGTCTCGGTGCGGTTGTTCGACGTCCTCCGCCTCGACGGCAAGTGGTTGCTGGAGGCAACGTACGACGATCGCCGCGGGCTGCTGGACTCGCTCGACATCGGCGACCCGTTCTGGGAGACACCGCCGGCGTTCGACGACGGGGGAGCGGCGCTTGACGTGGCGATGTCGACCGGGCTCGAAGGCGTGGTGGCCAAGCGCCGGAAGTCGCGTTACCTGTCCGGCCGGCGCAGCTCGGACTGGATCAAGATCAAGCCGGTCCTGACCCGCGACGTCATCCTCTGCGGCTGGCACCCGGGCGAAGGCAACCGCGAGGGCAAGATCGGCTCGTTCTACTGCGGCGCCTACTCCGAGCCGGGCGGTGACCTGGTCCTGATCGGGAAGGTCGGCTCGGGCCTCGACTTCGCCACGCTCGACATGTTCAGCGCGGAGCTGGCCGGCCTCGAGATCGGCGATCCGCCCTTCGACCCCTCGACGATCCCCACCCACGACCGCCGCATCGCGCACTGGCTGGACCCGGTCCTGGTCGCGGAGGTGACCTACTCCGGGTGGGCCGCGGACTCTCGCCTGCGTCATCCGGTCTGGCGCGGTCTGCGGCTGGACATCAACGCCGACGCGGTTCTCGTCGACCGCTGAATTGCGCCGGGCCGGTCGCCGACGACATTGTCCGGAATTCGGAGAGATTTGCGTTGCGCTGAGACGGTCGATGTTCAGGTGTCTCATTCAGCAACGACATTCCGGCAACGGCGGAAGGAACTCCTGTGCTCTTCACGTCAACGACCGTTGCCTGCGGCGACGATTCCCCCGGGAACCGCGCCGGATGGTTCAGTCGTTCGATTCCCGGGACGGTGCGGGAATCGCCAGTGCCGCCTCGATCTTGTCGGCGAGTTTGTCCGGTGCGTGGGTCGGGGCGTAGCGGGCGATCACGCCGCCGTCACGGCCGATCAGGAACTTGGTGAAGTTCCACTTGATCCGCCCGCCGAGCAGGCCGCCCTGCTCACGCTTCAACCAGTTGAACAGCGGAAGCGTCTTCGACCCGTTCACATCGATCTTGGCGAACATGGGGAACGTGACGTGATAGATCGTCGAACAGAAGTTCGCGATCTCATTCTCGTCACCAGGCTCCTGGTGGCCGAACTGGTCGCAGGGGAAACCCAGCACCGAGAAGCCTTGTCTACGGTAAGCCTTGTAGAGCTTCTGCAACCCCGTGTACTGCGGAGTCTGGGCACACTGCGACGCCGTGTTCACCACCAGGAGCACCTGGTCGCGGAAATCGGCAAGAGACTGTTCATTGCCTTCGATCCGCCGCGCGCTGAAGTCATAGACAGTCGTCATGGTTCAATGCTGACACGACACGCCCGACTTCGCTCGCCGTCTGAGATGTCAGACACGGCGCAGAACTGTTACGACCTTTCCGAGAATGATGGCATCCTTGCCGTCGATCGGCTCGAAGGCCGGGTTATGTGGTAGCAGCAGGATCTCGGTCTTGGTCTTCTTGAACGTCTTGACCGTCGCCTCGCCGTCGATCATCGCGGCCACGATGTCGCCGTTCTCCGCGTTCGGCTGCTGCCGGACCACGACCCAGTCGCCGTCGCAGATCGCCGCGTCGATCATCGACTCACCTTTGACCCGCAGCATGAACAGCGTGCCCTCGCCGACCATTGCCTTCGGCAACGGGAAGATCTCCTCGATCTCCTGCTCGGCCAGGATCGGGCCACCGGCGGCGATCCGCCCGACCACCGGCACGTACGCCGCGTCCGGATGCGCGTCGCCGGCCCCGGTCTCGTCGTACGACGTCTGCCGCACCGAGCCGAGCGCCGACCGGCGGGCCGCGGCGTCGACCTCGCCGGGGTAGCGGACCTCGATGGCCCGCGGGCGGTTCGGGTCGCGGCGGAGCATGCCCTTCTGCTCCAGCACGCGAAGCTGGTGCGACACCGACGAGGAACTGGTCAGGCCGACCCGCTCACCGATCTCGCGCATCGAGGGCGGGTATCCACGGCTGTCGACCGAGTCGCGGATGACGTCCAGAACGCGACGCTGGCGCGGCGTCAGGCCGGTGGCGTCGGCGGGGCCGTCCGGCAACTCGGTCACGGTCCGGTCCGCGACCTCGTCCGCACCGCTGCGCTCGCCTTTACTGGAACCGCTCGGCGTCCTGGCCATCGGTCGTTGCTCCTCGGGTCGGGCCGCCGCTCGCGCACCGGCCAAGCTTGCTCGACTGACACTGACCGTAGACCGAATCCTGAGATTCTTCAAACATCTGTTCGAAGGCGTGTCGGTTCGTACGTTTGTTCGTGTGTCGGGTTATAAGGCGCCGGCGGCGCGGGGAATTTCCCGGGCGTGTCGTGGTTGGAAGTGGTTGCGCGACGGGTGCCTGTCGGTTAATCATTCGTACAGGCGTTCGATCGAACAGGTGTTCGGGCCGGTCGAGCGGGCAGCTTTCAGAAACTGTCGGAGGCGGCCGGTAGACAGGGATCGACACCGCAGGACGTGGACTGACCGAGGTCTGGAGGATCCGATGAGCACAGCGGCTCTCGCGGCCGACGCACTGGCAGGACGCCAGGCGCCCGAGGTTGCGCCGTCTCCGAACAGTGTGCCCCGCCGCCGCCCGAGGATCGCCGGTACGACGACCGAGCCACTCCCGGTCCGTGCCTGCTCCGGCGAGGTTCTCGGCCGTCACACGATCGAGCCGACCCGCGTCCGGCGGCACGCAGACCCCGCCCGCGTGCGCCGTACCGCGGAGGCCGAGGCGCCGGCACTGCGGCTGACCCGGCGCGGCCGGATGGTGATGACGGCTTTGTCCGTGCTGGTCTTCGGCTCGGCAATCGTCGTGCTCGGCCTGCGGATCAGCGGTGTACTCGAGCCCGGCCCCGACTTCACCCACACGGTCCCGGTTCAGGTGGCGCCCGGTCAGACCTTGTGGTCGATCGCCCAGGACACCAACCCGGCGCAGGACCCGGCGACCGTCGTCGAGAAGATCGCCGACCTCAACAAACTGTCCGGCCCGGCCGACCTCGTGCCCGGTCAGACTCTGCAGATCCCGATCGCTCGCTGACCGGTGATCATTCGTTCTTGATGGCGTAGCCCATGTAGGAGACGCCGGTGGACTTCACCTCACCGATGTCCATGAGTTCACTGAGCCGGCCGAAGGTTGTGCGACCGCGGCGGGCTTGCAGGTAGCTCCGCAGTACGACGAGCTTGTTCGCGCGAGGTCCGAGGCCGGTGATCTCGCCCAGGCGCAGCCCGTGCCGGCGCAGGGTTCCTTCGAGCTCCGTCGGCGTGATGAACAGGTTCCACGAGTGCAACTCGGTGTCGATGACCCTCGTCAGCCGCCAGTCCTGCGCCACCTTGATCACCAGGATCTTTGACGCGAACGTCCGGTTGATCGTGTCGAACAAGTAGATCCCGCCCGGTTTCAGCACGCGCGCGGTCTCCCCGATCACCCGATCCAGGTCCGACACATGCTCGAGTACGTCGCAGCAACAGGCGAGCTCAACGCTCTCGGCGTCGAGGGGTAGCCGCTCGCCGGATGCGACGGCATAGCCGACGGTGAGACCCGACGAACCGGCATGCTCCCGCGCGGTCCTGACCGAGACCTCCGACGGGTCGATGCCGGCGACCTGGCATCCGAGCCGAGCGAACTGTTCGGCCATGAATCCGCCCCCGCACCCGATGTCGACGGCCCGCAAGCCGGCCGGGTCGAGGCCGCGGCGTGCGAGGACGCTGCGGAAGTAGGCGAACCGGCCAGGCGTGAAACTCCCGTTCAGCATGTTCAGCGGATTGGCCTCGTCCCACCAACCGTCGCCGATCCGGTCGTAGATCTGGTTGTCGATCCCCACCGCAACCCCCTAAGAGGCCTTCGCGCGCCAGTCCTCCTCCAGGAGAGCGTAGACGTACTCGTTCGCCCACTCGCCTTTGAACTGCAGGGCGTGGAGGTGGTGAGCCTCGCGCCGCATGCCCAGGCGCTCCAGCAACTGGGCGGACGCCGTGTTGCGATCGTCCAGGATCGCAACGATCCGGTGCAGCCCCAGATCCTCGAAGCCGACCCGCAGAACCTCGCGCGCAGCCTCCGCGGCCAGGCCCTTGCCCTGATAGTCGGTGTGCAGCGCGAAGCCGATCTCGCCCTGCCGATCTGTCTGGCTCGCCCACTTCAGCAGGACCTCGCCGATCACCGTCCCGGTCTCGCGAAGCTCGATGGCGAGCACCAGCCACTGACCCGGTTCGGTCAGCTCGCCCTGCGACAGCTTGGCCTCGAGCGCGACCCGCGTCTGCTCCCGGTCCCGTACCGGCCACGGTGTGTACCGCACCACCTCGGGTCGCGAGTGGAACGCGTACAGGTCGTCCAGGTCGTCCATCCGGTGCGGTCGCAGGTCGAGTCGCTCGGTGCGCAGCGGATAGTCGGGGTGCAGTCCAGGCACGATGCCGTCCTCGGGTAGGCTGTCTAATGTCGTTAGACAGCAACCTAACCGCCCGGGACCCAACCCGACAACGAGGTTTTCGTGACCAGACGCGACCCGTCCTCCCATGCGGCCGCAGGGATCTCCGTCACCGCGATCGCCGACGCCGCCCTCGCGGTCATCCGTGGCGACGGCGTCGACGGACTGACCATGCGATCCGTCGCCGAGCGCCTGAACGTCCGCGCACCGTCGCTCTACCACCACGTCCACAACAAGGACGAACTCCTCGATCTGGTTGCCCGGAACGCGTTCGATCAGTTCACCGGCGACAACGCGGCGTACCAGGGGGTGCGCAGTGTCGACGAGTGGATTGCGGTCACCAAGGCCGGGGCGCTGGAGTTGCGGGCGTTCTACGCCGACCATCCCGGCCTGGCCGGCTTGATCCAGGCCAAGGCGACCCCGGACCGGGATCGGGGCGAGGGATCACGAGCTGACCTGGTCCGCGCGCAGATCGATTCTCTCGTGGACCTCGGCGTACCCGAATCGCAGGCGCGTCATCTCTTCGAGGTCAGCGCCCGTTGGACTCTCGCCGCCGTGGTCGCCGAGTCCAGCGGCACCGCCGACCTCTTCGGCGACGGCCTCGAGTTGTTCATGGACGGACTGCGCGCCCGTCTGCAGGAACTGGCTACTTGACCGTGCTCAACCAGAGTTCGGCGTACCGCGCGGCGTCCACTGCGGTCGCCACCTGGACGACGGTCGACGACGGCCCATGGGGATCGCTGCTGAGGTCGGCCGCCCAGTCGCGGGTGTCGACGATCGTCCGCCCGCGCGACCAAGTCCCGGACAGCTCTACCCGCAGTGGGAAGCGCTGCGTCGTCAGCCCGTCCGGATCGATCACCGCACAGACCGCGCCACCGTCGCCGATGCTGGCACCGTCCGACTTGTACAGCTCGCTCCGCTTTTCGATCAGCCGCCGAGCCAGGTCCGCCGACGGCGATCCACCCAGCCCTCGCGCCTGCTCCATCGTGATCACCACGTCGTAGAACACATCCAGGCCGTACATCGTCACGGGTACGCCGAGCTCGCCGGCCGCGGTGAGGACGACCGCAGCCGCCTCTGGATCCGTCCAGATGTTGAACTCCGCCGAGGCGGTGGCGTTCCCGATCCCGGCCGCGCCGCCCATGAACACGATCTCGCGGAGTCCGGCCGCCGCCTTGGGGTACGTCCGGAGCAGAAGCGCGATGTTCGTCATCGGTGCCAACGGGATCAGCGTCACGAGCTCTCCGGTCGCCGCGGCGTCACGCAGTACGTCCCGCAGCAACTCGACCGCGTGCCGAGCGTCCGTCGTACGAGTCGACCGCGGCCAGTGCAGGTCGCCCAGCCCGTCGGTGCCATGGACGTGAGGCGCCGCGCGAACCGGCTGGAGCAACGGCACCGCTGCTCCCCGGGCCACAGGCACGTCAGTCCGCCCGGCAGCCTCCAGAACCGTCAGCGTGTTGATCACCACGTCGTCCAGGCCGACGTTCCCACCAACACAGGTCACCGCTTTCAGGTCGACCTCAGGATGGCGCGCGGCCAGCAGCAGCGCACACGCATCATCCAACCCCGTATCAACATCAAGAATCACCGGCCTCATACGGCCCATCCTCACGCATGCATGGTCATTGGCGGGCGGTGATGAGGCGGTGGTAGGCGCCGGTGAGGTGGTTGTCGATGACTTCGGTGGCGGCGGTGGGGTCGCCGCCGGTGATGATGTCGCGGATCGCCTTGTGCTCGGCGTACGCGATCTCGTGGAAGTCGCGGCGGGCGACATGTCGCGAGTGGAGGAACATCGCGACCTGGCTGCGGATCTGCTGCCAGGCCCGGTCGAGCCGCGAATGCGCGGCGGCCTGGTAGATCACGTCGTGGAACGCGAGGTCCAGATCCAGCGCGGTCTGCGGCTCGTAGTCCGGCCCGAGCGCCCGCATCTGCTCGAGTACGTCGTCCATCGTCGCGAGGTGCTCGTCGGTCAGCCGGGGGAGTGCCCGGGCGATCGCCAGTTGTTCGAGGCTCAGCCGGAGCGTGTAGATCTCCTCAATGTCCTCGTTGGTCAGCGCGATCACCTGCGCGCCGCGATGCCGGCGCAGTACGACCAGACCCTCGCGCTCGAGCTCGATCAGCGCCTCCCGGATCGGGCCGCGGCTCATCTCCAGCACGGCCGCGAGCTCACCCTCGGGGAGGTGTTCACCCGGTGCGAGGGCACCGCTGATGATCATCTGCCGCAGCGCTGGTACGACGGTCGCCCACAACGCAGGACTGCGCTCGGCCTGCCGGGCGAGCTGATCCAGCGGTCCGGCCACGGTCGGTTCCTCCATCGGTGTAAAGCGTTGATTGTTAACCATTGACATTTAACAATGCCGCGACCAGGCTAACTCGCAGGACTCGCCACGGGGAGAGGTCGAGCCGGAGACCCTGGCTGCCTGTCCGCCGCGGGTCGGTCCTGGCCGCCCGGCCCGATCTCGTCCCCGGGACGACTCCGCCCGACCTCCACTCGACTCGCCCGATCTCCCGGCGACGCGCCGCCCTGGCCCTCGGGGCCGGCCGCGTCTTGATGCCGAGGCGCGTTTATCGATACAAGCGGACTGAAAGGCTGACATGACCGAGAACAGCTCTCCCAGCGCGGTTCAGCAACTCCCGTATGCCCCGTCCGACCCTGACGCGCCGCGGTTGGACCAGGCCCGCGTCGTCGTCGACGCCGCCCGCGAGTTGGGTGCGCTCGACCGCCCGTGGGCCAGCCTCGGATACGACGAGATCAACTGGACCTACACCCCGCAGGGACGCCGGACCTTGCGGACGATCGGTGGGTTCGCAGAGACGCCGTACCACGTCCGGCCGCACAACATCTTCAACAGCGGCACCGGCTTCGGCCTGCCGCACTGGGGGAGCGGCAACGTCTACCACGAGGACGCGGACGGGAAGCCGTTCTACGACTTCACCATCGCCGATCTGACCTACGACGCGATCGTCGAGGCCGGTCATCATCCCCTGGTCGAGCTCGCGTTCACGCCGCTCGCGCTGGTGCCCGAGGAGGCCAAGACCGACTTCCCGTTCGGCAACAGCCCCAGCCAGTACAGCGGGTACGAGGCCGGCTGGTGGACCTACCCGCCGAAGGACTACGCGAAGTGGGGCGGCCTGGTCGCCGCGCTCGTCGAGCACGCCCTCGAGCGGTACGGCGCCGACGAGGTCCAGCACTGGCTCTGGGAGCTGTGGAACGAGCCCGACATCTCGTACTGGAAGGGCACGCCCGAACAGTTCCACGAGCTGTACGACGTCACGGTCAAGTCGATCCGCCAGGTCTACCCCGAGGCCAAGATCGGCGGACCCGCTGTCACCGGTGGCGATCGCGGTGCCGAGTTCCTCCGCGGCTTCCTGCAGGCCTGCGCGGATCGCGACCTGCCCGTGGACTTCGTCTCCTTCCACACCAAGGGGTCGCACTTCACGCCATGGCGCACCTACGGCCCGATCGGTGCGCCGGCGTCCCTGCGGCAGTCGCCGTCGACGCCGAAGATGCTCCGTGAGATCGACCGTGCGCTGGCCGTCATCGAGGAGTTCCCGCAGTACGCCGGTCAGCCGGTGATCGTGGACGAGTGCGACGCGTCGGTGCCCGCGCACTGGGGGATCTACGACAACTCGAACTTCGCCTACCGCAACAACGAGTACTACCCGGTCTTCCAGGCGAAGCTGATGAAGAAGGTGCTCGACCTCAACGAGCAGCACACGGCGAAGGTGCACGAGGCAACCACCTGGAGCTTCCAGATCGAGGGCGAGCGGTACTTCGAGGGCACCCGGAGTTTCGTCACCGCGGCGGGGGTCGAGAAGCCGCTGATGAACGCCTACCGGGTGTTCGCGCTCCTCGGCGACCGCCGGATCGCAGCCTCGTCCGACCGCTCCGCCGACGTCTCCGACATCAGCGCCTTGGGCAACGGTCTGCCCGAGGAGGTCGACGTGATCGCGAGCCGCGCCTCGGCGGACGGCAGTGTCGCCGTCCTCGTCTGGCGGCACGCCGACGACCAGTACGCCGCTGACACCACGACGGCTCGGGTCGATCTCGAGGTGAGCGGACTGGACTTCGGCGACTGGACCGTGCAGCACTACCGGATCGACCACAGCCACAGCAACAGCCACACGGTCTGGCAGGACCTCGGCGGCCCACAGGACCCGACACCCGAGCAGCTCGCGACGATCACCGATCGCCAGGGACTCGAGCGGTTCGCGGCAGACGCCGCGGTCACGGTCGACGGAACGCTCTCTCTCCCACTGGACCTTCCGCTGCCGTCGCTGAGCCTCGTCGTCCTGACCAGGGCGGTCTGATTCCTCGCCGTTCGGTGGGGTAAAGCTGTCCGGGTAGGGCAGAGAGGGTGGCACTTGCCGCCGCGGTGACGACGAGAGGAACTCCATGACGCTGGATCCCGGGGTGTGGGGCGTGCTGGCGACGCCACTGACTGCGGACGGATCCGCGGTCGACACGGAGTCGCTGGCGCGGCAGGTCCGGCATTACGAGTCCATCGGGGCGACGGGGCTGACCGTGCTCGGTGTCTTCGGTGAGGCGGCGCGCCTGAGCCCCGTGGAGCGGCGGACGGTGGTGGAGACGGTCGTAGCCTCCTCGGCTCGGCTGCCGCTCGTCATCGGCATCAGCGCACTGAAGCTCGACGAGGTGGTGGCCGAGGCGGCCAATGTGTTGCCGGCCGTCGGGTCTCGCCTGGCCGGACTCATGGTTCAAGTGAATTCCGGCGATCCGGATGCCTTGAGCAACCATCTGAACGAGGTTGCCGAGCGCACCGAACGCCCGCTCGTGGTGCAGGACTACCCGGTGATCACCGGTATCTCGATCGCAACCGCCGACCTGATCGCCGCCGTACGCACCGTGCCGTCCGCCGTGGCCGTGAAGTCCGAGTCGTCGCCGAACCCGCCCGCGGTGGCCGAATTGGCGGCCGGACTCGACGTACCGATCTTCGGCGGGCTCGGCGGCACCTGTCTGCTCGACGAACTGGCGGTCGGCGCCGCCGGAGCGATGACCGGCTTCTCCGTGCCGGAGGGGTTGCTCGCGTGCGTGGCGGCGTACCGCTCAGGCGGTTTCGAGGCGGCGCGTGAGGTCTGGCGGGACTACCTGCCGCTGGTCAACTTCGAGTTCCAGGCCGGGATCGCGCTCGGTCTGCGCAAGCGCAGCCTCGTCTTGCGCGGGCTGATCGCGTACGACGCCGTCCGCGCGCCGGCCGCCGTACCGCCGGAGAGCATGCTGCGGTTGCTGGAGGAACACCTTCGCCGGACACCAGGAGCACTGTGACGACGGGCATCTACCGGGGACTGGTCAGCTACGGGGACCCGGAGTTCTCGCGGTTCCTGCGGCGGGCGTTCCTGCACGCCAGCGGCCGGTCACCAGAGTCGCTGGACCGTCCAGTGATCGGCATCGCCACCTCGGCCAGCGACTACAACCCTTGCCACCGGCAACAGCCGGAGCTGGTGAAGTCCGTGGCCCGCGGCATCATCGCGGCCGGCGGGCTGCCGATGGAGTTCCCGACCGTCTCGCTGGGGGAGAGCTTCCTCGAGCCGACCTCGATGGTCTACCGCAACCTGATGGCGATGGACGTCGAGGAACTCGTCCGGGCGCAGCCGATGGACGGTGTCGTCCTCGTCGGCGGCTGCGACAAGACCGTACCGGCGCAGCTGATGGGAGCGTTGTCGGCCGGGCGGCCGGCGATCCAGCTCGTCACTGGTCCGATGTCGACCGGTCGGTATCAGGGCGAGCGGTTGGGTGCGTGCACCGACTGCCGTCGCTTCTGGGCGAGCTACCGAGCCGGTGAGGTGTCGGAGGAAGAGATCGGGCGGGTGGAGCGCAACCTGGCGACGACCGCAGGCACCTGTGCGGTCATGGGGACAGCGTCGACGATGGCCTGCATCGTGGAGGCTCTGGGCATGGCTCTGCCGGACAGCGCTGCGGCTCCCGCGGTGCACGCGGACCGGCTGCGGATCGGTGAAGCGACCGGTGCCGCCGCAGTGTCTATCGCCATCGCCGGACGTACGCCGGACCAGGTCGTCACCGCTGCCTCGGTACGCAACGCGCTGCGGGTGCTGCTGGCGATCGGCGGGTCGACGAATGCCTTGATCCATTTGACCGCGATCGCCGGACGGCTCGGGCTGAGGATCGATCCGGACGAGCTGAACGAGCTGAGTGACACCACACCGGTCCTGGTGGAGCTGAAGCCGACCGGTGCCCACTACATGGAGGATCTGCACGCCTCCGGCGGACTGCCCGCCGTACTGCATGAGCTGCGGGACTTGCTGGACCTGTCTGCGCTGACGGTGACCGGGGAGACGCTGGGGGAGCGGCTGGGCGACGGACCGCCCTGGGTGGATCGGGATGTTGTGCGTCCGTTGAGCGCTCCGAGCCGGGACAAGGGCGGTCTGGTCTGGCTGAGTGGGTCGCTGGCGCCATCCGGCGCGCTGATCAAGCGGTCGGCCGCCGACCCGGCGCTCTTCGAGACGACTGGGCGTGCCGTCGTGTTCAGCTCGTTGGAGGACCTGGCGGCCCGCATCGACGACCCCGCGCTGGATGTGGAGCCCTCCGACGTGCTGGTCCTGCAGAACGCCGGACCACTCGGAGCGGGCATGCCTGAGGCCGGCTATCTGCCCATCCCGGCCAAACTCGCCCGGAGCGGTGTCCGGGACATGGTCCGGATCTCCGATGCGCGCATGAGCGGCACGGCGTACGGAACGATCGTCTTGCACGTCACCCCGGAAGCCGCCCTGGCCGGTCCGCTCGCCCTGGTCCGGACCGGCGACCAGATCCGGCTGTCCGTGTCCGAGGGCAGGCTCGACCTGCTGGTTCCGCCGGACGAGTTGGAGAAGCGCCGAGCCGATCTCCCGGCGTCCGCTCCGCCGCCCGTCACCGGCTACCGAAAGTTGTTCCGCGACCACGTTCTGGGAGCGGATCAGGGCTGCGATTTCGACTTCTCCCTGCCTGGCTCCTGAGGCCCTCGGCGGGCCGTAGTTTGCTCCTCCGCGGGCCCGTTCCGGCGGCGCCACGCGGGAGTACACCAGGCCGCGCGGGTGTTGGAACAAAGAGACGCGCGCGAGATTCCGGCGTTCTTGCAAACTGTCGGAGCAGCGATCTAGGATCGCTAGATGTAGTGGTTACACGGGTGTAATTTTCCACAGGTAGTGGTCGGTTACGCACACGTCATACACAAGTTGTCCCCAGAAAGATCCACAGGACGCCCGCTGGGCGGCCTCACGGGAGGAGTGATTCGTCGTGCACTGTCCGTATTGCCGGCACGTCGATTCCCGGGTCGTCGACAGCAGGGTGGCCGAGGACGGCGGAGCGATCCGCCGCCGCCGGCAGTGCCCGGTGTGCGAGAAGCGGTTCACCACCGTCGAGCAGATGCAGCTCACGGTCGTGAAGCGCTCCGGCGCGACCGAGCCGTTCAGCCGGGAGAAGGTCATCAACGGCGTCGGCAAGGCCTGCAAGGGCCGGCCGGTCGACGTGGACGCGCTGGCCCGGCTGGGCCAGAAGGTCGAGGACGCGCTCAAGGCGAGCGGCTCGCCGGAGGTGCCCGCGCACGAGGTCGGACTCGCGATCCTCGGGCCGCTGCGGGAGCTCGACGAGGTCGCCTACCTGCGGTTCGCGAGCGTCTACCGGCAGTTCGAGTCGGCCGACGACTTCGAGACGGAGATCGCGCTGCTGCGGGCGGAGAAGGAGCCTGAGGGCACCGAGCCGCGCCCGCTGAAGCCGACCCAGCAGACATAAATCGGGGATTTCAGCACCACCACCTGCAACACCTGGCGTTACTCAACGGGGCGGTCCCGACAGACCGCGGCAGTGCAGACACACGGCGAGGAGCAACCATGACAGAGACGGTGACCGGCCACTCGGGGTCGACCAAGAGGTCGGCGGCCGGGTTCCGTGGGCGCAAGAACGCGCCCGCGGGACTCACCATCGAGCGCATCTTCACCACCGAGGGTGCGCACCCGTACGACGAGGTGACGTGGGAGCGCCGCGACGTCGTACAGCAGAACTGGAAGACCGGTGAGACCGTCTTCGAGCAGCGCGGGGTCGAGTTCCCCGACTACTGGAGCGTGAACGCGTCCACCATCGTCACCACGAAGTACTTCCGTGGCGCGGTCGGTCACGACAACCGCGAGTGGAGCCTGCGGCAGCTGCTCGACCGGGTCGTGAAGACCTACCGCAAGGCCGGTGAGGAGCACGGGTACTTCGCCACCCCGGCCGACGCCGAGGTGTTCGAGCACGAGCTCACCTGGATGCTCCTGCACCAGTACTTCAGCTTCAACTCGCCGGTCTGGTTCAACGTCGGGACCTCGTCGCCGCAGCAGGTGTCGGCCTGCTTCATCCTCGCCGTCGACGACTCGATGGACTCGATCCTGAACTGGTACAAGGAAGAGGGCCTGATCTTCAAGGGCGGCTCCGGCGCCGGTCTGAACCTGTCCCGGATCCGTTCGTCCAAGGAGCTGCTGCAGTCCAGCGGCGGTACGGCGTCCGGCCCGGTCAGCTTCATGCGCGGCGCGGATGCGAGCGCCGGGACGATCAAGTCCGGTGGCGCCACCCGGCGCGCGGCCAAGATGGTCGTCCTCGACGTCGACCACCCCGACATCGAGGAGTTCGTCGACACCAAGATGCGCGAGGAGGAGAAGATCCGCGTCCTGCGCGACGCGGGCTTCGACATGGACCTCGGCGGTCGCGACATCACCTCGGTGCAGTACCAGAACGCCAACAACTCGGTCCGGGTCACCGACGAGTTCATGCGCGCGGTCGAGGACAAGGGTGAGTTCGGGCTGCGGGCGCGGCTGGACAACTCGGTGATCGAGACCGTCGACGCGCGGTCGCTGTTCGACAAGATCTCCCAGGCCGCGTGGGCCTGCGCCGACCCGGGTCTGCAGTACGACGACACGATCAACGACTGGCACACGACGCCGGAGACGGGCCGGATCACCGCGTCGAACCCGTGCTCGGAGTACATGCACCTGGACAACTCGTCCTGCAACCTGGCGTCGCTGAACCTGATGAAGTTCCTGCGCGACGACGACCTGTTCGACTCGGAGAAGTTCGTCAAGGCGGTCGAGCTGATCATCACCGCGATGGACATCTCGATCTGCTTCGCCGACTTCCCGACCGAGGCGATCGGCGACACCACCCGCGCTTACCGGCAGCTCGGTATCGGCTACGCGAACCTCGGTGCGTTGCTGATGGCAACGGGTCACGCGTACGACTCCGACGGTGGTCGCGCACTGGCGGGCGCTATCACCTCGCTGATGACCGGTACGTCGTACAAGCGCTCGGCCGAGCTGGCCGGCGTCGTCGGCCCGTACGACGGTTTCGAGCGGAACAAGGACGCGCACACCCGGGTGATGCGCAAGCACGCCGCGGCCAACGACGCGATCCGCAGCCTGCACGAGATCGACAAGGACGTGCACAAGCACGCCACTGCCGCGTGGGACGCCGTACTGAAGGTCGGTGGCAAGAACGGCTGGCGCAACGCGCAGGCCTCGGTGCTCGCACCGACCGGCACCATCGGCTTCATGATGGACTGCGACACCACCGGGATCGAGCCGGACTTCTCGCTGGTCAAGTTCAAGAAGCTGGTCGGCGGCGGCTCGATGCAGATCGTCAACCAGACGGTGCCGCGGGCGCTGCGTCAGTACAGCTACACCGAGGAGACGATCGAGGCGATCGTCGAGTACATCGCCGAGCACGGTCACGTGGTCGACGCTCCCGGCCTGAAGCCGGAGCACTACGAGATCTTCGACACCGCGATGGGTGAGCGGGCGATCAAGCCGATGGGCCACGTCCGGATGATGGCGGCCGCGCAGCCGTTCCTGTCCGGCGCGATCTCGAAGACGGTGAACCTGCCGGAGACCGCGACGGTCGAGGAGATTGCCGACGTCTACTTCCAGGGCTGGAAGCTCGGCCTGAAGGCGCTCGCGGTCTACCGCGACAACTGCAAGGTCGGCCAGCCGCTGGCCGACGCCAAGGCGAAGAAGGCCTCCCAGGCCGCCGCGGCCGAGACCCAGGCCGTCGCGGAGAAGATCGTCGAGAAGGTGATCGAGTACCGGCCGACCCGCAAGCGCCTGCCGAAGTCGCGGCCGTCGCGGACCACGTCGTTCAGCGTCGGTGGCGCCGAGGGGTACATGACTGCCGGCTCCTACCCGGACGACGGTCTGGGCGAGGTCTTCCTGAAGATGGGCAAGCAGGGTTCGACCCTGGCCGGGGTGATGGACGCCTTCTCGATCGCGATCTCGATCGCGCTGCAGCACGGCGTACCGCTGGAGACCTACGTCCAGAAGTTCACCAACCTGAAGTTCGAGCCGGCCGGTCTGACCGACGACCCGGACGTCCGGATGGCGCAGTCGATCATGGACTACATCTTCCGGCGCCTGGCCCTGGACTACCTGCCGTTCGACGACCGGGCCGCCCTGGGCATCTACTCCGCGGACGAGCGGTCCCGGCAGCTCGACACCGGTTCCTACGAGCCGGCCCCGGTCGAGATCTCCGAGGCCGAGTCGCTGAAGTCGGTCGAGCCGGCCGCCGAGAGCGCCGACAAGCCAGTCGTGGCGGAAGCGGCCGCGGCCAAGCCGCTCGACACCTCCGAGGTCCGCACCACCGCCGAGATGTTCGAGCTCATCACCGGCACCTCGGTCGACGCGCCGCTCTGCTTCACCTGCGGTACCAAGATGCGCCCGAGCGGCTCCTGCTACGTCTGCGAAGGCTGCGGCAGCACCTCCGGCTGCAGCTGACCCGCGAAGCGCCAGTCGCGCTGCACCACCCCAACTGAAAGCGCCACGGCCCCCGGGAACTTCCCACATTCCCCGGGGGCCGCAGCGCGTCTAGCCCCGCGGCGGCTGTGCTCGACGGTTTGGTGCCGCGAGCGCGACCGCGGACATGGCGCCGGCCAGGGCGCGGGTCTTCATCGGTCTTCCTCTGGCGGGACGGCGCTGGGTGGCGTCGCGTTCGGGTTCTCGTAGACGCCGGTGATGCTGCCGCGGTCGTTGAGGCCGAACACGATCGTGCGCGACGCGCCCGGGTAGTCGATCCGAGTGAAGGGACCGGTGGGTCCGTTCTTCAGCACGAAGCCTTGAATATCGGTGGCCGTGGGCAACGGCAGCGCATCCGTGGTGAAGCCGGCGATCTGTCCGCGATCGTTGATGTCGGTGGGGAAGGTCAGCTTCGCGTCCGGGGCGTCGAAGCGGGTGAACCGGCCGCGCTTCTCGTGGAGGAACCCGTGGCTGGCTCCGGCGCCGGAGTCGATGTAGGTTCCGGCCACCTGTCCGCGGTCGTTGAGGTCGACGAACTCGTTGGCGCTGATGCCGTCGGGCGGGTCGAAGGCGCTGTAGCGACCCTCGTGCAGGACGAAGACCGGCCCCAACGACCCCGGCGGTCGGTTCTCCGTCGCGTGTGCACGCGCACCGACAAGGGTGGCGAGGGCAAGGGTGCTGGTGGTGAGCACCGCAACCGCGGCGCGATTGCGCAGAGTCATGTCCCGTCCTTCCGAGTGTCGGGGTCGAATGCCCGGGCCTTCGCAGCGAGCCACCCCACGGATGGGGGCGAACACCAGGAGTTGCCACTTTCCCGGGGACCGCGGCGCGTTTACCGTCGAAGCTGTGGAGGGGATGGACGGTCTCCTCGCGACCGGGGCGAAGGCACTCGGCGAGGGAGACTGGAGCGCGGCACGCGCCGTGTTCGCGGAAGCGGTCGGGATCTCGGCAACGGCTCGAGGTCTGGCTGGGCTGGGTGACGCCCAGTGGTGGCTGGGCGACGTGCCCGCCGCCTTCTCCTGTTGGGAACGCGCCTACGCGCTCTACCGCCAGTCCGATCCCGCTGACGCCGTCTTCGTGGCCCTTGGCCTCAGCCTCTCGTACGACGCCAACTTCGGCGATCGGGCCGCCGCACAGGGATGGGCGGCGCGGGCCGTCCGCATCGCCTCGGAGGTTGCCGAGCCCGTACTAGTAGCGTGGGCGTCGTTGGCCCGGGCGTCGTCCGCCGACGATCCCGAGCTCGCGGCAGCTTGGTCGGAGGCGGCGTACGACGTTGCTGCCGTGGCGGAGGATCGCGATCTTGAGCTGTGCGCGCTGAGCATCTGGGGCGCGGCGCTGATCGACCTCGGACATGTGCTGGAAGGCACCGCGTTGCTGGACGAGGCTTTGGCCGGCGCGCTGGGTGGCGAGGGGGCTCGACCTGACACGGTCGTCCTCACCAGCTGTCTGCTGATGCGGTCGTGCGTTCGCGGTGCTGACTTCGTGCGCGTCGTGCAGTGGATGCGTTCGCTGGACGAGTTCATCGATCGCTACGGCTGTCCGTACCTGCACTCGACCTGCCGGGCGGCGTACGGCGCTGTCCTGGTGTCGACCGGTGACTGGCCACGCGCGGAGCACGAGCTGACCGCCGCGGCCGAGTTGTCGCGACACTCGTTGCCTGCCGTCCAGGCAGAGGCGGCGGCCTTCCTGGCCGAGCTCCGACTCGGTCAGGGCCGGGTTGCCGAGGCTCGGCGGCTCCTCGTCGGCTTCGAGGATCGCCCCGTCGTACGGCCGGTGCTGGCAGCCGTCCACCTCGCAGCCGGGGACGTGGCGATGGCTGAGTCACTCGTGCGGCGTCAGCTGGTCGACGCGAACCCGCTGGAGGCGGCCCGACTCCGTGAGGTGCTTGGCGAGGCCTGTCTCGCTCGCGGTGATGCTGCCGGCGCTGCTGTGGAGGCCGAACACCTTTCTGCTTTGGGTTCGACGACCGACAGCGGACTGATCGCTGCACGGGCTGCTCGGTTGTGCGGGCGAGCTCTACTGGCACAGGGGGAAGCCGACGCGGCGGTGCGCCGGTTGTCGGCGGCGCTGACGTGGTTCGGCCTGCTGGAGATGCCGGTCGAGGTCGCGCGGGCCCGGATGTTGCTGGCCGAGGCGCTGTGTGCCGAGGGCGGCTCAGCGGCTGCTGTGGCTGAAGCCCGGATGGCGCTCACGGTGTTCGAAGACGTCGGTGCCTCGCGCGATGCGGATGCGGCTGCAGCCTGGCTGCGGTCGGCTGGTGCGTCCGCGGCTCGTTCCGGTCCCAGAGGCCTTGGTTTGCTGACGAAACGGGAGCGGGACGTCCTCGGCGTGCTGGCTGAAGGGCTGCCCAATCCGGAGATCGCGGCACGTCTGTACATCAGTCGCCGTACCGTCGAGCATCACGTCGCCAGCATCCTGTCCAAGCTCGGCGTCCGGAACCGGACCGAGGCGGCCGCCTACCTCACCCGCCTGAAGGAATAGGCGAATTCACCGATGCTGCGCCCATCTCCCGGGGTGATGCTGCCTGTGGGAGGTGGAGACAATGCTTTTGGATACTCCGCGCGTCGAGGCTTTCGGCGTACAGATGGGCGAGGTGCTCAACCACGGCGTGCTCACGCTACTCATGAGCATCGGACATCAGGTGGGTCTCTTCGACACGATGGCGGAGCTGCCACCGGTCACGAGCCATGAACTCGCGGGAGCCGCGGGCCTGCAGGAGCGGTACGTGCGGGAGTGGCTGGGCGGGATGACGGTCGCCCGGGTGGTGGAGTACGACGCCGATCGCCGGACGTACTGGCTACCGCGGGAACATGCTGCTCTCCTGACCCGCGCTGCCGGACCGGACAACCTCGCGGGCGCGACGCAGTTCATCGCCCTGCTTGCTGGGGTGGAATCGCGGCTGGTCGAGTGCTTCCGCCACGGTGGCGGTGTTTCGTACGCGGAGTACACCGAGTTCCATCGGCTGATGGCGGAAGACAGTGGTGCCCTCTTCGACGCGGCACTGCTCGACTCGATCCTGCCGCTGGTCCCGGGACTGCCGGAGCGGCTCGTCGACGGCATCGACCTTGCCGACATCGGGTGTGGCAGCGGGCATGCCATCAACCTGATCGCCGCGGCCTATCCGCGGAGCCGGTGCGTCGGCTACGACCTCTCCGCCGAAGGCATCGCGGCTGGTCGTGCTGAGGCAGACGGGCTCGGGAACGCGGAGTTCGTCGTTCGCGATGTTGCTGACCTGGGGGAGTACGAATGCTTCGACCTTGTCACCGCCTTCGACGCGATCCATGACCAGGCGCAGCCGGCGGTGGTGCTCGCCGGTATCGCGGCGTCGCTGCGCCCCGGCGGTGTCTTCCTGATGGTCGACATCCAGGCGTCGAGCAACCTCGAGGACAACCTGGACAATCCCTTCGCGACCTTCTTGTACGGCGTCTCGACCATGCACTGCATGACCGTCTCCCTGTCCGCCGGCGGCACCGGCCTGGGCACCGTGTGGGGCCGGCAGAAGGCCTGCGAAATGCTCACCGACGCCGGCTTCGCCTCCGTAGACATCGCCCACGTCGAAGCAGACGCCTTCAACTCCTACTACCTCGCCCACAAGAACTGAGCCGTCCGGAAGCCGCCCCATGCTGCGTCGGCCTGGGGACCACCCCCATGCTGCGTCGAGTTGGGGAGCCATCCCATGCTGCGGCGGCCTGGAGAGCCGCCCATGCTGCATCGGCCTGGGGGCCGCTCGCCCGGACTGTGGCGGTCCGGGGTGGTCAGTGGCCGGAGCGGTCGGAGTCGGCGGCGGGGCGGCTGGTGCCGTCGAGGGCTGCGAGTGCGGAGAGCTCGGCGCGCGTCAGGTCGAAGTCGAAGATGTCCAGGTTGTCCGCGAGGCGGCTGGGGTTCACTGACTTGGGAATCGGTACGACGTCCTGCTGAGTCTCCCAACGCAGGACCACCTGACCAGGCGACCGCCCGTGGGCCTTGGCGATCTCCTGCACAGCCGGGTGGCTCAGCAGATCGGTCCCCTTACCCAGCGGACTCCACGCCTCGGTGACGATCCCGTGCTGCGCATGGAACTCCCGCTCCGCGGCCTTCGCCCACACCGGACTCAGTTGGACCTGATTGACCTCAGGCGCCACCCCGGTCTCGTCGATGAGCCGCGACAGGTGAGCCGGCTTGAAGTTCGACGTGCCGATCGCCCGCACCAGCCCCGCCGCACGCAACTCGATCAGCCCGCGCCACGCATCGACGTACCGGTCCTGGTCCGGGTTCGGCCAGTGGATCAGCAGCAGGTCCAGGTACTCGAGGCCCAGCTTCTCCGCGCTGGCCTCGAAGGCGGTCCGCGCGCCCTCGACGCTGTGCCACCGCTTGTTGAACTTCGACGTGACGAACACCTGATCGCGCGGCGCACCACGCAGCGCCCGCCCGACCCCGACCTCGTTGCGGTAGTTCTCCGCCGTGTCGAACAGCCGATAGCCGGCCTCGAGCGCCTGGCTGACCGCCCGTTCCGCGTCCGCGTCGTTCAGCGGTGAAGTCCCCAGACCGACCCGTGGCAGCACCGATCCATGACTCAGCGTGACACTCGGAACCTGACTCATCCTGTCCTCCTTCGGCGGCCGCTGCCCGCCACCGTACCGCCGATCACGGTCCGCTTCCGCGTCGTCTACCGGCGCACGATCGCCGTACGTCGTACGGCCCGGCCCGGGGTCGGGCAGGCCGTCTCAGCCCAGGTAAACAGGGGAGCAAACTGTCGGATCCGTGGTTCATCATGGTGCGGCGGGGAACGAAACGCTTGGGAGGGATGGGCGAATGAAGAACCGGCTGATCACCCTGGTGGATCTCGGTCTGGACAGCTCGTTCGACGCCTCGATGAGTTTCGTCCAGGGCATCACCGGCAACATCAACGCCGGCTGGGACCAGCCGGTGATCGACGTGAACTTCGTCCGCACCCGCGACCACGAGACCGCGTTCTCGGCCCTGACCACCCCATCGACGGTCCTTCATGTGATGGCACACGGTGACCACAGCGAGGAGCCGTCCTTCCTGTCGACCGACGGCAAGACCCAGGTCTCGCTGCGCTCGCTCGCGGAGTGGTTCCTGGACCGGCAGTGGGGCATTGCCAGTGGCGTCGTCATCGCCGACGGCTGCAAGACCGGCATCGGCAAGTGGCAGCGGGCCATCCGCGACTGTCTCCAGGACGACATCACCTACATCGGCACCAGCACCGTCATCGGCTGGTACGAAGCGACCGTCTTCTGTTCTGCCTTCTACGGCGCCCTGGTCCGCAACCGAGGCCTCGGCCGCACCCCTGCCGAGCAAGGCTGGGACGCCGCCAATCGGGCTATCCGCGCCTACGAAACTCTCACCGACGCCCGCTGCCCCTACAAGCCCGTGGTGCTCACCCCCTCCCGCCGAGCCCTCCGCTCCCTCACCGGCTGACTCACGCTCAGCTACCGACACGCTCCGGGCGGCTACTTTCGGTGGGGCGTGTGAAACTTTTCGTGGTCTCGCCGCGTGGCGAGATCCGTGGTCTGGGTTGCCGGTGACCTGGGTGGCGGAGGACGGGGAAGCCGTCAGGTACGCATGCGCCGACCTACTGACGTCCGCCCGACGCGGTGAAGGAACGCCACCATGAAGCTCCACCGGAATTCCCTCCTGACTGCTGCCGCGATTGTCCTGGTCCTGTACGTCGTGTCGCTCGTCGTCGGCCTCCCGAGCTGGGCCGCCGTCGTACTCACCGTGGTGTTGCTCGTGCTGCTTGCGGTGGTCTGGAAGCAGCCCGACGAACCGCGTCCCGCAGTCGCCAGGCCGACACCGGCTCCATCCGTCGTCCTGCCCGATCCAGATCCCGTCTTCTCCGGACCGCCGTCGCGCACGGTGGCCGACATACGGCTGCCGTCCGCGTCGCCTGACTTCCAGTTCAGCTTCTCGGCGGTGGTGCAGTGGTCGACCGTGCTGTCGGGCTCGCGCCACACGGATCTCGGCGCAGTCGCGGTGCACGCGTTGCTCGAGCGGGCCCGGGCTCTGACCGCGACCCAGCAGGTCACCGAAGAGTCGCTCAACCAGCACCGCCTCGCCGCCACCCTTGGTGAGCCCGCGCTGGACGAGAAGGAGCAGGTGCGCTGCTGGGCGACCGAGATCCGGCTGCGGCTGCCCGACGCCGACCAGAAGCATCTCCAGCACCTGGCGGCTCTGCACCGCCGCGAGCAGACGACTCTGCTCGAACGCCGGATGGAGCAGGACAAGCGCACGTACTTGAAGGACGATGTCTTCGCCACGCCCGGCTCGGCCGCGCTCTGGTGGCTGGTCAATCACCCCGGCGAGGTCGAGACGGCCCTCGGCCTGCTCGACACCCTCGCCGAACTGTCCGCCGCCGCCAACGACCTCCCGGCACGACGCGCGTCCGCCGACACCATCGAGCAGACCAAGCCGACCCGGGCCGAACTCGCCTTCAACTCCGCGGTCGACACCCTGGTAAAACCGGACGAATCGCACCAGCAGCCCGCGCCGCCTGACGCCGGCACACAGCCGCCGAGCGACGACGACAAACCCAGCCATGCGTCCGCCAGGTCTGCGGGACTGAACGGCTCCGCACCCAGATCGAGCAAGCAGACCCCGGCCGAGTACCGCGAGCAGTTCTTCTCGGAGTAGGCCGGTGAGGCGGGCCGGCTGCAGGGGAGGCCCACCCCACCGAGATCGGGTCCGCATGGCTACTCGTCCAGCCAGCGAATGGTGGTCGCACCGTTGTGACCATGGACGGTCAGGAGCGCGTGCACGCCGTCCGGCCAGACCGTGGTCGTGGGATAGCGGCCTCCCCAGTGCAGGGCCACCGTCCCGTCACTCCACTCGACCCCTTCGGCGACGACGCCCGTACCGCTGATGCCTGAGACGTCGATATGACGGACCAGCTGGAAGCAGCGTGGCCCGGACTTGTTCGCGACCTTCAGATGACGCCGGCGCGGGATCGTCCGCAGCAGCGTCGGGGTTCTTCCGCCGATCTCGTTCATGCCTGAAGTCAACGCGCCGGAGCCGGTCCGCACCATGAACCCAACCGGTATCCACAGGGCACAAATTGTGCACTCCGACGGTGACCCGATCGCCGTAACCTGATTGCAAGGAGTGATCGACGCGCAAGGAGCGAACCCGATGACAGTCATCGAAGAATGGACCGGCCGGCACGCGCACGCCTTGCGGACGGCGCTGCGGCTGACGAACGAGGCCTTCGCCGAGCACCTCGGCATTGCGCCCCGCACAGTCACGAAGTGGCGGGAGAGACCCGAGATCGTGCCCAGTCCCTACTTGCAGGAGGCCCTCGACACCTCACTCAAGAAAGCGCCGCCCGATGCCTTGGTCCGGTTCGAGGCCAATCTCGGCCTGGACGAGCGACGGATCCCGCTCGACCATGCCGTGCTCGACCAGCTCAACACGGCGATCGGCGACCTGGCCCGGGCCTTGGCGCGCCTGGAGTCGCCCGATCCGGAGCGATCACCGGCACACTGACCTGTGGCGGCGTACGGCGTAGCGAAGGAGCTGAGGGATGAGGCGGCGGCCGGTGAACTCGTCGAGTATCAAGTCGGTCGGCTGGTCCGACGGCACGCTCGAACTCGAGTACGTCAACGGCTACGTCTACCAGTACGACGAAGTCCCGCAACCGACGTACGCCGGTCTGCTCGCCGCACCGAGCATCGGCGCGTACGTGAACAAGCACATCAAGCCGTACTACGACTGTCGCGAAGTCTGACTCTGCGTTTCCGGTGGTCGCGCAGCGGGCACCGGAAGGGCGTTCCACACGGGGGGAGCGCCCAGCCCAGGAGGTGGACATGCGCACACGTAGAGCGTCTACGACCAGTTCCCGAACCATCACGATCATCGTTCTCGTCTGGTTGCTCATCGGCCTCGCGGCTGCGGTTCAGCGCAACTACTTCGCGGGTTCGGACGCGACGTGCGCCAAGGTGGGCACGACGCTGGTCACCATCGTCGCCGGCCCACTGAACTACATCGGCGCGAACCCGAAGATCGACTGCACCGCGCCGCAACCGTCGAGGTAGGACCGTTCGCGTCGTAGCGTTCCCTCCACGAGGCTCCGAGCCGGTTGGAGCCGAGGGGAGGGAACGTGGACGTTCTGCGCGAGGGAATCGAGGCCGATCTCGAGAAGTTCCGGGTGCCCGGCGCGAGCTGGGTGGTGATCGATGGCGGCGAGATCAAGTACACCGGGACCGCCGGCGTGATGCAGGCGGGCGAGTCTGTGCCGGTGGGTCCGGGCACCCTGTTCCAGGCGTGCTCGATCAGCAAGCCGGTCGCGGTCCTCGCGATGCTCCGGCTGGTCGACCGCGGCCTGCTGGATCTCGATGAGGATGTGAACAAACGGCTGACGTCGTGGCAGGTGCCGCCGACCGGAGATTGGCAGCCAGTCGTCACGTTGAGGCAATTGGCCAGCCATAGTGCGGGCCTCACGGTGCACGGATTCCCGGGGTACCACCACGAGGCCACGCTGCCGACGACCAGGCAGATCCTCGACGGCGTCAGCCCGACCAACACCTTCGGCGTACGGGTCGACACCGTCCCCGGGACTCAGTTCCGGTACGCCGGCGGCGGCACGATCGTCCTGCAGCAGCTACTCGAGGACGTGACCGGCACACCGTTCCGGCAGCTCGTCCGCGAGCTGGTTCTCGAACCACTGAACATGTCATCCAGCGACTACGCCCAGCCGCTGCCGCCAGAGCTGTACGAAACCGCAGCGACAGCTCACGACCAGGTCGGCCGGCCCATCGACGGACGCTGGCATGCCTACCCGGAGTTGGCCGCTGCGGGACTGTGGACGACGCCGACCGATCTCGCCAAGTTCGCCATCGGCATCCAGCAGGCCTACGCGGGAGTGGATGGTGCGGTGTTGTCGCCGGACCTCGCGCGCGAGATGCTCACGCCCCAGATCTCCGCGAGCGAGCGGATCGGTGGCCTGAGTCATCTCGGACTGGGACTGTTCCTCGACGACGTCGGACAGCGCTTCGGCCACAGCGGAGGCAACGAGGGATTCAAATGCCACCTGCTGGCGTACCGGGACACCGGACAGGGTGTGGTGGTGATGACCAACAGCGACAACGGCATGTGGCTTGTCCTGCGCGCGTTCGCTGCGGCAGCCGCGGCGTACGGCTGGGAGGGCTACCCGATGGACGTCGAGCTGCCGGACCTCCCGTCACCGGCCCTGGCTGAGCTGGCCGGTGCGTACCGGCTGGATGGCGGCCCGGCGTTCGATATCGCACTGCAGGGGAGTGGACTCGAGGTGACGTTCGAGAAGCAGAACCCGTTGCAGTTCAGCGCGCGCTCCGAGACCAGGTTCGCAGCCACCACCGCAGACACCGAGCTCGAGCTACGCGACGGCGACCTGGTCTTCATCCAGAACGACGAGGAGATCCCCTGCACCCGCACGACCTGAGTAACCGACTGTGCTCGTAGCGCTCGAAGAGAGTGTGTCGTGCCCGGGAATAGGTGCGGGAGCACTGGGGTTACAACCTTCGACTGTCCGATGTATGACCCCGGGCCTCAACCTTCGCCGCTTCGAGCGGCCACTCGCCGAGAGGCGTCTGCCGGACAGTCGCAGGACCTCGGGTGGGGGACGAGCGATCGTCTCCCACCCGACCCACCTGCCGCCCCTTGACCGGGGGTGGATGATGGGAGTCCACCACTCGCGGAGACGTGAGTGACGGCTGGGAACAGAGGGACCAGCTGGCCGTGGCCGGCGGGCATCGGAGGGGTCCAGGACCCCGATTTGCATCCGCACCGCGAATGTCAGTAATGTTCTTCTTGTTGGAGCGAGGCGCAGGACGCGAAAGCGGCCGGTCCTCCGACAAACTCCCTGAAGGTCTCGGAAGCCGAAACACGCCTCGGCGGGTTTCGGACACTGAGTCGCGCAGGGAGACTGGGACGAAAGAGGCCGATTTGACCGGCCGCGGACGAAACAGTAAAGTTTGGCGAGTTGCCCCGGAGCTTCAAACGAAAGTCTGAAGCGCGGTGTGCGCCCGATTTTTGAGAACTCAACAGCGTGCCGAAAGTCAATGCCGAAAGATGCATTATCCCCGTTCATGGGCTTCGGATGATTTTT